>JAIDFQ010000041.1 GCA_029054245.1 Lachnospiraceae bacterium | reverse complement strand
CGACAGCAAATTTCTACATATCTGATTCATATCAGGAAAGATTTTCCCCCATAGACACAAGATTTTTTACAGCCTCTTTTCATCTATTGTTATAATTATAAAAGAAGCTGCAATCAATATTACTGTCGTAACAATATTGCTTAAAATATTCTCGCGTATCTTATAAATCCCTAACAATGAATTAACAATACAATGTAATAAAACGCATAGCCAAACACTCTTTGTGCATTTTCTGATACATGCTAATGCAAAACTTAATCCAAGTACGCGTATTCCAAAAGCAAAATAATGATTTCCTTGCAATAGACCCTGTATATAAAGCAATGGGTAGTGCCATAGCCACCATATCAATGAGACAATTATCGTTGATGTAACAAATGAGCGTCTTTCTTCCAAATCTGGCTGTAAAATATAACGCCATCCTGCTTCTTCTAGTCCTCCGAGTATTAACATCATAGGCATCATCACAATAATTGCAAAGAATGGTGCACCATTATCATAGCCTGCAATAAGACATTGAGGCAAAATGAACAAAACACTCAAGCCAATTACGAACAAATATGATAAAGCATTATGTTTGAAATCAAAAACATTTTTTACCCATCCCTTAAAACTATCAAATTGTTTATTTTTCTTTAACACAATATAAGATGCAATGGTTGGTGACCAGCCTGCTAATAAATAGGGTATATACAATGCATAATTGTCATTTAATGAAATACCGTTATAACTACAAATCATATACACGCCCCAACAAACCATCAATATAGAAAAAGTGCATATTATAAAATCTTTACTCACTTTACTCATCTTCATTTTTCTCCATAGGCATAAAATAAGAATTTGTACCTTTAGCAGAATACCACAATTACACGCATATTTCTATCAAATTTTTACTTGCGTCACTCTTGTTCTCAATTATTTCTGACACCGCACTCTTTCTGTGCTGTGTTGATAGTAAATTTTATGACAATAGGGGAAATGTCTAAAAAAACAAATTTGCCCGAAAGCACGTTGCTTAAAATCCCTTTACCCTATTTCGTTCAATTATCATTTTCCTTACCCCTTCCCTCTGCTTTGTATAAAATTAGAAGAAAGATAGCGCCTGACTCTTAGCTTGCCCTCCTGACTTCACGACTGCCAATTTACTTCATGTTAAAGCGATTTTACTGCATTTACCATCATTATTTTATAATAATGCCGATAATTTAAGTAAGCAGCATTCACCAAGGAATCATATGCTTGGTGGAGAGTTATGGGAAACTATGCTTACGCAGGATTGGAGGAAAACAAGAGATGAGAAAAAAGTGACAGCAGTCTGCGCACTGGCGTGTGTGGCTTTTTTGTGTGCATGCGCCGTAGGACAGGAGGAAAAGACGGATGTGGATGGCGAAGAAAGGGCGGAAGGCATTGTGAATGTGTCGGAAGAAGCGCCAGCTTCGGCTGATGGACAGTACACAGCAGAAAGTGTGACTTTGGTCGACGGACAGGCGGCGGATGTACACAACGGCGGAACAAATGGAAACGGACAGGATGCTACGTCAGCCGTACAGATGCAGGGGTTGATGCAAGGAAATTTGAGCGGTATCGGATCCGGCACTCTGGCTTATACGTTGCCTGGACATGATGGTGAAGATTATAGGCTGTGTTTTTTTAAGGAAGGCGGTAAAGTATCGGATTTCGGAAAGCCAATGTCGGAGTTGGATTATTATCCGTTGGAAAAGGCGGACTATATTTTCCCGGATGTGCGGGATAATAACGTTCCGATTGGTAAATTCATTGAAATATATTTTTTTGACACGGTAACGATTGGCGGGGATGGTGCAGCGGGTCTGGCCATTGTAGCAACCTATGATTTAAATGGCGAGACATGTTATGATACACGGATTTACAGATGGAATGGAACCGGCTACAGCGCAGAAGGAAAGCTGATGCAGGAGTTTAATGGACAATACAGCAATACACAGGACTATCCGGTAGAAAAGCTGTATTATTTGTCATCGGACACAGCCTATCAGAGTATGATGCAGCCCATTGGAGAAAATCAGACGACAGAAGGGCAGGGACAGGACTATTACGGAGATCTGATTGCAGCAGCACGGGGATGCGTCATAAAGAATAATGGGGAAGTGCCAGAAGGTTACGATTTCAGCAGTGTCATCTATATGAAAAAAGATTGGGATTATGGTATCCTGGGCTATATGATCGAGGATTTGGACGGCGACGGGACGAAGGAACTGATCTTTGGGGCAAATGTGTCGGATGAAGAAAGTACGGACGATTCATGGGATGGGATTGTCTATGATGTCTATACAGTGTCTGATGGGAAACTGATTCATGTACTGGACGGATGGGAACGGAACAGATACTATTTGTGCAGCAATGGCATGATTGCGAACGAGGGTTCTGGCGGCGCCGCCAATTCAAATTATTCTTATTATACCTTTGATGGTTTGAAACTGAATTTGGTAGAATCGGTTATTTATGATGCTGCGAAAGATACAGAACACCCTTGGTTTTATTCCAAAGAGTCCGAGTATGATGCTGAAAACGCTGATCCCATCAGCGAAGGACAGGCAGAGGAAATCCGTGAAAAATATACGTATTTGCGGCCGGGGTTTATACCTTTTACTGAGGGTTAAATCAACCCTCCCAGTGTGTGGGGGTTGGCATATACAAAAAGGATATAAAGAGTGTTATGGAAGCGGAGTATAGGTACTATTGTTTTATGACACAAGGGTATGACATAAAAAAGATTGACAAAAAAACGCTTCGGTTGTAGAATTAAAATAATTCGATGTGCGAAATATTTTAAAAGACAAGATTACAGGAGCTGCCATGAAGCTGAATGACTATGGAATATCTCAAGAGACATTTCAGATGATTAGGGATTACATAGAAGAAGTAAAGGAGCTATTGTCTTCTGATATATGGGAAAATATATTTCTTAGCTGCTCTAAAAACGAAGTTCTGATTTTGTGGCTGCTTTATCAAAAAAGCGAAGTGAATATGACAGAAATTGCAGAATACATCCATGTACCTCTCAATACGGCAACAGGAATTATTAATCGCATGGAAAATAATGGATTAATTGTCAGAACTCGTTCCCAAGAAGATAAAAGAGTGGTGTTGATTGAATTTAGTGAAAAAGGAATGGCACAGTTTCAGAATTTAATCAATGAATTGATGTATTATGCTATGAAGATTATGAGTTCCTTCACAAAAGAAGAGATGGATCTCTTTTACAAAATTACGACGAAAGTAAAGGAGATTTTAAGACAGGAGAAAAAGAAAGAAGAAACTCCGAAAAAGATACGAAAAATTACGATTGAATAGTAATAAATATAAGGCGGCTTGTGGCTGCCTTATAAAAAAATAAATACTTCGAGAAAAGAATTATTCTACATGGGAAGTATTGTGGAAGGAGAATGAAATGAGCAAGATTTACTTTTTTACAGGAAAAGGCGGCGTAGGGAAAAGCAGTGTTGCAGCGGCTCATGCAATCAAGAGTGCAGCAGAAGGAAAAAAGACATTACTTGTTAGCACAGATATGGCTCATAATCTGGGCGATCTATTTGAGCGCAGATTGGGAAAAGAAGTGGAAAATGTGCTGCCTGATTTAGATCTTTATGAGATTGATCCGGAATATGTCATGGAAAATGATTTCGCTGATATCATGAAGTATTTGGGAAATCTGCTTTCAGAGACCGGCGATTATAGTCTTTTGGATATGGGGATGGTGCCGGGGATGGAGGAACTGTTTTCATTGCTTAAAATTGCTGACATTTATCGTGACGAAAGATACGAGAGAATGATCGTTGACTGTGCGCCTACGGGGGAAACGCTTGCATTGCTGAAGTTTCCGGAATTGCTTTCGTGGTATATGGAAAAGCTTTTTCCGATAGGGAAAATAGGGGTGAGAATGTTAGCGCCCATTTCAAAAATGGTGTTTAAGGTTGAGATGCCAAACAAAAATGCCATGAATGATATTGAGAAAATGTATCTGAAAATAATAGAACTACAGGAATTATTAAAGAACCGGGATGTTACAAGCATAAGGATTGTAACTACTCCTGAAAAAATGGTTGTGGAGGAAACGAAACGCAATTATATGTATATGAACCTTTATAATTTCAATGTGGATGGACTCTATATCAATCGAATTCTTCCAAAGGATATTAACAATGATTTCTTCAATCAGTGGATTAAAATTCAAAAGGAATATATCACTTATTTGAAAGAAAGCTTTTCTGCACTGCCAATTTATGAAATACCCTGGTACGACGAAGAATTGAGGGGAGTAGAGAATATCAGAAGAATTGTAGAAGATGTATTATCGGGAAATGAGGTTTTTGCAAAGAAAATCATTACAGAAAGAGAAAGTTTTAAACAGATTGAAACGGGATATCAATTAGATGTTTTTTTACCTTGTGCAGATAAATCGAGCATTGACTTGTATCAGGCAACTACGGATATTGTGGTTAAAATAGGGAATTTTAAGCGGAATATTCCGCTTCCGAATATACTTCGGAATTATGTGGTTGCAGGGGCGAAGTTTGATGAAGGAAAATTGAGTATTATATTCGAGAAAGGAAATGACCATGATGAATCAGGAAATGTTAAATAGAATGAAAATAGCGGGAGAATATCAGAGAAAAGCCATTCGGGCGTTGTTTTCGGAGGAAATTGGCGAACATTTGGATGTGATTGAAAAAGAAATAAAAATGATGGTTATGGAAGTCGCTGCAGAACTGTTGAAAAATTGCAATAGGGGTGATGCTTGCAGAGATGAGCAAAGTCATGAACAAACATCAAATGTTAAAAAAGTTGATATTGCATAATTGGGTTGGAAAGTAGCTTTGACAATTTTGAATTTAAAAGGAAGATAAGAGATGAGAGTGATTATTTATACAGGAAAAGGCGGCGTTGGAAAGACCAGTATGGCAGCTGCAACAGCATGTAAGATAGCAAAGAATGGAAAAAAGGTGCTTGTGATGAGTACAGATCAGGCGCATAGCTTAGGAGATTCTTTTGACAGCAAAATAGATAAGGAGCCGACGCAGCTTGCAGATAATTTGTATGCAATGGAAATAGATACAGTGTATGAAAGTGAAAAGAGCTGGGGGAACCTAAAAGATTACTTTAAGCAGCTTCTTACGTTGAAAGGTGGAAGTGGAATAGAGGCAGAGGAGTTATTGGTATTTCCGGGGTTAGAAGAATTGTTTTCTATGTTTAAAATTTTGGATGTGTATGAAAGTGGAGAATACGATACCATTATCGTGGATTGTGCACCCACAGGTGAAACGTTAGCTTTACTTAAATATCCAGAAAGACTGTCTGGTATGTTAAAAAAGGTATTGCCGGTAAAAAGAGCAGCGGTAAAATCGATAGGAACAGTTGTAGAAAACGCTATGAAAATTCCTATGCCTAAGGATCATGTGTTTGATGATATTGAATATTTAATGGATAAAATGCAACGTCTGCAAGACTTCATGTTGAATAAAGAAGTTGTAAGTCTACGTGTGGTAACTACGCCGGAAAAGATTGTAATGAAGGAAGCAAAAAGAAATTTTACTTGCTTGTATTTATATCATTATAATGTGGATGCCATTATTGTAAATCATATATATCCAGCAAAGGCAATGGAAGGATATTTTAATAAATGGATACAATTACAGGAGGACGCTTTGCAAGAAATAAAAGAAAGCTTCAGCGAAGTGCCGCGTTTTTATGTTGAACTACAACAACAGGAACTGCGTACGTTAGATGTATTGCGTAAAGTTGGGGATTATATTTTTGAAGAGATTGACCCTGACGATGTCCTATTTAAAAAGGAGATTTATAGTATCAATAATAAAGAAAATTATCTTAAGATTTATCTGCCATTTGCAGATAAAGAAGAATTGAGATTGGAACAGGATAAAAATGAGCTGGTCGTGGGTGTGAGAAATGAGAGTCGAAGATTTCCAATCCCGGTCGAATTTGCGGAAAAAGAGATTACAGGAGCTAAATTTGAAGATGGATATTTGAACATTAAGTTTTAGAAAAGTGAATAGAAAAAATACGATTTACATGCGCTAGATGGGAAGCCATATAAGCGGCATAAAGATACATTGACTATTTTAATAAGGATTTTGTAAGGACGGAAATCTTCTCCCAACATTTGAATGAAGGATTCACGGGGCAGAAGAAATCCGTCATATTTGATTATGATTCTATGGCATCATAGTATCTCCTTTATTTGAGTATTTTGTTATCGTGAAGGCATCTGGAAGCCCGCAAGTGCCTTGTTCAGATAGTCGTTAAAAGGTTTCATGATTCGGAAAAGTTCTGCTGCCTTTGCAAGAAATATTTCTACATCTTTCAATTCTTCGTCTTTTAGCGGATATTCCAGGTACCAACTCTTAAATTTTAGGTATTCTGCTTGAGGATGCTCTTTTTCATATCCCGCAGGGACATTCTTTAATGCCGTTCCCTGTACAGTGAAATATTTTTCAAACGCTGGTTCATGTATAATCTGTTCCCAATCTTCGCCATTCTGAGAAATATAATCCCGTATCATTGTGGTTGCATCCTTGAACATGTCTGCAAACAAGCCTCCTCCTAAAAAAGACTGATTTCCGGGCTTGATCATAAGATAATATCCTACAGGAATGGGCAGTTTCCCTTTAGAGGAAATATGGGCGCGAAACGCAGGATTATAAGGCGATTTGTCATGGCTGAAGCGGGTATCCCTTACAATCTTAAATGTAAGGTCTTTCGGATTGCTATGTAAAATGCTGCTGTCAAATTTTCCAATTTCCAGCATCAATGTCTGCAATAATTCTTCAAATTCGGTATTTGCTTTTTTATAGTCAGCTTTGTTTGCGTGATACCATTCACGGTTGTTATTCATGCTCAATGCTGATAAGTAATCAATCATGAACTGTGTATTCATAGTCTGTTTTCTCCTTTATGATTTCTGGATAATGGAAAGTTGTGTGGAATCTAGAAATTCCTGTATCAGATGTTTTGTGCGTTCGGGAGATTGGTAGGGCTTACAAAACGAGAAGTCCTGTGATAAATCGTCAATATCTTCCATCGCATTTTTCACATCTATCATGGTCTTAATGGAGATTTCCGTAGCTGTCATATAATCCAGTTGCGACGGGTTAATCCTATGGCTTTGTATTGCATAATCCACTCTGTCTTTACATTTGCATTTGCCGCTGCCATATTCTCCGCAATACTGTCCAAGGAAGTCTGCCATTTTTTTGCGTATTCGGGAAAGTCGTTGACGGTATGCTTCTGGGTTCATTTCCAAAATGTCTCCTGCGATACGGCTGTCAATTTTAAACATCGTACCCAATATGAAAATACATCTACTTTCCACATCAAGGCATTGCAGCATCACATTGGTACAGGACATTTTCAATTCTTCCGCTAATATATCCTTTTCCACATTCTGCGTTAAATCTGGCACATCCTGTATTTTTCCGTTTTCTATGTCGTCTCCATAATATTCAAAACTCAACGGATAGTGGGCGAACATATGCTTTTTGTAATTTTTCAGATGATTCGCCGCAATACTGAATACCCACGTTGTAAATGAGCTGTCACCTTTGAAAGAGGATAAATGTGTAATCATTTTCAATAAAATGTCCTGCGTTGCATCCTCCGCATCTGCAAATGTACCAAGCATGCGCAGAGATAAATTAAATACAATGTCCTGCACACTTGCAACAAGCGTTTCAAGTGATTTTTTATCTCCTGCGGTGGCTTTATCCACTAAAGCCTGGATTTCTTTATTCGTTTTATTAATCATAGATTTTTACCTCCTATATAATTAGACAACGCTCTTTTGTCTGTGTGACAAAAAAAATATTTTTGGATAATGCTGATATAATTCATAATGGTGTGTATGCTTTCGGAATGCATGGATGAATACCGTATTGTTGCGGCATGGCGGTTTACGGCAATATGAAACATGGATTTAAGTAAAGGCGGAATGGCACGCTTTGATATGGAGAACTCCTTTTCAAATGGTGATATGTTTTATCACCATCATATGATAGACTATCTATGTATCAAATGCAACATAACAATAAAATGCAAGGGAGGATGCTATGAACAAAGTGTTTGAAAAAGACATTGCTGGATGAATGTATGATAATGCTTTAGTGTAAAATCAAAAAATATAAAGGAGAATATCGTATGGAAAAGTTGATGTACATGATGCTGATTGAGAAAAGTAAGACCTATAATAAGATGACAAAAAAGGTAGTTATGGAACACGTTGAGAATATAAGAAAGTTGGACGAGGAAGGAAAGCTGGAAATCTGTGGTGTCTTTAAAGGTTATCCAAAAATGGCGGGTATGTATATCCTAAAAACAGAAAGCCGTGAAGAAGCAAAAGAAATTTGCAATGCAGAGCCGTTGGTTATGGGAGGATATGCGACCTATAAATTAGTTGCTTTACAGATTGCAAACCGTGAAAATAATTACTTGCTGTAATTTTGTTTCAATTATAGAAGATGATAATTTGAATCTATATTAGAAAATATATGGTGATTTCAAGGAAGAAGATGTGTTATAATATTTCAAATGACTTTTGGCAGAAAATGTGTATCGCAATTGGAACTTGCAAGGCAGTGTGGAGGAGAGAGATGAACGAAAGAAAAATGATTATGAAAACGAAAGGGAAGTTAATTGCCATATTGTTGATTTATTTGGGCATCGCCTTTTCGTGTATAGGATTTGTTTTATATATGGGCATTTCTAATAAAGATAATTATGTGGGTGACAGAACCGTTACGGTGTATAATATCATAGTGCTTTTGGGTGTGTTTTTCCTTGTGCTGGCATTCGGATACATTGTTCCTGCCATTGTAAAATTCAGTAAAGGGGATTTCGGTATTTGTGATGAGAAAAAGATGATGTTTGCGTTAGAAAAACACCTTCCTGACTACGAAACACTGATGGCGGGTATATATAGTGTGGGAATTCAGACAGAAATTAAGCAGGTCTTCGGAAAGTGCAGCTTTGATGGCGAAAAGCTTATGCCGGATGAAAACGGCACGACACTTCAGGTGACCAAAGGGAAGTGTGCTAAATTTGAAGTATATGTTGGTATTACCCAGCATTATTTGATACTTTCTGAATGCAAGCAGTACCAACACTTTTATAAATTTGACGATGTCCCGGATTTGCCAGAGGGGACTGCTGTGGAAATTGACGCCTGTATTCCGATACAGGATATCGGTAATTGCTTCCCGCTTGCAGAGATCCAAAGCTGCGTCCTTAAGAAAGCGGGTATGGGGGATGTTAATTGTTCGATTACTATGAAAAATGGCAGTCTGATCAAGCTCAAGCTGCCGAAAAACGGCGGAGCGGGTATGCCCAATCATGCAAGATATCGTGAAGCTATTATTGCTCGTTTGTGTGCTGCATTGCCTCAGCAGTCAGTATGATGGGGGAGGAAAGCACACCCCGCGCGCTAAATGAAGAATTTGCTGCGCAGAATGTATATGACGGGGAGGGAAACCTTCTATGGGAGAGGCTCAGGAAGACGGGAAAATATGAAGCGGATGTTTTTGCGGAAGTGACGGAGGAACTACTAACAGAATGCCTGAAAGATGGTAAGTATCTGATTGCCAGAGTGCGCACGGGCGGTCTTTTTAAGTTCCATTATGTATTAATCGTAAAGGCGGAGGATGGGATGTTTTACTGCATGGACCCGATCAAGGACGGGCTTACCCCTTTGTCCCAATATGGAAACAGGATATATGCAGTGCGCTGTGTATATCCTTGTATGCTTCTTCCAGAATGACATGGAAAAGTGTAGAATTTTTCAAGAATATAATTCCGTCGTATGTGCCACAATGTTAGTAAATAGAACGAAGGAAGGAGGCGCAGACGATTAAACACTTTGAAATCATGCACATCATTGATAATGAGGCACTGGAAGAGAGGTTGGCTAATCTTGCAGAGCGATACAAGAGGATAAATGGCTGGACAGAAAAGGATATATTGTAATTTGCCGTGAACGCCATGCCGCTTACGAAGGCATGGCTGGATTTTATGGAGATTAAAGCTGACGAATTAGAAAATCAATCATGAGTTTTAGGGAGGATAGGTATGTTTTTTAAAAGTATCATTGATCAGGACAGGAGCGCAGTCGTAATCTGTAATTTGGAGCATGAAATCATTTACATGAATCCGGCAGCAGTCAAAAATTATGAGAAGTGGGGAGGCGAAAAGCTGATTGGGCAAAGCCTGTTAAACTGTCACAATTCAAAATCGACAGAAAAGATCAAACAGGTGGTGGATTGGTTTGCCGCCTCTTTGGAGCACAATCTGGTATATACATTCTACAATGAAAAACAGAATAAAGATGTTTACATGGTAGCGCTTCGGGACGGAGATGAGCTGATAGGCTACTATGAGAAACACGAATTTAGAAATCGGGAAACAATGCAATTGTATGATCTTACATAAAAGTAAACGAAGTATATAAACAGGAATTTGATGTGTAGTAAAAGAGGAGAATATGAAATTTGTAAGAGCGGAAAGGAAGGATAAAGCGGAGATTCTTGCTCTGTACCGTTCTTTGGTCGGTACAGAATGTTGTGCATGGACTTGTGATTATCCGGGGGATGAGGATATTGAAGGCGATCTGGCAAGAGACGGATTGTTTTGTATGAAGGATGACAAAGGAGAAATCGTGGGTGTGATTTCAATCGACCAGGATGATGCGGTTGAAAGCCTTCCGTGCTGGAAGGAATCATTAAAACCTGGGGCAGAATTGTCCCGGCTGGGCGTTAGGATTGCAGACCAAAATCAAGGGATAGCCAGAAAGCTGCTTCAACATGGAATGGATGAATTGCGGCGCCGGGAAATGAAAAGTGTACATTTTATTGTATGTAAAAGCAATCAAAAGGCAATTCGTTCTTATAACCGGCTCGATTTCGACCTTGTAGGTGAATGCAGAATGTATGGAGAGGAGTGGTGGTGCTACGAAAAGAGTCTGTAGGAAAGGCTGTAGGAAAATCGTGGAAAGGCTTGACAAATTGGGCTTTTTTTTGATACGATAAAAAAGATTTTTAGGGGACGATGGGGTTTGGTGGAAAACACTGTAGTTCCTTTCTTTTTTCGCGTGAGGCGAACTTATAGAAAGCATGAAAATACGGCTTTCTATTTTATTTAAAAAGGAGACTTTAGTATGTTAAAGTATGTGGTAAAACGAATCTTGCTTGCAATTGTGACGATTTGGGCGGTTGCGACCCTTACTTTCTTTCTGATGAATATGGTTCCCGGAGGACCATTCCTGTCAGAGAAGGCGATCAGCCCGCAGGCAACGGCAGCGCTGGAGGCAAAATATGGCCTGGATAAACCTTTGATTCAAAGATATTTTACATATATGGCGGATGCTCTGCATGGAGATTTTGGAGATAGTTTGAAACAGAGGGGACGTACCGTTATGTCTATTATCAAGATGAAGTTCCCGGTATCGGCAAGGGTCGGAGGAGTTTCCGTGCTTGTTGCTTTGTGTCTGGGTATTCCGCTTGGCTGTATGGCGGCGTTAAAGAGAGGAAAGTTCCTTGACAGCCTAATCAGCGTGATTTCTACCTGCGGTATTGCGGTTCCCAGCTTTGTAATCTGTACGCTGCTTCTTTATGTGCTGGGGGTTAATTTAAGGCTGCTCCCTACCATGGGGCTTACCAGCTGGAAGCATTATATTATGCCGGTCATTGCGCTTTCGTTTTATCCAACTGCCTATATTATGAGGCTGATGCGGTCCTCCATGTTGGACGTGCTTGGGCAGGATTATATGCGTACAGCGAGGGCAAAGGGTGTTGCTGGCTTCTGGATTTTATTCAAGCATGCGATGAGAAATGCGATTCTGCCGGTGGTCACTTATGTGGGTCCCATGCTTGCCTATACGGTGACGGGAAGTTTTGTTGTGGAGAAGATCTTCGTTATTCCGGGACTTGGAGGAGAATTTATCGGCGCTATCAGCGGACGTGATTATACATTGATTATGGGAACCACCATTTTCCTTGCTACCTTGATCATTATTATGAATGTTGTGGTAGATGTCGTTTACAAGCTGGTAGATCCCCGTATCAAATTGAAGTAAGGAGTAGATTATGAAGCAGAATCCATTGAGTTTTCAATTAAAACTAAAACCGGAGGATTTCCTTCCGGCTACTGAGGAGGAAAAGCAGAGCCAGATTATCATGCGCGAGAGCGTCAGCTTCTGGAAGGATGGTATGCGCCGTCTGGTAAAGAATAAGGTGGCAATGGTGAGTCTTGTAGTCATTGTGCTGGTCATGATCTTTTCCTTTATCGTTCCAGCATTTTATCCTTATAATTACAAAGAGCAGTTTAAAGGAGCCAATCATCTTGCCCCCATGGAATATTCCGCGGAGGAGCAGGCGAGAATCGATGCAGGGGAAAAGGTGTTCCCCCATATTTTCGGGACGGATAAGATGGGGCGTGACTATGCCATTCGTGTTATGATGGGAAGCCGGATTTCGCTGATGGTAGGTTTGATAGCAACAGTGATTATCTTAGTTATTGGTTCAATCTATGGTTCTGTGGCAGCTTTCTTTGGCGGATGGGTGGATCTTATTATGATGCGTATTGTGGATATTATCTATACCATACCGGATATCCTTTTGATCGTGCTTTTATCTTTTGCGCTGAAGGCGCCCCTGCAGGGACTTAAAGAGGTGCCGGGATTTTCCTGGGTGGGCGTAGTGGGTGAAAACCTGATCAGTATTTTTATTGTATTTGCGCTTCTTTACTGGGTAGGCATGGCGCGTATGGTAAGAAGTCAGATTTTGACGCTCAAGGAAAGCGAATATGTTACTGCGGCAAGGGCGCTGGGCGTTGGAAACGGAAAGATTATCAGAAAGCATTTGCTGACAAACTGTATAGGTACCCTGATTGTAACTACTACTTTGCAGATTCCTTCTTCTATTTTTACGGAAAGTTTTTTAAGCTTTTTGGGCATGGGTGTGGCTGTGCCGCTGCCCTCACTTGGAAGCCTTGCAAGCGATGCTTTGAATGGTATTAATACCTATCCCTATTTGCTTTTTATTCCGGCAGCATTAATCAGTCTTATCATTTTGAGTTTCAACCTGTTCGGCGATGGGCTGCGGGATGCATTCGATCCGAAATTAAAACATTAGGAAGGGCGGTTTTAGAATATGTCAGAATATCTTGTTGATATAAAAAATGAACGACTGTCTTTTTTTACCCCTGCAGGTGAGGTGAAGGCGCTGAATGATGTGTCCATCTCTCTGAAGGAAGGCGAAGTCTTAGGAATCGTTGGAGAGAGCGGTTCTGGCAAATCTGTGACGGCATACAGTCTTATGGGACTGACAGCCCATCCTGGCAAGCTGATTGGTGGAAGCCTTTATTTTAATGGGCATCAGATCGAGCAGATGTCAGACAAGGAAATGCGTAAGATCAGGGGGAATGAGGTTTCTATTATTTTCCAGGATCCTATGACCAGCTTAAATCCTGTTTACACCATAGGAAATCAAATTATGGAAGCTGTCCTGCTTCATACAGATAAGAACAAGGCACAGGCGAAGGAGCGTGCCAAGGAACTGCTTGAACTGGTTGGAATCAACGAACCGGAAAAAAGACTGAAGCAGTATCCTCATGAATTGTCTGGAGGTATGCGACAGAGGGTCATGATTGCAATTGCCCTTGCCTGTGAACCTAAGCTTTTGATCGCAGATGAACCCACTACAGCCCTTGATGTGACCATTCAGGCGCAGATTTTGGAACTGATGATGGAGTTAAAAGATAAACTGGGCATGGCAATCATTATGATTACCCATGATTTAGGTGTGGTTGCCAGTATGTGTGAAAGAATTGCCGTAATGTATGCGGGAAAAATCGTAGAATACGGAACGACTGAAGATATTTTTTATGAACCGAAGCATCAGTACACCAAAGGGCTGATTCGGTCTATTCCAAGATTAGATACCAAAGAGCATGAGCGGCTGGTGCCCATCGAGGGAACACCGGTGGATATGCTCAATCCCCCTAAGGGATGTCCTTTTGCGCCCAGATGTGATGCATGTATGAAGATCTGCTTAAGGGAAATGCCTCCGGTGACCAATTTCGGAGAAATTCATTATACCCAATGCTGGCTGAATCAGAAGGAAGAATATGAGAATGCATCTCAGGAGAAAGGAGCCGCAAATGAGTGAGAAATTAGTGCAGATTGAGCATTTACGCCAATATTTTCCTGCCGGCGGTTTTGGAAAGAATAAGAAATATGTTCAGGCTGTGGATGATGTCTCCTTCACCATTGAAAGAGGAGAGACTTTAGGTCTTGTTGGAGAATCCGGCTGTGGAAAGACCACCACAGGACGGACCTTGCTTCGGCTATATGAACCCACAGGTGGGCGGTTTGTTTATGACAATGAAGTCATTTTTGATGTTGAGAAAAAACAGTATGTGGATATGCTTCCTTACAGAAAGAAGATGCAGATTGTTTTTCAGGATCCCTATGCAAGTCTGGATCCCCGTATGACCATTGGTGATATTGTGGGGGAAGCCATTGACGTGCATAAAATGGCGGCAAATAAAAAGGAAAGATATGACATTATTATAGAGATGCTGCGGCGTGTAGGACTTAATTCCGAGCATGCGAACCGCTATCCCCATGAGTTTTCCGGAGGACAGCGGCAGCGTGTGGGAATTGCAAGGGCCCTTGCGGTGAGGCCGGAATTCATCGTCTGCGATGAGCCGATTTCGGCGCTGGACGTTTCCATTCAGGCGCAGGTCATCAACATGTTTGAAGATTTGCAGGAAGAAATGGGGTTGACCTATTTGTTTATTGCCCATGACCTTTCTGCGGTGAAACATATTTCCAACAGGATTGGTGTTATGTATCTGGGAAGAATGGTAGAACTTGCAGACAGTTACGAGCTGATAACAAGACCCCTTCATCCCTACACAAAGAGTCTGATTTCCGCGATTCCCATTGCGGATCCTAAGACGGCGAAGGCAAGCGAGCGTATCGTTCTGGAGGGAGATGTTCCAAGTCCGTTAAATCCGCCTTCCGGCTGTCGGTTCAGAACAAGGTGTCCTTACGCAGATGAACAGTGTGCGAACCAGTGCCCAGAGTGGAAAGAGCTGGAAAAAGGGCATTTTGCGGCTT
The DNA here is from genome assembly GCA_029054245.1 of Lachnospiraceae bacterium. Classification (GTDB taxonomy): domain Bacteria; phylum Bacillota; class Clostridia; order Lachnospirales; family Lachnospiraceae; genus Suilimivivens. The sequence goes on along the minus strand of JAIDFQ010000041.1, from coordinate 273,294 downwards.
GTCATCATATTGACAAGTGCAATTAAATGTGGTAAACCGATATAAGCATCTTAAGTTGATGCTTGTATTAGTAATATAACAGAAAATAAGGAGGAGAATTATGAAAAAGAAAGTAATTGCACTTCTGCTGGCAGTGACTATGGTAGCTGGTCTCACAGCCTGCGGAGGGGGGGCTGATTCACAGTCCACAGACAATGCACAGGGAACAGAAAGTTCTGAAAACACTGAAAATGCAGATGCAGCTGGCACAACTGCAACTGGAGAGAAGATTCTTTCCGTTCAGGTGGGTCCTGACCCTGAAACAATTGACCCTGCACTTAACAGTGCGGTAGACGGCGGCAACATGCTGCTGCATTCCTTTGAATGCCTTTTGACGGTAGACGAGGAAGGAAAGCTTGCTCCCGGACAGGCAGAAACTTGGGAAACAAGTGAGGATGGTCTTACATGGACCTTCCATTTAAGAGATGGATTAAAATGGTCTGATGGTTCTGACCTTACAGCAAACGATTTCGTATACAGCTGGAAGAGAGTGTGCGACCCTATGGTAGCGGCTCCTTACGCAGAAACTGTTCTTGGTATGGTAGCAGGATTTAGCGAGGCTACTGCCGGTAATCTGGATGCGCTTCAGGTAGAAGCAACAGACGACAAGACATTAGTTGTTACATTGACAAGTCCTTGCTCCTACTTTGGCAGCCTTGCAGCATTTGCCACATTGAGCCCTGTACAGCAGGCAACCGTTGAAGCAAACGGCGATGCATGGGCAACTGCAGCAGAGACATATATTTCCAATGGACCTTTCTACATTTCAGAGTGGGTGCCTGGATCTCATATCCTTATGAGCAAGAACACCAACTACTGGAATGCTGATGCAATCAAATTAGACGGTATCAAATGGAATCTGATCGAGGATGCAAACGCATCTTATAGTGCATACCAGACAGGCGAAGTTCTGATGATTAAGGATGTTCCTACAGAGGAGATTCCTTCCTTATCTGGAAGCAGCGATTTCTATGTTGATCCTATTATCGGTACTTACTATCTGAGTCTTAATACACAGAGAGAGCCTTTCACAGACGCTAGAGTTCGTAAGGCATTAAGCCTTGCCATTGACCGTGAATACGTTGCAAACACATTGATGCAGGGTACTTATTCACCGGCAAGCAACTTCATGGGTCCTGGCTGGGTTGATACAGACGGAAGTCAGTTCATCGACAGTGCAAACGGCGGACAGCCTTACATTGATACAACAACTTACGAAGAAAACCTTGAAGAAGCGAAACAGCTGTTAGCAGATGCTGGTTACCCTGACGGTGAAGGTTTTCCTTCCATTACTTACTCTACAAATGATACTGGTTACCACAAGGTAGTTGCTGAATACTTACAGGAAGCATGGGCACAGCTTGGTATTGACTGCAAGGTAGATATCGTAGAGTGGGCAAGCTTTACACCTATGAGACGTAATGGTGATTATGATGCTTCTCGTAACGGATGGGTAGGAGATTACAGTGATCCTTCCAACATGCTGGATCTGCTTTACTCCACCAATGGAAACAACGATGGTAAGTTCAGCAATGCGGAATATGACGCAGCAATGGAAGTATCCAGAACAACTCTTGATGCAGCAGAGCGTTCTACAGCGCTTCATACAGCAGAAGATATTCTGATGGAAGAGGCTGGATGTGTACCGGTAGCTTACTATAATGACTTCTGGTTACAGAGCGATAAGATCACAGGATCTTGGCATTCACCTTATGGATATTGGTATTTTATGTATGCTGATATTGCTGAATAAGGGTTGGTTTTGCATATAGATAGAAATGAATAATGGCAGGGCAGGCATGACTTTGGGGCGTGGCTGCTCTGCTTTTTTTGGTGGAGAGGGGGTCATTGGCTAAGAGACAGAGTCGCTTTCCAAGGGCAGGTGCGTCCTGTGGGGATGGCTTCTGTGGCAGGCGGCGCACACATGATTCATATCGGTCCTATGTACAGCGATAAGAAGGTCTAAACAGTCCTTGTGGGGGATTGGCGCCGGACGCAAACGGCGTATTGCCCCATCCATGGGGCAAATTACGCCTTCGTCGGACTTCCTGTCCGCCGATTGCTGGGAATCGAAGGACTGTTAAGACATTCTAATCGCCGTGCATAAGGCTCCGATATGAATCATGTGTGCGCCGCCTGCCACAGAAGCCATCCCCACAGGGCGCATCTGCCCTTGGAAAGCGGCTCTGTCTCTTAGCCAATGGACTCGGCTGCGCAGAAAGTTATGAGATGAATACTTAGCGGTTGCGTAAAACATGACACATAGATGTCGTGTTGGGTGCGTTATAATAGTGGGATAGTATGATGAAAAGGAGGAAGCAGTGTTGATTGAATCAAGATGTGGTATTTTGTGCAGTGCGTGTTCTTATCGGGAGCAAGTGGGGTGTGAAGGGTGTGTAAATATTAAACAGCCCTTTTGGGGTGAGAGCTGTCCGCTGAAAACTTGCAGCGAATCAAAGCAACATGAGCATTGTGGACAATGCAAGGATTTTCCCTGTGACATATTAAAGCAATTTGCCTATGATAAGAAGCAGGGCGATGAGGGAAAACGAATCGAACAATGCAGGAATTGGACTTGCTGATAAAACCTTATTTCCTATGAGTAAAGCTTAACAATAACGTAGCCTTGGATTTTGGAATGGGGCAGGAAGAGGCAGTGGGCGGCATGGATGCCGCTGACTCCGACCCGACCTTCCTAAGACACATAAATGCATTCTGTTAGTGAAATCCGATTTTGAGGTGAGCCTGGAACCTCTAAGCAAAGCCGCCCGCCGCCTCTTCCTGCCCCATTCCAAAATCCAAGGCGGACGTCAAACAACATCTATATTACAATCTCACAACATCTCCCACAATTCAAGTTGACAATCACTTAAAAGTAAAATAGAATGAAATTAAACGAGATTAATTTTAACTAAAAACACATTCAAAAATTAATTCACGGAGGAAGACGCAATGGCAATTATCTATCGGGAGGATAAAAAAATTTTCCAACTAAACACCGCGCAAACGACCTATCTGATCGGCTTGTCGCCGGAAGGATACGTAGGGCACATTTATTATGGCAGAAGACTAAAGAAAGAAGGAAACAACTATTTGCTGCGCATGAAGGAGGCCCCCTGCACACCTTCCGTAAATCAACGGGAAAAATCTTCGTTTCTAGATCGCTTTCCTATGGAATACCCTACAGGAGGAGTCGGGGATTACAGGGAAAGCTGCTTGGACGTAAGGGGAGAATCAGGAAGCACAGGATGCGAGGTTTTCTTTAAATCTTACCAGATTACAAAGGGAAAGCCCGGACTGCCCGGACTTCCGGCATCCTTTGGTGAACCGGAGCAAGTGGAGACATTGGAGATTGTATGCGAGGATGATATTCTAAACCTGCGTGCTGTGCTTTCCTATTCTGTATTTGAAAAATACGATGTGATTACGAGAAGCGTGCGGATTGAAAATATTGGAGAGCAGCATTTGAAACTGGAAAAGGTCTACAGTGCCTGTCTGGATATGGACAACAAGGATTTTGAGATGCTGACGCTGACGGGAAGCTGGGCGAGGGAGCGAAGCATCCAAAGGGGCAGGATACGATACGGAAAACAGCTGGTATCTTCTAGGAGGGGAGAATCCAGTCATCAGGAGCATCCTTTTCTTGCGCTGGTGGCACCGGATACGACCCAGGAGCAGGGAGAGGTATATGCCATGAATTTCGTATATTCCGGCAATTTCCTTGCGCAGGCAGAGCTGGCGCAGTTTGGTAATGTGCGGATGGTCATGGGAATCCACTCGGAAGACTTTTGCTGGAATTTAAGACCGGGGGAAGTATTCCAAGCGCCTGAAGCGGTATTGATTTATTCTTCAGAAGGACTTGGAAAAATGACCCGTTGTTTCCATGATTTTTATAGAGAACATCTGATAAGGAGTCCTTATAAATATGGAAAACGTCCGGTGCTGATCAACAACTGGGAAGCAACCTACTTTGATTTTAATTCGGAAAAGCTTCTGGATATTGCAAGAGAGGCGAAAAAGGCAGGCATCGAGATGCTTGTGATGGATGATGGGTGGTTTGGAAAGCGGAACTTTGATGACAATTCCCTGGGGGACTGGTTCGTCAATGAAGAGAAGATTACATCAGGACTTGCAGATTTGGTAGAAAAGGTAAATGAAATTGGTTTAGCCTTCGGAATATGGTTTGAACCGGAGATGATTTCGCCGGATTCAGAACTTTACCGGAAACATCCTGAGTGGGCGATCCAGATTCAGGGAAGGACACCAACCCAGTGCAGGGCGCAGTATGTTTTGGACTTATCCAGACCGGAAGTAGTGGACTATGCGTATCAGTGTGTGGCGGATATTCTGCACAGTGCACCGATTGCCTATGTGAAGTGGGATATGAACAGGCAGCTTTGCGATATTGGAAGCAGCTACCTTAACAAGGAAGCCCAGGGAGAGCTTCTTCACCGTTATATGTTGGGTGTCTATGAGATGCAGGAACGACTGGTTCAGGAGTTCCCAGATCTGCTTTTGGAGAACTGCTCCGGCGGAGGGGCAAGATTTGATCCCGGAATGCTGTATTACAGCCCACAGATTTGGTGCTCGGATGATGTGGATGCACTGGAGAGGCTGCGCATCCAGGAGGGGACGGCGCTTATTTATCCACTTGCCACTATGGGCGCGCATGTGGGGGATTGCCCGAATCATGTGGTGGGAAGGAATACGCCTTTTGAGACCAGGGGGCATGTAGCGCTTGCCGGCACCTTTGGTTATGAGCTTGACATTACTAAGATTGCGCAGGAGGAGAGGGATCAGATACCAGGGCAGGTGGAGTTGTATCATAAATATCATGCCCTGATGCAGGAAGGAGATTATTACAGAATCGCATCCTGGTCCATGGAAAAACCATATGACTGCTGGGAAGTGGCGGCGAAAGATGGCAAAGAGGCACTGGTGACTTTTGTGCAGGTATTGGCACAGCCCAATATGCAAAGCAGAAAAATCTATTTGCATGGTTTAGCGGAAGAAGCAGATTACATGCTGGAGGGCACAGAAGAAATTTATCGGGGAGAAGAGTTGATGAAATGCGGCTTTTTGATTCCTTCAGAAAAGGGTGACATGAAGAGCTGTCTGTATCATTTCATCTGTTGCGGAGGAGAAAGTTGAATAAATTGCTTGATAGCATTTTATGCAACCAAAGATTTGTGCCGAAGTGTCACAAGTCTTGCTGGACGCGAGTAGAATTTGATATTCTGCCCGCGGTTCGCGGCGTTAAAACGCTTCGGAATGGAGGAGTAAATGAGAAAGGTGAGACTGGCAGATATTGCACAGGCGGTAGGTGTCAGCGCAGTGACGGTGCATAATGCCCTAAATGGACAAAAAGGGGTGAGCGACCAGTTACGGGAAGAAATTCAAAGGGTTGCGGATCAGATGGGATATGAAACTCTGGTCAAAGACAAAAGCACGAAAGAGGAAGGCAGTGACTTTCAGAAGATAGGCGTTCTGATAGCGGAAAAATATCTGGGAAATCATGCGACTTACTATTGGAAGATTTATCAGGAACTGGCGCTTGCTGCAACGGAAAAGCAGTGTTATACCATTGTGGAAACGCTGAGGACGGACGGCAATACCGCATTTTTTGAGATACCTCAGATGATCTTGCAAAACAGTGTGCAAGGCATTATCATTATCGGAGAAATCGAAAAAGATCAGATCAGGCAGATGAAGGAGGCCGCTTCACAGCCAATCGTCCTTTTGGATTTTTATGATAGAGAATTTGCCCAGGACGCAGTGATCGCAGATAATTTTTATGGCATGTATCAGATGACGGAAATCTTATTTGACCGTGGGCTGGAGGAGATTGGGTTTGTAGGATCTATTCATGCCACCAACAGTATTATGGACCGCTATTGTGGGTACATGAAATCTATGATGGAACATGGCAAAAACATTCATCCGGAATGGGTGATTGAGGACAGAGATGAGACGGGAGTTGTGGAATTTGAGCTGCCGAAACGGTTGCCGAAAGCCTTTGTGTGCAACTGCGATCTTACAGCGGGGATGCTGGTGAACAAGCTGGGGGCAAGAGGGCTTAAGGTGCCGGATGACATTTCGGTAGTGGGATTTGATAATTTTTTGTATCCCGGATATGCGGATCATGGGATTACCACCTATGAAGTAAATATAAAGGCAATGGTGAAAGTAGCAATTAAAAAGTTGGTCAAGCAGTTTCGCAGTTCCGGCCAGGGAAGCAGCCTTGAAATCATATCCGGTCATGTGGTCATGAAAAACAGTGTCAAAAGATAAGCGGAAATAAAAGGAAAATTTTTAAAGAGTGGATGTATATACAGATTTGTTATACATCCGCTTTTTTATTTTAAATTAACTTAATATATTAATCTACTTAAAAATAAATTAATCTTACAAATGCGCGTTTATTATGTGCATTGTGCATAAAAAAATAAAAGTAAGTAAATGAAAAATGGAGAAAGTGTATTTTATTGATAAAAAGACTTCCCAAAATTAAAAAATAATACTAAAATTAAATTAACTTAAAAAACAATTAAAAAAATTAAAGGAGGATAAAAAGTTATGAAATTCAGGAAAAAATTATTGAGTCTGGGCTTGGCAGCTGCTATGGTATTGCCGCTTGTTGCGTGCGGAGGTAAGAGCGAGGGCAATGACGGAGGAGCGCAGGGAGCATCATCATCCAATACCAGCACTGAAATTCTAACAATTGATTCCATTACATTAAAGACCAGCGCTGATTCAGAGGGCGACTATAGTGATTTAAGCGCCAGCATTAAAATACTGACCAATCGTACCGACATCGTTGATACTGTTTATAAAGGGTATGCAGAACAGTTCATGGAACTGTATCCTAATATTACAGTAGAATATGAAGGTATCACCGATTATGAAGAGTCCTTAAGACTCCGTCTTACCACAGGCGACTGGGGTGATATCTGCTTTATCCCTACATCGGTCAGCAAGGAAGAGTTGAAAAACTACTTTATCAGCCTGGGCGATTTCGATACACTGGATGGCATTTATAATTTCTGTACAGAGAAGAGCTTTGAAGGAAAAGTATATGGCATCGCGAACGGCGGTACAGCAGGCGGAGTCCTTTATAACAAGAAGGTATGGGATGCAGCAGGCATTACCGAACTCCCTAAGACACCGGATGAGTTCTTGGATGCCCTTCAGAAAATCAGTGACAATACAGATGCGGTTCCGCTGTATACTAACTTTGCAGCAGGCTGGACCATGGGTGCATGGGATGCCTACACCGATATTGTCTGCACAGGGGATGCGGATTTCAAGAATAAGATGCCTCACATGAAAGATCCTTTTGCAAAAAGAGATGATATGACAGGTCCTTATGCCGTTTATTACACCATGTATGAAGCAGTTGCACGTAAGCTGGTAGAAGAAGACCCTGCAAGTACCGACTGGGAATCCTCCAAGGGCGCCATTAACAAGGGCGAGATCGCTACCATGGTTCTTGGCTCATGGGCAGTACAGCAGTGCAAGGATGCAGGTGATACACCGGATGATGTAAAATACATGCCTTTCCCTATCACGGTAGACGGCAAACAGTATGCAAGTGCAGGCGGTAACTATGGATTTGGTATCAATGCACAGGCGTCCACCGAAAACCAGATTGCATCTATGATTTATGTAAAATGGCTGGTTGAAGAATCTAGTATTTATACAGATGAAGGAAGTATTCCGGCGCGCAAGGATCAGCCCCTTCCCGATGTGCTGGCTGATTTCTCCGGTGTAGAACTTCTTTCAAACAATCAGGCTCCGGCAGGAGAGGAAGACTTGTTTGATAATGTAAATCTTGAGAGCGAAGTTGGTATCAATAATGATGATTATCCGGATTGTGAGATCTTAGAAGCTGCTCTTTACGGCACCAAGACACTGGATGAACTGATGGGCGAATGGAATGCAAAGTGGACTTCAGCACAGGAAACTTTAGGCGTTGAAGTGACGGAATAGGAGGTTACTATGAGTAACACAGCTACAGCGGTTTCCAAACCGCGGAAAGGTTTTTGGGAAAACATGAAAGCCAGGAAAGGACAGAGAGTTTTAGTGATCGTCCTGTTTATGATTATTCCATTGACGCTTCTGGCTGTATTTACCTACATCCCGTTTTTTGAGATGATCAGATTTAGTTTTTATAATATGAAGTACGGCGGTCAGGAAGGAACCTGGGTTGGACTGAACAACTATGTGGAAGTTTTCAGACGAAGCGAATGCTTTAAGTCATTGCTGGTCAGTGTGTATTATATGGGCGGTGCCGTGATTCAGCTTGCGCTTGCGCTGTTTTTCGCCACCATGTTTGTCTTCCATGTGAAGGGGAGCGCCATTTTTAAAGGCGCCATGTTCTTCCCCTACCTCATCTGTGGTATTGCAGTAGGGTTTATCTTCAAGTTCTTCTACGCAAGAGGATATGTGTTAGACTCCCTTTTGCAGATATTCGGAGTGGCTGCAGAAGAAATTCCCTACTGGTTACAGGATCAGAGAATCAATAACATTTCTCTGGCGGCGACCTCCGTCTGGAGATATATGGGGCAGAACATGATTCTGTTCCTGGGAGCAATGATGTCCGTGGACACAGACCTTTATGAAGCAGCATCTTTGGATGGGGCAAACAAATGGCATCAGTTCTGCTACATCATCCTTCCCAGCATTAAATCTATTGTGGTGCTGAATCTGATTCTTTCCATCAGCGGTTCGCTGAGCGCTTTTGAGCCGCCTTATGTTATCACCAACGGTACTATGGGTACAGGAACATATTTTGTTATTATGAATCGTCTTGCCCATGAAAATCAGAAAGTTGGTCTTGCCTGTGCAATGGCAATCGTCCTTCTGGCAATCATCGTCATTTGTACGGTAGCGCAGAATCTGTTCTTTAAATATGTGTTCAATGATGGAACAGAAGATGAGTCCAAGGCGGCAGTCAGGGCGAAGAAACGTGCGGCAAAGGCTGCGAAAGGGGGAAGATAAGGTATGACTATTATGAGGATGAAACCCACTACGTTTTTGTTTACGGTGTTCAAATATGTATCGATCATACTGGCATCCATCGTGGCGCTGCTTCCAATCTGCGTGTGCGTGCTGACAGCATTTAAGACCACAGAAGAATATAACAGCACATCCGTGCTGGATCTGCCTGCCTCGTTTTTGTACTTTGAAAATTTTGCAGTTGCAATAAAGCAGGCGAATATGTTAAAGGGATTTCTCAATACAGGAATCGTGCTGATCGTTGTGCTGACGGTGTCTGTACTTACGGGTTCCATGCTGGCATATGTGTTGAACCGTTTTAAATTCAAGGGAAGCGGAATCATTCATAGCTTGTTTATGTTTGCATCATTGATTCCTGGCATTGCAACACAGGTTACGGTTTACCAGATCATGTATAAGCTGCACCTGATCAATCATCTGTACGGTTATATGGTTGTGTTGATGGGAACAGACATCATATCCATTTACATTTTCTTACAGTTTTTTGAGAACCTTCCGGTATCTTTGGACGAATCGGCAATTATGGATGGGTGTACATACTTTGGTGTGTTCTTTAAAATCCTGTTTCCGCTTTTAAAACCGGCAATTGTCACATCGCTGGTGCTTAAGGGAGTAGGTGTATACAATGAATACTATATGTCCAATTTGTATCTACAGGACAAAAATTTAAAAACGATTTCCACAGCGCTTTATACCTTTACGGGGCCTTTTGGAAATCAGTACAATTACATCTGCGCAGGTGTTTTGATCACCATCATTCCCATTTTTATCCTTTTCCTCATATTCCAGGAGCAGGTATACAGTGGAATGGCTGCAGGTGCGGTGAAAGGTTGATTTGCATGTTTTTAGAAATAAAGGAGAAGAGCATATGAGCAATGTGAAAATCATAGCGCCTGCCGTGCCAAATATGCCATGGCAGGAAAAGGAAAAGAAGGGAAACGGCGCGCCGGTATGGCGGTATAGGGAAAATCCTATCATAGGAAGGAATCCAGCGCCGGAAGTGGCACGAATCTTTAACAGTGCGGTTATACCTTATGAAGACAGCTTTATCGGTGTATTCCGCGGAGAACAGACAAACGGTATCCCCTATATTTATATGGGCAGAAGCAAAGATGCAATCCACTGGACATTTGAGGAGGAAAAGATCCAGTTTGTGGATGAGCAGGGGAATCCCTTTATGCCGGTTTATGCCTATGACCCCAGGCTGGTAAAGGTGGAAGATACCTATTATATCATTTGGTGTCAGGACTTTTATGGAGCGGCAATCGGGATGGCAAAGACCACAGATTTTAAGACTTTTACCAGGGTTGAAAATCCGTTCCTTCCGTTTAATCGGAATGCTGTATTATTCCCAAGGAAAATAGGCGGAAACTATATGATGCTGTCCCGGCCAAGTGACAGTGGGCACACTCCTTTTGGAGATATTTTCTTATCTGAAAGCCCGGATATGGTCTACTGGGGAAAGCACCGCCATGTGATGGGAAAAGCCAGCCAGTGGTGGGAATCCTTGAAGATCGGCGGCGGCGCTGCCCCTATTGAGACGACAGAAGGATGGCTCTTGTTTTATCATGGGGTTAGTGGGACCTGCAACGGTTACGTATACAGCATTGGAGGTGCGATTCTTGATATTGACAATCCGTCCATCGTGAAGTACCGCTGCTCCAACTTCCTGCTGACGCCGGAAGAGTGGTATGAGGAGAGAGGGTTCGTGCCGAATGTGACTTTCCCCTGTGCCACCATTCACGACAGTGAAAGCGGAAGGATCGCTATTTATTATGGAGCGGCAGACACCTACGTGGGGCTTGCGTTTACCACTGTGGAGGAGATTGTTTCTTATATCAAGGAAAACAGCGCGGTTACGGAAAATGATACGGAAATCGGCAGAAGGTAGGAGCATATGCGTACATTTGTAAAAGAAATTGCGCGCCATTTAGAAGAGGATATGGTTCCGTTTTGGGAAAATCTGAAGGATACGGAGTATGGCGGCTATTATGGTTATATGGACAATCAATTGAAGATTGACAGAAATTATGAAAAGGGCTGTATCTTAAACAGCCGTATCCTTTGGTTTTTCTCTAGTGCCTATAAGATGCTGGGAAAGGAAAATTTAAGGGAAGATGCGCATCATGCCTACCGGTTTTTAAAGGAGCGCTGTCAGGATGAGGTTTATGGCGGCATTTACTGGTCTCTTACCTGTGACGGAAGACCTAAGGATGCTTCCAAGCATACATACAACCAGGCTTTTGCAATCTATGCGCTTTCTGCTTACTATGATGCGGTAGGAGAAGAAGAGGCGCTGAATCTTGCCTTTTTGATTTATCAGTTGATTGAGGGCAAGTGCAGGGATGAGGGGGGTTATCTGGAAGCCTTTGACCGAACCTTCCATCCCATGGACAATGAGAAGTTGTCCGAGAATGGCGTCATGGCGCAGAGGACCATGAATACGCTTTTGCATCTTCTGGAGGCATATACAGAGCTGTACCGGGTGAGCGGAGCAGAAATAGTGGGCGCAAGGATTCGTTATATGCTGGATATTTTTGAGCAGAAAGTTTATAATTGGGGAAAGGGAAGACAGGAAGTGTTTTTTGACGATTGTTGGAATCCGCTGATCGACCTTTATTCCTATGGTCATGATATCGAGACCTCCTGGCTGGTGGACCGTGCGCTTGCGGTGCTGGGAGATGCATCTTACACAGAAAGAATCCGCCCCATTACAACGAAAATCACAAAAAATATTTATGAGCGTGTCTTTACGGGAGATTCTCTTCCCAATGAAGCAGAAAATGGCGTGGTGGACACGACAAGAGTGTGGTGGGTACAGGCGGAGGCAGTGGTGGGATTTATCAATGGTTATGAGAAAGAGCCGGAGAAGGTTTTTTATCTGGAGGCAGCAGAAAAAATCTGGGATTATATCTGCCGGAACATCATTGATAAGCGAGAGGGCTCCGAGTGGTTCTGGGCGGTAGACGAAAGTGGCGCGCCCCTTCACAAACCAATCGTGGAACCTTGGAAATGTCCTTATCATAACGGCAGAATGTGTATGGAGGTCATAAGGAGATTAGGCGATGATACATGAACAGTATTATGTGGAAAAGGCGAAGCAGGATAAACTGATTGCCAGAAAAAATCAAAAAAGCAGTTTTTACAACGGAATTTATGACAGATATGAATATCCGGTGCTTACAAGGGAGCATGCTCCTTTATTTTGGAGATACGATCTGGATAAGGAAAGCAATCCTTATTTTATGGAACGCTTAGGGATCAATGCGGTGATGAATTCCGGGGCAATTGAGATGGATGGAAAATTCTATCTGGTGGTACGGGTGGAAGGGAATGACCGGAAATCCTTCTTTGCCGTGGCAGAGAGTGACAGCGGCGTAGATGGCTTCCGCTTCTGGGATCATCCGGTGGTATTGCCGGATACCTGCCCGGAAGAGACCAATGTCTATGACATGCGTCTTACGAAGCATGAGGACGGTTATCTATATGGCGTGTTCTGCTCGGAGAGCAAGGATACCACAACTTCAGATTTATCCGCGGCAGTAGCGCAGGCGGGAATCGTAAGGACAAAGGATCTGAAAACCTGGGAGCGCCTTCCGAATCTTAGGACACTGCGTTCCCCCCAACAGAGGAATGTGCTGCTTCATCCAGAATTTGTGGACGGAAAGTACGCATTTTATACCCGGCCGATGGATGGGTTTATTGAAACTGGAAGCGGCGGCGGTATTGGATTTGGACTGTGTGATGATATCACCAATGCCGTGATTGATGAAGAAATCATTACCAGCAAAAGGGTTTACCATACGCTGACGGAGGCCAAAAACGGAGCCGGTGCGGTTCCCATCAAAGGGAAAAAATGCTGGATTCACATTGCCCACGGGGTGCGGTGCACGGCAGCAGGTCTGCGCTACGTGCTGTATGCATTTGGAACGGATCTTCGCAACCCTTCAAGGCTGGTGGCAGAGCCGTCGGGAGTACTGCTGGTCCCGCTTGGGAAGGAAAGAGTGGGGGATGTCTCCAATGTAGTCTTTACCAACGGCGCCATTGCAAGGGCAAACGGAGATGTGTACATCTATTATGCATCCTGCGATACGAGAATGCATGTGGCGGTAACCACCATTGATAAGTTAGAGGACTATTTATTTCATACACCGAAAGATGCTCTGCGTTCACCAGACTGCGTAAAACAGCGCTGTGAATTGATAGACAGGAACTTAAAAATCTTAAGGGAGAAAGAAGCGTAGAATTATGGCGATTTTGAAATTAAAACCCAGCTATAAAGATTATATGTGGGGCGGTACAAGATTGGTGACTGAGTTTGGAAAAGAATTCTCCGGCGACAGGCTTGCTGAGACATGGGAATTATCCTGCCACCCGGACGGTCCCAGTTATGTGGAGAATGGGGAGTACGCTGGAAGCACTTTGAGTGAATATATCCTGATGGAAGGGAAAAAAGTGACAGGCACCAAGAGCCGCAAGTATGAACAGTTCCCGCTTTTGGTCAAGTTTATTGATGCAAAAGAGGATCTTTCGATTCAGGTCCACCCAAGCGATGCCTTTGCTCTTGAAAATGAAGGGCAGTATGGAAAGACAGAGATGTGGTATATTGTGGACTGTGAAGAAGGGGCGAGTCTGTATTACGGCTTTTCCAAGGAGATATCCAAAGAAGAATTCGTGGAGCGGATTGAAAAAAAGACGCTGCTTGAGGTCTTGAATAAGGTAAAAGTACAAAAGGGTGATGTCCTGTTGATCGAGCCGGGAACCATTCACGCCATCGGAAAGGGAAATCTGATTGCGGAGATTCAGCAGAACTCTAACGTGACCTACAGGGTATACGACTACGGAAGGAAGGGAGCGGACGGAAAGGAGCGCGACCTTCACATTGAAAAAGCGCTGCAGGTGACCAACCGTATCCCGATTATGAAGCGCAAATCCTTTGAACCCCACATTGTTTCCTGCGATTACTTTACGGTAGATAAAGTTGTGTTAGACGGGCAGCTTATGAAGCGGATGTTCGGTGAGATTGACCGCTCCTCCTTTGCAAGTCTTCTGGTGTTGGAAGGAACCGGGGAAGTCCGTTCGGGCGGCGAATGTGTGTCGGTTAAAAAGGGCGACAGCATTTTCATCACGGCGAACACAGGTGAGTATGAACTGGAAGGCTGCTTTGAGGCACTTTTGACCACAGTATAGAGATAAAAGAAATGTTATTGCAGGACGGCAGTTTATATCAGATGCCGTCCTGTGTGTTTAAGAACAAGAAAAAGAACCGTAAAAGGATTGATGAATCATGGCAAGATGGTGGAAGGGCATTTTAAAAGATATCCGTGAAAAGACGGCACACATGGACAGTGGGCAGAAGCTGCAATACATTGCGGCGTATTATTGGTACCATATTCTGTTTGCCGTGCTTTTGGTTTTCCTTATTATTTTACTGATTCGCCATTTTTTCTTTGGGGAGCCGCCCAAAGTATTCAATTGCGTCATGATTAATCAGGCAATAGATTTTGAGCGAGACGGGATGCTTGCAGAGGATTTTGCTGCGGATATGGGGATTTCGGCAGAGCAGATTTCCATAGATTCTAATTATGTGTTTTCTTATGTGGGAAAGGAATTGGAAGGGGTGAATGAAAGTTCTTACGACAAGTTCTTTTTCAGACTTGGCGGCGGAGAACTGGATGCAGCAATTGTACCGGAAAGTTTTTACCGGTATTGTGTGGATTTAGAGTATGGGTTTGCGGATTTAGGAGATATGCTCAGCGAGGAAGAAAAAATACGATGGCAGGGAAATCTCGTGGAAACGAATGGTGTATACAATGGGATTTACGTGAAAGATCTGCCATTGATGGAATATCTCAATCAAGAGAAGGACGATCCGGTTTTGCTGGTGTTTTTCCAAAATGCGGAGAATGCAGAGGTGAACCGCAGTTTTTTAGAGTTTGCCATATATTAAATATTGAGAAGGAAGTAAAGGCAGAGCGAAACCTGACATTTCACTCGCCTCCTTAGCGTAAACCCTTCGAAATGGAGGAAAAATGGATGGTGGAGATTTGTTTGGACCGGGAGGAACTGGTTTATAGCGGAAGAATTAACAGAAGGGATAAGAGCAGACCGGAGCTTATCTTTCCGGCGTCCTATCTACATTTTCGGTTTTGGGGGCGTAAGGCAGTCCTGACGGTAGAGAATAGGCATTTTTATTGGGACAATTATGCAGGAGCGCTGGTAGATGGTGTTCAGAAGAAATGGCTTTTGAAGGATATGGGACAGACGGAAATTACGCTGATGGATAATGATGAAGATGGGGAGCATGAGGTATTATTTTTTAAGAGGCAGGATAGTTGTCATGAAATGATATTATGTTCCTTGCACTTGTCGGAAGGCGGAGCGCTGCTTCCACCGCCGCCGGTACCGGAGCGCAGGATCGAGGTGTATGGAGATTCTGTTTCGGCGGGGGAAGTGTCGGAAGCAGCGGCATATGAGGGTAAAGAAGACCCACCCCATAACGGGGAATATTCCAATAGCTGGTATTCCTATGCATGGATGACGGCGCGCAGATTAAATGCACAGATTCATGATATTGCACAGGGCGGAATTGCACTGATGAACGGTACAGGCTGGTTCCATGAACCAGATGCAATGGGGATGGAATCTGTGTGGGATAAGATACGTTATGCACCGGAAGCAGGAAAACCCGTTTTATGGGATTTCACACAATACACGCCGGATGTGGTAATCGTGGCAGTGGGACAGAATGACAGCCATCCCCATGACTACATGAAAGAAGAGCCTTTAGGTTTATTGGCAGTTCGCTGGAGAGAATGTTATAAGAAATTCTTGTTGAAATTGCGCAGCCAGTATCCGGCGGCGCATATCATATGCTGTACCACCTTGCTGAATCATGACAAAAGCTGGGATATATCCATTGAACAGGTGTGTCATGAACTTGCGGATGGAAAAGTAAGCCACTTTCTGTTTCAGAGAAACGGAGAAGGAACACCGGGACATTTACGGATTTCTGAAGCAGAAGAGATGGCGGAAGAGCTTGCCGCATATATAGAAGAAGTGGTTTACATAAAATAAATTCCAGAATGAAAATAGGTGGGCAATCGTTTCGCCTTGCGGCAGGAACCGGGCACGCCATAAGCAGCCAGACGCCGCCGGCTCCGACCCGTCCTCATTGAAACACATAGACACATTCTGTTAGTGAAATCCGATTTGAAGACGAGCCCGGAAAGGATGATAGGTCCTGTGCCCGGCGGCGTCTGGCTGCTTATGGCGTGCCCGGTTCCTGCCGCAAGGCGAAACGATTGCCCACTCACCACCCAATATGATGAAAGGATAATCAAATGTATTCAACAAATTTAGCTAGATTAAAGAATTGCATGCGGCGTGCTGCCCGCGGCGAGGAACTTACCATTGGCTTCTTAGGGGGCTCTATCACCCAGGGGAGTCTTGCATCTGAACACACGAAAACTTACGCGTATCGCGTATATACATGGTGGAAGCAAGCGTTTCCTCTGGCGACTTTTTATTATGTCAATGGAGGGATTGGAGGCACTACCTCCCATTATGGAGCAGCGCGGGCAGAGTCGGATTTATTAATGTATCAGCCGGACTTCGTGGTGGTAGATTTCAGTGTGAATGATGAGGCGGATACGTTTTTTCAGGAAACCTATGAGGGCGTGATTCGGAAGCTGCTTGCATGGGATTCTATGCCGGCAGTGCTGTTGCTTAACAATGTTTTTTATGATACAGGGGAAAATGCGCAGGCATTTCATAACGCTATAGGCGAATGGTACGGGATTCCCTATGTGAGCGTGCGTGACACGATTTATCGTCGGATGAAAGCAGGGGAATATGCAAGGACGGAATTGACGGCGGATGGTCTTCATCCCAATGATAAAGGGCATGAGCTTGTGGCAGGAGAAATCATTTGCTTCTTGGAAAAGATTAAGGAAGAGGTGGGAAAAGGAGTTGAGAAGGCAAAAGGGGCAGATTTAGATGCAGCAAGAAAAGAGGGGGAGCAGTCAAAGCGGTTACCTTTGCCCATGACGGATAATGCATATGAGCATGCAAGAAGGCTGACCATCAGGGAAATATCGCCAGAGCTTTCCGGCTTTCGTGCAGATACGGAAGAGAAAATGGGACATTTGGATGGGTTTAAGAACGGATGGATTGGAAAGAAGGCGGGAGACAGGATTGTTTTTGAGGTTGAGGCTTCCTGCATTGCTGTACAGTACAGGAAGACTGTTCAGAAACCGGCGCTTAAGGCAAAGCTGATTTTGGATGAGGACAGGGAGCATGGACTGATTCTGGATGGAAATTTTGAACAAGACTGGGGAGACTGTCAGTATCTGCAGCCGATCCTTCACCATGGAGAGAAAAAGAAACGTAAGGTTGAGATTGAGATTCTGCCGGGGGAAGAAGGGAATACATGGTTTTATTTGATGGCATTAATCATAGCATGAAATTACTTGGGGCTGCTTTAAATAGGCAGCCCCATAGTGCATGGAAAGGCTATTCGTTTGGATTATCAAAATATATTTTTGATCCATCAGCCGGCAGTAATAACACTTCCAGCTTTTCCTTTTAAGGCATCGGAGACAGATTCCAGGGAGGTAATCAGCACGCTGCCATTTTCATTTTGGCTAAGATACGTAATCGCCGCCTCAATTTTAGGAAGCATGGTGCCTTCCCCAAATTCTCCATTTTTTATCATTTCCTTACCTTCTTCTATGGTGAAAGAAGAAAGCGCCTGCTGGTTTTCTTTGCCAAAATTGCGGTAAACGCAGGGAACAGAGGTGAGAATAATCAGCTGGTCGGCGTTAAGGTCAGCAGCCAGTTTGCCGGCGATGGCATCTTTCTCGATAACTGCGGAAGCGCCCTTTAAGGCGTGCTTTTGTTCTATGACTGGAATGCCGCCGCCTCCGCAGGCAATGACGATTTGACCTGCGTCAGTCAAGGCACGGATTGCTTCAATCTCCACGATATCGATGGGCTTTGGCGCCGCTATGATTCTACGGAAGCCCTTTCCAGGTTCTTCCTGTACATAATTTCCCTTCTTTATTTCTATCTCGGCATCCTCGGAAGACATGTAACGCCCGATTAGCTTAGTAGGCTCATAAAAGGCTTCATCGTAAGGATCCACGGTCACCTGTGTCAAAATCGTGGACACCGTCTTGCTGATGCCGCGGCTTAACAGCTCTGCTTTCAGAGAGTTCTGGATATCATATCCTACATACCCCTGACTCATGGCACTGCAGACACACATAGGAGCAGGCGTATAATCAATATACAGACGGCGCAGTTCTGTCATAGCCTTGTGGATCATACTGATCTGCGGACCATTGCTGTGGGTAATCGTCAGCTGATATCCGGCTTCAACCAAATCCGCAAGTGCCTGCGCGGTAACTTTAACGGCATCCCGCTGCTCCAAAGTCGTATATCCAAGTGCGTTATGTCCAAGTGAAACAACAGCTTTTTTCTTATTCATCATTTATGTAACCTTCCTTTATATTTTTATACTTAATAACTTGTATTTTCAAAACAGTATAAAAGCAGTATAACAAAATTCACATAATTTGTATAGCCTGCCTTGTTAGGCAAAACCTAGACCAGGCAATAGAAAATTACTGTTACGATTATTGGGATGGAAAGGTCTTAGCGCGTTGCAAGCCAAACGGCTTTGTGGTAAGATGATAAAGTTGACAAATACATATTAAATGCAGCAAAACCAGCGATAAAAGGAAATGAGGTCATAGTCGATTTATGGAAACGATGATTCAAATAAAGGATGTCACAAAGACCTTCGTAGGTAAAGATAACACGGTAGAGGCGTTAAAGGGCATCAACCTGGATATTCATAAAGGAGAGATTTACGGTATTATCGGTATGAGTGGCGCGGGCAAATCCACCCTGGTAAGATGTCTTAACTTTCTGGAGCGGCCAACCAGTGGAACGGTTCTTGTGGAGGGAAACGATTTATCTGTGCTATCTGATAAGGAGCTGCGTTCTACGCGGACGCAGATTTCAATGATTTTTCAGCATTTTAATCTGTTAATGCAAAGGACAGTCCTTGACAATGTCTGTTTTCCCATGGAAATTGTCAAGACGAACAGGAAGAATGCAGTGGAAAGAGCAAGGGAACTGCTTTCCATCGTAGGGCTTTCGGAAAAGGAGCTGGCTTATCCGGCGCAGCTTTCCGGCGGACAGAAGCAGAGAGTGGCGATTGCAAGAGCACTGGCAACCAACCCCAAGATTCTTTTATGTGATGAGGCAACCAGCGCTTTAGATCCGACGACCACCAAGGCAATCTTGACGCTGCTTAAGGAAATTAATGAGAAATATGGCATTACGATTGTCATTATCACTCATGAAATGGCGGTGGTGCAGGAAATCTGCAGCCATGTGGCAATCATAGATAACGGTGTGCTGGCAGAGACCGGGACGGTGGAAGAGGTTTTCCAAAGACCAAAGAGCAAGGCGGCAAAAAAGCTTGTTTTCCAAGGCGAGAGCGCACAGTATGAGGAAATGAAAGGAAAAAGATGCATCCGTATCGTGTTCACCAGCAATTCGTCCTTTGAACCGGTGATTGCCAATATGGTTCTGGCATGTAAAGCGCCGGTCAATATTCTCTTGGCAGATACAAGGGATATCGGTGGAGTAGCGCATGGACAAATGATTTTACAGTTGCCGGAGGATGATGGGGCGGCTGAAAAGATGATACAGTATTTGAAGAACAGAAAACTGGAAGTAGAGGAGCTTGATCATTATGTGGGATAAACAGATTATTATGATGCTGGTAGAAGGGACTGGCGTGACCCTTTATATGACCTTAGTTTCTACGCTGATTGCGTATGCGCTGGGGCTGCCTATGGGAATCACATTGGTGGTGACGGCGCCGGGCGGACTGAAACCGAATAAGATCGTTTATAAGATTCTGGATATTGTGGTAAATATTGTAAGAAGCATTCCGTTCCTGATACTTCTCGTTTTGCTGATTCCATTTACAAGATTCATCGTGGGAAAGAGTTATGGTGCAACGGCGACCATCGTTCCTTTATCCATAGCGGCTGCGCCTTTTGTGGCAAGGTTGGTGGAATCTTCGCTTCTTGAGGTGGATCACGGTGTGGTCGAGGCGGCGCAGAGTATGGGCGCCAGTCTTTGGGTAATCATCTGGAAGGTTCTGCTGGTGGAGGCAAGGACCTCCCTGATCGTGGGTGCAACGATTGCACTTGGAACAATTCTGGGATATTCAGCTATGGCTGGTACGGTTGGCGGCGGTGGTCTTGGCGATATTGCAATCCGCTATGGATATCACAGGTACCAAGCGGATATCATGATCGTGACGGTGATTCTGCTGGTGGCATTGGTACAGATCTTACAAGTGATTGGAACAAAGCTTTCCAAGAAGCTGGACAGAAGAATTACTGGGTAGCTGTGTTTTGCCTGACTGTCTAACAGTTGAATTGTGAAATAAAGAAGAACTTATTTTCCTATAGCCAGCCAATAACGTAGCCCAGGGCAGATAAATATTCCATAAGGAGTCCCTATAAAAACGTCAGCGCTTAGCGAGGTTTTTCACGAGCTTAGCGTCTGTTACGTTTTTATGGAGCGAGAGCGCGACGACGTTGGCATATTTATCTGCCCTGGGCGGACTATTGCCAAACTATTGCCAAACTATTCCCAAACCAGTGCCCATAGCAGATTTTCTTCGTGTAATTTGCACAAAAATCCAATTAAAATCATGAGCATTAATACAAATTGACAAGTAAGGACTGTGGTGTTACCATGAAGTTAACACGTGTTAACTTTGCGGCGGCACCATTCTTTTTTGTAGAAAGAGAGAAGATAATGGAAGAGATGAAACGAATGACATTGGAGGAAATCGCCGCAGCAATCGGCATTTCCAGAACGACCATTTATAAGGTTTTGGCGGGCAAGGGAAATGTCAGCGAAAAGACACGCAGCACGGTCATGGAGGCGTTGGAAACCTATCATTATGTACAGAATAAAAATGCCAGGAATCTTGCCATGAACAGGCAGTATACCATTGGCTATGTGGGATTTCGATCCAAGAGCGCCAATTATTTTTCTCCCAAAGTCAGAAAGGGAATTGCCAGAGCCGTGAAGGAATTCGGGGATGATGGACTTAATGTGTTGATTGCGGAATTTGATGTGGAAAAGCCCTGGCAGCAGACCGAGGCGGTGGAACGGATGCTGGCGCAGGGAGTGCGGGACTTTGTACTTGCATTTTCTGATGAACAGATTATAGAAGCAATTTTGAAACAATTAAAGCAAGAGGGCTGCCGGGTCGTACTGCTGAGCCGTGACCTTGGCAAAAAACATGAAAACTATTATGTAGGCGTAGATTATTATAAAAGCGGTCAGCTTTCAGCGGAACTTTTGGGAAAGATGCTTTTGTGCCGCGGAAAGATATTTATACCTGTGACAGCAGAATACCGCGATAACCAGGATATTCAGGCGAGGCTTGCGGGATTTTTGGAAAAACTGAAGGAATACCCAGGCTGTGAGGTGCTGCCGGTAGTGCATGGATTGGTAGAGGGCGAAAAGGTATATGGCGAGATCGTCTCCTGTATCGGAAGGGAGCCAGATCTTAGCGGTATCTTTGATTTGACTTACCGGCTTGACATGACGGCAAAGGCGCTGCGCGACTGCGGCAGGCGGGATATTAAGCTGGTGGGATTTGATCTCTTTGCGGAGATTGAAAAGGACATTGAAGATGCCACCATCGATGCGGTAGTCTATCAGGATTTAAGTAAACAGGCGTATCTGGGGATTAAGATTTTATTTGAAGAGATGTGCGATGGCATGGTACATGAAAAAAAGAATTTTTATTCCAAACTGGAAATCATTATGAGTGGAAATCTCTGTTATTTCAGGGAGGAAGAATAAGTCAAATTAAAGGAGGGTTATTATGCTGTACATTGGTGTTGATTTGGGGACCAGCGCAGTGAAGCTGCTGCTTATGGATGGGGAGGGAAAGATTCAGAAGATTGTTTCTAAGGAATATCCGATATTTTTCCCGGAGCCGGGCTGGTCGGAGCAAAGACCGGAGGATTGGTTCACGCAGACGATGGCGGGGATCAAGGAGCTGATTGCAGAGGCAGATAAGAGCCAGATTGGGGGAATCAGTTTCGGCGGTCAGATGCACGGTCTTGTGATTCTGGATAAAGAAGACCAGGTGATTCGCCCTGCGCTTTTGTGGAATGATGGCAGGACCTATGAAGAGTGCGATTACTTAAATAACGAAATCGGCAAGGAAAAGCTCTCTGAATACACGGCAAATATTTCTTTTACAGGATTTACAGCGCCTAAAATCTTATGGGTAAAAAACAAGGAGCCGGAGAATTTTGGAAGGATATCCAAGATTATGCTGCCAAAAGATTACATAGCTTACAAGTTAACCGGCGTACATTGTACCGATCTGTCCGATGCATCCGGTATGCTTTTGTTGGATGTGAAGAACCGCAGATGGTCGAAGGAGATGTGCGAAATCTGTGGCATCAGCGAAGAGATGCTTCCGAAGCTCTTTGAGAGTTACGAATGTGTCGGCACTGTGACGGAAGAGATTGCAGAGGAATTGGGTATTCCGGCTTCTGTAAAAGTAGCGGCAGGAGCGGGAGACAATGCCGCTGCGGCAGTGGGAACAGGAACGGTGGGAGAAGGAATGTGCAACATTTCTCTTGGCACCAGCGGAACCATTTTTATTTCGTCTAAGAAATTTGGGGTGGATAAGTTTAATGCCCTTCACGCGTTTGCACATGCGGATGGATATTATCATCTGATGGGCTGCATGCTCAGTGCGGCTTCCTGCAATAAATGGTGGATGGAGGATATTATCGGAACCAGTGCCTATGCAGATGAACAGAAGGATATCACGAAGCTGGGTGAAAATCATGTATATTTCCTGCCTTATCTGATGGGAGAGCGTTCTCCTCACAATAATCCGAATGCAAGAGGAACCTTTATCGGTATGACGATGGATACCACAAGGGCAGATATGACCCAGGCAGTGCTTGAGGGAGTGGCGTTTGCTCTCCGCGATTCACTTGAGGTAGCCAAATCACTGGGCATTTGCCTGGAGAGGACCAAGATCTGCGGCGGGGGAGCGAAAAGTCCTCTTTGGAAAAAGATGATTGCCAATATCTTGAATCTGAAGGTGGATGTAATCGAAAGCGAGGAAGGGCCTGCGCTGGGCGGTGCAATGCTGGCAGCAGTGGCATGTGGGGAATATGAAAGCGTGGAGTCAGCGGCAGACAAGATTGTAAAGATTGTTGATACCGTATACCCGGAAGAAGAACTTGTTGCAAAGTATGAGGCGAGATATCAGCAGTTCAAAGAGATTTATCCTGCCTGCAAGGCTTTGTTTGAAATAATTAAATAAATATGATGGAAAGGATGGGGCTACAAAATGAAAATCTACAATGTGACAGATGAGCGGTTTAAAAAGTACGGAAGAGTCGTGAAGGACATTGACTTTTCAGGTCTTTTAAGGACCATGGAGGAGAGCACGCCGCTGCCTGATGGAGTGGAATATGTTCCCGGTCTGCCAGCGCTTGAGTCGCTTCCGGTGATGAAAGAATTGACTGACAAGGTATACGGGGAACTTCCGATTCAGGTGGGATACTGCAATGGTCATAATTCTATGCTCAATGCGCTTGAGTATCACAGGAGTTCTGAAATCAATGTGGCAGCTACGGACGCAGTTTTAATGTTGGGCAGTCAGCAGGATATCACGGAAGATTTTACCTATGATACTTCTCTTGTGGAGGCGTTTCTTGTACCCAAGGGAACGGCAGTGGAGGTATATGCAACGACACTGCACTATGCTCCCTGCGGTGTGGACGGCGCCGGATTTAAGGTTGCAATTGTTCTGCCGAAGGGAACCAATCTGGATTTAGAGAGAGGGCATGCAGGCGGCGAGGATGCACATCTGACAGCAAAGAATAAATGGCTTTTAGGTCATCCGGAAGGCGGACTTCCCGAAGGAAGCCCTATGGGGCTTGTAGGGAAAAATCTCTGCATCAATGAGTAAGATGAGGTTATTCGCGTGCGAAAGTACGCTGGGATAGTAAGGAAACGATAAACAATGTATGAAACAGGAGGAATGAAAAATGAACAATTTACCAAAAGTGAAGATTGGAATCGTTGCAGTAAGCCGTGACTGCTTCCCGGAAGAGCTGTCTGTCAACAGAAGAAAAGCGCTAGTGGCTGCTTACAAGGCAAAATACGATGAGGCTGATATTTACGAGTGCCCGGTTTGTATCGTGGAAAGTGAGATCCATATGGTGCAGGCGCTTCAAGATATCAAAAAGGAAGGATGCAATGCGCTGTGCGTATATCTTGGAAACTTCGGTCCGGAAATTTCTGAAACGCTGTTGGCAAAGCATTTTGACGGACCTTCCATGTTTGTTGCCGCATCAGAGGAAAGTCAAAATGATTTAGTGGGCGGACGCGGAGATGCTTACTGTGGTATGCTCAATGCAAGCTATAATTTAAAGCTTCGCAATATCAAGGCGTATATTCCGGAATATCCGGTAGGAACGGCTGATGAATGTGCAGATATGATCAATGAATTTGTTCCTATTGCAAGGGCAATCGTAGGATTAAAGAGCCTGAAGATCATCAGCTTTGGTCCCAGACCGCTGAATTTCCTTGCATGTAATGCACCAATCAAGCAGCTGTATAATTTGGGCGTGGAAATTGAAGAAAATTCGGAACTGGATTTGTTTGAGGCATTCAATAAACATGAAGGAGACGAAAGAATTCCTGCCAAGGTCAAAGAGATGGAAGAAGAACTGGGTGAGGGCAACCAGAAGCCTGAGATTTTGGCAAAGCTGGCACAGTATGAGCTGACCCTGCTTGACTGGGTAGAGGCACATAAAGGCTATCGCGAGTATGTTGCTATTGCCGGAAAGTGCTGGCCTGCATTCCAGACGCAGTTTGGTTTCGTGCCTTGCTATGTAAACAGCCGCCTGACAGGCATGGGAATTCCTGTATCCTGTGAAGTAGACATTTATGGATGCTTAAGCGAGTTCATCGGTGCAGCAGTAAGTAATGATGTCGTCACACTGTTAGATATCAACAATACTGTGCCGGCGGATATGTATGAGGAGTCTATCAAGGACAAATTTGACTATACTCACAAGGATACCTTTATGGGATTCCACTGTGGCAATACCTGCTCCAAGAAGCTGGCATTCTGCAGTATGAAGAACCAGATGATTATGGCAAGGTCTTTGCCAGAGGAGGTTACCAACGGTACATTGGAAGGCGATATTATGCCGGGTGATATTACATTCTATCGTCTCCAGTCCACAGCAGACTGCAAGCTTCGCGGCTATATCGCGCAGGGGGAGGTTCTTCCTGTGGCAACCAGATCCTTTGGTGGTATCGGCGTATTTGCGATTCCTGAAATGGGAAGATTCTACCGTCATGTTTTGATTGAGGGCAACTATCCGCACCACGGGGCAGTAGCATTCGGTCATTACGGAAAGGCGCTGTTCGAGGTCTTTAAGTATATCGGTGTTGAGCTGGATGAGATTGGGTTCAATCAGCCTAAGGGGATGCTGTACAAGTCGGAGAATCCTTTTGCTTAAAAAAACGGCAAAATAAATTTATTTTTTGTCACAATTGATGATAGCATTTTAATGCCTGTGTGATTATACTCTACTTGGTTAATCACACAGGCTTTTTCTATATAGAAATTAGGAGGATTGGTTATGGAATCGACGAAGGATATGACGGTAGGCTCTCCCATGAAATTGATTTTGGGGTTTTCACTTCCCCTTTTATTTGGTTTTTTGTTCCAACAGTTTTATAGTGTGGTAGATACGATCATCGTAGGCCGTATTCTGGGTGTGAACGCATTGGCTGGCGTGGGTGCGACTGGATCGATCAATTTTATGATTATTGGGTTTTGTATGGGGGTCTGTAGCGGCTTCGCTATACCGGTGGCGCATAAATTCGGCGCAAAGGATTATTCGGGGATGCGGCAGTTTGTTGCCAACTGCGCATGGCTTGCCCTTGTCTTTTCTGTGGTCATGACGGTAATCGTGGTTGCTTTGTGCAGAAATATTTTGACATGGATGAAGACACCGGCGGATATTTTTGAGGATGCTTATATTTATATCGTCATCATCTTTTTGGGCATTCCTGCCACTTACCTTTATAATATTTTATCAGGAATCATCCGTTCCATGGGAGACAGTAAGACGCCGTTATATTTCCTGACGCTTTCCTCCTTTTTAAATATTGGTCTCGACCTTTTATGTATCATCAATTTTCAGATGGGCGTTGCCGGCGCCGCAGTGGCGACTGTGGTGTCACAGCTGATTTCCGGGATTTTATGCCTTTTTTATATGATGAAAAAGTTTGAGATTCTGCATATTACGAAAGAAGAGTGGAAGATCAACTTATCCCATATGAGGGTCTTGTGCGGAATGGGTATTCCCATGGGACTGCAGTATTCCATCACAGCAATCGGCTCCGTTATCCTGCAGACTGCAGTGAACACACTGGGCTCCTTAGCTGTGGCATCTGTCACTGCAGGCAATAAGGTAGGTATGTTCTTCTGCTGCGCATTTGATGCCATGGGTTCTACCATGGCGACCTACGGAGGGCAGAACGTTGGCGCAAAGAAGCTTGACCGTCTTGGTCAGGGACTTAAGAGCTGTATCCTGCTGGGAGTAATCTATTCTGTGATTGCGTTTGTAGTGTTGTTTATCTTCGGTGAAAATCTGGCGGCTTTGTTTGTAGATTCAGGAGAAAAACAGTTGCTCCACGATGCAAGACTATTGCTGATCGTCAGCAGCTCCTTCTATATTCCGCTGGCTTTGGTCAACATCATCCGGTTCATGATACAGGGAATGGGCTTTAGTACCTTTGCCATATTAGCAGGCGTATTTGAAATGATAGCAAGAACGCTGGCTGGGTTAGTGCTGGTTCCCAAGTTCGGATTTATAGGTGCCTGCTTTGCAAGTCCGCTGGCATGGGTGTTTGCAGATGCCTTCCTGATACCGGCATACATCCACGTGCGCCGTAAACTTCAGAAGATGATGGGGGATTAGAGGATTTTCTCAGCTTATTTACCTTCCTATCATAAGTCAATATCCCATTCACTTCTTCCTCCACGTCCGAAAGCTGTGTAAACACTGCTCCGCTAAGCCCCTGTTTCTTAAGGGGCAGCAGAGATTTTTCTATCAGGTTGTGATAAGCGCGGCGAAAATCCGCGAGGGTATCATAGCGTTTATATCCAAAAATACGGTTCACGCTGGAATGTTCCTTTATATGGCAGGCAAATCCACCGTATTCGGATAGAAGAAATGCTCGTGTGCTCCAGTCCTTTACGGGAACGGAGAGAGGGCGGAAGTAATTGTGTATACTGATAAAATCGCCGCAGTTCTGGTCGAACCATCCGCTGGCAGAGTCAACTAGGCGGGAAGGATCTTTTCTCTTTATCATATCCGTGATTCGCGCAGTATCGAACTGTCCCCAGCCTTCGTTGAAGGGAACCCAGATTGCAATGGAAGGAAAGAATTTCAGATAATCAATGGTTTCCCCGCATTCTTTTTCCCATTGTATCCGGGCAGCTTCATCTTTTCGAGAGAGCATGGCATAATGGGAGTCCTCCAGATGAGAGGAGAGCTTGGGAAACAGGGTGGGAAGATAACTGATAACGGGCATATGGTAGCAGCTTCCGCCGTTTACCATATCCTGACAGACAATCATGCCCAGCCGGTCGCAGTGGTAATACCATCTGGCGGTTTCTATTTTGACGTGTTTGCGCAGCATATTGAAACCGAGAGATTTCATGGCGGTAATATCATAAATGAGCGCTTCATCGGAAGGGGCAGTGTAGAGACCGTCCGGCCAATAGCCCTGGTCCAGCACGCCCATCAGAAAATAGGGTTTATGATTCAAGCAGAAAACTGGGATTGCATTTTCAGAGGCATCTGCTTTTTCAATGGTGAAAATACGCATGGCAAAATAGCTTTGTATGGTGTCCTTTCCGAAACGCAGACGTACATCATACAAAAAAGGCTCTTCCGGGCTCCAGCTATAAAAGGCATCTTTCGGAAGGGTAAAAGAAAGGGAAGCGGAAAAGGTCTGATTTTTGCCGGATTTAGGGGGATAGTCAGACCTGGAGGAATCATGAAATGCGCATGTCAGGGACTGATGGACAATTTCCGTTCCTTTCGCAAGAATCGACAGCGACAGAAGCGGAATATCGTGTGCAGAGGCAGTTGTGTGTTCTGCCGTGCCTTTCACATGAGCAGTGACTTGATGTGCATCATAGTCGGTTTCAAACCACAAATCCGTTATATGGGCGGCGGGAACCTGCTCCAGCCAGACGCTCTGCCAGATACCGCTTTGTGCTGTATAAAAAATGCCGCCGCGGTGGAGGGACTGCTTTCCTCTTGCCTGGCTTTCAAGACCAGTGGTGTCTTGCACCATCACTGTCAAATCATTTTTAGCATTATGCACATAGTCTGTAATGTCTACCTCAAAAGGTAGATAGCCTCCTTTGTGGGAAAAAATATGCTTTTTATTGAAATAAATTTCTGCCCTGTAATCCACTGCTCCAAAATGCAGAATGAAATGTGTGTCATGCAAAACTGGCTTGTCCATGACAGGGAGAATCGTGTGATACCAAAGAAACTCAGAAGGCTGTAACTGTCTGTTTACGCCTGATAAAGAACATTCCGGAGAAAAAGGAACCAAGATTTTTCCGTCAAATTGGTCGGGAAAGTCAGTCGTTTGGGTGATGGCATAATCCCAATGCCCATTCAGCGAGAGAAAAGAGTCCCTTTGCATCTGTGGACGGGGATATTCTGGTAATACCCTGTCCGCAGATAAGTTTTCCCCAAAGCTGGTGGAAAGAGGAAGAAGCGTGTCCTTATCGTGAGGTTTTATGATACTTTTAAAGGCATCTGAGAAATTCATAGCATACTCCTTATCTGATCTATACTGCTAAATGACATTACTATTTTACCATATTTCCTTCAAATATCCTATGGAATTTCACCCATATTGTTCCTTTTATTGTAACAGTTCAACCCACAGGGCGGTGTAGCAAGGGCGATGTGACACCTACAGAAAAAAATGTGGTTTTGGCTTGATTTTTGCGTTTCGGACAGGTATGGTTAAATCAGTTTATTGGTGGGGAGGAGAGGTAGCGATATAAGATTATTTACTTGGACGTGGCGGACATTTAAGGTGCGATTGAGGTAATAAGGAAAGAGCGGTCAGATGGGGAGGGGAATGAGTTATGGTTCCCGCTCATGATTAAGTACTTGGAAGCCTCACCTGGGGGAAAAGAACATGGACTGACAGGATTAAAAGGATTGCTTGCGCATTTAGAGAAAAGAAGGGCTTTAGAGCACAGGATCATAGATGAGGTTTTTAAGGAGAACACCATTGTTATACAGGCGAAAAATTATGTATTAGAGGATATTGTGGCAAAGCTATAAGTAGAAAAAGGGAGGTACAATCAGTGAATACAGAAATAATCAGGAACTACCGCAATCAGAATGAACTGCGATGCAGCTTTAATCAGCTTGCCTGTAAAACCTTTGACGGACTGGATTTTGAAGAATGGTATCAGAACGGATATTGGAGTGAACGTTATGATCCGCATTCCATCGTGATAGATGGAAAGGTAGTCGCTAACGTGTCTGTCAATTTTATGGATTTTCTTTGGAAGGGTCAGAGAAAGAGATTCATTCAGCTAGGCACTGTGATGACACAGGAGGGCTTTCGGAATCAGGGATTGATCCGGCAGATCATGAATGAAATAGAGAAAGAATATGGACAGAAAGTGGATGGCATATATCTGTTTGCAAATGATAGTGTTTTAGATTTTTATCCTAAATTTGGTTTTAAAAAGGCAATGGAATATTGTTATACAAAACCTTTTTTCACATCCCGGGGCAGCAGTGTGGTGCAGATTTCCATGCAAGAGCGTACGGAACGGAAAAATCTGGAGGATGCCATAGGGAGAAGCGTTTCTTACAGCCGTTTTCGCATGGTAGATAATGATAATCTGATTTTCTTTTATGTCACCGGTCCCATGCAGGATTGCGTTTACTATGATTGCAGGCATGATGCCTATGTAATCGCGAAGGCAGAAGGGCATGTGCTTACTGTTCATGACATTTTCTCTAAGAGGAAATGTCCTATGGATGATCTCCTTGCCTCATTTGGCAAGGAGATCAGGCAGGTGAGGTTTGGATTTACACCGATAAACGCTGAAGGCTGTGAGGTGGAAGCCTTCAGGGAAGAAGATTGTACGCTGTTTGTCAAAGGGACTGGATTTGAAGACTTTGAAAAGGATAAACTGATTTTTCCTACGTTGTCTCATGCGTAAAAAATGCAATATATGTTTACAATTTCTAGGGAAGTGCCAAACGAAGATGGCAGTTAATCTGATTGGAAAGGTGTTGGCGCCTTTATTTGATTGTCCTGCTCATGTATACCGTTTTTTTGCTCCAGATTCGTAATTTCTAAAGCAGCGTTGCATCCACGAATCAATACATCCCGGCATATGAAAGACGCATTGCTGGAATGTAAGATGTGACTTTGGGAAGAGCAATTGCATATGGTTGAGCAGCTCATGATGACATTGCTGTCAATTGCATCTATAATGCTTTCAAAAGTATCCTCACAATCATATATTTCCGTGTGATCTATCACACAATTTGACCGGTTCAATAAGATACCGCCGTAGGAGCAGTGGTGGATTTTACAATTTTCAATAGTGATATTCCCGTTCAGACAGACGATGCCATATGTGCCGCAGCCGTATAGTTCCAAATGCTTTACGGTTATATTGCTGCAATTTTCAAACTGCAATACGGCGCCGGTACATTCGCCGGGGGCAGGAGCATGCCCTAAGGTCAGGTGCTCTATCACGATGTTCTTACAATTTTTCCATGACAAGACTGTGGCATAGCGGGCGTCAACTGTTAAGCTGGAGCAATTAGCGTGAATATGCATGTTTTCGATGTTGTAGATGGTCAATTCCGTTCCGTCAACAACCGGTTCCAATTTTGCACAAAGAGTGGACTGTGTGATATCCTGAATGCAATAGATTCCTTTTTCCAGATTGATATAAGTATTGCAATTTATAGTTTGGCAGAATGCATCCATGCTGTCACAAGTGACTAAGCGGTAGGGGAATATTCCTGCTTCGGGCAAATCGCTAAGCCCATCATATGTTGTACGCATAAAAAAAGTTTTTCGATACTTGGGAACTTCATCAATATATTGAAATAAGCAATTATATATGTAAACAACGGATTGGGCATAAGCATTATCATTATTATATTGCCATGCCAAATCAAACACACGTGCGTCGTCCATGCCGAACTGCGTATAGCCGCCCGCCGCTTCTTCCAGCCAGTTATAAAATTTAATGACGCTTTCCTCATTCGATAAGGGCGTATTTGATTTTACTTGCATGATTCCCGTAGTAGCGCTTTTGCCCATGCGGGTTTTGAGCCGCTCAAAGGAACGCGCCACTGGCCCGCGGTTATAATCTTCAAAAATCATGATAGAATACAGAAAGATACATAGGTCGCGGTTTTGAAGACTGAGAGAAAGCAAGTGCTGGTATCTATTGTAAAATTTTTGGAATTTATGGATAATATATCTTGAAATCTGATCTTTCTTCAGAACATTATTCTGCAAAACCTTCTTATCCAGAATCTGTTTGAAAAATTGATAGAGGATAATCAGTATGACAAACCACAACTCTTCGCGCAGCTCTGAGGCGGTGATGAAAACATTTTTTTCGGTGGATAGAAAGAAGCGGATTAGAAAGAGAGCAAGGCATATACCTGCAAATGTCATCGCCCATTCATAAAGAAAAGAATACATTTCTTTCCGTCTTAGGATGACACAGATTAGAAGCATTCTATATACAAAAAAAGAAATTACATAGAGTAGCAGGTACTTTTCCACATACGGCAGATGAAATTTCTGGGAAAACATAAAAATGAAAATCATCAAGACATTTGGGATGCAAAGGTTCATTAAAATGTTTGTTGTCATAGGCATGTTGCGGTCGTCGCGAAACGTGAAGACCGCATAATGCGTTTCTTCATTAGCGACTTCATGCAGAATACTGCCTGCCCAGGAGACAAGGTGCTGGGTCATAATTGCCAGGATGATTAAGAATAATATACTGACGGAAGCGTCCATGGTATTTTCCTCACTCTTTAAAAGATGATGCATTTACTGCTGCTTTTATTTTATCATTGTATGAAAAGCGGTACAAGCCAAGAATTTGTGCCGAAGCGTTACAAATAAAATCCCGGTATCCTCTTATTACAAGTGAAGGGGTGATAAGATGCTATTTTTGACAGAAGATAAGGGGCATGTGTATAATGAAACCTAAAGGTGGATATTGACTTATGATAGAAGAAAGGCAGACAATGTTGAAAGCATAGGAGAATGGGATATGAAAAGAGTAATAGAAAATTTTCTGGAATATGTAAAATTGGATACCCAGTCATCGGAGGAGAGTACGGTTGTGCCCTCCACTTCAAAACAGCATGATCTTGCTAGGGTGTTGGTAAGACAGCTTAAGGAGATGGGGGCGGAAGATATCACATATGATGAGGAACACTGTTATGTATATGCATCGATACCGGCTTCTGATGGATGCAAGGAGGCGCCGGTTCTGGGTTTTATTGCGCACATGGATACCTCTCCAGCGGTGACGGGGGCAGGGGTAAAGCCTAGAATAGTGGAAAACTATGATGGAAATGATCTGGTGTTGAATGAGGAAAAGCAGATTGTGATGAAGGTGGCGGACTTTCCCGAGCTTGCTTCCTATAAAGGGAAAAGGTTGATTGTGACAGATGGGACGACGCTGCTGGGGGCGGATGACAAAGCCGGAGTTGCAGAGATTATGGCGATGGCAGAACATCTGTTGAAACATCCTGAAATTGAACATGGCAGGATTCGGATCGGATTTACGCCAGACGAAGAGGTGGGAGCTGGTGCAGATCACTTTGATGTGGAACTTTTTGGTGCGGATTATGCCTATACGGTAGACGGCGGAAGGCTGGGCGAACTGGAATATGAGAATTTCAACGCAGCGGGGGCAAAGGTCGTTGTACATGGCAGGAGTGTGCATCCGGGAGAGGCAAAGGATAAAATGCGCAATGCCATTTTAATGGTGCAAGAGTTTCACTCCATGCTTCCCATTGCAGAAAATCCTATGTACACCTGCGGATATGAAGGGTTTTACCACTTGGACCGGCTAAGTGGTACAGTGGAAGAGGCAGAAGCGGAATATATCATCAGGGATCATGACAGGGAAAAATTTGAAAAGAAAAAAGCTCTTTTCAGGCAGGTTGGTGAATTTTTAAACAGGAAATACGGAGAAAGAACCGTTGAAATCTACTTAACGGATTCATACTATAATATGAAAGAGATTATAGAGAAACACATGCACTTGGTGGAAAATGCAAAAGAGGCGATGAAGGAGCTTGAAATTTCACCGGTGGTGGTTCCGATAAGGGGAGGAACGGACGGAGCGCGGCTTTCTTTTATGGGACTTCCCTGTCCGAATCTCTGTACGGGAGGAGCGAACTTCCACGGACGGTTTGAATATGCCTGTGCGGATGATATGGAAATGATTGTGGAACTGTTGGTCAGAATAGCAGGAAAGTATAGGGAATGACGCAACAATGAAAACGGAACGACTCTATGCTATCACGGTGTATTTATTGAATCATGGAAGAACAAGCGCAAGTGAATTAGCAAAGCATTTTGAAGTGTCGCTGCGGACGATACAGCGGGATATGGATTCTTTATGTCTTGCTGGAATTCCGGTTATCTCGATTGCCGGGGCAGCAGGCGGTTATGAGATATCTGACCGGTTTATGTTAGATAAACAATACGCAACGGCAAATGATTATAGCCACATTCTGACAGCCCTTAGGGGGTTTGCTTCGGCTACTATGAACCCAAAGGTAAAACATACATTGGAAAAGATTGCCCGTGTATCGAAGCCGGATGACTGTGGTATTGTGTTGGATTTTTCTGTTTTGCAAGAGGGAGATTCACAAGTTTTGCAACTTTTACAGTCGGCAGTGGCCATAAAGCATACGGTGGAGTTTCTATACACGAATAATAATAATGAGACCCGCATACACAATGTGGAACCGATTGCGGTCATATACAGATGGTATGCATGGTATCTTCTTGCTTATTCCAAAGTGAAAAGTGATTACCGCACCTATAAATTAGTGCGGATGCGCAATTTGAAAATAACGGATATAGCCTTTGTAAGGGAACATGCATCCGCAGAGGATATTTTAAAAAGGATGGATCAGTCAGATACCCGTATCTATACTGAGATATTGATTAAATGCACAAAAGCGGCAAAAATGAGAATCGTGGAATATCTGAAGGGTACGATTATACAGGAACTTTCAGATGGCGGTGCGCTGATAAAGGCGACAATAGTGGAAAATGAACAGTTTTGGATGGGGAATCTTTTATCATTGGGAGATGAGGCGGAGATCATTGCACCGGAAGAAATACGCAGCCGATTGTTGGATGCGGCAGAGAAAATCGTTTCTTTATATAAAAAACTATGACATGCTGTTGTCGCATTTGTCGTGATATACTGCTGAAAAAAGAGCTGGAGGTATTATAATGACAAGTCCGTATGAATCATGTCCTGTATTTGAAAATGAGAACTATCTTATAAGGTTGATCGGTGCTCAGGATGCATCTGATCTTCTACTGGTGTATTCTGATGAAAAGGCGTTGCCCTTTTTCAACAGTGATAACTGCGGAGGGGATGATTTCCACATGACGCTTTTAGAGCATGTACAGGGGGCAATCAAAGCATGGCTGGAAGAATATGAGAGAAAGGGGTTTGTGCGCTGGTCGGTTATTGACAAAAATGCATGGCATGTGGTTGGAACAATTGAGCTGTTCAATCGTCATGCAGACGACTATTTCAATGATTGTGGTATCCTGAGACTGGATCTTAGAAGTGACTATGAGAGCAGGGAAGCGATAGTTGAAATATTATCCCTTATCACACAGCCAGCATTTGAGTTGTTTGACTGTCAGATGATTGCAACGAAGATACCTTTGTTTGCTTCCTTGCGAAAACTGGCGGCAAAAGAGCTGGGGTTTGCATCCTCTTCCGAAAAGCTGATAGGGCATGATGGAAAGGCTTATGGGGATTATTTTGTGTTGTTAAAAAATAATACTTAGGATATAATTTCATTTATAGGAGGGTGAGATATGAGCTTAAGTGAAAAAGAGAAACAGGAATGGGAAGAAGTACTAAAGCAAACAGAATTGATGAAGGAAGGGGATTTTATCGTGGAATATGTAAAAGGCGATTACTATTCCTTTGGGCAAAACAGAGGCAGATATTTTTTTACCAATGAATCGTTGATTTTTATAAGCGGATTTGGTGGTACGACTGCTGTTCTGCCTTACCGAAATATCAAGGAAATCAAAAAGTGTTTTGTGGGTCCATTTATTCCGACAGGTGTCAAAGTGACCGTGTTTGATGAGAAAAAGGAAAAGAATAAGAAACATAAGCTATCCTTGATGGGAAGAAAGAAATGGATGGAGTATCTTTC
The DNA here is from genome assembly GCA_029054245.1 of Lachnospiraceae bacterium. Classification (GTDB taxonomy): domain Bacteria; phylum Bacillota; class Clostridia; order Lachnospirales; family Lachnospiraceae; genus Suilimivivens. The sequence goes on along the minus strand of JAIDFQ010000041.1, from coordinate 237,595 downwards.
CAAACAGTCCGGCGTGGCTCTTTAAAGCAAAAAGGAGATACACATGCAAAAGGTGCAGGTGTATTTCTTTTTTATATGGATGTCTTGCTAGAAATTATTTAGAAAAGAATCATTCGGCGGACGTAAAATTGCTTTACGAAGTGATTGAGGAAGATGAAAAATTACATAAGAAATAATGCGGCAGTATTGAGTTTCCGATATGTCAGGTCGATATACAATACAGATACAAGGATGTGCTTATAAATATACAAGGATGTGATTAAATGAAAATTGGAGAAGCGCAGCAAATTTACAGAGAACAGGTAAAGGAATATCGGACGCAGAAGGTCGCTTTATCAAAGCAATTGAAGGATATTCAATCTAAGATGAAGTATATGCCGGAAAAGCAAGAAGAATATGCTTCACAGGCGGCTACTTTGGAATTGACTTTAAATGCATTGGATGAAAAGCAGACGGAATATCAGGATTACCTAAGCAAGCTGGCGGATCAGTATTGTGCATACTGGAATGCAACGGTAGCAGATCAGCAGGCGGATGCGGCAGCAGAATATGCTGCTGACATGGGTAAAATGATGGAGGTTGCCCGCCGCATTATGAAGGGCGGAATTGTGCCCGCGTCAGATGAAAAGAAGTTGATGGAGTTCAGTTTTGAGATGTATCAGACAGCAAAGAACATCGGCGCCATGGTGCAGCGTCAGAAACGGGAAAAATATGACTCTCTCTGGGGCGATGAAGAAGAAAAAGAGTATGATGATCCGCGGGAAGTGGCGGAGAATGGAACTGCTCCGGCAGGGGCGCCGGATGTGGTGGATGTTGCTGAGATGATGGCATCTGTAGCTCCTGCGGAGTGAGAAAATGGTATTATGAAAGGGTATCAATAGTGCTGATACGGGATGAATATTTCGGACTACAGGCATGAGAGCCGGAGGAGATTATAAGAATGTCGAGGGTGATTTGAAAATGACGAAGAAATCAGCAGCAAAAAAAGTAAAAAAGAATGTAAAAAAGGCAGCACAGAGCCTACGTGCAGAGGATGTTTTTCAAAAGAGGTTTGACAGGCATCAGGACGAATTTCGCCGGCTGTATGCTTCTTTATATGGGAATGATGCCATGTATGAAGAATTATGTGGTCACATGCGCCAGTCTTATGAGGCAAGAAATAAGGAATTGAAAGCGTTGGATGAGCGGCGGGAGAGTGATCCGAATTGGTACAAGCTAAATGATATGCTTGGAATGATGTTTTATATTGACAACTTTGCAGGGAATATGAAGGGCGTGGAATCCCGGTTGGACTATGTTGAGAGATGCAATGTTAACTACATTCATCTGATGCCTTTTTTAGATACGCCGGAAGGGCGTTCGGACGGGGGCTATGCAGTGTCGGATTTTAGGAAGGTACAGGAAAAGCTGGGTTCCATGGAAGATTTGGAAAGCCTTACGGCTGCCTGTCATAAAAAGGGCATTAATGTCTGCATGGATTTTGTGATGAATCACACTTCGGAAGATCATGAATGGGCAAAAAAGGCGCGGCAGGGCGAAGGGGAATACATGAGCCGTTACTTTTTCTTTGAAAATGCCTATGAGCCGTCTTTATATGACAAGACGGTACCGCAGGTATTTCCTACGACAGCGCCAGGGAATTTTACATGGCTTGCAGATGCCGGACACTTTGTGATGACAACATTTTATCCCTATCAGTGGGATCTGAATTATAAAAATCCTAGGGTATTTAATGAAATGATGTACAATTTCCTCTATCTTGCCAATAGAGGAATTGATATTATCCGTATTGATGCGGTACCCTACATATGGAAGGAAATGAACACTTCCTGTAGGAACCTTCCGCAGGTGCATACCATTGTGCGCATGATGCGTATTATAAGCGAAATCGTCTGCCCGGGAATTCTTTTGCTCGGCGAAGTGGTGATGGAACCGGAAAAGGTAGTGCCTTATTTTGGAACGGTGGAAAAACCGGAATGTCATATGCTTTATAACGTTACTACGATGGCAACTACTTGGCATACGGTGGCCACAAGGGATGTAAGGTTGTTGAAAAAGCAGCTTGATATTGTGAACTCCCTGCCAAAAGAGTATGTGTTCCTAAATTATCTTCGTTGCCATGATGATATTGGGTGGGGGCTGGATTATGGCACTTTGATGACGGAGGGTATTGGCGAGCGCTCCCACAAGCAGTATCTCAACGATTATTTTCAGGGATATGCAGGGGGAAGCAATAGCCGCGGAGAACTTTACAATGCGGATCCTGTCACAGGAGATGCCAGATTCTGCGGAACGACTGCGTCCATGTGCGGTATCGAAAAGGCAGGATTTGAAAAGGATGATGTTGCAATGGCAAAAGCTATTAAGCTGGATCTGATGCTGCATGCTTATATGTTCATGCAGTCAGGGATTCCTGTGCTTTACAGCGGAGATGAGGTGGCGCAGGTCAATGATTATTCTTACAAAGAAAATCCCAATAAGGCGGTTGATTCCAGATATATTCACAGAGGTTCCATGAACTGGGAGCTCGCGCGTAATATTGATGATCCAGACACCGTGGAGGGAAAAATATTTGAGGGATTAGCCAGATTAGAGCAGATTCGCAAGAGCGAAAAAGTATTTGTGTCGAATGCGGACACATGGACGATTGAAACATGGGATCAATCTGTACTTTGCATAGGAAGATATTTCGAGGGAGAAAAAATCATTGGGTTATTTAATTTTAGCGAGTTTGATAAGACAGCATGGATCAACGAGACGGATGGCGATTATATGGAGTTGATTTCGGGAGAAAAGAAAAATCCGGTGGGAGTAGACATCCCGGCTTATGGATTTTACTATTTTAAAAAGTTGTAAATGCAAGACTCTTTGAGCAATGCCCGTGAATAACTTATTTCCCAATAAATTATTCACGGGCGTTAGTAGATGCTATGCCATTAAATCTACGTTTTCGCCAGAGGTAGGGACTGGAATATCCATAGTTTCTACCGGAACCTCCATTCCGCCAAGTTCCAGTGAAACGGCGTCAGATGTATTTGAACCTGAATGGGAAGAGGCTTCCTGCTTTTCCTTTGCCAGCTTTTCAAACATGGCTTTCAGATATTTCATATCGGCTTCCATAATATCGCGAAGTTCTTCTGCCCGATGTTTCTTTTTCAAGAGTTCCAGGTCTTCAGGATCCAAACTGCGTTCCTCCGTGGGCATGAGTTCATCAGACAAATCTTCCAGACCGTTGGCATCTGACATTACACGTTCTAATTCCTGAAGCTGCTCTTCAAGTTCCTGCATAAGTTCACGAAGTTCTTCTTCACTCATGCCAGTGTCTTCAAGTTCCTCAAGGGCTTCTTCGTCCAGATCGATTTCGAGTGTTTTTTCGTCTAAATCACCCTCGCATACACCTCCGTGTTTTTTTGCATTTTCTTCCTCACGCAGATGCTTCATCCGCTTCCGGGCAACTCTTGTCAGTTGTTCTGCGTGCAGGATGGCGCTCTGCACTTCTTTGTCATCATATTGCCCAGTTCTTAATTTTGAGCGAAGCCCCATTACTTTGATAAATGCCTTTGACATAACCTGCCTTGCGTTGGAAGAAGTTCTTGTCCGCATAATCAGAGTGGATATTTCTTTAAAATTATACTGCAGACGTTTCAGCTTCTTCTGTTCGGGTTTTCTGATTGTTATAGATCCCGCAACAGAGCCGTCCGGCTTTTTGAGTGTATATTTGGTTACATTAGAACTGCGGCTGCCAATCATCATACTCATATGCGCACCTCATTCCACTATATTCAAGGGATCTACAACGAAAATGTATAAGAAGAATCGATTTGAATGTAAAATAATTCTTATAGTCAGTCCTATCCGTGAACATAGTTGGGAAATCCTTTTCCAATTTCTATAAGTTATATATTATATCGACAGATTTGAAACATACAACCAGTGATAAAGGGATGATTTCGTTGCATTTTTTCTGCATTTGGTGTATTGATGCGGGTTACAATTTGCAAAAGGGAAAGTGCATCAGCAAAGGCAGGGATTGCTGTCTGTGGTGCAAAATATTAAAAATAACAAAGCAAAAGCGAGAAATATGTGTTATGATGTTTTGGGATGTGACTGAATATGGAAACAGAAGAATTAATAAAAAAGCGTTTCCGGGAACTTGCCCGGAAGAGCTATCAAAACAATCAATATACCTTTACAGGTTTCCTAAGCCTTGCAGATTTGTCTTGTTTTTACGAGGTAGAAAAGGAAATCTCATATGTTCCCTATACGATATGGGGTGGCAGTGAGGTCTGCGAGCGGGTGATGATTCGATTCGGGAGCAAGGAGGAACTTGGGTATGAGGAGGCATTTCCGATTACCTGTGTTGAAGTGAAGCCATTGGCGGCAAAGTTTGCCGATGCACTGACGCACAGGGATTTTCTTGGTGCACTCATGAATTTGGGAATCGATAGGAGTACGCTGGGAGATATTTTGATTGCAGACAATGTGGGCTATCTTTTTTGTATGGAGAGCATGGCAGATTTTATTATTGAAAATCTGGGGAAGGTGAAACACACTTCTGTGCTTTCGGGCAGGGCAAAGGAAATGCCGGTGTTTGCGGACCAGGATAAGCATGAAATGAAGATCCAGATTTCTTCAGAACGGATAGATGGTGTGCTGGCGAAGGTGTACAAGCTGTCACGGAGCGAGGCAATAGAGCTTTTTAGACAGAAGAGGGTTTTTGTCAATGGGAGGCTTTGCGAAAATAACAGTCAGATGCTAAAGAGCAGCGATGTGGTAAGTGCGCGGGGTTGCGGAAAGTTTGTGTATGTCGGGCAGCAGAGCATCAGCAAAAAAGGAAAAATGAACGCTGCCATTTTATATTATGGAAAATAAAGGTGGAAAAGAAAATGTTACTTTTACAACAAATGATTGTATTATTCATTTTAATGGGAATCGGATATTTTTGTTATAAGAAAGCGATTATCACAGATGAGGTGAGCAAAAAACTCTCTGCAATCGTGGTCAATATTGCAAACCCTGCACTGATTTTGACAGGATGTATGGGGGAAGAGAAGGTTCAGGGGAGGGAACTTATTCTTACGGTAGGAATTATGCTTGCAATGTATGCAGCGCTTTTGATTCTGGCAGAATTGCTGCCGCGCCTTCTTAGGGTTCCAAAGAAAAGCATGGGAACGTATAAGGCGATGACAGTCTTTTCTAATATAGGATTTATGGGATTTCCGGTAATATCTGCTTTATATGGAAATGGTGCATTGCTCTATGCGGCACTTTTTATGATTCCCTATAATATTTTGATTTACACCTATGGAGTGTCAGCGATAACGGTCAAAAAGGAGGAGAAAGAAAAAAGCTCTTCACTGGGCAGAGTTTTTAATATCGGTGTGATTGCCTGTATATTGACAATTGTGATTTATCTTGCGGGCATACCGATTCCTGGTTTTCTTAAAACCACCGTCACGCATCTGAGCAATCTCACAGCGCCTCTTAGTATGATGGTTATTGGAGCTTCTCTGGCAGCCATAGATTTAAAGAAACTGTTTACCGATGGAAGACTGATTTTGTTTTCCGTTATCAAATTAATTATCGTTCCAGTAATCGGGATGCTGATTGTAAGGCAGTTTGTAGATAACGCTGTGATCTGCGGGGTATGTATGGTGATGCTTGCAACACCGGTGGGAAGCATGACGGCGATGCTGGCACAGCAGTATGACGGGGACTATGAGATGGCGTCGAAGGGGGTGGCGCTTACCACAATTTTGTCGGTGGCGACAATGCCGCTGGTGTCAGTGCTGGTGCGTTTCTAAAGATTGGCTAAATGGGAGAAGATTTAATGAAGCTTGAGGCAAAAGAAGCAGAGGACAGGACACAGGCAAAGGAGATCCAGATTCGGACAGCCAGAGTACAGGATGCAGAAAAGCTGTTGGAAATTTATACGCCGTATGTCGAAAAGACGGCGATTACCTTTGAATATGAGGTTCCGGATGTAAAAGAGTTTACAAGAAGGATAAAAAACACGCTGGAAAGATACCCCTATCTTATTGCGTGCCAGGAGGGGGAGGTGTTTGGTTATGCCTATACTGGTCCGTTTGTAGGGAGGGCAGCTTACGGATGGGCAGCGGAGGTAAGCATTTACCTGAAGGAAGATAAAAGGGGAAAGGGAATTGGCAGGAAGCTGTACGGCGCAGTGGAAGCCATATCGAAAGCCCAGCATATTTTGAATTTAAATGCATGCATCGGATATCCCGAGGCGGAGGATGCTTATTTGACAAAAAACAGTGTCCAGTTTCATGCACATATGGGCTATTCTATGGTCGGTGAATTTCATAAATGCGGTTACAAATTCGGAAACTGGTACAATATGGTCTGGATGGAAAAGGAGATCGGCGCCCACGATGCTCATCCCGCGCCGGTCATTGCATTTCCTGATCTTGACGCGGAAATTGTAAAGAAATGCACAGTACTTGATTCTTATAGTCTGCCCGGATCGTTCCTCCCATCTGTTCCGTAAGGTCTTTGGCAATGGAGAGTCCTAAACCGGTAGAATTTGATGCGGTCTCCACTGTGTAAAAACGGTCGAATAGCCGCATAACTTGAAGTTCATTCAGCTTTGAAGCGTGGTTGGAGAAGGTCAAACTTCCATTTTCTGATAAAGTGATGGTTAAATCTCCGTCACTGTATTTTATGGCATTGCTGATAATATTTGCAAAAATGCGGGACAGGGCGCTTTTGTTAAGAAGACGGGTGATCTTGCTTTCTGGAAGGGCGACCTTTGGCTCGATCCGTCTTTTCTTTAATGCAGCGTAATAGGCAGAAAGGATTTCTTCCAAGGCGCCGTTAAGTACTACCCTTTCGTAGGAAGATTCACTGATGGAGGAGGAGACAGCAGAGTAGCGGAAAAGCTCTTCCGTAAGCATCTTCAGCGCATCCATACGGTTTTCGATGATGTGCAGATAGCGGGCGGTATCTTCCGGGCTTTTTGACTTCTTTAGCAGGTCGAGGTAGCCGTATATGGCGGTCAGGGGAGTCCTCAAATCATGGGAGATGTTGGTAATGGTCTCCCCGATTTCCAGATTGCCCTGCTGATAACGGAGCCGTTCGCTGCGCAGGTGCCGGAGTTGGTCATTTAAATCAGCTGCCAGCCTGCGCATATGGCGGTCACGGCTTGAAATATCAATCAGGGTATTGGTTTGTGTTATGAACTTGTGGGCAAGCCCTTCCCGTATTTCGTCTGCTGCCTTTTTAAGAAGAAAGATTTTAATTCCTGATAATAAAACAACACAAATGAGAATGACAACCAGAATCCATAACCAGATTTCCATCATTTATCGATACTCCCTTACTTGATATCTTTTCTTTGAAAATAATAAATGCCAAAACCGGTAAAAACAATTGTAATTAAGCCGGAATAAAGAGCCATCCGCCCGGGATGCGCAGCAGGCAGGTAGGTAAGAGCATATGCCTGTCCGCCGGGGAGGAAATCATTTAAAAATTCATATGCATCCCGCTTGATGCCGTCTACGTAATAAGGATTAGGGGAAGCTTCTTCCTGTATCAGTACTTCTCCGTTCTCGGAAACATAGGCATAAGATTCCCACATTTCAGGCTCCAGTAACCTTGCATGGATATAGGTACCCACCATGAGCAGCAAGAAGGCGCTCAAAATACAGATGACAGATGTCACAGCCTTGTTCTGATTGAGCATGGCGACAAAGGTGTAGATCGCGGCGTTTGCCAGCGTCAGCACGATGGAGCAGCCAATGGAGATGAAGATGACGCTCTGGGGAATGGCTGGGTCAAAAAAACCAAGCAAAGGCACGCCGGTACAAAGAGAAAACAGCATATAAGCAAGAGCAATAAGAAGACCGGCAGCAGTGCAAAGAACCAGATTGGACAAATAAATGCTGCTACGGGAATGACCGATGATCAGCTTATTGCGGATGGTGCCGTCGCTAAATTCTGTGCCCAGGAACAGACTACAGAAAACGGGAAGGAGAATAGCGGACAGCATTACATAAGTGAAAAAAGGATCCTCTAAAGATATCGTGGCATGATATTTTTTTACCATAAGATAGGAATCGATGTTTCTGAAAACTGCCATGAAGATCATAAGCAGAGTGCAGATCCAGAAACATTTGTTTTTCTTTAATCGTGAAAAATGAGCGGATAATAGTTTATTCATTTGGGGCACCTCCTAACAGACTCACATAATAGCTTTCAAGACTTTCGTCGCGTTCATGGATGGAAGTCACCTCACACCCCTTTTTGGCAAGCTCAAGGATGACTTTTGTCGGAGTCATTTTGGCGAATACATCAACCTTAGTGTCGGATACGATATGATATTCCACTTCCAGTTCTTCCATCACGCGGGCAAGGACACGCATGTCAGAGACTTCCAGACGCAGGCATTTCTGACAAGTCCTATCCAGATCCTCAGCGCTGATTTCCTTGATGAGACAGCCGTTATCGATAAATCCGTAATGGGTTGCCAGGCGGGAGAGCTCATCCAAAATATGACTGGAAATGAGCACAGTAATCTGCCGTTCTTTGTTCAGCTTCAAAATCAATTCACGCATTTCAATAATGCCCTGTGGATCGAGACCGTTTATCGGTTCATCGAGAACAAGAAAATCGGGATCCCCACAAAGCGCGATGGCAATCCCAAGCCGCTGCCGCATGCCAAGAGAAAAGTTTTTGGCTTTTTTCTTCCCTGTATCTTCCAATCCTACCAGATGTAAGAGGGAAGGAATGTCATCAAAGGAAGGAAGACCTAAAATGCGGTATTGTTCTTTTAAATTATCTTCCGCAGTCATATCCAGATAGATGGAGGGCGTTTCCACAACTGCGCCAATTCTCCGCTGAACCTTGCGGATCTCCTTTTGCGTGTTTTTTGTTCCATAAAGGGTGTAATCGCCGGATGTGGGATTTTGGAGTCCGCAGATCAAACGTATCAGAGTAGTCTTTCCGGCGCCGTTCTTGCCCACAAATCCGTAAATAGATCCCTTGGGGACATGCATGGAAAGCCCATTCAATGCTTTAAAATGCCTGTAATTTTTGCATAAGGCGTTGGTAGTCAAAGCATATTCCATAAAAGTTTGCCTCCTTTTTGCAAATTTGATAGTTGTATCATACAGAACATTTGTTAAGAAAGCTGTTAAGAAAAGCGTAAAGAAAATGTAAAGATTGCATCAAATCAGTCTTCTTTCATTTTAAAGCCGATGCCCCAGACTGCCTCGATATAATCCTTTCCGTTTAACTCCCGCAGTTTTTTCCGCAGATTGCTGATGTGTACCCTTAGGGAACTTTCCATGCAGTCGGGGGTATCTTCACTAAGGCGTTCAAGAAGGAGGGTTTTGGTGACGACTTGTGAGGGGTTCTGCATAAGAAGCTTTAAGATGGCGTATTCTGTCCGGGTCAGATGGAGCGTCTGACCGCTCAGAGTAACATGATGAGAGTCAGTATCTATAAGGATATCTTCAAATTTGAGAGTAGATGCAGAAACACCGGCAGAAGCGTTTCGCAGCTGCACCGTAATCCTTGCCAGCAGTTCCTCGATATCAAAGGGTTTGGTTATATAGTCGCAAGCGCCTCCAAGCAGCAGTTCCACCTTATCTTCTACGCCAGTTTTCGCGCTGATGATAATGACGGGGATTCCTGTAATCTTGGGAAGCACCTCCCTGCCATCAAGTCCCGGAAGCATCAGATCCAGCAGGATAAGATCCGGACGCTTTGAAGATAAGACGAAAAGGGCTTCAGTGCCAGAGTAGGCGCGGGTAATCTGGTATCCTTCTTTTGCAAGGATCTCTTCCAGCATATTTCCTATATTGATATCGTCATCGACTACTAGAATATTTTTCATGGGAGCGTTCCTCTTCAATATATGTTTTTTGCTTTCTATTATAGTGAATTGGCAGTGTAAAATCTATTAATAAATTCTGAATAATAGTTGAGGCTTGCCGTAAGAAGCAGGGCGCGCCATAAGCAGCCAGGCATCCTCCCCCCGCCCACAGCACATAGAATCGTTTCCAGTCTCGTCTTCAAATCGGATTTCACTAACAAAATGGCGCTGGATGTTTCAATGGGGACGAGTCGGAGCCAAGCGGCATCCTGCCTAATGGCTCCTAATTCCGCCATCCATGGCGGAATTCCTCTGAAACTGACCATTTTGTAAGTGAAATTGCCGATTTTTCGCCAGAGCCTGGAAACGATTCTATGTGCTGTGGGCGGGGGAGGATGCCTGGCGGCTTATGGCGCGCCCTGCTTCTTACGGCAAGTCTCAACTTCAAGTCACCTTTTATGGGGCAGCAGTAACGATTTTATGCGGAATATAAAAGGGGTAAAAAAAAGAAAGAATGATTGCAATTTCGTAATAGAAATGATATGCTGATATAAAGCATATTTTCTATATATTTATTCTGTGAAGACGTAAGTCTTCAATGTCTTTATCAAATCAACAGCAGGCATTTGCTTGTCCTTTCAGAAAATTCATGCTTTATATCCACATTTACGGCAGGAGTTTTCACGGAAGGGAACCTCCTGGAAATGAAATAGGGAGGTTTTGGATGGATGGACCAAAGAAAAGGTTGCAGTGGCATCCGGTAATGTATGCCGGTATTCAGGTTGAGCTTGAGGAGGAAGCAGGGCAGCTGCTATTTGAAAATGAGTATCAGCTTGGTACGAAACCGCTGGCAATAGATATTCTGATTATTAAAAAAGGTGATAGCATTTCTGTCAAAAAAAACATAGGGCAGATTTTCCGAAGATACAATATAATAGAGTACAAGTGTCCTGGGGATTATCTCAGTGTTGATGACTTTTATAAGGTGTATGCGTATGCCTGCCTTTACAAATGTAAGGCAGGAGGAGCGGAACAGGTTAAGGCAAGTGAAATGACAATTACTTTTGTTTGTCATGGATATCCGCGCAAGTTGGCAGGACATTTAATGGAACATCGTGGTTGCGATATCATATGTAAAGAAGATGGTATTTGGCAGATTGTTGGTGATGAATTTGTGATGCAGTTGGTGATAACTTCCCAGCTGTCAAAGGAGAAGAATCCATGGCTGTTTTATTTAAATAATCCGGTGAAGGACAGCCAGACGGCGGAAGCGTTGATTAGGAACTATGAGAGGAAGAAAAAGAATTCTTTGTATGCATCGGTGATGGATTTTATCGTGCGTGTGAATGAAGAAACATTTAAGGAGGCGAAGGAGATGTGTAAAGCTTTGGAGGAACTGATGGCAGATGAACTTGAGGCAAAGAGGATAGAGGGAAGAGAAGAAGGAAAAGCAGAAGGAAAGGCAGAAGGAAAGGCAGAAGGAAAGGCAGAAAATGTATTGGAACTTTTGCAGGAATGTGGGAAAATCCCAGTTGAACTGCGAAAAAGGATTTTGGGTGAACGCAATCTGGAAGTGCTGGTGCGCTGGCTTAAGATAGCCGCCAGGGCAGCTTCCATTGAAGAATTTCAAAGAGCAATGTGAGTTTTGAGAAGAGGCAGACATTCTTGGTTTTAAGCAAGAACACCTGCCTTTTTTGCAGCTTACCTGTGCTGTCAAGTAACTTACTGTCAGGCATCTTGATGAATGTTATTTGGATTGTTATGATACTTGCATCTGAGGTAAGGCGTTGAAATTCCTTAGCATGCAGGTAAACTTTCTTGCTTCAGTACAAATGCTATTGAGCGCAGAGGCGTTTCGGAATGGAGGTAGGATGAACATCATCAGAGTTGACGGACTTACGAAGAGGTATGGGGATTTTACGGCTGTGGATCATGTATCCTTTACAGTGGAGAGAGGCACCATGCTGGCATATCTTGGGGTGAACGGTGCGGGGAAAACGACGGTCATCAATATGCTGGCGACGTTGCTTTCTCCTGACGGCGGCAGTGCAGAGGTGTGCGGCAAAAGTTTGGGGAAGGAGAATGAGAAAATACGAAGAAAAATAGGAATTGTGTATCAGCAGAATTGTCTTGATGATATTCTGACGGTTAGGGAAAATCTGATGTTCAGGGGAATGATTCACGGGGTGACCCGGGCGGAGGCAAAAGAACAGTGCATGAGGCTTGGGAAGATATTAAAGCTGGAAGAAATCATGAAAAAGAAGGTCCAGATGCTTTCAGGAGGGCAGAAAAGAAAATGTGAGATTGCAGCAGCGCTTATGCATACGCCGGAGCTTCTTTTTCTGGACGAACCGACAACGGGACTTGACCCGGCGACCCGGGCGGATGTATGGAGTACCATTGAATCCCTGCAGGAAATGGAAAACATGACAGTATTTCTCACTACCCATTATATGGAAGAGGCAGCAGGGGCAGAGCAGATCATCATTATGGATCATGGGAGTATCATTGCATCGGGAACACCTTTTGCATTAAAAGAAAAATTTGCCTCGGACAAATTGAAGCTATACTGTAAAGAGGGAAAGGAACATCAGATTTTGGAAATGAGAGATTTCCTGCCCTTAAGAAACGGTGTGCAGGGGAAGCAAAAGCTGGTTGATGACCATATCATTGAAGCGGAGATTCCTGCAACACTGGAGGCTTTGCCTGTGATTCATAAGGTGAAGGATCTGATTGATGGTTTTGAAGTGATTCAGGGAAGCATGGATGATATGTTCCTTAATGCAGTTGGAAAAGAATTGGTTTAAAAGAGGAGGGGACAATGGAGAAGTTTTTGGTTTTGACGGGACGTAATCTTAAGACGTATTTTCGGAGCAAGGGAGCAGTCTTTTTTTCGCTGCTGTCTACGCTTATTGTCATATGCCTTATGGTGTTTTTTCTGGGGGATATGAATGTGGAATCCATTTTGGAAATTTTAGAGCAGTTTCCGGGCAGGGACAGGATAGCGGATGAAAAGAATGCGGAACTTTTGATTCTTTCATGGACCTGTGCAGGGATTATTTCTATTAACGCTGTGACGGTAACGTTGGCAGTATATTCTACTATGATTAAGGATAGAACGACGGGAAAACTGAATTCAATTTATACAGCGCCTATTAGCCGCACGGTTATTACAATAAGCTATGTGGCAGCTGCATGGACGGCGTCCGTGCTGATCTGCGGATTGACGCTGATTCTGACAGAAGTTTATGGAGTCGTAAAAGGTCTTGAGCCTTTCTCACTTGCAGTACATGTACAGCTGCTGGGGATGATTATGGTCAATTCTTTTGCTTATGCTGCCATTATGTATTTTCTGGCAATGCTTTCCAAAACGGAGAGTGCGTGGAGCGGTCTGGGTACTGTGACAGGAACGCTGGTTGGATTCTTAGGAGGGATTTATATTCCCATAGGCTCTCTGTCGGAGACGATTGGAAAGATTATGAAATGCACACCAGTGATTTACGGTACATCTATGTTCCGAAGGGTGATGTCAAAAGGCATCATCGAAACTACCTTTGCCGATCTTCCTGATGAAGTGGCGGAAGGATATCGGGAAGTGATGGGCATTGATTTGGATTTATTGGGCAGAAGTTTAAATGCAGCAAAGGAGGAGCTTTTGATTTTATTGTTTGGCTTTGCATTTCTTGTGATAGGAACGGGTATTCTGAAATATGGCAAAAAAACAGACAGATAATGGAGGAAGAGGATGAAAATTACAATAGAAACGCCGCTTCCAGGACAAGAGGATGAGATTATAATTCGCTGCACGGCTTTGGATGAACGGCTGATGAAGCTGATCTACGCATTGAAAACGCAGCAGGATAAAATCACAGGATATGTGGAGGACAAGATCGTCAAGTTAGAGCCTGGTGAAATCTTTTATTTTGAATCGGTGGATAATAAAGTGTTTGCATACACAGGCAAAGGGGTATATGAGATCCGTCGAAAATTGTATGAAATCGAAGAGGAATATGGGCATATGGATTTTTTGCGGATATCCAAATCATTCATTGTCAATGTAGCAAAGATTGCTTATTTAAAGCCGGGATTTAACGGGAGGTTTGAAGCAAAGTTGAAAAATGATGAGAAAATCATCATATCAAGACAGTATATTCCGGAGCTTAAGAAGAAGCTGGGTATATAGGAGGAGTGAGATGAAGGTATTTCGTGATTTCATTAAATGGTTTTCATATATTACAGCGGGCATATTAGTCGTGTGCGCTGTCAATTTTACACTTGTTGGTTCGGGTATGATCCCAACGATAACATTATGGCAGATTCTTTTATCCGGCGGTCTTACAACGCTGGTCACAATGCTTCTGTATCCGAGGGCAAATGGAAAAAAATCAGTAGTATTTGTAGGATGTCTGCTTCACTATGCAGTATTATGTGGGGTAATGATAGCATGTGGATATTGGTTTCAGTGGCTGTCGCTTGATGCGGAAGGAATCGTTATGATGTGCCTGTCGGTAGCGGGTGTGTACCTCCTGGCATTTACTGCCTATTATATTGTGGATTTAAAGCAGGCAGAAAAAATAAATCAGAGGCTGAAAGAGAAGTATCCGAATTGACACCGTTCCCAAGATAATGATAAAATGATGCACAGTAGGATAAATTTTGTAAGAGTCAGGAGGACTTTTTATGCCTAAGAGAACAGATATTCATAAAGTGCTGATCATTGGTTCGGGACCTATCATTATCGGACAGGCCTGTGAATTTGACTATTCGGGAACACAGGCGTGCAAGGCGCTTCGGAAGTTGGGATATGAAATCGTGCTTGTAAATTCAAATCCCGCAACCATTATGACAGACCCGGAAACGGCGGATGTGACTTATATTGAGCCGCTTAATGTGGATCGTTTAGAGCAGATCATCGCGAAAGAGCGCCCGGACGCGCTGCTGCCGAATCTGGGAGGACAGTCAGGACTTAATTTGTGTGCGGAGTTGAACAAAGCAGGTATTCTTGAAAAATACAACGTCAAGGTCATCGGCGTGCAGGTGGATGCCATTGAGCGCGGAGAGGATCGTATTGAATTTAAGAAGACCATGGATAAGCTTGGCATTGAGATGGCGCGCAGTGAAGTTGCTTATACCGTGGAAGAGGCACTTTCTATAGCAGAGAAGCTTGGGTATCCGGTGGTTCTCCGTCCTGCTTATACCATGGGCGGTGCAGGCGGCGGACTGGTTTATAATAAAGACGAACTAAAGACTGTATGTGCCAGAGGGCTCCAGGCAAGCCTGGTGGGACAGGTTCTAGTGGAAGAATCCATTCTTGGATGGGAAGAACTGGAGCTGGAGGTGGTACGTGACGCAGACAACAACATCATTACCGTATGTTTTATTGAAAATATCGATCCTCTGGGCGTACATACAGGAGATTCCTTCTGCAGCGCGCCTATGCTCACGATTTCGGAGGACTGCCAGAAAAGACTGCAGGAGCAGGCATACAAAATCGTGGAATCTGTACAGGTAATCGGCGGTACGAATGTGCAGTTCGCACATGACCCGGTAACCGACCGTATTATTGTCATTGAAATCAATCCCCGTACATCAAGATCGTCAGCGCTTGCCTCCAAGGCGACCGGGTTCCCGATTGCGTTGGTATCTGCCATGCTGGCAGCAGGTCTTACACTGAAAGATATTCCCTGCGGCAAATATGGAACGCTGGATCAGTATGTTCCAGACGGAGATTATGTAGTGATTAAATTTGCGCGCTGGGCATTTGAGAAGTTTAAAGGCGTGGAGGACAAGCTGGGCACACAGATGCGCGCGGTAGGCGAGGTCATGAGCATTGGAAAGACTTATAAGGAGGCTTTCCAGAAAGCGATCCGTTCCCTTGAGACGGGACGGTATGGACTTGGGCATGCAAAAGACTTTGATACTTTATCCAGAGAAGAATTGCTCAGAAGGCTCAATACAGCATCCAGCGAACGTCATTTCCTGATGTATGAGGCACTCCGTAAGGGGGCTTCGGTGGAAGAAATTCATGAGATCACTAAGGTGAAGGCTTATTTTATCGAACAGATGAAGGAGCTGGTGGAGGAAGAGGAGGCGCTTCTTAGACAAAAAGGCGCACTGCCGGAAGATACCATGTTGATTACCGCCAAGAAAAATGGATTTTCTGATAAGTATTTAAGCCAGATCTTGGAAATTCCCGAGGAGGAAATCCGCAAGAGACGTATTGAACTAGGGCTGGAAGAAGCATGGGAAGGCGTTCATGTCAGCGGGACACAAGACAGCGCATATTATTATTCCACCTATAATGCAGCGGATAAAAGTATCATAAATACGGACAAACCGAAAATCATGATTCTGGGTGGAGGACCTAACCGTATCGGGCAGGGAATCGAATTTGATTACTGTTGTGTACATGCAGCCATGGCACTTAAGAAGCTGGGATTTGAAACCATTATCGTGAATTGTAACCCGGAGACGGTGTCCACTGATTATGATACTTCCGATAAGTTGTATTTTGAGCCGCTTACGCTGGAAGATGTTCTGAGTATCTATAAAAAAGAAAAACCTCTCGGTGTCATTGCACAGTTTGGCGGACAGACCCCCTTAAATCTTGCGTCTGATTTGGAGAAGAATGGTGTGAGAATTTTAGGCACATCCCCTTCCGTGATAGACTTGGCGGAAGACCGTGATCAGTTCCGTGCTATGATGGAAAAGCTTAAGATTCCCATGCCGGAGTCAGGTATGGCAACGACGGTGGAAGAGGCGCTTTCCATTGCAGGCAGGATTGGTTATCCGGTTATGGTGCGTCCTTCTTATGTGTTAGGCGGACGAGGCATGGAAGTCGTGTATGACGATGAGAGTATGACGGAATATATGAATGCGGCGGTGGGCGTTACGCCGGACCGGCCCATACTGATTGACCGCTTTTTGAACCATGCGCTGGAATGTGAGGCAGATGCCATCAGTGATGGGGAACATGCTTTTGTGCCGGCGGTCATGGAGCATATTGAGCTTGCAGGCATTCATTCCGGTGACTCAGCATGCATTATTCCCTCGGTGCATATTCCAGAGGAAAGTGTGGAAACCATCAAGGAATATACAAGGAAAATTGCAGAAGAAATGCATGTGAAGGGACTTATGAACATGCAGTATGCTATTGAAAATGGAAAGGTATTTGTGCTCGAGGCAAATCCCAGAGCTTCTCGTACCGTTCCTTTGGTATCGAAGGTGTGCAATATCCGTATGGTTCCTCTGGCGACAGATATTATTACCGCTGATATTACAGGACGCCCGTCACCCATCCGAGACCTAAAAGAGCAGTTAATTCCCAATTATGGGGTAAAAGAAGCCGTATTCCCCTTCAATATGTTCCCAGAAGTTGATCCCATCCTGGGACCGGAGATGCGTTCTACAGGAGAGGTGCTTGGTCTGTCGCAGTCTTATGGGGAAGCCTTCTTCAAGGCACAGGAAGCAATTCAGTCAAAGCTGCCTTTGGAAGGAACGGTATTAATTTCTGTAAATAAGAAGGATAAGGATGAGGTGGTGGAAATCGCAAGAAGTCTTGCTGGAGATGGATTCAAGATTGTCGCCACCAGTGGAACCTGTGATTTGATTAACGCGGCAGGCATTCCGGCGGTGAAGGTTAAGAAGCTCTTTGAGGGACGTCCCAATGTGGGAGATATGATTACAAATGGCGATTTTGATTTGATCATTAATTCTCCTGTCGGCAAGGACAGCATTTATGATGACAGTTATTTAAGAAAGGCGGCAATCAAAGCCAAAGCACCGTATATTACCACTGTTGCGGCGGCAAAGGTGGCTGCGGAGGGAATTCATTATGTGAAGACTCATGAGAGCGGGGCGCTTAAATCACTTCAGGAACTGCACAGTGAAATCCATGACAAGTAATTGATAAGTATAAATGATAGATGCCACGCTTCGTAAGACATGCTTATGATAAAAGATAGACGGCGGATTTTATTCCGCCGTCTGATTTTCATTGATTTTGTTTTTCTAAAAGGGTAAAGAAGGTTTCATTGGGCATGGGTCTGGAATAATAAAATCCTTGTACCTGGTCACATCCCATGCGCTGTAATTGCTCAATCTGCTCTTTTGTTTCAACGCCTTCTGCAAGGATTCCAAGTTTTAGTTGATTTGCCATCAGAACCACCTGCTCTAAGATGATTCTGCCTTTGCTCGATACCATCATATTTTCCACAAATTTTTTATCAAGTTTTATCATATCAAAAGGGGTTTCTAAAAGGATGTTAAGGGAAGAGTAGCCACTCCCGAAGTCATCCATCAACAATGTGTAGCCCACTTCTTTTAGCTGTAGGGCTTTCCTGCTTAGCTGTGGGTCGTCTGCCGTCTCTGTTATCTCCAGTTCCAATAAATTTCTCGGAATTTCATATTTCATGATTAAATCGGAGAGTACTTGTATGCATTCATTATCCTGAAGGTGGACTCTGGAAACATTAACAGAAATTGGGCAGCAGGCTACGTTTTTAAGAATGCAATTTCTAATAAAATGGCAGACTTCTTCCCAGATATAATAGTCTACCTTTTTTATGAAGCCGTTTTCTTCAATGATGGGAATGAATTCACTGGGATATATCATTCCCCGCTCTGGATGCTGCCATCTCACGAGAGCTTCTGCTCCGATAATTTCGTTTTTGGTGATACTGTATTTAGGCTGGAGATACATCTTAAATTGCCTTTCGGCAATTGCCGCCTGCATATTTTCTTCGATAAACTTTCTGTTGTAAAGGGATTCCTTGAATTGTTCCTTGTAAAATAAGATATTGCTCAGGATATTTTGTTTGGCAGCCTTTCTCGCCATGGCAGCCCGGTCTTCCATCTGCCGCATTTCCATATTTCTGTCGTCTACCGTGTATACGCCGTAAGCCATTTGAAGCTTAATGCTTTTGAAACTGTTTATTTTTTGCTCCAGCAGCCGGATAAAAGTTACAAGCTCTTCTTCAAGGTCATATTCCATCACGACCATAAAGACATCGCTTCGCAGGTTAACAAAAAATTGGTTTTCGCGGCAGGTTTCCCGCAATTGCTTTTCGATGAAGTCTAAAATCTCATCGCCAAATTTTTCGCCGTACAAGTCATTTATGATCTTAAATTTCCGAATATCAAATTGGATAAATCCGATTTCCCGAGTGGAAGAAAACAGAAGCTGATTTACATTTCTCCTGAAATGGCGGTTCCTGATAATCTTTTTCAGAATACTTTGCATGTCATTATCAGGAATATCCTTCAAACTTATGTTGTTTTCGGTCACATATTTGAGATGGTCTTCGAGCATCTCTTCTAAGAGCTCGATGCTGATATTGATTGCCCTTGGGCACTTTTGGAAAATCAGGCCTTCTTTGCGGATAACCGCCAATTCCTTTGGCTTTGAGATATCTTTGCCTAAGATATCCCGACAGTTAGTCATGCCATCCATTTTTGCGGTAAATCGGTGTATAAACTCATCGGTCTTTTGGTTTCCGTATACCTCCAGTTCCCGGTCTAGCGGGTCATGAAATCCGAGCGCCATACCGAGCACCAGCATGGCAGCGGTAATACAGCCGCAGGTTCCGCCCTGGCGCATCCCACCTCCAAAACACGTACTGACTTTAAGTGCAGTTTTCAAATCCAGCCCTAAGTCTTGTGCGAATGCTCCAAATAGTGCCTGTGAACAGTGATATTGCTGATGTAATAGCTGATCGGCTCGTTCTTTATGTGTCATATGCCACCCCGTTCCGGCAACCGGCGGTGCCGATTTTCCCTTTTATTCTATTTTATCAGAAAAAAAGATTATATAATATACAAATTTTGAAGTTTACACAAGTTTTCGTAGCAATTCAGTCTTCAAGGAAGCGCATCAGAGGCGGCAGGTCACCCAATAAATCGCTGGAATAATGTCAACTAAAAATAAGTAAGCAAAAAATACAAACATAAATAAAATAAATGCCATATGGGAGAGGCGCTGACCGATTCTGGCTGACCATTGATATTCCGGCACAAATTTAACAAGCAAGATCCACAGGAAGAAAGCGATTGCCGCTATTATGGTAGTGAGAAACCCTAACGTCATTCCTGGTGAGGTGTATTTCAGGGAAATTCTGTTTTCTCCTTTTTGTAACGGGATCAATAGAAAAGTATCATTCAAAGAATCAAGAACCGTATCCTCTCCGTTTGTTTTACATTGCCATCCGCCCTGCATGAGACAGGGAATAAATAAATATTCATTTCCTTGGGAATGGATATTTATTTGTAATTCCTTGTCCTCTACATGATAGGAGCAGTCTGTGGCATTTTGTTTTGTTGTTTCCACAAATTTGTCAAAATCCAATATCCCAATGATTACAGTGCTGTTCTGAATGTTATCCGCCCATGAGTGATGACGGATTTGGATTTGGACCGTTTCATCTTCATAACATCCAAGACTCAAAATTCCGTTGTTATTAAATGACGGATAAGTATTATCCGTGATTCCATAGGTAAAGTCAGGTACTGGTATTTCCTCATCATTTACGGTAATCACTGCCGCTTCAAGATCTGCAGAATATAAGTATACAATCCCTTTGCCCTGCACACTACAGTCGATATTCTTTTCTTCAAAAACAGTATATTCTGTGATGGCAAAAAGCTCTTCGCCGAAAAGCAGTCTGGAAAGAGCATTTTGTACCTTGAAGGGATGATCGATTCCTTTAAAGTCACAGGTATTATAGGCATTTTCAGATAGGGTCAAGCCTGCGGGATAAGTATACTGATTCTGATATACGGCAAAATGCTCCGTCTCCCCCATCGGATGATACAGGTTAAAGTTTTCCCCGTTTTTCTCCCATCCCTGCCTGTTTGGAATTGTTGATTTAAAGGTACATGTATAACCTAAAACCGCATCGGAAAAAAGCGTGCCGCCGGTATCGCTTAGAATGGTATGATTCTGCGCATAGCCTAACTCCTTACTAAAATCCATAGCTGCTTGCGGAATTAGATGAACATAATTTGAAAAGGCGCAGGTCCGGGTAATCATAGGATAATTATGGCTGAGAGAAGCGTCAGCCAGTTTTGTTTTGTGAAAAATGTCAGAATCGGTGGGAAGAATTTGACTTACTTCTTCACAATCTGAAACAAAGGGGTCGTCTTCTCCTGGTCTTCCGGCACGAATCAGCCAGACGCTAAGCGTTAGAATTGTCAAAAACCAAAAAGCCACTGCACCATATTCCCATTTTCGCTTAAAGGTCAGCCTTGAAGTAGTATTGGACGATTTTTCTTCTTTTCGTTCAATCATTCTTTTTGCAGCGGCGGCGATTATGGTAAATATCATCATGTATCCAAAACGCATAGGAAAACATATATAAGGACCCATGTGCCAGAGAATATTAGTGCCCTCAACAAAAACAGGTAATATCATGAAGCAGATTACGACGCATTCAGAAAGATGTGTCTTTAGCATGCTTTTGCGGAAGGTAACGATAAGATAGATCAGAGGAACCAATACGCTGTATAGCATTAATCTCTTGCAGGAAGGATCCATTCCGGGTTCATCTAAAAGATGAAAATAAGAATAATCAACGCTGGAAATACGCCCGGATTGCATGATTGATATTGCTGCAGGAATAAAAACAACCGCCGAAAAAGCTAGGGCGAGCAATGTTAACAACCCAAATTTCAATATAGCTGCTTTGTTTCTTTCCTTCTCATCAGTCGTGTGACGGGCAAGAAAAAAATAACTGCCAGCAAACAGAATCAAATAAAAGCATACCATATAAGCCTGCGGAATATGGGCAAAAAATATTAATGTCATTAAAAACAAATATGATGCGGAATATTTTTTTATTTGACGGCATGGTTCATATTCAATCATACGCAGCAGCGCATAAATGAGTAACGGAAACATGGCAGCAATATCTAACCAGGGAAGTAGATAATACTGTACAGAATAGGCACTTAGCGCATAACCGGCAGAGCCTATAACAATCCAAAGATTGTCTAGTTTCTGCCCGCTTTTTTTCCAATAATTGGACAAGAAGAAGCACATGGAAAATCCCATTGCGAGGAATTTCATCCAAACAAAAAAGGTCATAAAGGGTTCGATCCAGCTGCGTTTGATAAAGAAAAATACTATATTAAACGGGCTTAAAAGGGTTAAAAAGGAAGCAACGCCATGAAATTCCAACCCACTTCCCACTTCCCATGAAAAAAAGAGGTTTCCTTTTCCGTGCAAAAAATCCCACAAGAAGTAAAAAAGTGGTACTGACTGATCCTGAAAATCGGATATATCAATGCGGGCGTCTCCAAAAGGAAAGATACCTTTTATGATACAGCAGGCGAAAAAGATGAGGCTGATCAGGAGAAATGTGTATAAATAATTATGAAAGTTTTTTTTATTTGTTTTTTCTAATAGCTTCATGGCGATTCCTTTATCAATGAAAAATATTGCTTGTCAATCAGAAGATATATGTGCAGTCTTTTTAAAGTCTATCACAGAAAAAGGGTTCTCTCAACAATAAAAATGGCAGTTTTTCAGGATTGCTGGACGCTGGATTTCCATGATATTATGGAAGAAAAAGGAAGGAGAATGACAAAGTAATGGAAATAAATAAAAGAAATAAAAATAAATGGTGGAAGAGCGCTGTGATTTACCAGATTTATCCGCGCAGTTTTGCTGACAGTAATAAAGATGGTATAGGGGACCTACAGGGAATCATTTCTAATTTAGATTATTTGGAAAATTTGGGAATAGACGCTATTTGGCTTTCTCCTGTGTGCAAATCCCCACAGGACGACAATGGTTATGATATCTCTGATTATCAGGATATTGATCCTATGTTTGGCACGCTGGAGGATATGGAAGAATTGATTAAAGAAGCGGGAAAACGCAACATCCGTATTATTATGGATTTGGTATTAAATCATTCTTCGGATGAACATTATTGGTTTAGGGAAGCGAAAAAGAGCAAGGAAAATCCTTATCATGATTATTATGTCTGGCGTGATGGAAAGGAAGGAATGCCCCCTAATGATATGAGGGCAGCGTTTGGAGGCTCGGCTTGGGAATGGGTTTCAGAGGTACAACAGTATTATTTTCATCAGTTTTCTGTAAAGCAGCCGGATTTAAATTGGGAAAACCCGATACTGCGCCAGGAAATCTATGATATGATCAACTGGTGGACAGAAAAAGGTGTAGGCGGATTTCGGCTGGATGTAATTGATCAGATAGCGAAAGAGCCGGATAAACGCATCACCAATAATGGACCGCGTCTTCATGAATTTTTACGAGAGCTGAGCAGGGAGACTTTTCAAAAGGCTGATTTGGTGACAGTTGGGGAAACATGGGGAGCAACCACAGAGCTTGCAAAATTATACAGTAATCCCGATAACAGTGAGCTGTCTATGGTATTTCAATTTGAACATATCTGTTTAGATCAGATAGAAGGGAAAGAAAAATGGGATTTAGCGCCTTTACCTTTTATGAAACTGAAAGAGGTATTTAAGCGCTGGCAGACGGAGCTGTATGGAAAAGGGTGGAACAGCCTTTTTTGGAATAACCATGATTTGCCCAGAATCGTTTCGCGTTGGGGAAATGATGGAAAGTATCGGATAGAATCGGCGAAAATGCTGGCAATTCTTTTGCATGGGATGCAGGGAACGCCCTATATCTATCAGGGGGAAGAACTTGGAATGACCAATGCCTCATATGATATAGAGGAATACCGTGACATTGAAACTTTAAATGTATATAAAGAACGTTTGGAAAAAGGATGCATGGAGGAGGATATTATGCGTTCCATTCATGCAAAAAGCCGGGATAATGCAAGAACGCCAATGCAATGGAACGAAGAGGAAAATGCAGGATTTACAGAGGGAAAACCTTGGATAAAGGTCAATCCCAACTACAAAGAGATCAATGCATCGCAGCAGGTAGACGATGAAGATTCCATTTTCAGATGCTATCAAGAACTGATCCGCTTACGCAAGAGCTATCCTGTATTTACCGAAGGTGATTTCCAGATGCTATTTATGGAGGATGAAAATATCTTTGCATATGCCAGAGAGGATGAGACTTTGCAGCTTCTTGTTGTCTGTAATTTTTACGATCAGACAGTAAGTTGCTCGCTAGAAGAACGCATTGCATCTATGAAACTGCTTATCAGTAATTATAAAGATATTGATCAGAGCACACTTCTGCGTCCTTATGAGGCCAGAATGTATTTGAGGAAGAAGTAGGATGGATGTATGTGTCAGAGCAGTATAATGAAATAAATAAGGCGCCAGGATCGATGTTTGTGGATAGAAAGCAGATATTGGGATTTGTGATGAACTATTTATCGGGAAGGCGCAAAGATATGACATATGTCCAAACTTATCCGTCATAGACTGTAACAACATTTATGATGGGTGTTTGTTATGAAGAAGTACATAGAAAAAGTAAAGCAGTTGATTAGAATTTTTCCGCCAAGATTAGAAGGACAGAGCAGAGAAGAGTATGCGAAGCAGAGAGTGATTCTGGGTATCAAATATGGAGCCTTTGTCCTGGCAGCGTTTGCTGTGCTGAGAGGGGTGCTTGTAGTGGCGGGAGAGAGTGTAACGGTGAGTAACAGTGTAGACGGTCGGGAATTGCCGATTTACTGTGTGGAGACGCAGGAGAAAAAGATTGCACTTTCGTTTGATGCTGCATGGGGAAATGAGGATACGGCAAAAATTCTGGAAATATTGAAAAAACATGATGTCCATGTAACCTTTTTTATGACAGGCGGATGGGTGGAAAGCTACCCGGATGACGTGAAGGCTATTCTTGCCGCAGGTGATTGCGTTATAATAATGACAGAGGGATAACCTTAACGTAAAACGAAAGAACCGCCGTGTACCAAATGGTATGCACGGCGGTGTGAGAGGTAGGCTAATCAACAAATGATTAGCCTTTTGCTCGATTGTATTATTTTTTCTTTGATTCCATAGATGAAGTTTGTTCCTCACTTTTATTTGATGTGGAGGTTAAGGGACTTCCCGAAACAGAATTTGTCATAGTACATCTACCGTCAAAGCATGCACCCTCATCGATCACAAGGGAACTGGCTGTAATATTGCCGCAAATGTTGGCTGTGGATAATAGAACTAATTTGGAGAGGGTTGTAATGTCACCGTCTACTCTCCCGGAGATAGTGACACTTTGGGCGGAGATGTTTCCTTTAATGTGTCCCTTGGGACCGAGAATCAGCTTCATTTCACATGAGCAGTTCCCATTTATAGTGCCATCTATACGAATTGCTTCAGGAGAGGTCAGATCGCCGTCAAAGATCGTTCCTTCTCCGATAAGAGTGGTGATTTTTGTGTGTGCATCATCCGTATAAGCCATATTTTTGTTTTTTGCTAACATAATTTTTCCTCCTTTTATCCTTTTGCCTCTAGTACTATCAGCGGATCTATCGGCTGTTCCTCATAAATAACCTGATAATCCAATTGTGTATTTATGCTGATGGCGACTAAAACATCGCCAATTTTAACTTGTGAACCTTCTTCCGGCAGCGGTTCTGTACCCTGCTGGCACATGTAACGTGTTATGTAGCCGTTTCCATGATCTATCTCAATGATGAGCGGGTAGGTGTCATTGGAAGTAACTGTCATTATCGTTCCGTCTCCTGCCGCAATAATGCTGCCCTCTTCCTGCGTGCTGATAGAGAGGTAAGGATGCTCATCAGAGTATGCGGCGGTTAGAATTCCTGGTTCTGAACAGGGGTAACGGCTGGGAAATGAGGAATCTGACTCAGGTTCAGATTCTGCTGCAAGTTCCATTTCAGCTTCTTCTGTGTTTACTTCTGCTGCATGGCGCAGAGAGTCAATTTCTGTTGCCAGTGCAAGATTTTCATTATTCAAAGATTCCTTTTCCGCTTCTAACTGCTGTATTAATTGCGCCTGAGAAGCTATTTGCTCATGTAAAGCAGCTTCATTTCTGTTAGTAGCTAAAAACCAATAAGTGTACCATCCAAAAGCGGCACAGATAAAGAGCAGTAAAAATACGAGCAGACGAATAGAAAAAACTGAAAGGTGAAACTGCTTGTTGCTCTGTCCCGTATTGGAAATCAGAAGAATGGAAAAGGATTTCTTATGTTTGTGTTTTTGTTGGATCATAAGAATCTCCTTTCTGCTGTTGATGATAAGTGCGTAACTGATGGTAAAATATGTGCGTCCTATCATAAAATATGCATTGCTAAGTCTAATAAGACCATTCGTAAGGCGGACGAACATGTAAATACACATTTTTAAATTGTACCACAAAATGAGTAAAAGTCAATTCATCCGGAAGAATAGTTCATCTGGGAATATGGACAAACAGGGAGCCAATATACTGATACAAACCATCTATAAGGATCGAAAAGTCATGGGGAAAAATAAAGATATGGACATACGGGAAGCAGACATAAATGAGTTGGCTGATATTCTGGAGATTGAAATAGACAGGGAGCTAAGTGACATCGAAAAAAAGAGGGAATTCATCAGGCAAATCAGAAATCCGTACCTCTACAGGCAGGGAGAGTATGTTGTCAAAATAAGTTTTGCAGATACGGATGCGACGTTGACGGACCGTTTAAAGGAGTACATAGAACATGTGGCAGCCGCCGGATTGTAATTCATTTCAGAAGATACACAAGGGGCTTTGGCAATGAAAGAAATCATGAAAAAAGAAATTGAAGGGAAGAGCTATGCGGCGGCAGTATATTTGCGTCTTTCCAAGGAGGACGGGGATGTATGTGACGACAGCCGCAAGGAAGAGAGCAACAGCATCACCAACCAGAAACGGCTCATCCATGATTTCTTAAAAGGCAGGGAGGATATCCGTGTCTTTAAGGAATATGTGGATGATGGATATACCGGTTCCGACTTTCTACGCCCTTCCTTTCAGGAAATGATTAAGGATATGGAGGCGGGAAAGGTCAACCTCATTATTGTGAAAGACCTTTCCCGTTTTGGCAGGGAATATATAGAAGCTGGGAGATATTTACAGAAGATCTTCCCGGCGGCAGGGGTGCGGTTCATTGCAGTCACTGATCATTACGATTCCTTGACTGCCGACCGGACGGAGAAGAACATTGTCATACCGGTAAAGAACTTCGTCAATGACGCTTACAGCGCAGACCTTTCGGCGAAGATAAAGAGCCACCTTGAGAGCAAACGCGGGAATGGAGAATACACCGGCGCATATGTTTCCTATGGCTTTATCAAGGACAGCAGCAATCATAATAGGATTATGGCTGATCCAGTGGCAGGGGAGAATGTGAAGCTCATTTTTCAGTGGAAGCTGGACGGTATGAGCAACAGCAGGATAGCGGAGAAACTGAATGCCCTTGGAATTCCTGCCCCAGCAGACTACAAGCGCAGTCTCGGCATACGTTACCAGAGCGGTTTCCAGAAGAACCTCTATTCCAGATGGAGTCCGGTAGCGGTAGGAAGGATATTGTCAAATCCCTTATGCAAGGGGCTGGTGGTACAGGGGAAAAAGGAACGCATCAACCACAAGATCAAAAATATGGTGGCAAAGCCCGAATCGGAGCAGAGCCGCTACAGGCAGGACGATTTAGCCCTAATCGGGGAAAAACAGTTCGACACTATGCAGGGATTATTAAAAAAAGACACAAGGACAAATCCGGGGCAGGAAGCAGCGTATCTTTTCAGCGGCATCCTTTATTGTCCGGACTGCGGCAGGCAGATGATACGCCGCAAGACTACCCATAAAGGGAAACAGACCATCTTTTATATCTGCAAGACCTACAATGTGGAAAGACGCTGCACGAGGCATAGCATCAAAGAGCAGGAACTTGCCGCACTTGTAACACAGGCGATAAAGGCACAGGTACAGATGATGGCAGATATGGACGAAACCATGAGAGTAGTGGAGGCAGCAATAGAGGGGATGCAGACGTTTTCCCTAGCGGACATCCGGCTGCCGGAACTGGAAAAGGAACTTACGGAAAATGCTGCTATGCTTTCCGGTCTTTACACGGACTGGATGGAAGGTATCCTCTCGGAAGAAGAGTATGAGGAGATGAAGATGTTTTATTCCGGACGCTGCGAAGAACTGGAAGGACAGATCAAGAAGCGGAGGGAAAGGGCAGGGAAAGCAGTGGAGGCGGTAAGGGAAGCAAAACAGTGGCTTGTTAGCTTTAAAGATACAGGAAGTTTACTTTCCGGTACAGAGGAAGAAATTCGTCGCAGCCTTATATGTTCCCTGTTTGAAAAAATATGGGTATATGAAGGGAAGCGTGTGGAGTTTTCTTTCCTCTATCAGGACAGGATGGCGAAAGTTTACGCCTTGTGCGGCATGTCTAAGGAAACGCGAAAGGAGCAGCTCCTTTATAAAAAGGGGACGGTATGATGGCAAGGATAAAGGACAGGGCAAGAAAGGAAATAAAAGCAGGCACTTTGGCAAAATCTTCCGCAAGAGGCTTGTTGTTTAGAACTGCCACTTATGCAAGGCTTTCTGTTGACAGTGCGGTTACAGAAAGCGATTCCATCACCAGCCAGCAGATGCTCATGCGCGACTACATAAAGGGCAGGGATGAATTTTTCCTTGTTAAGGAATATAAGGATGATGGGATCAGCGGCACCCGGTTTGACCGTCAGGCATTCGACAGCCTTCTTGGAGAAGTGAGAAAAGGGAATATCAACTGCATCATTGTCAAGGATTTTTCAAGGTTTGGCAGGGATCATATCGAAGTAGGAAATTATCTGGAAAAGATATTCCCATTCCTTGGTGTACGGTTCATTTCCGTAAATGATGGTTACGACAGTTTTGACAAAAGCTGTGCAGATAAAAAGCTTGCCGTCATCTTAAAGAATCTTGTCAATGAATATATTGCCAAGGACACTTCCGTAAAAGTGGCGTCCAGTTATGTGACGAAGCAGGAAAACGGGGAGTATGACGGCGGGCGGGCGCCTTATGGGTATGCTTTTGCGGACGAAAGGAAGACAAGATTCCTTATTGATGAGAGACCGGCAGAGATTATAAAGGATATTTTTACATGGACCATGCAGGGAGATTCCGCTCTGACTATTGTAAAGCGGCTGACAGAGAAAAATATCAACCCGCCAAAAGCCTATCAGGATACAGGAGAGTTTTACCGGCAGGAAAAGGAACGCCGCTACTGGAATGAGTTTACGATAAATACAATCCTGCAGAACTTGGCATATGTCGGACATATGGCACTCCATAAATGGAAGGGATCAAAAGCCGACGGGATCAGCCCTTATAAGCTGGATGAAACAAAGTGGAAGATAACGAGGCATACCCACGAAGCCATTGTTACAGAACATGATTTCAGCCTTGTGCAGGAAATCCTACGGGCAAGGAAGGAGCGGCATAAGAGCCTGAATGCTCTGGATGAGAATATCATCCGTCCGGAAAACCTGTTAAAAGGAAAAGTGTTCTGCAAAGACTGCCTTGTGCCTGCTGCAAGGATGGGAGCAAACTACTTAAGGAAGACTGGAAAAGTGCACGGACGCGTCCGTATTTATCGCTACCGTTGCCGGACTTACAGGGAAAAAGGAGCGAAAGAGTGTACCTCAAAATCTATTTCAGAAAAGGATTTGGAGGCAATCGTCTATCAGGCGGTCATGGCACTTATCCGTCAGGTGGAATGTCTGGACGATATGATTGCACGATTCCACAGCGAGTTTTTCCAGAGGATGCAAAGGAGCATAGAAAAAGAAAAGTGTTTGGTGGAGAGGGCAATCCGGCAGGGTAAGAATGAAAAGATACTCTTATATAAAGAATACAGCAGCAGGGAACACGACACGAAACATAGCAGCATAGGGCAAGCCGGTAAAGATGGTGTTCCAGACAGTAATAAGGAATGGTATTTGAAGGAAAAACACAAGAAAGACAGACAGATCCGTTGCCATGAAGAGAGGATAGCACAATTAGAAGATAAGACAGCATTTTTTGAACGGTTGGAAAAGGA
Organism: Lachnospiraceae bacterium; assembly: GCA_029054245.1. Lineage (GTDB taxonomy): Bacteria > Bacillota > Clostridia > Lachnospirales > Lachnospiraceae > Suilimivivens. The sequence goes on along the minus strand of JAIDFQ010000041.1, from coordinate 207,808 downwards.
GCAGGCAGGATGGATAAAGGAATTTTTGTCTTATAAAGATATAGCCCCGGATGAAGAAGGGCTGACCGCACAGATGGTTTCCGTATTTGTAGATAAGATATTTCTGTATGATGGGAAGAGGGTGGAAATCATATTGAACTTTAAAGATGAATATCAAACGCTGTTATGGGAGAGCTCAGGATGGATATAACGACAGTCGCTTTATATATGAGACTTTCAAGGGAAGATGATAAAGCCATTGAAAATGGCTTAGTCAAGGATGAGAGCAACAGCATCAGCAACCAGAGGAAGCTCCTGCTTGGGTTTCTGAAAAGGAAACCTGAGCTTGCAGACAGTCCTATTGTCCAGTACGTGGATGACGGTTACTCAGGCACCGGTTTTGAAAGACCGGGTTTTGTGGAGATGATGGACGAAGTAAAGAAAGGGAAGATACAGTGTGTCATTGTCAAGGATTTTTCCCGGTTCGGAAGGGATTATATAGAGCTCGGTGATTATATCGAGCATATCTTCCCTTTCATGCAGGTACGCTTTATCGCAGTTAATGATGGCTATGATAGTAATGAATATAAAGGGAAGACGCCGGATATTGATGTGCCTTTCCGCAACCTTGCCTATTCCCTCTACAGTCAGGATATTTCGGACAAAATAAAGTCATCCCTTGCGGTGCGGAGGAAAAAAGGGCTGTATGTGGGTTCCATCCCACTATATGGCTATCAGAGAGATGAAAAAGGCTTCCTTACGCCGGATGAAGAGACAAAGGGAACAGTCCAGAGGATATACAGAGAATACCTTTCGGGGAAAGGGCTTGCGGAGCTGGCGAGGGAGTTGAATGGGGAAGGGATACCTTCCCCCAAACAGCATAAGATCAACAAAGGGCTCCTGCGTGGGGAAAAGGAAAAATCCTTTGAGGGAAAAACTTGCTTTTGGATTCCCACCACAATCCATCAGATTCTGCGGAACGAAACCTATACAGGTGTCTTATCTTCCAGTGCTTATAAAAGAGGTACTCTTGGGAGCGGCAAGCGTGTCTTTGTGCCGGAGAATGAGCGTGTCCGCGTCGAGAATGCCCATCCGGCAATCATAGACAAAGACATTTTCAGGCAAGTGCAGGAGAAAATGAAGAAGAAAAAGCATGGTCAGGCGCAGCAGTTTCTGCTGAAAGGGCTTGTACGGTGCGGGGAATGTGGGCGTCTTATGGTAAGGGATAAGAAGTTGTTCCGGTGCAGATATCAGCAATTTACTGAACACAGGAACGTGGAGAGCATTCCGGAAGCAGAGCTGGAGGGGATTGTATGGAAGGCAGTGGATATGCTGCTGCAGTTATTGGACGAAAGGGAAGCAGTATTCCAGAGGGAAAAGGAATTGTGTGAAGAGAAACGTAAGAAACTCCTTCCAGAAATCAAAAAGAAAAGGATGCAGGCAGAGAAAAAACGGGAAGAGATAAAACAACTCTATCACCAGTACAGACAGGGGAGAATGGGAAAAGCAGAATATCTTGCAAAGAAGCGGTGGGAGGGGGATTTTGCAAAAGAGATGGAGATAGAACTGGCTGGATTGGAAGCGGAGGAAGAAGGATTGCGACAGAGGATAGAAGAGATAGATACAGATAATGTTTCTATAGTGGAATGCCCAGGATGTAGGGAAGATAAGCAAAAAGTATTGCAGTGCTTGATTGAGAGCGTAAATGTATGCGAACATAAGAGGATTAATATTATATGGCTATTTCATGATAAGTCAGAAAGAACTTTTGTGTCATTACCTTGACACAAGCAGGACATGATCTGGGGAATCACAGCGAAAATCATAAAAACATGAGTCAGCTGTCAGATGAAGAAAAGAAAGAGGAACTGATGATGGTGCACACGAAAGTGCAGGAGCTGACCGGCTATGACATGTTTTTGTTCAGACCACCTTACGGAGACTATGACAATGCGGTGGTGAATGTGGCAAAGGACTGCGGATATTACACCATACAGTGGGATGTGGACTCTCTTGACTGGAAGGATTACGGCGTAGATTCTATTATCAAGACGGTGACACAACACAAGCATCTTGGAAACGGCTCCATTATCCTGTGCCACAATGGGGCAAAATACACAGCGCAGGCATTGGATACATTGATTGCAACATTAAAAAATGAAGGGTATACTTTTGTGCCGATTTCAGAATTGATTTACAAAGATGGGTATCATATGAATCATGAGGGGCGGCAGATAAAAAATAATTAAATTTTAGAGGAATCATATGTTTACAATGGGCTCAAACCGAACTCTTTATGATATAGCGGTCTGGTTTGAGCTTCCTTATGCCAGGCGATGAGATGTAACGGTGTGGCTGCCTAGTGGATAAAGAATCCTTTTCGTTTGTTGTATATATGATTCATGCCTGTGCCAACAAATGGGGTATGATGCCGTCTGAGGTTTATCAAAAACGCCAGAGTACCGGATGCATCGGAAGCTATTTGGTACCAAATTATGATATCCTGCACACGCAGGCAACAGGGTATATTGTGGATGATATTAAGGAATATCTGAAGGTGCGAGTGTAATATGGCAACAAGAGATGATAATTTATTAGATGTACTTATGGAAGAAAGAATACATAAAGGTCTGGAAAAAGCATTAAATGATAATGAACTGTATAAATCTGCACAAAAAGAAGTTGATGAAGCTATCAATGAATTAGAGAAAGCAGGATTTAGTCGGGAGCAGAATAAAGTGGTAGACAAAGCTATTTCTGCGGCTAATGCCAGTGGCGCCGCATATGGAGCAACTGCTTACAGACAGGGATTTTATGATGGCATAAAATTGATGTCGGAAGTAGATCGGGTTAGTCAGACTGGTGAGATATTGGATAAGCAGAATTTTAGTTATGAAAATAGTATAGTATTATGATTTCTATGGATTTAGGTGTCAAGGATAAACAGAATGTGCTGGAAGATATAATATGTGGTTTATCAGGATAGTAAAAAGGACTATGACAATTTGTCGTAGTTCTTTTTTGAATTAAAGCCGACATAGCATTGAATTTGTTCCGAAAAAGGAATATAATAAAATAGATTTGGAGGGATATTATGGAATATTTAACTTCTGAAGAAATCGCACAGAAATGGAATATATCAGCAAGGCGTGTAACTACGCTGTGCAAGGATGGGAGAATAGATGGAGTAATTCAAAAAGGTGGCGTTTGGCTGATACCTGATGATGCGCAGAAACCTGAAAGCATGAAACGTGGAAGAAAATCGAACAGAGGTGAAGACAGTGGCAGGAAATAGTAATTTGCATATGTCCAAAGATGCAAGGGAAGATGAGTATTATACAGACCTTGCAATGATTGAGAATGAACTAAAACATTATCGTCCTCATTTTAGAGGAAAAAAAGTATTTTGTACTGTGATGATCCATATGAAAGCAACTTTTTTAAATATTTTGCTATGAATTTCAATTCATTGGGATTGAAAAAACTGATTTCACTTGGTTATAGCGGTTCACCTATTGTCTATACACAGCTCTCTTTATTTGATGATATAGAAGAACCAAAAGTTATAGAGGAGCGTCATCCATATAAGATAGAAATCTCTGAAGTTACAGATGAAAATGGGGATGGTGCAATAGATTTATCAGATGTTGAACTACTTATAAGAAATAAAAAGAATGTTCTGACGATGCTTAATGGAGATGGGGACTTTAGAGGACAGGAAAGTCAGATTGCACTTGACGAAGCGGATATAATAGTAACCAATCCACCGTTTTCTTTGATGAAAGAATATATTCCATTGCTAATGAACTCGGGCAAACAGTTTTTGGTTTTGGGCAATATGAATCACATTACATTTAAAGAGATATTCCATTATTTTATTGAAAATAAAATTTGGCTGGGATATACTTCAGGGCATTTTTGGTTTAAGGTGCCGGAATATTATGAAGAGAAAAGAACCGATTTTAAAATTGATGAAAGTGGACAAAAGTGGAGAAGGTTAGGAAATATCTGTTGGTTTACTAATATGGAAATAGAAAAATTGCATCAACCATTAACTCTTTATAAGCATTACAGTTCGGAAGAGTTTCCAACATATGATAATTATGATGCGATACATATAGAAAAGGTAGCGGATATACCTTGTGATTATAATGGAGTCATGGCAGTACCGATAACGTTTATGGACAAGTATAGTCCGGATCAATTTGAAATACTTGGAAAGTTTGATGGTGGGTCAGATTCAAATGTTTGGGATTTAGCAAAGCCAATTTTGAATGGCAATCCAAAGTATAAAAGAATAGCTATTAGAAGAAAGGTATAGGTTATGAATATAGAATTGCATGAAATGACCATACGTGATATTGCAGAAAATTATGTTGATAATAATGAGGAGGGAGTTATTGGTTATAATGGAAAATTGAATATTCGCCCTAAATATCAGCGTGAATTTGTTTATGATGAAAAGAAGAGAAATGCTGTCATTGACACAATAATGAAAGGTTTTCCGCTAAATGTCATGTATTGGGTAAAAAATGATGACGGAACGTTTGAAATTTTAGACGGACAGCAGAGGACAATTAGTTTTTGCCAATATGTTGCAGGCGATTTCTCGGTTAATAATCGAACATTCCATAACCTGACAGTAACAGAACAACAACAGATTCTTGATTATCAGTGTATGATATATTTCTGCGAGGGAAACGATAAGGAAAAACTTGATTGGTTTAAGATTATTAATATTGCAGGAGAAAAGCTAACAGATCAAGAATTAAGAAATGCAGTTTATACCGGAACATGGCTGACATCTGCAAAAAGTATTTTCAGTAAAACGCAATGTGCGGCTTATAATTTGTCCAGCAAATATGTAACAGGATCACCGATACGACAGGAAATTTTGCAGACTGCCATTAGTTGGAAAAATAAAGGTAATATTGAAGAATATATGTCTATTCATCAGCATGATCCAAACGCGAATGAGCTTTGGACATATTTTCAGAATGTTATCAATTGGGTTATGCTGACGTTTCCTAAATACCGCAAGGAAATGAAAGGCATTGATTGGGGCAAACTGTACGATACATATGGTTCAAACCTATATGACACCAATGAATTAGAAAATCGCATTGCGGATTTAATGATGGATGATGATGTTACCAATAAGAAAGGTATTTATGAATTTGTATTGTCTGGAGAAGAACGCTGCCTGAATATAAGGGCATTTACGGAAAGTCAAAAGCGGAGAATATATGAGTATCAAAAAGGCATCTGCAATATGTGCCATAAGCACTTTGAATATGAAAAGATGCAGGGAGATCATATTACACCTTGGAGTAAGGGTGGAAAGACAGTAGACGATAACTTGCAAATGTTGTGTGAGGACTGTAATAGGAAGAAGTTGAATATGTGATATGAAAGATAGCAGAATCAGGGAATTTGAAAAAATTTTGGAAGGTATCAGAGTTCCAGCTAATATGGGAATGGAACAGCAGGCACAGTTGATGAAACCGATTAGTGATATTGTTGAGGAAATGCTTCCATCACGATTATATCGTTTCCGTCAATGTTCGGAACGAAACTTTGATGCAGTTTATAAGGATCAGATTTGGGTATCAAGAGGAAGTGATGTCAATGACGACTATGACACATGTTTATACTATGACAATAAGAAAATAAATGAATGGCTGAAATCTTTACATGATGAGAAGTTCTATTTAAAAATATTGAATTTAAAGAGTACACAGAGTATTCCCAAACTAATAAGGGATTTTTTCCCAGCTCAAGAATTAGAGAAAAGGTTGACAATAATTCAACAATTGTCGCAGCATGATATTGAGAAATTTGCATTTGATTTCAAGCAATATATACAAGATAATTTGTCGAAAAAATTGGAGGAAATAACTGCATTAATACAGCAAGGGGTGAAATTTGCGTGCTTTAGTGAGAATATTAGTTCTGCAATGATGTGGGGACATTATGCTGAAAATGGAACGGGATTTGCATTAGGTTACGATTTTAGAGCTGGGAAGCTAAATAATTGCCCTGAATGTGATAAATTAGAGAAAGAATGCCTTTATCCGATGCTATGTCATATATATCCAATAATATACAATAATAAGAGATATGATGCGACAGAATATGCAATGTATATGTTCCAATATTGGTTGCTATCTGATGTTTTATGCAAATGTGGATTTGTTAATAATTCACAATGGATAAATATAGTAATGCCATGTCCGGATAATTCGATGTTATCAAAGATTGCCATACATAAATCATCAGAATGGAAACCTGAAAAGGAATGGCGATTATTTTGTTCAAACAACAGTCCAAACTTTTTCTATGAACCACATTCAGTTGTAAAGAAAAATTCGGTTGCTATTTATTTAGGACGTAAAATTAGCAGTATAAATGAAAAAATCCTTAAAGATATTGCTAGGGAAAAAGGGATTGAGTGCTATAAAATGGAACTCAATAAGTCGCAAGTTTATAAGTTAAAACCAGTCAAACAAGAATTGTAAAGATTAAGTGGCAGAGAGTTTTATTTAAGGCTTTTCAAATATAAAAGTAGAATTATGAATTGGCTACACAGTGTGTAGCCAATTGAGAGAGGATATAATGATTAAATTTGAATTAATTGATGGGGAAGAAGAACGCCAATTTTATAAGGATGTGCGGGATATTTTAGAAAATGCCAGAAGTAATGCCTATATGATGGCAAATGATATTATGACTTATGCTTATTGGAATGTTGGAAAACGGATTGTTGAGCAGGAATTGAAGGGTTCGGCAAAAGCTAAGTATGGATCATATATTATCAAAAGATTAGCGCAAGAACTGTCAGACCAATATGGTACAGGATTTTCTATTGCAAATATAAAAAATTGTAGACAGCTATATGTTACATTCCCGCAGGATTCTTTTGGTTATTCGATGATTGGGAAAGTGCATTGGTCGCATCTAAGAACTATTATGCGATTAGAAGATGAAAAAGAGCGAAATTTTTATTTAAAGGAAACTGCCACAGAGTGTTGGTCAGTTAGGGAATTAGAACGTAATATAAAATCGGGTTATTATAAGCGCATTCTTTCGACACAGTTTCCAGATAAAGCAGGGCAGGTTCCTCGATTTGTGAAAGATCCTTATGTTTTGGAGTTTATGGGAATTAAAGATAATGAAAAAATTGTAGAAAAGAATGTAGAAAATGCTATTATCAGTCATTTACAGAAATTTTTACTGGAAATGGGGAAAGGTTTTTGCTTTGTGGATAGGCAGATGCACATTTGTACGGAAACAACAGATTTTTATATAGATTTGGTATTTTACAATTATATTTTGAAGTGTTTTGTGCTTATAGATTTGAAAACTCATAAATTGACACATCAGGATATAGGGCAGATGGATATGTACATTCGTATGTTTGATGACTTGAAGAAACAGGAAGATGATAATCCAACGATAGGTATTATTTTCTGTACAGATAAAGATGAAACGATGGTAAAGTATTCCGTTTTGAACGAGAGTGAACAGATATTTGCATCTAAGTATATGACTGTGTTACCTACAGTAGAAGAACTGAGGAATGAATTAGAACGTAATCAATTGTTGTATGGAGAGGAATTGAAAGATAATTAGTGTTGTTATTGCGTTCAATACATTTAAGATAAATGAAGTAACAATATGATTGTATATCATGGTTCAATGGGAATCGTAGAAAAACCGGATGTAATACATTCCTACCGGGCGCTTGATTTCGGTGCAGGTTTTTATGTGACGACAGTAAGAGAACAAGCCCTGCGATGGGCAAGACGTAAGGCAGATATTTCGGGGAAAGATAGAGCTGTTTTAAATTGTTATCAGATGAGTGATAATGTTGATGGACTTGAAATAAAAGTCTTCGATGACAATTTATTGGAATGCTTTGAGGAGGTATAAGGTACTTGTTCAGATATTGTGTGAAACAGAAAAAGAATTATTTCCTTAGATTATTTGAATTTGTTTGAGGAAAGTATTTACGCAAAAGCAGACAAAAGTTCAATATACTATGGAATAGTTGGAGATAATGGAAGGATATGCGTTTGAATAAATATGGAGGCAAAAATTGCCGCTCTGATATTGAAAGATCGGGGCGGCAATTTTTGCGTTATTTTACCTTTTTTATAAAGTAATTCAAGGGCTGATTTTCGTAAGCAGTCATAATCTTTTCGATTTCTTCTTTGGACAAGACTTCTTTGAGGGAGGTAAACATGCGGATTTGATTGTAAACCTCCGGAATCGGAGTTCTAAAATCTTCCTGCCCCCAATCTTTCAGGATACTAATCCATATGGCAACAGAATGCTTTGAAAGCTTTGCGCCTACAAAGGATTCTGATGTAGCGATTATGCTTTGCCGGACAATTTCTGCGCCATCAGGATCTACAAGGAGTTTTTTGAAAAATACAGGATAGTTCTTTATGGAATTGAGTATGGAAATCACGATTTCTTTCCAAGTGGCATTATTGCTGTAAATATCATGAAATGCGGAAAACTTTCCAGTTGCAATTTTTAATGAAAGATCATATTTATCCAAATAATACCGGTAAAATGTCTGGTGGGAAATTCCAGCAAGTTCAGTGATACTTGTGACCTTAGCTTTTGCAAAGGATGAACTTTTAAGAACCTCATAAAAAGCATCTATGATTTTTTTGTCCATTTCATTTTGGGGTTTCATAAAGTCTTACCTCTGTTTAGGATTTAAAAAGATACTATCTTTATTATATGGATATGAGAAAAAATATCAACATGAATAAAATTAAATACTGGGAAAAATATGCACAAAATAAGTAAAAAATATCTAAAGCGTTTTGTACATGTTTAAAGATTTCAACGAAAAAAGTTATAGATATCAGAAATTGTCTATTAATTATGATGAAAACAAAAAATTATTGGACGATTTTTTGGGCAGTTTAGTATAAGATAATACTTACAAAAACATTTTTTTAGCAGAAAACACAATACATTTTAGGAGGAGGAAAATGGAAGAAATAATTCTGAAAGCCGAAAACATGTTTAAAGATTTTGGCGCCACGAAAGCGGTCAATGATGTCACTCTGGAACTTCGCGAAGGCTGTGTACTTGGGCTCGTAGGAGAAAATGGATCAGGTAAGTCTACACTGTCAAGTATGATTGCCGGTGTCTATCCTCCGACGAAAGGTGTGATGACATATAAGGGTCAGGAGTATAAGCCCAAAACGGTACTGGATGCAAGAAAAGAAGGCATACAGTATCTCACCCAGGAACAGGGTACCATTGATGGCATGACGGTGGCGGAAAATATGTTTCTTGGAGAAGAAGATCAAATGTCAAAGATGGGGAATGTGAGCATACGGAAGCTGAACATGCTTGCACGCGAGATTTTGGATCAGAATGGTTTAGATTATGTTGATCCCAAAGCATTGATAGAATCCTATTCATTTGAAGATCGGAAGATGATAGAAACGGCAAGGGCACTGAGTCATCAGCCTAGTATATTGATTATTGATGAGACCACCACGGCTCTTTCCCAAAAGGGGCGTGAAAGAATCTATGAAATCATATTCGAGCAGAAAAAGCTTGGGACAGCAATCGTCATTATCTCTCATGACCTAGATGAAGTGCAGAAACTCTGTGATGAAGTGCTGATCATGCGCGACGGCATTTATATTGATACGCTAAGGGGAGAAGAAATTAATGCTCACAATATGCGTGAGAAGATGATCGGAAGAAAGATAGAAGGATCTTATTACCGGGGCGATTTTGAATGTACTTATGAGGATCAGGTTGTTTTGTCGGTAAAGGATTTAAGCGTTGCTGGTGTGTTTGAAGATGTAAGCTTTGATCTGCATAAAGGTGAAATTTTAGGTATAGGCGGATTAAGCGAATGTGGGATGCACGAACTTTTAAAGACGGTTTTTGGAGCGGTGAAACCCACTGCGGGAAGTGTTGTTCTTACAGAAAATAATGTAAACCTGAAAAATACAACCATTTCTGTAAAAAATAAGGTGGCGTACATTCCCAAAGATAGGGACAAGGAGTCTTTGTTCCAGCCAACGAGTATCAAAGATAATATTGTGGCATCCTGTTACGACAAGATTAAAAAAGGGATTTTTATCAGACCGTCTGATGAAAAGAAGATTGCAGATGAGCAGGCAAAAAAGATGGAAGTCAAGATGCAGAACATTGAACAGTTGATTCGTGACTTGAGTGGCGGAAACAAACAAAAGGTGGTCATTGCAAAGTGGCTGGCAAATGATTCAAAAATCTTTATCATGGATTGCCCTACCAGAGGTATTGACATAGGGGTGAAAGCAAAAATCTATAAGTTGATGGATGGATTGAAACATGAAGGCATTTCCATTTTGATGGTTTCGGAAGAAATGACGGAACTCATCGGAATGGCTGACAGGATCATAACAATGAAAGATGGGCACTTAAGCAAAGAATTTACAAGATCAAAGGATTTGAGTGAGTCTTCCATTATTAGTGCTATCGTCTAAAGAAAGGAGGTGTGATGAAAATGCGTGAACAAATTAAAAAGATGGTCCCGATTGCAGGGCTTGTAAGCATGTTTTTGCTTTTTGCATTTACCACAGACGGTAAATTCCTTACAAGGGTCAACCTGCAGAATCTGATCATACAATCGGCAATTACAATGGTTGCAGCTGTCGGTACAGCATTTGTAATGGCTCATAATAACCTTGACTTTTCGCTGGGTGGGGCTTGTGCTCTAAGTTGTGTCCTGTCATACCTTATTGCGGGTCAGAATTTGCCTTTATTTTTCATTTTATGCATTGTATTTGGCGTTGTATGCGGATTGTTTTCGGCACTGCTCCATATCAAAGGGCAGATACCTGCGTTTATGGCGGGAATGTGTCTGATGTTTGCAGGACGGGGCGTTGCGCAGAGCGTGGCGGCAAATACCAACATGCTTATGGTAGCAGCAGCTTCGCTCAACAATATATGGTTCTTCTTAATCGTGCTCGTAGTGGTGGTCGTTTTAGGATTTGTGATCTTCAACTATACGAAGATTGGAAAATATCAAAAGCTGATTGGAACAAACCCTAAGGCGACAGAATTAAGCGGAATCAATGTCAATGCATACAAGACCATAGCCTTTGCAATCAGTGGAGCGACGATAGGTATTGCGGCGTGTCTTACCGTTATACGAAGTGCGTCGATCATAGGAAATACGGGGCTTAATCTTGAGACAAATGTTCTTCTGGCGCTCAGCCTGGGCGGTATATCGATTACGGGAGGATCAGCAACCAAGATGCGATCTGCCATTATCGGTACTTTGATTTTCTTTATTTTGAACAATGGACTTACCCTATGGGGATTGAATCCTGATTATGTTGATATTGTCAAGGCAGCATTCTTTTTACTTACAGTAACGATTTCCATCGACAGGACACAGTATGACATGATCGCCTAGTGGTGGAAAACAATAAAAACAATATTTTACAGGGAGGAAATAATAATGAAATCAACAAAAAAAGTTACGCGGTTTATAGCACTTATCATGGTTATGATACTTTGTCTTTTCTCTATAGCAGGCTGTTCAAATACCAGCAGTAATGACAACAGCACAAGTGATGACAGCAGCACACAGACTGTAGAAAGCGGCGGAAGTGAGAGCGCAGACAGTGCCGATACGACGAATGACACGGTGGATACGGCAGGCGGCGAAAAAGTAAAGATCGGAATGATCTGGTATGGCAATACAGACGCGATGGGCGGAACTTTCTACTCTTGGGCAAATCATGCAGCAGAAGTTTTAGGTGTTGAACTTGTTTGGAAGCTGGGTAGTTATACTACGGCAGACGAGCTTACAGACTGCGAAAACCTGATCAGTGCAGGCTGCCAGGGTATTTATTTCGTTCCCATGGACACAGCAGCAAATCTTCAGCTGGGCAATGCCTGTAAGGATGCCGGTGTTTATTGGGCGACCAGTAACCGTCAGATAGCAGATGCAGATGTGCTTGCGGCATGTGAAGCAAATCCGTATTTTGTGGCACGTGTCTATGACAACAGCTATGATGTATGCAAGGAAATGGTCAAAGTCCTTGCAGATCAGGGAATCACCAAGGTTTGTATGCTTTCAGGCGATCCGACAGACGCTATGATGGTTGACAGGACAAGTGGATTTGAAGATGGATGCAAGGAATACAATGTAGAGATTCTTGCTACTTCCCAGATTGTGTCAGGTGATGCATCTGCCAATGTGGACAGCGTCAATAACTTCCTTACGCTTTATCCCAATGTGGAAGCAATTCTTGCGGTATCAGGGACAGCCGGAGTAGGCGAAGCGATTATTACTGCTCTGGAAGCTTCGGGAAGAGAAGCTGGATCAGTCAAGGTAGCAGCATTTGATACCTTTGAAGGCAATCAGAAAGCATTTGAGGATGGATGGCTTGCAGCAAGCTGCGGCGGATATACAAGTGAGTGTCTCGTATCTTTATTGGCGCTTATAAGCAGAGCAAGCGGAAACAGTGACGCAAATTCCGTAATGCCGCTTACGCTTTCTCCGCTCCTGATAACCAGTGCAGAAGAGATGGAAACATTTTCACAGTATGTTGATAATCCAGATGTCCAGCTTTACAGCGATGAGACGATTAAGCAACTGGCAGGACCGGGTATGGGCATAGAGGATTACCAGAAAGTATTAGACGACTGGAGTATTGAATTTGTGAAACAGGCGGTTGGAATAGAGTAAACAGCAGTATCGCGGGCTCTGCCCGCGGTACGCGGGGGTATGCAGATGAATAAAATTTTGGAGACAGTTAGGAATTATGCGTTATCGGTGATCATGCCGGTTGTAATGATTATTTTACTGCTGATCGTTTCACCTGAAACGCGGTCAGTAAATGCAATTATCTCTTTGCTCAGGCAGGGATTTGCGCCCGCTGTTCTGGGATGGGGCGTACTATTTAACATGAAAGCAGGGAATTGGGATTTTTCAATTGGCGCAAGATTTGTACTTGCTTCAATACTGGCAGGGAATCTTGCTATGAATCTTAACCTGGGCATACCGGGGCTGATCATACTTGTGGTTGGGTTTTCCCTTATCTTAAGTACCATCGTAGGACTGGCATATAAGATTTTGAAGATTCCCACCTTGATCGTATCGATTGGTATTTGTTTGATTTTTGAAAGTATTACGAGAATCCTATATGGCGGTGCAGGAGTTCATGTAAGTGCAGAATATATGCTGTTTGGAAAATCTCCTTATGATCTTGTTGCGTTTATCGTATGCTTTGCGATTGCAGCTTATGTCTATTATAAAAGGAAGCTGGGCTACAATGTACGGGCGGTTGGAACGAATCCGGTGGTGGCGCAGACGAACGGTATCAATGCAATCAGTACGAAAACCAATGCGCTGATCATTTCAGGATTGTTTGCAGGACTTTACTGTGTTTTGAGTCTTTGCAAAACCGGTGTGTGTGCAGCAGTATCGGGAACTTTAGGAAGTGCAGCGACAGTGTTTGACGCTATGATGTGTGTGCTGATTGGAATGGCAATCTGCGGCAAAGGAAACATTATTTTTTCTCTTTACAGCGGTGCATTGATTGCACAGATCTTAAAAATGGGAATGATGGCGATTGGTCTTCCGACCACCTACAATAAAGTTGTAATTGCTGTTTTCGTTATCTTCTTTATGGTGTCGTCCACAAAGGCGGATGTATTTAGCAGTATGAAGAGTAGGTTTTTTCATAAGACAAAAATGAGTCAGGAATAGTAAGCGAGGTTAAGAGTATGAAGGTTTTGGCACTTGATTTTGGCGGAAGCTCTGTAAAATACGGAATCGTTGATGAAAATGCGGCGATATCCGAATCAGGAAAGCGTCCTGCGCCTCTTGCTTCCGTGGAAGAATTCGTGGACACGGTGGGAAGCTTGTATGAGCAATATAGGGATGTGGTGGAAGGAATCGGTATCAGTATCCCCGGTAATGTGGATCCGGAAAGCGGAACGTTGTTTGAAAACGGCGTGTACCAGGAATTATACGGAAAAAGCATTACGGATCTTGTAAAGGAAAAATGCGGCGTTCCGGCAGCGGTTGAAAATGACGGAAAATGCGGCGCTTTATCAGAAGCGTGGAAGGGCGCTTTAAAGGATTGCAAGGATGGGGCAGTCATCATTTTAGGCTCTGGTATTGCAGGAGGCATTATTAAAGATCATACGATACATAGCGGGAAAGGATTTAACGCAGGCGAATTTTCATTTCAGATAACAAATCCAGGAGAATACAGTATGCTTACTACGGCATTTATGTCGGTAGGGATGCTGGGAGTGACGTATAAGCTGTGTAAAATGAAGAATCTTGATTTTTCCGTTCAGGATTCCAGTCCATCCATGTATTTGTTTGATTCGATGTTCGCTTCAAGATTTGTGCAGCCCGAAGGCGAGCCTCTTAAGATCAAGGCGGATGGCAAGAAATTCTTTCAATGGGTAGAAGAGGGGGATGAGGATGCGCTTAAAATCTACAGGGAGTTTATCGTTGCGCTTGGCGCGCTGGTAGTGAATACACAGATTTGCTATGCCCCGGAGAGAATCGTGATTGGCGGGGGGCTGAGTGCAAATGAACATGTCCTTCCGGATCTACAGAGAGAAATCGATCAATATTATACCAATATCGGTCTGGGTGAAAAGATGCGGGCAGAAGTCGTGCGCAGCGGCTATCTGGGCGAATCGAACCTTTTTGGGGCAACTTATAACTATATTTTGCACAATAAAAGATAAATGGGATTTAAAATAGGGACTGCATCGGCAGTCCCTATTTTTGCAGTGTGCCTTGCGGCGCACGTTTTTTATGTGTTTCATGAGCTGATTTTGAAAATGAACCGATGCCTGATGTTAATCCAAGTCTTCTCCGTTTGAAGCAATCACCTTCTTATACCAGAAGAAGGAGTCTTTCCGTATTCTGTCCATGGTGCCTGTTCCGTCATCATGCTTGTCCACATAAATGAGTCCGTATCTTTTCCGCATCTCGCCTGTGGTGGCGCTTACCAGATCAATGCATCCCCAACAGGTATAGCCCATCAAATCCACACCGTCCGCTGCGGCTAGCTTCATCTGGCGGATATGCTCCCGCATGTAATCGATTCTGTACGGATCGTGTATGGCACCGTCTTCCACCTTGTCGTAGGCGCCCAGACCATTTTCCACAATCATAACGGGAATGCGGTAGCGGTCATACACAGCGTTTAAGGCGTAGCGGATACCCATAGGATCGATCTGCCATCCCCAGTCTGTGGTTTTTAAGTAAGGGTTTTTTCTGCCGCCAGCAAGGTTTCCGCCTACATCGTCAGATTCCCCTTCTGTTCCCACACAGATGGACATGTAATAGGACAATGTGGTGAAATCTACGGTACCTTCCTTCAGAATCTGTTCATCCCCTTCCTGCATCTTAAGCGTAATGCCGTTTTCCCTTAGGAATCTGCGGGCAAAATAGGGGTATTCGCCTAAAACCTGCACATCATCGCAGTACCAGTTATAATTCTGCATGTACTGTTGGGAGGCGAGGATGTCCTGTGGATTGCAGCTGCTTGGATATGCCGCAACGAAAGCAATCATATTCCCCATTTTGTATTCAGGGTATTCCTTGTGCGCCCAGGCAACGATTTGGGCAGAAGCAATGAGCTGGTGGTGCAGAGCTTGATAACGCTCCTGATCGGTCCGTTTGATCTGGTCGATAGGACCAGCGTAATCCTGCACCATGCTGCCGGAGACAATATCGCCCAGCAGCATCTGGGTGCAGTTCAGCTCGTTGAACGTGATCCAATATTTTACTTTGCCGCTGTAGCGTTTTAAGATGGTCTTGGCATAGCGGAGAAAATGGTCGATGGTTTCCCGGGAATGCCAGCCGTTGTATTTGACGGCAAGTGCGTAAGGCATCTCATAATGTGAAATCGTGACCAGGGGTTCCATGCCGTGTTTTTTACATTCATCAAATACATTATCGTAAAATTGCAGCCCTTTTTCATTGGGCTCTTCTTCCATTCCCGTAGGGAAAATCCTTGACCAGGCGATGGAAAGTCGGAAGCATTTATAGCCCATTTCGCCTAAGAGGGCGATATCTTCTTTGTAATGGTGATAAAAGTCGCTGGCTTCGTGGCTTGGATAGTGCATATCTTCCCTTATCGTCGTTGTGATCCATTTGGAAGTGGTTTTGGTTCCGCCGGTACACATATCTGATACGGAAGGTCCTTTGCCATCCTCGTTCCACGCACCTTCAAATTGATTGGCAGCAGTTGCGCCGCCCCATAAAAAATCTTTTCTAAGCATAGTGTTCCTTTCTTGTGTCATAAAATTTTATTCTTTGTCGTATCCAGTTTCAGGTTCTTCCCATGTGCGAGAGGATGGGCATTTCCACAGGTACAAACGATTTCCGGCAGGATCGTCGATCACACAGGTGGGTTCCCAGCTGTCCTCATCTACAGGAGTTCTGGCGAGGAAGGATTCCTTTTTGTCAGTGATGACTTTTCCGCCGTATTTTTCGATGTCTGCAAGTGTGTCCTTAAGCGGTCTGTCCATGCTGATCTCCATGTATGGTCCCGGCTTAGCCAATTCTCCAGGGGTCCAGAATACCATCAGGTTCATATGTCCAGGCACGGAGCCTTCATAATCTGCCTGACAGGGACCTGTTCCCAGAATAAGCGCTGGATGCTCGTCGCCTGGTTTGATTGCGCTGACTGCTTCCGGCATTTCGATCATATCCCAGCCAAACACATTGATACAGAAGGTTTGGAATCGCTTCAGTTCTTTATAGGTATAAAGATAAATACGGGTCCTGCCGTGGAGACTCTTTGCGGTAAATTTCTTCGGCGGACGTCCTGGATTTACGCTTTGTTTTTCTTCCCCAGCAATTTCCCAAAGGTAAATGGGATTGCCTTCTGAGTCTTCAATCAGCGCATAATCTTGTTCTTCCAGCTGATATCTCTCTTTTAAAACTTTGCCGCTATATTTTTTGACTTTTTCCAAGGTTTCATCCAGACTTTTGACCTGAACCACAAAAGAAGCATCCGGTTCGTCCTCTTTTCTTGCTTTGAGATAGCCATATTCAAAAGAAGGAACGCTGGGCTCCCATTTTTCGGTTCCGGGACCTGTTGCACAGTACATTAAGGGCATTTCCGGATCAGAATGGTCGGTATTAACAATATCCCAGCCGCAGACGGTCTGATAGAAAGTACGTAAGCTTTCTGGATCGTCATAACTCATGACGAATCTTCTGGCTTTTCCGTTGCCGGCTTCTTTGATAAAAGGCTTTGCCACATGATAGCTGATATCATAAGGATCTCTTTCCTCATCGGGAGCCGGGGGATCTACATGGATACGGCGGGTCTCAATGCTTCCGGTCCAGGGTTCTACTAAATATTGCTCCTTTGGAGCGCTGCAGCTAGGGCAGTAATCAGGAACTTCTGTTTCATCTACTGCAAACGGAAATCCGCAGTTATAGCAGGTATAAATTTTTTTCATATTTCTTCCTTCTCCTTTGTTTTTTATAAGAAATTAACGTGATTTTCAGCGATTACATAAACATTACGGTTTTTACCCTATCTTATATTTAATATAACTGACGCCTATAATTGATAGCAATAGCATTTTTTGCGCAATTTGCACTTATATAATACATTTTCGTAAAACTGTAACTTTAATAAGATATTATCAAACAACTCTGCCTTGCTGGTGTTTTTTTTGGGTGCTACGATAAATAAAACCCAGCGATTACATAAACCCAAACCTATAAAAATTAAAGGAGGATTTCGAGAATGAAAAAAATTTATACCTGTTTTACATGTGGATTTCCGTTTGCAATGGAAGAAAGTGAAGTGCCTGCTGAATGTCCTGCCTGCGGTTCTCCTAAGTCACAGTACCTGGAAGAGCCTTGGAACGGAAGCATTGAGGCGAGAAGAATCCACGTAGATTTCCCTAAGCCTGATCCGAATTGGGATCCTATGGACATTAATTTTCATCATCCCAAAAATTTCCAGCCAAAGAGCATGCATGGACGGATCCGCAGATTTGTGCTTCCTTATGATGATGCAGAAAAGACCCGCGCTTTTTATGCGGATGCCATGGATTGGGATATTATCAATACCGAGCATGCAGATCCTAAAAATCCACTGATGTACTGTGCGACAGGTCCGGGCAATGCAAACTGGGAGCCCAGCGTGCCTTCCTTCGGTTATGGATATTTGAAATCAAAAGAAAGTGAAAATGCAGTTAAGGCACCCAGCTTTGTGGTAGAAGTGGATGATTTGGCCGACACCTTAAAGAAGGTAGTAGAATTTGGCGGAAAGGTGTTGGCAGATAAATACAGTGTAGAAAAAGACGTTTATGCACAGATTGAAGATAGTGAAGGAAATATCCTCTATCTCTGGGAGACCCCAGCGGATGTTGACTGGTCTTTACCTGAGACACTGTATCTGTCAAAAAGACCGGAAAAGATTGAGCCTTATGCATCTTCTGCGAAGGTAGATCCCGACAAATATCCATTCCGTGCACCTAAAAAGTATCCTAAAAAGGATCTGCATGGCAGGTTTCGCTTTGTAACCTACTCTTATAAGAACTATGAAAGATGGCATAAGTTCGTAGTGAATGTATTCCATTGGGATATGTTTGAACTTCCAGTTGCAGCTGGCGGCATGAAAAAGGGATGTGAAAATCCGAGCCTGCTTATAGCAACAGGTCCAAGCTATGAGACTTACGAAGGAGCAACACCGGGTCATATGAATGCAATGGTTCATTATGCTGGTGAGAAGGACTTAGATCCCATCGTGCCGATGCTTGAAATCGATATGTGGAAGCCATTGGCAGATACGTTGAATGATCTGATTTCCAAAGGAGCTAAGCTGGTAGGAGAAATGCCGGAAGAGACAGAAGGATGGACATCCTCTGCACATATTTATGACCCTTCTGGGAATCTGCTTTATCTCTGGAAATGCCCGACCTCCCGTACATGGGAAGAGCCTGAGGCAGCGTACGATGCTCAATAGAAAGAAAGAGGCGATGACTTTTGACAGTCATCGCTTTTTTTAACGAAGGCAAGGCTTTAAGCCGATGAAAAGATTCGTCATTTATCGTGAGTAAACGCTATTTAGGGCGGATTTCCTGACTTTTCATAATTTGTCTGATTGCATCAAAGATATACGGTTTCAGTTCTTCAATTCCGGTCGGCTCATGATATAGAATGGAACTGTAACAGGTGGAACTGACAAATTCTACAATCATAAACAAAAGAATCTCTGGATTTTTAAATGCCTTGGGAGAATTTTCAAGGATTGTATAAATATTATAGAAATCCACCTCCGAGTCATCCTTGGAAGAAATCAGTTCATTTTTGAAAATTCCCCAGCTTAAATTCTTAGAAATAAAGTTGAGAAGAGATTTGTCAGCATTGAACTGTTCTATGATATTGTCTACAAGAAAAATAATCCGATCGTCCAGTTCGGTCAGACCTGTCTGGGAAAGGGCGGCGTCTGCAATAGAAAAAATACAGCTTGCTTTGTGGGCAATCAGCTTATTGCGAATATCGTATTTATCCTTAAAATAAAGATAGAAGGTTCCTTTTGCCACGCCGGCAGTCTCCACGATATTGTTTATGGTGGTTTTATTGATGCCCTGGGTGGTGAACAATTCAAAAGCAGTATTTAAAAGCGCTTCGCGCTTTCTTTTTTTGTTTAAATCAATTTTTCCCATGAAATCTCCCGTTCCAATTTGGTGTATGATAAGTCATATTATAAGATAAACGCCCCAAAATGCAATGATTTTTGGTCTTTATATTTTTTTCATAAAATTCATGATTCTTTTACAAAAGAAAATATTGACCAATAGTCATTTTTGAGTATAATACTGAATATAAATAAAAATGACTATTGGTCATAATTTAAAGGGGTGTGTATATGGAAAAATTTGGTAAAAGAGTGGTACAGTTTCGAATACCAATTCTAATCTTGAGCTTGGCGCTTTTGATTCCTTCCTTTCTGGGATATGTGAGTACCAGGGTCAACTACGATATCCTTTCCTATCTGCCAAAAGACATAGAGACGATGGTAGGGCAGGATATTTTGGTTGAAGAGTTTGGAACCGGAGCCTTTTCCATGTTTGTGGTAGAAGGGATGGCGCCTAAAGACATCGTGAAATTGAAACAGGATATTGAGCAGGTAGAACATGTGGAGAAGGTCATTTGGTATGATTCCGTCATGGATATATCGGTTCCCATGGAGATGATGCCGGATGCAGTGTATGAAGCCTTTAATCATGGGGATGCCACTATGATGGCGATTATCTTTAATGAGACCACCTCTGCCGACGGAACCATGGAGGCGATAGAGAACATTAGAAAAGTGGCTGACAAGAACTGCTTTTTGAGCGGCATGTCAGCGGTGGTGACGGATACAAAGAAGCTTTCAGAGCAGGAAGCGCCAATCTATGTGTGTATTGCGGTCCTGCTTTCCTGCCTGGTGTTGTCCCTTACCATGGATTCCTTCCTGATTCCTTTCTTGTTTCTGCTAAGTATAGGAATGGCAATCGTTTACAATCTGGGCAGCAATGTTTTTATGGGAGAGATTTCTTACATCACCAAAGCCTTAAGTGCGGTTCTGCAGCTGGGGGTGACCATGGATTATTCTATTTTCCTCTGGCACAGCTATCAGGAGAATAAGCGGGAAGAGCCGGACCAAAAGGAAGCAATGGCAAAGGCAATCGGAGAGACCATTACCTCCGTGGTGAGCAGTTCCATGACCACCGTGGCGGGATTTATCGCCCTGTGTTTTATGAGTTTTACCCTTGGAATGGATTTGGGCGTAGTCATGGCAAAGGGCGTGGTCTTCGGGGTGATTGCATGTGTGACGGTTCTTCCGTCTTTGATCCTGGTATGTGATAAGGCGCTGGCAAAGACAAAGCATAGGGCGCTGCTCCCCGATATGAAAGGGATTGGCGGTTTTGTGACAAAGCATTACAGGGTGTTTATTGTTCTGTTTATCATAACGCTTTTTCCTGCTATATTTGGCTATCGAAACACAGCGGTTTATTATAATTTGGATGAGACTCTTCCCAAGGATCTTCCAAGTATTATGGCAAATGAAAAGCTGAATGAAAATTTTGATATGAATGCCACCCATATGCTGCTTTTAAGCGCAGATCTTCCCACAAAGGACATAAAGCATATGGCGGATGAAATGAGGCAGGTTGACGGTGTAAACTGGGTGCTGGGGCTTAACTCCATCAAAGGGGATGCCATCCCGGATGAAATGATTCCAAGTGAAATTATAAGCTCGCTTGTAAGCGACAATTGGCAGCTTCTGTTGATCGGTTCCCAATATAAGGTGGCTTCCGAAGAGGTCAACAGCCAGTGCGAGAAATTAAGCGCCATATGCAAGTCCTATGACAGCAAGGGCATGCTGGTGGGTGAAGCGCCCTGTACCAAGGATTTGATTGAGATTACGGACAAAGATTTCAATACGGTAAGCGTGGTTTCCATCGGTGTTATTTTCATCATCATTCTGCTGGTATTTAAATCGGTGTCACTGCCGGTGATTCTGGTGGCGGTCATTGAGACGGCAATTTTTGTAAATATGGGTATTCCATATTATACGAGGACGCAGATTCCGTTTATTGCTTCCGTGGTAATCGGCACGATTCAATTAGGCGCCACCGTGGACTATGCAATTTTAATGACTACAAGGTATCGGAAGGAACGCTATGGTGGGATGGAAAAGCAGGGAGCAGTCACCATCGCCTGCCAGAGCAGTGTAAAATCCATCGTGGTCAGTGCATTGTCCTTTTTTGCAGCCACCTTCGGCGTGGGTTTATATTCCAACATTGATATGATCAGCTCGCTTTGTACGCTGATGGCAAGAGGTGCGCTGGTCAGCATGGTATCGGTTATTTTTATTCTGCCGTCCATGTTTATGGTATTTGACAGAATCATTATCAGAAGCGGAGCAAAAGGTAAAAAGAGAACAATCGGACAGGAGGCAGTTTCATTATGAAAAAAATAAAAGTAGAGAAAATGGTCAAAAAGGCGGTATGCCTTACGTTAAGTGCAGCAATGGTGCTTGCGCTTGCAGGATGTGGAAAAGCGGATGCACAGCAGGCATCGGTCATAACGCAGGAAAATCAGGAACAGGTGCTGGATGGCGTGTTGAATGCCCAGATCAGTCCGTCCCACAGCGGTGAAGCAGGTAAAGAAGAAACGGTTTATGTGCTTGCCGATGCAAACGGCAGCGTAACCCAGGTTATTGTAAGTGACTGGCTGAAAAACGCCAGCGGCAGTGAAAGCCTGATGGATCGTTCTGGCCTTTCAGATATCCAAAATATGAAGGGATATGAGAGCTTTGAAACCGATGAGGAGGGGAATCTCATCTGGCAGGCAAATGGAGCAGATATTTACTACAGTGGTACCACAGATAAAGAAGTTCCTGTGGAGGTAAGGCTGTCTTATCAGCTTGACGGAGAGGAAATATCGCCCCAGGAGCTTGCCGGAAAAAGCGGCAGGGTGACGATCCGCATGGATTATGAAAACAAGGAGACTAGGACGGTGACGGTAGGCGGCAAGGAGCAGGAAATCAAAGTTCCCTTTGCCATGATATCCGGGGTGATATTGCCGCAGGATACCTTTTCCAATATTCAGGTGACCAATGCCAGACTGCTTTCAGAGGGAAACAACAGCGTGGTGGTCGGTGTGGCTTTTCCCGGGCTTAAGGAGAGCATTGACATGGACGGTCTTAAAAGTAAGATGGAAGATGGCAAGGACGAGGTAGAAGAACTGGAAATACCGGATTACATTGAGATAACAGCAGATGCAGAAAACTTTGAATTAGGAATGACCATGACAGTTGCCATGAGCGATATTCTCTCTGACATCGAACTGACGGACTCCTTTGATCTGTCCAGCTTAAATGATTCCATGGAGGAACTGAAGGAAGCAGTGGGCAAACTAAAAGACGGAACTGTGGAATTAAAAGACGGAAGCGGTCAGCTGAAAGACGGCACAAAGGAGCTGCTTTCGGGAACAGATGAACTGTGGGATGGCACTACTGAGCTTAAGGATGGCACAAAGGAGCTATATGACAAATCCGGTATTTTGAATGATGGAGCCGGGCAATTGGCAGATGGAGCCGGACAGCTGTATGATGGAGCCGAAGAACTGTATGGCGGAGCCGGGCAATTGTATGACGGAGCCGGAAAACTGGATGACGGAGCCAAGCAGGTAAATGACGGCGCATCGGCACTCTACGAGGGAACGGTGGCGTTGCAGGGCGGTGTCATGGGACTGCTTTCGGGAACACATACGTTAAAGGATGGCGGACAAAGGCTGAGTGAAGGGACCGGTAACCTTTTAAGCGGCGCCCAGAGTCTGAATGACGGAGCCCATCTTGTCAAGGATGGTGTGGATCAGGTGGCAGCGCAGATGGATATGCTGAAAGCAGGCATCGGCGCCCCGGTCAGCCAAGGGGATGGAATCGATCCCTCCAATCCGGCAACCTTGATGCAGGTTTCCTATCTGCTGAATCAGTCCTTGAAGAAAGCAAGTATAGAAGGAGATGGATTGGCGCAGGAATCTTACAATGGAATTTTGGCAAGTCTAAACCAGCAGAGGGCACAGATGCAGGCAAATTTGGATGCCGCCAGCGGAAATCTGGCAGCGGCGCAGGACAGATCATCGGCAGCGCAGGCGCAGCTGGCGGCAGCCTGTCAGGCAGATACCATGGAATTGGAAGTGGTGACAGGCACCCATGAAGAAGAAAGCTATGTGGATGTAACTGTGGAAGCGCCTGTTTATACCACCACCAGGGTCGTGTCGGAAGAATCGGAAGACGGAGAAGGGGGAGGAGAGGTCATTGATGAGACCACGGATGTGGAAACCCAGTCCGTTACAGGAACAGGGATGGTGACAAAGGAAGTGGTGGAAAGTGATACCATTTCGGTACAGTCGGTAGACACAGACAATCTGCAGCAGAAAGCATATGCTTATCAGAGCGCGATGGAGGAAGTGGCAGCCGCTCAGGCGGAAGTGACTGCGTACACGATCCAGATTGCAGCCATTGATGAGCAGATTGCAGCTATAAATGCAAATGTTGTGGATCAGGATGCACTAATCGCAAAGTGGGGACCGGCAATCACCTATGCAGCGATTCTGGATCAGAAGCTGGCAGAGCTGTCAGGAATTCTTAACTCACAGGAAAGCGCGGCGAAGATGACGGCACTGGTGCAGGGTGCGGGAAGCCTGGCAGACGGAACCCAGAGTGCGCTTTTTGGCGCAGCGGAATTAAATAATGGGGTCAATGAATTAAAGAGCGGGCTTGATTCCTTAGACAGCGGCGCTGGAGAACTGGCAGCAGGAGCAGACAGCTTGAAAGAGGGAGCCGCCACTTTAAAGGATGGTACCAGCGACTTAAAGAGCGGTGCTTCCACCTTAAAAAGCGGCGCCGGAGAACTGAAGGATGGGGCATCCGCCTTAAAGGATGGCACTGCCACACTAAAGGACGGAACTGCGGAACTTAAGAGCGGAACAGAGCAGCTAATACAGGGCACCGGAACCTTAAACGATGGCGCAGCAAGTCTTAAGGATGGCGTAGGCACATTAAGGGATGGTGTACTGACCTTGGATGAAGGGATGGGGACACTGGATGAAGGCGCACTTGCCCTGGTGGATGGCATGTTTGAGTTTGATGAGGAAGGCATCAGTAAACTGACAGACCTTTTTGGAGATGATGTGGAGGATGTAATCGACAGATTAAAGGCTGTGGCTGATGCGGGCAAGGAATACAATACCTTTACACAGCTTCCAAAGGGCGTGGACGGAAGTGTGAAGTTTATTATCAAGACGGAAGCGGTGGAAAAGCAGTAACCGCACAGAATCATCTTCTGGAATGATGTTTCTATATTTAGCGGAGGTTTTGTACAGGGAGGGGCTGCGCACTATTACTTAGTGCGGCAGCCCCTTTTTTGTGCGGCAAAAATTTTTCCTGCTCAATTGTGCTATTTATTCCTCATATCAAAAATATGGTGTGAATAATTGATATGAATCTGCTTTGGATTTTCCATTTTAGTAAAAATGAAAGATATGGAGCAGACAAGAGGAAAGATTTGTGAGGGACGTTAGCGTCTTAAATGCAATACAATAAAATCAGTCATTTAAAAACGAATTTCGACATAGGAGCGAGGTTAGGAGGAAAAGAAAATGAACAGGAAAGGGAGGGATTTTACAGTAGGAGATCCCGGACGACAGCTATTGATTTTTGCGTGGCCTCTTGTTTTATCCATGCTGCTGCAGAATCTGTACAATATGGCAGATACGCTGATTGTGGGCAGGTATTTGGGTGATACGGCAATGGGAGCAGTGGGTACCTGCGGAAGTGTTACAAATGTGGTTCTGATGCTGATTGGCGGATGCACACAGGGAATGGCAGTGGTGCTTTCACAGTATATAGGCGCGAAGGATGAAACAAAAGTAAAGAAGACGATCACGACAGGTCTATACATGATTGTGGGAATGGCGATTGTATTTGGCATAATAGGGATGGTGTTTGCCAGAGAGCTGCTGATGATGATCAATGTGTCGGGTGAGGCGCTTGGCTATGCCACATCCTATTTGGTGATTATCTTTGCAGGTTCTGTCGCCACGGCACTTTACAATATGGGAAATTCCATGTCAAGAGCCTTGGGAGATTCGGTAACTCCCATGATCGTGTTGATTGTTACCAGCATACTAAACATTTTTTTGAATATTCTTTTTGTGGCTGGTTTCCATATGGGAGTTCCGGGAGTGGCTTATGCAACCATATTGGCAACGATTCTTTCAGCGATTGTCTGCTGGGGGATTATCTGGAAGAAAATGCCCATTGTACATCCTGACAAAAGTACAATCCGTCCGGATGGAGAAATGGCAAAGCTGGTACTTAGAATAGGTCTTCCATCAGCGCTTCAGTCTTCCACTGTCACCATCGGGATTCTTCTTGTCCAGGCACTTGTAAATGCCTTTGACACGCCATTGCTTCCTGTTATGGCGGCATATGCTGCGGCAACGAAGATAGAGGCTTTTATTTCTTATCCGCCTGGGGGAATATCCCAGGGAATGCAGGTGCTGGCAGGTCAGAACGTTGGCGCCGGCAAGTTCGAGCGAGTTGGACAGGGGTTAAAAGCCAGTATTAAGATCATAGCAGTGTATTCTGTATTTTCGGCGTTTGTGCTGATTGCATTTGGAAGGTTCTTAATGGGATTTTTCACAGAGACGCCCGCTACCGTAACGATTGGCTATCATTACCTGGTGGTGACGGCAATAGGCGTATTCTTCTGCGGTATTGTATTTACGGTCCGTTATACCTTGAGCGGATCAGGCGATGCTTCTGCTGCCGTTTATATTTCGGTGATAGAGCTTGCCGTAAGGATTGGCAGCGCTTATCTCCTTTCTCATTTTACGCCTCTTGGCTATATTGGGGTATTTTTAGGAACACCCATTGGGTGGATGGCATCGGGCACCTATGCGGTTGTCCGTTACAGAAGCGGCAAATGGAAGAAAAAGAGAATTGTAAAAGAGGATCGGGAATCTGCCTCCGCAAATGTCGGAGCATAAAATTTAATAAACAAAAAGAAAGGAGAGCAAAGGATGTTTGACAATTTTCTGGTAAGAGAAAACAGTCTTCAAAACGTGGTAAGGGACGGCGAAATAGTTGGTTTTAAGTTCGATGT
Source organism: Lachnospiraceae bacterium (assembly GCA_029054245.1). Taxonomy (GTDB): domain Bacteria; phylum Bacillota; class Clostridia; order Lachnospirales; family Lachnospiraceae; genus Suilimivivens. The sequence continues at coordinate 181,123 of JAIDFQ010000041.1, read as the reverse complement.
CCGTATCGCAGAGTACAGGGGGTGCTTTTTAAGTCTTCACAATGGGTATTACATTGATTTGGATGGAGAGGAATATCCAAGAAATCTTCAGAAGTTTGAAATCAATGGAAAACCGCCGAGGGATTTTGATGAAATTGCCAAGGCAGTCTGGGAGCACTGGGATTATGGAGAATTTGGAACCGTGTATGTGGACAAGCCGGGAGGGCTTTCAAAGGGGCATCACAAGCTGGGAATTATGCAGGGGGTCCTTGTGCAATATGGATGGCAGCCTCATGACCAAGAGTGGATTGATAATCCGCCGGATCCCAGAGATATGCCTTTTAAACAGACGGAAGTTTACTACTATGATATGGTTGTGGATTAAGAAAGGAGATAAAAATGGCTATTAAAAGAGGCGTTTCATTTTACAGCTACCAGCAGGCGCAGTATTTTGGAAAAATGGATTATCATGATATGTGTAAAGAACTGCATGATAACCTAAAATGTGATGGCGTGGAAATCATTAATGAGGCTACTGTGCCCGGATATCCTTTCCCGTCGAGAGCGTTTTTGGCAGATTGGGCGAATACGATGGCCCGCTATGATTTAACACCGGTGGCTCTTGACTGTTTTCTTGATACAATGCGTTTTAGGGATCACGTTATGAATAAAGCCGAAGCGGCGGAACTGATTAAGCTGGACTTACAACTGGCTCATGACATGGGCTTTAAGCATATAAGGACCATGACGGGACTGCCGGTGGAGGTTACAGAGCGTGCCCTTGATACGGCTGTTAAGCTGGATGTAAAGATTGCATGGGAGATACATGCGCCAATTCCCATCAGACCAAATCCGGAAATCAAGGGACTGTTTTGTGACAGCCCTGGAACTGCCGTAATGGATACGGTAGAATTTATTAAAAAGACAGGCACAAAGCATGTTGGTTTCGTTCCTGATATGGGTATCTTTGCGCGAGGGCCGCATCTTGATTCGGTGGAGAGAATGTTGAGGGATATGAAGGATCAGGGACTTGCCAGTGAGATTACTGCCCTCATGAAAGAGGTTTCTTTAGGAGAATTGTCTACAGAAGTGGAAAAGAAATTTGGGGGCAGGCTTTCCGAGGAGGAAAAACGTACGCTTATGTGGAAAATGCATGCGGCGCCCGAAGATCTTGAGCTGATATTACCCTATGTATTTTCTATTCATGGAAAATGCCATGATATGACGGAAATACCTGGTAAACCCGGGCAATATGAGGAACCGGCGCTTCTTTATGAAGAAGTGATAGAGGTTCTGAAAAAGAACAATTGGGATGGCTATATGTGTACAGAATTTGAGGGACAGCGTTCCCGTCAGGAACGTACTATGGATGATTTTGTAGACGAGGTAGAGCAGGTAAGGCGTCACCATGAGATGATGGCAAGGCTTATTGGAGAATAAAAACGATTAGTAAGTACAGGGGGGCAGATGTCTGCCTCCCTGTGTTTGTTCTATGGAGAGGATTTGCGACGCGAAAGAATGGAGGTCTCTTACCATAGAGTAAAAATAACAGCAATACATAGGAGGACAGGAAAATGACAGAAAAGCTGACAAAGGAAGATATTAGAAATTTTTACAAGGAATTTTTTCACAATCAAAATATAGACTATGCAAAAAAAATCATAGCGCCCTACTATATCCAGCACAACCCCGGCGTGGAGGATAGCAGAGAAGGATTCATCAATACTTTTGCGGCTGCATTTGCTTCCGGCAAAAAGTTTAACATTGAAATTGAAGATATTGTATTGGGAGAAGATATGGCGGCGGTCATACTGAAAAATCAGAGAGGATCTTTTGCGGTGGTGGATTTTTACCGCATTAATAGTCGGGGGCAGCTCTGCGAGCATTGGGATGTGTTTTCTAATTAGGGAACGCAAATATTTACAAAAAAAAGAAAAAATTTTATAAAAGAGGGACTAGAAATGAAAGAAGAACAAATGATAAAAGAAATGTATGATGTAATATTAAATGCTAGAGAAACAGATAGAATCAGGGACTATTTTTTAGAAGAGTTTTTAGAGATTACGCCCGGATTTGAAGGGAAAGGACCGGAGGCGTTCCTTAAAAGAAATGAGGATTTCTTTGCCAATGCCGGCGCCGCCATAGAAATGGTGAAGATCTTTGCAGATACAAAGCAACCCAGGGTAGGTGTATATGCAAAAGCAAGATCTAAGGGGAAAACACTATTTCGGATTGCCGGTTTTTTTGAAATCAAAGACGGAAAGATTTTATCTCACAAATCACTTCATCAACATTAGCAAAGGAGGTTTTGCCTATGCCTGGTTTGGGAGTTTGGTTCAGAATCGAGCAGATGAAAAGCGAAACACATAGGAACAGCCCTAGGATGGAGCTTTTATATGTCATTGACGGGAAATTGTGCATTACGCTGGGAGAGCAGAATATCATACTGCAAAAAGAAGATATGTATTTTCTGAATGCAGGGTGTTCTATCAGCTGTGTTGCCCTTCGTCCTGGCATTTTGTTTCGGATATCTGTGGAGCCATCGGTGCTGGAAGAAGAAATTGGAGGAGAACATATAGAGATAGACCTTGACAGCACGCAGGCGGAAAGGAATGATACCCGCTATCGTCAGCTTCGGGTCTACATGATCGAGCTGATCAGGAGCTGCCTTCGAGGAGGAAATTCAGACAAATTTGATCAGTATTCCAAGTGTTATCTGATATTGGGATACCTGGGCAAGTATTTCCGCAAGGTAAATGAGCGGGATGAGAAAACAGATTCTTATCAGAAGTACACCGATGAAGTCATTCGGTTTATCTGGGAAAATTATGACAAGCAGATAACGCTTCAGGATATGGCGGATAAGCTTTATATTACCAACTCTCATTTGTCACGGGTGCTTAAGAAAAGCCTTGGAAAAAATTTCAGGGCATATATCAACGAGGTACGTCTTTTAAGGGCTGTGGAAGAGCTGGAAAACAGCGATAAGTCCATACTCCGCATTGCCAATGACAATGGATTTTCAGGATTGGCAGCTTTTAATAAGGCTTTTAAGGAAACCTATGCGGTTTCCCCTACTGCCTATAGGCGTCGGTTCAGGGACAAAGAAAGGGTCAGCGAAGAAGATAAAAGCACTTTAAAGGAAGCGGCGCTGGTGAGCGTGGAAAACAGTCTTGCCCATTTGATGACGGATAAAGGGACGCCTGAGGTGAAGATTTCTTCTTTTGTAGGGAAATATACGCCGTATGTAAAGCCCTGGCAGGATGTGATCAATGTGGGAACTGCCGCAGAGCTTTTGAACAATAAGATTCAGCATCATATTCTGCGGGCAAAGCGAGAACTTGGATATAAATATGTAAGGTTTTGGGGAATCTTTCAGGACGAGCTTTTGATCATGCCGCGTATCTCGGGAGACCGGCCCAACTTCAGCCGTCTGGATGACTGCATTAACTTTTTGCTTAACAATGATTTGAAGCCGTTTATTCAGATAGGGCCTAAGCCCAGAAATATTATCCGTGGTCTAGGCAACAGTATCATGCCTTCCGGCGCTCATCAGAGCCTTATCCTGACATATGATGAACAGCAGTGGAAGCAGCTGATAGACAGTTTTATGAACCATCTGGTGATTTATTATGGGGAGGATGAGATCAACACGTGGATATTTGAAATGTGGAGTCCTTATCCGTGGGACAAACAGTGGTATGAATGGTTTAAGCCTCAGAAATACGCAGATAGCAGTAAGGCGGTGAAGAAATATGCGCCCAATGCCCTATTTGGTGGAGGAGAATTTGTAAGTTCTATGCTCGGTGAGCTGCCGGCTAAGCTTAAGGAACAGGAAAAGCTTGGGGCGTATTCAGATTTTATTTCTTTTGCCATGTTTCCTTACAAACCGGACGGGGTATCCTTACCGCCGCTGGAGACAAACATCAATTTTATGCGGGACAGTTTGAAAGAAATCAGGAAAATGATGGAGGACTGCGGCGCTTCACACAAAAAACTTTATCTGGATCTTTGGAACAATACGATTTCCAGCCGGAATATCTTAAATGACACGGTCTATAGAGGCGCCTATATCATCAAGAATGCCATTGACGCCATAGGCGAAGTGGATCAGCTATGCTTTTGGCAGTGTACCGATGCTTTTACGGAAGACTTTGACTCTGACGGCATTCTCCATGGAGGATCTGGAATTATGACGAGGGATGGGTTTTTTAAGCCTGCTGCTTATGCCTTTGGCTTTTTGAAGCGCCTTTATGGAAAGCTGATTGAAAAAAACAATAATTATATGATTACCACCAATGGTCATGGCAACTATGTCATTATTTATCATAATTTAAAGGCGCTGCTCAAAAGTATCTATTTAAAAAAAGAGGACACCCTTCGCTATGAAGATCTTCATGAGGCGTTTGAAGACAGTCATTCCATAAAGCTGAAATTTAAACTAAGTGGGTTGATGGACGGTTATTATGATGTCCGTTTTCAGCATGTGGATAAATACAGCGGCAGCATACTGGACGAATGGAAGCGAATTGGCGGCTTTATGGATATGCCCAAGGAAGATAAGCAATATCTTGAAAATGTAAGTATTCCAAAACGGTATTTTGTAAGAAAAAATGTAATGGAAGGAATGATGGAACTGGAACTGGAGGTCCTTGCAAATGGTTTTGGGCTGATTGAGATTATGTTTCGGAGATAGCAGCATGCTTTTGGGGGCTATGTCAAAAACATCATATTTGTTTTTGACATAGCCTTTTGCTTTATCTATGGTAACCTCATAAAACCCAATAAGTTTGTAGTAAAATGTCAATTTGCGCCATAGATTCATTTCCGGCAAGATTTATAATAATAAGTAAGATAAAGAGAAAAAAATATGCGTATTTTCAGTGCTTTTTTGAAAAACAAAATAATATATGGTAAAAATGCACAAAAATACGAAAAAACAGGAGGGCGTTATGGATATTCGATTAGGAATTATTGGATTTGGCGGAATGGGCAAGCATCATGCCAAGAATGCGCCAAAGGGCGGTGTAAAGGTAGAAGCGGCCTGTGATATTCTTCCTGAAAGAGTAGAGGAGGCAAAACAGGAGGGGATAAAAGGGTATCATTCGGTGCAGGAGCTTTTGGCAGATTCGGAGGTCAATACAGTGATTTTGACGGTGCCAAACCATTTGCACAAAGAAATGGCAATCAAAGCTGCCGCAGCAGGGAAGCATGTGATTACGGAAAAACCTGCCGCTTTAAACGTTGCTGAATTAGATGAAATGGAGGAAGCCTGTAAAAAGGCAGGGGTTTGTTTTACAGCCCATCAGAACCGCAGATGGGACAAGGATATGCTTACCATCAAGCATGCCTATGATAACGGAACCCTGGGAAAAATTTTTACAATTGAATCGAAGCTTCACTCTGGTAACGGTTATATGCATGAGTGGCATTTGTATAAAAAATATGGCGGCGGCATGATGTACGACTGGGGTGTTCATCTAATCGACCAGATCCTTTTTATGATGCCGGATGCAAAAATCAAATCTCTTTATGCAGATGTGAAAAATGTGCTGCATGAAGAGGTGGATGACTATTTCAAAATCATCATGAAACTTGACAATGGCGTAACGGTGCATATAGAGCTGTCCACTTATATTCTCAAATATCAGCCCAGATGGCTTGCCGGAGGCGATAAGGGAACCATGATCGTGGAAAATCTCGGAGGAGGAAAGGGCGCCATTTACAGGACGGGAAAGATGCTGGAAAAACTTCCGCCCCAAATTACGGAGACAGAGGCAGGTCCTACAAGGCAGTTTGCGCCTGTGCCGCCCGGCGGAATCGTGGAAGAACCTCTCCCAAAGATAGAGTCAGATGTATTGGAATTTTACCGTAATTTCAAGGATGTCATAAATGGGCAGGGAGAGCTGCTTGTTAAGATTCCTACCGTCAGGAGGGTACTGACCGTTATGGAGGCGGTCAAGCGTTCTGCAAAGACGGGCGAGGCGATCTTTCTTGAATAGTACTTTTAGAGAAAACAGATTACTGGAAACTGATGACAAAACCATAGGAGCGCATATATGACAAATTATATTATAAAGAGAATCCTATATATCATACCGGTTATGTTCGGTGTGATCGTGGTGGTGTTCCTCATGAAAGCGGCAACTCCCGGTGACCCGGTATTAGAGCTTTTGCCGGCCACCGCAACTGAGGAGCAGAAAGAAGCAATGAGAGAAGAACTGGGGTTAAATGATCCCCTTCCCATTCAGTTTGTAGATTACGTGGTGGGGATTGTTACCAGAGGGGATCTGGGAACCTCCTATAAGACGAAGCAGCCTGTTATGACAGAGATATTGCAAAGACTTCCTAATACCCTGATTGTGGCGGTGCTTGCCATGGCGCTGAGCCAGGTAATCGCAACTCCCTTAGGAATATTGGCGGCAGTAAAGCAAAACACCTGGGTAGACAACCTGATAGTATTTTTTACCATGGTGGGGGCTTCCCTTCCTACCTTCTGGCTGGCATTGATGCTGATAGATTTGTTTTCGGTACGACTGCATCTTTTTCCCTCTATGTACAATGGTACAGCGGCGGGCTGGGTACTTCCCATTATCGTAGTATCCTTTGGCGCTATTTCCCAGACGGCAAAAGGCGTGCGTACCAATATGCTGGAGATTATCAGACAGGATTATATCAGGACGGCAAGGGCAAAGGGGCAGAAGGAAAGTGTTGTTATCTTTAAGCATGGCTTTGGCAATACCCTGATACCTGTTATTGCCGGGATTGGAAGCGGACTTTCGGGACAATTGGGAGGCGCTTTGATCGTGGAGACGGTATTTGCCATTCCTGGTGTGGGTAAATATGTGGCAGACGCTGTTACCGCAAGAAACTTTCCGGCAGTTCAGGGAGGCGTTATCGTACTCGCCTTTATATGTACCATTATCAGCATTCTGGTGGATGTGATGTACACAGTAGCAGATCCCAGACTAAAGACAAATCTCATGGCGCCTGCTAAAAAGAAAAAATCTTCAAAGGCGGCAGCCGCGAATGGAGGTGTCTGATTATGTCAAAGATAACCACTCCTGCAATGGAGAAACTTAAGAAAAAGAATAAATACAACGAAAGCGGTGTAAGCACGCCGGGCAAAGAAGCGTGGAAGAGGCTTCGCAGAAACAAGACGGCTATGGCAGGAATGATCATTGTTCTGTTCTTGCTGGCGGTGGCAGTTCTGGCAGATGTGATTGCCCCTTATGGATACAGGGATCAGGATTACAGTGCCGTTATGCAGCCCCCAAGCGCAGCTCATCTTTTTGGAACGGATAATTTAGGACGGGATATTTTTTCCCGCTGTGTATATGGCGCCAGATATTCCCTGCCCATTGGTGTTATATGCGTGCTGATCGGACTGGTGATCGGCGGCGGTCTGGGCTTAATAGCGGCGTATTTTGGAGGTCATACAGATAATATCATCATGAGGATCATAGACGTTATTCAGGCAATTCCTTCTACCATGCTCTGTATCGCGCTGGTGGCGATTCTTGGCAATGGCATGTGGCAGCTGATCGTGGCAATTGCAGCGGGCTCCATTCAGGGAATGACAAAATCCGTACGGGCGGCAATATTTATGGTAAGAAATAACGAATATGTGGATTCGTCAAAATCAATTGGGGTATCCGATGGCAAAATCATGCTGCGTCATCTTGTTCCCAATGCAGTGGGAATGATCGTAATTAACGCGGTGGGCGGGGTCTCATCCAATATCCTTACGATTTCCACCTTAAGTTATATTGGGGTAGGTCTGGTATCTCCCACGCCGGAATGGGGAGCCATTCTTTCAGAAGGGAAAACTTATATGACAGTTGCGCCTTATATGGTTCTTTATCCCGGACTTATGATAGCGATCACCGTAGTAGCATTCAACCTTTTTGGCAACGGATTAAGAGATGCTCTTGATCCTAGGATGAAGTAAGGAGGACAGGGGTTATGAGTGAAAAAAATTTATTGAGCGTAAAAGACCTGGTCGTCCATTATGAAACGGATGAAGCGGTGACGGAGGCGGTAAATGATGTATCCTTTGAGATAAAGCCCGGCGAGATACTAGGTATGGTAGGAGAGACAGGGGCAGGAAAGACCACCATTGGTATGAGTATTATGGGGCTTTTGCCAAAACCCCCTGCCCATGTGATAAACGGCAGTATTGTTTTTGAAGGAGAGGAGCTGCTGCCAAAGTCTCCTGAACCGAAAAAACTTTTTGACTTTGGCATAAGAAGAAGGAGGAAGCATGAGGAGAAGGGCTTAGAGCGCATGCTTCGCACCATCAGGGGGAAAAAGATCACGATGATGTTCCAGGACCCCATGACAGCCCTGAACCCAGTCATGTATGTGGGAGATCAGATCTCCGAAGTGTTGAAGATTCATGAGAATCTTTCCGACGCAGATGCGGTAAAGAGAGCCTGTGAGATTTTGGAGATGGTAGGAATACCTGCGAACAGATATAAAGAATATCCCCATCAGTTTTCAGGAGGCATGAAGCAGAGGGTGGTGATTGCCATTGCCCTTGCCTGCAAGCCGGATTTGATTATTGCTGACGAACCTACTACAGCGCTGGATGTGACGATTCAGGCACAGGTCCTTGCCATGATGAAAGACCTTCAGCAGAAATTAGGCACGGCAATGATATTGATTACCCATGATTTTGGTGTTGTGGCAGATATCTGTGACAGATGCGTGGTGGTATATGCAGGGGAAATTGTGGAAAGCGGAAATCTCACCCACATATTCGACAATCCCATGCATCCTTATACCAAGGGGTTGTTTGGTTCCCTTCCCAATCTGGAAGTGGATACAGAACGATTGACGCCCATAGAGGGGCTTATGCCAAATCCCATGAATCTGCTTCCTTACTGTAGCTTTTTTACCAGATGTAAGGAAAAGTGCGACGATTGCATGAAAGGCAATCCGAAGCTGGTGGAGGTGGAACCGGGGCATTTGGTAAGGTGCATTGTCACAACGGCAGGAAAGGAGAAATAAGCATGGCATTGGTGGAGATAAAAAATCTAAAAAAGTACTATGATACGCCTGGCGGCACTCTCCATGCTGTGGATGATGTGACCCTGAACATTGAAAAAGGAAAGACCCTTGGCGTGGTGGGGGAATCTGGATGCGGTAAATCCACACTGGGAAAGACACTGATCAAAATGACGGAAGCGACTTCTGGGGAGGTGTATTTTGACGGACAGGAAATTACTTCTATGAATCAGCGGCAGTTTAAGCAGATGCGTATGCGTATGCAGATGGTATTTCAGGATCCTTATGCATCTCTTGACCCCAGAATGAGTGTTTCCTCCCTGATTGCGGAACCCATCAATACGTATCATCTGGCAAAGAATCGCAATGAGCTCAATGAGATGGTGCTGTCCCTTATGGATACAGTGGGGCTTGCAAGGCGTCTTGCCAACGTATATCCTCATGAGCTGGATGGCGGAAGACGCCAAAGGATCGGCATTGCCAGAGCCCTTTCCTTAAGCCCTGAGTTTATCGTTTGTGATGAACCGGTTTCTGCACTGGATGTTTCCATTCAGGCACAGATCTTGAATCTTCTGATGGATCTGCAGGAGGAAAAGGGACTTACCTATATTTTTATCACCCATGATATGTCTGTGGTAAAACACATATCGGATGAAATCTGTGTGATGTATCTGGGGCAGGTGGTGGAAAAATGTGAGTCCAAGGAGTTGTTTAGAAACACCCTTCATCCCTATTCAAAAGCGTTGCTGTCAGCCATACCGGTGCCTTCTATCCATAATAAGAAGGAAAGAATCTTGATCAAGGGAGAAATCACAAGTCCCATTGATCCGGAACCTTGCTGCAGGTTTGCCCAGCGCTGCCAGTATGCAAAAGAGGAGTGCTTTAAGAGCGAGCCAGAGTTGAAATCTTATAAGGGCACAGGGCACTTGGTGAAATGTCATAGGGTAGAGGAGATCAATTAAAAGAAAACCAATGGGATGCGTCCTTTGGAATAAAAAAACAAACAAAAGAAAGGAAAAGGGATTATGAAAAAACGATTATCAATCATTTTACTTGTGGCTATGATGGCATCGGCGCTTGCCGGATGCGGCAGCTCTCCTGATGCTTCCAATCAGACAGGTTCTTCGGGAGAAAGTACTGCAGAAACTACCCAGCAGTCCGGGGGAGATGAAACGGCACCAGGAGATGTGGCAGCGGCGCCTGCAGCGGGAGAATTAAGTGACAAGATCATTACCATTGCGCTTGCCTCAGAGCCGAACACCTTAATTCCCAGCGTTAATTTTATTGGAAATCCGGTTCAGTATATTTTAAGAAATGTGTATGAACCTTTGGTGCTTGCCAATTACTCTGATGTGTCCCTGCAAAAGACAGGTCTTTGTACGGACTGGGAGTATCTGGATGATACGCATATTCATATCACCCTCCGGGAAGGCGTTCGTTTCCACAACGGAGAAGAATTGACTACAGCTGATATCCAGTACCTTTTTGAACAGGGAAAACTGGGAGCTATGGCTTCTGACGTGTACGGTTTTTATGACCCTGCCCAGTTTGAGATTGAGGACGACTATAATATGGTCCTGGTATTGAATGAGCCCTATGCGCAGGCATTTGAAATGCTTGGTTTTAATAACTTTGAAGTGGTAAACAAAACCGAGCTTGAGGCAGCGGGAGGCGCAGGCGCACAGGTTCAGTATCTGGCAGGTGCAGGCACAGGCAAATATAAATTGAAAGAATGGGTTCCCGGTGAATATATCGAGCTGGAGCGCAATGAGGATTACTGGGACAAGGATAATATGGGCTACTATGCAGGCTTTAAATATGTGTTCATCAATGATACCAATGCAAGGGCATTAGCTGTTCAGTCGGGAGACGTTGACATTGCTACGGATATGCTGCTTTCTGATTTTGCCACCTATGATGCAGATCCGAATGTCAATGCAGTCCTTCTGGATGACAACAAAGTAAGCACGATCTTCTTAAACAGCGGAAAGGGCGGTCCTTTAGAGGATGTAAGGGTAAGACAGGCAGTTACCCTTTTGATCGATAAAAATGCGCTCCGCCAGGTAGCTAACGCAGGCTATGGAGAACTTTGTGATACCGTAATTGCCACCAATGGACCTATGGGAGACGGTATCTGTGAATCCGATACGGCAGTGGTGGATGTGGATGGCGCAAAGGCTCTTTTGGAAGAGGCAGGATATGCAAACGGTCTTACACTTAGAATGAGAGGCAGTTCTGTCACACCGATGATGTCCATGGTACAGGAACAGCTTCGTGCAGGAGGCATTGAGGTGGAATTTGAACTTGCGGAAACACCGGTTCATTTTGCAGCGCTGGCAGAAGGGGACTTTGACATGTATGCTTCCACTCAGCAGTATGCACTCTACTCAGAGCCGGTAAGATGCACGGATGGTATCAAGTATGATTACTCAGCAGTTATGGGCGGTTGTGGTTATCAGAACGAAGAATATTCCGAGATTGCAGCGCGCTGTTATGCACTTGCTGATGTGACAGAACGAAAGGCAGCATACGCTGAACTGCAGAAGATGTTCAGAGAAGAATATGTATCCATCGGACTGTATACAACCAAAACTTTTGTACTGACCCGTCCCGGTATTGAAAATATTGAGCTTTGGGGACTTGGACTTACAAACTTCTCCAATATATATGGTGACTGATGCCAAAAAGAAATGGAACAGGAGGAAAGAAAATGAAAGAAATCAGAGTTGCGATTATAGGCGGTGGGATGATATCCCACAGACATATGGTGATTTATTCCAACATTCAGCGCAATGCTGAAAAGCTTGGCTTTACTGCGAAGGTGGTGGCTGTTGCGGAAGTCATCCCTGAGAGGCTGAAGGCATGGGGAGAACAATATGGCATGGAGGAAAAGGATCTTTATACCGATTATCGTGAGCTTTTAAAGCGTGATGATATTGATACCGTTGACGTGTGTGTACATAACAATCTCCATACCCCTATTTCCATTGAAGTCATGAAAGCCGGATTTGACTGTTATTGTGAAAAACCTGCTGCAGCCAGCTACCATGACGCCAAAATGATGGTGGACTGTGCAGCAAAGCTGGGACGTAAATTTCATGTACAGATCAGCTCTCTTATGACACCTCAGACCAGAGCAGCCAGAGATATGATTGCAAATGGCGACATCGGTACGCCCTATTATGTAAACTTGGAGCAGTGTACCATGAGACGCCGCCCCGGCTATGATCTCCCGGAGTTCACAACAGACTTTTATTCTCGGAGAATTGCCGGACATGGACCTTCCATTGATTTAGGAATCTATGTGATTGGACAGATCCTTTTTGTACTGGGAAGGCCGAAAGTAAAATCGGTGTCGGGATTCTGCCGCAGAGAGGTGGAAATCGACCAGAAACTGATTACAAATGCCGATGGTTTTGGTGTGGAAGATATTTGTGACGGTTTTGTAAAATTTGAAAACGGAGTAGGATTCCATTTCCTTTCCACTTCGGCAAACAACATCAAGGAGTATGCCATGACATATATCTTGGGTACGAAAGGTGGTCTGGAATTTACGGATACGGATACCGTAGGCGGAAAATTTGCCAGAAATCCTGGACAGAGAAAGATGTTTGGGGGAGAGCCGGAATTAAGATTTTATGGAAATGTGGGTGGAAGAGTGATAAACACCGAGTTAAACTGTGATGCCAACGGCATAGTGGAGGAAAGGTTAGATCCCAAAATGATGCTGTATAATGACAATCAGTGCATGTGGCTGGCTTACAAGCTGGGCATTTTAGATGATACCACAAGGTATAATACGCCAGAGATCGCATTAGAGCAGCTTTTGATTACAGACGGTATGTTCCTTTCCCAAGAGGAAGGCAGAGAAGTTGCGCTGGATGAAATCATTGCAAAATCTCCTACCTTGTATGTTCCAGAGATGGAGATCAATGGTTCCCTGCACAAATTTGATGTAGCTTATTGATAAACAGAAATTGCCACCGCTTGCCCTAAGGAAGTGGTGGCAATGTCAGATAGAAGGAGGAAAATTTTATGAACAGACTTCCAGTTGGTATTCAGGTGTATGGACTTCGTGATCTTTTGGAAAATACGCCTGACAATTTTCAAAATGTGATGCAGCAGATTAAGGATATGGGATATGACGGTGTGGAACTGGCAGGACTTTATGGGATTGCCCCTGCCGATATCAAGAGAATACTTGATGAAGTGGGACTTATCCCGATCAGCGCCCATGTCCCTTTGGTGGAAATGATGGCAGATCCCGAGAAGGTGGCAGAAGATTATAAGGCGATTGGGGTAGATTATGTGGTGGTGCCGTATCTTCCAGAGGAGTATCGTCATAATACGCCGGGCTATCCCAAAGTGATCGAAGAGATGAAACGGATTGGAAAGGTCATGAAGGATCATGGCATCAAACTTCTTTACCATAACCATGACTTTGAGTTTGTAACGTTGCCTGATGGAAGCTTTGGCTTTGATGATATTTATACCCAGATACCTGCGGACATTCTTATGGTTGAGCCGGATGTGTGCTGGATCAAGGTGGCGGGACAGAGCCCGGCAGCTTATGTAAAAAAATATGGGGAAAGATGTGAAATTGTTCATCTGAAAGATTTCATCAAGGAAGGAAATCCCAAAAATCTTTATAAGCTGATAGGAATAGAGACAGAAGAGTCAAAGGAGGATGCCGGTATATTTGAATTCAGACCGGTAGGATTTGGTCAGCAGATTTGGGAGCCGATTTTGGAGGCTTCGCTTGAAGCTGGCTCTAAATGGGTCGTGGTGGAGCAGGATGAGCATTATGAACTGTCGCCTTTAGAGGCAGCAAGAAGGAGCAGGGAATATTTGAAAATACTTGGTTGGTAATCATGGATTGACTTGGTTTTGAAAGGGTGGGGTTATGAACGAAAAATATATCATTGCAGATAACAAAATGGAAAATGTAACGGTAGACGGCAAGATCGCAGGCTGTCAGGTGGGACTTCGCATTCCTTATTATATGGGAGCTCCGCTCAGTCAAATTGAACATATTATTCTCAAAATCGATGGAGCTAAGGTTCCTCAGGAAGATATGAGGATTATAACAGAGGATGGAGAGGAATTTAAAATGTCCGAGATCATAACCTGTTACCGGCATTTCTGGGAATATGGCGCAAAGCTCCAGGTGAGGGTGCTGAAGGAAGGCGGACTTTCCAAGGGAAAGCACAGAATCGATGTGGATGTGGCGGTTGACGTCATCTATGCGCCCAAGGGCTTTGGCAGTATTGCTTACGCGGAATTTACAATATAGATGAAAGAGTTTTGAAAGGAGCAATCTATGGCTATAACAAGAGGTGTTTCATTATACAGTCTACAGGAAGACTATTATTTGGGGAAGCTGGACTTAGAGGGATGTATCGCGAAGACAGCCAATGAGATCGATGCAAAGGGAATTGAGGTATTGCCGGATCAGATGCCTCTTCCAAGTCTTAGGAGTGTGGACAGAGTATTGTCCCAGAAGGATCTGGATACCTGGTTTGGATGGATGGAAAAATACGGTACTTTTCCGGCTGCTTATGATGCCAATTTCTTTACCACCATGTTTTCCAACAGGCATATGTCTGTAAAGGAAACCATTGAATGGACGAGAAAGGATCTTTACGTTGCGCATCAGATGGGATTTCCTGTGTATCGTACCGGCATCATACGGCATGAGGACATTGAGATTCTTTCTGCCTGCTTTGACTATGCGGAAGAATTGGGGGTTCAGATCGCCACAGAGGTTCATGCGCCCAGAGGCATCCATACCTGGTGGACCCAGGATTTTCTGGAAGAGATTCAGAGGAAAAATACCAAATCCGCAGGGTTTGTGGTGGATTTTGGCATCTTTACAGTAGGCATGTCGTTATCTTCCAAACATAAATATGAAAGGGCAGGGGCGAAGACGGAAATCTTAGAGGCAATTGATGAGGCTTATCGGGCAGGATGTCCTTTGGAGGATTCCGATATTGAGAAGCTGGGAGGCGGCAGCGTTGAAAAGGAAGCAGCCGAGAGGCTGAAAGGCTCTATTCATGATGATCCGGCATGGCTTAGAGAGGTTCTGCCTTATACCAAGCATTGCCATGGCAAATTCTATGAGATGACAGAAGAATGCAAGGAACCTTCCATCGACTATGCAGGACCCATTCAGGTTATGCAGGAAATAGGATGGGAAGGATGTATTTCTTCCGAATATGAGGGACAAAGAGATTATTTTGATATAGGCTGTGATATTTATATGGATCCTGTAGAGCAGTGCAGAAGACATCACATGATGTTAAAACGCCTTTTGGGTGAGGCATAATGGCAGGAACAAGAAGAGACTTTACTGTGGGTAATCCAGCCAGGGAGATGCTGCTTTTTGCTATACCGCTGATTGGTACGATGATCCTGCAAAATTTATATACCACAGCAGATCTTGTGATCGTGGGACAATATGTAGGGGATAGCGCCCTGGCAGCCGTTGGCGCCACTGCAAGTATTTCTACAATGGTGCTGATGCTGATTTCGGGCGCCACGGAAGGAATGTCTGTGATCATAGCCCAGTTTTATGGGGCAAAGGATTATGAAAAGGTGAGACGCACCGTTACCAATTCCCTGTATTTGATAGCCGGTATGGCTTTGGTATTTGGGATATTGGGTGCCATTTTTGCAAAGCCTCTTCTGATGTTGATCCATGTTACGCCGGAAAACGGCGTACTAGAGTCTTCCACTGTCTATCTTAGGATTATTTTCCTGGGGGAGGTGGCAACTTCTCTATATAACATGGCAAATTCCCTCTCAAGAGCGCTGGGCGATTCGGTAACGCCGCTGATTGTATTGGTGGTGTGCAGTATCATGAATGTATTGCTCAATCTTGTGTTTGTGGTGAAGCTTGGCATGGGGGTAGAAGGCGTTGCTTACGCCACCATACTTGCCACTATATGTTCGGCGGCAGTGAGCTGGGGATTGATGCTTAAGAAGAATCCCGTCATTCGTTTTGGAAGAAAGGACATGAAGATCGACAAATCAATATTGATCCTTACCGCCAGAATCGGCGTGCCTTCATCCATGAAAAGTTCTACTATGGCGATTGGAAATATCCTGCTGCAGAATCTGGTAAACAGTTTTGGCATGTTTGTGATGGCAGGATACAATGCAGGTATTCAGCTGGAGCGGCTGATCGCGAATCCTCCGGGCGGAATTACCCAGGCGATGCAGGTCTTTGCAGGACAAAATGTAGGCGCCGGTCAGCAAAAGAGGGTAAAGAAGGGCTTTTGGGCAGGGTTTTACATTATTACGATTTATTGCATATTTTCGGCAATCGTGCTGGTGGCAGGAGGAAAATTCTTGATCGGGCTTTTTTCGGCGGATGCAGACAGCGCGATGAGGGACATTGGGTATGCGTATTTGATCACTGCCGCATTCAGCACCTATTTCTGCGGTATGGCATGGCTTACAAAAAGTACGCTTATTGGAGCGGGAGATGCATCGGCAGGTCTATCCATCAGTGTGATTGAAATCCTGGTGAGGGTGGTGGTCAGTTATATCCTGGCATGGTATACGCCTTTGGGATATCTGGGAATTTTTATCGCAACACCAATCAGTTATGTGGCATCAGGAATATATGGGCTGATACGTTTCCGCAGTGGGAAATGGATGAAAAAAAGCCTGGTAGAATGATAAAAAAGGGAGGAGAAAATGGGAAAGAAATTCATTCCATTATATCTATCGCTGGTACTTCAACACATTATTACGCTGGCGGTAAATCTTGCCGACAATATGATGCTGGGCGCTTACAGCGAAGTATCCCTTTCGGGAGTGGCGTCTGTCAATCAAATCCAGTTTGTGCTGCAGCAGCTTACCCTTGCTGTAGGGGAGGCGCTTGTAGTGATCTGTAGTCAGTATTGGGGAAAGCGGCTTACAACGCCTATGAAGAGAATCAGCGCAGTGGCTATGCAGACGGCAGTCCTTTTTGCAGGGCTGCTGTTTGTGGGGGTAAGTCTTTTTCCAGACCATACCATGCGGCTTTTTACAAATGATGAAATGATTATCAAGGAAGGGACAGCCTATCTTGGCATGATTCGTTTTACCTATTTTTTCTTTGTCATTACCCAGGTATTGCTGGCGCTTTTAAGAAGCATGGCGGTGGTAAAGATTGCCCTTTATCTTTCCATGATGACGTTCTTTGTCAATTGTGGGATCAATTATGTTTTGATTTATGGACGTTTTGGGCTGCCCGAGATGGGCGTGAGGGGAGCTGCCATAGGAACGATTGCTGCCAGAATCTTAGAGCTTATGGTGTTGATTGTTTTTATCCGTTTAAAAGGTGGAGAGTTGAAACTTCGGTTTTCTGATTTACTCATGCGGGATAAGGAACTGAGCAAAGATTATTATCGTACGGCTTTGCCTTTGATGGCAGCGCAAGGTCTGTGGGGGCTGAATACCATGCTTCAGACGGTCATTCTTGGACATATGGATAAAGCCGCCATTGCAGCCAACAGTGTGGCGTCTAATATCTATCTGATGGTGAAGTCAGGAGCGTTGGGGGCTTCTTCCGCCGCCGCCGTCCTTATAGGAAATGGGGTAGGAGCGGGAGATTATGATGCTGTGAGGAAAAATGCCCTTTGGCTGCAAAAGTTTTTCGTATGTGTGGGCATTCTTTCGGGAATGATTCTTTATGGAATCAGAGTCCCCGTTCTTTCTATTTATCAGCTTTCAGAGAGCACAAGGGAAATGGCAAATGCCTTTTTGATTGTTCTTTGCGTCGCTATTGTGGGAATGTCCTATCAGATGCCCACAGGAGGGGGAATTATCAGAGGCGGCGGTGAATCTTCTTTTGTAGTGAAAATGGATATCATCTGTATATGGACGATCGTGATTCCCTTATCTCTTTTTATGGCATTTGTGGTCAAGGCGTCGCCGGTTGTGGTGGTGGCATGCCTGAATGCAGACCAGGTTTTCAAATGCGTTCCCGTATTTATAAAAGTAAACAGAGGAAATTGGATAAAAAATTTAACGAATGTCAGTTAGTTAAGGGAATGCGCAGGCAGGACAGCAGTGACGCAGGGGCAGAGCGCGTATCTCTTCCTCCCTGATGCCCTTTCTATTGTGAAGTCTCAAGTTTTCTGAAAATATCCAGCAGCGTAATCACAGCTGCAGCCGCCAAAATCACTTCTGCCGTAAACTGCGCATACGAAAGACCATAAAGCGGGAACAGCCAGTTCAAAATGTAGAGAGCCGGAATCTCCAGTATGATTTTTCGAAGCAGTGCAAATACGAACGCCTTTTTCCCCATACCGCAAGCCTGAAAGACACCCACTGCAAGAAAGTCCATGCAAAGAAATGGCAGGCCGATGCAAAGTCCGTGAAGAAAGCGGGTGCCGTAGGAGATAATGACATCGTTTTTCATAAAGAGGGAAGTCAAAAAGCCTGCCCCAAAGTAATAGAAAACAGAAACCATGACCATAAAAGAAAGGGAAATCTTTATGGTAAAGGAAAGGGTGTTTTTCATTCGCTTGACATTGCCGGAAGCATAATTATAGCTGATTAACGGCATAATTCCCTGAGAGAGCCCCAGTGCAAAATAAAGAGGCACCATATTGATTTTTTGTGCGATTCCCATTGCAGCTACGGCGTCTGAACCGTAGGAAGAGGTGAAGTTGTTGAGAACCGTCATGCCTGTCACGTTCAAAAGATTCTGGATGGCGGCAGGTATGCCTACACTGCAGATTCCCACAACAATATGCTGATTGAAGCGGAACATGCCAGGACGTATGCATACATAGGTGTTTCCTCGTTTGACGAACAGGAGAACGAAGAAATAAATACATGCTGCGCAATTGGAGATAAAAGTGGCAAGTCCTGCTCCGGCGGCGCCCATATTAAGTCCCCAGGGAAGGATGAAAATCGGGTCCAGCACAATGTTGAGAAGACATCCGCTCATGGAACCAATGCTGGCGTGAAGAGAGGAACCCTCGGAGCGGACCAGATACGCCATGACCACATTGAGGATAGAAGGCGCTGCGCCAAAGGTGACGGTCCATTTCAGATATTGTGCAGTGGCGGCAATGGTTTCCGGACTGGCACCCAGCACCACAAGAAGGGGACGGCTGAACAGGGTGTAAAGAAGGGAAAACATAAGACCGCAGAACACGGAACAGTAAAAGCCGAAGGCGGAACTGCGGTATACGGTATCGTAGTCTTTTTTGCCCAGCGCCCGGCTCATCATGCTGGATGAGCCTACGCCGAACAGATTGTTGACCGCGTTGAAGGCTAACAGTACCGGCGCAGCCAGCGTTACCGCCGCATTCTGGATGGGATCATTTACCATACCCACAAAATAAGTATCCGCCAGATTATAGATTACCATGACCAGGGAACTTAAAATGGTTGGAATCGCTAATGTCATAACAGCCTTTGGAACAGGCATTTGTTCAAATAAAACGGTTTTCTCTGTATTTTCCATGCATCATCTTCCTTTTTCATTAAAATCCATTCTATTTAAAGTTTACCCCCATAGAAACAAAACAGCAAACATGATACAATAATAGCACAAATTTATGAAAGTGAGTATAGGATATAAGATGGAAAAACAGATGCAGGGAGAATGGTCCCATAAAAGAAGGGTGCGTTACAAAGGAACCCACCCAAGAAAGTACAGTTAGAGATTGAAAAGACAAAAATGCGGTTGCATGCGCAAGGGTATGGGGAAGACATTCTGACGGTGCTGCGCCAAAATTTTGCGGATATCGATCAGGTGACGGAAAAATATGGACCATTTCAGTTCCTTCTTGCAGATTTGGGTGTATCTTCCATGCAGATTGATAATCCAGAGCGGGGATTTTCCTATAAAAATGAAGGACCTTTGGATCTTCGCCTTGATCCCGAAAGTGGAAAATCGGCAGCGGAGCGGTTAAAGCATAAAAACAGCCCCAGAACTTAAATGGATGCTCTGGGGCTATTGTAAATCATTATTTTCCCATCATCATGTAGTCTACCAGAAGCTTTACATCATCAGGATCGGAAGCAATCAGCTCCATTTCGTTGATAAAAGCATCATCATTAAAAAGTTTAGAAAGCGCAAGGTACTTTGTCAGTTCAGATTTTAAGTTAAGGCGGTCTCCCTGTTTGGAGATCAGTTCTACAGACCCCTTGCACTGTTTGATTGTATCAAGGAACTTTTCGGCATCATCAATGTTATAAATTTTCATCTCTTCTTCCTCCTCGTTTTTACCCATTTCATTTTCATCGGCATTATTTTAGCAGTGATGTATCTGACAGACAATGTCAATAATGCAGAATTTTAAGATGTTTTATGCAGGAAAGTATGAAAAATATACAATAATTGTGAAAAAGTGTGAGACATTAATATCCATGCCATTATTCTTAAATGACATCGTAAAGACAGAGTGCCTCCCGGGGGTAAGTTAAGACCCGGAGGAGGTATAATGTCTTACGCCCAGCTTCCATAATAGAAAACAGGGGATGATAAATAAGCATGCCGCCAGCGGCAGCAGGCTGTACCAAGGCTTTCCGCGGTCCAGCAAAAAGAGGAAGGGATAGTACTGGATCAGTCCATAAGGAATCACGAAGGTACATAGCTGAAGGATTCTTTTGCCGTAAATGGAGACAGGGTATTTTCCATATTCCCGTGCGCCGTCCGTAAAGATATTCATGAATTCCAGTCCTTCTATGGTAAAGAAGCAGATGGATGCATAAATCAGAAAGAGCCCACTAAATACAACGGTGCCTCCAATCAGCATAAGCAATACGGCTATGATTTTGGACAGTGTCCAGTGCACACCGCTTACCGCAAATCCGTAAACAAACATGACGATAGCCTGCAGGATGCGCCCAATCCGGGAAAATTCAATGCGGCTGCCCAGTACTAAAAGTATTTCATGCCGGGGTCTTACGAGCACCCGGTCAAATTCCCCCTGTTTGATCATACCATCAAAGGTGTCAAATCCTCTGGCAACAGATTCTGCCAGCGAAAATTCCATCAGCGTGATACCAAAACATAAGAGAACTTCATTGTAAGTAAAACCTTCCACATTGGGAAATCGCTGGAACATAAAATACATCCCCAGAAATACATTAAATGAAACGAAAAACTGACCAATGCACGTCAAAAAGAAAGAGGTCTTGTATTCCATCAGACTTTTCAAATGCATAACAAAAAATTTTCCATATAACCGCATCGCTCAACCTCCCTGTATCGTAACTTTTCTCATGGCAAAAGCATCTAAAAGCCGTCCAATTCCAATCAGCGCAAAAAGCCAGAAGAGCTGCAATAAAAGAGCACGCTCTGCGGCAGCGCCGGAAAGGTCCCCGCTGTAAATACGCAAGGGCACATTCTGCATGGAGGCAAAAGGAAGAAGCTCTAAAACGGCACGTACCTTTTCCGGGAAAAAGGGAAGAGGGATAGTGGCTCCCGAGAGAAATTCGACCATGGAGACAGCCACAATACGAATCCCTGCAGGGGATATGGTAAAAAATGAAAGCATATACACGAGCATGCAAAAGGCAACCGTCACGCCGACGCCGGCAAACAGGGTAAAGAGAAAAAGCAAAAATGCTAAGGGGCTTGCGGGAAGCATCAGTCCATACGGGGCAGGCAGAAAAGCTGCCGCCAAAAGAATCGGCAGACAGCGCAGCACGGCTTTGGATAATCTGTTCGCAAGGCTTCTGGAAAACCACATATTGTAGATGTTGACGGGGCGGCACAGCTCATAGGAAATATTTCCGTTCACAATTAAGTCAAAGATTTCATTTTCCATCATCCATGCCATAAAAAGGGTCAGAAATGCCTGCTGCATCCACACATAGGCGCTTGTCGCCTGAAAGGTCATGGGGAAGGAAGCGGCATCTGCCCGGTAAAAAGCGCGGAACATCATCAGTTCCATGAAAGCCCATGCAAACTGGGTGATGATTCCGGCAAATGCAGCCGCCCGGTACTGCAGACCCATGCTAAAGCGGAGGCGGAAAAAAGCAATGTATTTTTTCACGGTGCACCTCCTTAAAGATCATGGCTGCGGTAAAAGTCAGCCAGCGCCTCTTCGGAGGAATCAGATCCGTTCTTGATATCCTCCAGCTTTCCGTCTAAAAGGATGGCTCCTTTACCAATCAGAATGATTCTGTTTGTAAGCGCTTCGATATCCTGCATATCGTGGGTTGTCAAAAGGACGGTGGTCTTTTTTTCACGGTTCAGCTGCAGGATGAAATCTCTGACAGCCAGTTTGGAAACGGCATCTAAACCGATGGTGGGTTCATCCAGAAAAAGAAGCTTAGGATCGTGCAGAAGAGAGGCGGCAATCTCGCAGCGCATCCTCTGTCCTAAAGAAAGCTGCCTGGCAGGCGTTTTTAAGAGGTCGGAAAGCTGCAGCATATCCGATAGCTGATAAAGATTCCGGCGATAGCGCACATCGTCGATACGGTAAATCTCTTTCAGCAGCTCGAAGGAATCCAATATGGGCACATCCCACCACAGCTGCGTGCGCTGACCAAAGACGACACCGATATTTTTCACATATTCAATTCTGTTTTTCCAGGGAATCAATCCGTTTACGAGGCAGGTGCCTTCCTCAGGGGTAAGGATACCGCTTAAAATTTTGATGGTAGAACTCTTTCCGGCGCCGTTGGGACCTATGTAGCCCACCATTTCACCGTCATTTATGGTGAAAGAAACGTCGTCGAGTGCGTGAATGTACTCATATTCCTTATGGAACAGAGCCTTTAATGCCGAAGAGAATCCGGCATCACGTTTTGAGACCTTATAGGTCTTGCATACATGCTGCATTGTAATCATGTCTGCTTCCTCCTGGTAGTTTTATAATTGTATAACTTGCCAAGTCGGTCTGCTCTCTCTGGGGCTTTGCCAGAGAATTACCGCAGGTAAGTATGAAATTGTAGTTCCGCGCCTTTAAGACTGTGGCAACGCGAAAGGAATTTAAGAGTAACACATCCCTATTTTGCTGTCAAATGCTTTTATTGCATTAATTGGCTTGTTTGTTACAAGTACCGTCTGAAAGCTAACTTTTTTTATAAAAAAGGACGATATAAAAGATAAGGCGTAGGACTATTTACGGGCATATGAAAAGTGTATGCCGCAAAATCGGGGTAAAGGAATACCCTATTTAATGGAGGTAGAAGGATCTATGAAAGTACAGAATCAGGCAATTTTTATGGGAGACAGCACCCGCAGTGAGAGGCATCAGCAAATTTCAAAGGAACAAGACAGGCAGAATGGGCAGAAAAATATCTTTGCAGGCGGTTTAAACGGGAACTTAGATCCCATTGCCAGGAAGCAGCAGGAAGCCAAAAAGCAGGTGATGAAGATCATCGGTGATGCACGGGAAAGTGACCGGAAGATAGAGGATGGTCTTGCTGAGAGCAGGAACAATATTAAAAAGCACAGAAAGACCATAGAAAAAGCAAATGATGAGCTGAAACTGATTGAAGAGGCAAGGCAGGAGCTGAAAGAGCATTATGGCATTGAAGAAGACTCTCAGGAAGAGCAGGATTTGAAACTGCTGGAAAAGCAGAGAAAATCATTCAAAGGCGATTCTCAGATTGAGCTCACCGAACAGGAGAAGGAGCGTATCGCGCAGATAGAAGAGGAAGGGCTTACAGAATATCAGCAGCGTTCCATGGATTTGTTAAACAGCGGATCGCCCTATGAGGAGGAGATATCAGAAGCAAAGAAGCAGATTGAGGCAGAAAACGGAGCGATTTCCGTGCTCAAGGAAGCAACATTAAAATCCAAAGCAATGATAAAAGCGCAGAAGGCGGCGGATGAGGTCATGGATGCGGCAAGAGATGAGATTGTAGGCATGCTGGTGGATGAAGCCAAGGATCACATCGACGAGGAGATGGAAGAGAAGAAGGAAGCAGCCGAAGAAAAAGCAGAGAAAGAAAAGGAAGAAGAGGAAAAGGTCGAAAAGCGGAAAGAGGACAAGGAAGAAAAGGAAGCATTTGCAGAACAGGTAGCAGCGTCTACCGAGCTTGTCATCGAAGCGGAAAAATCCATGGAAGATGTGCAGAGGGAAGTAAAGAAGATCATGGACGATATGAAGCTGTTAGAAGAAGATCTTAAGGGCGCCGCTGTGGATACCAGCAAGTAGTCATTGGCGGCTTGCCGCCGGCAGCTAGCCGTTAAGCTTCTTCAAAGGAAATTTCTTTTTCTGAGAGAAAATAAGTGACAAAATCATCCCAGAGCTTGTCGGGCGTTTTGTCAGGAAGAAAGGTATAGAAAGCGGTGGCAGTGATGCAGGTGAGCATACTGCCATCGTATTTTATATTCAGAACAAAGGCTTTCATGTCGGAGGAAGAAACGCCTGCATTTCCCTGTGTCAGGATCTGCTGGATGATCTCTGGTTTCAGGTGCAGTACAAGCTTGAAACCAACGGGGGTGCGTTTTCCCTTGATCAAGTCGAAGCACAGAGAACGCATATTCTTCCACTCAGAAAAGGCATAGGGCGGAAGGATATGGTCGTCATTGATATCGCCGGTAAAAAACTCCTTTTCGATGTGACCGTCTATCACAAAGGTGTTATAGGTGGTAATAGAGGCTTCTGCCAACAGGAAGGAATCAAAGGCATCGCTACCAAGGAGCCTTCCCATAAAATTTTTCACATCCTTAATCTGGTAAGCTTTCATAAATAAATACTCCTGTTGTCAGATACAATAATGAAAGGCAAAGCAGTGCAAAATAAGTCTATGCCTGGGTATATTTCTGAGCCTGCGCCGCAATCAGCGCCTGATCGTCAAAATAGTTGATCTTCATAGCGCCTTTGACGCCGTCTAAGGTGTCCGCAGCAACTTTTCTGGCCTCTATGCTGCCTTTTTGAAGAATTTCATAAACGGCAGGGATGTCTTTTTCCCATTCCTTTCTTCGGCTGCGGATGGGAGATAATTCTTCCTGAAGCACGTTATTTAAAAACTTCTTTACCTTCACATCGCCAAGTCCGCCTCTGGTATAGTGTGCCTTCAGCTCTTCTAAATTTGCATATTCAGGAAGGTAGTCAGCAAACATTTCATCTTTGCAGAAGGCATCCAGATAAATAAAGACAGGATTACCTTCCACCTTGCCGGGATCGGAAACCTGCAGATGATTCGGGTCGGTAAACATGGACATGACTTTCTTGCGCACGTCCTCTTCTGTATCGGAAAGATAGATACAATTGTTCAAGGATTTACTCATTTTTGCCTTGCCGTCAATGCCCGGAAGGCGGAGGCAGGCTTTGTTGTCAGGCAGCAGGACATCGGGCTCTACTAAGGTATCGCCATAAACGGAATTGAACTTCCGCACGATTTCTTTGGTCTGCTCTATCATAGGAAGCTGATCCTCCCCAACGGGTACGGTAGTAGCTTTAAATGCGGTGATATCTGCCGCCTGGCTGATGGGATACGTAAAGAAACCTACGGGAATGCTGGCTTCAAAGTTACGCATCTGAATTTCTGATTTCACAGTAGGATTCCGCTGCAGTCTTGAAACAGTCACAAGATTCATATAGTAAAAAGAAAGCTCGCAAAGCTCAGGAATCTGTGATTGGATCAGCAGTGTGGATTTTGCAGGATCGAGTCCGCAGGATAAATAATCAAGCGCTACTTCAATAATGTTCTGACGCACCTTTTCGGGCTGCTCAGCATTGTCAGTGAGAGCCTGGGCATCAGCAATCATAATAAAGATTTTATCGTATATACCGGAGTTTTGCAGTTCCACTCTTCTTTTCAAAGAGCCTGCATAATGTCCTACATGAAGGCGTCCAGTAGGTCTGTCGCCGGTTAAAATAATTTTTGGCATAGCATGTTCTCCTTTTATTTTCGCGAGCAACGAGTCGGAGTCAAGTTCGCTTGACCTTAACGACTGCTGTTGCATTTGGCAAAATGCCTTTGAGAACTATTATACACTATAAGATGAAAATTTCCTATAAAATTTTTTGACCATAAGAGTTATTTGGTATAGAATGGTAATAGTTCAGTCGGCGGGCTGGCATCTTTTGAAACAGGAGCAGATATGAAGTTTTTAAATAAGATACAGGATAAAATTACTTATGTGCGCATTATAGCGGTGGGATATCTGACGGTGATTCTTGCAGGAACAGGACTTTTGATGCTGCCAGTATCTACTGCGGCAGGAGAGAAGACAGGTTTTCTCACAGCGCTTTTTACAGCTACAAGCGCCACCTGTGTGACCGGACTTGTGGTTGCGGATACGGCAACTCATTGGACTATATTTGGGCAGACGGTCATCCTTTTCATGATACAGGTGGGAGGGCTTGGATTTATGACCATGGGCGTACTTTTGGCGGTTCTTCTTCGCAAAAGGATTTCCC
Organism: Lachnospiraceae bacterium; assembly: GCA_029054245.1. Classification (GTDB taxonomy): domain Bacteria; phylum Bacillota; class Clostridia; order Lachnospirales; family Lachnospiraceae; genus Suilimivivens. Next base: position 154,796 of record JAIDFQ010000041.1, on the reverse strand, counting down.
TGCGAGCAAGAGGAATCCTTCAGGAAAGTATGAATTATATGCAGATGGGCGGAGTCATCCGCCTGGTCAAAATGACCTTCAAAGGAACGGTGCTATTTGAGAGCGCAGGAGCGGTGCTTTTGGCGGCGCGGTTCATTCCGGTTTTTGGCGTTCCGAAAGGCATTTTCTTTGGTATTTTTCACTCCATTTCCGCATTTTGCAATGGAGGATTTGATTTGATGGGAACCTATTCAGGGCAATATTCTTCCTTTGTGGAATTTCATGGCGATATCCTGATTAATGTTGTGCTGATGGCACTGGTGGTTCTGGGCGGAATTGGATTTTTTGTATGGAGCGATATAAAGAAAAACGCTCTTCACTGGAAGAAATATATGTTGCATACCAAGATCACATTGTTTACCACGATCTTTCTTCTTGTGGCAGGAACTTTTTTTTATTTTTTGTTTGAAAATCAGAATCTTCTTGTGGGGATGAACGGAAAGGATAAGTTCCTTGCAGCAGCATTCAGCTCTGTGACGGCAAGAACGGCAGGGTTCAATACCATTGACACAGGAGGGTTGACCCATGCGTCTAAACTGCTGACCATGCTTCTTATGTTCATCGGAGGAAGCCCCGGTTCCACAGCAGGCGGCATCAAGACGGTGACAGCGTTGGTTTTAGTGGCGTATGTATGGTCGAATTTACGGGACAGCAAGGGGGTTAATATGTTCCGCAGACGATTGGATGACGATGTGATAAGGAAAGCAAGTAATGTTGTGGTCATCAGTCTTTTGATGGCGGTTCTTGCGATCATCTTTATATGCTTTAAGCAGCCAGATCTGCCTGTGGAGGATGTAATGTTTGAAGTGTTTTCTGCGATTGGAACGGTGGGGATGAGTACAGGACTTACCAGAAGCCTGTCCACCGCTTCACGGATCGTTATTGTTTTGCTGATGTACTGCGGACGAATTGGAAGCATGTCTTTTGCGCTTTCTTTTACGGAACGCAAAAAGGTTGCGCCGGTTCAGTTTCCGGTTGAAAAAATTATGATAGGATAGGGAATGGAGCGGATATGAAATCAGTATTAATTATAGGACTTGGCGAATTTGGCAAACATCTTTGTAAAAAGATGGTAGAACTTAAAAATGAAGTTATGGTTATGGATGTGCAAGCGGAAAGGGTAGAGAGCATGATGCCCATCGTGACGAATGCACAGATTGGCGACTGCACCAATGAGGAGGTTCTAAAAAGCATAGGCGTCAATAATTTTGATCTCTGTTTTGTATGCATAGGCAAAAATTTCCAGGGCAGTCTGGAAGTAACCTCTCTGCTGAAGGAAAATGGCGCTAAATATGTTATCAGCAAGGCGACCCGGGATATTCAGGCAAAGTTCCTCCTTCAAAACGGAGCAGATGAGGTCATTTACCCTGACCGGGATATTGCCCAGAAAGCAGCGATTCGTTATAGCGCAAATCATGTGTTCGACTATATCAGTGTAAACTCTGAATATTCCATTTTTGAAATTCCAGTGGCGAAGGAATGGGTGGGAAAGACCATCAAAGAGGTGAATTTCCGTGCCAGATATAAAGTGAGTATTCTTGGCATTAAAAAGAATGAAAGCACTAGACTGATGCCCATGGCAGATCATGAGTTTGAGGAAAAAGAGCATTTGATGGTGATTGGACAGATTGAAGATGTAAAGCGTCTTCTTGCGAATTTTGAACATGAAAAAAATAAGAAAAATCATAAATAGAATTTATGCAGATCTAAAAGGATTCCGCTGGGCTTTCCTTGCGGTTTTTGTCTATTATCTGGTGATGCATGCCATATTTGATGCGTTCTGCCCTGCGCTGGTATTGACAGGGATGCCCTGCGCAGGCTGCGGGCTTACCAGGGCATCGCTCTTTTTAGCTGCAGGGCAGGTAAGGCGTGCACTTTCAATCAATCCCTCGATTCTGCCCGTTCTGATTTTTGCGTTGTACTGTGGATACTTCCGTTATGTCAAAGGCAGCAAGATAAAGGGTCTTGGCGTAGCACTTGGTATCGTGACCGCATGCATGCTTGCCATTTATGGGTACCGCATGTACCTTTATTTTCCAGACAGAGCGCCTTATACGTATATGGAAAACAATATAGCCGCCCGGTGGATTCCCGGCTATAGGGAATGGGTTGCGGCTATACTAAAAAGCAGGTAATCTCTTAACGCGTCCAGCGCCCGGAAGCGCCGCAGGGCAGGATAAGACCATTGCTGCTTACAGGAAGACCAATCTCCGAGGAAGTTACTTGTCCGCCCAGTTTTTGAACAATGGCGGTATTCAGCATATAAGTAAGTACGGCAGGCTGTAAGCCCGTCGTGTAGGAGTTGATCAGGAAGAAAAGAGAATCTTTGGTGAGAAGACGGCAGGTCTGTTCGATAAAAGGATAGATACTGTCTTCTATTTTCCAGATTTCCCCTTTAGGGCCTCTTCCATAAGAGGGGGGATCCATGATGATACCATCATAGGTATTGCCCCGGCGTATCTCCCGTTCTACAAATTTTACGCAGTCATCTACCAGCCAGCGTATGGGGGCATCGGATAGACCGGATGAAGCGGCATTTTCCTTTGCCCAGGTGACCATTCCCTTAGATGCGTCCACATGAGTGACGCTTGCGCCGGCTTTAGCAGCGGCAAGGGTAGCGCCGCCGGTATAGGCGAACAGATTCAGCACTTTAAGTGTCTTGCCGGGATGAGCTGCCTCTTTGATAATCTTAGAAAACCAATCCCAGTTTACGGCTTGTTCGGGGAAAAGCCCGGTATGCTTGAAGCTGAAGGGTTTTAAATGAAAGGAAAGATCGCGGTATTTGATGCTCCACTCATCGGGAAGATGAAAAAATTCCCATTCGCCGCCGCCTTTGGCGCTGCGGTGGTAATGACCGTTTAATTGGTTCCATTCTTTGGCGCGCTTAGGAGTGTTCCAGATGACCTGTGGGTCGGGGCGGAGGAGGACGTATTTGCCCCAACGCTCTAGTTTTTCTCCGCAGGAGGTGTCTATTACTTCATAATCTTTCCAGTTGTCTGCTATCCACATAAAATTGGGTCCTTTCTTTTTAGGATGGGGAGGGAGGCGCCAGGCGGGGGAGAGAATGGAGCAGGGAGCAGCAGATGGACGGGCTGTCCCTGTATGCTTCTGTCACAGACCTTATGGAAAGCGGTTAGAAGGACTTAGCATCCCTTAACCTCCAGCAATCGGCGGACAGGAGGTCCGCCGAAGGCGTAACTTGGTCCATGGATGGACCAATACGCCGTTTGCGTCCTGCATAGCATCCCCATCGCAGGGATGCTTAGTCCTTCTTACCGCTGTACATAGAGCTGTGACAGAAGCATACAGGGACAGCCCGTCCATCTGCCGCTCCCTGCTCCATTTTCTCCCCCGCCTGGCGCCTCCTGCTTTCTCCGCTCGATCTTCTGATTATAGATAATAGAGAAATTTGGTTAAAAAAGCAAGAATTTTGTGGTATTCTTTTATAAAAGTTATACGGTTTGTCAATTTATGCTGAGTGATAGATTTTCAAAGGTTATGCTATGGGTTGAGATATGGTACAAAACGACAGGAGCGTTATGGAAAACAAAATAAATAAATGTCCCGGCTGTAAACGCCCTAACTGTTACGGCTGTGGAATTTTCCAAAAACTAAATACAAACAAACAAATCAGGGTAAACTTCCCGGAAGATTATAGCCCGCAGTCTAGTTGCGGCCTGGGCATCTCCTTTGATGTAGGGACTACCACCTTAGCAGGAATGCTATGGGATTTAGAGCAAGGAAAACTTTTGGATGCGGAAACAGGACCTAATCCGCAGGCAGCTTTTGGCGCAGATGTAGTGAGCCGGATACAGGCGGCAATGGAAAGCGGTGACAAGCTTTTAAAGATGCAGGCGCTGATTATAAAGAAGCTGGATGAACTGGCAGCCGTGATGAAGGAGCGGCTTGCGCATGATGAATATGCGAAAGTGGCGGGAGGAAAAGAGATTCGGAAAGTGACCATCGTGGGCAACACTGCCATGTGCGAAATGTTGATTGGAATCAGACCAGAAGGGCTGTTTCGGGCGCCGTTTACGCCGGATTATGAGGGAACCATTCATAAAAAAGGCAGGGAACTTGGCTTTTCGTTTTTAAAAGACGCGGAAATTATTATTTTACCCCCAATAGGAGGATATGTAGGGGCGGATGCGCTTGCTGTTCATTGTTATGTAAACCAAAAGGCGAGGGGAAATAAAACGTTGGCGGTGGACATCGGAACCAATGGAGAAATCCTTCTTTTGTGTGGAGAACAAAGATATGCCTGTTCTGCGGCAGCAGGGCCGGCGTTAGAAGGCGGTGCGGTAAGCCAGGGGATGCGGGCGGCAGCAGGCGCTGTGGATATGGTTTCTTTCAATGGAAGGTTTCCTGTGCAGGATGTCGTGTGCAGGGTGATTGGCGGCGGTAAGCCGACTGGAATCTGCGGTTCCGGCATGGTGGATGCGCTTGCACTGCTTTATAAAATAGGCGTTCTGGATCAGACAGGGTATATGCTAAGTGGAGAGGAGGCAAAGAGGGCAGGCGTACCCGAGCGAATCAGCAGAAGAATTGAAACGAAAGACGGTGCGGCACGGTTCCTGCTTACAGATCAGGCAAATCCGGTTTATCTGCATTCTGCCGATGTGAGACAACTCCAGCTTTCCATAAGTGCAATTAGGACTGGGATAGAGATTTTACTTGAAAAGGCAGGCATTTGGGCAAAGGATTTGGATGAAGTTTATCTGGCAGGAGCATTTGGCTGCTATATCAGTATGGAAAGCGGTACGGCAATCGGGCTGTTCCCGGATATACCCATGGAAAAAATGATACAGGCAGGAAATCTGGCAGGCACAGGAGCGGCTATGGCACTGCTTTCTGAAAAGACGTTGCAGGCGTTAACGGAGGAAAGCGTAAGCTTTGTGCATGTTAAGCTGGCGCAGGAAAACTCTTTTAAAGAACGATTCCTAGAACATATGAATTTCCCGTTGAAATTTTAAGCAATCATGGTATGATGGGAAAGAATGAAATTGATGCTGACGGTATGAGGAAGGAAGCGAAAGAATGAACAGGGATTTTTTAAAAGATAAAAAACGTATCGTGGTAAAAATAGGCACTTCCACCATTACGCATATAGATACAGGACATTTGAATCTGCTCAAGATGGAGAAGCTGGCAAGGGTGCTGACGGATATTAAAAACCAAAATAAGGAAATCGTACTTGTCTCGTCAGGCGCCATCGGTGCAGGGAGAAAGGCGCTGGGTATTATGGGAAAGCCCGGGAGACTGTCTCAAAAGCAGGCGTGCGCGGCGGTTGGACAGGCAAGGCTTATGATGATCTATCAGAAATTGTTTTCAGAGTACAATCAGACGATTGCCCAGATTCTGATTACCAAGAGGACCATGATTAATGAAATCAGCAGAAATAATGCAGAAAATACCTTTCTGGAGCTTTTGAATATGGGAGTTATCCCGATTGTCAATGAAAATGATACGGTTTCAACGGATCAGATTCTGGATGAAAATTTTGGGGATAACGATACGCTGTCAGCAACCGTAGCGGAAATGGTGCAGGCGGATCTGCTGATTCTTTTATCGGATATAGACGGTCTTTACACGGATGATCCTCGAAACAATGAGAAAGCGGAATTTATCAGTTGTGTGGAAAAAATAGATGACAAGCTATATACGATGGCAAAGGGAGCGGATACGACCTTTGGAACGGGCGGCATGGCGACGAAGATCGCGGCGGCAGAGATTGCCAATGCAATAGGGGTCGATATGGTGATTGCCAATGGAGATGACGTGGTGAATATCAGCAGGATTTTGGAAGGAAAAGAAGTTGGAACATTGTTCAAGGCATAAAAATCAGAGGGCAGCCGTGGGGCTGCCCTCTATTTTTTCGTAGTCAACGAATGACCTGATAAGTCATCAACTACTTGCTTCTTTAAATCAGTTAAGAGATTTAGGAGAGCCTGTGGATGAATAGTCCGCTGCGCAGCTTGGGCTCAAACCAGGTTGATTTGGGCGGCATGAGGAGTCCTGCGTCTGCAACGGAAAGCAGTTCGGATATAGATGTGGCATACATGGAGAATGCCACTGTCATATCGGATGCGACCCTCCGTTCTAATTCTTTCAGTCCGCGAATACCTCCGACGAAATCAATTCGTTTGTCGGTTCTGGGATCTGTTATGTTCAGCAGGGGACCAAGAAGGTTATCCTGCAAGATGGAAACATCCAGTCCTTTTACAGGATCGGAAGATAAAAGCGTATTATGGGCGGTAAGCAGATACCAGCCGTCCGAAAGGTACATGCCAAAGCACCCCTTTTTAGCAGGTGAAACAGGATTGCGCCCTTTATATTCTACCAAAAACCCTGCGGCTTTTACGGCAGATAAGAATTCGTCTTTTGATTGTCCGCTTAAGTCCTTGACGACTCTGTTGTAAGGCATGATATAGAGCTGGTCGTCTGGGAAAAGGACGGAGAGAAAGCGGTTGAATTCTTCATCTCCGGTATAATCAGGATTATCCTGACGGCGTTTTAATCCCACTTTCACTGCGGAAGCGCAGCGGTGGTGACCGTCAGCTATGTAGGTGCAGGGTATCTGGGCAAAGAGCTCCTTAAGCCTTGCGGTTATTGCTGGATCGGAAATGCACCATACCCTGTGGATGATGCCATCCGAGGAGGTAAAATCGTAGAGGGTAGGCTGTGCTTTGCTTTGAGATACGATTTCGTTGATTTCCTGTATGGAGCGGTATACCAGAAAGATGGGACCGGTATGGGCATCAGTGATATCCACGTGGCGGATGCGGTCAAGCTCTTTGTCTTCTCTGGTGTTCTCGTGTTTCTTGATCTGCTGGTTCTGGTAATCGTCAAGATCTGAGCAGGCAACGATGCCAGTCTGGGAGCGGCCGTCCATGGTCAGCTCGTACAGATAATAACAAGGTACCTCTTCTATGATAAAAGAACCGTCTGCAATCATGGCATCTAACAATTCTTTTGCTTTGACGTATACTCTGGCATCATAAGTGTCCACGTCATCGGAAAATTGGGTCTCAGCTCTGTCTATCCTTAAAAAGGAAAGCGGCTCTTTTTGAATCTCGGACAGAGCTTCCGCACGATTGTACACGTCATAGGGAAGGGCAGCTATCCGGGAAGCCAGTTCCGGTACTGGTCTGATGCTTTGAAATGGGGTGACTTTGGGCATGTAAGATCCTCCTTTGTACTAAGTCATTCATAATGATTATTATTATACGTTGCAGTGCGCAGGGGTGTCAATTTGTTCTGTGGTTTTTTGGAAGAGAGGAAGAAAGAGACGGTGCCGATTAGTGAAATCCGTACTGAAAACGTTACCGGAAATAGTGTATAATAACTGTGGAATTTCGTGAATTTTCATGATATGATAGTTCTGATAGGCAAATTGCAGGGGGGAGGAACGCCTGTCTTTACAGGAGGTGCAGTACCATGGGAATTTATTACGAAACATATATAGCGCCGGCGATGGAAAGCCTGATAGAAGGAACACAGATAAGCAGGTTCACGATTGTAAAACATTATCATACATTTGCGATTACACAGGAAGATGCAGATACCGTAAAAGAAAAGCATCCTGATTTTTGTGTCTGTTATAAGCGATTTAAAGGATCTGAGATGGCAGGCGCTTTTGAGCCCTTTATCGATGGAATCAGGTACCTTTATGAGACTTATGAGCAGGATAAGACGCCTGAGGAATTTGTTGCGCAATTTCAGATTTACTCGTTGCAGCGTTCTATCTTTGAGAATATGATCAGTCAGCCTGTGTACAGGCGTAAGGAAGAAGTCCTGCTGGATGAGATTGATTATGAAAAGCAGCAGATGCTGAAATCAATGGTGGAGATTCTTACAGTATTGTCAGGGAAATACCCAATGCTCTTTTTGCTTGACAATTTGAACATGGCATCGGAATCTACCATATTGCTTTTACATAAATTACAGGAAGAGGCGGAGGGCAATATATTTGTCTACGGCACCTTTAATGAGCTTCATTCACAGCAGCCGCATGTGGCACAGGCATGGGAAAGCTGGACGGAAAAGCTGGAGGATGAGAACTGCATTGTAACCATTGGCGGGGATGAAATTGAAGTGGAGGAGGAAAGCAGTTATTTCAGCTTTGAAATCAGCTGTATGGAAGAATACCTGACGAAACTCCACAACATGTATTATCTGCTGGATTATGCGCAGGCACAGTACTACCTTTCCCTTATTTATCATAAGATCGAGGTAGAGAAGCTTTCGGTAGATGAGGACAGTGTTTTTAAGCTTTATATGCTTTATGCGGTGATATCGATGTATTCTGATATGCCAAGGGCGCTGCTTCTATGTGACAATATTCAGTTCCTGCCGGATAAGAACAGATCTGTGGAAAAAAGTTTTTGGCATAAGTATATATTGGGACAGATACAGATGTACAGCGGCAACCTTAATGTGGCAAAAGAATGTGTAGACGTTTGCAGAGAGATGGCGCAGAAGGAGCTGGATGGATATTATCAGTTCATGGTGGAGCTTCTGGAAGTGATGGTGCGCATGTCGGGCTGGCATAATATTTTCTTTTGCTCCATGGATATTGAGGTTACGTCCTCGTTCTTTGAGCAGGCGCAAAGGTATGGCTACGAGAACCATCTGGCATACACGTATATTTTTGCATATGATAATGATGTCAGGCTGCTGGGGGAGAGCAGCGCGGATGAATCGGTTCTGCTTCGTTTTAGGAAAGGGATAGAAATTGCCAAAAGAAACGGCAATGAAAAGCTGCTTTTGATTGCATACAGAAAAAATATCATGTTGTCGTCTCTGTTTGGATTGTTCCATGTGGCGAATCTCTACTATTATAAATGCATGGAAATAGTGGGGGATAAAAACCCGGCTGCGCTTGCAGATATTTATAATGGACTGGGGTATAGCTGCTGTGCGGCGGAACAGTATGAGAAAGCCAACAGTTATTATAATAAGGCGCTTGTCATCTATTATCAGCAGGGTAAAGTGGAGTACATTGGAGAAACCTTGTATAACATGGCGACCAATTGCATGCTGGCAGGCGAAAATAAAGCAGCTTATGACTATTTGCTTAGCTGCATGAAGATCATTAATATTATGCATTTGAATGATCTGCGTGTCTGTAATATATCCAAAATATTTGGACTGTTGGCACTTTGTGCCCACAGGCTTTTGAGGAGATTCGATACACGGATCTATTTGGATAATGCGCTTCAGTTCCTAGGGCACATTTTGAGCAGACCTATGGAGGAGCAAATTCAAAATAGAAAGCTGGATGTGTCTTATACATCGTGCGATGACGATCTGTTTTTATACTATTATGTCAACGCCCTGGTGGAGATGGATCGGGGAAGGTTTGACGAAGCCCTTGCTTATATGGAAAGTGCAGGAATTTATGCAGAAAGAAGTACGGGCTACCAGTTTTTCAGTATGGTACAGTATAAGATCTCTCTTGCCCAACTTTTAAAGAAGATGGACAGGGAAGCGGAGGCAAATGCAGCCCTTGATGCAGGAGAACGCTATGCGAAAAAGTGCGGCGTTTCAGAGAAGCAGGATATGCTCAGGGCGGTGCGGGAAGGAACGGTGTATAAGCAGGAACATAATAAGACATCGGAACTGTCGGGTATCACGTTGCAGCAAATCCACACTGCTACAAAGCAGGCAGGGGTCATTAAAGATTATGCGGCTTTAAAGAAACAAATGGAATTCATTCTTGCATGGCAGAAAATGATTGACATTTCGGGAAAGAGCTTTACAGAACTGGTTCAAAATGCACTGAATACCTTTATGTTGAATTTCAGTATTGATGCCATGGTGTACATCAGATATAAGGAAGAAAGCCCTCAAATTTGCTTTGACACGAAACAGGTGATTTTAAGTGATGCGGATGTGGAAACAATCACTAGATATTTTTCTGATCACCGTGCAGGCTTTGTTACCTCGAAGCTAAAGAAGAATTATATGGAATATAATCGCATCATCTCTTTGTTTGGGGTCACGCAGATCTGTTCCATGGTGTGCCTTCCTTATTACGCCGGTGATAAGCTAAACGGCGTTTTTATTGCGTATATTTTGATGAAGGATAACTGGAATGCGCCCCGGACGAAGTTCATGCTGGATGAAAGCGATATGGAATTTTTCAATCTTGTGTTATTGCAGCTGCAAAATTCCGTGGAAAAGCTGGAAAATGAAGAACATATCAAACGGATAAACAGCAGACTGGAAAAACTGGCAATTACGGATTATTTGACAGGGCTTTACAACAGGGATGGCTTTTACCAGACGATCAAAAGCTGGGTGGAAGGGCAAATTACACAGGATATTACCTTTTTGTATATTGATCTGGATAATTTTAAGTTTTATAATGACACCTTTGGCCATGCGGCAGGGGACAGGGTCTTAAAAGAGGTGGCGGACATTCTGTGTCAGGTGTCAGAGGGCAGTGGATTTGCTGCCAGATTCGGCGGCGACGAATTTTTAATTAGCCTTAAGTTTGTGGATAAGGAAAGAGCGCTGGCAATTGGAAGGCGTATTCTCGATGCAATTCAAGAAAGAAAGGGGTTTGCAGATATTATAGCACAAATGACTGGCAAGGATGTGATCGGTACAGGCAGGATGATTGCCAGCAAGAATACGATAGGAGGCATTATCCCTAAAGAAAAGGAGTTGTCCTGTTCGATTGGAATAGCCGCCATGAGCGGGATTGTGGAGGATGATGCGATTGCAGAAACAATCTCGAAAGCGGATGAAGTGCTATACATGATTAAGCATACCACAAAAGGGGATGTGAAATACTCCGATTAAAGTGGGATAATAAAAATCCTCGCTGCAAGAGAAAAGCAGCGGGGACTTTTATTTGTTATAAGGACGGTAATTTTTTTAATCTTCACGTTTTAGCAAATCGCTCATTTCGTCTACCATCTGGTTGATCGTATTGGCCTGAGCGGCTACTTGGGCAGTATCACTGGCGTTACTCTCCGCCATGGCATTGATTGCTGCAAACTGTTCATTTTCGTTTCTGATGCTTTCAGCGATATCGTGGTTGATGGAGACTGTCTTTTTAATCACATCCGACTGTTTGCTGTGGGCATCTCCCATGGTATTGATGGCATCTACAGATGCGTTAAGAAGTTCTGTCATATCTTCCATGCTTTTGAATACGTTGGCAAAATAATTGTTTTGGGTATTGAGCTTTTCGGAATTTTCTTCTACTTGTAATTGAATTTCCTTTACATTGTTCTGGACTCTGGCAATGACTGTCTCTACTTCCTTTAAAGAGTCCTGCGTGCTGTTGGCAAGATTGCCTACTTCGGTTGCAACTACGGCAAATCCTTTGCCAGCCTCACCGGCTCTTGCCGCTTCAATAGAAGCGTTCAACGCTAGCAGGTTCGTGGAAGAAGAAATATCACTGATCAATTTTAATGTAACGCCGATCTCCTTTACAGCATCTGAAAGCTTTGAAGCGACGTCGGTGGTCGCACGCATGGATTCGGACACTTCACCGTTGATTGCATGAAGATCATTCAGCAAGCGTTCATTTTCCTTTGATTTGTCCAGAAGATTTTTGGAAGTAGCTTCTACTTTTTCAACGTTATCGGCGACAACTGTTTCCCATTCGCTTAGTTCATTTAAGTTTGATACGCTTTCATCTGTTTTCGTGCTTAGCATATTGCTGCTTTCCACTAATTGCTCGCTTGTAGCCGCAAGTTCCTGGGCGGATGCGCTTTCGTTTTCGGAGATTTGGGAAAGGGATGTTCCTGCCTGGTGTAGCTTTTCCGACAGCGTCTGGACGGAGGAAAGGACATTGTTTATCTGTATGGTATTTCTCTCTAGTTCATCCTTCTTTGCATTTACAAGGAATCTGTTTATCAGGTAGGTCAGCAGGACGATTGTCGCCAATGATAAAGTGACGCATACGATACGGTCTAGCATGTTGACCATAAATGTTTCGTTTTTGGCGGCAAGATGTACTTCGCCGTACAGGAACCATGATACGACGATAGAGGCGGCGATTCCAATTGCTGTGGCAGCAACCATTTTGTAATCAAGGAAAAATGCCGTCAAAATAACAAAGAAGAATGCAAAACCCCAGAAATCTGTGGCGGGTACCATATACACGATAAAATTGAACTGGATCAACATGATTACCACGAGAAATATCTTGCCAATCAGTAATTTGTTTTGTGCAACATAACCGTCTGTAAAGCCGGTCTTAACAAAGTAAATGCCGATTCCAAGGTAAATAAGGCATGTGATGTCAAAAATGATAAGTGCAAGCCAGCTTACGGTCGGGAGCCATCCTACGATTTTTGAAAAGGTATAGGCGAGCCCGGCACACTCACAGGCGCCTGGAACAAGCAGCAGGACAAGAATATATACTTTGTTTATATATTCGTCTAATGCGGATAAATATTTTTTGGAAGGGGTAGTTTCTGTTGTTTTCAATGTTCTTCCTCTCTTTCGTTCTTTTTAGTTAAACAATGAAAATTATACCAATTTTGTGCAAATGTGTCAATATATTCTCGCATTTTGAAATGATTTTGTTTATTATTACAATAACGCTGCAAAGAATTTCTGGTTGACTGATGGGGGAGTACTCATATATAGTATATAAGAAATGCGCCTGATAGCACAAAAGCAGATAAAGCGCATGGAAACGGAGGAGAAAAATGAGTGATTCAATAGGATGGATTATTGTTGCGTTTGCATTGTATCTTTTGCTTATGGTCGGCGTAGGTGCAATGTATGCAAAGAAAAACAGCAGTACAGAAGATTATTTCCTTGGCGGCAGAAAGCTTGGCGGATGGGTGGCAGCGTTATCTGCGCAGGCTTCGGATATGAGCGGATGGCTTTTAATGGGGCTTCCGGGTTCTGTTTACGCATTGGGGACAGGACAGGCATGGATCGCCATCGGACTGTTTATAGGAACCGTATTCAACTGGCTCTTCATTGCGGGGCGCCTTCGCAGATATACGATCCGCGCAAATAATGCGCTGACGCTTCCTACTTACTTTGAAAACAGGTTTCATGATAAAAAGAGGATTCTGCTTTTTATTTCATCAGTGACGATTGTAATATTCTTCCTTGTATATACAGCATCGGCGCTGGCAGCAGGCGGCAAGCTGTTTAATTCCGTATTTGATGTGGACTATAAGATCGCGCTGACCATAGGGGCAATCGTTATTTTGGTTTATACTTTCTTGGGGGGTTTTATGGCAGTGTGCACAACAGACTTTATTCAGGGAACACTTATGCTTGTAGCGCTTTTGGCGGTACCGATAGCTGCTTTTAGCATTGTGGGAAGTGACAGTGTTCTCTCTAATATAGAAATGAGCGGCGTTGCCGGCGGATCTGAAGCATTCTTAAGCCTGTTCAGTAACGGTGGTGAGCCTTACCGTGCAGTGGATATCATATCGGGACTTGCCTGGGGACTTGGTTATTGCGGTATGCCTCATATCCTGGTTCGCTTTATGGCGGTTAAAAATGAAAAAGAGTTAAATAAATCCAAGGGCATTGCCATTATCTGGGTCTTCCTTTCTCTGATACTTGCATGGGTGATCGGTGTGGTGGGACGTGCGTACCTGTATCCTACAGTCCTTACCGGCGGTGAAGAAGAAAAAGTATTTATCAACATGATTATTAAAATATTTACGGATGATATAAAACTTCCGATTATTGCCGGCGTTTTCCTGTGCGGTATACTGGCAGCGATTATGTCCACCGCAGATTCACAGCTTCTCGTCAGTGCATCCAGCGTGGCGGAGGATATGTTCAAAGGAATCATTAAAAAGGATGCATCCGAAAAAACGGTATTCAGAATCAGTCGTATTACGGTGCTTGTCATTGCAGTTCTGGCATACTTGATTGCCCTTGACCCGAACAGTTCTATCATGGGACTTGTTTCCAATGCTTGGGCAGGTCTTGGAGCCGCATTTGGTCCCACCGTGCTTCTTTCCCTTTACTGGAAACGCACCAACTTTCCGGGAGCGGTGGCAGGTATCGCATCAGGGGCGCTCACGGTACTCATATGGGATTACATTCCTCTTATTCATGGACAGACGCTTGGAAGCGCAACCGGACTCTACTCACTGGCGGTTGGGTTTGCAGTAGGCGTAGCTGCTATCATAATCGTAAGCCTTGTAACACCTGCGCCTACTACTGAAATGTTGGAAGAATTTGAGGATGTCAAAAAAAAGAAAAGCGGATATGATGAAGAGAATATATAAAAACAGAGCGGAGAGATAAAATGATAACGTATGAATTTCTTAAATTTTTATCAAGTGGTATATTTGCAATTATCGTAGGAGCACTGGGACTAAGCTATCTTTTGGTTCCATATGAAAAATTAAAAGAAAAAAATCCTAATTTGAAATCGCCAAAGACAATTAAGATATGCGGAGTGATTATGGTAGTGGGGGGCGCGATCATGCTCGTGCTGGCAGTTGGAATCTTTTTTTAGATGGAAACAAGTAAGGCATATACCATTATATTAATATGTAAGTCTGGGTTTGCATATTTTGAAAATCGTATAGGAGAAAGGAAAGAGAAGCCCACAGGGGCAGGGGAGGAAGCCGGGGCAGATGGCAGCGCATATTTATGTTTCAAGGATCGTCTTTAAATCGGATTTCACTAACAGAATGTATTTAGGTATCTCAAGGCGACTGGGTCGGAGCCCGGCGGCATCCGTGCCGCATGGCGATTTCACCCTGGGGACTCAACATTCTGTAAGTGAAATTGCCGATTTTCGCCAGAGCCTTGAAACATAAATATGCGCTGCCATCTGCCCCAGCTTCCTCCCCTGCCCCTGCGGGCTTCTCCCCCATAAATAAAAAAAATTAAAAAACCCTTGCATGATTTACAAATATCATGTATACTATCAATTGCTGTGGCATGATAGCGATGAAGCGTGAGGTTGCTGCCCTACCGAAAGGTATTGCAGGTTTTCCGTGGAGCGAATGTCAAGAGGCTGGCGATGCCAGACCTAAGAACCTGACGGCAAGTCACTGTACAAACATACAGTCTGTCAAACAAGACAGAAACACGGGCGTTAAGCGTGCCGACCTAAAGTGCGCAGAGAAATCTGGGCTTAACTTTATAGAAAGGCATGACACGCACGGAAGAGTGTACAGTCACCGCTTGTCGTACTTAATTCATTATAAAAGTGCGAAAAGGAGGCGACTTTTTTTATGGCAAGTCAAGTAATGAGAATCACACTCAAGGCTTATGATCATCAGCTGGTTGATGCATCTGCCAAAAAAATCATCGAAACAGTCAAGAAGAATGGATCACAGGTAAGCGGACCGGTGCCCCTTCCTACGAAAAAGGAAGTTGTTACAATCTTAAGAGCGGTTCACAAATACAAAGATTCCAGAGAACAGTTCGAGCAGAGAACGCATAAGAGACTGATCGATATCATCACACCCACACCTAAGACGGTAGATGCTCTGCAGAGACTGGAGATGCCTGCCGGTGTGTACATCGATATCAAGATGAAGAACAAATAAAACCAGTAAGAACCATTACACTAGAATGGCCCGATAGAGGCCCGCTGTAGAAGCAAATGGAGGTAAAGAAATGAAAAAAGGTATTTTGGCTACCAAAATCGGAATGACCCAGATTTTTAGTGAGGACGGCAGCTTGATTCCGGTAACTGTACTTCAGGCTGGACCCTGTGTGGTGACGCAGATTAAGACGGTTGAGAACGATGGTTACAGTGCAGTACAGGTTGGCTTTGTTGACAAGAAGGAAAGAATCGTGAACAAGGACAAGAGCGGAAAGAAAGAAGTTATCCACAGACATGGCGTTAACAAGGCTATGAAAGGACACTTTGACAAGGCAGGCGTCTCCTGCAAGAGATTTGTCAGAGAGTTCAAGTTTGACAACGCTGAGGAATATACGCTTGGAAGTGAAATCAAGGCGGATATGTTTGAAGTTGGCGATAAGATCGATGCATCTGCTATTTCCAAAGGAAAAGGATTCCAGGGCGCAATCAAGAGACACGGTCAGCACAGAGGTCCCATGGCGCATGGTTCCAAATTCCATCGTCATCAGGGTTCAAATGGCGCCTGCTCTTCACCGAGCCGTGTATTTAAGGGCAAGGGAATGCCTGGTCACATGGGCTGCGTAAAGGTTACAGTACAGAACCTTGAGGTGGTAAGAGTAGATGCTGAAAAGAATCTGCTTCTTGTAAAGGGTGCAGTGCCCGGACCGAGGAAAGCCTTAGTTACAATTAAAGAAACTGTTAAGGCTATGGCTTAAGCTGATTGATGAAAGGAGGACCATTCAGATGGCAAACGTATCTGTTTATAATATGGAAGGCAAAGAAGTCGGCACGATGGAATTAAACGATGCGGTATTTGGTGTGGATGTAAATGAACACCTGGTACACATGGCAGTTGTGCAGCATCTTGCAAATAAGCGTCAGGGAACACAGAAAGCAAAAACACGCGCTGAAGTTTCCGGCGGCGGTAGAAAACCTTGGAGACAGAAAGGAACCGGTCATGCAAGACAGGGTTCAACAAGATCTCCCCAGTGGAAAGGCGGCGGTGTTGTATTCGCACCAGTTCCCAGAGATTATTCATTTAAATTGAATAAGAAAGAAAAGAGAGCAGCGCTTAAATCCGTTCTCACAAGCAGAGTGCAGGGCGGCAAGCTGATTGTGGTAGATGAGCTCAAATTTGATGAAATTAAGACAAAGAAGTTCAAAGCAGTGATGGACAATCTGAAAGTAAGCAAGGCGTTAGTCGTAATTGCTGACAATGATGAAAAGATCGTTTTATCTGCAAGAAACCTTCCCACTGTTGATACAACACAGGTTAACATGATGAATGTTTACGATATCCTTAAAGGTGATACATTGGTGCTCACCAAGGATGCCGTAGCTAAGATTGAGGAGGTGTATGCATAATGGCAGCAATTCAATATTATGACGTAATCCTTAAACCGGTTATTACCGAAAAGAGTATGGCAGGCATGAGCGAGAAAAAATACACATTTCTGGTTCATCCCGAAGCAAATAAGACAATGATTAAAGAAGCCGTTGAAAAGATGTTTGAAGGAACAAAGGTTGCAAGGGTCAACACCATGAACATGGATGGAAAGACCAAAAGGCGCGGCATGACCTACGGCAAGACAGCCAAGACCAAAAAGGCAATTGTGTGGCTGACAGAAGACAGCAAGGAAATTGAAATTTTTGCTGGACTCTAGGATGAAAAGAAAAGCGAAGATGCCAAAGAACAGCATCTAAGCATTTCTATAGTTTCATCCATGAAGAATGCTGTGCATTCTTCCAAATGGTATAAGTAATAACTATGCACAAAAAAGTGCGATATGAAATGGGACTTGAAAGGAGAAAGAGTCATGGGAATTAAGACATATAACCCATATACACCTTCCAGAAGAAATATGACTGGTTCAGATTTCTCAGAAATCACAAAGACAACACCTGAGAAGTCACTTGTTACTTCATTAAAGAAGAACTCCGGTCGTAACAATCAGGGTAAAATTACAGTAAGACACCGCGGAGGCGGGTCTAAGAGAAAATACAGGATCATTGATTTTAAAAGAAACAGCAAGGATGGAATTCCTGCAACCGTTATTGGAATCGAATATGATCCGAACAGAACTGCAAACATTGCACTGATCTGTTATGCAGACGGGGAAAAGGCATATATCATTGCTCCCGAAGGATTAAAAGATGGCATGAAGGTCATGAACGGACCTGAGGCTGAAGTGAGAGTGGGCAACTGCCTTCCTTTATCAGCAATTCCCGTTGGTACACAGGTACACAACATTGAATTATATCCCGGCAAGGGAGGTCAGCTGGTTCGTTCTGCTGGTAACAGCGCACAGCTGATGGCAAAAGAAGGAAAATATGCAACCCTTCGTCTTCCTTCAGGCGAAATGAGAATGGTGCCGATTAACTGCCGCGCAACCGTGGGTGTTGTAGGTAATGTTGATCACAGCCTGATTAAGATTGGTAAGGCTGGACGTAAACGTCACATGGGCATTCGTCCTACCGTACGTGGTTCTGTTATGAACCCCAACGACCATCCTCACGGCGGTGGTGAAGGAAAGACCGGCATCGGACGTCCCGGTCCCTGCACACCTTGGGGCAAGCCTGCTCTCGGACTTAAGACGCGTAAGAAGAAAAAAGCTTCTAACAAGCTGATTGTAAGAAGAAGAGACGGCAAAGCCATCAAATAATTAAGGAGGAGAGAAGAAAATGGCTAGATCACTGAAAAAAGGACCTTTTGCAGATGCAAGTCTGCTTAAAAAAGTAGATGCAATGAATGCAGCAGGACAGAAGCAGGTCATCAAGACCTGGTCCCGTCGTTCCACAATCTTCCCCTCTTTTGTGGGACACACATTTGCAGTGCATGACGGAAGAAAGCATGTGCCGGTATATGTGACGGAAGATATGGTTGGACATAAGCTTGGTGAATTTGTTGCAACCAGAACTTATAGAGGACACGGAAAAGACGAAAAGAAGTCTAAAGTAAGATAGGAGGTTTCATCATGGCAAAAGGACATAGATCCCAAATTAAAAGAGAGAGAAATGCGCAGAAAGATACAAGACCTTCAGCTAAGTTATCTTACGCAAGAGTGTCTGTTCAGAAAGCATGTTTCGTATTAGATGCCATCAGAGGCAAGGATGTGGAAGCTGCACTTGGTATTCTGGAATACAATCCCAGATATGCTTCCAGCATCATCAAGAAATTATTAGAGTCTGCCCGTGCAAATGCTGAATATTTGTACAGTCAGGACCCTACAAAGTATCCGAATCCGGAGCACCTTTATATTGCAGAATGTTATGCAAATAAGGGACCTACAATGAAAAGAGTAAGACCGAGGGCACAGGGAAGAGCTTACAGAATCGAAAAGAGAATGAGCCATATCACAATTGTGCTGGATGAAAGATAGGAGGAGAGAAATTTTATGGGACAGAAAGTTAATCCTCACGGCTTAAGAGTCGGTATTATTAAGGATTGGGATTCTAAATGGTACGCAGAAGCAGATTTTTCTGATTTCCTTGTAGAAGACTATGACATCAGAAAATTTCTGAAAAAGAAATTATACAGTGCTGGAGTTTCCAAGATTGAAATCGAGAGAGCTTCTGACAGAGTAAAAGTTATCATTTATACAGCTAAGCCCGGCGTTGTAATTGGTAAGGGCGGCGCTGAAATTGAAGTGACCAAGAAAGAGCTTTCCAAAATGACAGGAAAGAAAGTATTGGTAGACATCAAAGAAATCAAGAGACCTGACAAAGATGCACAGCTGGTTGCAGAGAACATCGCACAGCAGCTTGAAAACCGTGTTTCTTTCAGACGTGCCATGAAATCCTGCATGGGCAGAACCATGAAGGCAGGCGCACTGGGTATCAAGGCTTCCTGTTCAGGACGTCTGGGTGGTGCAGATATGGCTCGTACAGAGTTCTACAGCGAAGGAACGATTCCTCTTCAGACATTACGTGCTGATATTGAATATGGATTCGCTGAAGCTGATACAACCTATGGTAAAGTAGGTGTAAAAGTATGGATCTACAAGGGTGAAGTACTTCCTACCAAAAAGAATGAAGAAAAGACAGTGCAGGAAGGGAGCGATAAATAATGTTAATGCCTAAAAGAGTTAAACGTCGTAAACAGTTCCGTGGCACCATGAGAGGAAAAGCAACCCGTGGCAACACAATTACTTACGGTGAATACGGTATTGTTGCATTAGAGCCATGTTGGATTAAATCAAACCAGATTGAAGCAGCCCGTATTGCTATGACTCGTTATATCAAGCGTGGCGGTAAAGTCTGGATTAAGATTTTCCCTGACAAACCAGTAACAGCAAAACCCGCAGAAACACGTATGGGTTCCGGTAAAGGTACACTGGAGTACTGGGTAGCAGTAGTTAAGCCCGGACGTGTTATGTTTGAAATCGCAGGAGTTTCCGAAGAAATCGCAAAAGAAGCGTTGCGTCTTGCAACACATAAGCTTCCTTGCAAATGCAAGGTCGTTTCTAAGGCAGACTTGGAAGGTGGTGCATCAAATGAAAACTAACAAGTATGTAGAAGATTTACAGGCAAAATCAGCTGCAGCGCTGGCAGAGGATTTAGTGGCAGCTAAAAAAGAACTTTTCAATTTGAGATTCCAGAATGCAACGAATCAGCTGGATAATACCGCAAGAATCAAAGAAGTCAGAAGAAATATCGCAAGAATTCAGACAGTGATTACACAGAAGCAGAAAGAGGCATAAGACCTTAAAAATCAAGTTGCAGGAATGTCAAAGAAAGGAGACTAAAAGTCGTGGAAGAAAGAAATCTGAGAAAAACACGTACCGGTAAAGTTATCAGTGATAAAATGGATAAGACAATCGTTGTTGCAATCGAAGAGCACGTTAAACATCCGCTTTACAAGAAAGTCGTTAAGAGTACTTACAAGTTAAAAGCGCATGATGAGAACAATGAGTGCGGCATCGGTGATACCGTTAAAGTGATGGAAACAAGACCATTATCCAAGGATAAGAGATGGAGACTTGTAGAAATCGTAGAGAAAGCTAAATAGGAATATTTTGGAAGGAGAATTGGCATGATTCAACAGGAAAGCAGACTGAAAGTCGCTGACAATACAGGTGCAAAAGAAATCCTTTGCATCAGAGTTATGGGTGGATCCACAAGAAGATATGCAAGTATCGGTGATGTGATTGTTGCTACGGTTAAAGATGCAACACCAGGCGGCGTTGTAAAAAAAGGCGATGTCGTAAAGGCTGTTGTTGTCCGTACTGTTAAGGGCGCACGTCGCAAAGATGGTTCTTATATTAAATTTGATGAAAATGCTGCTGTTATCATTAAAGATGATAAGACTCCCAGAGGAACACGTATTTTTGGACCGGTAGCAAGAGAGCTTCGTGAAAAACAGTTTATGAAGATTGTTTCTCTGGCTCCGGAAGTATTATAGGAGGTGCGTAGCATGGCAACTTTAAAAATTAAGAAAGGTGATACCGTAAAGGTAATCGCCGGCAAAGATAAAGGTACAGAAGGGAAGGTAGTAGCTGTTGACGCTAAAAACCATAAGGTTGTTGTAGAAGGCATCAACATGGTTACGAAACATACAAAACCTTCAGCAGCGAACCAGAATGGCGGAATTATTCAAAAAGAAGCGCCCATTGATATTTCAAACGTTATGTATGTCCACAAGGGACAGACGACAAGAGTTGGATTCAAGTTTGAAAACGACAAGAAAGTACGTTTTGCAAAGTCAACAGGCGAAGTAATTGATTAATTCTAGGAAAGGAGAACTGGAAGCGTGAGCAGACTTAAAACGATATATAATGATGAGATCGTAGACGCTATGATCAAAAAGTTCGGCTATAAGAATGTTATGGAAGTACCGAAGCTCGATAAGATTGTTATCAATATGGGTGTCGGCGAAGCAAAAGACAATGCGAAAGTATTGGAATCTGCTGTGAAGGATCTTGAGATTATTTCCGGTCAGAAAGCGGTACTTACCAAAGCGAAGAAGTCCGTTGCTAACTTCAAAATCAGAGAAGGTATGGCAATTGGATGTAAAGTTACCTTACGTGGGGAGAAGATGTACGATTTTCTAGATCGCCTTGTAAATCTTGCACTGCCCCGTGTGCGTGACTTCAGGGGTGTGAACCCTAACTCATTTGATGGAAGAGGCAATTATTCAATGGGTATCAAAGAACAGCTTATCTTCCCTGAAATCGAATATGATAAGGTAGATAAGGTAAGAGGAATGGATGTCATCTTTGTTACAACAGCAAAGACAGATGAAGAAGCACGTGAATTATTAAGATTGTTTAATATGCCATTTGCTAAATAGAAGGAGGTAAATTCATGGCTAAAACATCAATGAAGATTAAACAGCAGCGCAAACCGAAATTCTCTACCAGAGCGTACACCCGCTGCAGAGTTTGTGGACGTCCGCATGCTGTTCTTAGAAAATACGGAATCTGCAGAATTTGCTTCCGTGAATTAGCTTACAAAGGTCAGATTCCCGGCGTGAGGAAAGCCAGCTGGTAACAAAACGTTGACTTTCGGTCAAGCTTAACGGTTCGCGGGGCGAAAACGGTTCGCGGGGCGAAAACGGTTCGCGGGGCGAACCTATAGAATTTGCCTGCGGCAAATTCCGAATGATATACTTGCATGAGTGCTTGTGTGTCGGGCTGATGATAAAGGATATTGCATTGAAATCGTATAGGAGGAAATAAAATGACAATGAGTGATCCTATTGCAGATATGCTTACAAGAATCCGTAATGCAAATACTGCAAAACATGATACAGTAGATGTTCCCTCTTCCAAAATGAAACTGGCTATTGCAGATATTCTTCTGGAGGAAGGTTATATAAAGAAATATGATCTGATTGATGAAGGCAGTTTTAAGACAATCCGCATCACACTTAAGTATGGTGCAGACAGAAATGACAAGATCATCAATGGATTAAAGAGAATTTCCAAACCGGGTCTTCGTATTTATGCCGGAAAGGAAGAACTGCCCAGAGTACTTGGCGGACTTGGTATTGCAATCATTTCCACCAATCAGGGCGTTGTAACCGATAAGAAAGCAAGAGAACTGCAGGTAGGCGGCGAAGTCCTTGCATATGTATGGTAGCCACATAAAAATCAAGCATCAAATATTAATAGGAGGTACGGGCATGTCACGTATAGGAAGAATGCCAATCGCGATTCCTGCAGGCGTAACTGTAGAGATTGCAGAAAATAACAAAGTGACTGTAAAAGGTCCTAAAGGAACACTGGAAAGAGTGCTTCCGGCTGAAATGGAAATCAAGGTCGAGGGAGAAGAAATACTTGTTTCCAGACCCAATGATTTAAAGAAAATGAAGTCTTTGCATGGTCTTACAAGGACACTGATCAATAACATGGTGGTTGGTGTGACGAACGGCTATGAAAAGAAACTGGAAGTAAATGGTGTTGGTTACAGAGCAGCCAAATCCGGCAACAAGTTAACCTTATCTTTAGGATATTCTCACCCTGTTGAGATGATTGACCCTGAAGGTATTGAAACCGTACTGGAAGGTCAGAACATCATCATCGTTAAGGGTATTGACAAAGAAAAAGTTGGCCAATTCGCAGCTGAAATCAGAGATAAGAGAAGACCTGAACCTTATAAGGGCAAGGGTATCAAGTATGCTGATGAAACAATCAGACGTAAAGTTGGTAAGACTGGTAAGAAATAGATAAGGAGAGTGTAAAGATGGTTAGTAAAGAGTCAAGACAAAAAGTTCGTGTTAAAAAGCACATGAAAATACGTAACCGCTTTAGCGGTACAGCTGAAAGACCTCGTCTTGCAGTATTCAGAAGTAATAATCATATGTATGCTCAAATTATTGACGATACAGTTGGAAATACTTTGGCTGCAGCTTCTACCGTTGAAAAAGAAGTGAAAGAGCAGCTGGAAAAGACCAATAACGTTGATGCAGCAGCATATTTAGGAACGGTTATTGCCAAGAGAGCACTTGAAAAAGGTATTGATACCGTAGTCTTTGATAGAGGCGGCTTTATATACCAGGGTAAGATTGCAGCATTAGCTGACGCAGCAAGAGAAGCTGGTCTTAAATTCTAGGAAGGGAGAAACTTAACATGAGACATACAATTATCGATGTCAGCGGCATGGAATTAACAGAAAAAGTAGTTTCCATCAAGCGCGTAACCAAGGTTGTTAAGGGAGGCCGTAACATGCGTTTTACAGCCCTGGTAGTAGTTGGAGACATGAATGGTCATGTAGGCGCTGGTCTTGGTAAGGCGACAGAAATTCCTGAGGCGATCCGCAAAGGAAAAGAGGATGCGATTAAGAACATGGTTTCTGTGGCAATTGATGACAATAAGAGTATCACACATGATTTTACAGGAAAATTCGGTTCTGCTTCCGTTCTTTTAAAGAAGGCTCCTGAAGGTACAGGTATTATTGCAGGTGGTCCTGCACGTGTTGTCTGCGAGCTTGCCGGCATCAAGAATATCCGTACAAAGTCACTGGGATCCAACAATAAGCAGAACGTTGTACTTGCAACGATTGCAGGTTTAAATGCGCTTAAGACACCTGAGGAAGTAGCAAAGAAGCGTGGAAAATCTGTAGAAGAGATTATGGCATAGGAGGGGACGATAAGATGGCAGATCAGAAAATGTTAAAGATTACTTTAGTAAAGTCTCCTATCGGAGCAGTTCCCAAGCACAAAGCTACCGTTAATTCTATGGGACTTAGAAAGCTGAATAAGTCAATCATGCTGCCTGACAATGCGGCTACCAGAGGTCAGATTCAGCAGATTAGGCATTTAGTTAAAGTAGAAGAAGTTTAATAAAGATAAGGAGGTGTCAGCAATGAGTATTGAATTATCAAATTTAAGACCTGCTGAGGGTTCTAAGCATAGTGATAATTTTAGAAGAGGTCGTGGACACGGTTCAGGAAACGGTAAGACAGCCGGAAAAGGACACAAGGGTCAGAAGGCTCGTTCAGGAGCACCGAGACCGGGCTTTGAAGGTGGTCAGATGCCTTTATACAGAAGAATTCCTAAGAGAGGGTTTACCTGCCCAAGCTCAAAGGAAATCGTTGGTATTAATTTAGCTGTATTAAATGACAGATTTGAAGACGGTGCTGTAGTGGATATTGAAGCATTGATGGTAAGCGGCATCGTTAGAAATCCTAAAGATGGCGTTAAGATCCTCGGAAATGGAGAAATTACCAAGAAGCTTACAGTAAAAGCAAATGCTTTCAGTGCATCCGCGAAAGAAAAAATTGAAGCTGCTGGTGGAACTGCAGAGGTGATGTAATATGTTTACAACCCTAAAAAACGCATTTAAAATCAAAGAGATTAGAAACAAGCTTTTATTTACATTAGGCATGCTGGTTGTGATTCGTCTTGGGTCACAGCTGCCCGTGCCGGGTGTAAAGACACAGGAGTTTCTAAACTGGTTCAATCAGAAAATGGGCGATGATTTCAGCTTTTTTAATGCATTTACAGGCGGTTCGTTTGAAAGGATGTCCATTCTTGCCCTTAACATTACGCCGTATATTACATCCTCCATTATCATGCAGCTTTTGACGATTGCGATTCCGAAGCTGGAAGAGATGCAGAAGGAAGGGGAAGATGGAAGAAAGAAGATTGCTTCCATTACCCGTTATGTGACGGTAGGACTTGCGCTGATTGAAGCCTCCGCAATGGCGGCAGCATTCTGGAGCGGAAATATGCTCAATGAAAAGAATGCCCTTAGTGTGATTACAATCATCACAGCGCTTACTGCCGGCAGTGCCTTCCTTATGTGGGTAGGTGAACGGATTACGGAAAAAGGTGTGGGCAACGGTATTTCTATTGTGCTTATTATCAACATCATTTCAAGGATACCACAGGATATTGATCAGCTGTTTGAACAATTCGTATTTGGAAAAGCGATTGCGGTGGGAGCTGTAGCGGCAATTATTATTCTTGCCATTATTTTGGCAATGATCGTTATGGTCATTATTTTAAATGATGGTGTCCGCAAGATTCCTGTACAATATGCAAAAAAAGTGCAGGGAAGAAAAATGGTAGGCGGACAGACTTCCTCCATTCCATTGAAGATTAATACAGCTGGTGTTATTCCCATTATCTTCGCATCCTCTCTGATGCAGCTGCCAATTATTGTAAGCAGCTTTTTCAATTATAATGGCGGCGGTGTGTGGGGACAGATTCTCCGGGGATTAAATTCAAGTAATTGGTGTAAGCCATCAGAGCCTGTTTATTCTATTGGTTTACTTGTGTATATTATTTTGGTTATCTTCTTTGCATATTTTTATACTTCTATTACGTTCAATCCAATAGAGATTGCAGAGAATATGAAAAAGCAGGGCGGCTTTATTCCGGGTATCAGACCTGGCAAGCCAACCAGCGAATATCTGACAAAGATCCTGAATTACATTATCTTTATAGGTGCGGCAGGTCTTACAATCGTATGTGTTGTACCGTTTATATTTAATGGTATATTTGGTGCACAGGTTTCCTTCGGAGGAACCAGTCTGATTATTATCGTCAGCGTAGTGCTCGAAACGATGAAGCAGATCGAATCACAGATGTTGGTACGTAATTACAAAGGATTCTTAAATGACTGATGAGTCGTTTGATATTAAATAGATTAGAGGTTGAAGAAAAGCCCGGGCGCGCAGGACGCAGCTTTTCTTTTGCCTCTATATTAGCATGAGAGGGAAATCATAATGAAAATAATTATGTTAGGTGTGCCTGGTGCTGGCAAGGGCACACAGGCAAAAATGATTGCAGATAAATATCATGTTCCCCATATTTCCACAGGTGATATTTTCAGGGCAAATATCAAAAATGGCACAGAACTTGGTATGGAAGCCAAAAAATACATGGATCAGGGACTTCTGGTGCCGGATGAACTGACGGTGAAGATTCTGCTTGACAGAGTTGCAAAGAATGACTGTGAAAATGGGTATGTGCTGGATGGATTTCCGCGGACGATTCCCCAGGCAGAGGTGCTTGACAAGGCATTAGCAGAGATCAATGATAAGATTGATTTTGCCATTAACGTGGACGTACCGGATGAAAACATTATCAGAAGAATGGGCGGCAGGCGTGCCTGCTTAAGCTGCGGCGCTACGTACCATGTAGAACATATTCCACCTAAGAAAGAAGGAATATGCGATGCCTGCGGAAAGGAACTTGTTCTCCGCGATGATGATAAACCGGAAACAGTTGGAAACCGTCTTGATGTTTATCATAAGCAGACACAGCCGCTGATTGATTTCTATAACGCCAAGGGAATTTTGAAGACAGTGGACGGCACGGCGGATATGAAAGATGTATTTGCAGCAATCGTGTCCATCTTAGGTTGAAAGGCAAGGATTGCAAATGGCTGTAACGATTAAATCAGAAAGAGAAATTGAGCTGATGCGTGAATCCTGCAAAATTCTTGCAGAGGTTCACTTAAAGCTGGGAGAAGCAATAAAACCGGGAATGTCCACTTGGGAAATCGATTTTCTGGGAGAAAACCTGATTCGCAGCTATGGATGTGTGCCTAATTTTCTGAATTATAACGGCTATCCGGCATCGATATGTGTCTCTGTAAATGATGAAGTAGTTCACGGAATTCCTTCTAAAGACAGGATTCTTATGGAAGGTGATATCGTCAGCCTGGACGCAGGGCTTATTTATAAGGGTTATCACTCAGATGCGGCGCGTACTTACCCTGTGGGGAAGGTGAGCGACGAGGCGGCAAAGCTGATCGAGGTTACAAGACAGAGTTTCTTTGAGGGAATTAAATTTGCCAGAGCAGGCTGCCATCTGTACGATATATCAAATGCCATTGACGCTTATTGCAGTCAGTTTGGTTATGGAATCGTGAGAGATTTAGTGGGACACGGAATCGGCACGAGTCTTCACGAAGAGCCCCAGATACCCAATTTCAAGCAGTGGAGGAGGGGAATCAAGCTCCGTCCGGGGATGACCCTGGCAATAGAACCGATGATCAATATGGGCAGCTGTTATGTGGAGTGGCTGGATGATGACTGGACAGTGGTGACGGAGGATGGTTCTCTTTCGGCACACTATGAAAATACAGTGCTCATTACAGAAGGGGATCCAGAAATCTTAACGCTGCTGCCAGACCCAGATTAAGTTCTGCGGCAAAATGGAGGAACGTATGACAGGAATGTTTGCCATCTCCAAGGCAGGGCACGATAAGGGGCAGATGTATGTAATCATCCGGGAAGAGGGAGATTTTGTTTATCTGGCAGATGGAAGATCAAGAACGACTGATTCCCCTAAAAGGAAGAAAAAGAAGCATCTGCAGCTGGTAAAGACAGACCTTGATGAGGACCTGATGGAGAAAATAAGAAACCAGAGTATCATATATAATGAAGAGATTAAGTATGCTATTAAAGTAAGAATGAAAAAGGGGTGCCAAAAGTAGGAGGATACCCGCATGTTAAGGAGGTAACACATGTCAAAAGCTGATGTAATTGAAATTGAAGGAACTGTAGTGGAAAAGCTTCCCAACACCATGTTTCAGGTGGAGCTTGAAAATGGGCACAGGGTATTGGCTCATATAAGCGGAAAGTTAAGACAGAATTTTATCCGTATTCTTCCCGGCGATAAAGTTACATTGGAATTATCCCCGTATGATTTAAGCAAAGGTAGGATCATTTGGAGAGATAAATAATTATGGTAAAGTCATAAGGTTGAACAGTCAGGTAAAGCAGAACAAATGTAAGAAAGTGCTTGCATTTGTAGATATATCATGCTATAATGTAAAACGGTCTTTTTTGAAAGGAGGGTTTAACATGAAGGTTAGATCATCAGTAAAACCGATTTGCGAAAAGTGCAAAATCATCAAGAGAAAAGGACGTATCAGAGTAATCTGTGAGAATCCGAAGCACAAACAAAGACAAGGATAATCCACTGCCCAAGGCAGAAGGGTTCTTGTCCAATTATTATGAAGCGGCTGCAGTGCAGTGGATAATGAGAGCTGTACTGATTTATATAATTGTACAAAAGAGCCTTAGTGATTACTTCTTGGTTCGTGATGAGCTTGCGCGCAAAAGAACTGTGCGTAAAGCATTCGCGTAAGATCGGTGAAATCCGGTTGGGTTAAAATTACCCCAATCAATTAGTATCAGCGTATATGATATGCGCAAAAGAAAATGGAGGAAATGTAAATGGCTCGTATTGCAGGTGTTGACTTACCCAGAGAAAAACGTGTAGAAATTGGTTTGACCTATGTTTATGGAATTGGAAGAGCAAGCTCTAATAAGATTTTAGAGCAGGCAAAGGTTAATCCTGATACTCGTGTCAGAGAGCTGACGGATGATGAAGTTAAGAGGATCAGCGAAGTAATTGACGCTGGTTACATGGTTGAGGGTGACTTGAGAAGAGAAGTTGCCATGAACATTAAGAGACTTCAGGAAATCGGATGCTACAGAGGTATCCGCCACAGGAAAGGTCTTCCTGTACGTGGACAGAAGACAAAGACAAATGCAAGAACAAGAAAAGGACCTAAGAGAACAGTTGCTAATAAGAAGAAATAATTTTGGCACAAAAGGTCAGGCGGTTTTGAAACAATTCACAATGATTTTAAAGAAAGTAGGTTAGTTTAAATGGCAGCAAAAAAAGTTACGAAAAAAGTGACAAAAAAACGTGTCAAGAAAAACGTTGAACATGGACAGGCACATATTCAGTCTTCCTTTAACAACACGATTGTTACATTGACAGACAATGAAGGAAATGCTCTTAGCTGGGCAAGTGCTGGTGGTCTTGGATTTAGAGGTTCAAGGAAATCTACTCCATACGCAGCACAGATGGCAGCTGAGACAGCTACTAAGGCTGCTCTGGTACATGGTCTTAAGACAGTAGACGTTATGGTAAAGGGACCCGGTTCAGGACGTGAAGCAGCAATTCGTGCGCTTTCTGCATGTGGTCTGGAGGTAACAAGTATCAGAGATGTGACTCCCGTTCCTCATAACGGATGCCGTCCGCCTAAGCGTCGCCGTGTATAGTCGTAAAAGTATCATTTAAAATAGTTGGAAGAAGGCGCCTTATGCGCTGTAAACAATAACAGGAGGAAAAAAAAATGGCAGTAAACAGAGTTCCGGTATTAAAGAGATGTAGATCACTTGGTCTTGATCCCGTATTTTTGGGATATGACAAGAAGTCAAACAGAACAAATGCAAGAGCAGGTAAAAAAGTAAGTGAATATGGACTTCAGCTACGCGAGAAGCAGAAAGCAAAATTCATTTATGGTGTGCTTGAAAAACCTTTCAGAAACTACTATGATAAGGCTGACAGAATGAAAGGTATGACTGGTGAAAATCTTATGGTCATGCTTGAAAGAAGACTTGACAGCGTAGTATTCAGAATGGGATTTGCCAGAACCAGAAGAGAAGCCAGACAGGTAGTTGGTCATAAGCATGTGCTGGTAAATGGCAAGCAGGTTAACATTCCTTCTTATTTAATTAAGGCAGGGGATGTGATTGAAATCAGAGAGAAATCAAAATCCTTACAGAGATACAAAGATATCCTTGAAGTAACAGCAGGAAGACTGGTTCCTGAATGGATTGATGTGGACCAGGAAGCGTTAAAGGGGACTGTTAAGAACCTTCCTACAAGAGAAATGATTGACGTTCCTGTAAATGAGATGCTTATCGTCGAATTATATTCTAAATAAAACCATATAAAAGATGCTTTAGGCAGCGTTATGCGCTGTCTAAGCGTATCTATATTGTTCGTAAAGGAGGGTATTTGCAATGTTTGATTTCGAAAGACCAAATATTGAGGTAGCAGAAATCTCTGAGGATGAAAAGTATGGCAGATTTGTCGTAGAACCTCTGGAAAGAGGTTACGGTATCACACTTGGTAATTCACTTAGAAGAATTATGCTCTCTTCACTTCCTGGCGCTGCTGTAAGCCAGGTCAAGATTGAAGGTGTACTTCATGAATTCAGTTCCATTGAAGGCGTCAAGGAGGATGTGACTGAAATTATCATGAACATCAAGAGCCTTGCAATTAGAAATAACAGCGATACAAACGAACCGAAAACCGCATACATCGAATATGAAGGCGAGGGAGTCGTTAAGGCTTCAGACATTCAGTGCGATCAGGATATTGAAATACTGAATCCTGAGCTTACAATTGCAACCTTAAGCGGCAAGAATACCAAGCTGTACATGGAACTTACAATTACCAGAGGAAGAGGCTATGTAAGTGCGGATAAGAATAAGAGCGATGATCTTCCGATCGGTGTGATAGCAATCGATTCCATCTATACACCCGTTGAGAGAGTGAATGTAACCGTTGAAAATACACGTGTTGGGCAGATTACAGATTTTGATAAGCTGACACTTGATGTTTATACAAACGGCACACTGGTACCTGATGAGGCAGTCAGCCTGGCTGCAAAAGTACTCAGCGAACATTTAGGACTTTTCATCGATTTATCTGAGAATGCCAAAACTGCAGAGGTTATGGTGGAGAAGGAAGAAGATGAAAAAGAAAAAGTATTGGAAATGAGCATCGACGAGTTAGAATTGTCTGTTCGTTCTTATAATTGTTTAAAGAGAGCCGGTATCAATACGGTGGAAGAATTGACCAATAAGACCTCGGAAGATATGATGAAGGTCCGCAACTTAGGACGTAAGTCATTGGAAGAGGTTTTGGCAAAGCTGAAGGAATTGGGATTACAGCTTAATCCAAGCGATGAAGTTTAATTGGCTTTGCAGATAAGAATATGTTTTGTGATGCGCAAGGCGGTAAATCCAAAGAGTGCGCTTAGCGTTCTCATAAATGGAGTAAAACTGCATTCGGTAAGTAAGTCCAAAGAGCGTGGCCGGATGTACCATGAAGGGCATGACCCATTGAGAAAGGAGCCAAAAAGATGGCAAAATACAGAAAACTGGGCAAAAGATCTGACCAGAGAAAAGCTTTACTTAGAAATCAGATAACAGCGCTTATTTATAAGGGCAAAATTGTTACCACACAGGCAAGAGCAAAGGAAGTACAGAAGATTGTTGACGGTCTTATCGCACTTGCTGTTAAAGAAAAAGACAATTACGAGACAGTTACCGTTTCCGCAAAAGTCCCGGTAAAGGACAAAGATGGAAAGAGAGTAAAAGAAGTAGTTGATGGAAAGAAAGTTACCAAGTTCGAGACAGTGGACAAGGAAATCAAAAAGGATCTTCCTTCCAGACTGCATGCAAGACACCAGATGCTCAAGGTTTTATATCCTGTGACTGAAGTTCCTGCAACCAATGCAGGTAAGAAGAGAGGCACAAAGGAAGTAGACTTAGTTGCAAAACTGTTCGATGAATATGGTCCTAAATATGCAAGCCGCAATGGTGGTTACACAAGAATCATCAAGATTGGTCAGCGTAAGGGCGATGGCGCTATGGAAGTAGTGCTTGAGTTAGTATAATAGATATCGATTAGATCCCCGCATGGAAATGCGGGGATTTTTAATGAAAGCCTGCTTTGCATTTTACGTGGCAAGATATATTTTAATTTACCACCTTCTGGAAATGCTGATAATCCTTGCTGGAATTCCAGTTCCCGCCCCAGGTAAAGCCGTGGGCTTTAAATAATTGATAGCAAAGGTCGGATTCGTCAATTTTATAGGGAAAATCTTTAGACCGGTCGGCGTAGATCTCGCTGCCTTTTGGTGAGATATAGGTTTCACCGCTCCCGTCTTTGTTAAAGACCACATAAGGGTTATAAAAGGGATTGATGTCGATGGCGCAGCCCAGTGCATGCTTTGAAAGACTGTTCGTGCCGTCCACAACCCGGTAATTAAAGCAGGAAGTGTTGTTATCCAGCATGGAAGCCGTGTCATCACCGCCATATTCGTCGATCAATCTTATCTTTTCAATCTGATATTCGTTCAGATATAGTTCATAAAAGATTTCTATCAAATCCTGTGCGATTCCCTTATTACAGATCATCTCACCGATTTGTACCTTCCCGTCAAAATCATAATAAAGGACGTTTAAGTAGCGAAGATCATCGTAAGAGACTGCAAGAGATGCATCATCAGAAACGATGTTGACTGCCTGCAGCGACAGGGCAGGCGCAATCGCTTCGGAGACGGGATAAGAAATACCTGTAATTCGTGCCGTGACAGCATCTGTCAAAGGCTGGTAAAAAAATCCATCCTGATAATGAACACTATCTTTTGACTCCTCCGCCAGAGGTGAAAAGGCGGGGGCAGGTTTGACAGAAGGCGTTGGCGAGGGTGCAGCCTTAGGAGAGGCTGTTGGAATGCTTTTGGGAGAAGCAGAAGGAATCGGTTTCTGCTCCGCATATGCAATTTCTGGGTTGCTTTTGGCATAATCAGAAAGGGTCTCCCCATTTGTAAGGACTCTGCCTAAAACAGAGCAGATCAAAACTATAAAAACCAGAAACATAATTGGCTTCATCCATTTATTCATATTGGAAATCCTCCTATACTCACTATTATTTATCATACGATAAAAGACAAGCTATTGCAAATGAAAACAATATCCTGTAAAATATAGGGCGAATTGAAAATTATAGTTTCTTATATAATTGGGGTTGGAAAATAGAGAGTGTATATATCTGTGTGTCTTGAGGATTGGTCCTTAAGGCAAAAATGCAGCAATAAAAAGGATAATAACATGGGAATCATAGAAACCAAGGATTTGGTATTTGAATATATAAGAAGAGATGAAGAAGGAAATGTGGAGGGAATCACCCGCGCAGTGGACGGGGTGAACCTTGATGTGAAGCAGGGGGACTTTATTGCAATCCTGGGACATAATGGCTCTGGGAAATCGACTCTTGCCAAGCATATGAATGCGATTCTCTATCCCACGGAAGGAACGGTTTGGGTAGATGGAAAGGATACGTCTGACGACGCCAATTTGTGGGATGTAAGACAGAAGGCTGGTATGGTCTTCCAGAATCCAGATAATCAGATCATTGGGCAAGTGGTGGAGGAGGATGTGGGGTTCGGACCGGAGAACCTTGGTGTACCCACGGAAGAAATCTGGGAGAGAGTGAAGGAAAGCCTCAAGGCAGTTGGGATGTATGAGTTTCGCAAGCATTCACCCAATAAGCTTTCAGGAGGGCAAAAGCAGAGGGTTTCCATCGCGGGCGTGATTGCCATGCATCCTAAATGCATTGTGTTGGATGAACCTACGGCAATGCTGGATCCCAACGGGAGAAAAGAAGTCATCCGAGCAGCAAGGGCGCTTAATGATGTGGAAGAAATTACGGTGATTCTGATTACACATTACATGGAAGAAATCATTCATGCAAATAAGGTATTTGTCATGGATAAAGGAAAAGTTGCTATGGAGGGGACTCCAAGGGAAATTTTTAGTCAGGTTGAAAAATTAAAATCACTGCGGCTGGATGTGCCTCAGGTCACGTTGCTTGCGCATGAACTAAAAAGAAGCGGCGTTGCTATT
The DNA here is from genome assembly GCA_029054245.1 of Lachnospiraceae bacterium. Classification (GTDB taxonomy): domain Bacteria; phylum Bacillota; class Clostridia; order Lachnospirales; family Lachnospiraceae; genus Suilimivivens. The sequence continues at coordinate 120,817 of JAIDFQ010000041.1, read as the reverse complement.
CCAGAAGGAATTCTGACTTGCGAGGAACTTGTGACAGCGCTGGGGATTGGCAGAGCATAACAAAGATGTGGCAAGAGGATGTTATGGAGTCAAATGTCTTCACGGCATGGAGGATGAGATGTCTATTATTTTAGATCATGTAAATTATATATATGAAGCGGGAACAGCTATGGAGTATGCGGCGCTTAAGGATGTCAGCCTCACCATACCTGATGGACAGTTTATCGGGCTGATCGGACATACAGGCTCCGGAAAGTCTACCTTGGTGCAGCATCTGAATGGATTGCTGGCGCCTTCAAGTGGCAATGTGTATTATAATGGTGCGGACATTCACGACAGTGATTATAATAGGAAGGAACTGAGAAGCAAAGTGGGACTTGTCTTTCAATATCCAGAGCATCAACTGTTTGAAATTGATGTATTTTCGGATGTATGTTATGGTCCCAAAAACTTAGGGTTGGATAAGAAGGAAACAGAGCTTAGAGCCTATGCGGCATTGAAGCAGGTGGGGCTTGAGGACGAATTTTTTTATCAGTCGCCCTTTGACCTTTCCGGTGGACAAAAGCGCAGGGTGGCGATAGCAGGTGTGCTTGCCATGAAACCGGAGGTATTGATTTTAGATGAGCCTACGGCAGGTCTTGATCCTAAAGGACGAGACGAGATCTTAGACCAAATCGCACAGTTGCGGGAAGAGACGGGGATGACGGTTATTCTGGTTTCCCACAGCATGGAAGATGTGGCGAAGTACGTAGATCGGATTATTGTGATGAACAAGGGGCAGGTCATGTTTGATGATGCACCGAGGGAAGTGTTCCGCCACTATAAAGAGTTGGAAGAGGTTGGTCTGGCAGCACCCCAGGTAACATATATCATGCAGGCACTTAAGAAAAGCGGACTGGATGTAGATACGGATATTACCACGATTGAGGAAGCAAAGGCAGCGATTTTGCATGCACTGAACAGAGTGTAAATGACAGCAATGAAATGGCAAAGAAGTGAGGGAACATGTTAAGGGATATTACACTGGGACAATACTATCAAACAGATTCGGTTATACACAGGCTGGATCCAAGGGTTAAGCTGGTAACTACCATCTGCTATATTATTTCCCTTTTTATTGTAGATAATTTTATAGGTTATAGCATAGCCGGGCTTTTTCTGGTACTGATTATTAAATTATCAAAGGTGCCGGTCAAATTTATGATCCGAGGGATGAAATCCATTATATTTCTGCTGATCATAGCGGTGGGATTTAATTTGTTTTTAACACCTGGGGAAACTGCTGTGGCGTTCTGGAAGCTCAGGATTACCTGGGAGGGGATTCGTTTGGCAGCGTTTATGGCAATACGCTTGGTATTCCTGATTATGGGGTCATCGGTGATGACGCTGACGACTACGCCCAACAATTTGACGGACGGTATGGAAAGCCTGCTTGGACCTTTGAAAAAGATTAAGGTCCCGGTGCATGAAATTTCTATGATGATGTCTATTGCATTGCGTTTTATTCCTATTTTATTGGAAGAAACGGACAAGATCATGAAGGCGCAGATTGCTAGGGGCGCCGACTTTGAAAGCGGGAACTTAATCAAGAAGGCAAAGAGCCTTGTTCCTTTATTGGTTCCCTTATTCATATCGGCATTTAGGCGTGCCAATGATCTGGCGATGGCGATGGAGGCAAGATGCTATAGAGGCGGGGAGCACCGAACCAAGATGAAGCCCCTTATTTATAAAAAGAGAGATGTACTTGCATATGGCGCGGTGGTGTGCTATCTGGCGCTTTGCGTGGTATTCGGAAAGATATTATTATGAAAAGAGTAAAGCTGGTGGTTGCCTATGACGGAACAGCCTATCACGGATGGCAGATTCAGCCTGGAGCGCCTACTATAGAAGGAGAACTGAATCGTGCGCTGGGGACGCTTCTTAATGAGGAAATCAGGGTCATTGGAGCCAGCAGGACGGATGCCGGTGTCCATGCCCTTTGCAATGTAGCGGTGTTTGATACCAACACCTGTATTCCGGCGGAAAAAATTGCATATGCCCTAAATCAGAGGCTGCCGGAGGATATTAGGATTCAGGCATCTGAAGAAGTCACGCCGGACTTTCATCCGAGGCGCTGTAAAAGCCGTAAGACTTATGAATACAGAATACTGAACACCCGATTTCCACTCCCCACCAAAAGACTGTACGCACACTTTACTTATGTGCCCCTTAATATAGAAAGGATGAAGCAGGCAGCTTGTTATCTGACTGGCGAGCATGATTTTAAAAGTTTCAGTTCCGCAGCGGCGGTTGTGGAGTCCACGGTCAGGACGGTTCATCAGTTGACGGTGGAAAAGGAGCAGGACGAGATTATCATACGGGTGTGTGGCAACGGTTTTCTCTACAATATGGTAAGAATCATAGCGGGAACGCTGATGGAAGTGGGACGCGGAAGCATGGAACCGGATCATATAAAAGAGATCTTAGAGATGGGGGAGCGTTCGGCAGCAGGTCCTACTGCTCCGGCGTGTGGGCTTACGCTGGTTAAATACGAGTTTTTATAAATTTTTATTGACACACACGGAAGCGTATAATATAATTATTCAATGTGGCAATGTTTGTTAATGCTTGACCTGACAAGCGTCTGGCTGACATCTTTCGCAGCTGGAAATTTGTCATATCCCTAGGTAAAGCATTATAAATAGAATACCTGAAATGGATCGAAATCATCCCGGCGGTCCGGACATCCGCCCGATGCATGGAGAATCATCAGGAGCAACTTATATTTTTAGTACCGGTTTGCGGGCTAAAGCAAGAATGGAGGATTATCATGAAAACATTTATGGCTAGTCCTGCTACCATCGAAAGAAAATGGTATGTAGTAGACGCTGCAAATATGACATTGGGTCGTTTAGCTTCAGAAGTGGCTAAAGTTTTAAGAGGTAAGAACAAACCGATTTTTACACCGCATATGGATACAGGTGATTTTGTAATTGTTGTAAATGCTGATAAGGTAAAAGTGACAGGCAGAAAGTTAGACCAGAAGATTTACTATCATCACTCAGATTACGTTGGTGGCATGAAGGAAGCTACGTTGCGTGAGATGATGGCTAAGAAGCCTGAGAAGGTAGTTGAGCTTGCTGTTAAAGGAATGCTTCCCAAAGGACCTTTAGGAAGACAGATGTATACGAAGCTTCATGTGTACGCAGGACCTGATCACAAGCATGCGGCTCAGAAGCCCGAAGTATTAACATTTTAAGAGGGACTGAAAGGAGAAGATTAAAATGGCTAAATCAGCAAGATTCTACGGAACAGGTAGAAGGAAAAAATCAATTGCCAGAGTATATTTAATGCCCGGTAAAGGTGATATCGTAATCAATAAAAGACCTATAGATGATTATTTTGGATTAGAGACCTTGAAGGTTATCGTTCGTCAGCCCATGGTTGCAACAGAAACCGTTGATAAGTATGACGTACTGGTAAACGTTCATGGCGGCGGTTACACAGGTCAGGCTGGTGCAATCAGACATGGTATTGCAAGAGCGCTGCTTCAGGTAGATGCAGATTACAGACCAATTCTTAAAAAAGCAGGATTCCTTACAAGAGATCCTCGTATGAAAGAAAGAAAGAAATACGGTCTCAAAGCCGCACGTCGCGCACCACAGTTCTCCAAGAGATAATCAGAATATTATACAAATTCAAAAAACTTCGCAGGTTTTCCTTGCGGAGTTTTTTTGATTAACATTTGAGGTGATTTGGGTTATAATATATTTCAAAATAGTATGAATGATAGAGGTGAGCGCATGTGTGATGTAAAAAAATATGAAAAAATTTATGAAGATATAAAAATTTTGCAGCCGGAAGATACGCTACAGCTTGTACTGGAAGCCGAAACGGAAGAACAAAGAAGTTTTTATGAAATGGTGGGTGATTTTCTCCTGCAAAAGAAGCAACGGCAGGTAGTGGAAAGGAATCTTTTTTAGTGAAAAAATATATTTTGATTGCGGGTGTTAATGGGGCGGGCAAATCGACGCTGTATCAATCATTGCAAAGTCTGCAAGGTATACCAAGAGTAAATACAGATGAAATATTGAGAGAGTTTGGCGATTGGAGAAATATGACTGACGTTATGATTGCCGGGAAAATTGCAGTAAAGAAAATTGCCGGATATTTTGATGAAGGTATTACTTTTAATCAGGAAACTACATTGTGTGGAAAATCAATTTTGAATAATATGGCTAAGGCCAAGGAAAGAGGATATTTTATTGAACTGCATTATATTGGCGTAGAGGGTATGGATATTGCTAAGAAAAGGGTAGTTGCGCGTGTAAAACAGGGTGGTCATGGTATCAACGAAAAAGATATTGAAAGAAGATATATTGACACGTTTAACAATTTGAAAACTGTTTTGCCGAAATGTGATTTGGCAGCATTCTATGATAATACAATAGAATTTCACAGGTTTGCCATTTATAAGAATGGAAAGCCAATCAGAATTTCGTATAATGTACCGATGTGGTATGAAAGGTTTGTGGCAGACATGAGGCAGAGATAAAATCTTATGATAAAGCATAGTGGGGTTCTATGAAATTTTATTGGTAACTGATAGGTAACTTACAAATGCGCAAATAATGTTGAGAAACAGGGATTTTAAGTTCTCCAAGAGATAGTTTGGAACAGAATAAGAGATTTTATAGAACCCTTGAAAATCCAAGGTTTGCGGTGATAGGGAAGTAATTTTAGATTAGGCGGTATAGCCCCGATTACAAGGGCTGTACCGTCTTTTCTTGCGCTCAACAAGCATTTTCCTTATGCGCCTTGCCGTTTCGGCTGCGTGGCAGAAAGGAAATTGATTTCACCTACAAAGTTGAAAACAATATCTACTTTCTGTACCCGTTTCCCGTCCACCTTTTCCGGCGCATGGACTATGAGCTTGAAGATACGGTCAAGTTCTACTATGCGTTTTTGTGCCTGCATAACTTCGCGTTTTCTGCGTTTCAATTCCTTTTCCGGTTCAGCAGAGCGTTGCTGATACATCATTTCCTTAAATGCTATGATGTCATCAAAGAAGATGGCGGTCACATCAAATATCCTGCCCCATACTATCTGCTTCAATACTTCCTTGCGAAATCGCCTCATGGGTATTGCGGAAAACAGCCTGTCTCTTCCTTTCCGTATTTGCCAAGTGATAAGTTTCGGAACAAGCATAGGAAAAGGGTACCCATTTCCGTAAATCTGTCCGCCCGCGCTATGGTTTGCCGGACAAATTTTGCTTGTTGGGAAGAATCCCAAACCCTCTGATAAGTCCTCTCATTACCTACAACACCGCACAGGGCGGTTTTGACGAAGGTTTGAGAGAAATTCTTCAAGAAGTTTTCCTTGCTTCTTAATATGGGGAAGTTTGGGAAATGCCAATGTGTCAGAAGAAAATGGCTAAAAATCTTTCTTATCGGGGTAGACTGTTGTATACTGGTAAATACTTGCCTTAAAACCGCAAGATATATGAAAAGCGGAATGAAATATCCTGCTATAATGCAGAGAGAAAGGGGGTAGCTGCAATGCCGGGGAATATCAAAAATGTAATGGAGGCAATCGACTATATCGAAAGCCACCTGCACGAAAAACTGGACTTGGAAACAGTTGCGGGGGCTGTACATTATTCAAAATATCATTTGCACCGAATGTTCACAGGTACGGTAGGGTTGACAATCCACGATTATGTACAACGCCGCCAGTTGACCGAAGCCGCAAAACTGCTTGTACTTTCCGACAGACCAATCCTTGAAATTGCACTTTCTGCCGGATATGAGAGCCAGCAATCCTTTACGGATATTTTCAAAGCCATGTATAAAAAATCCCCTAACAGGTACAGGGAGGAAGAAGAATTTTATCCATTGCAGCTAAGATATGTCTTGAATGAAAATCCTACAAATTTAGAGGAAAAAGAATGGCAGGATAAAATCGTCTTTGCAACACAGGGAGATATACCCAAATGGATAGAACTGGTTCATCTTGTCATTGACGGCTTCCCGCACTTGGACGAAAAACAATATCTTGCACAGTTACAGGAGTATATCAAAAATAAGCGGGCATTGATTTTGAAAGACGCTGATACGGCAATCGGGATTATGGCGTTTAACGAGGTGATGGGGAGCATTGATTTCTTTGGGGTACACCCACAGTATCGGAAAAGAGGGATAGCGAAAGCATTTTGTGAAAAAGCATTGTATGAACTTGCACGTTCCGCGCAGATTAGCGTAACAACTTTTCGGGAGGGTGACAAGGCAGATACAGGCTATCGGGAGATATGGGGAAGCCTTGGTTTTGCTGAAGCGGAACTGTTAATTGAATTTGGCTATCCGACACAGCGGTTTATACTTTACAGAGAAAAATCGGAGGGCGAGGAGAATGAGTGACCTAAATCCACTATCACAGAACTTTACAATAAAATCGTTGCTGAAATTTGCATTTCCGACAATTTTGATGATGATATTCATGGGGCTGTATGCAGTCGTTGACACAATTTTTGTAGCACGATTGGTAGATACAAATGCACTTTCGGCATTGAATATTGTCTGCCCTGTTATCAATCTGATTGTCGGTCTTGGAACTATGCTTGCAACAGGAGGAAGCGCGATTGTAGCGCGCAAAATGGGAGCAGGAGCGCAAAAGAGAGCGGCACAGGATTTTACGCTGATTATCTCAGCGGGCATTTTGTTAGGCGTATTGATTGCAGTCTTGGGGACGGTTTTTATTGACAGGATTGTCTGGGGACTTGGAGCGAGCAGTATTCTATTTCCATACTGCAAAGAATACCTTTTTATCCTGCTGTTATTCACGCCCGCAAGTATACTGCAAGTGCTTTTTCAAAATCTAATCGTAACAGCGGGACGCCCCGGAATGGGTATGGTGCTTGGCGTAAGCGCGGGAATCGCTAATATTTTACTGGACTATATTTTTATGGTGCCGCTTCACATGGGCATCAAAGGTGCGGCGTTTGGTACGGGCATTGGCTACATGATACCGGCGGTGATTGGATTGTGGTTCTTTTCCGCAAAGAAAGGCAGTCTGCATTTTAGGAAGCTAGTCATAGATTTTTCCGTATTGGCTGAAAGCTGTACCAATGGTTTTTCGGAAATGGTAAGTCAGGCGGCAACAGCGGTTACAACATTCCTTTTTAACTGGATTATGATGAAACTGCTTGGAGAAAACGGAGTTGCGGCAATCACAATCATTATCTATACACAGTTTTTATTGAGTGCCCTTTACATAGGTTTTTCTATGGGAGTAGCCCCTGTTATCAGCTATAACTATGGGAAGCAGGACGAAAAACAGCTAAAGAATGTGTTTTCTATTTGTATGCGGTTCATTGTTTTGGTTTCTATCTCTATTTTTGCGGTAGCTTTTATTTGGGGTTCGCTATTGGTTGGTATTTTTGCAGAAAAGGGAACGCCTGTTTATGAAATTGCACGAAACGGATTTTTGATTTTTCCCTTTAGCTTTCTGTTTTGTGGGCTGAACATTTTTACTTCTGCCACATTCACAGCATTATCAAATGGGAAATTGTCAGCAATTTTGTCATTCCTGCGGACTTTCGGACTAATTGCAGTGATGTTGCTTACATTGCCTAACCTTTTGGGTGTAACAGGGGTATGGCTTGCAGTACCGATAGCAGAGTTAATCACTGTAATTGTAGCACTGGTTTTTCTTCATCAGAACAGGGAAAAGTATCACTATACATAAAAAGAAGATTTTCACGCCTTTGCTTATGGGTAGTCAAGAGGACGAAATCAGCAGACTGCTTTCGCCCTCAATATATTATGGGGAGTGTTACGCAATAAGGGTATTTTGTCTTTGATTGATGCGGCTTTTCGGACGTTAAAATGACGTGGTAAGGGTATTATATGTCTGCACTCAAAAATGATGTAAGAAATAGCCGTCAGCTCTCGCCAAAGAACAGGACGGCTATTTCTTATTTTTCAAATTCAGAATTGCAACTACCAGTAAAGCAATAGTAAGTATAATCTGCATTTCCTCATATGTACTCATAATAATCACCCCTTCCGCAGAACTCGGATCAGGTGAGAACACGTCCCCCGGCTGCCCGGTTAAGTATTTTCTATTTCATCGGAGTGTTTTTTATCAAGAGCTTCCCAAATAGAATCACCTTTCATTAGTTCAGATGGCTTCACACCTAAAGCAGATGCAATTTTTTTTCGTTTTCCCTTTTTCTTTTCTAATGCGCCTAATATTTTCCCCTATTGTCATCTTTCCACCATCCTTTCTTTTATCAGTATACCATAGCAACAAAAAAACAAGTAATCACTTATATAGAGACACAATGAAAGGAAGGTGAAAAAAAGTGGCAACTTCAAAATCTATGCTGGCGGTATCTGCAAAAAAGGTATTGTCAACTGAAATAAATGGTATTGTGAGAAAGGTAACCAGATTAAATAAAAGGGTATTTAGGATTGTTTTGATAAATATAAATTATATTTTGAATGAAAACATCTAAGAAACGTTGAAAAACCTTCAATCATTTTTTTGTCCCAGAATATGATAATTGTAAAATAGCCGCTAAGGAAGTTTTTATGATAAAGAGGATATCTCTTGAACCGGAAGCGGTGGAGGTTAGCAATGCTAATTCTATTCCGCCGCTGATTTTTCAATTACCTCCAGCGCAGGGGCGGGAAATGTTGGAAAAGGCCCAGAGTACGCCAATCTGCATGTATCCGGCTGATATTACATGTATAACAGTGCGTGCAGGGAGGTGGGGCGAGATTCCGGTCTATGTGGTCTGTCCGGGGCAGATTGCATCGCCTGCAAATGTGATTTTCTATATTCACGGCGCTGGATGGGTTTTTGGGAGTTTTCATACCCATGAAAAGCTGGTAAGGGAGTTGGCTGCAAGAACGGACTCCGTTCTGGTTTTCCCTGAATATAGCCGTTCACCGGAAGCACGTTATCCTGTCGCCATAGAGCAGTGCTATGATGTGTTATGTAAACTGCCTTTGATTTTAAAAGAGCTGAATATTTGTATGAATCCGCAGACCCTGACGGTAGCTGGGGACAGCGTTGGTGGAAATATGGCAATTGCAATGACGATTATGGCAAAGTACCAGAAGGGACCTTATATTCAGAAACAGCTACTATATTATCCAGTCACGAATGCTTGTTTTGGTACAGAGTCTTACAGGCAGTTTGCAGAAGGCTATTATCTATACAAGGAAGGGATGATGTGGTTCTGGGATCAGTATACGATGTCGGAGTGTGACCGGAATAAGATCACAGCTTCTCCGCTCAGGGCAGATTTAGAGGAGCTTCAAGGACTTCCAGATGCCCTGATTATAAACGGCGAGGCAGATGTGCTTCGGGACGAAGGGGAAGCATATGCCAGAAAACTGCGGCAGGCGGGAGTAGATGTGACCGCAGTCAGACTCCAGGGGATGATACACGATTTCGTCATGCTGAACGCATTGGATCAGACAAAGGCGTGCCGCATGGCGATGGATGCATCTGTGTCGTGGATTAATAGAAAGAACGAGGATGCAGCATCATGTGTCCATAGGAAGATACAAAAATAAATGAAACATTTCTTCCTCCTGTCGGATTTCCATGCTTCCGCCGTATTTTTTCACAATCGACTGAATACTCCGCAGACCCAGACCGTGATTTTTGGCATCTTTTTTGGTGGTCCTCGGCAGCTGACTGGTTTCTGTCGGTTTTTTGGCGTGTAATGACAAGTGCCTTACGGCAGAGTTGTCCCCCGAAGATTGTGACGGAGCGGAAGCGCACTGGCAGGAATTGCTGATATTGATCGCTAAAATACCCTTCCCGGCTTTGGCTTCCAGCTGGACCCTGCGCAGGGACTCTTCCAGTTTCAGGCAGGATTCTGCCGCATTATCCAGCGCATTGGCGAAGATTGCACAGATATCTGATTTTTCAAAGGGCAGAGGCTTGGCAATAGCCGCTTTGGCAGAAAATGGAATTTTGTTTTGGCGCATCAGGCTTTCCTTTGCGGTGAGCACGGCGTTGACGGTGGGATCGGCGCACCAAGAAAAGATCTGCACGAGGGCAGGAGTGTCCAGCATTTCCTGAATATAATCATCACGCTGCTGGGGCGGCAGTATGAGAAGGGTTTGAAGATGGTTGGTCATGTCGTGCCGCAGCCTGCGGATTTCAAACTGCTGGGTTTCCATAGCTTCATAGTAGCTCTTATTCTGGCGGATTAGCGCGTTTTCCAGTTCCAGCTGCTGCTGTTTTTCAAGAACAGTGAGCGCCCGCAAAAGCCCTGCAAAGGACAGCATGACCACCAGAAACAAAGCGGTATCCGCAATGAGTGTCTGATTGAGCAGGCGGAGAGAATAGTCCGAATTCCGAAGCAAAATCAGGGAAAGCATGATTCCCAATGGGGCGAGGGACAGGGAAAGCATCAGACGCCACAAGGGAGCGGAAAGCTCGAAGCTGCGATCTGCTTTTCGGAAGCGGAGGGACAGATAAAGAAACACTGCAAAGAACAATCGTCCAACCAAATACATGTTACCGTAAAAGCTATCCATGTCATAGATATGTGCGAGAAAGGCAATGCAGTTGTCATATAAAGCATTAAAAGCAAAAGTTGTACAGGAGAACATCATTCCAAGCGTAAATTTTTTGAGATTTGAGCCAATGCAGCTTACCCACACAACGGCAAGAAAAAACAGCAGGGTATAGGTCATGTTGACCCAGTCGCCGATAAAGATGATGATGGTGCTGATGAGCCAGCATCCAAACTGCAGGAGAATCTTATACCGCCATTTATCCTTGAATTGAATCAGACAGGATAAGGAAAAATAAATGAAAAATGCAGCGATTATACTCAATATGCCAGCGGGCAGCATTTTGATATATTCCAGAGTACTCATGAAAGTTCTACCTCCAGCATGGATTTGGCAAGTTTGACGGTGGCGTTCTCTTTCAGAGCCCGGCTTATGGGAAGACATGCGTCGTCTATGGTGATGTTTTCTGATCCGATACGTGCCACATGTGCCGGATTTACCAGATACCGCTGATGAATCCGTACGAAGGCATGAGACAGTTGTTCTTCCACTTCATCCAGCTTTCCGTAGAAGGAGTAAGACAAGCTGCCTTCGCGGCTGGTGCAGACGATGTTTACCTTTCTTTTGTCGCTATAAAAATAGGAAATATCTGAAAGCGGCAGGCGGTAGGTGCCATCTGGATTCTTAAAGGAAAAGGTTTTGTCATATTTGTCGGAAAGCTGTTCCCGCACCCGTTTAAGGATGTCAAGCAGTCTTTGGGCTGACGCAGGCTTGATGACATAATCAAGGGCGTTTACCTTATAGCCATCAAACACATAATCCGCATATCCGGTCACGAATACAAGACAGATTTCCTTGTCAAAGCTTCTGATCTGTGTGGCAGCATCCATTCCGCTTATCCCATCCATTTCCACATCAAGAAAGAGAAGGTCGATTTCTCCTGGGTGCTTTTCCAGCCAGCGCACTGCGCTCGCTCCTGTGGAAAATTCGTAAACAATTTGTTCAGATTCGTCCCGAAGGACTTTTTCAAGCTCAAAGCGCAGGGCATCCCGCGCATTGGTCTGATCATCACATATGCCAATACGAAGCATATCGCTACCTCCTATATGTCAATTCTTTTATCTTTCAGCTTAAAGAAGCTATCAATATCTTACCATTATTTTTTCTGGCAAACAATCCTGCCTGCATTGAAGAGATATTTTTCACACCAAAGATTACAAAATGTCTGCCAAAGATTACATGATCTGCAATTCCGCTCCAAAGATTACATCTGAGCTGTCAAAAATGACACCCCTCGTTTTGTATGCCATAGTTTCTGCTATACTGATTTCAATGAAAGGCAGGTGCATGATAATGTTATATTTAAAAAATCTAAAAAAATCATATCAAAGTGGAAACAAGTCTTATCCTGTGCTGAAAGGAATCAACTTATCCGTTGCAAATCAGGAATTTGTGGCAGTTATGGGTCCGTCTGGATCTGGAAAGAGTACGTTGCTCAACTGTATTTCCTGCTATATCCCGTTTGAGCAGGGGACGATTACCTTGGGAGGAAAGGAACTAAAGGGACTTGATAAAAACGCGCTGGCAAAAGTCCGCAATGAAAAGCTGGGTTTTGTGTTTCAGGATTTCATGCTTCTTGACGGACTGACGGTAAGGGAAAATATTCTGGTTCCCAGAATCATTCAGGGAAAGGTAGACAGGGAAGCTGAAAAACTTGCAGATCAGCTTGTGGCGCTGTTTGGCATTGATCATATTGCAGGGAAGTATCCCGCAGATATTTCCGGCGGCGAGCGGCAGCGAACGGCGGTGGCAAGAAGCCTGATCAATCAGCCTCTTTTGATTCTTGCGGATGAACCTACCGGAAACCTAGACAGCAAGTCCAGCCGGGCAGTCATTGAATCTTTTGAAAGCGCCAGGGATAAGCTGGGAGCTTCCATATTCATGGTGACTCATGACAGTTTTGCCGCTTCCTTCTGTGACCGGGTCATTCTTCTTAAGGATGGTGTAGTCTATGACACGTTAGAAGCAGGACCGGGTCATAGGGAAGAGAAAAGGAGCGCATTCCAAGACCGGCTGCTTGACGCCATTCGGAAAATGAGCAGCATGGATGTGGAATCGGAGCAAGATACAGCGGGAGGGATATAAAATGATGACCATGAAAAATCTGGAGAAAAAATTACAGAAGGCTGACAGGAAACAGGCAGCGCTTTACCTGTTCTGCAATTTTGTCTCTTTATTATTGATTACGGCATATTCTGCCATGATGTTTTCTCCCACCGTGCTCATGGTGCTTCCGGAAGGGGGAGACAGCCGCAAGCAGATGACGGCAATCTTTGTTCTGGCATTGTTTGGGTGTGTGGTATTTACCATCTATGCTTCCAGCCTTTTTTTCCGAAAAAAAGCGAAGCAGCTGGGAACCCTTATGGCGCTGGGAGCTTCGGGAAAGCGTCTTCTTCCAGGACTTCTCCGGGAGGTGGTTCTATTAAGTTCCGTATCCTCCTTTGCAGGGATTCTGGCGGGTTTCCCCTTTGTGTGGCTGTTATGGAACGGGTTTCGGCTTGCGATTACGGACAGCGCCCAGATGGAGTTGAAGATTGATTTGAAATGTCTGTATTTGTCGGCGCTTCTCTTTGTCATTGTGGTTGCATTCTCCTGTATGATGGCTTACCGATATCTGAAACGGACCAATATCATGGAAGTGATGCATGAGGAGCACAGAAATGAGCCTGTAAAAGCGTGGGGAACCTGGTGCGGACCGGTGGGGATTCTGCTGGTGTTCGCGGGAGCTGTTCTGGGCTATATTGCCCCCTATATCTACGAGGAGGTTTTCAGCGCGTATTCTCCGGTATGGATTCATATTTTTTATTTGCCGGTTTTCCCCGGACTTTACATGATCATGCTCCACACGGTGGTACATGGCTGGGGGGCGCGTAAGAAACAGCCGTACAAAAATCTGATTGCCAGAAGCATGATGAAGTTTCAGGGAAAGCAGACGGTAAATAATCTGCTTGTGAGCACAGTACTCATCATGGGCAGCGCCTTTGCCATCTTTTATATCCCTATGATAGCAGTGGGAAACGTGATGGAAGTAAGGGAACGAGCTTATGATTATCTTTATCATTACCGTGCTGACCAGACAGTTCCGGGTAAGGAGGAGATTTCTGATCTTGCCAAAAAGTATGATCTTGCAATTGCAGATTTTAAAAGTGCACCCTATCTGACGCTGGCAATGGATGGCACCACAGAAGTGGAAGACGGCGGGGGAAAATTTCACTATGAGCATATTGATATTTTGGAAGAAGCAAAATTCTTTTCAGAAGCTTCTTATGAAATGCTTACCGGGGAAGAAATTACGGTGGAACCGGGGCAATATTTTGCAATTGCCAAGTCGGATGAGACTGCTTTGTACTATCTGAATGCAGGGTGCTCCAAGCTCACTAATATGTCAACTTTCCAAAGCATTCCTGTAAGCTTTGCCGGATATGCCCATTATGACATGCTGGTGGATTCCATGGGGTATTATGTAATGAGCAATGAGGATTATGAAAGGATCGAGCAGGGGCTTACACCTGAATGGATGGGAACATGCGCCGTTTTCAACATGGATGGGGAGGATGACTACGCATTTGCACAGGATTTCTTTTATACACTGGTTGATTCTTTTGGACCTGAATGCGAAACGCCTATATACTATGACCGCGTGAGGAAATACTATGTGGAGCAATTAGGCGAGGTTTATTGGGGCGATACGGACCGAATGACCAAAATCAGTTTTTCCAGACCGGATGACAGTGATTTCAGGTTGTACTGGACCTATATGCCTAAAATCAGGATACTGGATAAGGCGGATTTCATCAATACATTTTCGGTGTATCTTATGATGTTCTTATTTATTGCCATTATCTGTTCGCTGGCAGCAATGATCATCAGTTATACACGCTGTATGACGATTGCCCTGAATAATCGGTATGTTTTTGATGATTTAAAGAGGCTTGGCGCGTCGCCCGACTTTTTGATGAAGGAAATCAAAGGGCAGGCAGGTCCGGTGTTCAGGATTCCTTCCATAGTGGGAATGTGTGCTATGTACTTATTGTATGCTCTGCTTATGATTGGAAACGACGGAAAACTGACAGGCGGCGAGGTTGGAGGACTGGGCGTATGCTTCTTAATCCTTGGGGGGCTGGCTTTCGTGTATTATCAGGTTTATCGGCAGACACTAAGGAGTATGTGCACCCAGTTGGGCGTGGCATAAGGATATGATGCAATTATGATGCATAAGTGGTGTAAAATGAGAACGTGGAATGCGTTGAGCTCTGCGTTCTTATTTTATGCCTTTTTGTATGGGAAAGGCGTGAAGGAAGCAGAAAGTCTCTAAGGCGGAGGGTGGAATGAAAAGATTTAAGGGATTAGCGGTTTGGGTGGTTCTGGAAGTAATTATATTGGGAGGATTCATTTGGTGGCTCATAGGAATTGTGGGGATAAATGTGGGGGAGACGGAGGCGGAAGCAGAAATCATCAGAGGAGAATTGCGGGTAAAGTCCAGTTGTGTGCAAGAGTGTCCATTTGTGATTGAAGACTTTAATGCTGACGGTTATCTGGATATTACGGTACACTATTATTATGGGGCAAATGGAGGTACAGCCAGTCATTATATTTATAGCCCGTCACAAAGAAAATTCGTAAAGCTTGATGATGAACTGGATTATTATGGATGGTATTTTGTGGATCCTGATGCGAGAATACTTTATATGCAATATCACGATTCGGCGATTAGCGGGACGGAGGCAGCTTATCAGTGGGAAGGTGAGATGGATTATAAAAAGATTAGGCAGTTTGACCATGACGATGTGGGGAATGGCGTACAAGTAAAGATTGTTAGGTATGATGAGGAAAGGGAAGAAGTGATCTGTGATTATACGTATTCCATGGAAGAGTATGATAAGCGGATGGAAGAGATCTGGGGAATCTATTACAAGGATTTTATATGGGAGAAGGAAGTGATAGACGACTCTACAGGGAAAAAATATATGCTTCGTTATGCGGAGGAGTTTAAGAAGGAAATGGCAGTATATAATAAGGGGATTTATTATGACGGAAAGCTTTATGTATTTGATGAGGATACTTATCTGACGCAGGTGTGGCAGGCGGAGATTGTTGACCCGTGCAGCGGGATTACATGGAAGGATAAGGAGCAGGAATTGGTGATTCATTATGGGGAAGGTTCATCCGTGGTGTATGCGGATTGGTTGTTTGATGATATAAAGTAAAATATTGCAAAGGCACAACGAAGATTGTAGAAGGCAGCAGATTATGGTAGAATGCTGACAGGAACGACAGTGGTAAAATACTTATGAGGGAAAGACGAGGAAAAAGCAGATGAGTGATTTCAAGGAACTTGTTAAACTATGTCAGGGGCACAGGGTTTATGTGCAGACCCACAACTTTCCGGATCCGGATGGGATTGCTACTGCCTACGGGCTTATGAAGCTTCTGGCGCTTTATAACATAGAGTCTAAGCTTTGTTATGACGGAAGGATTGACAAGCTGAGCGCTTCAAAGCTGCTGGATACATTTCAGATGCAGATCTACCCATATGCAGACCTGCTAAAGGAGATGAAAGAGGATGATTATATCATCTGTGTGGATACCCAGAAACACGGCGGGAATGTGACGGATTTCGTGGGAGATGAAGTGGCATGCATCGACCATCATCCCACCTTTGTCCCTATGGAATACAAGTATCAGGATATCCGCATTACAGGCGCCTGTGCGTCGCTGATTGCAGAGTATTATGCCAAGTTGGGGCACGACCCGGATAAGGATACGGCGACGGCTCTGCTTTATGGTATTAAGATGGACACGCTGCAGTTTTCCCGGGGAGTGACAGAACTGGATATCGAGATGTTCCGGTTTTTGTTTCCTTTTTGTGACCATGAGAAGCTGGCGAAACTGGAGCGCAATAATATGGAATTTGCAGATTTGAGAGCATACGGCGCGGCAATCGAGAGCATTGAACTGTATGATAAGACAGGCTTTTCCTGCATCCCCTTTTCCTGTCCTGATGCGCTGATTGCGATTCTTGCAGATTTTATTCTGGCGCTGGTGGAAGTAGAGGTGGCGGTGGTATTTTCTTACAGGGAGGATGGAATCAAGCTGTCGGTTCGCTCGGAGGATCCGAAAATCCATGCGGGGAATCTCCTTCACGAGACACTGGCAGGCTTGGGGAATGGAGGCGGACATGCTGCCATGGCAGGGGGATTCATCCGTCAGGATAAGGTAGAAAAGCTTGGAAATTACCCGAAAGATTCGATTAGGAATTTGTTTCTGAGGGCAATGGAGCGCCTTTAGTTTTTACAAATGTCTAAAATAATTTTTTGGGTTTTCCTATTTTGATAATGGATAGCCAAAAGCTCGTCCCTTATGTTATAATATCTACGAAAGCAGGATTTTGCGCCGCTTTATATTACATTACGGTGGAGGAGATATGACATGAATCAGATCGTATGGAAGGATAGTTATAAAATAGGCGTAGACTTTATCGATAAGGAGCACAAGCAGCTCTTTTCAACGATGAATAAGCTGTTAAGGATCAGTGAAAGTGAAGAGAAAAGCGAATGGGCATGCCGCGAGGGCGTGAAGTATCTGCGGAATCATACCACGGAGCACTTTGAACATGAAGAAGAGTACATGAAGTCCATCAATTACAGTGAATATGAAATACATAAACGGCTGCACGATAATTTCAGGAAAAATACGCTTCCAGCGTTAGAAGCGGAAATGGAGCTAAGCCAATATTCGGAGGAGGCTGTCAGACATTTCTTGGGCGTCTGCATTGGATGGGTGGTTGGTCATACACAGACAGAGGATCAGGCAATAGTCGGAAAGACGATCAGCAAATGGGTGGATATTCCGCATGAGGAAGAGAAGAATGCCTTAGAGACAGCGATTATCCAGCTTGTGAGGGAGATATTTCATCTTAAGGCACAGATGATCAGTGAGCAGTATGCAGGTGAAGATTTTGGAAAGGTAATCTGCTGCCGCTTTCTTTACCGTGGGGCAAAGAAAGAAAAATGGGAGGTCACGTTTGTATTTGAAGACCGTCTCCTGCTTAATGTTATAAGGGGAATTTTGAATGCAGAGTACCCAAGAGTCGATGATATGGTGCTCAATGTGACACGCTATCTTTCGCGCCAGTTTTTGGAGAGACTTAGGGAAAGTTTTCCATCAATAAATCTTATGAATTTAGAGAAGGAATCGCTGTTGACGCATGAGCAGCTTGTCAGTTCGTTTGAGCGTGCCCAGCCATCCTGTAGTCTATTATTTGATACTGGTGAGGGATATTTTGCATTCTGTGTGGCAGCAGGGGATTCCGTCCGCGGCAAGTTTGCGTCTGTAGTAAACCCAGATAATGCCATGGACGCAATTAAGAAATATTTAATGAAAGAAAATAAAGAGCAGTCTGAAAAGTCAGAGCCGATAAATCTGAGAAAGAAAATCCTGGTGGTGGACGATTCTGAGTTCATGCTTGCCAGAATGGTTAAGATGCTGTCTGAAAACTATGATTTGATAGAAGCCACATCCAGTGTATCTGCCATTAAGAAAATAGCAATGGATCGTCCAGACTTAGTTTTGATGGATTATGAGATGCCTGTCTGCGACGGACGGCAGGCACTGGAAATGATTCGGTCAGATAAGGATATTGCAGATATCCCAGTTATTTTCTTAACGGGTAAAGGAGATCGGGAGAGCGTTAAAAATGTCATGTCATTAAAACCGGAAGGATATCTTCTAAAGTCGATGCCGGATGCGGACATCAAGAAAAACATTGATGACTTTTTTGCTAAGATCAAGGCATAAAGGTACGCTTATCCATCAAAAATTTTTTAAGTTCCATCGCCGCCACATTTAGGGATCGGCCAGAATCCTGAACAAGGCAGATGGAACGTTCAGGAAGCTTTTCAATCAGGGGAATGCACCAGCATTCCCCGTTTTTTATGGCTTCATCTGCATAAAAGGCAGGAATAAAGCCAATCCCAAGGTTGCTTTTCACAAAAGGGAGCACCAAGTCTGTGGTAGCGACTTCCATATCCGGCTTAAGCGTCAGCCCGTTTTCATAGTAAAACTGATTATAGAATGCAAATGTATTGGTGCTTTCTACCATACAGATCAGCGGAATGTCAGATAAATCTGACAGATTTTTGGGAGAAGCCGCAAGGTACGCATACTTTTTCCCGGAAATCATGATATCACAAAAGCCGCATAAACAGGCTTCAGTCAGAGGCTTTTTGGCTCCGGTAGGGGTGGCAACGAGGCTGAAGTCCACTTTACCGGAATGAACGGCATCCACAGCGCTTGCATTAGAACTGTTCAAAATACGAATGCGGATGCCGGGATGCTTTTCCCGAAATTCATTTAAATGTAGCAGAAGAAAGCCGTGGAGTGCAGTTTCACTTGCGCCAATGGTAACGCTTCCTTCAGATAGGCTGGTGGCAAGCCGCAGCTCATTTTCAGCCAGCGTAAGTTGTTCAAAAGCAATAGCCGTGCGCTGGTAAAGCCTCTCGCCCTCGGGTGTCAGGGTGATTCCCTTATTGGAACGAATCAAAAGACGGCAGCCCAGCTCGCTTTCCAATTTATTCATGGCATGGGTGATGTTGGGCTGATTGCTGGCAAGTACCTGCGCCGCCTTCGTAAAACTTTTATATTTGGCTACATGATAAAAAAGAAAATACCGATCATAACTGGATCTCATAACGCCTCCAATATGTACTAAATACATGTATTCTATATAAAAAATACATTTTACACATAACACTACATCCATTATAATTTGTTAAGCAGAAAATAACAAGAAAATAAAAGCTACCATTCAGACTGCAAGAGGAGCAGGAAAAGGAGAGAAAGGAGCAATGATATGAATAAGGATTTGACACAGGGAAAGCCGGAGAAGGTGCTTTGGAATTTTTGCCTGCCTTTGTTTGGCAGCATCATTTTCCAGCAGCTTTACAATATTGCGGACAGCTTGATTGCTGGAAAATTTGTGGGGGAGAATGCGCTTGCAGCGGTGGGAAACAGCTATGAGATCACCCTGATATTCATTGCATTTGCCTTTGGATGCAATATCGGGTGTTCCGTCATTGTGAGTGGATACTTTGGAGCAAAGGAATATCATCATGCCAGAACTGCCGTGCACACCACGCTGATTAGTGGAGGGATTCTGTGTGCATTTCTGATGCTTGTCGGTTTTGCAGGATGCAGCGGATTATTAGAGCTGATTCACACGCCGGAGGAGATTATGGCGGACTCCCGGCTTTATCTGATGATTTATATAGCAGGTCTGCCCTTTTTATTCTTTTATAATATTGCAACAGGCATTTTTTCAGCCCTGGGAGATTCCAGAACACCGTTCTTCTTTCTATCCTGTTCTTCCACAGCCAATATCGTCATGGATTATGTATTCGTAAAGTATCTTCAGATGGGCGTTTCGGGCGTAGCGTGGGCGACTTTTATCTGTCAGGGAATCAGCTGTGTACTTGCCATGATAGTAGTCTTCCGGCACTTGAAAGCCCTTAAGGCGGAAAAGAAGGCGGAGGTTTTTTCAACCCATATTTTTAAACAAATATGTGTGGTGGCAGTTCCCAGCATCCTGCAGCAGAGCTTCATTTCCATAGGTAATATCGTAATTCAGAGCCTGATTAATGGATTTGGACCGGCAGTCATCGCTGGATATGCGGCGGCGATCAAATTGAACAATCTGGTGATTACCTCCTTTACCACCCTTGGAAACGGCATCTCCAACTACACTGCCCAGAACTTAGGAGCAGGAAAATATGACAGGATCCACAGCGGTTTCAAAGCAGGGCTTAAACTTGTCTGGATCCTGTGCATACCAATTATTTTGATTTACATAACATTCGGAAAAGGACTGGTCTTTCTATTCATGGACAACGCAGAAGGTCCGGCAATCAACACCGGCATATTGATTCTCCGAATACTAGCGCCCTTCTACCTTGTGGTTTCCGCCAAGCTAGTGGCAGACGGCGTCCTTCGCGGTGCGAGCTTGATGAAACAATTCATGACAGCCACCTTCACCGACCTGATTCTGCGTGTTCTCCTAGCTGACCTCCTTTCCCGCCTCCTGGGCGCCACCGGCATCTGGAGCGCATGGCCCATCGGCTGGCTCATTGGAACCGCCGTATCCCTATTCTTCTATAACCGCCAAGTAAAAAGGAAATCGCTTAATCGGACAACATAAACAATCATTTTTGCACATAGCTCAACCGTCCCGCTCCAAACACCTCTCATCACAATTTTATTACACAATTCATTGATTTTATATCTCCCCTCTAAAACATTCTCATCCACAGAACGATATACTTACCAGAAGAAAGCTAAGGAGAGCGCATTTTCAAAGGATTGAAATCTTTGAAGGTGCGCTTTGCTTATCGATAGGATGCTGCGCTCCGCGGCACACCTATTGCTTTCTAAACTAGGAAAGGAGGAAAGTGGGATGGGAGACAATCAGTTTTTCATGAATGGCATGACTAAAACCTATAATAGATATCTGCAAAGCCAGATTGCGGGGACTCAGACAAAAGGCGTCATGGGATTTAAGGATGTAGTCAATGCGCTGGACGGAAAAATCGGTGTAAATGCTGTCTCAACCAAGGATATGACCTTATCAGAGTATAAGCAGTACATTTACAACAGGATATCCCAGCTGCCCATGCATCCGTCGCAGGCGCTTCGATCTGTTTCTATCCATATATCGGATGAAGGCTTCAGAGCCATGCAGAAGGATCCTGAATACGAGAAATGGGTGCTGGATGTGCTCAGGCAGGATTTTGCCTATTACGATCCATGGGCTGAAGTCTGCGGCGGCAGCTTTGCAGTGCATCATTTCGGTGCAACTAAGGAAGACTACCATGGAGAAGGCTGGTACACGGGCTTTCGCAATGGAAAAGGGAATGCATTGTTTGAGAAAGAGGACGAAGAGAGCTTTTGGGATAAACGCATAAAAAGGCACAAAAAATATATGAAGCTCTATCAGGAAGCCGATGAGAAGGAAAAGATCATGGAGCGTGTCTTTAAGGAAGCCGCCATACGGAGAATGGATTTTGACGGTTTGCTGGATGCGAAAGGGCTGGCACAGAACATTGATTTTGCAAGTCTGCTCTTGCGGCTTGGTCCGAAAGTCGGCGAGACATAAGACGGACAGGGCGTTAATGACAAAAAAGCGGCTTTTCGTTACAAGACAAATATTCCTTTTGCAAAAACGACCGATATAAGTATATAAGGTTCTTGGCAAGAAGGAAACCTTAAAGTGCGTCTGCGGTCTTATTTTACAGATGAGGGAAAGGACAAGATTTTAAGATGCTTCAGATTGCAGTTTGCGATGATGAAAAGACCATGGGAGAATACCTGAAACAGCTGATTCAACGAAGGATTGGCAATGATAAGGAGTATCAGGTAGAGGTGTTTTCAAAAGGACAGGAATTACTGAAGGCAGGAAAGAATTTTGATATTTTTTTCTTGGATATTGATTTAAAGGATATGAGCGGGCTGGAAATGGCAAGACGTTTAAGAAAAGAGTCTGAGGCAGTAATTGTGTTTGTGACAGCCTTGAAAGAGTATGTTTTCGATGCTTTTGACGTTCATGCTTTTCAGTATCTGTTAAAGCCAATAGATGAAGACAAGTTTTTTAAAGTACTTGATATGGCGATTGCGGAGTGCCGTCCGCAAAAGCAGTCAGAGCCTCTTGTTATACGTGTAAAAGGAATTTATAGGAATATTCCAAGGGAAAGCATCTTGTATGCAGAAAATGATGCAAGAAAGGTCGTACTCCATTTAAAGGAGGAACAGATTTCCTATTATGCGAAGATGAGTGAGCTAGAAGCGATGCTGGGCGATTCCTTTTTTCGCTGCCATAGAGGGTATCTTGTGAATTTAAGTGCTGTGGCAGGGTATGATACTGGAAATATACAGCTTAAGAACGGCGAGATGATTCTTATGGCAAAACAGAAGTACAGTGCTTTTGTTACTGCTTATATGGAATTCTTACGTAGAAAGTAGTACACAGGATGCTGAAGGAAATCATTTATTTTTTACTAAATTTGGCAGAACAGCTCTTGCGTAGATGGGTCATGATCGGTTTGATCCATGGACTGCTGACGGTAAAGTTCAGATATTCAGGACGGGAAAAGTGGGTGAAACTCGGATTTGTCATTTTATCCACTGCCTATTATTTGGCTGTCAATTATCTCCCGCCGCTTAAGAGATTTTTTTACGGTCAGGAAGAAGGGATGCTCGCCAGCAGGGCAAGCATCATACCCCTGTTTTTAAGCCTTCTTCTGATGTTGGTTTATTGTTTTTCTTTTTATGCCGGCAAAAAGAGCAGTATATTTTATCTTGCATTTACGGCTTATACCGTAAATGAACTTATTTTGTTTACGCTGCATGCCCTGTTCGTTGTTCTGATGGAGATTATTTCGACGATTTTGACATCGATTGCATTAAATGGGAATGCGTTTATACTGAATCATTTTATGCAGCTTTTGGGAGTGATAGAGATATTCTGGAATCTTTCGTATCAGATTGTATTTCTTCTGCTTTGCTGCAAGGTGATTCAGACGTTGTATAAAAATCTGTCATGTATAGGACGGAAACGGAATAGCATCCAGGAATTGTTTTTATTGGTGCCAAGCGTCATGGGCTTTTGCTTTTGTACGTTGATTCGCAGTATTTTATATGCCTACAATGGCAGCCAGATTAAATTTGTGATGGATGAATATCCTGAGACAAAATTGTTGATTCCCATCGTATCAGGACTTTGTCTGGTTTCCATCATTTTAAGTTCTGTAATCTTAAGGAAACTGGTGGAAAGCAGTGAAAAGGAAATGCTGGTAGAAGTTTACCAGAATCGTATCGGCGATATGGAAGAACATATGAAGGATGTTGAGCATCTCTATGATGGTATCCGAGGGATGCGACATGATATGAAAAATCATCTGGCTGATTTGGAAATCCTGCTTGGGCAGGAGAAGCGTGCTTCTGGAGAATATGAAAAAGAAGTCCGCCGTTATCTGGATGGTCTGTGCGAAGCAATGGAAGAACTCGACATGAAGTGCAGCAGTGGAAATCCGGTCACAGATGTGGTGATTAGCCGAAAGATGCGCAGTGCTGCGAAAAAAATGATTACATTTGAAAGCAGTTTCATTTTTCCAGAGAAGTTAGGAATCAGTGCTTTTGACGTAAGCATACTTTTAAATAATGGGCTGGATAATGCTATAGAGGCGGCAGAAAAGGAAAGAGATCCTTTTATTTATTTAGATTCATATGCGAAAAGCAATATGTTTTTTATAGAAATCCGAAACTCGTTTACCGGAAGCTTATACCCCGCTGAGGCAGGCGGGATGCTCCCAACGAGCAAAGAGGATAGTAAGATACATGGCTTGGGCATGAAAAATATGCAAAGCTGTGCGGAGAAATATTTTGGGACACTGAGGTGGGAAAGTAACGGCAAGGAATTTCTGCTGGAAATCATGCTTCAGGGAAAGGAGACAAAAACAAATGGCAAGGAATGGGATTAATTCACTTATTTTACAAAATAGGCTGGTAAGTCAGGCAAGATCGAGGGCAAGAACCCAGAGCACTAAAATGGGAAGTATTTTGCGGGGAAGTTCTGATAGCAACAGCAATTCTCTTGCAAATGCAATTAAAAAGCAGGCAAGAAGCCAGAAAAACGGGCTGTTGGGCACGGCAAGCACAAAGTCAAAAGAAAATTATACATCTATGAAAACGGCGGCAGAAAGCCTTAAGACACGGACAAAAACACTTCTTAATATGCCAGAGAAAGAATGGGAAAAACTCACAGAGGAGGAAGTCGCAGAATATAAAGGCGACATGCTGACCCAGGTATCTGGTCTTATTGAAGATTACAATAAGATAATGAAAGCCATGACCGAAGAAGGCGGCAGCGTCAATGAGATTTATGCAAAGCAGATGAAGGGATATTTCCAGAGTGCAAAATCAAAGCTTGGCGAGCTTGGAATCACACAAAATAGCGACGGTACACTGTCCCTTAACAAGGAGCTCTTCAAATCGGCGGATGCATCTAAGATGAAGGAGGTTTTAGGAAAAGCCGGAACCTTTATAGATGATATCGGAAAAAGGGCAGAAAATATCCTTGCCAATGCAGAGACGAATCTTGCAGTACTTAATAGAAGCCAGTATGCAGGAAATTACAGCTATAACCAGTATGGAAGCGATATTTTTGATGCGCTATTAGGTGGGGGAAAATACAACGCCAAAGGATGAGGGCTGTAAGGTATGTGCTTTTATATATGGTAACCTGACAATGTTTACATGAAAGACCGCAAGAACAGCGCGGCAGAAATGGCGAAGACGCCCGCAGTCAGCGGCGGCTTCGCCATTTCTGTAACGTTTACCTGCGGTCTAAACATTTGCTGAATTATTTTTATTAAGTTTATCTTGTAATGAAAAACAGAATGTGCTACTATCAGATTAAGCAAAGAACAAATCTAGAATTCTCATGAGATTCATGTCTATGCAGAGCAATCTCTGCCAAACTCCTTGCTTATTTAAAGCTTAAAGAAATCAAGGCGGAACAAGTGGTTTTAAATGAGTCCGGTAAGAGGGCAATACGCCTGGATGCATGGGCATTGGATGTGCGCGATAGACAATTTGATATGGAGATGCAGAATGATACAAGCAGTGATGATGTCCGTAAACGTTCCAGATTTTATCAGGGGATGATAGACACGCCAATTCTAAAATCAGGTAAGGAAACCCGATATAAGAATCTTCCGTCAACGGCGATAATTTTTATTACGCAGGAAGATATTTTTGGCAAAGATATGGCGATGTATACTTTCAGAGAGAAGTGCGAAGAGATTGCAGATTTGCCGCTGGGGGATGGCACGAGTAAGATTTTTCTCAATATGGCGAGTAAAAACGGCAGACCTGAATTAGTCAGTCTGATGCAGTACATGAAGAATACAACGCTAGCGAATGAAGACATAATCATAAAGGATGCACGGATTCTGGACTTGGACAGAATCGTGGCAGAAGTTAAGCAATCAGAAGAATGGGAGGCAATAAAGATGAATATTCTTGAAATCGGATTGAAACAAGGAATAGAGCGCGGAATGGAGTATGGAATTGCGCGAGGAATCGAGCAGGGAATCGAGCAGGGAATCGAGCAGGGAATCGAACAAGGAATTGAGCAAGGTCGCCGGAAGAGTTTGGTTAGAAATGTCGAGGCGGCAATGAAGAATTTTAATATCAGTTTGCAGCAGGCATGTGAAGGGCTTGAAACATCTACAGAAGAGTACGAAAAGGCGAAGCAGCAGATTGATTTATGGGAAAAAGAACGGCTAGCCAAATCGGACATGCAAGGAGACAAGAAGTATCACATGCCTGATTTTCGAAATCGAGATTAATAGGACCTGTGTGTCCTTTGCATATGCTCCTGAATGAATAAAGGATGGAGGAGCGGCTAGGTCATCTCTGCCAGTTGCGGCAGCTTATTTAAGAAACAAATCTTCTCTATTTCACTATACAGTTTATGTTTCAAACTTTACATTCTCCCTTTTTGTTTCAGGATATATCATGAATATATTTTTTTAAATAAAGCATACTGTTTTTATAATTCCAAAATAATGCTATGGAGGAACGGTATGGGAAAGGTCAGTCTGCCGGAAACGGCGAGCGGTTATTATGAAATCAGATTAGAGAGCATTGGCGGCCTTGGCGCCAATTTGTGCGGTAAGATGCTGGGCGAACTAGGAATGAAGTATCTTGATTTAAACAGCACTAGTTTTTCCAGCTATGGTTCGGAGAAGACGGGTACGCCGGTCAAAGGTTTTATACGGTATTGTAAAAAGGACAAAGAAATTAGAATTCATTCCCCTATAATAGAACCAGATTTGTTGGTGATCTTCCATCAGGCGCTGCTTAGAGACGGCAGTGCATGGGAGGGCTGTCATGAAAGCACAGAAGTCATTATCAGTCTGGAAGGCGGGCAGGGGAATTTTGAGGGGAAAATTCCTGTTAAAGTTAAAAATTGCTATGTTATCAATGCGCAGAAAATTGCAATGGAAACCCATTCAAGAATCAATATGGTAATGCTGGGAGCGATTGCAAAAGTCATGGGATTTACCGACCTTGAAGATGTGAACAGCATCTGTGCAGATACGCTCGGAAAGAAGTATCCGGATGCGCTGAAAGGAAATCTGGAAGGAATCAGGCGAGGCTATGAGGAACTGCGGCTATCGGGGCAAGATACAGCAGGCGTGAAGATGGACGGAGAGGGTACAAATGCGGACAAAAGGTCGATGAAAAGAGAGTGGGGATATGCTAATGCGCCTATAGGAGGAATTAATCCCAGATATGGCAGCACTGTGACGGCAGATCTTTCACCTTCCAGGCAGGGATATATTCCTCTCTTTATAAAGGAGAGATGTATTAACTGTGGGTTGTGTGATTCTACCTGCCCGGATATGGTTTTTCAGTTTGCAAAGGGAGAGTATAAGGGTAGAGAGATGATGGTGAATAGAGGGTTAGATTATTATCACTGCAAAGGATGCCTGCGGTGTGTGGATGTGTGCCCGGTGAATGCGCTGGTACAGGGGCTGGAGGCAGAACATCCCGATAAAGAATTTTTTCTTCCAAATCAGGATCTGGTGCGTATGCCTGATGATTATATCAAGACAGGACCTGACGGTTATGTCACTTCGGAGTCCTACCTGACGGAAAAAAGAATGGAAGGAGGGGAAGTGTAATGGAAAAGCAGGTAACAGAGTATGCCAGTGGAAACGAAATAGCAGCAATTGCCATCAGGCAGATTGGCTATGATCTGATGGGATATTACCCCATTACCCCATCGACCCAGATTGCCGAAAATTTGGATATTATGCGGGCAAATGGGCAGACAGACCTGATGATGATTGCGGCAGAGGGAGAACACAGCGCCGCGGGAATCTGCTATGGGGCTGCAGTGGGCGGCGGCAGGGTCATTAATGCCACCAGTGCAAACGGTCTTCTGTATGCAATAGAGCAGTTCCCTGTGCAGTCAGGAACCAGATATCCGATGGTCATGAATGTGGTGTGCCGGACCGTATCAGGACCATTGTCGATCAAAGGCGATCACAGTGATATCATGTTTATGCTCAATGCGGGCTGGCCGATTCTCTTCGCCCACTCCGTGCAGGAGGTGTATGATTTTAATCTGATAGCACTAAAACTGGCGGAAGCGGTAAGGCTTCCGGTGGTGGTAGCTTTCGATGGATTTTTTACCAGTCATCAGAAGAGACGGTGTATGCGTTTTGAACAGGATCAGACAGTACGGGATTTCTTAGGTCCTAAGAAGGAAGATTATCCTTTTCTTGATTTAGAGCGCCCGATTACAGTAGGCTCTTACATGAATGAGCCGGATCTGATCAATAACCGATATCAGCTACATCTGGCAATGAAGAGAGCGGACAGAATGCTGCCGGAGCTTTTCAAGGAGTATGAAGAGTTATCGGGGCGGAGATATCAGAAGGTGGAAGGATACCGCCATGAGGACGCAGAGACGATCCTTATCCTGCTTGGTTCCTCTTATGACACGGCGCTTGAGGCAATTGACCAACTACGTGAAAAAGGAAAAAAGGTAGGAGCAGTGACGATTCACACGCTGCGCCCGTTTCCAGATAAAGAGGTGTTCTCGTTTTGTAAAAACGCTGTCAATCTGCTTGTGGCAGACAGACAGGACAGCTATGGGGCCGGTGGAGGAAATCTCTCTCTGGAGGTCCGGGCGGCGATGCAGAAATCAGGCTGCAAAGTCAATATAAAAAGTCTGGTGTATGGACTTGGCGGAAAGGATTTCTTTGTGAAAGATGCCGTCAGAATGATTGAATGGGCTGAAAATCCGGATATGCCAGAGTTTGAGTATTACGGCGTGACGATGGGAGAAGACTGCAAGGAAAAATTAACCGAAGGGCTTACCGGTGCCATGCCTGCAATAGAAAACGATCCTTTCTTTGCACCGCTGACGCGTGAAAAGACACAGATTAAAGCTACTTCTACAAGGAAGGCGGAAAATGGAAAGGTAGAAGTAAGCGGAGGCAGCCTTAATGCTACCGCAGCAATGCCCAAGCGTCTTGCGCCGGGACATGGAGCCTGCCCGGGCTGTGGTATTCCGGTCAATGTGAATCTCCTTCTTCGGGCAATCGAGGAGCCTGTGGTTTTGCTATTCCAGACAGGCTGTGGGATGATCGTGACCACTGCATACCCGCGCACCAGCTTTAAGGTTCCCTTTCTGCATAACCTATTCCAGAATGGGGCTGCAACATTAAGCGGCATAGCGGAAATTTGTTACCGCAAGCAGAAAAAAGGCGAAATCCCACCGGGGGATATTATTTTTATCATGGTGAGTGGGGATGGAGGTATGGATATTGGTATGGGATCGGCATTGGGGACGGCACTGAGGGGGCATCGCCTAATCTTATTTGAATATGACAACGGCGGATATATGAATACCGGATATCAGCTTTCTTATTCCACACCCAAGGGAGCCAGAAGCGCTACCTCCCATGTGGGAAAGGAACAGTATGGGAAAACCTTTTTCCATAAGGATATGCCTCAGATTATGGCTGCCACGGGGATTCCTTATGTGGCAACGGCAGTAGAGTCCAATCCCATTGACTTTATCAAAAAGGCGGCAAAGGCAGCCTATTATGCAAAGACGACGGGAACGGCGTATTTGAAAGCGTTGTCCGCGTGTCCCTTAAACTGGAATGACAAGCCTGCCACAGAACGCCGTGTCATTGAGGCGGCGGTGAACTGTTGCTATTTTCCGCTCTATGAGGTGGAGCAGGGGAAGACCGTTTTGAGTTATGATCCGGAAGCAGCAGGTAAAAAAATACCGGTGACAGATTGGCTGTCCATGATGGGAAGGACAAAGCATTTACAAAAGGAAACCTATGCAGAAATCGTAAAGGATATGCAAGAGGAGATAGATAGGAGATTTGCGTGTCTTAAGGCAAAAGCAGAGAATCCAATTTTATAAAGCATAAAAGCGCTTGCATAACAGCGGTGCATAAGATTTAGCAGAAAAGGAGAAAAGAAAATGGAAGCAGTATTTTTAAAAAAGAATGAGGAGATTTTATATCTGGTTTCAGGAAAAAAGGACAATCTAAACGGATGTAAATGTGAAGGATTTACGCTGCTTGACAGCAGTACCGCGGAGGGAGCAGGTGAAAAGCATCTTCCAGTGGTAGAAAGAAATGGAAAAAAGATTACGGTCAAAGTAGGCAGCGTGTTCCATCCCATGACACAGGAACACAGTATAGGCTGGATATTTCTTGAGACAAAGCAAGGAGGAGCCTTCATTAGACTTACTCCAGACAGTCAGCCAGTGGGAGAATTCGTGCTGGCGGATGGCGATGAGGCAATTGCGG
Organism: Lachnospiraceae bacterium; assembly: GCA_029054245.1. Taxonomy (GTDB): domain Bacteria; phylum Bacillota; class Clostridia; order Lachnospirales; family Lachnospiraceae; genus Suilimivivens. Next base: position 90,843 of record JAIDFQ010000041.1, on the reverse strand, counting down.
CTTATGCATACTGCAATCTTCATGGATTCTGGAAAACAGATATCGCATAGAGGACGATGACAATTTGGCCCCGCCGTAAGGAATAGGACCCGCTGTAAGCTGCCAGACTGCGAATATTGCCTGGCTGCTTATGGAGAGTCCTATTCCTCATGATAAATGCTTACCTGCTCGCATGTAACGATGCAAAGTTCTTTTACATAGAAGACGAACAGTAGTATAATGAAATCAAAAACAGATGGTGAGAAAACATAATTTTGAGGAGAGATGGATGGAAAAAATCATTTTTATGTTATTGTTCGACGGGATGTTTTTAGCACCCTTTATTTTAGTCGCGTTGGATGTTGGCTTTGCCGTTAAAAGGCAGGAAAGACCTATTTTTGAATTGATTGCTTTTTTTGTAGGCAGTATTTATATGGCGCTTGCCTTTTTAATATGGGAGTTTCCAGATTATCAGCAGCCTCTGAATCCCTATGCATCGCCAAAGGCGCACGAGCCTTTTTGCAGTGAGCATATGTTGTCCATTATTATTTTTGCCTTTTGGGGATTTTTCAGTTATTTCATTTTGAAATTTGCCAGAAAAAAACTGCCGCCTCTCTTTGAAGTAATCTTGCTGGGGGGTGTGTATATCGGTTGCGGACTGTGCCTTGTGTGGATGTTCCAGTTACTTTGTGGCGCCCGTCCTTTGGGTATGCGATATGGGGAGTCTGATGTTTTTGTTTGTCTGTGTTTATGCATTGTCCCGCTCCTTTATTTGATTCATGCCGTTTCCATGATGGTGAAACTGGTAAAGGAAAAAGCGGAAAAACAAAAAAGCATTCAGTATGAAAATTCAATCATGCAAAGAATAAACGTATGGTTTCTGAAGGGGGCAAATTTATTCTGGGCAGCATTGATTGCACTACTCCCATTGCTGGGGATTCTGGTGATGTTGCTTTGCCTGTTTGGTCAGCAGCCGGATGGCATTATTCTGGCGTTCACCAAAACCAGTGACTGGGTTCTGTCAAAGGAAATTGCGCCGCCACCAGTGGCGTATGATACCCATTATCTGTGTACAGTGTCTCTTCGTGGGCATAAAAAGTTGGTAAAGCCAATCCGGTACGGCATCAGGAAAGGTGAAAAAATAGTGGTGAACAGACAGCTCTGTGTAGCAAATGCCTTTGAGCAGCTGATTATGGAAAAAACGCCGCGCTTTCACAGATTGGTCAGAAACTTTTACGATACCTATGGATATCCAATTTCCAGACATATTTATCACGCATGGACGGCAGATGCGGTCTATCTTATGATGAAACCTTTGGAATGGATATTCCTTTTGGCACTTTATTTATTTGATGAAAAGCCGGAAGACCGTATATGCAGCCAATATCTTCCTAAGGAGGTAAAATGAAACATAAATGTCATTTACAGACGCCTATTGGAATTATTTGTATAGAAGAGGATGAAGAGGCTGTCACAGCTTTATTTGTTGACAATGCGTACAAGGAAAGGTATCATTTATGCAGGTCTGATGGGGAAATGAGGTTTTTAGAAGAGCCGGAGTCGGCAATCCTTAAAATGGCGGGAACCCAGCTTATGGAATATTTTCAGGGAAAAAGAAAAGATTTTTCCTTGCCGCTTTCACCTAAGGGAACGGAGTTTCAAAAGAGGGTATGGGAGGCATTGCGATCCATTCCTTACGGACAGACGAAAAGCTACGGTGAGATCGCCGCGCAGATTGGAAATCCAAAGGCATGCAGAGCTGTTGGGGGAGCAAACAATAAAAATCCAATCATGATTTTTATCCCCTGCCATCGAGTGATTGGTGCAGACGGTTCATTGGTGGGGTTTGGAGGCGGTCTTCGTGCTAAGCGATATATGCTTGATTTGGAAAAGGGTGACAGTGAAGCCGGAGGGCTGAACTGTTAGGAAGCGGGCAGGAAATATGGAACGGGAAATTGATTTAAATCAGATATCAGACGGCAGATTATATCTGGCAAATGACATGGTAAGAACAGGCTGCAACGAGTGTGCTGGCTGTTCTTCGTGCTGCCGGGGAATGGGAGATTCTATTATTCTGGATCCTTACGATATGTACAGTTTAGAACGAGGTTTGGGTATTACGTTTGAAAGTATGATGCAGGATCAGGTTGCATTAAATGTGGTGGATGGCATTATCCAGCCCAATATAAAAATGCAGCAAGGGAAAGACTGCTGTGCGTTTTTAAGTGAAGCAGGAAGGTGTACCATTCATGCTTTCCGTCCAGGATTTTGCAGGATGTTTCCCCTTGGCAGAATTTATGAGCAAAACAGCTTCCGGTATTTTTTGCAGGTGCATGAGTGCGCCTATCCCAACAAGACGAAGGTAAAGGTGAAAAAGTGGCTGGAGATACCGGAATTGGGAAAATATGAAACTTATATTAAGGAATGGCATTTTTTCCTGAAAGAGGTTCAGGAAATTATAAAGAAAACACAGAACGATGCTATCGTCAAAAACCTGAATATGTATCTGCTGAATCAGTTTTATGTAAAGCCGTACGATGTCATGGTAGATTTTTATCATCAATTTGGTGAAAGGCTGGAAGAGGCAAAGGAGGTTGCCAAATCCTATCGCTAATATATTCTGGAAACGGAGGCAGCTATGTCAGATATCAAAGCTTCAAAATTATTTCATTCTATAACAGAAGCAGAGATGGAGCGGATTTTAAAGTGTTCCAAATCCGTTTTAAAAAGTTATTCTGCGGGAAAGTATATTTTTGAGCAGGGAGGAGAGCCTTCCAGATTGTTTCTCCTTCTGGAGGGACAGGTACAAATCTGCAAGGATTTTACTTCCGGAAAGAGAGATGTGCTCTACCTCGTGGAAGCAGGGAATGTGTTTGGAGAAATCTTCTTGTTTGGGGATCGGAAGCACTACTGGTATGACGCAGTGGCGATTACGGATGTGAAAATTTTAGAAATGCCGTGGGACTTTTTCTATCATTTCTGTTCCAATGCCTGTGATCATCATAAACAGCTCACCCAGAATATGCTGGAAATCCTGTCAGAAAATAACTTTAAGATTACAAGGAAACTCCATATTGTAAGCACATCTTCTTTGCGGGAGCGGATCGCCATCTGGCTGATCGATGCCATGGATGAAAATGCGGTTGTAAAACTTCCTATGAACAGAGAGCAGCTTGCCGATTTTCTGGGGGTTGCAAGACCGTCTCTATCAAGGGAGCTGATGCGCATGCAAAAAGACGGACTGATAGAAGTCAACAAAAAGACGATCAAGGTGTGCAATAAGGATGCAGTGGAAATGCTCTATGGATCTTGAATGTCTGTAACAGTCCGTCACGCGGGGAACGCGCAGCAGTAGAGACAGGGCAGCTATGAATGTTTTTATAAAAATACACAGAAATTTCAAATTTGTAACTATAGTTACGGATTTTTTGCGTTGATAAACGTATGATAGAATCACAAAAAACAAATAATGGCAAGTGACAATAAACAGGGTTAAGGAAAGGAGTAATTATTATGGCAAACACAAATTCAGCTCAGGTAGAAAACTTAGTGAATCTTTTGGATGGATATGCGGGAAAGGGCGGACATCATTTGAATGTTAATGTTTTGAACAGAGATATGCTCTTAGATGCACAGAAGCATCCTGAAAATTATCCTCAGCTTACCATCCGTGTATCCGGATATGCGGTAAACTTCATCAAGCTGACACCAGAACAGCAGGCCGATGTTATTTCCAGAACATTCCATGAGGCTATGTAATTTGTGATAACACAACTGAAACCGGAGGATTATTATGTATCAGGCATCACAGGCGCGTTATCAGTCAATGAGATATCCAGAGCCTTATGCGGATGGGGTTGGACTATGTGGATATTTTTTATCACCACCGGATGGATCCCGAAACGCCTCTGGAGGAGACTATGGGTGCGCTGGTACAGGCTGTGGTAAGCGGCAAGGCATTGTATGTGGGGCTTTCCAACTATGATGGCGCCACATTGGAAAAGGCGTCAGCAATTTTAAAGGAACTGCGCTGTCCTTTTATCATCAACCAGAATCGTTATTCCATTTTTGACCGGACCATTGAAAAGAATGGATTGAAAGAAACAGCAGTAAGATTAAATAAAGGCATTATTGCTTTCAGTCCTTTGGCGCAGGGAATGTTTCATTGATAAGTGCTTCGTAGAACAGCAGACGTGATAGAGGATACCGTGCTCTTCCAGATCAGGAAGGAGCGGTATTCTTTTTTGTTTAAGATAAGGATGTCTCGCGAAGCGCGGCATCCGCTGTTTTAATTTTAATTTATATTTTTTTTAGAATCAAACTATTCAGCCTTCAAAACACGTATGATAAAATAGGCATAAAGCAAATCGTGGACGGAGGAAATACGATGGGTTCGTTTGTTGAGTTCAGGAATGTGGGTAAGACTTATCATATGGGAGAAGTAGATATTGAGGCGCTTAAAGGGGTAAATTTTGTGATTGAAAAAGGTGAATTCTGTGTTGTGGTCGGTGCATCCGGGGCGGGCAAGACAACGATTCTGAATATTTTAGGCGGAATGGACACTTTGTCCACAGGACAAGTTATGCTGGATGGAGAGGAAATTTCGGCTTACAACAAAAAGAAACTGACCGCATACAGACGATTTGATATAGGTTTTGTATTCCAGTTTTATAATTTGGTGCAGAATCTGACTGCGCTTGAAAATGTAGAACTTGCAGCCCAGATCTGCAAAGACCCACTGGATGCAGGCGCTGTTTTGGAGATGGTAGGATTAAAGGAGCGGGCGGGAAATTTCCCGGCACAGTTATCTGGAGGGGAACAGCAGAGAGTGGCAATTGCAAGGGCGCTTGCTAAAAATCCCAAGCTTTTGCTTTGTGATGAGCCCACAGGAGCGTTGGATTACAATACTGGTAAGGCTGTTTTGAAACTGCTGCAGGATACATGCCGGAAAGAAAAAATGACGGTGGTGGTCATTACCCATAATCAGGCGCTGACTGCAATGGCGGACAGAATCATCACAGTAAAAAACGGAACAGTGCGGAAGATGGAGATGAATGAGCATATCGTTCCGGTGGAAGAGATTGAGTGGTAATATATCGTTTCACGGGGAGTCGGATGAATGAGCAGCGGAATGTGGAAAACAACGATCAGGGAAATCAAGAAAAGTTTCGGACGGTACATGGCGATTATGGCAATCGTAATGCTGGGAGTAGGATTGTTCACTGGGCTAAAGGCAACGACACCGGCGATGATCACAACCGAAAACACCTATCTTGCGCAGCAGAACTTTTTTGATTTCAGACTGTTATCTACAATAGGATTTACGCAGGAGGATTTAGCGAAACTGAAAGCGATGAATGAAATAGCGGATGTGGAAGGGAGCATTTCCGTTGATGCGTTGTGCGCCTTTGAGGACGGAAACGAATCTGTTTACAAGATTCATGAGGTGCCGGAAACTGTCAACAGAATCGTCCTTACTGCTGGCAGAATGCCGGAGGGCGCGGATGAATGTGTGCTGGATGCCGCTTTATTTGATGAGAGTGCAATTGGTTCCCAGATTACTGTGACAGATAACAATACAGAAGATACGTTAGAAATGTTCCGCAACAAAACCTTTACGGCGGTGGGAATCGTAAGGTCACCTTACTATATCAATTTTGAGCGGGGAACCACTTCCATTGGTGAGGGCAGAGTTTCGGCGTTTCTTTATGTGCCAGCGGCGTCTTTTGACTGTGATTATCTGACAGAGATTTATGTGACAACGGTGCAAAAGTATGATGTTTATACAGACGAATATGAAGATTATATAGAGGCACTTATAGATGGCATGGAAAAAAAGGCGGATTTGCTGGTGCAAAACAGATACGGGGAGCTTGTAAGCAAGGCGCAGGAAAAGATTGACGACGCACAGGCAGAGCTGGACGAAAAAGCTGCGGAGGCAGAAGAAGAATTAAGCGATGCATGGCAGAAAATCTTAGATGGAGAGCAGGAACTTTTAGATGGAGAACAGGAACTTTTAGACGGTGCACAGGAGATTACGGATGGCAGGCGGGAAATTGCGGAGCACGAACAGGAGTTAATGGACGGTGAACAGGAAATCATAGACGGCGAACAAGAGATACAAGAAAAGGAACAGGAGATTTTAGAGGCAGAAGAGGAAGTGCGTCTGCATGAATGGGAAATTTTTGCCAATGAACAGGAACTGGGGCGGGCAAGGGACGAGCTGGAAGAGGCAAAAGAGACCTTACAGTCGAAGCAAATGCTGTTAGATTCAAAGGAAGAGGAAGTGCTTAAGGCAGAAGCAGAGCTGCTGGAGAATATGGCATTGTTAAAGGAGCAGGAGGGCGCGTTAGCCAGTCAGGAAGCAGAGCTTGACGGTATGGAGGCTGAATTAAGCAGTCAGAAGAAGCAATTGGAAGCAGCCTATGCTATGGGATATGTGGAGCAGGAAGCATATGAGGAAAGCATGGGGCAGATTGGGGCAGGTCTTTCCCAGGTGCAGGCAGGAAGAGAGCAGCTGGCGGCAGGAAAAGAACAGATACAGTCTGGCATGGAGCAGATACAGGCGGGACTTTTACAGATTGAGGCAGGTAAAGGAGAAATTAATCTTGGAAAAGGGCAGATCGAGGCTGCTAAAGTAGAAATTGCAAATAATGAGGCGGCGCTTTTAAATGCGGAAAGCGAACTTTCCGCGGCAAAGGAATTGGTGGTAAATGCCAGGAAGGAGCTGGAGGAGGGCAAAGTGAAGCTTGCCGATGCCAAGACAGAGCTGGAGGAGGGTAAGGCAGAGCTGGAAAAGGGCAAGGCAGAGCTTGCTGATGCCAAAGCAGAACTTGCCGATGCGCAGACGAAGCTTGAAGAAGGCAGGACCGAACTGGAGGATGGCAAAACAGAACTTGCCGATGCCAAAGTGGAGTATGAGGATGCAAAAGGGGAATTTGAGCAGGAAGTCTCAGACGCTCAGCAGAAAATTGATGATGCGCGGATAGAGCTTGCAGATATCGAAGAGCCGGATGAGTATGTATTGACTAGAAATACGAATATTGGTTATGCCTGCTATGAAAGTGATGCCAGCATCGTGGAAGCGATTGCTGATATCTTTCCGGTATTTTTCTTTCTGGTTGCGGCGCTGATTTGTATGACGACCATGAACAGAATGGTGGAAGAGCAAAGGACACAAATTGGTGTGCTTAAGGCACTAGGATATGGGAATGCTGCTATTATGGGGAAGTTCCTGTTCTATGCAGGTTCTGCTGCGGCAATTGGGGCAGTAATCGGCTGTGTGGGCGGTACATGGCTGTTCCCGAAAGTTATCTGGTATGGGTATAGTATTATGTACAGTATGGGAGAAATCGAATATTATTTTGATTTCAAGCTGGCATTTCTATCGCTGGCAGCAGCGCTTTTGTGCTCTGTGGGGGCAGCTTATTTTTCCTGTCGGCATGAGCTGAAAAGCGTTCCGGCAAATTTGATCCGCCCGAAAGCGCCCAGGGGCGGGAAACGGATTTTCTTGGAAAAGGTGACCTTTATCTGGGGTCGAATGAAATTCCTGCATAAGGTTTCGGTGAGAAATCTCGTAAGATATAAGAAGAGGTTCTTCATGATGATACTTGGCATCAGCGGCTGTACGGCACTGCTCGTCACCGGATTTGGAGTCAGGGATTCGGTTACGAACATTGCAAGGATGCAGTATGATGAGATTCAGATCTATGATATTGGTATCACATTTACAGACAGTATTCAGAAATCAGATATGGAAGAATTGCAGGAACAGACAGAAGGGATGCTTGCGCAAGTTTCCTGTCGGTACGAGGAAAGCGTGGAACTTGATTTTGGAGGAAGGACGAAATCGGTTTATATGGAAATACCCGAAAATGTGGAGGAAATCAGTACTTTTTTAAATCTGCATACACAAGACGGAACGCAGATTCCGTACCCTAAGGCAGGTGAAGCGGTCTTAACCGCCAAAATAGCGGAGAATATGGGCATCAAAGCAGGAGACAAAGTGACTTTGTGGGATAATGATAGGAACAGCTTTACGGTGACGGTCTCTGCGCTGTGCGAGAATTTTGTTTATAATTATGTTTATATAAGTAAAGAAACCTATGAGGAACAATTGGGCAGAGAGCCAGAGTATAAAAGCGCTTACGCAATAATTAGCGAAGACGCAGATGTGCATGAGGCGGCAGCGGTCATTGCAGATAAGAAAAATGTGCTGTCCACTTCTGTCACGAAGGACATGCGTGATAGAATCGAGACGATGATGCAGAGCATGAACTATATTGTCTTTTTGATCATTGTTTGTGCAGGAAGCCTTGCCTTTATCGTGCTTTACAATTTGACCAATATCAATATCACGGAGCGGATCAGAGAGATTGCAACAATCAAGGTTCTTGGCTTTTATGCAAACGAAACGGCAGATTATGTTTTTAGGGAAAATCTGGTTCTGACAGGTATGGGGGCTGTGGTCGGACTGGGGCTTGGGAAGTGGCTGCATTGGTTTGTTATGTACAATATCAATATTGATATGATTTCTTTTAAAACACTTATCATGCCGATTAGTTTTGTGTGGAGTCTTTTGCTTACCTTTGCATTTGCGCTGATGGTGAATGGAATCATGTATTTTAAATTGGAAAAGATCAATATGGCAGAAGCATTAAAGTCCATAGAATAACAACACCCTTATGTTAAAAGAAAACCGCCGCACCAAGTGGATTTGTGCGGCGGTTTTTAAAAGGAATCTTTCGTTTTTATTTTTCTTTTTTCTTCTTACCGATCATTGTGAAGCAGATGATGGCAGCAACGATATAAAGAACCAGAGTCACATAAAGAACCATCTGATAGCCGGTGGGGTTTACCATAGTATCTGCATGACCTTCAAGCGGTATTTCAGTTCCAAAACGCTTTACGATAAAGGATGCCATCTGGTTTCCGGTAAGACCTGCAAATGCCCATGCAGAAAGGGTAATGCCGTGGATGGCACTGATATTTTTCATGCCGTAGTGATCGGAAAGCAGGGTGGGCACGTTGCTGAAACCACCGCCGTAGCCTGCATTTACAACAAACAGAAGAATCAGTACCAGTATCATAAACAAGGTGTTCTGTCCCATGTTAGTGATGCCCTGTGTAAGAACCACAAGACCGGTAGCAGCGATGGAAAGAATGAATATAATCTTATAAATGGTATTTCTGTCCTTAAAAGTATCCGCCCATGCAGAAAATCCAAGACGCCCTGCGGCGTTGAAAACTGCGGTAACGGAAGAAAGAATGCCGACCATGCCAACCAGTCCGATACACTTGATGATCATCTTTTCCTGAGATATAAGAGCAAGTCCGCAGGTAATGTTGAGATAGAACATAAGCCAGATACCGATAAAGGTGACAGGCTTTTCTTTGATTACGTCGATTGCGCGTGCACCCTTTTCCGAAGAACCAGCCTCATGCCATCCGGCAGGCTTTGCAAGAAGGAGATGTCCCACGAACATCATCACAAAGTACACGACAGCAAGGATGAGGAACATCTTATAAATCCCGCCTTCTCCTAAAGAGTTGAGAAGCGACTGCATGATAGGGCTGGCGATTGCTTTGGCAGCGCCGAAGCCTGCTACAGCAAGTCCGGTAGCAAGACCCTTGCGGTCTTCAAACCAGAGCATCAAAGTTTTAACAGGAGAAAGATAGCCGGTACCAAGACCGATTCCCATAATAAAGCCATAGCATACATAAATGCCAATCAGTGCAAGGATGCTGCCCTGATGTGCCCCACCGTACCAGATAAAGAAGCCGGTGCCTGCCATTCCGGCAGCAAAGCATATGGCAGCAATCAGAGAGGACTTGTGAATATCCTTTTCTACGATGTTGCCTAGGAAGGCAGCTGACATACCGAGAAAGAAGATGGCAAAACTAAAAGCCCACTCGGTAGCGCCCTTGGAAAATCCGATATAATCGGCGATTTCCTGGCTGAAAATGGACCAGCAGTAAACTGTACCAATGCTGCAGTGAAGCAATAGTGCGGGTATGGCAGCTCGTACCCATTTGTTTTGTTTCAAGTTTTCCATGTCGTAACTCACTTTCCTTTATGTATTGATATTTATATAGAACATTAAATTCCGATTCCTATTATACATTAGAAGGGGCATTTTTCCAAGTGGTTTTCTATATAAAACGGTTGTGGGGGACATCAACGGGACGGGCAGGGCTGCAGGCAGGATAAAGGGGCTGTCAGGCGCAGGTTATTGGCGGCGGGGCGGCAGGATTGCAGGGCTGGCTGGGAAGTAGGATGGGAGGAGGGGGAAGCAACACAGCATCTGGGGCGGCGTCTGCTTTATCTTTGCAAGGCTCGTCGTCAAATCGCATTTCACTAGCAGAATGGGGTAGATATTTCAAACCGTACGGGGCAGAGCCCGTGCGGCATCCGTGCCGCATGGCTCTTAATCCGGCATCCATGCCGGATTCCCCTGGTTACTCACCATTCTGCAAGTGAAATTAGCGATTTTTTGCCAGAGCCTTGCAAAGATAAAGCAGGCGCCGCCCCAGATGCTGTGTTGCTTCCCCCCCTCCTCCCATCCTACTTCCCAGCCAGCCCTGCAATCTTGCCGCCCCGCCGCCAATAGCCTGCGCCTGACAGCCCCTTTATCCTGCTTGCAGCCCTGCCGTCCCCTTGATGCCCCCAGATAGGAACCTGTTATGATTCACTGAAGAGAATATAATAATAGCAAAGGTTTTTAAAATAATGAACAAACAATCATAATAAAATATTTTAAAAATAATTGAGTATAATAAAGCCTAAATTTAAATTGACAAATATAACTTTCTACATTATGATATCAGTGTACGTAGCGACGACGAAGACGAGTAGTATGGATTATCGCTTCCAGAGAGCCGGGATGGTGGAAAGCCGGCAGAATGAATTCATATGAAAAACAACTTTATCAGCTGCAAATAAAAATCGGTTAAGTGACTGCATGGCAGTAAATCAGGTGGCACCGCGGATTGTTTGATTCGTCCTGAATTGATTTTAAGATCAATTCGGGACTTTTTTATATCGTAGGAAAGTGTGTTTTATGATATAAAATGGATGCGCAGCTTCGGGCGCGGAACAAAAGATACGCCTGTTGACTGCGTCATCGGTTGTTTACAGTAGTTATATGTTGCATTTGAAGCAGAATTGGAGGAGAACATGGAATTATCAACATTGTATCGGGAACGTACTTTGGATCAGATTTCCGAGGGAGATATCGGAAAGGAAATGAAGGTGGCAGGATGGGTGGAAAACATCCGTGACCACGGCGGTGTGTCTTTTATTGATTTGAGGGATATGTATGGTGTGCTTCAGATCGTAATGAGAGATACTTCGCTGTTAAAAGGAATTAATAAGGAAGACTGTATCAGCATTACAGGCGAAATCGAAAAACGTGATGAGGAGACTTATAACCCCAAGATTCCCACTGGAACCATTGAACTGGAAGCCCACAGCGTGGAGGTGCTTGGAAAGGTATATAGGCAGCTGCCCTTCGAGGTTTCCACATCCAAGGAAATAAGAGAGGATCTGCGCCTTAAATATCGTTTCCTTGATCTTCGGAACCGTAAAGTGATGGATAATATGATTTTCCGTTCCAACGTCATTCAATATCTCCGTGAAAAAATGACAGAGATGGGATTTATGGAGGTGCAGACGCCGATTCTGTGTGCATCTTCGCCAGAAGGCGCAAGGGACTATATTGTACCGTCCAGACATTATAAAGGAAAATTTTACGCCCTGCCTCAGGCGCCCCAGCAGTATAAGCAGCTGCTCATGGTATCTGGCGTGGATAAGTATTTCCAGATTGCGCCTTGCTTCAGGGACGAGGACGCAAGGGCAGACCGCTCCCCCGGTGAGTTTTATCAGCTGGATTTTGAGATGAGCTTTGCCACACAGGAGGATGTGTTCCGTGTTGGGGAAGAAGTGCTGACTGCAACTTTTGAAAAGTTTGCGCCGGAAGGTTATGAGGTGACAAAAGCGCCTTATCCGGTAATCAGCTATAAGCAGGCAATGCTGGAGTTCGGCACGGATAAGCCGGATCTGCGCAATCCTTTGCGTATCATTGATTTATCCGAGTTCTTTAACCGCTGTACCTTTAAACCGTTCCAGAATAAGGCGGTGAGAGCGATCAAGATTCACGGACACCAGTCCAAGGGCTTCCATGAAAAGATGCTGAAGTTTGCCACAGAAATCGGCATGGGCGGACTGGGTTATCTGGAAGTGCAGGAAGATTTATCTTACAAGGGACCCATTGATAAGTTCATTCCCGATGAATTAAAGGCGGAAATGAGACAGCTGGCAGGTCTTGAGAAAGAAGATACTATTTTCTTTATTGCGGATAAAGAGGAACGTGCGGCAAGCTTTGCAGGACAAATCCGCAGCGAACTGGGAAAGCGTCTTGATATTTGTGAAAAGAATGCTTACCGCTTCTGCTTTATCAATGACTTCCCTATGTTCGAGAAGGATGAGGAGACTAAGAAGATTGGATTTACCCATAATCCATTCTCCATGCCCCAGGGCGGTCTTGAGGCACTAAATACCAAGGATCCGCTTGAAATTCTGGCATACCAGTATGATATCGTCTGCAATGGTGTGGAATTATCCTCTGGTGCAGTCCGCAACCACAATCTGGATATCATGGTCAAGGCATTTGAAATTGCAGGATATGATGAAGAGGTGCTAAAGCAGAAATTCGGTGCCCTTTATAATGCATTCCAGTTCGGCGCGCCCCCCCATGCAGGTATGGCGCCTGGCGTGGACCGTATGATCATGCTGCTGCGCAACGAGGAAAATATTAGGGAAATCATTCCTTTCCCCATGAGCGGAACCGCGCAGGATCTGATGTGCGGTGCGCCCAATGAAGTAACGGAACAGCAGCTTCGGGAAGTTCATATTAAGGTGAGACAATAAATAGGATTTAGAAAAAGTATATTTTTATGAAAAAGGGCTTTTGCGGGTATATTTATCCGTAGAAGCCTTTTATTGTATGTATTCAAAAATTCAGGTTCTGCACAGACTATTAATGACACAATTTGGGAAAACAAAAATATGCACGCATAAAAACAAAAATGATTTGACCGAAATACAAATAAATGATATGATTTGTAAAAAGAATGTTGCATTTCAAACACACCCGATTTTCTGGAAAGTGTAGTTTTGCCGTGTCTGGGCGCAGAAAGATGCGGTCACTTAAATGGAGGTTTTATTATGGGTGATGATTCTGGCAGAGGAAAAGGTGAAGGGAAGAAATGGTATCGAAAGGTTCCTCACGTTTTTGTTTTGCTCATGTTCATGATTGTATTGTGTACGATACTGACGTACATAATTCCGGCGGGGGAATTTGAACGGACGCAGGTGGAAGGAACTGCGCAAAAAATTGTGGTGGCAGACTCTTATCACAGGGTGGAGCAGTCTCCGGTCAGTGTTCTTGGAATGTTCAAGGCGATTCCCCAAGGATTTGCGGCATCCGCAAGTATTATTACGATGATTTTCTTTTCGGCGGGTGCCTTTCGGGTCATGACAGAAAGCGGTGCCATTGAAAATGTACTGGGAACAGTGCTTCATAAAATAGGGAGAAAGAGGGGCAGCGGCACAATCGTGATTTGGGCGGTTACATTCCTGTTCAGCATCATGGGAATTTTCATTGGACCAGAGGTGCACGTGCCGTTTACCGTGATTACAGTGGCAGTAGCGCTGGGAATGGGGTTTGATGCTATAACAGGCGTTGCGATGGTGTTTGGCGGAGCAATCGGGTTTGCCACAGCGCCGATTAATGCATCCACGATTGGCACTTGTGATGCGATTTCGGGGCTGCCCCTTTTTTCGGGAATGGCGCTGCGCACCGTCTTCTGGTTCTGCTCTACAGCAGCAGTATGTATAGTGACAAGTGCCTATGCGAAAAAAATCAAGAAGTCTCCGGAAAAGAGTCTGGTCTATGGAATGGACGTTGGAGAACTGGAGTTTACAAAGGACTTTAGCCAGTGCAAAGTGACCAAACGGCATGTGGCAGTGCTTTTATGCCTGGCTGCCATCTTTGCTATTACGATCATAGGCTGTACACAGTACGGATGGTATATAGATGAAATGACGGCAGTGTTCATTGCCGGCGGAATCGCAGCAGGATTAGTGGCAGGCTTTCACTCAGAAAAGATCATAGAATGCTTTTTAAAAGGGGCTTCCGATATGGTATTCGGCGTTATGTGCATTGGTATTGCCCGTGCCATTCAGATTGTGCTTGAAAACGGATGTATCGCAGATACGATCATACAGGGAGTGACAGCGCCCCTTGCCGGAATGCCCACAGTAGTGGCAGCTCTGTTTATGACGCTGGTGCACGGTGTGGTTAATTTCCTGATTCCCTCCGGTTCCGGTCAGGCAGCCGCCACCATGCCTATCATGTTTCCCATAGGAGACCTTCTGGGAATGACAAAACAGACCTCGATTCTGGCTTTCCAAATCGGAGACGGCGTCACCAACATTATGTACCCTACTGTAGGCTTCCTCATGGCAGTCTGCGCACTTGCACACATCCCCTTCGAGAAATGGTTCAAATTCGCCCTCCGACTGGTAGCCGCAATCTACTTAGTAGGCTGGACCTTCCTGATTATCGCTGTAGCAATTCAATGGGGACCGTTCTAGAGCGGAGAGCAAGAGTAACCATTCAGCCACAGTGCGAGTTGGCCAAGGGGCGTCGTCGGCAGTATCCCCGTCCTGCTATGCTGCGGGATACTGCCGACGACGCCCCTTGGTCAACTTGCACTGTGGCCAAACTGCTGTATACCTATGCCTGCGGGCGGGAAATGAGTACTTCCACTTGCTTTTCACGCAGCACTTGTTCCCATGCAGGATCGATGGGCTTGTCGCTGATGAGGACGTCGATGTCTTCTAGACCGCAGATTTTGGCGAAGGATACCCGGTCGAATTTGGTGTGGTCCACCATAGCGATGGTCTTGCTGGCATGTTGTCCTGCAAGGCGTTTGGTGGATGCTTCCTCTATGTTTGAATCACACAGTCCTTCGGATGAGCTTATGGTCCGGCAGGAGATGAATGCAATGTCAAAATAAAGATTAGCAAGTAAATCCCTGCCCAGGCTGCTTGAAAAGCATCTGGTGCGGGGATTATAAATTCCTCCCAAGGCATAAAGCTTTATATTTGGAAGATTGCTGCATGCAATGATGATATCGATGGAATCGGTCACGATGGTAAGCTGCAGATCTTGAATCTGCGGAAAAAGATTCTGCACGGTGGTGGAAGAGTCCATGAAGATACAAAAGCCGTTCTGGACAAAATGTTTGGCGGTGTCTGCCATGGCTGATTTGCTGGCTTGTAGAATGCCACGGATCTCCTGTCTTTCAAATGAGGAGGAAACTTTATCCTTTAGTACTGCTCCGCCGTGGGTCCGCGAAATGATACCCTCTTTTTCGAGCATCCGCAGATCGCGGCGGATGGTTTCTTCTGTGACGGTGAAGAGCTCAGCCATTTCCGAAACGGAGACAAAGCTTTTTTGAAGCAACATTTGCTTTATGTTTGATTTTCTGGTATCAGATGTCATAGGAAAACGCCCCCTGTGTGTTTGTCAAATAATTGAGAATTCAGATTTCTGTTAATGCAATTGTAGCATGTTTTCCCAAAAATGAACAGATAAAATCTATGAAAACATTTGAAAACGGTCACATTTAGCCTATTATTTCCGAAAACAGAAAGAATAATGTTGAAAAACGAAAAAATGAATTGACATATCGGAAAATGAATGTTACATTTAATGTAAATCAAACATTTCGGAAACGGAAATGTTTAAAAGAGCAAAATCTGTCCTGCGCCGACAGATATTTGTTCTTGGAAATCGGGTGATAGTGAAGAAAGGAGAAGGTGGTATGAAGAAAGAAGAGGCAGTAGTACAGAAAAAGAAATGGTATGAAAGGATGCCGCATTCCTATGTGATCCTGTTTATGCTGATCGTAATCTCCGCAGTGCTTACATGGGTATTGCCGGCGGGTTCATTTGAGAGGACGATACCAGAGGGTGCTACACGTGAGTACGTTGTTCCTGGTACCTACACACAGATGGAACAAAGCGGTGTTGGGGTTTTTGGTGTTGTAAAGGCAATTCCGAAAGGAATGGATGGGGCGTGTACGATCATTTTCATGATTATGATCTCTACGGCTGCATTTCATGTAATCCGAAGCACGGGGGCGCTGGATAATGGAATCGGGGTCATTATGAAAAAGGTTAAGACCTCAAAGATTCCGGGAAATGTAGTAATCTGCACGGTGACATTTTTATTCTCATTGCTTGGGGTTATCGTGGGACCGGAAATCCAGCTTCCATTTGCAGTATTGGGAATTTCCATAGCCCTTTCCCTAGGGTATGATACAATCGTTGGATTAGGCATGGTGGCAGGAGGCGGATTTACAGGGTTTGCCTTTGGTCCCATCAATGCGGCAGTTCTTGGATCGGCTCATGCCATTATGGGGATGGAGACCTTTTCAGGGCAGGGACTTCGGTGGCTCTTGTGGCTGGCGGCAACCATCACAGTCTGTGTTATAACTTGTTTATATGCAAGAAAGATTACAAAAAATCCTGAGAAGAGTTTGGTGAAGGGCATTGATATTTCTTCCTTGCAGATTGAAGAAAAAGAGGAAGGATATGAAGTGACCGGCAAGCACAAGCTGGTTCTTGCTGTGCTGATTCTTCTCATGGCAACGATTATCGTCGGCGCTTCAAAATTTGGATGGTATCTGACAGAGATGACAGCTGTATTTCTGGTAGGAGGCATCGTTGCAGGTCTGGTATACGGTTATAAAATCAATAAGATCATTGATCTGTTTATTCAAGGGGCGGCTTCAGCAGCAAGTGTGGCGCTGATTGTGGGAATTGCCAGGGGTATCCAGGTGGTGCTGGAAGAAGGACATATACTTGACACTATCATTAATGCCTTATCTTCACCGCTTCAGGCATTTAATCCATTGGTGGGAGCAATCTTCATTTCCATCATCGTGGGAATTATTCATTTCTTTATTCCTTCAGGAAGTGGACTGGCGTATGCAACCATGCCGATCATCGGACCCTTAGGAGAATTGATTGGAATCAGCCCTCAGACGACGGTATTGGCATTTCAGATTGGCGCTACAGTACCGAACTTTATTTTCCCAACAATCGGTGCTTTCATGGCGGTATTGGGACTGGCAAAGGTGCCTCTTGGAAAATGGATGTCATTTGGACTTAAGCTGGTGGCAAGCTTGTACATCGTAAGCTGGATCTTTATTGCAATCGCATTTGCAATTGGATATTAAGGGGATAATAAGGAGGAAAGCATGGACTACATTGATATGAAAAAACAGATTCAGGAGATGGCGCTGCAGGCGTATAAAGAAGGGCTGGTTGCAGGAACCAGCGGAAATGTGAGCATGTATGATACCAAAACGCAGGTGATGGGCATTACCCCCACCAACACCTCGTACCTTGTGATGAAGCCGGAGGATGTGGTTTTAATGCATCTGGACGGGACCATTTTGGAGGGGGATTTAAAACCCTCCTCCGAATGGAGGCTGCATGCAGGCATTTATGGGGAGATACAGGAGGCAGCGGCGGTGATTCACACGCATTCACCTTATGCCGCCAGCTTTGCGGTAAATCATGAAAGAATTCCCCTTGTGCTGGTGGAGATGCTGCCTTTCCTGGGTGGTGATATTCCGTTGGCACAGTTCGGGATGCCGGGAACGCCCGAGGTGGGAGAGAATGCAGTGGCTGTCATGAAAGAGCCGCGAAGAAATGCCTGTCTGCTCGCAAATCATGGTGTGGTAGCGTTTGGGACAAATTTGGCACAGGCATATATTCGGGCAGTATATGTTGAGGATGCTGCTAAAATTTATCATATGGCACGGCAGGTAGGAACACCCCAGGTACTCAGCGCAGAGATTGAGCACAAACTGAGAGAAAAATACCATATGCTGTAAAACACAAGGGAGGCAAAATAGATGAAGGAATTTGTGATGCCGTCAATCAATTTGTTTGGAGAGGAAAGCATACAGCAACTTAGTAGTTTGATTGAACAGTGTAAAGGAAGCAGAGTGCTTTTAATCACAGACGGAAACTTGGTAAAGTGCGGAATCTCATCCCGGATAGAAGGGGTTTTGGATGGACAGGATATTTTTTGGAAACGGTATGACGGCGTGCAGCCGAATCCTACGAAGAAGAATGTTTATGAAGCGGTTAATATGCTTAAGGAGCACCAATGTGATGTCATCATAGGGCTGGGCGGAGGTTCCCCTAATGATTGTTCCAAGGCGGTCAGCATTCTTGCCGTTAATGGAGGAAAAGTGGAAGATTATGAAGGGCTGAATCGTTCCGATAAGCCAGGGGTGCCGCTGATTACGGTCAATACAACGGCAGGTACGGCAAGTGAGATTTCCCGTGCTTATTTGATTACGGATGAGGAAAAGCATGAGAAGATCATCTGCAAAGATATCCATGCACTGCCCGTTGCGTCTATAAACGATCCCGAGCTGATGGTGAGCCTGCCTTCTCATGTGACGGCGGCAACGGGAATGGATGCCTTGACCCATGCAGTGGAAAGTTATGTATGCAATAACAGCTATGGGCTTACCAGGGAATTGGCATCATCGGCAATCCGGCTGGTGTTTTCCAACCTGCGGGAGGTTATAAAGGATCCGGGAAATCTGGGACTGCGCCGGCAGATGATTTATGCCCAGACTCTGGCGGGTATGGCATTTTGCAACAGTGGCGTGGGGCTGGCACATGCTATCGCCCATGCGCTGGGAGCTACCTATGGAATGCCTCACGGACTATGCACGGCAATGGTACTTCCCGGTGTAATCCGTATCAACAGGAAGGTGTCAGAGGAGCTTTATGCCGACTTGGGGCGCATGTTGTTTGGAAAGCGTTGCAGAGAAATGGAAGTGCAGGCTTGTGCAGATATTTTTCTGGAGGAAGTGATCCGGCTTTCAGAGGAAGTTGGAACGGCGAAAAGGCTTTCCGCCTTTGGCGCAAAGGAAGAAGAACTTGAGGATATTGCGGGGAAAGCGATGAGGGACGGCAACATTGGCAGAAATCCGATTATGCCGTCGAAAGAGCAGATGATAGAATTGCTGAAGGAAATCTTGTAAGCTCTGAATGGAGGTTAAAATGGAAAGTCAATATATGATAGGAATCGACTGCGGAACCACTAATGTGAAGGCAGTCGTGTATGATACAGGCGGTAATGAAATCTTGTCTGCTGCAAGAGAAAACACAGTGATTTCGCAGGGAAGCCATATGGAACAGGATATGGAGGAATTGTGGCAGAATGTGCGAAGCGTCCTTAAAGAGGTGGGAAGGGCGCTTGGAGATAAAAAAGATCATCTTGCAGGGCTGGGGATTTCTGGTCAGGGCGAAGGACTTTGGGCGTTGGATATACATGGAAAGCCAGTGAGAAATGCCATTTTGTGGAATGATGCGAGGACATATGAACTGACTGCTTCCCTGAAGGAAAGAGCAGACTATCCCCAGATGAGACAGACTCTGGGAACTTATTTCAAGAACGGTTCTACCTTGATGCTGATTAAGTGGTTTAGTGAAAATGAACCGGAGCTTTTTCAGAAGACGGCATATTTCCTCACCTGTAAGGATTATATACGATATCGGATAACTGGAGAAATTTTTTGGGAGCTCAGTGACGCATCGGCAAGCTGTGTGAATATTCAAACGAAAGCGTATGCTTATGACGTGTTTGAAGCGTTAAGAATTCCTGAAATGGAAAAAAAGCTTCCCCCGCTGATTGCGTCCTGTGACCGTGCAGGAGAACTGACGGCACAGGTCAGCGATGCTACGGGGCTGCCAGTTGGACTTCCGGTTTCAGGAGGAATGCTGGATGTACTTTCAGCCTGTGCGGGGCTGGGCGCTGTGCGTCCGGGTGATACCTGTATTATTCTGGGAACAACGGGTATGACCACCAGCATTATGGACTCTTATGAGCCGGATGAACAGTTGGGTGGATGGGGGTATACCATAGATGGAATCTGCCTTGGCAGGGGAATCGGCTGTATGGCAGCGACTCCAAATCTGGATTGGGCAGTGAAAATGCTGTTTGAGGGAGAGGAGCCAGGGACGGTTTTTAAGAGGATGGAAAAAGAACTTGTAGGAAGAATGCCCGGTGAGGGCGGTCTTATTTATCATCCGCATATCTCTCTGGCGGGAGAGCGGGCACCGTTTTTCAGACCGGATGCCACGGCACAGTTTTTGGGAATCCGACAGAACACAAGTAAAATGGATATGCTTTATGCGGTATTAGAAGGGGTGGCGATGGCAATCCGGGACTGCCTTAGCAAAAGTGGACCTTTAAAGACGGTATATCTTTCGGGAGGTGGTTCTAAAAATGTAGTCTGGGCACAGATGATCAGTGATGTACTGGGAGTCAGTGTGCTGATTACGGAATCTTCGGAATTAACGGCGAAAGGTGCGGCATTGTCTGCTGCCATTATGTCAGGGTGCATCAAAAGTACAAGGGAGGTACGGAACCATTTTCTGACTGTCAAAAAGACTTACTGGCCGGATATGAAAAAGCATGCGCAGTATACAGAATTGTTCCAAATGTATAAATTGACACAAAAGGCTGTAGAGCCATTTTGGGCATGGAGGGCTAAGCGATGGACAAATTAAAAGTATTATTCACGGCGGAGGCGGAGGATGCACTGTTAAAGGAGCTTTATGAGTTCTGTGATCTGGAGTTTGCCGGGTGGAAGGTGGACGGAAAGACATTGAGCGTTGACGAGCTGACAGAGCGGCTGCAGGGAAAGGATGTGCTGATTACCAGTTATGATAAGGTGACGCGGCAGGTGATTGAGGGCTGTGCGGATTTGAAGCTGATTGTATGTGCCCGCGCCAATCCAGTCAATGTGGATCAGCAGGCGGCAAAGGAAAAGGGCATTACTGTAAGCTATACACCGGGCAGAAATTCAGATGCCACAGCGGAATTTGCCGTGGCGCTGCTGTTGAATCTGGTCCGCCATGTGTCGGAGGCAAATAACGCCATTTTAAGCGGAAGAGCTGTGCTTGATGAAGCACCGTCCGAAATGAAGACCGATGTGACATGGGGAAAGGTAAAGGAGTGCCATCCTTATATGCAGTTCCAGGGACCTCAGATTCACGGAAAGACTGCCGGAATCGTGGGATATGGAAGCATTGGGCGCCGGGTTGCTGCCATTTTAAAAGGTTTTGGAGCAAACTTAGTGATCTACGATCCCTATATGTCGAAAGTGGAAGTGGAAGCGCCGGGAATCGAACTTGTGGATTTTGAAACCCTGCTGGAAAAATCAGATTTCATTTCCTGCCATATGAAAGTGACGGAGGAGACGAAGGGGATATTTGATAAGCATGCCTTTTCGCGTATGAAGAAGGGAGCATACCTTGTAAATAATTCCCGGGGTGCGGTTATTGTGGAGAAGGATTTGATCGAAGCGCTTAGGACACATCAGATTGGCGGCGCAGCGTTGGATGTTTTTGCATATGAACCATTATATAAGGGACATCCTTTTGTCACAGGCGAATTGGAAAATCTGTTGGTAACGCCGCACATCAGCGGTGCATGCCCAGATGCCATTGCCAATGGAACAATCTTGCTGACAGAAGAAGTGCGCAGATTTGCGCAGGGAAAGAAATTGCTATATGTAAAATAGCAAAATGAAAAGAAGCACTGGAAAAAGATATGGAAAATGGCTTTCAAAGGAAGTGTTTGATGAAAGCCATTTTTTTTAAATTTCAAATATTAGTTGTATTCTGACATAAAAGTGAGTACAATGAAAGTGTTTTAGCATTAGGAAATGGTAGAAACAGAATGGAGAACGGAAGTTGAAATGAAATACCGTAATCAAATGCAAATTTTTATTGTAGGCGGCGGAGAAATCGGAAAGTCCCTTGCTGTGCACTTGGCACGCGATGGATATAGAATCACCATTATTGACAGAGAGGAAAGTGTGGTGGACAGCATGAGTAATATGGCTGATGTCATCAGCTTCCAGGGAAATGGTGCCTCCTATGCTGTCTTGAAGGATGTAGGTGCAGACGAAGCAGACATTTTTATTGCAGTGACAGATTCAGATGAACTTAATATCTTAAGCTGTCTGACTGCTCATATGCTGGGAGCAAAGCACACAATTGCCAGAATCAGGGATGTGGACTATGCGAGGCAGAACCGCTTTTACAAGGACAAGCTGGGGCTTTCTATGATCATTAATCCTGAGATGGCGACAGCAATGGAAATATATCGCCTGCTCCGCTTTCCCCTTGCTACCAGAGTTGAGGTTTTTGCAAGAGGCAGGGCAGAGCTGGTGGAAATGACCGTGGGGGAGGACTCTCCCTTAAATGCCAGAACTTTAATTGAAATCAATA
Organism: Lachnospiraceae bacterium; assembly: GCA_029054245.1. Taxonomy (GTDB): domain Bacteria; phylum Bacillota; class Clostridia; order Lachnospirales; family Lachnospiraceae; genus Suilimivivens. The sequence continues at coordinate 68,462 of JAIDFQ010000041.1, read as the reverse complement.
AGAATATGGGAATCAATCTTTTGATCTGTGCGGTGGTCAGGGAAGAAAAGGTTTTTGTGCCAAAAGGAGACACGGTGATACAGTCAGGCGACATACTATATCTGACGGGTGCAGCGGAAGAATTTAGAAAATCCTTCAAGAAGTTAAAGCTGCCGGTGAAACCTCTGCAATCGGTCATGATTGCGGGAGGAGGGCGTATCTCATACTATCTGGCGGAAGTGCTGCACAGGCAGGGAGCAAAAGTCACGCTGATTGAGAAACGCAGGGAGCTTGCCAAGGAGATTTCGGCGGCGATTTCGGGCGCAGCGGTGATGTGCGATGATGCGCTCACTTACTTTGATTCTATGTCAAAGACCGATATTTCTAATACAGATGCGTTTATCGCCATGACGGAAAATGATGAGTATAATCTGATTGCCGCTATGTATGCCGAATCCCAGGGAATCAACAAGGTGGTATCCCGTATCAATGCGAAGTCCAGGCTTAAGGTGATGAAAGCAGGAAGCAGGATCTGCACGATTTCCAGGGAGGATGTTGCAGCAGACCGGATACTGGGATATAGTCGGTCTTTATTGAATGCAGAGGATAATGATGCGGTAGAATCACTTTATCGTCTAATGGACGGAAAGATTGAATTTATAGAGTTTAAGATAGATGAAAAAGATAAAAATCTTAATATACCATTAAAAAATCTTCGGTTAAAAAGGAATATACTGCTTGGATGTATTATTAGGGATGGAAAAACGATCATACCCAGAGGTGATGATATGCTTATGCCGGGAGATACGGCGCTGGTGGCAACGATAGACTGGCAGATCGTGCGTCTCGAAGATATTTTTGCGGATCACTCATAACAGCTTGGTCTTAAGCCAAACTGCAGTGAGGAATAAGGAAGGCATAAGGATGTCATGAATAAAAGGATTATTATCAGTATTATAGGAAAAATTATTTTGACGGAAGTCATATTGATGATACCGGCATTACTGATCTCATTGGCTTATCAGGACGGAGATGCATTTGGGTTTCTCTTTACCATGATACCGGCGGCAATTGTTGGTCTGCTTTTCACACGCGTCAGACAGTCTGAAAAAAGAATGAGCAGCCGTGATGGATATTTTATCGTAGCGGCAGCATGGATTGTGATTTCCCTGATTGGAGCGGTGCCGTTATATTTAAGCGGTGGCTTTGACAGCTACTGGAATGCGCTGTTTGAGATTGTGTCCGGCTTTACCACTACCGGGGCATCTGTTCTTTCGGCGCCGGAGAAATTGGGGCACGGCGTACTTTTCTGGAGAAGTTTTACCCATTGGATCGGCGGAATGGGGGTATTGGTATTTGTGATGATGGTCATGCCTATGGAAAATGATAATTCCATGCATCTGGTTCGGGCAGAGGTGCCGGGGCCTACAGCCGGCAAACTGGTGCCGAGGATGCGGACTACTTCCATGATTCTATATGGAATTTATACATTTATGACCTTGATATTGATTGTGCTTCTTCATATTTTTGGCATGCAGACTTTTGACAGCTTCTGCATTGCTTTCGGTACTGCCGGCACAGGCGGATTTGCTGTTTCAGCGGCGGGCATAGCGGGTTATAACAGTTTGGCGATAGAAATTACGCTGGGGATTTTTATGCTCCTGTTTGGCGTGAACTTTAGTGTGTATCATCTGATTATGCTTCGGAAATTGAAGGAAGCTTTTACCATGGAGGAAGTAAAAGTTTATTTTGCGGTCGTAGCGGTGTCCACGATTGCGATAGCATGTAATATCATAAATTATGCGGGCGGATTTTTAAATGGTCTGCGGCAGGCATTTTTCCAGGTGGCAAGTATTATTACAACAACGGGATTTGCCACGGCGGATTTTGAACTCTGGCCGGAGTTTTCCAAGCATCTGTTAGTGCTTTTAATGGTTATAGGCGCCTGTGCAGGTTCTACCGGCGGTGGGATGAAGGTATCCAGGGTTCTGATTCTGGTAAAGTCTTCTGTTGCGGAAATCAGGCAGATCATCAATCCAAAGGAGATTGTGACAGTAAGACTCAACGGAAAGCCGGTAGATAAGAAAACACTCGGATCAACAAGAATCTATGCGGCTTCCTATATGATTTTGCTGTGTGTATTTACATTGGCTGTTTCGCTGGACGGTTTTGACTTTACCACCAATTTTACAGCAGTTATATCCTGTTTTAACAATATCGGACCGGGACTTCATCTGGTGGGTCCCATGTCCAATTTCAGCATATATTCAGACTGGGCGCAGGTGGTGCTGTCCATTGCCATGTTGACAGGAAGATTGGAGATTTTCCCCATGTTCCTATTGTTTGCAAGGTCGGCGCATGACAGATAAAAACAAACGCTGCTACGCTTCGCGAGTCAGCTTTTTGTAATAGAAATAATGGAGGGCTGTGATGGGGGATTTATTGGGGAAACTGGGAAAAGCCAAAAAATATGTACAGATTTTATGCCATGCGCTGGAAATGGTCACGGCAGTATTAATGTTGATTGGGCTTGTATTTTCTTTTTTCAGTCTGATCAGGAATGTGGAGCTTTTTCAACATCTTTTGAAGGATACATCTGTATTTAGGGAATATATGGATCAGATTTTTATGCTTGTAATCGGCATCGAGTTTCTGGTTATGCTCTGCAGACCAAATTCAGAAAATGTGATTGATGTTTTGATTTTCCTTGTGGCAAGGCATATGATTGTGGGAGATACAACGCCCTACCAGGATTTTGTATCCGTGATCAGCGTGGCATTGCTGTGTGTTGTTCGGAGATACTTGAGGAATAATAAGGAAAATCGGGAAGAGAAAAAGCATGCAGACTCGGGAGATAAGAGAATAATAGAACGAGAAGAATAACAAAGGTTTCCTTTACTTATTTGAGGATTATAGAAAACAAAAAACGACCATGCAAGAGTACCGAAACTCAAGTATGGTCATTTTTCGTTTGTCATCACTTGAAGACGTTGTTCAATTAATAGGTCATAGCCTCTTCTTCACCGTTCATAACACGGAGAGCGCCTTGTGCTAAAGCGAGGAGTTCGTCTTCACCTGGATATACGGTGATAGGAGCGATAAAACCAGCTCTTTCCTTAAGCCCGCCTACAACCACCTTGTCATAAGCAATGCCGCCGGTAATGATGATCTGATCTACTTTTCCTTTCAGCACACATGCCATGGAACCGATATCCTTGGCAACCTGCATGATGAATGCTTCACGGATTTCAGCGGCATTCTCATCACCGTCATTTACCATCTTTTCCACATCGCGCATGTCGTTGGTGCCGACATAGGCATTGAAGCCGCCGTTTCCGACGATTTTCTTGTATACTTCCTTTTCGCTGTATTGACCAGAAAAGCACATTTTAATCAGTGCGCCGGAGGGAACTGCGCCAGCTCTTTCAGGTGAGAAAGCACCGTCACCGTCCAAGGCGTTGAATACATCCACAACACGTCCCTTTTCGTGGGCTCCTACGGAAACACCGCCGCCCATATGGACTACGATTAGATTGTAGGAGTCGTAGGGCTTGCCCTGTTCCTTCGCGTAACGCTTAGCGACTGCCTTTTGATTCAATGCATGGAAAACGCTGGTGCGTGGCAGTTCGGGAACGCCGGAGTATCTGGAGATGGGCATCAGTTCATCAACAACTACAGGATCTACGATATAAGAAGGAACACCGATGGAATCGCCAATCTCACGGGCGAGGATACCGCCTAAGTTGGAAGCATGCTGTCCCTGCTTTCCAATCTTTAGGTCTTCTAACAGATCATCGCTTACTGCGTAGGTGCCGCCGGGAATAGGTTTTAACATTCCGCCGCGCCCAACGATCACCTGCAGGGATTTGATGTCAAAATTCTTTTCTGCAAGGAGATCGAGAATAATCTGTTTGCGGAAATCCTTCTGGTCTACGATGGAAGCGTATTGTGCGATTTCCTCTGTAGAGTGACGTAGAGTCTCTTCAAATAAGAGGGTTTCGTCTTCAAACACACCAATTTTGGTGGAGGTGGAACCGGGATTGATAATTAAACTTTTGATAGCCATTTGCTTTCCTCCATAAATATATTATTTTACTGATTTTGCATTGCGTTGGCAACAACAGCGCCTAAAGCAATGGAATTTACTTTGGTCTCAAAGTCATCGGAACGGGAAGTTAAGATGACGGGAGCCTTTGTTCCGGTAAGGATGTTTCCGTTGACAACCTTAGCGGTATGTACAAGACATTTGTATACAAGATTTCCGGCGTGGATGTCGGGGAAAAGAAGGATGTCTGCATCTCCCTGGATCGCCCTGTCGGTAGCGCCCTTGTGCTTAGCAGCTTCGGCATCGATGGCAAGGTCTAAAGATAAAGGTCCGTCTATGATACAGCCGGTAATCTTTCCATCCTTATTCATCTGTGTCAGTTCTCCTGCTTCTACGGTTGCTGGCATTTTGGGATTGATGACCTCAACTGCAGCAAGGGGAGCGACCTTAGGATTTTCGATGCCGCAGGCACTGGTGATTTCAAGCGTATTGTTGATGATATTGATTTTGTCTTCCAGCGTGGGGTAAGGAATAAATGCCACGTCTGTTAAGAAGAGGAGATGGTCGATGCCCTCAATTTCAAACACGCATACGTGAGATAAAGGTTTGCCGGTACGAAGTCCCACTTCTTTGTCCAGGACGCTCTTTAAAAAGCCTTTGGTATCGATCAGCCCTTTCATGTACATATCTGCTTTTCCTTCATGGACCAGCTTCACGGCGGTGAGTGCCGCTTCGGTGGTATCTTCTACATTGATGATCTCAAAACCGCTTAAATCCATATTTAGGGAAGCAGCGATATCTCTGATTTCCTTTTCATTACCAACTAAAATCGCATCTGCAATCTTTCTTTCCTTGGCGGCTTTGACAGCTTCAAGCACGGCAGAGTCCTGTGCAACGGCAACGGCAACTTTTTTCATGCCGCATTCATTGACTTTGGCAATTAAATCAGCAAATGTTTTACTCATTTCTTTTCACCTCGTATGATTTGTTTTATTTTAATTTTTTGAATAATTACTTCGTTAAAATAATAACACTGATTACTGGAAAAAGCAATAATGTGAAGAGTGTGTTTTGACAGATGAAAAAGGAAGTTTTATCTCGGCTCTTTTATATCCCTTGGCAGTGATTATCATTCAGTTTTGAATTAGACAAAATGAAAGTTATCTTCGCGTATAGATTAAGTCTGTCATACCATTATATGACCGTGTATTAAGTAATCTTAACTTAATCTCATGTTTTGCGCTTCCAAAAAGCCGAATACCAGAGCCTAAAAGTGTTGGAACTACAGTAATATAATAGCAGTCGATTAAATCCTCATTTACTAACTGCTGGACAAGATTAGCGCCACCACATATCCAAATATCTTTTCCGTTTTCTTCTTTTAGCCTTTTTACCAAGTTAACAGGATTTAAATTTACAAATAGAATTTTTTCAGAGGAAGTATGCTCATTATGTGTAATAACATAAGTTGTAAAATCGTTATATATCCATTCTTTGGGAGAAAGTTCAGTAACAATTTGATGATAAGTATTCCACCCCATTAAAATCGTATCAATGTTCTTTACAAACTCAGAATAGGAGTCAACATTCTCATTCTCATTGCTTTGTCCTTTCAGCCAATCAACACTGCCCTTACTATCTGCGATATATCCGTCAAGGCTTATCGCAATAAATAGACTAATTTTTCTCATCTTTCTTTATCTCCTCAAATCCAAAGTTATATAAAACATTATAACACAAAACATATGGAAATTTTGTTAGAACTATTAGATTTCGATTAACAAGCCAGCAAAATATACGCAAATTGTATGCCTGAAGATAAACTTTTGCAAATAGAAGGAATCCGTGTGTCATTGTCGATGTAGTATGCAATTATGATGCATTTGTGTTGTATAATGGTGTAACAAGTTGGAAGAAGTGATGTTGCAAAATGGTGGGTAGAATCATGTTGACCTCTTTCGGACAAAAGAAAGCCAGTAATGTCGGGACGTGATAGATTCCAAGCATTATACTGTAGTCACAGCAGGGAGGTAAGCAATCATGGAATGGACAGAGGCAATCAAGGAAGCAGTCAGTTACATTGAAAATCGCATAACAGAGAATATTACGATGTATGATGTGGCCAGTCATGTTAATATTTCCCCCTTTTACTTCAATAAAGGGTTCAGCATCCTGTGTGGATATTCAATAACGGAATATATAAGAAACCGCAGGCTGGCGCTTGCAGGAGAAGAACTGGTTGGAAGCGATATTACGGTGATAGAGCTTGCAATGAAGTATGGATACGATTCTCCTGACAGTTTTACCAAAGCCTTTTCCCGCTTTCATGGATTTGCACCTTCAACCGTGCGGAAAAAAGGAGCTATGCTCAAAACGTTCGCACCGCTGAAATTAACAATATCATTGAAAGGCGGTTATATCATGGACTACAGAATTACAAAAAAAGAATCCTTTACGGTTCTGGCATCATCAGCGAGGTTCAGCTACGAAAATGCAAAGCAGGCAGTACCTGCATTTTGGCAGGAGCATTATGCCAAGGGAAATGGAAAATATGTTTGCGGAATGTTTGGAATCAATATTGATCCACAGATGGGAAATGAAACATTTGAATATCTGATAGCAGATATTTATAATCCATCTATAGACATTCCAAATGGACTCACTGTAAAGACAATTCCCGCATTCACATGGGCGGTTTTTCCATGTAAAGGTGCACTTCCTCAATCTTTGCAGGATGTAAATGTCAAAATATTCTCTGAATGGCTTCCTGCATTGCAGGGTTATGAATTTGCAGCAGGATATTGTGTGGAGATGTATGATGCGCCGGATAAATATCCCAATGGAATGCAGGATGAAAATTATTATACAGAAATATGGATTCCGGTTAAGAAGAAATTAATTTGACAAAAAATTTAAACATCGGTCATTAAAATCTTTTGCTTCTTCATAGGCGGCGTGTCCCAGATTTTCGTAAATGAACAGTTCACTGCCTCTGATTTTTTCAGATAATTCAGAGGCAGCAGCAGTTCCTACAATCTTATCACACGCTCCCCCGATGACGAGTGTTGGGCATACAATCTTATCTAATTCAGAGTATGCATTATGCTGCGCGCAGGAGGCAGCCTGTATGAGAAAGCGGTTAAAACTTTTGGGCTTGCCGATTCGTCCAAGCAGTGGATAAAGAAAACCATATTTTTTCAGGTGACATTGTGAATATGATCTTTCTGCGGTATCGATCATTAAATTTTTATAATCTTCCTGCACTGCCATCTGGAGCCAGGTATTAATTGCCTCCTGCACGATTTCATTTGGCTTTGAGGCTGTTACGGCAAGTATGAGTTTACCAACCAGATCAGGATAATCAATTGCAAGATACTGGGCGATCATACCGCCTTGGGATACGCCGAGAACATCTGCCTTTGAAATGCCCAGCGCAATCATTGCCTCCGCCTGATCTTTTGTCATTTCTCTTGTAGAGTAGCCCTCTGGCAGGTGATTTTTTCGGCTGAAAACGTATACGGTATATTTTTTTGCATACATGCGATATGCCATGGCGAAAATAAGGGCTTTTCCTTTCAATGTAGACAGTCCATCGCTAAGACCGGGCAGCATAACCAGAATTTGGCTTCCGCTTCCAAAAGAGATGTAATCCATATTTGAGTTTCCTACATGGATATTTCCGCCCCTTGCATGATAAAACATAACAACCTCCTATTTTGCAAGTCCTGTTTTTAACATTTCTAAGTGTTCTGATAAGCTTGCTGTATATTCCTGTCTGATTGTCCCCAAATTGCTATTCTTTTGTATTTGAAGCAGACTCAAAAAATCTTCATTAAATCCCTTGAGGAACCACTTTATGATTTCAAGAGTCTTTTGCCTGTTAAATCGAAATTGTGTCGTGTCAACATCCTGCATAAACCAATAATATAGATCTTGTTCTTTCGCACTATATTTTGACAAAGTTTTTCTGTAGATTTCTGTGTCGCTTTTGGCAAATGCTTTGACAATCATTTTTGACTTTTCAGGATATTGAATATACCAGGAAAATTCTAAAACAGAATATTCTATGATGCGTTGAAATAATTCAGTTGAAAGCGTACCCGCCTTTTCTTTTAAGCCGGAGATAAGCTCGGCTGTAATTTTGTCAAGGATATAGAAGTAAAAGTCTTCTTTCGTTGGGAAATATTTAAATAAACTTCCCTTACTGATGCCAGCTCTTTTCACAATCCGGTTCGTGGAGCTGTTTTCGTAACCATAGTCTGCAAATTCAGAAAGACCGGCTGCGATAATGGTTTGTTTCTTTTCATCATTTAGTTCGAGAAATAGAGCCGTTGGCATAAAAACCTCCTTGATGACCATGTGGTCATTTTGACCAGTATACCTATTTTAAATTTTTTTGTCAAGAGTATAAAAAAGCATAGATTTTTCAGACTGCTTTTTATGCGTGACCGGACCGGAGAACGAATAGAGGAAAAAAGAGAAGAAGTAGTAGTCTGAAAGAAAAAAAGGATACGCAACAGAAATGTTGCGGCAGATTTGTAATATTGCGAAAGGATATGGTTTGCCGGAATTAAAGCTGTCTGTCACCCCCAATAATATCGCTTCTGTCCGTACCATACAGAAGAATGGCGGTGTATATAGTTATAGTTTCAATTTTGAAAGTGAAGAAGCAGACGTATATGTCATTAAGCTTGGGAAGGAATAATTACCATTTTGTTTTAGGAGGTTTTGTTCCTGCTGGGGAATTGTAAAAGAGTAGAAACCGTGTCTGCTTATTTTGCATGAGGTTTGGATCGTTCTTTTTTAAAAGGGCATTGTGCTGTTCCTGATTGCGGCGTTGACAGTTGGCATGCTGCTGACTTTGTTCTGTGTATATTTGGCAGATGTGGTTTTTCCAGTATGCAACTTTGATGCATTTAAGGTGTATAATGATAAAACCAATATAATCAAAATAATATTGCAGACAAATAAGGATATCTAGGCGATTTTAATAGAGGAATTGAGGAATAACAATGTATAAGAAATTGGTCAGTATCTGTATCATGGCTGGTATGCTCTTTTTTAGTATCATGGCTGGACGGGCAATGGAGCCGGAAAGACACCCGGTCAGCACGTTGATTAGATATCTGGATGAAGAAGCGCAGCAGTCGCTATATGCATATGCCGAAATCATGGTAAAGACCGATTATCAGTCTCCGTATGCAAGAGGAACGGCAGATATTTCATGGGAATCCTTCCAGACGTCAGAAGCGTTTGAGGAATATCTTTTGAAGAAAGAGGATGAGAGCGGCGCAGTTTCTTTTGAAAATACAGAATATGCGATGAAATTTGTTTATTATCAGTATCCGCTTGAAGAAGACATACATGCTCTTGATTTGTACTATTCTCTGAAGGAGAGGTATGATGAGAAGGAAAATCCGCTGTACGCATCCAAAGCCGGAAATAAAAAGGATGGTTATTATTTTGATCAATGGCCTGACAGGGTAATGGTAGTCAAAGGAGATGTGCTATATGGAATGGAGTGTAAAGGAACCATCGATACCGAGTTTTATTTGACCTCTGCTCACAAACTGATATCCTGTTTTGTTACAAATAAATTGAGCGCAAAGGACTTGGGGGGATGGGGATTGAGTGATGAAAAGCTGTACTGGATTGATCATGAAGAGCGGGAGATACATCTGGAAAATCCGAACCGTGATTTTTTGGAAGTACGGGGAATCGATACCTGCTGGTCGGGACAGACCATTATGGAGAACTTTGCCATGTTAAAGGAAGCAGATTATCAGATTAGGCTGCGTGGGGATGCGCCTATGCTCCAAATCCATTTTAGTTTTGCAGAGGAAATCCCTGAAACAGGTTATGAGGCATATTTGATTAATGGATTCTGTATGGATGAGGATTATGAAATGACGGTAAAAAATATGGAGACAAATGAACTTTATCAGCAACAGAAGGTGTCGCTTAGCATAGAACTTCCTGATATGATTTCCTTTTTGGATCTGAATGCAGATGGGTATCTTGATATGCAGATTAATAGACCTGTTCACAGCAGCGGCAGGAGGGCTGTGATAGAGGAATATGAGGGACCATATTATATGCTGTGGAATCCGCAGGAGGAAATCTTTGAAATCAAAAATGACAATGAGATAGCAGAGAGCCGGCGGCAAAATCAGCGACAAGAAGTGCATATGACCGAATATGTGGTGCAGCCTGGGGATACGCTGTGGGGAATCGCAAAGAAGTTTTATGGAACCGGAAGCTGGTACGAAAGGATTGAGAAAGAAAATGCAGATGTTCTTTCCGGAAATAAATATTTGCTGCCGGGAATAAGCATTCGGATTCCAATTCAGCCTTCGGCTTCACAGTAACGGATTTGCCACTGATTTTAGGACAATGTTCCGAAAGCAAGAAGATCGGCAGTTGTTAGGGCAATTACATTGACTTTCTAAGGGGTATGTGTTATAAGTAACAAAAATCAATTGTTAAAAAAGCGTCATATACGCAGAATGGAGATACCGCTATGAGTGAAGAAAAGAAGATTCCTTACAAAATTTATCTTGAAGAAAATGAGATGCCAGTCAGTTGGTATAATGTCCGCGCAGACATGAAAAATAAACCGGCGCCCCTTTTAAACCCGGGAACTCTTAAGCCGCTAACCTTCGAGGAAATGCGCGGTATTTTCTGCGATGAGCTTTGCAGACAAGAACTGGATGATACAACGGCTTATTTTGAAATCCCGGAGGAAATCAGGAAATTTTACAAGATGTACCGTCCGTCCCCCCTCGTCCGCGCTTACTGTCTTGAGGAAAAGCTGCAGACGCCTGCAAAGATTTACTATAAATTTGAAGGAAATAACACCAGTGGCAGCCACAAGCTGAACTCTGCCATAGCCCAGGCATACTATGCCAAGCAACAGGGACTTAAAGGTGTGACAACGGAAACCGGTGCAGGTCAGTGGGGTACGGCACTTTCCATGGCGTGTGCTTATCTCGGACTGGACTGTCAAGTATATATGGTAAAATGCTCTTATGAGCAGAAGCCATTCCGACGCGAAGTAATGCGTACCTATGGTGCAAATGTTACCCCTTCCCCCTCTGACACAACAGAAGTGGGACGCAGAATCTTAGAGGAGTTTCCTGGAACCACAGGAAGCCTTGGCTGTGCGATTTCCGAGGCAGTGGAAGCAGCTACAGCGCGGGAAGGATACCGTTATGTATTGGGATCTGTGTTGACACAGGTTCTGCTTCACCAGTCAGTAATCGGACTTGAAGCTAAGGCAGCCATGGACAAGTACGGAATTAAACCTGACATGATTATTGGATGTGCAGGCGGCGGTTCTAACTTAGGCGGTCTGATTTCTCCGTTTATGGGCGAAAAGCTGAGAGGCGAAGCGGATTATCGATTTATTGCTGTTGAGCCTGCCTCCTGTCCCAGTCTCACCAGAGGAAAATATGTATATGATTTTTGCGATACTGGTAAAGTATGCCCGCTTGCAAAGATGTACACCTTAGGCAGCGGATTCATGCCTGCGCCGAACCATGCAGGAGGACTGCGTTACCACGGCATGAGCTCTGTGCTGTCACAGCTATATGCTGACGGATACATGGAAGCTGTCAGCGTAGAACAGACCTCCGTATTTAAGGCAGCAGAAGAGTTTGCAAGAGTGGAAGGCATCCTGCCCGCACCTGAAAGCTCTCATGCAATCAAGGTTGCTATCGATGAAGCCCTTAAATGCAAGGAAACAGGCGAAGAAAAAACGATCCTTTTCGGACTTACAGGAACCGGCTATTTCGACATGATAGCATACGAACGCTACAACAACGGTGAAATGACCGACTACATCCCCACCGACGAAGACCTTGCCAAAGGACTGGCAGGAATTCCTAAGTTTCCGGGGAATGAGATTTAAAGGGGATATTTGTTTTAAATACAATTAAGCCCCCGCGCAGAGCATCGGATACAGCAGCAGGTGGTATTGGCAGGGCAGTTCCCCTGCATTCGGTCGGGTCAAAAGTTTATAGCGGACCTATGTACAGCGATAAGAAGGACTAAGCAGCTCTTGTTTAGGGATTAGCGCCGGACGCAACCGGCGTATTGACCCATCCATGGGTCAAATCACGCCTTCGGCGGACGTCCTGTCCGCCGATTGCAGGGTATTGAGAGAGCAGCTAAGTCCTTCTAATTGCTTCCCATAAGGCTCCGCTATAAATTTTTGACCGACCGAATGCAGGGGAACTGCCCTGCCAATACCACCTGCTGCTGTATCCGATGCCCTGCGCGGGGTCTTCCCTGTCATCGTTACCGTTTAGACTGCAAGGGGAGCAGGATGGATAAGGGGCGGGAAGGCAATGGCATCTGCGGGCGGCACCTATTTCATCTTTGCAAGGCTCTGGCGAAAAATCGGCAATTTCACTTACAGAATGGTGAGGTATCAGGGGAATCCGGCATGGATGCCGGATTAAGAGCCCTGCGGCATGGATGCCGCTGGGCTCTGTCCCCGTTCGGTTTGAAATATCTATATCCATTCGGTTAGTGAAATCCGATTTGAAGACGAGACTTGCAAAGATGAAATAGGTGCCGCCCACAGATGCCATTGCCTTTCCCGCCCCTTATCCATCCTGCTCCCCTTGCGGTCTGAACGGTAACTCCCCCAATTGTTTACAAAATGATAATATTTGTATAGTTGAATATAAATTACAAATCTGTTACAATAAGGTTTGCAGTTTTTATAGAGTGAGGTATTAAAATGAACTTAATCCAGAAGGTATTTGGAACACATAGTGAAAGAGAGCTAAAGCGTATCGAGGGCATTGTACAGGCGATTGAGGATTTGAGACCTTCCATGCAGGCACTATCCGATGCAGAGCTTGCCGGAAAGACGGAAGAATTTAAGAAGCGTCTGGCAGGCGGAGAATCGTTAGATGATCTGCTCCCAGAAGCGTTTGCCGTGGTGCGGGAGGCAGCCAGGCGGGTGCTGAATATGGAACATTACAGGGTTCAGCTCATCGGCGGTATCATCCTCCATCAGGGGCGTATCGCGGAAATGAAAACAGGTGAAGGAAAGACGCTGGTTTCCACTTTGCCCGCATACTTAAATGCCTTGGAAGGGAAAGGGGTTCATATTGTAACCGTCAATGATTACCTTGCCAAGCGTGATGCCGAATGGATGGGAGAAGTTCATAAATTTCTTGGACTTACTGTCGGCGTAGTGCTGAACAGTATGAAGTCAGACGAGAGAAGAGAAGCCTATAACTGCGATATTACTTATGTGACAAACAATGAACTTGGTTTTGACTATCTGAGAGATAATATGGTGATTTATAAGGCACAGTTGGTGCTGCGCACGTTGCATTATGCCATTATCGATGAGGTCGATTCCGTATTGATAGACGAAGCTAGGACACCGCTTATCATATCAGGACAAAGCGGTAAATCCACTAAGCTTTATGAAGTCTGTGATATACTTGCCAAGCAGATGAAGCGCGGCGAGGACATGCAGGATTTGTCCAAGATGGATGCCATTATGGGTGTGGAAAGAGAAGAAACCGGCGATTTCATTGTCAATGAAAAGGACAAGGTGGTCAATCTGACAGCCCAGGGCGTCGATAAGGTGGAGAAATTCTTCCAGATAGACAACCTTGCCGATCCAGAGAATATTGAAATTCAACATAATATCATATTGGCGCTGCGTGCAAACAATCTGATGTTCAGGGATCAGGATTATGTGGTCAAGGATGACCAGGTATTGATTGTAGATGAATTTACAGGGCGTATCATGCCGGGACGCCGTTATTCGGACGGTCTGCATCAGGCGATTGAAGCCAAGGAACATGTGAAGGTCAAAAGAGAAAGCAAGACGTTAGCGACTATCACCTTTCAGAATTTCTTTAATAAATTTGAGAAGAAAGCGGGCATGACCGGTACAGCGCTCACAGAAGAAAGAGAATTCCGTGATATTTACGGGATGGATGTTATTGAAATACCCACCAATAAGCCGGTTGCAAGAAAAGATTTACAGGATGCGGTCTATAAGACAAAAAAGGAAAAGCTCTGCGCAATCGTGGAGGCTGTAAAGGAAGCACACGCTAAGGGACAGCCGGTACTGGTAGGTACGATTACCATTGAGGCATCTGAGGAACTGAGTAAGCTTTTGACCAAACAGGGAATTCCCCATAAGGTCTTAAATGCTAAGTTCCACGAGCTGGAAGCGGAAATCGTTGCGGATGCAGGTATCCATGGCGCTGTTACCATTGCCACCAATATGGCAGGTCGTGGTACAGATATTAAGCTGGACGATGCGGCAAGAGAGGCAGGCGGGCTTAAGATCATCGGGACAGAGCGTCATGAGTCCAGACGTATTGATAATCAGCTGCGCGGGCGTTCCGGCCGTCAGGGTGACCCAGGTGTATCTAAGTTCTACATTTCCCTGGAAGATGATTTGATGCGTCTGTTTGGATCCGAGCGCTTGATCAATATGTTCAATACGTTGGGCATACCTGAAAATCAGGAAATAGAGCATAAGACTTTAAGCAATGCAATTGAATCAGCACAAAAGAAGATAGAAAATAACAACTATGGAATCAGGAAGAACCTGCTTGAATATGATCAGGTCATGAATGAGCAGAGAGAGATCATATACGAGGAGAGACGCCGTGTGTTAGATGGCGAGAGTATGCGGGATGCCATCTACAAGATGATTACAGATATCACAGAGAATTGTGTGGATATTGTAATCGGTGATGATACGGATTATGATGACTGGAATCTGGAAGAGCTCAATACCCTGCTGCTTCCCACGATTCCCCTAAAAGTCATCAACAGGGGACGGATCAATACACCGAAGAAGAATGCACTAAAGCAGCAGCTTAAGGAAGAGGCTGTGAAGCTTTATGAGGCAAAGGAAGCAGAATTTCCTGAACCGGAAGCTATCCGTGAACTGGAGAGGGTCATTCTCCTTAAGGTAATCGACAGAAAATGGATGGATCATATCGATGATATGGATCAGCTCCGTCAAGGCGTTGGTCTTCAGGCATATGGACAGAGGGATCCTCTTGTGGAATATAAGTTAAGCGGTTATGAGATGTTCGATGATATGACCCAGAATATCCGGGAGGAGACCATCAGGGTTCTGTTCCATGTGAGAGTAGAGCAGAAGGTAGAGAGAGAACAGGTTGCCAAAGTAACCGGCACCAACAAAGATGATTCTCTGGCAAAGGCGCCAGTGAAACGGGAGAATGCCAAGATTTATCCCAATGATCCCTGCCCCTGCGGAAGCGGTAAAAAATATAAACAGTGTTGCGGGCGCAAATAAAAACACAAAAAGAAAGAGGTGACGTTAGATGGTAGAACTAGATCAGATGAAGTCTGAGCTTCAGACTTACAAGAGCCCTTTAGCGGAAGTGAGGGATTCACTTTGACTTGGCAAATAAGTCAAAGAAGATAGAAGAACTGGAAAGGGAAATGGAGGCGCCTGGATTTTGGGATGACCCGGAGATTTCCAACCAGAAGATGAAGGAACTGAAAAATTTAAAAGATACTGTGGAGACCATGGAAGGATTGGAGGCACAGTATGAGGACATTGAGACCCTGATTGAGATGGGATACGAGGAGGAAGACGCTGAACTTGTGACCGATATCCGCAAAGAACTGGATGAGCTCATTAAAACCTTTGAGGATATTCGCATCAGCACGTTGCTTTCGGACGAGTATGACGGCTATAATGCCATTTTGAAGCTGAATGCAGGGGCAGGCGGTACGGAAAGCTGTGACTGGTGTTCCATGCTTTACCGCATGTATACCAGATGGGCGGAGCGCAGAGGCTTTTCCGTGGAGGTGCTGGACTATCTGGATGGGGATGAGGCAGGAATCAAATCTGTCACCTTTCAGGTAAACGGAACGAATGCATATGGTTACCTCAAATCAGAAAAAGGTGTGCACAGGCTGGTGCGTATTTCCCCGTTTAATGCGCAGGGAAAACGCCAGACTTCTTTCGTTTCGTTGGATGTTATGCCGGATATTGAAGAGGATGTGGATGTAGAGATTAATGAAGATGAGCTGCGGATCGATACCTACCGAAGCAGTGGAGCTGGCGGGCAGCACATCAACAAAACCTCATCGGCAATCCGTATTACCCACCTTCCTACCGGAATCGTGGTGCAGTGCCAGAATGAGCGTTCCCAATTCCAGAATAAAGACAAGGCAATGCAGATGTTGAAGGCAAAGCTGTATATGTTGAAAAAGGAAGCCAATGCAGAGAAACTCTCGGATATCAGAGGAGAAATCAAGGATATTGGCTGGGGAAACCAGATTCGTTCTTATGTCATGCAGCCATATACCATGGTGAAGGATCACAGGACAAATGCAGAAACGGGAAATGTGGATTCCGTCATGGACGGGGCCATTGATCTTTTTATGAATGCTTATTTGAAGTGGATTAATATAAAGGAGCCATCAAATTGATGGCTCCTTTTATGAATGCTGATTGACGGCACATGTTGGTTTAATTCTTTTTCTTGATTAAGTCGAGGTAAAAATTTGCATAAGTGGTCTGCATATAAGGCTGTATCCACAGCTGTGCGATTCCACAGGAAAGCACGCTAAGGAGAAGCAGCGGGACAAAAGACAGAATAAGATAAAATAGTCTTGCCCGGCTTCCCTGTATCAGCTGAATGCTCATCTTAAGCAGCTGTGATGCTGAATAATCTGGGAAATCCAGCATCAGGTAAAATGCTTGTGAAAATAAGATATACCGAATATAAATGTTGATTACATTGCCTGTCACATACATTATGGTGTAGAACAGAAACAGCGGTGCATTTACAGGAAGCTCATATGCTGTGAGGGCTTTAGATGCCAGCTCCATCATGGAAAGGTTCACATAATGTCCGGAAATGAGGGACGGCAGTGAACAGAGGGTAGAAATGGCAGAAAGGATGACCTGAATGTACAGGACCTTTGAAGCGTCTTCCCTGAAAAAGTAAAATAAATCGCTTACTGCAGGCGGCTGGAGACAGGCAACTTTTAAAGATATATAGCACTGACCGGCAAGAAAATAACCTGTAAGCAGCCCAAATAGAAATTGGGCTATGGTGTAAAGAAAGATGTTCAATAAAGTGTTGGTGCCAATAAGCAGGGCAATTGCAAGACTAATAGGAGCAGTACAGAGAATCTGAATGAGATAGATACCGACTACTGTTCCATATTTTCCAAGCAGTTGTCCCCTTGCCAGTGATTTCAGACTGACAGAAGATAAATATTGATTCATAAAAAACTCCTGTTTATTTTAAATTTAAACTGCTATATCCAGATTTTGTCCTATAACGGACGCAGCATCTAAGGATTTGCGGTTCTGGGTATAGGGATTACTTTCGTTTGGGTATTTGATTTTCGTTGCAGTGGTGCCGCCTGCCACATAACTGCTTCCGCATTCCGGGCAAATGGCTGTTTTAAGAGTGACGTTAGCGGAAAGAACCTTTCCGCCATTTCGTGCTGCTTTGGTAAATGCATTGCTCACGTGTTCCTGCTCATGGGCTCTGACTCTGGAAGCAGAAGCCTGAGGAGAAATGTGGGCGGCTGATTTAAAAGAAACCATTTCATCAGAACCATCTTGATATTTGCGGTTCTTGCAGGTCTCACATTCCGCAGGAGAAGATTTCCTGCCCGGAGAGACTTTCGTGGATTCGCCGGGATTGGCAAGCACTTTTCCGGTTTGTTCTGCAGCAGAGGTCTGTCTGACACCTGCATAACTGCCGGCATAGGGATTCATATAATTAGAAGCACCGATTATCATACTGCTCATAAAAAGCCTCCTTTTTATTATTCCATCATTTCTGCATAACTTTTCATAATTTCTTCATAAGAAGTTCCTGTTAATTTTTCAATATCCATACCCGTCTGCTGTTCAAACTGTTGATCGATCTGCCTGCCGAATTCCACAAGCTCATCTCCGGTCATGGAGAGGAACAAACTGATAATGGCGCCAAAGATTGCGACAATCAGGGTCATTCCGCCAATTGCTGTTCCGACACCGACTTTCGCAGTGGTGAGCATTTTCTTTCCATATCCTTTTGAAAGGATTGCCAGTACAATGGCAATGCTTCCCAGAATAATAGGAAGATAGATTGAAAACAAAGTGACAATACTTGCAATGCCCAAAATCAGCGAAATCATAGCCATGGTCTGACCGGGGTTACGGACAAACTGGTGTTGACCGTTTGAATCGTATGGGTGGTTAGGTGGGGTATAAGGATTGTTGTTGCGATTGTAATCCATGGAGTTCACTTCCTGAAAAAATGGTAAACATTTACTTATGTAAATTAATAGTATCACTTTTTTAGAAAGAATACAAATGATTATTTTACACGATATTCTTTTACTACCCAGTCATAATTGTATAGTTTCAATTCGTTTCCGCAATATTGGCATTTGCCGCCGTTTAACAGGGAAAGGCTGGCGCCGCAGCCGCGGCAGGCATAAGCGACGGCATCGCTCACGGCGGCAGTTTTCAGGTTCACATTCTTGATAAGATGAAGCGTCAAATTCTCTTTTTCATCCCGAAGTGTTCCTCCGGCATCCCGCCGTAATCTTAATTCTACGACAACCTTTAGATGCTGCCAGTTTTCATCCGTGAAAAAATCTTTCAACAGATAATTGGTCAGACTGCATTCTATCACATCCTGATAGGATTTGATGTGTCTTGAAAGATCACACATGGCAAAAGGGCGAATTTCATCTGCATTTTCTGCATAGTGAATTGACAGAAGCTTGTTTGTCAGATTACTCACAAAGTATTCCTCCGAAAAGTGTGGATCCACTGTGCGTATCTTATTCTTCGTTATGGTACTGTGGGATGCGCCTCTTGTTGAATTTAATATTTCCATTGTAATTATAATCAAAAGAAAACCAACTATAAGTACAATCCAGGCAGGAGTTGTATTCACGCCGATGTAGCCAAGCATATTCAGAATATAAAGCCCCAATATCGCCCATACGACAGGAATGACGGCTAATTTTGCAGGATTCCGGTTCCGGCTTCCCGTTAAGGATCTAGATAGGTAGAAGCAGGATATTTTTTCTTTAAAGTCCTCTAAATGAAATTTTGTGCCGCAGTAATCACATCCGTCTATCATACTCTCCAGGGTCCCGGGATTGGCACAGTTCGGACAGATATAACCTCCGTTGACAGACCTTGACTGCATAATGTAATAATACCCTTCTTTTCCAGAGGGCTCTTCTGTCCATAGAATCTTTCGATTCCGATACCAGACTTTCTTATAAAAAACAGAATCCTTCACTGTGCAGATCATATTTTTGCCATCATGGGCATAAGAAAAGAAAGGCAGCCGTTGGTTGTCCTGCTTTGGAAACTGCGTTGGGTGCATATATTCATAATGAACGCCAATCTTTCTTGCGCTTAGCCGCTTCTTGTTCAAAAAATGCTCATACCACAAATTCTGTGTTGTTGTAGAAAAACCATTTTCTTTAGGATTATTGTCGTCGTACCATGCGGCAACTTCGCTCTTATATCGATTTACAACTCCCGTCATGGCCCCGTTATAATGCTGGCACTCCTGCGATAGCGTTAGGTTTTTGCCTACATCTTTTAAATCTTTTTTAATTTCATCTGCCCAGTTTATTTTCATATAGCCCCTCATTTTATGTATGTTACGCTAAACATAGTCTCGGTTGTCACTTCCTTTATGTTATGTCATACAGAGCAACTTGTCAAATAAAACTACTGCCATCTGCTATTGTAATATCGTTCTGCAACAGTTCCGTCTTCAAGGACGGCTGCCCGGTTTCAATGCTGTGATGAAATCCCTCTTGAAAAAGTATACCCTTATCCTCTATAATAGTTAGTTGTAATGAAAAAGGAAATCGTGAGGTTTACAGAGTATGGACATTATACTGAAATTGAAAGAAGAACTTAAGGTAGAAAAATGGCAGGTGGAAGCCGCCGTCAAGTTGATCGATGAGGGCAATACCATCCCCTTTATCTCCCGTTACCGCAAGGAGGCGACCGGTTCTTTAAATGACGAAGTGCTGAGGAATTTGTATGAAAGGCTGAATTATCTTAGGAATCTGGAGGAGAAAAAGGAACAGGTTCTTGGAAGCATAGAGGAGCAGGGCAAGCTGACAGAAGAGTTAAAGACCAAAATTCTGGCGGCAGAAACGTTGGTAGTAGTGGAGGATCTTTACCGTCCTTATAGACCTAAGAGAAAGACCAGGGCAAGTGTTGCAAAGGAAAAAGGACTTGATGGTCTTGCTGAATATATTTTAAAGCAGGAGGCAGATCATCCTTTAGAGACCGAGGCGGAGAAATATTTAAGCGAAGAAAAAGAAGTGAAGGATGTTAAGGAAGCGCTGCAGGGTGCGAAAGATATTATTGCTGAAATGATTTCAGATGAGGCGGATTATCGTATGTATATCCGTAACATTACTATGGAGGAAGGAACCCTTATAAGTGCGGCAAAGGATGAAAAGGCAGAGAGCGTTTATGAGATGTATTACGCTTATGAAGAGCCCATCAAAAAGGCGGCAGGGCATCGCGTGCTGGCGCTTAATAGGGGTGAAAGTGAAAAGTTCCTGACGGTGAAGGTAGCGGCGCCTGCAGAGAGAATCTTGCAATATCTTTGTAAGAAAGTGATTACGAAGGAAAATGAATTTACGGATGCTGCTCTTAGGGAGGTAGTTCAAGATGCTTATGAGCGTCTGATAGCCCCTGCAATCGAGCGTGAAATCAGGAACGATCTGACGGAAAAGGCGGAGGATGGTGCAATCTCCGTGTTTGGCAAAAACTTAGAACAGCTTTTGATGCAGCCCCCCATTGCAGGCAAGGTAGTGCTTGGCTGGGATCCTGCCTTCCGTACAGGCTGCAAGCTGGCGGTGGTGGATGCCACAGGGAAGGTGCTGGATACCAAGGTGATTTATCCCACAGCGCCGCAGAATAAGGTGGAGGAAGCCAAGGCGGAGTTAAAGAAGCTGATTAAGAAATATGGGGTTTCCCTTATCAGTGTAGGAAACGGAACAGCGTCGAGAGAATCTGAGCAGGTGATTGTGGAATTGATCAAGGAACTGGATACACCGGTTCAGTATATCATCGTAAATGAAGCGGGCGCTTCCGTTTATTCTGCCAGCAAGCTTGCCACAGAGGAATTTCCTAACTTTGACGTGGGACAAAGAAGCGCAGCATCCATTGCAAGAAGACTGCAGGATCCACTGGCAGAGTTGGTTAAGATCGATCCTAAGTCTATCGGCGTGGGTCAGTATCAACATGATATGAATCAGAAAAAGCTGGGTGAAGCTCTTGGCGGGGTAGTGGAGGACTGTGTGAATAAGGTGGGAGTGGATTTAAATACCGCGTCCGCATCTTTGCTGGAATACATATCCGGTGTGTCAAAGGCGATTGCCAAAAATATTGTGGATTACAGGGAGCAGAACGGACGCTTTTCAAGCCGTGCCCAGCTCCTTAAGGTGCCTAAATTAGGTCCCAAGGCATACGAGCAGTGTGCCGGATTTCTTAGAATCCCAGACGGGGACAATCCCTTAGACGCGACCAGTGTGCACCCGGAATCCTATGAGGCAGCTATGAAACTGCTTGAAAAGATGAACCTTACCATGGAGGATGTGCGGCTTGCACAGAAGCAGGCGGCAAAGAATAAAGGAACCCTTAAGAAAGAGGCGCCTGCCCAAAGAAAGGAACAAAAGAGCAGGCAGCAGAAAGTAGTGATCCGTAATACCAATACCGCTATGGGCAAGGCATTAGCAGCAGCCATGGGCGGCATGACCATGGCGATGGAAGAGCCTTTAAGTGGAAAAGATGCTAAGAGCGGACAGGCAGGCGCAAAGGCGGCAGCAGAGGGCACGGCAGTAAGCACGCTTGAGAAAAAGATCAAAGACAAAAAGAAAATGGCCGAGGAGCTTGGGATTGGCGAGATAACGCTTACGGACATTTTAAAGGAACTGGAGAAGCCCTCAAGAGATCCAAGGGAAAATATGCCGGCGCCCATCTTAAGAAGCGATGTGCTTGATATGAAGGACTTAAAGCCGGGCATGATCTTAAAGGGAACCGTCCGTAACGTCATTGACTTCGGCGTTTTTGTGGATATTGGGGTACATCAGGACGGACTCGTGCATATTTCCCAGATTACAGACCGCTTCATCAAGCATCCGCTGGAAGCTGTGAGCGTCGGAGATATTGTAGATGTGCAGGTGCTTACCGTGGACGTGGCAAAGAAGCGGATTGGACTTACCATGCGGCTTAATCAGGATAAAAATAATGCCAAATAATTGAAAAGGAAGGCAGGAAGCGTTCCTTAAGGACAGAAGTCCTTGTATATGACAGCTGCCGGCTGGATGAAACAGCAATAGGGAAGCTGCCAGCTTATTTGCTGTATAAATAAGTTTGATATTTAAGTATAGCTCCACGACTTAAGATTGTGGAAATAAAACGACACACATAAAAAGTATGTACAGGAAGGCATACCATCTCTTTGAAGGGATTGTATGTCTTTTTGTGCATTTAGGGAGGATGGTCTTATGAAGAAAATATGTGTTATATTATTTGCATTGATTACATCTTTGTTACTGGCGGCATGCAGCAGTTTAGCGCCTGGGGATGCCGGAGTAAAGGCACAGGACGATGGTTTGCAGGAGGATAATAACGAGACCGTGCTTATCTACGGCAGCGGCGATTATACCAGAATCAATCCCGCCATGGATGAACATGGGGAAATCAACATCCTTATTTTTAATGGTCTTACAGCGCATAATGGCGACAATGAAGTGATTCCCTCTCTTGCGAAAAGCTGGGAGTTTGACAAAGATACCTGCACGTATACATTCCATTTGGAAGAGGGGGTGAAATGGCATGATGGGGAGACCTTTACGGCAAAGGATGTTAAGTTTACGGTCGAAGCGATTATGAATCCGGAAAATGGTTCTGAAAACAGCCCGGACTATGAGGAGGTGGAGGAAATCAATGTGATAGATGATTATACCATATCCTTTCAGTTAGCGTCACCCAACGCTGCCTTTCTGGATTATATGACCATGGCGGTTTTGCCGGAACATCTTTTGGCAGGGGAGGATATGCAGGAATCGGATTTCTTTCGCGCGCCCGTAGGGACAGGACCTTACAGGCTGGAAAGCTGGGATGTGGGGCAGGCAATTACCCTTGTAAAGAATGAGAATTATTTTAAAGGTGCTCCGAATATAGACAAGATTATTTTCAAAATTGTTGCGGATGATAACGTCAAGGCGCTTCAGATGGAATCAGGGGAGCTGGATCTTGCACTGCTTGCGCCCAAAGATGCACAGCGCTTTCAAGGCAAAGACGGATATATTTGTTATGACATGAAGACATCTGATTATCGCGGTATTCTATTTAACTTCCAGAATGCGTACTGGGTGGAGAATAAAGACATTATTCCAGCCATTTGTTATGCGATTGACCGTGAAGCAATCATTGATGCGGTTCTGCTGGGACAGGGAATCCCCGCTTATGGTCCGCTGCAGCGTAATATTTATCATAATGAAACTGTAGAGCACTACGACTATGCACCTGAAAAAGCGAAGGAACTATTGGAAGCAGCCGGGTGTGTGCGAAATGAGGACGGTTTTTATGAGAGAAATGGGAAAACCCTCGGCTTTGTTATCAGTGTCGGCGCAGGAGACCAAGTGCGTCTTGACATCGCCCAGGCAGTTGCCGGGCAGCTTCGTGAAGTGGGGATTGAATGCAGCGTAGAAATTCCTGTACAGGTAGACTGGGGTGGGCAGATGGCTTATCTGATTGGCTGGGGAAGCCCCTTTGATGCCGATGCACACACCTATAAGGTATTCGGTACGGATAAAAGTGCAAATTACAGCGGCTATTCCAATGAGCTGGTGGATCAATACCTGATTATGGCACGACAGTCCGATGATCCATCGGTCCGCAGAAAGGCATATGATCAGTTTCAGGAAGAACTGGCAAAGGATCCAGCCTTTGCATTTATCTGCTATGTGGATGCCAATTATGTTGCGGATGCAGGAATTTCTGGTATTTCACCGGATACGGTTATGGGACATCATGGCGTTGGAATTTTCTGGAATGTTGCCGAGTGGGAGATTGAAGAGCCGGGCACACAGCCGTAAACAAACAGAGGATAAGAAAAAATGTCAAAGTTGCTAGAAGTGAAGAATCTTTCAATTAGTTTTTATACAACCCAGGGGGAAGTGGAAGCTGTAAGAGATGTCAGCTTTTTTCTGGATGCAGGAGAAGTGCTTGCCGTTGTAGGTGAGTCGGGATGCGGAAAAAGTGTGATGTGCAAAGGAATCATGAAACTGCTTCCCGCCTGTGCCAAAATAAAATCAGGAGAGATTCTGGTAAATGGAACGGATATCATCGCATACCGGGAAAGAGATATGTGCAGGATACGCGGAAAGCTTTTTTCCATGATTTTTCAAAATCCCATGACGGCTTTAAATCCCACCATGTCCATAGGAATGCAGATAGCGGAGGCAGTGAAGCAGAGCCAGCCCGGTATTTCAAAAAAGGCGGTGCATGACAGAACCATAGAATTGATGCATCTGGTGGGAATAGACAGACCCAAAGAACGCATGAAGTTGTATCCCCATCACTTTTCCGGCGGCATGCGGCAGCGCAGCGTCATGGCTATGGCGCTTGCTGGAAATCCAGCTATTTTGTTTGCGGATGAGCCTACAACGGCATTGGATGTGACGATTCAGGCACAGATTTTGGATCTGCTTCGGGAAATTCAGGAGAAGCTGGGTACTGCCACAATTTTTGTGACCCATGATCTGGGGGTGGTGGCAAGGGTGGCAGATCGCGTTGCGGTGATGTATGCGGGAAAAATTGTGGAGATCGGTACGGCGGAAGAAATTTTTTATGATCCAAGGCATCCTTATACATGGGGGCTCATGCGTTCTCTCCCGGCATTCTCTAAGGACCGGGATACTCTGTACACCATACCGGGGATGCCGCCTACGCTGCTGCATCCGCCAAAAGGAGATGCTTTTGCCTGCCGCAATGAATATGCACTGGCAATTGATTATGAGGAGGAACCACCCATGTTCCGTATCACAGACACACATTATGCTGCCACCTGGCTTCTTGATCAGCGCGCCAAAGGGCTGCAGACACAGCATAAGACGCTTTGGAATGGAGAAAAAAATGAGCGATGAAATCTTATTAAGTGTACAGCATCTTTCTCATAGCTTTCCGGTTACAAAGAGGACTGCAATTAAGGCTGTGGATGATGTCTCCTTTACCATACATAAAGGAGAGATTTTTGGGCTGGTAGGCGAATCTGGCTGTGGAAAATCTACGATTGCGCGCTGTATTATGAATGTATATAAGACGCAGGAGGGCAGAATTTTTTACAAAGGAATTGACGTATGCGATGCAAAAACATTTCGCAGGAATAAGAAAATGCTTCATACGACCCGGCAGATGATTTTTCAGGATTCTGATTCGAGCCTGAACCAACGTATGAAGGTTTGTGATATTATTGCAGAACCGATGAAAATACAGCATATGACGCCTAAGAGAGGCTCTTTTAGGGCGGAAGCAGAATTTCAAATGTACTATGTTGGAATGGATGCAGAATATCTGGATAAATATCCCAGCGAATTGTCCGGCGGTCAGAGGCAGCGAGTGGAGATTGCAAGAGCGCTGGCGATGGAACCGGAGCTGCTTGTGGCAGATGAACCGATTGCATCATTGGATGTGTCTATTCAGGCACAGATTGTGAATCTGTTTAAGCATCTCCAGAAGGAGCATGGGTTCTCCTTTCTTTTTATTGCCCATGACCTTGCCATGGTGGAATTTTTATGTGACCGCGTGGGTGTGATGTATCAGGGAAAGCTGGTAGAAATCGCCCCGACGGAAGAATTGTTTGCAAATCCCCAGCATCCTTATACCAAAGCGCTTTTATCAGCCATCCCCATCCCGGATCCGAAAAAAGAGAGGGCAAGAACAATGGCGGCATTCCGTGAGGAAGATCTTTTATGCGGCGGAGAACTTATGCAGACAGCGCCCGGGCATTTTGTATTAGGAAGGAGGAAGGAGAGTTGAAGACTTTTTTTGGTCAGCTTGCTTATGCCGGCAAAAAAATATTGTTTTTTAGTGCCAGTGTATTGCTTTTATCTATTACAGTCTTTTATATTTCACGGCTGGCTCCGGGAGATCCGCTGGTGTCCTATTATGGAGACCGGGTTGAAAAGATGGGACCAAAGGAGAGGGCATGGGCGGAAGAGAAGCTGGGGTTAAATGATCCTATTATCGTACAATATATCCGTTGGATAGAAAACGCTATTCAGGGAGAGTTTGGCATTTCATATAAATATAAGATGGATGCGGCAGAGATTATCAGCATGCGGATTGGAAACACGTTGATTTTAGGGGGTGTGGGATTTTTATTCATTTTTGGTCTGGCAATGCTTATAGGAATTTTGTGCGCATGGTATGAAGACCGGTTGCCGGATAAAATCATCTGTGGAATGGGTACGGTGACAAGCTGCATACCGGAATTTTGGCTGTCGCTGGTGCTTATTTTGATTTTTGCGGTCAATCTGAAATGGCTGCCCAGCAGCGGTGCGTATGCCATTGGCAAAGCAGATGAGATAGGCAGCCGCGTCCGCCATTTGATTCTTCCCATGATTGTGGTGGTTCTGGGGCATCTGTGGTACTATGCTTATATGATTCGCAACAAAATTCTGGAGGAAGTAAGGGCGGATTATGTTCTGCTTGCAAAATCCAAGGGACTGAAAAAGAAAAGCGTGATGTTCAGACATTGTCTGCGCAATGTGATTCCTGCCTATTTAAGCATTATGGCAATTTCGGTTCCCCATATTCTGGGAGGAACCTATATTGTAGAAACTGTTTTTTCCTATCCGGGAATCGGCACACTTACTTATGAAAGCGCGAGATATAAGGATTACAATCTTTTGATGCTGCTTAGCATTCTTTCAGGAATCATAGTGATATTAGGTAATATGGCGGCGCAGATCATCAATGAAAGAATCGATCCTAGGATGAAACCTGATACAGCCCCAATTACGGAGGTGACAGGGGGATGAGCGCACAGTTTGAGATGGTCGGTATAAGGCAAATGCCGAAGGAAGTGCCTTTCAAAAAAGAAAAATGGTATCAGGGCAAGCCGGTTTTGGCAATTGGAATCCTTATCTTCATAATAGCCGGATGCCTTTGCTGCAATTTGTTTATTACGAAGGATCCTGCGTATCTGGATCTTGCAAACTGCAGTGTTGCTCCCGGCAGGGAATTTTTCTTTGGAACAGATGCCATGGGCAGGGACATCTTTTCTATGATCTGGTATGGGGGAAGAATTTCCTTGCTGATCGGGATGGCGGCAACACTGATTTCCACAGCAATTGCAATTATTTTCGGGTCATTCAGCGGCTGCGCGCCCAAGTGGGCGGATATGTTGCTGATGCGGCTTACAGATATCTGGCTCAGTGTTCCTGATTTGCTTATCATCATCTTGATACAGGCGGTTTTAGGTAAAGCAGACCAGTTAAGCCTTTCATTTGTGATTGGCATTACAAGCTGGACCTCCATTGCAAAAGTGGTTCGGACTGAGGTGAGAAGGCTTCGCAGCAGTGAGTATGTGATTGCTTCCAAATGTATGGGCGGAAGTTTCTTTCATGTGCTCTGGAGGCACTTGACACCTAATTTTATATCTTCCATTATGTTTATGGTCGTTATGAATATCCGCAGTGCGATGATTGCGGAAGCCACCCTAAGCTTTATGGGAATCGGTCTGCCTGTGGGAGTGATTTCATGGGGAACCATGCTTTCTTTGGCGGAACAGGCGCTATTGACGAACGCGTGGTGGATCATCGTGTTACCGGGTATGTTTCTGCTGGTGACATTATTGTGCATTACCAGTATCGGAAATTATATGCGGAAAAAGGGGGATGGGAGACATAGTAATCTTTAGAGTAACAGTTCAGCCCACAGAGGCGGTGCAGCAGGGGCGACATGACACCTACAGAAAAGAATCGCTGCCGCTGACGTCGCGCCCTATCGTTTCAAGGCTCTGGCGAAAAATCGGCAATTTTACTTACAGAATTGGTGAATATCAGGGGAATCCGGCATGGATGCCGGATTAAGAGCCATGCGGCACGGATGCCGCCGGGCTCTGTCCCCGTCCGTATGGAATCATCTATATCCAATTCTGTTAGTGAAATCCGATTTGTAGACGAGCTTTGAAACGATAGGGCGCGACGTCAGCGGCAGCGATTCTTTTCTGTAGGTGTCATGTCGCCCCTGCTGCACCGCCTCTGTGGGCTGAACTGTTACTCCAAAGATGCAAAAATTTTTTAAATCTCTTGATTTTCTTATAAAAACGTATTACAATAACCTCGGTAAATATAGAAAAGTTCTTCGGGGCAGGGTGAAATTCCCTACTGGCGGTATAGTCCGCGACCCATGAGTTTTAGCCGTACTGCAGGCGGCAGAAACGAATGGCTGATTTGGTGCAAGTCCAAAACCAACAGTAAAGTCTGGATGAAAGAAGAAATAGACTGTTTTAGCTGACAGCTGAAATGGTCATTTGCAAAATGCGAAAGATTGTGCCCCGGATGCTTTTTAAAGTATCCGGGGTTTTTGTCTGAGAAGCCAATTCGCGGGCGAAGTATATCGGCGTTTGGGCGGCAGGATGCAGGAAGAACCTTTCTAAAAATCTGGCAAAAGCCAAATACCGCAGATGCATACCGCAAATGCGGAAGATTTTAGGAGGAAAATGAAATGAATAATGGATTATGGACGAGTATAAAGGACAATGTTGTATTTGTTTTGGTATCAGTGGGAATTGCAATCGCCCTGTTTGGGATTGCATATCTGGCAGAGAAGCTGATAAAAAAGAAAAATAATGACACAGAAAGAATTCTTACGACCCGCAAGATGGCAATGATCGGCGTATTTTCGGCAGTGGCGATGGCGCTCCATATTTTTGACTTTCCGGTTTTCTTTGCACCGCCTTTTTATAAGCTGGATTTCAGCGAACTCCCGGCACTGATCGGCGCGTTTGCCTTTGGTCCGGTGGCTGGTGTCATGATCGAGTTCTGCAAAATATTATTGAAGCTCTTCCTTAAGGGAACCAGCACTGCCTTTGTGGGGGATCTGGCGAACTTTGTAATTGGATGCAGCTTCATATTGCCTGCGTCTATCATTTATATGTTTAAGAAGACCAAAAGAAATGCAATTGCTGCTTCTGCTGTGGGAACCATGATCATGACTGTGTTCGGAACTATGTTCAATGCAATCTACCTGCTTCCGGCATTTGCCTCTCTTTATGGAATGCCTCTGGATGTGATTGTTGGAATGGGGACCACCATCAATGCCAACATTACCAGTGTGACCACGCTGGTGCTCTTTGCAGTGGCGCCTTTGAATCTGCTGAAAGGATGCAGTGTATCAGTGGCGACAGTATTAGTGTACAAAAAGCTGAGTCCTGTTTTAAAGGAAGGAAGGATCAGCAAAAAGGCAAAGGTTGTGGAAGAAGGATAAAAAAGATGATAAAAAAGCTGACGTATGAGAAATTTTCATATGTCAGCTTTTTAAAATGACAAAAACAAAGTGGGCAATGATGCCTTGTTCAAATTATCAACTTAATATATAATAAATAGCGATACTTAGGATTATAGCTACGAGACAAGTTGAGAAGAAAAGCTAACAGCTATATACGGAGGGAGATATGGAAAAGATACTGGCTGAAATGAAAGTGGACAAGAAGAAGATATTTATAAACATAGCATTAAGGAGCATATTGTTTATCATAGCGGGAATGGTACCTGTTTTTAATCAGAGTGCTAATAAAAAAGCAGAAATTGCAATTGCCGTTATATTAATAGCATTGCTCGTATTTGCATTATTTCCGCTGGTTCATTTAAAGGATGTATTACTCTATTATGATAACAAGATCGTGCTTGGTAAGAAGCAGATTACATTTAAGAACCCTGTGGAAATTCAGTGGAGCAGACAAAAAATGTATTTTTTCGGAGCAAGGACAAAGATTTGTAATTCAGCTGCTGCGCAAAAGGAATCATTTAAGGATTTCATGTTGAGCTCGAATGTGATTGATGTTACCTATATGAAGGATGCAAAAGATACCTTTATAAAATGCTATTTAAACCAGTGATTACAGAAAGGAGCAGATACAAATGGAACATCCGGTGCTAATGTTTTTTGGTGTATTTGTAGTTGGCGTATTAATTATTTTAATCAAATCACATTTTGACGAGAAAAAAGGAATAGACAGCCCCGAAAAGCGGAAAATTGGGGAGATTCTTCAAAAGATCATGGAGGAGCATAAAGAGTTTGGAGAATATGTGTCCGTGTACGCCTATCAGAGGGATGATCATGCGAGGAGTGTCAGATGCTGGTATTATGCCATTGCGCTTACGGCAGATAAAATGTATGTGGTTCCGCTGATTTTTGGAGATAAAGAGATAGGACACTCGCAGGCGATTGTCATAGAAAAGGATTCGGTAGATAAAATTGATACAGGAAAGCCGGGCGGACCGATTTATTTTATAAAATGCATGGATGGCAATGGGAATGTTATATTGGATTTTAGATTAGAAGAGAAAAATACAAAACTCGACAAAACATATCCTGTAAACATTGTCCAGGTGGAAGAGGCACGGGCATTTATGCAGATATTAGGACAGTGGAAGCAGAAATGAAATGTAACTGACAGTACAGAAGGATAGAGGATTCATGCAGGAAAGCAGATTATTCAAAATTATGTACCATCTGCTTGCCAAGGGACAGGCGACGGCGCCGGAACTGGCAGAAAAGTTTGAGGTATCGGTGAGGACGATTTACAGGGATATTGATGCATTAAGCAGTGCCGGCATACCCGTTTATACGGAGACGGGGCGAAACGGCGGGATTTATCTGATGCAGGATTTTGTTCTGGATAAAGCGGTATTGTCCAAGGAAGAAAAGGATGAGATTCTTGCCGCGCTGCAAAGCGTAAATGTGGCAAGAAATACTGGCAGCAGTGATATTCTGCAGAAGCTTTCTGCAGTTTTTTCTTTTCATTCGGAGAACTGGCTTGAGGTGGATTTTTCCAGATGGGGAAACAAGGAATATGACAATGAGAAATTTGAATTGCTGAAATCAGCAGTCATTTATCATAAAAGTGTCAGGATTCGCTATGCGGACACATATGAAACAATCAGCGAAAGAGTCATACAGCCACTGAAACTGTGCTTTAAAGCAAAGGCATGGTATTTGAAAGCGTTCTGTACCCACAGGCAGGATTACCGCATATTCAAACTGAACCGTATCTTATCTTTAGAAGTTTTGGATCAGGTTTTTTCGGGGCGTGTTTTCCCGGATAAGGAAGAGGGGAGAGAAGAAAAATATCACCAGATTACTCTTTTCTTTCCAAAAGAAATGGCATATCGTGTCTATGATGAATTTGAGGAGGCGCAGGTGAAGCGGCAGGAAAACGGGGACTTGATTGTTTGCGCAAAGATGCCGGAGGATGCATGGCTGACTGGATTTCTGCTTTCTTTTGGCCCGCAGGTAGAAGTTTTGGAGCCTGTTTATTTGAAGGAGACTTTAGCGGAGCAGGCAAGATTGATTTATGAAAAAAATCGGATGTCATAGAAGAAACCCTGACATAGGGTGTCAGGGTGAGACCTGTAAACTTATATAAAGTGAGTGTTAAATATTCGTTTACGGAGGAAAAGAAACATGGGAAGACCAACATCAAAAACAGATTTGTTAAATGCAGCAGAAGCAAATTACAAGGAATTAAAGGCATTGATTGCATCGCTATCAGAAAAGGAATTATCTACCCCCTTTCAGTTTGATGACAGCAAGAAGGAGGCGCACTGGAAAAGGGATAAGAACCTTCGCGATGTGCTGATACATCTTTACGAATGGCATCAGCTTCTGCTGGATTTTGTCACATCCAATCAGGCGGGTGTCAGTAAGCCGTTCTTACCCAAACCATATAATTGGAAGAATTACGGGAAGATGAATGAATGGTTTTGGCAAAAACATCAGGATACTGATTTGGAAGAGGCAAAGGTAATGCTGGATGAGTCCCACAGAAAAGTGATGGAGCTGGCGGAAACATTCACAAATGAAGAGCTGTTTTCAAAAGGAATCTACCAGTGGGCAGGAAACAACGCGCTGGGCGCTTATTTTGTTTCCGACACGGCAAGTCATTATACCTGGGCGGTAAAGAAAATAAAGGCGCATAGGAAGAATTGTAAGGCGTTTGTTTGACGAAACCATTTCTTTATATTATGATAAGGAAAATGAATGGTAAGGAAGGGCAGCGCAAATGGAACAACTGATCAACATAGGATTTGGAAACTTTGTGAATCGTTATAAGATTATCGCAGTCATCAGCCCGGATTCGGCACCGGCGAAGCGCATGATCCAAAACGGCAAGGACCAGGGAACGGTGATTGATGCCACCCAGGGAAGGCGCACCAGAGCCATTATCGTGATGGAAAACGCCAACATTGTCTTATCTGCGGTGCTGCCGGAAACCATTGCGGGCAGGTGTGTACAGGCGCAGCCCTCTGCCGGGCAGTAATGCCGCGGATTACGTGGGGAAGGAATTGTTTCAAACAGAAAATCCAGTGAGGATGTCAGGGTATGGAAAAAAGAAACATTGGACCAAAGCATAAGCAGATTAAGGAAGATATTGTTGAGGATATTTTGGGCGGCGTTTATGAGCCTGGGGATATGATTCCCAAGCAGAGTGATTATGCGAAGGAATACAATGTGAGCCGTCTTACCGTGCGCAAGGCGATTGATGATCTGGTGGCAAAAGGAATATTGCGCACAGAGAAGGGGAAGGGCACCTTCGTGCAGGAAATTGCTACCAAGGCGTACAGCTACCGCAGGGTGGCGGGATTCAGCTCCAACGTGGTATCCAAGACGGCAAAGGCGCACTCCAAGGTCATCGAAATTAAAGAAATCAAGGCGGATAAAGCCCTTGCATCCTACCTGCAGATTGCAGAAGGGGGCAAGGTGGTGATGATTGGGAGGCTGAGATATTTAAATGAGGTCTGCGTGGCATTTCAGAAATCCTTTCTGCCGGGAGAACGAGTAGCGGGAATTGATTTTGAAAAGGAAAACCTGAATGAATATTCTTTATATGATGTCCTGCAGCGGAAAGCAGGGCTGGTGCTCAGCTATGTGGATGAGCGGTTCCGTGCAATCCGTGCGGACGAGGAACTTTCCTCCTACTTTAAGGTAGAGGAGGGAGATCCTATTTTGTACGTGAGAAGAGTTACTTACGATTCCCATGATGTACCTATTGAATACTGTAAGGACTATGAAAGTTCAGATGTAAACGGAATCTGGGTGCGGTCCATCAGTATTGATTAGTCAGTCCTAAGGGCAGGGAGCGGACTGTGCTTGGGCTTAATAGGATTTATCAGCGGATATTCAGAGGTTCCATGCCAGAACTATACGCAGATAAGAACATCGACTGGGAGACTTATTATCGCGCTTGTTCAACCGTATGGCAAATGATCTACTTCCTGTGGATGAAAAAAATTGGTATGTGCCGGTTTGGCTGATTTAGCAACAAACGTTGTCACGCGCTGTGAGCCAGCTTATTGTCATTTAAACCGCAGCTTTTAAGAGAAATCTTGAAAGCTGCGGTTTTTTAGTGTGCCTTGCGGCGCATATTTCTAGCGGATGAAAGCATTATTTAGAACATCCCCCAGGACAGATCTTCCTCGTCTAACCAGGCATCCTCGATACCCAGGTCTTTTGCGTATTGCATGATCAGCTCGTTGACTTCGTCTTCAGAGATAAAGCGCATGCCCTTTTGTTCACATAGGGATATATATTCCTGGCATAGAGAATCAATGGATGCATCATAGGAATGCATGACAAAGTAGTCTGCGCCGTTTATCTGATAATAGGTGACGTCAGCACTTGGGTCGATGGAGTCAAAGACGGTATCATAGGCATCTTCCTCCAGATCTCTAAACCATGTACCGCCCAAAATTTCAGCAGCATATACAGTATACAGATCGCCGTTGCCGTCCAGATATTCCAGACCAAAGAAATGATCGCCTGCACCGCCGGAACCGCTGCTTGGGATACATCCGTGGTATCGGGGCTCTGTATAACTTCTAGCCCACGACTCGCAGGAATATACGACTTCAGGTGTGCTGCCGCTGCAGGTAATAATCATGGTTAAATTGCTGTTATCATCCTCTGAATAAAGGTCAAGGCCTACAAAACGGATAGCAAGCTCATCCACACCGTCCCCGCCGCAATCTAAATAAGCATATTCGACATAGGGGCGGCGGTCACGCCCTTCCAGATATGTGTTTGTAAGTTCGCTTAGGATATCGTTCAGGGACCATTCCGACTGCCCGCCGTTGTTGTACCATGCACCTTCCCGTATTTGCACGGTTTCCTCTCCGGCGAGAAAACGTCTGTAGAAGGACAACGGGCTGTCAAAATCGTTAAAGTGGTACACGACAAAATAGGAATCGTCCTGTTGGCGGTAGTCACCCCACATTTCAAGCGCAAGGAGCGTCTCATATCCGTCCATCTTAGCGACGCCCTGGTAAATATCCGCTCCTTCCTGTGAGGCAGCTTCACTGTCCAGATGAATCCCGTATGCGTCAAAAAGCGCGGCGATACGTTGAAAGTAGTATTCCAGCGGATCCTCCTGCTGGTACGCGATGTTTTCGTCATAAATGACTTCCACATCCAGCAGTTCTCCTTCGGGGCTATATTGATAAGCCGTATATTCAAAATCTGATGAGCCGCCAGCTGTCTGTTCAATGACCAGAGGCGAAGTCAGCGAACTGCCATCATAACGGTACAATCCGGCGTTTGTGTCAGCGAAATCAAAGATGATACCGTATTGAAGATCCTGGCAGAACAGATAAGGAGTTCCGTTAGCAAGAAACAGCGACCAGGAAAGATTAAAACCGTTCATGTCGGAGTAACGTTTTTGAGGATACGCAACTGTCTGACGAACTTCGCCGTTCTCTGCTTCGTAAATGCACAAAGTAATATCTTCTTCGGTCAGAAGAAAGACGAGCAGTTCTTCCTTTCCATCTTGATCAAGATCGTAGATTTTGGCGTCGGATAGGCCGGCGGAGGCTGTCCAAAATTGATTCTCAGATTCTTCCGTATATACGTTGTCATAATCAAAGGTTTTTGTCTGCGCTCCCAGGTTAGCGGCGCCGTATTGAGGGATCAGATCTGTCTCCAGATAGTTCTGGAGCAGTTCGGCTGTCGCAGAGGCAGCCTTGGGTTCTTCTTTGACATCCGTCTCATGCGTTGATGTCTCATCTTTTTCGGTCTCGCTTTCCTTTTCCGTTCTTTCCGAAGAAACGGTTGTTTCGTCCGCGCGGTCATTGTTCCGCGAAGTGAAATATAGTACACTGCCTGCTATGACCGCGACTATCAGGACGGCGGCGCAAACAGCGCCGATGAAAACCGTGGAAATGCCTTTCTTTGGAATTGAGGGTGTGGATACTTCCGGAGATGGCGTGCCGGAAGGCAAGGTGGTCTGCACCTGGGTTCCGCAATAGTTGCAGAACTTTGCATGATCATCTATTTTTTTCCCGCAATGAGTACAAAACATTTTATTATCCTCCAGTCTGCTGAGTTTTTCGTATTTGGTATGGATTTATTATGGCATGCTTTTGCAGTTTGGTCAATATACGGCGGGCATGATAACAGTATATGGCACCAGCAAAAAGTAAGTTGATATAAAATAGTTAGAAAAAAAGAGAAAATATAAGGAAAAATGGAGAATACCATGGCATTTTGCCGGAATAATCCGTGTACGATTTGCTATGGAGAGGGCTTTTATATAAAATATGATTTAAGAAAAAAGATGCGTAATCTAAAGGAGGTGAACTATGGAACTGAAAAAAAAGATATTCGGATGTTTATTGGGCGCAGCCGTTGGAGATGCTATGGGAGCAGCTACAGAATTGCGGACAAAGGAGCAGATTAAAGAGCGTTTCGGCGGCACTGTGCGGGACATCATTCCGCCGCCGGATGACACCTTTGCAAGAGGGGCGAAAGCGGGAAGTGTGACGGATGATTTTAGTCTGACTTATTATACAGCCCGGGCGATTCTTGACAGGAACGGTATCATTGACGAAAAGACAGCGAATCAGGCGCTTTTAAGCTGGGCAGAGGATCAGGCTTTTTATGATAAGTATGCAGGTCCTACCACAAGGGCGGCGGTGGAAAAAATCAAAGGAATAGAAACCGTCAATCCGTACGCATTTATCTGCTGTGACAATGCAAAGGCATCCAATGGTTCCGCCATGAAAATTGCGCCAGCCGGATTGTTCAATCCAGGAGATGTGGAGGAAGCCGTGAAGGCGGCTATTACCATATGCAGACCGACGCACAACAACAATTTATCCATTGAAGGCGCTTGTGCGATAGCGGCAGCGGTAAGCGAAGCCTTGCGGGAGGAGAGCAATCTCTATTCTGTGGTACAGGCAGGACTTTACGGTGCAAAGCGCGGGGCAGAGTTAAGTAAGGGAAGTTGTACAGTCCTGGCAGGTCCCAGTGTACAAAAGAGAATGAAGCTGGCAATCCAGATTGGACTTACAGCCGGGAGCCTGGATGAAGCGACCACAGAGATTGCGGATCTGGTTGGCAGTGGTCTGCATGTATCGGAGGCAGTTCCGGCAGTCTTCGGCATTATCATAGCGGCAAAGGGAGACTTAATGGAAGCAGTCGTAGCAGCAGTGAATATTGGTTCTGACACGGACACAATCGCTTCTATGACGGGGGCAGTTTTAGGTGCACTGTGCGGAAGCACTGTGGAAATGGAGAAATATCTGGATCTTATCCAGTCGGTAAATGGATTTGATATTGCCGCTATGGCAGATGATATCACAACCTGTGTTTCGGCACGATAGGAGAAGCAGTATGAAGAGATTAAGAAAGATAGAACCCTATATATATTTATTGCCAGCGCTGATTTATTTTGCGGTGTTTTCCTTCTATCCCTTTTTAAGGACCATTGGCTTAACTTTTTTCACGGTCAGTGCGGACGGCAAAGTAAAAGCGTTTGCCGGGTTAGACAATTACATCCATGTTCTTACAGATCCGGCATTTCTGCGTTCTATATGGAACACTCTTGTGTACGTGATTCTGGCATCGCCTCTTGCGATTTTCATTGCACTGATCCTTGCCGTGCTTGCCAATAGAAAGACCAGAACTTCATCTATCTATGAGACCATGTTCTCATTGACGATGGCGATGTCAATGTCTGTTACGGCAATGATTTTCAAGATCATGTACAATCCCAATGTGGGGCTGATCAATAAATTGCTGGGGACAAAAATCAACTGGCTTAACGACGCCAAGTATGCCATGGTCTCCATGAGTTTTATTTCTGTCTGGATGAATATCGGATTTAATTTCTTATTTTTGCTTGCGGCAATCCGCGGGGTTCCGGGGGAACTTTTAGAAAGCGCAGATATTGATGGGGCGAGTCTTTACAAAAAGGTGACCAAGGTCATTCTTCCTTTGATCTCACCTACCGTATTTTTCTTAATCTGTACGTCTCTTGCAAAGAATATTATTATGGCGGGACTTCCGATCATTCTGACAGAAGGCGGGCCTAAGGGGTCCACTTCAACCATGATTTACTATATGTACAAACAGGCTTTCAGCAACATGAGCTATAATGATGCATATGCGGCGGCAGTGATTACCTTTTTATTTACGCTCATTGCTACGTTGATCAGTTTTTCCTTTGAGAAAAAGGGGGTACATTATTCATGAAAAAGAAAACGTACCAAAACATACTTTATCAGGTTATTTGTCTGCTTGTGGGTATTATCATCATTGCACCTATTTTATACGCATTTTCCATTTCCTTTATGGAGCAGAGGGAGATTCTGACAAAGAAGCTGCACCTTTTGCCGAATCAGATTCAGTGGAAAAATTATAAAGAAGCGCTTCGGCTGACCCATCTGGTAAGATATATGCTCAACTCGTTGATTCTGGCGGGGGGATCCAGCCTCGTGCGCGTGATCGTGGCAAGCTTAGCAGCATTTTCCTTTGCATTTTTTGAATTTAAGGGAAAGAACTTTTTGTTCATGCTGTGCATGTCCACCATGATGATACCGGGAGATGTGGTGCTGATTACCAATTACAAGACGGTCGCCACCCTTGGGCTTACCGATACCTATCTTGGTATGATGACAATGTTTCTGGTGTCGGTGATGAACATCTTTATGTTCAGGCAGTATTATCTGTCTTTTTCAAAGGAACTATATGAGGCTTCAAAAGCAGACGGATGCGGAAACTTAAGGTTTTTTACCAGCATTCTGCTGCCTTTGTCAAAACCGGTTATCGCCACAGTATTCATATCCTCTTTTGTGAGTACATGGAATACGTATTTGTGGCCGATGCTTGTAACAAACAAAGATACCATGCGCACGGTGCAGGTTGGGATCACCATGCTTAACTCCAAAGATGGAGGCACGATTTATGGTCCCATTATGGCGGCATCTGTAATGGTAATGGTTCCGACCCTGATTATTTTTATCGTATTCCAGAAACAGATTGTGGGAGGAATGATGACAGGTTCGGTGAAGGGGTAAGCAATTTACAACAAATAAATCAATTACAAAAGGAGGAAGAAACATGAAACGATTCATCAGTCTATTAATGGCGGTAGTTATGACCTTATCTTTAGTTGCATGCGGCTCTAAAGATACGGGGGAGGTCAAGGAACCAGAAAGCACCGGAGCTGCTTTGGATACAGGCGAACAGCCCAAAGGCGACAGCCAGCAGGATGAGGCACAGGAACCAGCAGGAGCTTTGGGGCGGATCAGCGATGCTGATATAGAAATCAGCTTCTGGCATCACATGGAAGGAACCAATGCCAATGCGCTTGAAACCGTATGTAACAATTTTAATGATACGGTAGGAAAAGAGTATGGAATCATCGTAACACCCAGCTTCCAGGGAACCAATACAGCAGAAAAATTAAATACCTTGGCACAGGCAGGCGACTGGGGGAACTTCCCGGATATCTGCCAGGTGGCAAGCGCAGGCATTCCCACTATTTCGGGATATGATCTTTTTGTATCCCCTGAGGAAATGTATGCAAAGGGGGAGAACATCATTCTTCCGAGAGAGTCCATTATTGCAAACAATGCACGTACCTTTACCTATAAGGATCAGCTCTGTGCGATTCCTTTCAGTAACTCAACGATTCTCCTTTATTATAACAAGGGGCTCTTTGAGGAAGCAGGATTAGATCCGGAGAATCCGCCTAAGACCATTGCGGAGATGGCAGAAGCAATTGAAAAGCTGACAAAGAAGGATGGAGATGAAGTGACCACCTATGGTCTGAATGTTCAGGTAAAACGCTATCAGTTAGTCAACTGGGTAGGCGGTGAAGGCGAATATAACTTTATAGGTGACAACGAAGGCGGACGGGCTGGATTAATGTCAAAGGTTACTTTCGGCGAAGACGGCACACTTATGACTTATCTGGATGAGTGGGAGAAAGTGATTGCCACAGGAGGCTATAAGCCTATAGAAGATAACATCAACGAAGAATTTGCAATGGAACTTTCCGCAATGGCAATCATGTCATCTGCAAGAATTGGAAAGTTGAAAGAACTGATTGGAGATGAATTTGAATGGGCAACAGCGCCCCTTCCGAAGGTAAATGCGTCTGATAAGGGCGGAACAGCAGTAGGCGGTTCAGGAATCGTCATGTTCGATAAGGGAGATGCAGACGAGCTTACAGCAGCATGGATTTTCCAGCAGTACCTGGGCGGGGAAGATGCACAGTATGACTTCTGCACGGCAAGCGGATATATCCCCATGAATAAGGATTTGTATGAGACAGAGAAGATGAAAACTTATATGGCAGAGAATCCTGAAATCGTGGCAGCAGTGGATCAGCTTCTTGCGTCTAACCCCAATGTACAGGAGCCCTTCGACATCGTGACAGGAGATATCAACTCCATCATAGATGAAGAAATGGTGGCATTTGCACAGGGGGAACAGGACAAGCAGACGACGCATGACAACATCGTGAATAAGTGCAATCAGAAACTTGCTGATTATGTGAAGGTAAATGCAGAATAATTTCGTTCAAAGCAAAAAAGAAAGGCAGACATACTATGGTTAAGATGATTGTAACGGACGTGGATGGGACCATTGTGGGAAAAGATGAGATCTTACATGATGCGATGACCAGCTACGTGAAGCAGCTTAAGGAAAAGCAGATTGATTATACCATCGCAACAGGAAGGTGTGCCGGGCTAGTAAAAGATTATGTGGAGCAGTTGGGAATCGAAGTTCCTTATATTGCCTGCAATGGAGGGAGTGTTGTAAGAAAGGGAGAGGTTCTCGCTAAGAGAACCATCCCCCTTAAACCGTTACGGAAGGTTTTTGAAACAGCGGATGAGATGGGGATGGCTGTGATCTACAGCGTGGACGGGATGGAGTATGCGTACAGGGAAACCCCCTTTGTCCTTTCCCAGCAGGAAAATCATAACCGTTATTTCACACAGCCTGATTTTACAGAAGAAACATGGGAAACTCTGGAACTGGAAAAGGTGATTGTCATGGCGGCAGTGCGGGACGGAAGCATCCATGTCATAGAAGAGCTTTTAAAAGAACTGCCATCTTCCATCGAGTATATACCGTATGGAAACAAGGCAATCGATATTCAAAGCGCGGAGGCGACAAAAGAAAATGGAGTCCGTGAACTGGCAAGACTGATGAATTTGTCCATGGATGAAATCCTGTTCGTAGGCGATGACTTAAACGATGTCAACATGATAAAGGCAGCAGGCATAGGCGTTGCAGTAGGGAATGCCCAGCCCGCCGCCAAAGAAGCCGCGGACTATGTGACAAAAGAAAAGTGCTATCTGGGGGTGATGGAAGCGGTGGACAAATTTACGGGGGCGGATGCATGGCGGTCAGCTATGGATAACTCTCTTAGGCGTCAGTCTTATAATCTTCCCATTGTTTTGAAAGAACAGTTTGAGGATTTGAAAAATCAGGTGAGAGAATTACTTGAGGATGGAGCGCTTGAACAGGTGGACCGGCTGATTCTTACCGGCTGCGGCGACTCCTATGCGGCAGGTCTTGCCCTTCGTTATCCCATGGAAGAACTGACTGATCTGCCGGTAGAACTGGTAAATGCCATGGATTTTAGCCGGTATTATAGGAAGGAGCGTATGACGGATAAGACGCTGGTGATTGTTGTAAGCATTTCCGGGAATGGATTCCGTATCAAAGAAATCACTAAGAAAGCAAATGCCTGTGGCGCTTTGACCCTTGCGGTAACGAAGAACAAAGATTCTGATATTGGAAACCGGGCAAAGAAGGTGCTGTTGCTTCCTTTGTCCCCATTTGAAGGAGGTCCCGGCAACCGTACTTATTTTTCAAGCCTGCTTGCTCTTTTGTTATTTGGAATTGCCATGGGAGAGAGGCGGGGCGTACATGATGAGGCAAAGAGTCAGTTCTATTATGAGGAAATCAAAAGGCAGGGAGAGCTGCTTATAGAATATCTTCCCACATGGGAAGAACCTTTATTCCAGCTTGCAAAGGACTGGAGGGAGATGACAGGTTTTGATTTTGTGGGAAGCGGTATGGAATATGGCAGCGCCTTTTTTAGTCATGCAAAGATTTTAGAGATTACGGGCGCTTTTGCTATGCAGATCAATTCAGAAGAATGGTTTCATATGAACAACTTTGTGAAAGATATCGATAAATGTGGGACGATTTTTATTGCATCTGTAAAAGCCCCCGGTTATGATCGGACCAAAGAAGCTGTGTGCTACAGTGTCCGGCTGGGACGTCCTACTTTGGTGATTACAGATGGTACGGAGGAAGACTTAGGGGTAAAGGTTCCCTGTATTCAGGTTCCTTCTGCATCCTTCCTGCCGGCAATGGCATTGACACAGTATGTGCCGGTCTGTATCCTTGCAGGATATATGGGCGCCATGTTGGGAGAAAAGAATTGCAGGGGATGCTTAGGACCGTGGAGCTTCGCGGCAGGCGGGGCGTTTATCAAAGAGAAAAAGGAACTGTGAGAGGTGAATGGGATGAGGCTTGCGACTTCAACAAATCTTCTGTATTTGAGACCGGACGGAAAAAGATTCGATTTGCCAAAGACGTTAGAGATGGTATCAGCGGCTGGTTTTCAGATTTTTGATCTTAATTTTTATGACTGGTCTCTGCCTGGGACAGAGTTTCTTTCAGACAGATGGGAATGGTGGATTGACGATGTGGCGGAGTGTGCGGCGAAGCTGGGAGTTAAGTTTGGCCAGTGTCATGCCTATTTTTATCCTTTTTTAGACGAAACCTTAAGTGAAGAGAAAAAGGCGTATCATAGACGTCTGCAGCAGCGTTCTTTTGACTGTTGCAGGCGGGTAGGCGCCCATACTTGTGTGCTCCATCCGGAAACCAGATGGGAGGGAGTGGATATTGTGAAAAATTCCATTTCCGGCAACCGGGAATACTTTGCACCTATTGTTGAACAGATGGAAAGCTGGGGTATGCGGCTTGCCATTGAGAACATGTGTGATTATGGGATTGCTCCAAGAAGAAAGTTCGGCGCTTATCCGGAAGAACTGGTATCTTTCGTGAAATCTTTTGGCAGCGGCCGGATCGGAATCTGCTGGGATTTTGAACATGCAGATATTATGGGACAAAATCAGCGGGAGGCATTGCTTTATATAGGAGATCTTTTATTTGCCACACATGTGTCGGACACATACAGCAAAACCGATAATACTTTAATGCATGTGCTTCCCATGACGGGGACAGTTCCCTGGGAAGAGGTGATGCTTACACTTAAGGAAATCAATTATAAGGGGGATTTCTGCTATGAAGTCCACAACTATTTAAACCGTCTGCCGGATGCGGTCATCGAGACGGCACTTAGGCTGGCATACGAAATCGGCGCGTATCTTTTGTCACTTTCGTAAGGCAGAGGGAATGTAGCAAGTAACAGGCAGGGGGGATGGAAATTGAATGGATATTTAAACGGAGCAAGTGAAGGAACCCAGATTTTGCTGGTGTTATCGATCATCCTCTTTGCGGGATTCATTATGACCCGGCTGACCAACACGCTGAACCTTCCCAAAGTCAGCGGCTACATATTGGCGGGAATTTTAATCGGGCCTTGCGGACTTGACCTGATACCGGCGAAGATGATTGGAAATATGGGATTTGTCAGCGATGTGGCGCTTGCCTTTATCGCATTTGGTGTAGGAAAATTCTTTAAAAAAGAGGTCATAGTAAAAACTGGCAGCAAGATTATCATCATTAC
The DNA here is from genome assembly GCA_029054245.1 of Lachnospiraceae bacterium. Classification (GTDB taxonomy): domain Bacteria; phylum Bacillota; class Clostridia; order Lachnospirales; family Lachnospiraceae; genus Suilimivivens. Next base: position 25,118 of record JAIDFQ010000041.1, on the reverse strand, counting down.
ACTGTTCGAGACATTGGCGGCGGGACTGCTGGTTACTCTTACAGCAACAGTGATTTTTGGACTTGATTTTAAGTTTGCTTTGATTTTGGGGGCAATTGCAACCGCCACAGCGCCGGCGAGTACCATGATGACAATCAATCAGTATAAAGCAAAAGGAGAGTTCGTTAATACCCTGTTGCAGATTGTTGCGCTGGACGATGTGGTCTGCCTGATGGCGTTCAGCATCGTGGCAGCAATTGCAGGAAGCTCTGGCGCAGGAGCAGTTACAGCAAAAGACGTGATGCTGCCTGTTTTCTATAATATTCTGGCGTTGGTCTTTGGATTTTTCTGCGGCTATTTCTTAAGCAGGCTCCTCATTCCTGCAAGAAGCAAGGACAACCGGCTGATTCTGGCAATCGCCATGCTGGTAGGAATTTCCGGCATCTGTGCGTGGCTTGATATCTCTCCGCTGTTATCCTGTATGGTTTTCGGCGCGGCATATATTAACCTGACGCAGGACAAAAAGCTTTACAGACAATTAAACAATTTTTCGCCGCCGATCATGTCCATCTTCTTCATCGTTTCCGGCATGAATCTTGACATGGGAGCGCTGGGGACGGCGGGGGCTATCGGCATAAGTTATTTTCTTCTGCGCATCATCGGCAAATACGCAGGAACCTATATAAGCTGTCTGATTACCAAAACAAGCAGGGAAATCAGGAACTACATGGGATTAGCTTTGATTCCTCAGGCGGGGGTGGCGATTGGACTTGCCTTTTTAGGGCAGCGCATCCTGCCGGAAGAGACGGGGAAGCTTTTGCTTACGATTATCCTGTCCTCATCCGTTTTGTATGAAATGGCGGGACCGGTCTGTGCGAAATTGGCGCTGATTTTATCCGGCAGCATTCCTAGGGATAAGATGTTGGCGCATGAACAAGCGGAGACGGAGGGCTGCAATGAATCTGTGGGTGGGGAAAATATGGAACGGCAGGAGGGCGGCGAGGCGGAAATTGCTGAAGATCTTGAAAAAGTTGAAAGCTTTAAAGAGACGGAAGAAATTGAAGATTCGGGGAAAAATCCAGATCGGACAATTGCAGAGTGCTTGGAGGAATTAGAGTTTGGAGTAGAAAATCAGGAATATTTTGATATAGAATTGGAACACGGATTGGTGGTAGAAAACGTTGTTGATGTAGGGAAGGAAAAGAAATCGAAGAATTGCAAAAAGGCAAAGCAGATGAAGAAAAAGAGGAAGAAGTAATGATTGCGGTCTGGCTTTTCATCCCTTTTTCTTCTTGCAAGTCTTTTTATTTCTTGTTATTCTAAAAAACACATAACCCATTTTATCAAGTAAGTATTCTTTTTTTATGATATACTTGGAAAGTCAATAACCTTGCGGCAGTCGCCAAATGCCTAAAGCCATCGTTTGGCTCATTGCTCGCGGGAATCAAAGCAGCATGCAGACATTATGAGAGGGACTAGATTTTATGATTGAAGTAAATCACATTTCCAAGGACTTCGTATCCCCCAAGAAATATCCGGGGCTTCGGGGCGCCATCAAAGGTTTATTTTCCAATGAGAAAATTTTAAAGACAGCAGTGGACGATATCTCCTTTTCTATAGGGAAGGGGGAAATTGTAGGATATATCGGCAGCAACGGCGCCGGCAAATCCACCACCATCAAGATGATGACGGGAATCTTGAACCCCACCAAGGGAACCTGCCGGGTGGCAGGTATAGACCCGAGCAAAAGGAGGCGCGAGAACGCACAGAATATCGGCGTGGTATTCGGGCAGAGGACCCAGCTCTGGTGGGACCTGCCGTTAAGCGAATCTTTTACCATACTGAAGGAAATTTACGATGTATCAGACGAAAGCTACAAGGAACAGATGGCATTTTTAAACAGAGTACTGGCATTGGAAGAATTTTTTGACAGACCGGTCCGAACCCTTTCTTTAGGGCAGCGCATGCGGGCAGACTTGGGCGCGGCATTATTGCATAATCCGAAAGTCCTTTATCTGGATGAACCCACTATTGGGCTTGATCTGGTGGTTAAGGATAATATCCGGGAGGCAATCAAGGAAATCAATGAGAAGTATCAGACGACGGTTATCCTGACCACCCATGATATCGGTGATATCGAGGAACTTTGCAGCAGGATCATAATCATTGATGAGGGCAGAAAGATTTATGATGGATCCCTTGACAAGCTGAAGGATACTTATGGAACGAAAAGAAAGGTGTCCATGGAAATCAGGCAGCCCTATAAGGTAAAGGACCTTGACCTTGCGAAGACGCTGGGTGCGCAGGAACAGGAATGCCTTGCGGAATATGATAAGGAAAACAGTACCCTCACCGTTACCTTTGACAAGCATAAGCTGCAGGTGCCCCAGATCCTTTCAGCAGTCATGGACAGGGTGGAAATCAAAGACGTACAGATACAGGAAACAGAGCTTGCCCAGATTGTGAAGGAAATCTACAATCACGGCGCAGTGGAGGGAGCATGATGGGAAAAAGATTGAGAATCTATCTGCCCTTTGCCGCCAATGAATTAAAGCGCAAGATGGCATATAAGGGTGCATTTTATCTGTTTATTCTGATCAGCCTGTTTAAATCCTTTATCAGTTATTATCTTTGGATGGCGGTTTATAGAAGTTCCGATAAGGCGGTGATCGGCGGGCTGTCTCAAAGTGAGATGATTGTCTATGTGTTTATGGTCTATGTGACGTCGTCTGTGATGATTCCTATTTCGGACTGCGTCAGCGAAGATGTGGTAAAAGGTACGGTTGCAATGAATCTGATCAAACCCATTGATTACCGCCTGAGTCTGATTTCCAGGGCGGTAGGCAGTATGATCTACAATTTCTTAGCCCCCAGCGTCTTTATCTGGATCGGGGTGGAAATCTATAAAGTGACGGTGCTGGGATTGGCGCCGGTTACGGCAGGAAGGATTGTTTTGTACCTTATAAGCTGTATCATGAGTTTTCTGATTTATGTATTGTTTGATTTCTGCTTTGGGATGATTGCCTTTTTTACGACCTATATTCTGGGGCTGATGATGGTGCAGGAAGCGCTTTTGGGCTTTTTGACGGGACAGCTGATTCCTATCAGCTTTTTCCCACAGGCGGTGCAGACCCTGTTTGAGTTTCTGCCCTTTTCCTCCATGATTTATACGCCGGTGATGATTTATCTTGGGAAGTACAGCGGCAAGATGCTGGCGTTCGTACTCCTGCGGCAGGCGGTATGGATTGTGATTCTCTATGTGTTGGGCAGTATCATATGGAAAAGAGTGACCAGACGTCTGGTGGTGTTGGGAGGATGATGATGAAAACATGTAAACGCTATCTGCGCCTTTACCGGGTTTTGATTACCCAGTTTATAAAAACGATCATGCAGTCCAAGGTTGATTTCCTGATGGGTTTGTTTGGGTTTTTCTTTACACAGATTATGGGCATTGCTTTTTTGTATCTGGTATTTGAGCAAATTCCGTCTCTTAAAGGGTGGACGCTGGACCAGTTGATTTTTATTTATGGATTTGCCCAGATTCCAAGGGGAATCGATCATCTTTTTACGGATAATATCTGGCTGGTGGCATGGCGGATCGTCCTTAACGGTGATTTTGACCGTTATATGCTGCGTCCCATGAACATTTTTTTCCAAGTCATAGCAGAAAAGCTTCAACCGGATGCCTTAGGGGAACTTCTGGTGGGGACGATTCTGGTGGTGCGCTCTCTGTCAAAAGGGATTGTCATCACAGATCCGGTCCATGGGGTACTGTTCTTTGTATCCATTTTTGCCGGCGCCCTTATTTATACGTCTATCAAATTGTTCTTTGCATCGCTGGCATTCTGGATTAAAACCAGCGGTCCCTTTTTGCAGCTGGCATATGAAACGGCGGATTTTGCAAAGTACCCTACAGAAATTTATGCAAAGGGAATCCGCTTTCTGATTACCTGGGTGATTCCCTTTGCATTCGTGGCATACCTGCCGGCAAGATTTTTCTTAAAGAGCGAGGCTTCTGGGGCAGCCATTGGAATCGAATGCGTAATAGCAGCAGTTTTCTGGTGCATTGCCTATGCAGTGTTTAACAAGGGGACACATGTATATGAAAGTGCGGGGAACTAATTGTAGACTTTAACGCATGGGTGTACGAACAAAATATTTATTTTATTCCATAAAAATGCGCCTTCTCCTGCGTATCATAAATATACTTGGATGGAAACTTGTCTTTATGATGAAAAGTATTTTATGTAAGGCTAATATGCAGAGGAGGCGTTATTATGAGAAAAAGATTAGTGGCAATGATTTTGAGTGCAGCTTTTGTATTGGGAGCGCTGTCGGGATGTGGTGCTGGCAGGAATTTAAATGGTTCAAAAGATAGTGGGAATGCGACGGCGGAGACAGAAGCACCTACAGATGAGTCCGCTTTGTGGAATGATTCCGCCGATGTGACCGATGAAGGTTATGATGATGGGACGGCAGGAGAGGGATATATAGCCAAATCGGGAGCAGAAGGAGCAAGTTATGCCGAGTCCTGCTATCGAACCGATGAATTTATTGAAAACACGGAAGAATACAGCAAATGGAACGAGAAGGGCTTTTCTTCTGTATTGAATCAGTCATTGTCTACGTTTGCAGCGGATGTGGATACTGCTTCCTACAGTAACCTGCGCAGGATGATTTTGGACGGCTATTTGCTGGATGAGATTCCAGAGGGTGCTGTCAGAGTAGAAGAGATGATTAATTACTTTACATATGATTACAAGGAACCAGAGGGCAGCGAACCGTTCGGTGTGACAACCGTAATCAGCCGGTGCCCCTGGAACGAGGAAGCACAGCTTTTGACAATCGGATTAAAAACACAAAAGATTGATTACGCGGATGCGCCTGCCTCTAATCTGGTATTTCTTTTGGACGTTTCCGGCTCCATGGGAGATGATGATAAGCTTCCTCTTTTGCAGGATGCCTTCAGTCTTCTGGCGGAAAATCTCACAGATAAGGACAGGATTTCCATTGTCACTTATGCGTCAGAGGATAAGGTGGTACTGGAGGGCGTAAGCGGCGACCGGACCAGTAAAATCAAAAGAGCCCTTAATGCCTTAAGACCAAGCGGCGGCACCTATGGAAGCAAGGGGATTGAAACAGCGTACAGGATTGCTGAGGAGAATTTCATTGAGGGCGGCAACAACCGGATCATACTTGCAACAGATGGGGATCTGAACATTGGTATGACCACGGAAGAGGAGTTGGAAGCGCTTATTTCTGAAAAGAAAGAGTCAGGCATTTTCCTGTCCGTATTGGGATTTGGAACAGGCAATATCAAGGACAACAAAATGGAAACGCTGGCAGATAAGGGAAATGGAAATTATGCGTATATCGACAGCTTCTGGGAGGCAAAAAAGGTTTTGCAGACAGAAATGACAGCCACCCTTCTTACCATCTGCAAGGATGTTAAATTCCAGGTGGAATTCAATCCGGCGGTGGTGGAGCAGTACAGGCTGATCGGTTATGAGAACAGGGCAATGGACAGAAAGGATTTTGATGACGATGCGAAAGATGCCGGTGAAATTGGCGCAGGTCACAGCGTTACGGCAATGTATGAATTGATACTGAAAAAGCCTCTTGGGGCGATGAGCGAGAGCGAGATAGAAGATTTGAAATATAGCGATAAGTATAAAGAGGAATTGAGTGCCTCCGACGCTGACAGCAAGGCGATGGAAGAGGAGTGGCTGACCATCAGCATCCGGTACAAAAAGCCGGCGGAAAATACCAGCAATCTTTTACAATATCCGGTGGATTATGACAGCTATACCTATGAGCCGGGAGAAGATTTTAAGTTTGCGGCGGCGGTGGCAGAGTTTGGGCTCTTGGCATCCCATAGCGCATATCCAGAGGATGCATCGGTGGAGCATGTGCTGTCTGTACTCAAGGGGATGGAGTTGGAGGATGAATACAAGGCGGAATTTGAAGATTTGGTACGGAAAATACTACTTTTTAACCGGAAAGTAGTATTTTCTTTTGCTTATGAATGAGAATAGAATAAAGGAATGAAAGCATACACCAAATTTCTTTAGATAAAATTAAGAAAAATTTATAGTATGTTGTAATTTTTTCCCCATATAATTCGTTATAATGTGTGGTGGACAATTTCACGACAAAAATAGGGTATTTTGTGATTAGAGTCTTGACAAATCGTGTTCTAGTTATATAATACAATAGTACAAATAAATGAAGGAGCGCATAGACGAATGAATGAATTAATTGAAATCCAGGATATGTGTAAGATATACAATCCGGGAGAGAATGAGGTCCGGGCATTGGATCACGTGAATTTAAGGATTGATAAGAATGAATTTGTAGCCATCATTGGACAGTCTGGCTCCGGTAAATCCACTCTGATGAACATGCTAGGATGTCTGGACGTGCCTTCCAGCGGCACATACATATTAAATGGACAGGATGTTTTAGGACTTACAGATGATGATCTGTCAGATATCAGAAACAGAGAAATTGGATTTATTTTCCAGGGATTTAATTTGATTTCAGGACTCACAGCCATTGAGAATGTGGAACTTCCCCTGATTTACCGCGGCGTTGGGAAAAAAGAGAGGATGCAGCTTTCCAAAACAGCGCTCGAAAAAGTGGGACTGAAGGCTAGGATGGATCACAAGCCTTCCGAGATGAGCGGCGGGCAGCAGCAGAGAGTTGCCATAGCGAGAGCGATAGCGCAGGCGCCTCCGGTGATCCTTGCAGATGAGCCTACCGGAAACCTTGATTCTGGTTCCACCAAGGAAATCATGGAAATATTGAAGGGATTACATGCGGAGGGAAGAACTGTGATTCTGATTACCCATGATAACGATATTGCCGCCAAAGCCAGACGCATCATACGGATCATGGACGGCAAGATTGTGAATGACATTATAAATCAGCAGGAAATTTAATAGACAGCATTTGGGAGGAGAAGAAAATGTCTGACAAGAAGAAGCAAAAAAATAATAAGACCGGAAAGGAAAATGTGGTTGACATCTTGGAAGAGACGACCGTATCGGAAAATGCGGAGGGCACAAACATGGAAGTAGTGGAAACAAAAGAAGCACAGATGGAAGGCGCCCAACAGGCAGATGGCACATTGGATGGTGCCAATGCCAAAGGCGCAGAGCAGGAGAATACACAGACCAAAGCGTCAGCAATGGAAAGCGTAGAACTGGTAACTACTACAAAATCTAAGGACCTGCCTGAGAAAAAGAAGAAAGAAAAGAAAGAGAAGAAGAAAAAGGAAAAGAAGCCCTTAGACAGGGCGGCAAAGAAAAAACGCAGAAGAATCATTCTGTGCAGTATCCTTGGGGTGGTCATCGTGTTTTTTGCCGTAAGCAAAGTGTTTGGCAGCAATGGTCCCCAGACCTTTGTAATGACCACAGGGGCCTTTACCGGAGAAATCGAACAGACAATCAGCACCAGCGGAACAGTCACAACAGAACTGACAAAGAGCTATTTTTCTGATGTGGACGTAAAAATCGGAGATGTGGCTGTAGCGGCGGGCGATGCGGTAAAAGCAGGAGATATACTGATTTCTTACGATGCAGAGGATTTGGCGACGAAGACGACGCTGGCACAGTTGAAGATTCAGTCGAATCAGGGGAATTATAACGATTCCGTACAGAGCAACGGTCAAAAGTGGGGAGATTTAAACGAGGCAAACGTTAATATCAGCGTGCTGGATCAGCAGATTGCAGACACGGAAGCATACATAACCAATCTGGAAAATAAGATCGAACAGAAAAAGAGCGATCTGGCATATGAAGGAGCACTGCTCCAGATATCGCTTTTAGACTGGCAGGATCATCCCGATTCTGATGAGTATATGAATCTGCAGAAACTGGTGCAGCTTAACAGTTATGAACAGCAGAATAACGAAGAGGTCAAGGGCTGGGAGGATGAGCTTGCGGTATATAATAAGATGCTCTCAGATTACAAAGAATATCGTTCAGAAATGAAATCACAGAAGAGTTCGGCGGAAGCAGGCAGGATGACTTCCGGCGCACGCCAGGAGCTGGAGGCTGAAAACCAGACTAAGGGGATTGAAGCGTCTAACTCGCTGGAAAGCCTGCAGGCGGCAGCAAATGGTGTGGCAGCAGAGTTTGACGGTGTCGTCACAGAGATCAATGCTGTGGAGGGCGGCACGGTTGCCACAGGCTCCCAGCTTTTGAAACTGGAAAGTACGCAGGACGTTATGGTCAGAGTTACAGTGACCAAGTATGATTTGGATAAGATTGCGGTAGGCCAGAATGCGATTGTCACCATCGGAAGCCAGGAGTATGAAGGCAAAGTGACGAAAATCAATAAGATGGCAGAACAGAACAACAGCGGCGCTTCTGTGGTAGGAACCGAAATTAAGATAACCAATCCTGACAGTGAAGTCATTCTGGGCGTGGAAGCAAAGGTGATCATCAGCACCGCGCAGGAAAAGGACGCCGTGCTCATTCCGGTAACAGCAGTCAATGTGGATATGGAAGGTGAATTTGTCTATGTAGTGGAGGAAAATATCCTAGTCAAGAAGCGGATTACAACAGGTATTTCCTCTGATACGATGGTGCAGGTGACGGAAGGGCTTTCAGATGGCGAACAGGTCGTTACGGATGTAACTGCTAACCTTATGGAAGGCATGGTAGTAGCAGCAATGCCCCAATAGTATGTAAGACAGCGTAAGTAAGAAGACTGCCGCGGCTATCCGTAAGCAGATTGCCGCGGCAGTGGAAAGAGGTAAAAATGGCACAGATATGGGAATACATCAAGATTGCTCTGATGAATATCAGGAGCAATAAGGGGCGCTCCGTTCTAACCATGCTGGGAATCATTATTGGCATTTCCTCCGTCATCATGGTCATCTCAATTGGAAATGGTGTCAGAGGACAGGTCAATTCAGAGTTAGAGGGTCTTGCCGGTGGTCAGATTGTGTTTTATGCGGATACCACAAGAAAAGATACCACAGTATCTTTTAATCAGGAGGATTTTGATGCAATCAATACGCAGATCGATCATGTAAAGGGCGTTACGCCGCAGTTTGGAACGTGGGGAACGGCAGAAGGACCTAAAGGTGATTTTGATATCAGAATGAGCGGCGGTACGGTTGGGCTGCAGTATATTTCAAGCGAACCCATTGTCAAAGGGAAATATTTTTCTCAGAATGATTATGACGGCGCAAGCAATGCCTGTGTAATCAATGAAAGTAGTGCGGTAGCTCTTTTTGGAACCACGGATGTGGTCGGCATGAGCTTTGATGCAACCTTCTGGGGAATTACGCAGGAGCTGCGGGTGGTTGGAATCAGACAGGACAGCGCTTCGTCATTGATCAGCGGCAGCTATGGCGTTACGACCATAGAAGCGGAGGTTCCGCTTACGTTTATGGCGAACAAACTGGGATATTATATTGACGAGATTGACCAGTTTTATGTCATTGCAGAGTCGTCTGCCTATTGTACGGAGGTTGCTTCTAAAGTGTTGGCATTATTGGAAGGCAGACATAATGTGAGGGGAGAAAACCAGATCATGATGCAGAGCTTTACAGATGTGGCAGCGCAGTACGATACGATTTTAGGATTTATTACGATATTTATTTCCTTTGTGGCGGCAATTTCTCTTTTGGTAGGCGGTATCGGCGTTATGAACATTATGCTGGTGTCCGTGACGGAACGGACTAGGGAAATCGGAATCCGAAAGGCGCTTGGTGCAAGGACAGGTTCGGTGCTTTTGCAGTTCTTGGCGGAAGCGGGAATCATTACACTGCTGGGCGGTTTGATAGGAATAGCACTGGGGGTTTTGGGCGCTATGGGAGTCGGCTCCATTGCGGATATTACACCCCAGGTCAGTGTGGGGACGATTTTGTTTGCTTCTGTTTTCTCTTGTGGGGTTGGTATTTTCTTTGGAATTTATCCAGCAAGGAAGGCGGCACGGCTGAATCCGATCGAGGCGCTAAGACATGAGTAGAGTATGCGGCGAATGATGAGGCGGTGGACAAAAAGTGGGGCGGATACGGTGCCAGGCGGTGCCATATCCGCCCCACTTTTTGGAGGAGCGGTATCTTCCTATTCTTCCTTGTAAGAAGGTGGATTAACGTTTGACGGCGGAAAATGGTTGGTTTACGGCATTTAGGTGTTGGGAGAGGCGGGAAATTCCGATATAATTTTATTCATGTGCAGGCGGCAAGGAGAGGAAAAGATGCGGATTGGGATATGTGATGATGAAAGGGAAGTAAGGGATAGGTTCATAGAGAAAATTAGAGGGATTTATCCAGAGGCACAACTGAAGGAATATCAGTCGGGGGAAGAAGTGCTTTTAGATGGGAATCCGCCGGATATTTTGCTGCTTGATATTGAAATGCCGGGGAAAAATGGAATGGATACGGCGCGGCAGCTGCGCAGGAGGCACAAAGATGTGATTCTTATTTTTGTGACGGCTTTTCGTGATTATGTGTTTCAGTCCTTTGATGTGGGAGCGTTTCATTATTTGTTGAAGCCCTTTGATGATCGGAAATTTATGGAAGTATTGCAAAGAGCAGGGGAGCAGTTTGAAGAGAGGATAAGGCTGGAAGATACAGGGAACAAAAGGGAAACGCCCAGCCTTGTGGTGACGACGGGCGGCAGGCATATTGTTGTGAATCTGGAAGATATTATCTATGCGGAGGTGTTTGACCGGAAAGTGGTCATTCATACCATGGATTCAGATATAGAGTATTATGGAAGGATGAAGGAATTGGAGAAGAAGGCGGGGGATGAATTTTATCGCTCCCACAGGGGATATCTTGTGAATTTCCGGTTCATCAGGAAATATGACAGTACCACGATTTATATGGAAAAGGGACAGGCGCTTATGGCAAAGCAGAATTATAGGGAGTTCGTGAGGCGGTATCTGCGATTTATCCAAAAGAAAGAGAAAGAGTAGAGAAATCCTATAAGGTGTTAGACAGGAGAATAGGAGATGATAGAGAATGAAGTGGCAGTTGAGACTACTGCCTATGTATTGATGATTATTGGACTGGTTATAAAGGGCTACTGCTTTTACCGGCTTGTAAAACCTTTTATGAGAAATAAAAAGGGAGCGGCAGCCAGTGGAGGAGCATGGTTTCTGATTAATCTGATTCTTTATGAGATTCCTTTTCATATGGAAGTCTGGGTGGTATATGGGATTGCTCTATTTGCCACAATGCTTGTGATGTGCTTGAGTGATCGCAGAAATTATGCGCAGAAGGCTTTCCTTGCGGGCACCTTTTTTCCTATGCGCCGGTCTACAACTGCAATGGCAGAAATTTTGTATGACCATTTTTACAGCTGGGCAGCAGGAACCAATTATATGCTAGAACATCCGGATATGTGGTTTGCTTTGTGGGCGGGGGCATCTGTGTTTCATTTAATATTCGAGACATTCTTTATCGCTGGATGTATCTGGCTGATTCTCAAGACTTATTCAAATAAACAGGAAAAAATGGAAAAGGGAGAGCTGCTTATGCTGCTGATTCCTTCGGTGGAAGGAGCAGCGGGGTATGAAATCTTACAGTATTACCGCTACTTTTATATCATGGAAGTAGAGGGGAGTCCCGGAGTTTATGATTTGCTTTTGTTTTTATATTATGTGATTTCTCTTGTAATTCTGATAGTATTCATAGGGCTGTATCAGTCCATCAAAGAAAAGCAGGAGGAAAAGCTGCGAAGCAGGCAGCTTGAAGCACAGGTTAAAAGTATTCAGCAGCATATTTCGCAGGTGGAAGGACTTTATCAAAATATCCGCAGCATCCGGCATGATATGGCAAACCATATCCTTACCTTGGAAGGACTTTACGCAGGAAACCGCATGGAAGAAGCGAGGGAATACAGTGAAGATTTAAAGGCAGCGCTTGCGGGAACAGAAGGAGAGCAAAGCCTTACAGGGATTAGAAGCGGAAATCCGGTAACGGATGTGATTTTGCTGGAAAAGAAAAGTGAAGCGGAAAAAAAGAAAATACGATTCCAGTCGGCGTTTTATTATCCAGAGGATTCAAACATCAATGCATTTGATGTCAGTGTGATTTTAAACAATGCTCTGCAGAATGCGGTTGAAAACGTGAATATGAGCAGAGAGCCCTATATACGCATCCGGTCTTACCGCAGGTATAACGCTTATATGATAGAAGTTGCAAATTGTTTTACGGGAAATTTACAGTGGGATGTGGAAAGCGGGCTGCCCCTTACATCAAAAGAAGGCACGAGTGCGCACGGATATGGACTATCCAACATCCGCAGGGTGGCGGAGAAATATTCCGGTGACATAGCGATAGACTTGAAAGATGGGGAGTTCTGTTTAAGCGTAATGTTGATGCTGGAGGAGTCAGGTTATTAGTGGGAAGTGGGAGCCTAGCCTTGCCGACCATTGCTTTATATGGCTTACAGCAGAAAACAGGCTGCTCACGGCAAAACGGTTCAGACTGAAAAGGAGAGCTCCGAAATAATAGTTGAAGATGGGTATGGAAAGAGTTTGCTCACAGAACATGGATGTATGACTTGGAAAGGAGATCAAAACTATGATGGCAATTGGCAGTGTAAATGGAACAGCGTTTCAGGGAGCAGGTAAACCAGCAGGAAATATGCAGGCGGATCCTGTCAGTAGAAATATTCAGAATCAGATTGCAAACGCGCAGAAGAAACTGAAGGATCTTTCGGCGGATGACAAGATGACACCGGAAGAGAAGATGAAAAAAAGGCAGGAAATCCAGCAGGAGATTGCAAGTCTGCAGCAACAGCTGCGGCAGCATCAGATTGAGCAGAAAAGAGAGCAGCAGTCAAAGGATTCATCGATGGAAGCGCTCACCGGTCAAAGTCGTAAGACCAGTGCCGCTAAATCGGGATCAAAAGGGGCAGGGCTGTCAACTTCAAGTATGCAGGCAATGATTTCAGCGGATTCCTCTGTAAAGCAGGCAAAGGTACAGGGCAGTGTTGCGACGAAAATGGAAGGAAGAGCTGGTGTTTTGGAGGTGGAAATAAAGCTGGACAGCAGCAGAGGCGGAAGCACAGAGGCAAAAGAGGAAGAACTTGCCAAAGCTAGAGCTAAGCAGCTGGAGGCAGAGACTTCGCAGATAGGAACTCTGGCAGATGCAAACCGGACACTGGAAGAGGCAGCCAAAACAGAACAGCAGACACAGGCAAGTGAATCTGACAAAAAGACCGAAGACAAGGACAGCAAAACAATACAAGCCTCCCAGAAAGAGGACAAAATCCCGGGAAAAGCGGCGGAAAACAAAGACAATACTGAGGCAGTTAATACTGAGACAGTTAATACTGAGGCAGTTAATACTGAGGAAAATCCTCAAGATGCAAATCATATAGCAGATGCCACAGGGGCAGTTACACAGCCTATGTCTTATACTCGCGTAGATATCCGTTTGTAATAAGTGATATAATGCCAATGCAAATATGAAAAAGCAGCAGCCTGAACTGTGCGTAATGTCTTGTTCGGGCTGCTGCTGTTATATTTATGCTAATTTCTGGTGTTTTTCGGAATGTTCTGCAATCACCTTTTCATAATTTCAATATCAGTAAAAACAGTTTCCATATATGATATTTTCCTGATACAATTTTAAAAAAGTTAATTCACCCTACAGGAAAATGTATTTACAAATAAACAATACTGCAAGTATATACATAAGGGGGGTAATCTTTTTTGCCTTCCCACATACAAGGTTAATGATCACATAAGAAATGACGCCTACGGCAATACCTTCGGAAATACTGTACATAAGAGGCATGGCAAGTAGACACAGGTAAGCGGGAATTGCCTCTGTCAGATCCTCGAAATCGATCTGCACAACAGCAGTAATCATCAAAAATCCTACAAATATTAGTGCAGGAGCCGTTGCAAATCCAGGGATGGTTGTAAAGATGGGAGCAAATATGATTGCCAGCAGAAACAGGAAACCAGTCACAACGGAAGAAAGTCCCGTTCTGCCGCCCTCTGCAACGCCTGCAGAGCTTTCTACGAATGTGGTTGTGGTGGAAGTACCCAGCACGGCACCTGCGCTGGTTGCGATAGCATCTGCCAAAAGCGCCTGTTTGATGCGGGGAAGCTTTCCTTCTTTATCCAGCATATCCGCCTTGTTTGCACATCCGATCAGTGTTCCAAGCGTATCGAAAATATCTACAAACAGAAATGCAAAAATTATTACGATAAAGTCAACCGCCTTAATGGATCCAAAATCTGCTTTAAAGCATTGGCCAAAGGTCAAACCAATGGAACTGATGCTGAAGCTGCTCCAGGAAGGAATCAAAGAATAATAGCCTGCTTCCGGCACTACCGTGTATAAGCCCGTCAGTTGACAGAGGACACCCAGGATCCAAGTGGCAAAGATACCGATTAAAATAGAGCCTTTTACCTTTTTTACATGGAGGATAACGATTATAAAAACTCCGATGACCGCCAATAGCGCGCTGATTCCTGCCGTATGGAAGTCTGCTGTAAAGTCAATTACTGTTACCAGTGTGCTATCTGAGTTCACTACAACCCCTGCATTCTGGAATCCGATAAAAGCAATAAACAAACCGATACCTACAGACACGCCTCTTTTAAGCTGCATGGGAATTGCGTTAAAGATTGCCTCCCGCACATTTGTCACGGACAATACGATAAAAATCAGTCCTTCCACAAACACCGCAAGCAGCGCAATCTGCCAGGAGTATCCCATAACGCCGCATACCGTATAGGCAAAATATGCGTTAAGACCAAGACCCGGGGCAAGGGCGAAGGGATAGTTTGCTAGCAGCGCCATTGCCAGGGTACCGATAAACGCAGCAAGCGCCGTTGCCATCAGCACAGCGTTACTGTCCATGCCGGACGCTGAAAGAATCGACGGGTTCACTGCCAGAATGTACGCCATGGTCATGAATGTGGTGACACCGGCAACGGCTTCTGTTTTGACGTTCGTGTTGTTTTCTTTGAGCTTAAACCATTTCTCTAACATCTCTTTTCTCCTTTTCTCATAAGTGGTAAATATCCTTTTATTTGCCTTCATAGATGATGACGCTGTCCACATCGTAGCCTTTCAGCCGTTCTCTTCCCTTAAGCCCCGCCAACTCCATCAGGAAGACCACCTTCACGACTTCGCCGCCCAGCTCTTCAATCATCTGAATGCTCGCCTCAATGGTGCCGCCTGTGGCAATCAGGTCGTCCACCACAACTACTTTTTGTCCCGGCTTAATGGAGTCTTTATGCATTTCCACCACAGCGCTGCCATATTCCAGATCATATTCCTTGGAAATAACCGCCAGCGGCAGCTTTCCTTTCTTACGAACTGGTACAAATCCTTTATGTAAGGAATAGGCAATTGGAACGCCAAAAATAAATCCTCTTGACTCTGTTCCCACAATCACGTCAAAATCAATTCCTTCCAGCATCTTTTTCATGGAATCAATGGCAAGCGCTAACCTGTCTGGATCCTGCAGCACACTGGTCACGTCCCTGAAAATAATGCCTTTCTCCGGAAAATCCGGAATGCTTCGTATATACTCTTTAATTTTTTTCATAGCATGAATACCTTCTCTCATTTATATTGATAATACTTGACTATTCTATCAGAAAATATCATATAGAACAAGGCATTTAATGATTGTAGGAAGCGGCGTGAAAATTTTTCATGTTGCACATTATCATATTTTTAGTATAATAAAGAGGAATAGAGAGCACCTGCCGTGTAGGTGCTCTTTGAGGCAGTGGAAGGAATTACTTATGGAAATAGAATTTGACGTAAAAATAACACCGGCAGTCCTCTACGATTATATGCTGTACCATACCTACACCAGTGCATCAGGGCTGATCGGCGCGGCAGCAGGCGCGCTGATGGTGGTAGCTTACTTTATGGGTGCAGGCTTACTTGTTTTGATTGCAGGAATTATCATACTTGCATATCTGCCATGGACCCTTTTTCTGAAATCCAGGCAGCAGTATCTTGCCAATCCGGCTTTTAAAACGTCCCTTCATTACAAAATGACAGAAGAAGGGGTTACGGTATCCCAGAATGATGAGACCCAGGGGCAGAAGTGGGAGGACATGTATAAGGCGGTGTCTACCTCGCGGAGCCTGATTTTATACACTTCTCCTGTAAATGCCTCTATTTTTCCAAAGAAAGATTTGGGGATGCAGGCGCCCGGGGTAATTGAAATGATATCCACCCATATGCCCCCCAAAAAGGTGAAGATCCGCAGCTAAAGGAAAAGAGGAACAGATGGAAGAAATACTTGTGGAAACCTATCGCCCAGAGGAAACCTTTGAACTGGGCAGGAAAATCGGGGCACAAGCAGTCCCCGGAAGTATCTATACGCTGATTGGCGATTTGGGCGTTGGCAAAACGATTTTTACTAAGGGCGTGGCAGCAGGATTAGGGATAACAGAGCCGGTAAACAGCCCTACCTTCACGATTTTGCAGGTATATGAGGAAGGAAGGTGCCCATTTTATCATTTTGATGTATACCGGATTGGCGATGTGTCCGAGATGGATGAGATAGGATATGAGGATTGCTTTTATGGAGAGGGAATCTGCCTGATTGAGTGGGCAGATCTGATTGAAGAGATTTTACCGGAGCAGTATACCCAGATTACCATTTCCAAGGATTTGGAAAAAGGTTTTGATTACAGGAAAATCAGTATTAAAAGAAAATGAGGAAGATAGTCTGACATGAAGATAATAGCAATTGACAGCTCGGGGCTGGTGGCTTCTGTGGCGGTGGTGGAAGATGATATTCTCATTGCAGAGTACAATGTTCAATACAAAAAAACCCACTCCGAGACCCTGCTCCCTATGCTGGATGAACTTAAGAAGATGGTAAAGCTTGATTTAAAGACGGTTGACGCCATTGCGCTGGCAAAGGGACCTGGCTCCTTTACGGGGCTTCGGATCGGATCGGCAACAGCGAAGGGGCTTGGATTGGCGCTTGAGATACCTCTTATCGAGATACCCACATTGGACGGCATGGCATGTTGTCTGTACGGAACAGATAAACTTATCTGTCCTATCATGGATGCGAGAAGAAATCAGGTTTATACAGGGATTTACGAATTTAATAAAAAACAGGAGGCGCCTGTCTTGTATGAACTGGCAAGACTTCTGCCCCAATGTGCGGTTTCCATTGAGGAAATTGCGGCTAAATGTAATGCATACGGAAGAGAAGTCATCTTTTTAGGGGACGGAGTGCCCGTTTTTGCCGGAAGGCTGTCAGAGCTTATGCATGTTCCGTATGGGTTTGCACCTGCCCACATGAACAGGCAGCGTTCGGCGGCGTTCGCATTCCTTGCCATTGAGTACTTTAAAGAAGGAAATTATGTGGCAGCAAAGGATCATGCGCCGGAATACTTAAGATTATCGCAGGCTGAAAGGGAGAAAGCAGAAAAGTGTTGCTGATTAGGGAAATGAAAGCAGATGATGTGGAAGTCGTCAGCAAAATCGAAAGCGAAGTGTTCTCCATGCCGTGGTCGGCAAAGGATTTTCTGGAAATGGTGGAGGCTGATTATGCGTACTATTATGTGGCAGAATTAGACGGAAAAATTGCAGGCTGCTGTGGAATCAGAAACATTGCCGGTGAGGGGGAAATCACCAATGTAGTGGTGGCGCCTTCTTACAGAAGAAAAGGCATTGCTTTAAAGATGATGGAATATATGTTAAAAGAGGCGGTTAAAGCCGGAATTGGGGACTGCACCTTAGAGGTACGGGTCAGTAATCAGCCGGCAATCAGACTTTATGAACGGCTTGGTTTTAAGGGGGAGGGGGTTAGACCTCACTTTTATGACAAGCCGGATGAAGATGCACTGATCATGTGGAAAAGATAGGAAGGGCATGGAAGAATTACCACTGTTCCTTATTTCTCTTTTATGTATAATGGTACTTAGAGGATACCAAAGGAGGATAAGACCATGCGGATTTATTTAGATAAGAACAAAAATGAGCTTTCAGCTGTTATTTGCAATCAGTGCAAAAAAGAATTAAATGTTAAAAATGGAATAATCAAGGAAGGATGTTTTAGCGGAAATATTCAGTTTGGATATTTCAGCAATAAGGATGGAAGCAGACATTCCTTCGACTTGTGCGAGGAATGTTATGATAAAATGATTAAAGGATTTGCCATTCCGGTGGAAGAAGAGGAGGCAATAGAACTGATTTAAAATCTCCTCGTTTTAGAATTGGCTGGGATGGTCAATATTCAGTTTGGAGGAAAGATGCTGGATATCTGCTTATTAGGGACAGGAGGAATGATGCCGCTCCCTTACAGGTGGCTGACATCCATGATGGCCAGATATAATGGACAAAGTATATTGATCGATTGTGGGGAAGGAACGCAGATCGCCATGAAGGAAAAGGGGTGGAGCCCGAAGCCTATTGATGTGATCTGCTTCACCCACTTTCATGCAGACCATATCAGCGGACTGCCGGGAATGCTTCTCACGATGGGAAATGCAGAACGGACAGAGCCGCTTCTTTTAGTGGGACCGAAAGGACTTTCAAGGGTGGTTGCATCCCTCCGGGTGATTGCACCCGAGTTGCCCTTCGTGATAGACTGTCTGGAGCTGAATGAAGCAGAACATACGATTCGCTTTGACGGATTTAAGATGGAAGCTTTTAAGGTAAATCATAATGTTCCCTGTTATGGTTATACCCTTTCTATTGACCGAATTGGTAAATTCCAAGTTGACAAAGCTGTTGCTTTGGGGATTGAAAAGAAATACTGGAACCGCCTGCAGCATGGAGAAACCATAGATACAGGGGAAATGACACTTGTGCCGGAAATGGTCCTTGGGGGAGCAAGGAAGGGACTTAAGGTGACTTACTGCACGGATACAAGACCCACGGAGGGAATCGTAAAGCATGCGGCTGGGTCAGATCTCTTTATCTGTGAAGGGATGTATGGCGAACCGGATAAGAAGGCAAAAGCAAAAGAAAATAAGCATATGACCTTTTATGAGGCGGCAGAGCTTGCTAAGCGGGCGGAGGTTTCAAGGCTTTGGCTGACACACTATAGTCCGTCCTTAAACAGACCGGAAGAATATCTGCCGGCAGTAAGGAAGATCTTTCCTAGGGCAGAGACCTGCAAGGATGGAAAGTCAATAGAATTGATGTTTGAAGATGAGGAAACAAAAGAATAAAGAAAGAGAAAATCGGGGAAGGAGAAGATCCGAATGAAGAAGCAAACAGGAGTGAAAGTCTTAATTATCGGCGTTATACTGGTATGTCTAGTGCTTGGCTATTTTTATTATCTTTCCAACAAAAAGCCAAAACAAGATTCAAAGGATGGTGTCAAAATCAGTGCAGCCCAGGAATTGCTGCTCCGAAATCTGGACAAAAATTATCCGCCGACGCCGAGAGAAGTGGTGAAATATTTCTGCGAAGTTGCCCAATGTCTGTACGGGGGCGACTATACAGATGAGGAATTTACGGATTTGGCGATGCAGGCAAGAAAGCTGTATGACGAGGAGCTGCTTGCAAATAATACAGAAAAACAATATATTGAAAACTTGAAATGGGACGTCAATCAGTTTAAAGAAGAGGGTGTGGTCATATCCTCCTTTGCCCCTGCCTCCAGCGTGGATGTGGAGCAGTTTACGCAGGACGGTTACAGTTGGGCACAGATGAGATGTACGTTTACCCTGCGGAAGGGAACAAAACTTGCATCTTCAAAGGAAATCTTTCTTTTGCGAAAAGACGCGGACGGGCATTGGAAAATCTACGGCTGGACCATGGATGAGGATGGCGGGCAAAACGGCAGCGGGCAGTAAGAGGAACTATGCGGCTTTTTGCATGAAAGTGTTTCGCGACGGAGGTAAAGATGGAAAAGGATATTTACATACTGGCGGTTGAAAGTTCCTGTGATGAAACAGCAGCGGCAGTGGTAAAGAATGGAAGAGAAGTGCTGTCAAATGTTATTTACTCTCAGATTGCACTTCATACGGAATACGGTGGGGTGGTGCCGGAGATTGCATCCCGCAAACATATAGAGAAGATCAATCAGGTAATTGGGCAGGCGCTTGTGGACGCAGAAAAAGAACTATCCCAGATGAGTGCGATTGCTGTCACCTATGGTCCCGGTCTGGTGGGGGCATTGTTGGTGGGGGTATCGGCAGCCAAGGCAATCAGCTTTGCTTCCGACATCCCGCTTGTGGGCGTGCATCATATCGAAGGACATATCAGCGCGAATTACATTGAAAATAAAGAACTGGAACCGCCTTTTATATGTTTGGTAGTATCGGGAGGGCATTCCCATCTGGTGGTGGTGAAGGATTATGGAGAATATGAGATTATCGGAAGGACCAGAGATGATGCCGCAGGAGAAGCATTTGACAAAGTTGCCCGCGCTATCGGTCTTGGATATCCGGGGGGACCTAAGATTGATAAGGTCTCAAAGGAAGGCAACCCCGATGCGATTGCATTTCCCAGGGCAAAGGTTTCAGATGCGCAGTACGATTTCAGCTTTAGCGGTCTGAAATCAGCGGTCTTGAATTACCTAAATTCCTGTCAGATGAAAGGGGAAGAAATTCATACGGCAGATGTAGCAGCGTCCTTTCAAAAAGCAGTGATCGACGTGCTGGTGGAGCATTCCATGGAAGCAGTCAGAAGATATGGCTGCAAAAAGTTTGCCATTGCAGGGGGCGTAGCATCTAACAGTGGGCTTAGGGCGGCTTTTGATAAGGCTTGCAGAGCAGAGGAGATTGCATTTTATCATCCGTCGCCTGTATACTGTACAGATAATGCAGCCATGATAGGCACAGCCGCTTATTACGAATATCAAAAAGGTGTGCGTCACGGGTTTGATTTAAATGCGGTGCCGAATTTAAAGCTTGGCGAGAGGCGCTAAGCTGATTGTGGGGAAAGGTGCATGAGTAATCTAGAAAAAATGCGTACTGCTGCAGTCATTCTGGCAGCAGGCAGCGGTAAACGAATGGGGAGCAGTACGAAAAAGCAATATATGCTGATGAAAGACAGACCAATCATCTATTATGCGTTGAAAATATTCCAGGAAAGCTTTATAGATGAAATTGTGCTGGTAGTAGCGCCTGGAGATCAGGAATATTGCAAAAAAGAGATCGTTGAAAAATATGGGTTTGACAAGGTGATTCAAATTGTGGAAGGGGGAAAAGAACGCTATCATTCAGTGGCTGTGGGGCTTGACTGTATAAAGGAATGTGGGTATGTGTTTATCCACGATGGAGCCAGACCGATGGTCACAGAAGAAATTCTGGAAAGAGCGTTATCCTGTGTGAAGGAATACAGGGCCTGTGCAGTGGGTATGCCTGTAAAGGACACCATTAAGATTGCGGATGAAGCAGGGAACATTGTATCTACACCTAACCGAAATCTGGTATGGATGGTACAGACGCCGCAGGTATTCGATTATTATTTAATAAAAGACGCCTATCACAAATTGATATCACAAGAGGAAAAATTACAGAGGAAGGGGATTGCAGTTACAGATGACGCGATGGTGGTAGAAACCCTGACGGGTCATTCTGTCAAACTGGTACAGGGGTCTTACGAAAACATAAAAATAACAACGCCTGAAGACATTTTGATTGCAGAAAATTTTTTGGGAAGATAAAGGAGAAGATGTATGACGACAAAGATACTGTGGCATGATCGTTTCAATATTGGAGTAGAATCGGTAGACAAAGCGCATCAAAGACTTTTTTCCATTGTAAACAAAATGCTTAACTATGACCAGGAAGATGAAAAAGGCAGACAGTGGGTCTGCGGGGAAGGGATAAAATATTTTAAAAGCTATACACTCAAGCATTTTGCCGACGAAGAAGCATATATGAAGTCCATCAATTACAGTGGGTATGCTGCGCATAAGCGTGTTCATGATGATCTGAAGGAGAAGACGCTTCCAGCGCTTGAAAGGGATATGATCGAGTCAGACTATTCGGTGGAATCTGTTCAGCATTTTTTGGGAATCTGCATCGGATGGCTGACGGGACACATCATGCTCGAAGACCATGCTATTACAGGAAGGATTTCAAACAAATGGAAGTATGAAAGGACGGAGGAGCTGTCTGTGTTAGAGGAGGCAGCCGCCCGGGTCATAAAGGAGCTGCTTGGGGTTGAGGCACAGGTTATCAGTGAACATTACGCTGGGGAGGACTTTGGCAAAAGAATATGTTATCGTTTGAATTACCGCTATGAGGAGAATAAGAGGATCCATGTCTTTTTTGTGTTGGAAGAAAGACTGCTTTTACATATCATTAATCAGCTTTTAGGCAAGCAGCTTACGAAAGTAAGTAAAGTGGTAGCAGATGCAGGCAGTCTGATTACCCAGCAGTTTATGAAGCGTGTGGGTTCTTACTATAACTCATTGGGAATGTATAAACTTGAAAAGGTCAATCTCTTAAGCACGGATCAGCTAAGCCAGGATTTTGGAAAGGAATATCCCCAGTATAGTATGCTGTTTAATACAGGAGTGGGATATTTGGCATTAAGCATCAAAATTTAACAAAGGCATATTTTTTCATATTTGGCATATTCTGCACGACTTTCACATAATAATGGTATTCAGAGCCTAAAATAATAGGGAGTATGAGTATGGAAGGAAACGACAGAATATGGACACGACGGAAGAACAATACCAGAGCTTTTTAAAGCAGATGGGAGAAGCCTCTTTTCTGGTTCCTTACAGGGAAGCGTGCCGAAGAACGCAGCAGAAGCTGGCGAAAATTAATGTTGATTATTCAAGGCAGCTTGGCAGAACCTTTATTAGTCAGATTACCTTTCGGATCAAAACACCGGAAAGCTGCTTGCATAAAATGCTCAAGAAAAAGTATCACATAGAGAAAGAGACGGCGCAGGAGCGTTTGAATGATATTTCCGGGGTGAGGGTCGTATGTAACTTTCTGGATGATATTTATAAGTTAGTAGAAGCCTTAAAAGAAGATGATGAAGTCGAAATCGTTAAGACGAAAGACTATGTGAAAAGACCGAAAGCGAGCGGTTATCAGAGCCTGCATGTAATTGTGCTGGTGCCGGTAGAGGGGGCTTTAAAGAGAAAGGTTGAGATACAAATCAGAACGCAGGCAATGAACTTATGGGCAGTAGTGGAACATCATTTTGTATATAAGAAGGGAAATTACGGGAAAAACGAGTTTGAAAAAGATTTAAAAGAGTGTGCCAAAGCCATCTACAAGATCGACAAGAAAATGCTGCAGCTTCGAGAACGCATGGAGAGTGCACAAGTGATGGAACAAAAAACGGGATGAAAGAAAAAATACAGAAGAAGCAACCTGAAGTTGCGATATTGCCACCGCAAATGGTTGATTTCTATCCTGCGATAAAATATAATCCGTGTGGGAGGTAAGGCACAATGAATTTTGCGGAAAAATTGTTGAAATTAAGGTCACAATATGGATATTCACAGGAGGTATTGGCAGAAAAACTAAATGTAAGTCGACAAGCTGTTTCAAAATGGGAACTTGGAACGACTCTGCCGGAAACGGATAAAGTCATTGCAATCAGTGACTTTTTTGCAGTGTCAACAGATTATTTGTTAAAGGATCATTTTCAGTTGAACAATCATGAAAGCCTGGATCGGGTTGTGCTTAAATTTTTGGGCTCAGCACAAGATATGGATAACATTTCAAAAGAACTTGTTGATATTATGAAAGATGGCATCATCGATGATGAAGAAAAAATAAGGATGGAGTCTATTATAGATACATTGGATACGATTTCTAAGATCATTGATGAAATAAAGCATAAAATATATGCGCAATAGCAAATCGAGGTTGCAGTAATTGCACATTTCAAATGGTAGATTCTATGGCTCATTTGTAATATTCTGACATAAAGAATCAATTCTGATATAAGAATGAGGGTGAATGGAGGAAAACGATGAGCGTAAAAAACATTTATTTCAAAACCTTGAAGTTTGTATGGCTGAAGCTGGCAATTGGTGCCGCTATTACATTGATCTGCGTTTTATTGCTAGGGATATGTGCAGGAATCGCTGCGCTGCTTAGGAGCGAGGCGGCAACATTGATTATGTTAACGATATGGCTGCTTTTAACCATTGGTGTATATGAATTCGTAATGTATTATGTGGGCTATATGATAAAGGCAGCGCACGTTGCAATTATTACAACGGCAGTTACTAGTGGTCACATCCCTGACAATATGATTGAAACAGGGAAAGATATGGTAAAGAATCGCTTTGCCGCATCGAATGCGTATTTTGCACTGGATAGGCTGATCAGCGGGGCAGTGAAGCAGCTACAGAAAGTCGTAGGAGGAATTGATAACATTTTTGGAGGGATACCGGGAGTCAGTACACTGGTTAATTTCCTGCAAGTTTTCATAGGCATTGCGCTGGGATATGTAGATGAATGTTGCTTAGGATATACTTTTTATCAAAAAGATGAGGGCGCTTTTAAATGCGGCTGTGACGGAGTGGTGATTTATTTCCAGAATGCCAAGCATTTGTTAAAGGATGCTGCTATCACATCTCTGATTGTGATTGTTGCAACTTTTGTAGCATGGATCGTTCCATTTGTTTTGATTGGAGGAATCTTTGCACTTTTAGGCTGGTCGGGGCTGGCAGCATTTCTACTGGCGCTTATGGTGTCAATGGTGGTGAAGGCGGCTTTTATTGACAGCTACATGCTGGTAAAGATGATGGTTTCTTATATGGAAGTAGCGCCGCAAACGGAAATTACATATGATTTATATGATAAGCTTTGTAAACTTTCCAGTAAATTCAGAGAAATGTTTCGGAAAGCGAAAGATGAAAATCCATCGGGAGCTTTAGAAGCTTCTATTTGAAGGGAATGATTTTAAAAAAAGGCAGGGGGCAAGGGCGGTAGTATCGTATACCGCCAGGTACCCTGCTTCTTTTTTTGTCCGCATGGCAGAGAAGAGAATCTGCCATGTCGGCGTCACCTTTGATCTAAATATCCTTACATTTTGAATCGCAATATTGTTGAAAGGAAAATTGATTTAAAAAAATAAAAAAAAGTGTTGACATGAACCAAGGTATTTGCTAGAATAACTTTTGCGCCGGTCAAAGGCGCACGACATGGAGAGGTATCGAAGTGGTCATAACGAGGCGGTCTTGAAAACCGTTTGTCCGAAAGGGCGCGTGGGTTCGAATCCCACC
>JAIDFQ010000040.1 GCA_029054245.1 Lachnospiraceae bacterium | reverse complement strand
CTGAATATC
The DNA here is from genome assembly GCA_029054245.1 of Lachnospiraceae bacterium. GTDB lineage: Bacteria > Bacillota > Clostridia > Lachnospirales > Lachnospiraceae > Suilimivivens. Next base: position 46,717 of record JAIDFQ010000040.1, on the reverse strand, counting down.
TCGTTTATGCTGTCCTCGTCAAAGCAGTCTGCATCCTTCTGCTCCAGCACTCTTTCCTGGAGCTGTTCGAGGAGCTGTTCATTCTCAAAAAGGTATATATCCAGCATACCATCTGTACTAAATTCTTCAGCCATGTCCTACTCCTTTCTTTTATTATTTTACATATTATTTAGTACTGCATACGTTCTTTTGGCAATATCAGACAATTTTTCCTGATGCTGCACTGCTCCAAGATCATATGCAACTTTTGGCATTCCATATACCACACAGGTAGATTCATCCTGCCCGATGGTTCTGGCGCCTGCCTTCCTCATCTCCAGCAGTCCCTTTGCACCGTCACCTCCCATACCGGTCAATATGATTCCCACCGCATTCTTACCTGCGGATTTGGCAACAGAATCAAACAGAACATCCACAGACGGGCAATGACCATTCACCTTAGGACCTGCCTTACATTCCACCTGGTAAACTCCGTTTACCTTAAGCAGCCTCATATGCCTATCACCTCCCGGTGCAATCAACATACGTCCCGGCATTACCCTGTCGCCGGTCTCTGCTTCCTTTACCTGAATCCGGCACTGGTCATTCAGCCTCTTTGCATACATTGCTGTAAATCCTGGCGGCATATGCTGCACTACTACAACGCCCGGAATATCTGTTCCAAATTCTTTTGCGACTTCAAAAATCGCCTCTGTGCCTCCTGTGGAAGCCCCGATTGCAACAATCAGATTGTTCGTCTTTACATCGAGATGCTGCTGTTCCTGACTCATCACTGCTTTTTTGATATTGCTGATTTTAGCAGTCGATGCAATCTTGATTTTTACCAGAAGTTCGTTTCTGATAAAATCTTCCAGCTGCGAACGGTTTGATACCGCCGGCTTTGCCACAAAATCCACAGCCCCCGCGTTCATTGCATCAAACACTTTTTCGCTAAGAGAACTGATTACAACCACTGGAAGCGGATACTGCGGCATCAATTTTCGCAAAAACTCAATTCCACTCATTCTGGGAAGTTCTACATCCAAAGTCATAACATCCGGCTTATGTGCAAGAATGGCATCTCTTGCCTCGAAAGGATCTTTTGCAGTTCCCACGACCTGAATGGCAGGATCTTTATTCAAATTTTGAACCAGCAGTTCTCGGAATACGATAGAATCCTCCACCACCAGAACTTTGATTGGTATCATACTTTAACTCCTCCCTCTCCTTTCCGAAAAATCGAAGGCTGGACAATCTGGAAAGGTGTATTGTTCCGATCCAGAGTTTCAGTCGTTCCAATGAACAAATATCCTCCCGGCTCTAAAGCATCATACACTTTCTGTACCAGCTCCTGTTTAGTCTTCTCATCAAAATATATCATAACATTGCGTAAAAATATAGTGTGCATTTTTCTTTTAAAGGGAAATGGGTCCATTAAATTAAACTGCCGGAAAATGACCTCATTTTTCAATTCCTCTTTTGCCTCATATTGTACGCCTCCGTTGATTGCTTTGAAAAAATGCTTTTTCCATTGTTCAGGCACATTTTTCAGCTGCTCTGACGTGTAAATTCCCCTTATTGCCTGTTGCAGCACCTTGGTTGAAATGTCTGTAGCGAGCACCTTGGTGTCCCACTGGTTCCGCTCCAGACCAAAAAAATCTGCCAGGACCATGGCTATCATGTAAGGTTCTTCCCCTGTAGAAGCAGCACCGCACCATATACGTAAATCTTTGTTCCCGCTTTCTTTTGTCTTAAGCCACGGGAGCACTACACCCTTAAAAAAATCAAAGTGCTCAAATTCCCTCATAAAATATGTATGATTGGTGGTCAGATAATTAACCAGCATTCTTTCTTCATTTCCACTTTTGTCATTTTCAACCGCATCCATGAATTCGTGAAAATTCTTTAGTCCTTTCCTTTTAAGATAATTCTCTAATCGTCCATTTACAATTACCTTCTTCTGGCTTAAATCAATTCCATAACGCTGTTTCACAAACGTTGAGATTCGTATAAACTCTTCATCTGTAATCAACTTTCCTTCCTCCCGTCACAATAAATGAAATTCTCGTAGCAGCGAAGCCATAAAGCCAAGCTGCTATAAATTTTCCGCTCAACAAAATTGGCGTGATATTTTACAACAAATCTTAAAAATGTCTGGATTATATCTAATACCGGATTCTTCCTTCATCTTCTCAAGCGCTTCCTCTCTAGAAAGCCCTTCCTTTCCTGTCAGCATGCAATACCTTTCCATAACGGAAACTATCTGCGCGCTAAGAGGAATATTTTCGCCGGACAATCCTTCTGGATACCCGCTTCCATCCCAGTTTTCATGATGACATCTGGCAATATCCACTGAAGTGCCTATAAACTCATTATAATCGCTATTGACATGCAGATCTCGAAGCAGATCTGCTCCAATATTCGTATGATTCTCAATAATTGCCTCTTCTTCATTCGTCAGTTCCGTTTTCTTTTGCAGGATTTCTTTTGGGACGCCGATATTTCCTATATCGCAAAGCGGCGCTGCCAATTCTATCGTGTCGATATAGGAGTCTGAAATCTGCGCCTCAAACAAAGGTGAAAGCTGCATTCCCTGTGCAAGAACCATACAGTTATGCCCTAGACGATCCATATGTTTTCTGTCATAATCCAAATTTTGGGCTGCTATATTCGCCATAGCATACAGGATATTCTTTTTCTCCGACTCAATCTGCTTAAGCTGCTCGCTTACAGAAATCTGCAGCTTCCTGTTCGTTTCCATAAGTTCCCGTTTTGCCTCGTGGAGCCTTAAATGAACCCCCACCCTTGCCTGCACTACCTCTGGAATAAACGGCTTGGTAATATAATCTTCGCCGCCTAGCGAAAATCCTTCTATAATATCCATCGGATCGTCAAATGCCGAAATAAAAACCACTGGAATATTTTTTGTCTCTTCATTTTTCTTTAATATTCTGCAAAGCTCATACCCATCCATTCCCGGCATGGAAATATCCGTCAGAACCAACTGGGGCGGTCCATCCTTCATAATTTCAAGCGCCTGCTCCCCGCTCTCTGCTAAAAGCGGATATCCTCCCATATTCTTTATGATTTCTTCCAAGATGACCCTGTTCATTTCCACATCATCAACAATAAGAATCCTTGCTTTACCAGAGTCCATATCTTTATAAATCATATGCGTCTCCCCCTTATAAGAAACGATTCAGTGCCTCAAATTCTGCGGCTACCTTCTCATAATTTTCCTTCTGAATCGCCATTTTCAGTCTCAGCGCTATGCGCTTCACCTCCCACGGCGCTTCTTCCGTCAACTGTCTTATCGTCTCCATAAACATCTCTGCTTTTTCCCAGTTTTCCATTTCTACGCATAAAATCAACTTGGAAAGATTTTTCTTTAAATTTTCCTGATTTTCATGTGTTCCATATTTTCTGACATCTTTCAGGCTTTTCGCACCTTCACTGCCCGAGGCAGCCTCATGCGCTGTAAATGTCAACGGATTTCTGACGTCATCTGGGCGGTTAAGAACATCTTCTTCTCCGTCACAGACCTCAACCCATATGGAAAAAGAAAAATTACTTCCTCTGTTCTTTTCACTCTCCACCTCAATGCTGCCGCCCATGAGTTCAACAAGCTGTTTACAGATATTGAGTCCTAAACCTGTCCCTCCATATTTCCTGGAAATGGAAGCATCCACCTGTGAAAAACTCTGGAACAGTTTATTTCTGTCTCCCGGATCGATTCCTATCCCTGTATCTGATACAATAAAAAATAATTCTATCCTGTCATTCACCTGGGCAGTCCTAAATACTTCCAAAGTAATCTTTCCCCATGAAGTAAATTTCTGTGCATTGGACAAAAGATTATTGAGTATTTGTACGATCCGCAATTCATCTCCGATAATATATTCTGGAATCTGGGGCGATACCGTCATGAAGAAATCCAACCCCTTTTCAGTAATCTTATTAATATGATTTGCCTTCACATATTCCAGCATATTCCTGAAATGGAATTTGCGCGGCTCCAAATTAAATTTACCTGCCTCCAACTTTGAAAAATCCAAAATATTATTAATGATCTTATTCATATCATCACAACAACGCTGAATCAGCCGCAGTGACTTTTCTGTTTTTTCATCTAACTCCCAGTCAAGCATTTCCTTGACATTTCCAAGCACCCCGTTCACCGGAGTCCTAAGTTCATGCGTCACATTCGCAACAAATTCAGATTTTACCTTCATTGCTTCCTGTGATTCCTGCTTGATTCTCTCTATTTCTCTGCCAAGATATTCCCTCTCCAATATATCGGTAGCCATGCACACAAATATATCTGGGCAGATATCACTCTTTATGATTTTTGCCTCTACCGGAAAGCAGGTTAAATTTTTGCGGTATGCCACAAGATTCTGTAACGTGTCTAATTCAAAGCGCTCGATTCCAAAACTGTCTTCTGCTGCCTGAAAAGTATTTGGAAAAACAGCGCTGATATGCCTTCCACATAAATCATTTTCATCATATTCAAGTTTCTGTCTGACTATTTCATTTGCATAAGAAATTTTGCCTGCATGATCAAACATCAAAATCATTTCCAATGCATCTTCTGCGGGAAATATTCCAATGGGAAATGTATCAGTGTTTGTACGATTTTCCTTTTGCTCCATCCTGCTCCTCCAAAGATAGCCTTATATCAATAAAAATAGGGCAGCAAAGTATTTTTGCTGCCTGCTATCTGTTTTATGACGAAAAATCAAACATTTTAATTACTTCTACAATATTGAAGAAATCTGCCTTGGCAAGCGCGAAACATTCTAATACGTCAGGTGAAAACTGCCCACATTCGCCTTTCATGATCATATCATACGCTATGTTGTTTGCGTATATACTCTTGTATACTCTTGGACTTACCAGTGCGTCATAAACATCCGCAATAGCAACTATATGTGCACTAATTGGAATTTCATCTCCCACAAGGTGGTCTGGATATCCGTTTCCATCCCATCTCTCATGATGGTAGCGACAGATTTCATAACAATACTTGTAAAATTCATCTGTCTGTCTCTCACGGAACCTTTCCAAAACTTCGCAGCCAATTGTGGTATGTGTTTTCATAACTTCAAATTCTTCCGGTGTAAGACGTGCTGGCTTTAATAGAATCGCATCTGGAATACCAATCTTACCTATGTCGTGCAGAGCTGCTGCTCTTGCAATTTCATCAACCTGCATCGGCGTGAGACCATATTTGGGAAAATATTTCATAAGATATTTCAGCAGTATCCTTGTAAAATATTTAATGCGCCTGATATGTTCACCCGTTTCAAGACTCCTGAATTCTACAACGGAGCTTAGGGCATCAATCATGAATTCATTGCTCTCACGAATTTTCTTTTCCTGCGCTCTTATCGCATCTTCCTGCTCCTTGAGCCGCTCCTGCATATAGTGCTTATTCTGATATAATTCAATGATATTCTTTCCTCTGCGCTTCACGATATGAGGATAGAATGGCTTATGCATCACATCAGCTACCCCATACGCATATGCCTGGTCATCGCTGTCTATGACAGTTTCACCAGTAATCAGAATGACAGGAATCTTTTCCAGCAATTCATGCTCTTTCATATAGTCAAGCACTCCGAAGCCATTCATGACAGGCATAACAATGTCCAACAGGATAAGCACAATGTTCTGGTTCTCTTCAATCCGGGCAATTGCTTCCTGCCCATTTCCTGCTTCAACAATCTGATATTCATCCTGAAATAGACCTCTTAATATCACGCGGTTTATTTCTTCATCATCAACAATTAATATCTGCTGTTTATGCATAATGTCTCCTCATCTAAATGGTATTTTCCTCTAATAAATAAATTATCATTTTTTAATTTAAATGTCAATTCATTTCGGGTACGGATTCAGCTGCTTTATAAAAAAATCTGATACCACTCTTTGAGAATCATTCTTATGATATTTACACTTAAGATTATAGAGGCATTTGAGCAAAAAAGATGCCTGTCTCGTCCCACTTTTGATAGGATATAGCAATATTTTCCTGTACGTCAGCTGCCCTGTTCAATTTTTTGTACCATCTTTCCACCTCTTTTATTGACCGCTTTAGTCTATTGTAAAAAACAACTCCATTTTTCATATATGCAGGAATTTTGCAGGCTGTTTCCTCAAGTTCTTCCAACAGAGTGTGAATACGCTGTGCTGTCTGCCCCAATTCCCCTGCCTGATTTAAGAGGAATCGTGCATTTACCTGAAGCGCTATATCGGAGGGAAGTTTTCCTAATTGCACATCCTCCCCCTTAAAAGCATCCAGAAGCGCTCTGCCTTCATTTTCCCCAAACAAGCTCTTGGCAATGACAGGAATTCCCTGAAATGTGAAATCTCTTAAATCTGTGAGTTTTAACGTTTCTCCGTTTATGCCTTTTTTCCGTCCATCACAGATTTCCATCAGCTGCATGATGACCGCGGCACAGCCATCGCGCTTATCTGGGGTAAGTTCCATGACGTGAGATGAAAGCAAAGCAGCATACGTTCCAAGCTCCCCCTGCTTTCCGGTGTCATTGTTTTTCCTGCCTCCAAAAACGGTCCTGTAGTTTCCCGTCTTCTCATCATAAACAAGAGATGCGAACATATATTTGATATCATGGTATCCTGCAAAATTGCTTTTTTCCACCGGCGTTGCAACATATCTTATGTGCCCCTTTGGAATAATTGAATTTCCAAGCACGCTGACATAATCATTTTCTCCTTGAATGCCATATAGCTTTTCTGTTCTGCTTCGATATCCCCTTTCCCCATATTTTTCTTTCCATCTCTCTATCGCTTGTTCTGAAAACCCCTGTCCGTCAACAGAATAGCACGCATCAAGAAGTCTTGCATATTTTGTTTCCATCGCAACAAACTGCGCTTTGTTTCCTCCCTTGGAATGCCCTGTCACAATCAGCCTTTGACTGTCTCTGATATCCAAAGTTTCTACCACCTGCTCGAAATAAGAAAGGGCTCTTTTCTGCTGTATGGTGACGGCACTGGTCATTCCTATGCCATTATCTGGCCATTCCCCGTCACCCGTGCCCCGGTATACCACATAAACATCGCTACCGTCGGGAGTCATGAATGTGCATGCGCAGGTTCCTGAATCATATCCCATATTGATACTCTGGCAGGTGATGATCAGGTTCCCTATCTCTTCCCTTTCAGCTGCCTGCCTTAGTACGGTGTATTCTCCATAATGAACACCGCCTCCCCCATAATCTTCAAGGGATTCCAAATCCTTTAAAATGTTTTTAAGGGAAGTGCCATCCCTGGCTTCTTTATAATCCAGATACATAAAAGTATCCAACACCATACTGATTTCCGCCTCCGAAATCCTTTCACTCATGCTTCATTTCCCCCTTCCACTCCAGATACATCAGCTTTCCACTTTCATCCATAGAAAAAACCGCCTCCACCATGCTCTGATACCCCTGATAAAGGTCACCCTTGAAATTATTTTCTGTAATCATTTCATACATCTCTTCCTCCACAGGACAGCTGATCATACCGCCGACAATGTACCCCCTGCTTTGCAGTTGAGAAAAGAACTCACTTGTTCTGTTCTTTATATCCGGAAGACATGAAAAATTTCTGACATAGATGTACACCCTCACCTTAGACAGCGGATGCCTCAAAAAAGCATCCGCCTCCATGTCGGCGGGAAATGCTGCCGGAAATACCAATTCGGGTATCCTATAAAACACTTTGCACTCTCCAAATGCCTGCCTGGCGGGCCTTGTAAGCAACTGTACGACTTCTTCTTTCAGAAGATAAGCAAGATAATTATCCTGATAGACCGTCTCCTCTCCTTCAGATGCACGTACAAGAATTCCTTCTTGATTTTTGTCATTGCTCCGCATCCTAAGCATGGTATAATCTTTTCCAAACTGCCCTGCATAGGATTCCATCACAGAAAAGGATTCTCCGTATTTATGTTCCATGTATGCCACCATTTTGCTTTTTTCTCCTTTCCGGCATAGATATAAATTGCTTAATGTCATGACCAATATGCCCGCCAGAGTGCAAATTGTCATTTTTCTACACAATGACATGAATATTCAAGCCGCTTCCCTGCTCCGCATTTCCCGTCTCTGCCATCTGGTACTGGCCTGCCATCTCCTGCAGATCTTTTACATGCTCCTGCACCATCCGGTAAAGCTTATCCATATCTGTCTGGAGGGAATTAAATTTTATTCCATAAGCCTCTGCTGCCTCTCCCTGCCAGATTCCTTTCATCCCCTGTATCTGGGATATCATTTCGCTGGTAAGATTCTTCATCTGATTTCCTGTCGTTGCAAATTCCCCAGATGTCTGAATCAATTTTTCGGGTGTTACTCTTAAAATACCTTCCATAATTTCTTCCTCCTTTAATAATTCCTGGCTGCAGCAATTTCTCTGTTTCGTTCCTCAGCCCGCTCATATCTGGACGCAATTTCCAAAAGTGCCTGCACATACTGTCCAATCAACTGATAAAAAATTTCCATCTGCTGCCTGTCTCTTAAAAAAGCTTGATGAAAAGTATCCTTCGCCTGCCCCTCCCACATATTGCAAAGAGCTGCCTCCTGTTCTCCAAGTTCATTGGCTTTTGATCTAAACTGATTGTTCAGTTCTGAAATCCTATCTGCTTTTCTCCTTAATTCTGATGATGTTACTCTGAAAAATGACATAATATTCTCCTTTCCTAATCATTTCCATGATTGCTGCTAATAAATTCTTGTTGTAGCAAGCTGGTTATTCATAAGCTCCGCCTGATACATTCTTTTCGCCTGATGCTCCATCTGATCAGCTATTTCAAATAATTCAACTGCCTCATGGATCAGTCCTGCACCGATCTGTGCCTCCTTCCCTATCAGAATATCTGCGCATCTGCTGTTCCAGCATGCCCTATTTTTACAGATGATCTGCATCAGCTCATCCTGCGCAGCCGTCTTTAATGCGCCTGCAAGACTCTCAATCTGCTCTGCCAGGTGCATGATCTCTGCAAAATACATCTCAATTTCCTTTGATGAATCCACGGTTTTCCCTTTCCACCTTTTCGTATACAAATGCAATCGTATCCAGTTTTTCTAGATGACGCAGTAAGCGTTCAAAGTTCTTTATTCCTTTTTCTTTCTGGTCTAGAAAAACTGTTTTTAACGTAAGGACAGGCTTTCCATAAAAAATCGGTTCCAATGTCTTTACGCTATCGGCAGCCTCACAAAAAAGTTGTTCTGCCTGCACCGCCATTTCCTTCCATTCCTCCTGCTTTTGACGCAGGAATTCTGTCGTCACAACAATTTCCTTTTGTTCTAAATCTGCGTTCACAACGCCTTCTTTCTCCTCCACCTGCTTTTGTCTCCTTTCTTTTAAAAATGCTCCTGTAAAGATGCTTCCATACAGAATCTTGCTTAAATGGCTATCCCGCACTTATATTTCTTCTGCACTGTGTTCCATCTTTTTTTCAGACTGTGCCAGTGCGCATGCCGACTCATCAAGAAGTAGTATCAGCTTTTGCATTTCCTTAAGCTGCCGCCTTGCTTTTACCAGTAACAGCCAAAACTCCTTCTCCCACATCTCCATGGCGCTGCTCTTCCATACCTTCTTAAACTGCGCCTCTTCCGTCTTGAGCACATCCAGCAAGTCCCTGACTTGCGTCAATTTCTGTTCTGCATCCAAAATCCATTGATTCAATCCTTTTGTCTTTAGCTGTATCTCCCACTCCATCTGTCTCCTCCTAAATCAAGATCAGCCTGTCCCCATCCCGCACCCCCTGCTGATGCAATGTTCTGCCTAAGTCCAGAATCCGCTCTAATCTGACCGCATAAAGCGCCATCCCGGCTTCTTTGCTTTGACCGCACGCTTCTTCCCTGCCGATCAGCATCAGAATATCTTTCATCAATTCCTCTGGCTTAAGCTGTTCATCTAATTCAAAATCATATACCCTGTCAAAAACAGGAACCTGCAGATCCACTAATATCATTTTTCTCTATCCTTTCTCTCCGTAGCAGGGCAGCAACAGCCTGCGGCATGCTGTCCCCGGTCCTGCCTTTAAATACCCGATTCCTGCCTTCTCTTGCTGATTCTGCTGGGTATAGCTTAAATCATCAAAGTTAAGCGCTCTCTGCCCTGCCACATTTCCGCCTAGATGAATCCCCTGCTGCCACGCAATAAATTCTTTAAAAAAGATACTTCCCGCTGCTTCATAATCTCTCCCTGGATGATAGATACCCGCAAGAAACATTCCGTCGTTTTTCCCCATAGCCGCCTTTTCCCAAAACAGGCTTCTTCTCTCCCTTTCTTCCCCCGATCGATAGATAAAGGCGCTAAAGCTCCCCATATCACTGACAAAAATGCAGATTTTATCTTTTTCTTCTCCCTTGCTTTCTATGTTCTTCCGCCAGTTTTCCATTTCCTCCTCTTTTGACAGATAAACGATCCCATCCCGCCCCTTAAAATCCTGCAGCCTTTTGCCCGTATCCAGCAGAACCGTCTGATATTGCTGACGTATAGCGCCTTCGATCATGCATCGCAAAAGTGTGCTTCTTCCAGTTCTTTCCGTCCCCGATATCAAAAAACAAGCTGTATCATACACAGAAACCGCACAAAGTTCTCCCGTAGAAAGACAGTACCCCAAAGGAAGCTTTCCGCTGCTCCAGTCAAAACGCTCTGTTGCTGCCCTATAGTCTCTCTCCTGCGGTATCATTTCAAATTTAGAAGGCAGTACCTGCTCCTTTCTTCGCATCTTCCGCTCCTTTTCCTCTCCCGCCGCTTCAATCATCCTCAAATACGCATGATCCTCCTGCTCTTTTAAAGCAAGCGCCACCTGAAATTCTAAGATTCTGTCATCTACCCTGCAAAGTCCCCGCCCCTTTTGATTTTCTTTCGGCACCACTTTAATATAATACTGGCGGAAAACGTCTCCATACAAAAAGCGGTCACTCATCTCCAGCGCCAATGAAGTCTTTATTTTTTCATATAGCTTCCCTCCCACTTCTCCTACGCTTGATGCGGAAAGAATCAGATAAATGCCAAGCTTTTGTCCCTCTGACGCCAGTTTCATCAAGAACTCCTGCTGTTCTTCGTCCATAAACTTTTTTAACCCGCCAAAGTCATCAATGACCAGAAAAACAAACGGAACTTTTTCTTTCCCTGTCTTGTTGTATTTACTGCAGCTGCTTCCCGCAAGGAAGTCTTTTCTCTTTTTAAATAGAACGTTTAAGTGATGGAAGAAGATCTCCTTATCTTCTTTTTTCTTAAGCACCCCAAGGCAATTCGGCATAGCCTGAAAACACCCAATCCCTTCCTGCCCAATATCCACTGCCACAATCTGTATTTCAGCCGGTGTAAAGCAAACACAAAGCTGCCACATAAGTGTTACGAGCAGTGTGGTCTTCCCCGTAGCAGGACCACCGAAGATTGCCATATGCCCCTGCATAGCAGGCTGATACAAAAGCGTAAACTGACGCTGATTTTCAGGATCATCACATTGTCCAAGGATCAGCTCCGGTTCTCCGTCCCTAAGCGTTCCTCTTTCCCCCTTTATTTCAGAAAGTAAAATCCTTCCAGCCAGTTCCGGCATCCATAATGCCTGCGCTGGCAGATGGCAAAGCTGTTTCGCGGTCTGACCGATATAATCTATTAAACTTTCTATCAGGCTTTTCCCATTTTCAGAAGCCTGCTTCTCCGGCATCTTTCTCTTTTCGCCCGTATTATGCAAAAGAACTGCCCTTGTTTTCTCCTCACCTTCCTCTCTATATATTCCGCCACAATAACCCGCCTGAAACAACTCATAGTACTCGTGATTCCCAATCTGCAAATAACATTGCCCAGCGCTGGTAAGTAGCGCCGCATCACCGTTATGCAGCATATCCATGCTGTCCTGGCGGTCCTGCACCCTTAAGCACAATCGGAACCTTGCGTTGCTCCATATTTTGTCATCCACGGTTCCTGCCGGTTTTTGCGTAGCCAAAATCAAGTGTACGCCAAGGCTGCGTCCTACCTGTGCGAGAGAAATGATTTCCTGCATGAACTCTGGTTCTTCCTTTTTAAGCTCGGCAAATTCGTCCACCACCAAAATCAGATGGGGCATAGGCTTTGCTGCTTTTCCTTCCCTGTAAAGCTTTGCATATGCATCGATATGATTTACCTGATAGTTTCCCAGCAAAATCTGTCTTCGTTTGTTTTCGCTTGTTATCGCCGACATGGCTCTTTTGATTTGTTTTCCTGATAAATTAGATATGACACCTGCGCAGTGCGGAAGATTCCTTAATAAATTGCCTGTTCCGCCGCCCTTATAATCGATCATAAAGAAATTAACATCCGCAGGGCTAAATGATACTGCAATAGATAACAGATAGGTCTGCAAAAGCTCACTCTTGCCAGAGCCGGTGGTTCCGGCAATCAGACCATGGGGACCGTGAAATTTCTCATGTACATCAAGACTTACCACATTCCCCCCTGCCCTTTGCCCTATTGGAACCTTCAGTCTTTCCTCCGTTCTTGATAGACTCCATCTCCTTTCACACACAAGCTCCTCCACCTTCACGCATCCATAAAGCTGCAAAAAGCTCACCTGCTCAGGAAGCTGCAGGCTATTTTCCTCCTCACGGACCCGGAAACCCGCTGCCCTTCTCACATACGCCTGCGCTTTTGCCCCACTGCATGTTTCCAGTTGAATTTTCTGTCTGATGATCTGTTCCCTTCCCAGATTGAGAATTTCCCCATCCCGTCCTCTCCTGTCAATCAGATATCTACAGCTTTTGGGAAATTCCTCCCCTTCCATCCCGGCAAATATGGTGCTCACTGGACACGCCTCTAAAGGATCTGTGAGATACTGATACAGTATCTCACCCCGTATCAAATCTCCATTTAAGACCACCACGATATACCACGGGATTCGTATTCCCTTTTCCCTACCTTCTCTTCCCTTTGCCAGCCCTTTCGTCAGAATGGGAAGTATCCCTGATGCCTCTTTATCGTCGCCTGCAAGGAACCGGACCTTTCTATTGGCAGACCAACTATGTGGCAGCCACTTCATGCAATCGGCAATTTCCTGATCCCTGGTTCTTTCCTTGTGATAAAAGCAGACCATTTTTACCTCCGTGTAACAATGACAGGCGGCGATCTGAAGCAGCAGCTGCAAAAGGACGCCGATTATCTCCTCTCTATACAAGCTTCCCACGATTCCCACCTGACGGTTTTCATACAGATCTACCACCGCCGGCACGTGTTTTAAAACTGTAAACCGTTCAACCAGTTCCTGCGCCCTTTTCACAAGCTTCCCCTGCACAATCCTTTTATGCGCATCGGATAATTTCACTTTCATTTGAAACGGCATCTCCCCTGTCCCAATACGTAAAAACAGAAAATCCCTCTGACGATGATACCTGTTCCATAATACTGCCGCCTTGCCATCCTCCTCCCCACATATCGCCGTCAACGAAGGATACTTTTGCTCCAATATTTCTCTGTTATCTTTTTCGCACAGCAGAAGCTGTTTTTCTGTTTCGTCCAGATATTCGCGGTACTGACGTTCCTGCTCTCTTGCTTTTCTCCTTCGCAGCCCTTTCCTGTATCCATGATTCATCAGCCCCCAAAATAGCGCCAGAAACGCACTGCCAGCAGCCAGCACCACAGACATATAATAAAAGCTGCTTCCTGTCCCTTCCATGAAACGACCGCTAAGCTGCGCCACAAGAAGCATTGGCAGTACCATCGTGAGCGTCGGTCCTAAACTTAAGATAAGCGGCTGTTCCGGCTCTGGCGGCAGCTGTTCGGGGGGCAGAACTTCCACCTCCCCTGCATGAAGCGCTCTTTCCGGCTCACGCCTGCGCTCTACCCACACGCCCTCCCTATCCTCTTCTGCTTTCCTTCCAGCATCCTCCCTCTTTTGCACAATCCCTCCTCCGGCAGCCCGGAAGACACCACAGAAAGTAACACATACAAGCAGTTTTCCTAAAAAAAGAATATGAAGTCCATATAAATCCACACAGTCACCAATCTTTAATGCCTTTTTTCCATGAACTGCTTTTCCATTCACATAAATCCCTTCATATCCAGGATTCCATACCTTATATTCCCCATTTACAAACGAAATCTGTGCATGCGCTTCGTTAACCAGCGAATAACAGCTATAAAAAATCTGGTTTCTAAATGCGCTTCCGATTTGTAGCTGCGTCTCCCCGCTGATTTCAAATTTTTCCGTTGCCGTCAGACAGTTTATTGATGCTGAAAGTAATAATAAAAGTTTTTCATTCTTTTGGGTATATAGAAAAAAAGGATTTCTTTCGCTTAATTCCTTTTCCTTAATTCTCCATCCCCCATTTTTCCATGCAAGGGGAATGACAATATCCGCCTCTAAGCCTGTCTCCTCTTGCGGCAATGCAATCCTATACTCCCCTTCTACACCAGATGACAACGGTCTCCTAATGCAGACAAAAGCACTGAAAATCAATAAGATTCTCTTTTCTGACGCTATACTCTCTTTTGTGAAAGGCAAATAAACACCTCCATCCTTCATTACAATCACTTAGGAAATATTCGAAATAATAACTACAAAGAATAAAAATAAGAAAATAGATTCTGTTGCTTGAATTGATTTTTGAAAGTGATATCAGATTATCAGATTAGATTTTTTCTGTCAATAAACTATTTGAAATTTATAATTATTTTAGAAAGTCTGCGCCTTTTTAGTCTGAACGGTAACCGCCTGCGGAACCATGTAAACTTCCGCAGGCTTTACTTTCTTTTACCCCAATGCCACATCCAGGATCATCATAATCAAGAATCCTGCCATAACTCCTATCGTTCCTAAGTTTGAATGTTCTCCCTGATTTGCCTCAGGAATCAGTTCCTCCACCACTACATAAATCATGGCTCCCGCCGCAAATGAGAGAAACCATGGCATATAAGGTGTGATCTGTGCTGCAATCAGCGTAATCCCTATACCGAAGATCAGTTCCACCAGTCCTGACAGGCTGCCGAAAACAAAGGCTCTCATCCTGCTCATTCCTTCCTGCCGGAGGGGAAGGGAAATCGCTGCGCCTTCCGGAAAATTCTGAATTCCGATTCCAATCGCCAGTGCAAATGCAGAGGCATAAAGCGCAGGATCATGGGGATGCTGGGCTGCCATGGCAAATGCAAGCCCTACAGCCATTCCTTCCGGGATATTATGCAGCGTCACAGCAAGCACCAAAAGCGTCGTTCTGTGAAAAGAAGTTCTGACACCCTCAGGATTTTTTTCCCCTAAATGCAGATGAGGCATCAGAAAATCCAATAAGTATAAAAAGATTCCTCCCAGTACAAATCCTCCTGCCGCAGGAATCCAGGCAATGCCCCCCGCACTCTCTGTCTCGTCTATCGCCGGAATCAACAAAGACCAAACGGAAGCTGCCATCATAACCCCTGCTGCAAAGCCTAAAAATGCCCTTTGAACACTTTTTCCCATTTCCTTTTTAAAGATGAATACCACGCTGGCGCCAAAGGTGGTCATCAGAAATGTAAAGCCAGTTCCCATGGCTGCCCAACCAATTGCCTGATTCATATTTTCCTCTTTCCGCACCCTTTTTGACTGCCGGATGCTTACCTCTATTTTATAAATATACACCTTGCTATTCTTTGTGCATGGCAACTTTAATTATAACAGTTCGGCTTCACCGCTGTATTCAACGCCCATCTTCCGATGCTCCTACAAAAAAAGGATTACACTAACAACACAGATTCCGGCGCCAAACCAGTATGCCATTACAAGACCTGCCTCTGCCAGCGCTCCAAAACCCAGATTTGTGCCCACGGCAACACAGTCAAACAGTAAAATTCCCGCCTCGCCAAGCAACGTTGCTATAATATAAATATACCCAATGGCAGCGTTGTCCAAACCGAATTTTTCATATTGGAGCTGATTGAGAAAACAGTAATAGTCTGATGTGCCTCCGTAAGCAATGCCGCAGCACAACACCATCGTTTTCTTATAGCCAATTTTGTCAGCAACATCCGCTTCCACATCGGTCCTATTATTTTTCCGTAAAATATAACAATGCAACACAAAGAAAAAGAAGCCCCATTTCTAAGGCTTCTTTTCATGCAGGAAAAGAGACTTGAACTCTCATGGTATTGCTACCACACGGACCTGAACCGTGCGCGTCTGCCAATTCCGCCATTCCTGCGAACAAATGATATTTTATCCCTTTTTTCTTATTCTGTCAACCACTTTATGAATTTTTTTAAGAAAATATCTTTTATAAACAACATTTATTTCCTTCAATTATCTCTATCAATTGCGTATAAATTAATCAATGAAACAATCTTATTCTGCATCTCTTCCACTGTGTCAACCCTGACCCTTCCTATATTTTCCATTTCTGCTGCGTAATCGATTTCAGGGAATACCCTTTCCAAAAGATGATTTGTTTCAGGTGAAGCTCCCATCAAAGCTATTATAATCGATTTTACATCTATTTGCTTTAATATCGATTTCAATTCAGCTTCGGGAATTTTGGAAATTTGCTCAAAATCAGTTATCCTCTGCGGTTGTATCCTAGGTTCTAACATGTCATTTATTGTAATATCATATAGCTTGGATAGTTTAAGCAAAATTTCCAAGTCGGGAATAGTTGTTCCGGTTTCCCATTTTGATATCGCCTGTCTTGACAAATCCAATCTTTTTGCCAAATCATCCTGCGTGTAGTTATGACTTTTACGCAAAAATTGTAAATATCTTGCTATCATATGCGTGTCCATGCAAAATCACTCTCCTTTCTTTTCATTATAAGACTTGTTGTAAGGAAAGAAAAGAACTTAGCTGGTGCTAAAAAGCAACTTATCTTAATTCCGCCAAGAGAAATTGGATATATAATAGGTGCGAAATGACTTATTGGTTTTTTCCATTACACGAGATGAATTTCTGCGCGCTGCAAGGGGGATATTTGATTGAATACAATAATGTCCAAAACCAATGCAAAGGTCATCAACATTTGCGCAAGGTATCTGTCTTAAGCATGCATATGATAAAGTTTCTCGTAGATCCCGCCCTTTTCAAGGAGCTGTTCATGGGTTCCCGACTCTTCGATTCCGTTCTCTGTCAGTACTAAGATTCTCTCCGCATTCTGGATTGTGGTCAGCCTGTGGGCAATCACAAAAGTCGTCCTGTTCTTCGCAAGAATCTCCAAAGAGTCCTGCACCACCTTTTCACTTTCATTGTCCAGCGCCGAGGTGGCTTCATCGAAGATAAGAATTGGCGGATTTTTTAAAAATACTCTGGCAATAGAAAGCCTCTGTTTCTGTCCGCCGGAAAGTTTGATTCCCCGTTGTCCAATATCGGTATCATACCCGTTAGGGAAAGCCATAATGAACTCATGGGCATTTGCATTCTTTGCCGCCTGAATGACCTCTTCCCGGCTCGCCCCCGGTTTTCCATAGGCAATATTCTCATAGATTGTTCCGGCAAACAAATAGACATCCTGCTGTACGATTCCAATCTGATTGCGGAGGCTTTTTAAGGTTACATGACGGATATCCTTCCCATCAATGCGTATGGTTCCTCCTGTCACATCATAAAAGCGTGGAATCAGCGAGCAGAGCGTCGTTTTTCCTGCACCTGAAGAACCCACAAGCGCCATATAGGAGCCTGCCTTTACGTCCAGATCAATATGATTCAGTACACATTCTTTGTTTTCCTTATAATGAAAAGAAACGCCCTCGAAGGAAATATTTCCCTCCACATCCGTAAGCTCCACTGCGTCCGCAGCATCCTCAATGTCCGGCATAATATCCATGATTTCACGGAACCTTTCAAAGCCCGTATAGCCATTCTGGAACTGCTCTGTAAAATCCACCAACGTGCGGATGGGATCGGTAAAAACACCAATGTAGAGTAAAAATGTAACCAAATCACTGACATTCAACCGATTATAGGCAATCAACACGCTACCCGTAAGAATGACACTGACCTGAATCAGGGTGGTAAATGTACCCACTCCCGCCTGAAAGCTTCCCATATAGCGGTAACTGTTTTTCTTTGCCGACAAAAAGCCATCATTTCCTAACCGAAACTTCCGGTTCTCAATCTCTTCATTTGCAAAAGATTTGACCACCCGTATCCCTGATAGATTATCCTCGATCTGCCCGTTGATCTCGGCAATCTTTTCCCTGTTACGGCGGAATGCCCGGCGCATCTTCTTGTTCAGCAAAAAGGCAAACAAAAACATAAAGGGAAGAACAATAAACGCTGCAAGTGCAAGGAAACCGTCAATTCTCACCAAAATGATAAATGCGCCTGTAATCTTAAGCACGGACAAAATAATGTTTTCCGGACCGTGGTGCAAAAGTTCCGTAATGTCAAATAAATCCGTGGTAATGCGGCTCATCAGCTGCCCTACTTTGGCATCATCATAGAAAGAAAAGGACAGCTTCTGCATATGGGCAAATATTTCCCCACGCATATCATATTCAATCTTTGCCCCCATCACATGCCCATAATTGCCGATAAAAAATCTGCTATAACAGTCAATTGCAAGCAGCGCCAGCAGAAAAACTGCAATATACCCAATCTGGCGCAGAATTTCATCCGCCTGCAGATAAATCAGGGTAGACGTCACATATCTGACCACCAAGGGTATCACAAGAGCTGCCGCCGCACTTAGGGCTGCAAAGAACATATCCGCCCAGAAAATTTTCCGATAGGGCTTATAGTAACTGAGCATTTTCTTTAAATTTTTGTTCATAAAACACCTCTGTCTAATCAAAAACGCAGCTTCCGATAGCGGTTGATGCACGCCATCACTTCCTGCTTTCTGGGTCTTGCCAGAGCGGCTGACACATCTCCTCTCTCAAAAAGACTTTCCAGACCATCCTTGTCTATCTGCTTTTCTAAAAACGCACCAATCTGCCTTAAATCCTTTTTGCCATCCATCAGCTTACATTCCGCAAACTTGAGAATCCAGGCAAGGGCTGCTGTCTGTTCCTGATCCTTAAGCTGCTCTAAATACCGCAGCTCCACACCTTCCCTGGACAGCATAAGTTCGCTGGTTCCCATAGCTTTTATCTTAATTCTATCCTCTTTTTTTAGACCCATATCAGGCAGCGGACACCTTTCCTTGACATATGCTGGAAAAGGAACATCCTCCCCGCTCATGGCAGGATACCCTTCCGCTGCCTTCTTCGCCTTCTGGGTAATATCAAAAGGCACATATTCCTTCATCTGTATAACCGTATCCGCCACGTGGAAATAGGAGCCTGAGCTTCCTGCCACAATCACAGAGGAAATCCCCAAATCCCGGTAAAGGCTTTTTACCCGGCAGATGAAAGGCGTAATCGGCTCTTCTCCGGTCAAAATGACCTCCTGCATTAGTTGGTCACGAATCATGAAGTTAGTCGCCGAAGTGTCTTCGTCAATGAGCAGCAGACTGCTTCCTGCCTCCACGCCTTCCATAAGATTTGCCGCCTGAGAAGTACTGCCGCTGGCATCTTCCGTGGAAAAATGGGTAGTATCCTTCTTATTCGGCAGATTGCTGATAAAAGGCGATATATCTACGCTTTTGATGCTGCGTCCATCCTCCGCCCGAAGCTTCACCGCAGTCTCGTCCGTAATCACAAGCTCCCTTCCATCCCCGCCGATATGATTATAAACGCCGTTTTGAAGTGCCTGCAAAATGGTGGACTTTCCGTGATAGCCGCCTCCTACGAACAGGGTGATTCCTTTGGGAATTCCCATCCCTGTCACTTTGCCTTTGTTTGGCAGATCCAGCGTCACCTCAAGAGAATCAGGTGACTTAAATGGCACTGCACCTTTCATGGGTCTTTCCGAAATGCCGCTTTCCCTGGGCAGGATAGCCCCATCCGCTATAAATGCGCACAAGGATAATTCCGGCAGCTTTTCTCTGATATACTGCTGATCCTCACAAAGGCAGATTGCCTGCTTTAACTTGTTCTGATCGATCTGGGAATAATACAGGCTTTTCCTGACGCAGACAGGCAGAATATCAAACAGCATCTTTTCCAATTCCCTTGCGTTTATGGTTCTTCCATTTGCAGGAAATCCAGCCTCGAACCGCAGTGTGATGTTTCCCTTTTCCACTTTAAGCGCCGTCCGCTCAAGTACCTGCTGCCCACATCTGGACACACTAAGCAGCCCGCTTTTTCCAGAGCCTTTCGCCTGATGACTGCCGCCGCTTATTTCTTTTGCAAACAATCTTGTCAGATGATCCTGCATGGTGATTCTTTTTGCATGGGTATCATAAAAAGCAGGCAAAAAGCCTGCCTTTTCTCCTTTCACCCGTACAGAAAGCCTAGAGGGCGCCGCGAAAGGGTCGCCCTGCACGTGGTCAATAGAGAGCACGTAATCTTTAAAATCGTATTGTCCCCGCAGATCCTTGTAAGCAGGATAACTCTTATGATCGATACTTTTTAGTTTGTTTCTTAACTCTAACGATGACTGCATATTCTCACATTCTTTCCGGTGCTGCAAATCCCAGCACATCAATACAGGTTTCTAAAATGTCTCTAGTCAGTAAAAGAAGCGCCACCCATCCCGACTTCTTTTCCTCGTTCTCCTCTGCCACAATCTTCGTTTCATGATAAAAACGGTTAAAGGCATTGGCAAGTTCATAAATATAGGCACAAATTTTGTGGGGGGCTGACTCCTGATAAGCTGTCTCCATCATGGCATTAAAACCTGCTATTTCCAGCATAAGCGCTTTTTCTGCATCGCTGTCCGCCTGCCTTAATACAGCGCCTTCCACTGCGCCGCCCTGTTCTTTGATCTTATTTAGAATAGACTTGATTCTGACAATTGTATACAGAATATAGGGACCCGTATCGCCCTCAAAGGATGTAAATTTATCAATGTCAAAAATGTAATCCTTAGATGCCTGATTGGACAGATCACCGTATTTGATTGCAGATAAAGCCACTACTTTTGCCGTCTGCCTTGCCTCTTCTTCATCCACCTGACGATTGTCGGTAATCTTTCGGTACATCTCATCGTTGATTTCCTTAATCAGGGCTTCTAAACGCATGACGCCGCCCTCTCTGGTCTTAAACGGCTTTCCGTCCTTTCCGTTCACAGTTCCGAACCCAATGTGTAAAAGTTCCGTCTCCGGCTCCACCAGCTTTGTCTTTCTTGCACAGCGGAAAACCTGTTCAAAATAAAGCTCCTGACGCTTGTCCGTAAGATAGATCATGCGATCCGGGTGATGTTCCCGCATCCTCTCCATGATAGTTGCCAGATCGGTGGTGTTATATAAGGATGCGCCGTCTGATTTTAAAATCATGCAGGGCGGCACTTCTTTCGTGTCCGTCTCTTCCTTCACATCCACCACAAGAGCGCCTTCACTTATATATGCGTAGCCCTCCTTCTTCATGTAGTCTACCATCCCCGGTATCACATCGTGCACGTCCGACTCTCCCTTCCAGAGATCAAAGTCCACATTCAGGCTCTGATAATTTCTCTTTAAATCCGCCACAGACACATGGATGATATGATCCCACAGGGCGCGGTATCCCCTCACGCCGTTTTGCAGTTTAAAGGTCGCCTCCATCGCACGTTCTTTGTAGGCGGGATCTTCCTTTGATTTGCTGCTGGCTGTGGGATAAATCTCTTCCAATTCGGAAATGGTAAAGGGCGCATCTTTAGGATAATCCCCCTGATAATCGTCGTTAAAATACAAAAGATCCGGCTGACGATCCTTAAGTTCCGTGATGATCAGCCCCATCTGCAATCCCCAGTCACCCAAATGGATATCGCCAATCACATTATGTCCCGCATATCTTATAATCCGCTTGATGCTCTCTCCTATAACAGCAGAGCGTAGGTGCCCTACATGGAGTGGTTTTGCCACATTAGGTCCGCCGTAATCAAGTATGATGAGGCTTGGCTTCTTTGGCATATCCAGACCGAATTTAGGCGCATTGTGCATCTGAATAAGATAATCCGTTACAAAGCTTTCCTTTACCTTCAAATTGAGGAATCCGGGAGGGACTGCCTCCACGCTTAAGAAAACTTTGCTGTCTTTGCATTTTTCTGCTACATCTGTTGCTATCATGATAGGCGCTTTCTTATAAAGCTTTGCGCCTGCCATGGCGCCGTTGCACTGATATTCACATAAATCCGGACGGTTGGACAAAGTTACCTTACCTAGTTCTTTATCGTAGCCGGATGCTTCAAAAGCTTGTTTCATTTCTTCCGAAATAAGATCCAGAAACTTTTTCATCTTCTTTCCTCCATAAGGTGTTCTTTTCTGTCATCAGAATACTCCCTTTTAAAATTATCGTTTAAAAAATCCCGATTTACCTTTTCCACTTATCCAGTTTATATCCTTTTTGTTCCAGCTTTGTACGAAATGCTTCTGCAAAATTAAGGATTTTTTCAATCTCGTCCGGCTGATGTATGTTTTTGGGACCATACAAAGTTTTAGCACTTGTCCCGCCTATCTTCAGCAATTCTCCATAATCTTTTGAGCCTTTTTTATACCTGAAGCATAATTGATGAATCTTTGGGTCATAAGATACATTGTCCACATTATCCATATCAACATAGAACGGTTGTGCATGTTCTTGTAAGGCTGCGTCTATCTGCACAAGGACTAAGCTAAAATCGTTTTGTCTGAATCCAGCGATATAATAGAAAAACGAAGTAGTATTTGTATCAAACACAAAACCACGTTCAAATTTTGAAGTAGTCATAAAGGCATACAGAATTTCATAAGTATCCCCATCTTTGACTGCTTCGTTAAAAACTTCCCTCATTCTTTTTTTCTTTATTTCACAATCCGTTGCATCATATTCTGGTTCTTTTGACTTTTTTGAGAATAGTCCCATACTATTTTCCTCCTTTAATTCTGATTAATCGGCGGCTTTATTATAGCACTACGCTCTAAAGAATGAAATAGAAAGGAAGAAAAAAATCGGCAGTACAACATTATTTTGCACCTGATAGTTGCATAATATGAATCTCCCCATATATTGAAGTGTTGAAATTTCATTATACTGATTCATTTTATTTGCCTCAATAATTCGTTCAATTTAGGTAAATATATTGTCTATGGCATGGGATATCTACGATTCTCCGTGGCGTTAATTATGTGTGTCAACTTGTCGCTGTTCCAGTGCCAGTCCAATCAGCCGATCCGTCTGGTCAGCCATAAACAATGGAATGTTCAACACATCATCGTCCAACTTCAAATTGTCCAGCGAGAACCGCACACGGAGCTTGACTTGATTCGGGAACAGCTCCTTGAATTTCTTTAAACTCTTGCTGGTGGTGTTGGTCTCGGACTTGACCTCTATAGGGAAAATATCATTCTCCCGCCGGATAAGGAAATCTACCTCATAGGGCGGATTATTCCGGCTCCAGTACCGGGGAACCACTTCAAACTGCGTGATTAAAGTCTGTAGCACAAAGTTCTCAGTCAGTGCACCTTTGAACTCGGTGAACAAACGATTGCCTTCTCCGAAGGCCGTAGGAGCCAGCTGGGCCAGGCGGCGGAGCAGCCCCACATCCACCAGATAGATCTTAAATGCAGACAGGTCATCATAGGCAGCTACCGGCAGACCGGGAGCAGTGCTGCGATAGATTTTATGCACCAGCCTGGCATCTACCAGCCACTGCAAAGCATCCTCATATTCCCGGGCTCGTGCCCCCTCTTTAACCACCTTGTAGATAAATTTCTTATTCTCCCTTGCCAGTTGGGACGGTATGGACTTCCATATCATAGAAATCTTCGGGAACTCGCTGATATTGGGGTACTTGGCAAAGTCACGCTCATAAGCACCGATGATCCCGGACAAGGCTTCCTGCATAGCAGAAACGTCTCGTGCTTCCGTCCACATGAGCACTGGTTCCGGCATACCGCCTGTAACATAGTACATCTTCAATTTCTCATAGAGCGGATTGAAAAAGGCATCAGGAATCGGCTCAATGGTATCCACGCTCTCCAGATACTTGGCCAGATTTTTGTCGCCGTTGGCGAGTAGAAATTCCATGAAGGTCATAGGATCGATCTGCATGAAGTTGACTTTGCCCACCGGAAAGGAGGATGGCTTCGCCAAGGCAATCCCCAGCAAAGAACCGGCACAGGCAATGTGATACTGCGGAGCATTCTCACAGAAATACTTCATGGAGTTGATAACCTTGGGGCAGTCCTGTACCTCGTCAAAGATAATGAGTGTCTTTTCTGGCACAATTTTCTGGCCACTGGCCAGCATTAGATTCTGTAAAATGCGATCTACATCTTTGGTGGTCTCAAAAAACTGCTTGTATTCCTCGTTTTCATCAAAGTTAAAGTAGGCTGTATTTTCATAATAACGTCTGCCGAATTCTTTGAGGACCCAAGTCTTACCCACCTGACGCACACCCTTTAAGATTAACGGTTTGCGGTAAGGTGAATTCTTCCAATCCAGCAGCCTATTCAAAATCAATCGTTCCATAGATACACTCCTTCACACTTTTATTGGGGTTATTGTGCATCAAAATCACATTTTTATGTCTATCGGCGGATGGTGAGAGTGTATGCCGCAAAAATGACGAACCGAATTCCATTAAAAGTAAAATCCAATCCGCCATTTTTAGGTTTATGTGTGAATATTGGTTTGAAAATCTAAATCTCCGGGGGATTATAAACGAGAAATTTTATCCTATATCTCTGAAAAATACCCTCAATATTTAAATGGATATCAAGAAATCTATAGCAGGAAAAATATGAACTACTGGAAACAATTATCGTTTGATATAGATTGCCACTGCTCTCAAAAAAACATAAAATATACAAATTATTTTTATCACCGTTACCTTGTTGCAGAAAAAAAGGCAAACAAAAATGCTGGCAGAGAACCTTAAGTCCTGCTCCCTACGGTGCCGTTCCACCATCACGTTTAGAGAAGATACAGCCGCAATAATTCTGTCGATATAAGTCATATTCTTTAGAAAGCTCTATGGAACGCTTATAGCCATCTTTCTTCTTGAAGTCAGAAGGGAGGAAGGAAATTCCGTATTCCTTTGCAAGAGCATCTCCTATTTCATTGATTTTAGAGGCGTTCTTTAATGGACTGATAGTGAGGGTCGTTGTGAAATAGTCGGCATGAACCTGCATTGCCTGTATGGCAGTCTCTTTTAGGCGCAGTGCATAGCAGACATAGCATCTTTCGCCGCCCTCTTTGCAGTGTTCCAATCCTTTTACGCTGTCAAAAAAGAGGGCTTTTGCATAATCGCCCTCTATGACTTTGATGGGATAGGCATCCGGCGCCCCGCTTTGCTGCGTCTGCCTGTTAAATTCCGCAATCAGCCGTTTCTGCTCTGCCACCCGCTTTTGATACTCTTCTTCCATCGTGATATTCGGGTTATAGTAAAATACTGTAATTCTGAAAAAAGGGCGCAGATATTCCAGCACGTAGCTGCTGCAAGGGGCGCAGCAGCTGTGGAGGAATAAATGTTTTCCTTTATTTTCTACCCTTGCAAGTATCTGGTCTAATTCCTTTGCATAGTTCCGGTTCATACTTTTACATTCTCCACGATATCCGGTATCAATACTTTAGTTTTTCAGCGGACTTTCCCTATAGATAATATCATCCCTTCCCGGTCCATTGGAAACCATGGTGATAGGATATCCAATCTGCTCCTCGATAAATTCTACATATTTTCTACAGTTCTCCGGCAAATCCTCATATTTTTTGATGCCCCGGATATCGCATTTCCAACCAGGCATGGTTTTAAGAACTGGTTTCGCCTTTTCTAATTTATGGGTTACAGGGAAATCTGTGGTCACTTCCCCATCAATTTCATATCCGACACACACAGGAATCTCTTCCAGATATCCCAAAACATCTAATACGGTAAATGCAACATCCGTGGTTCCCTGCAGTCTGCACCCGTATTTGGAGGCAACACAGTCAAACCAGCCCATACGTCTGGGACGCCCGGTGGTGGCGCCAAACTCTCCGCCGTCACCGCCCCTGCGCCGCAGCTCGTCTGCTTCTTCCCCAAAAATCTCAGAGACGAACGCCCCTGCTCCCACTGCCGATGAATAGGCTTTGCACACGGTAACGATTTCTTTTATCTCATAAGGCGGGATTCCTGCGCCGATAGCGCCGTATGCCGCCAGTGTGGATGAGGATGTAACCATGGGATAAATGCCGTGATCCGTATCTTTCAAGGTTCCAAGCTGTCCTTCCAGCAAAATGGTCTTTCCGTCTTTGATTGCCTCATGCAGGTAAGATGACACATCACATACATAGGGCTCGATCATTTCTTTATATTCATGCAGCGTTGCAAGCAATTCCTTTGGATCAATGACAGGTTTGTGATACATATGCTCCAACATGACATTTTTCTGTTCACAGACCCGTTCCACCTTTTCCTTAAGAAGTTCCTCGTCAAAAAGCTCGCTCACCTGAAAACCGATTTTGGCATATTTATCAGAGTAAAAGGGCGCAATACCAGATTTGGTGGATCCGAAGGATTTTCCCCCCAGCCGCTCTTCCTCATACTGGTCAAACAAAATATGATACGGCATCACCATCTGTGCCCTGTCTGAAACCAGGATTTTAGGCATCGGCACATCTCTGTCTGTAATAGATTTAATCTCGTTAAAAAGCACTGGTATATTCAGTGCCACACCATTGCCGATAATACTGGTCGTATGGCTGTAAAACACACCTGACGGCAGTGTATGCAGCGCAAACTTGCCATACTTATTCACGATTGTGTGCCCTGCATTGGCACCTCCTTGAAAGCGGACGATAATATCCGCCTGCTGTGCCAGCATATCTGTGATTTTACCTTTTCCTTCGTCGCCCCAATTGGCGCCCACTACTGCTTTAACCATTTTTCTCCCTGCCTTTCCTGTACGAGCCCTTCTCTATGGAATTGTTCTTTTTAAGAACCCTCTCCACAAATTCAGGCGAAACAACAGATGCCATTCTTTGCAAAATATCCTTATGTTAATCAACGGATACCACACTTCGCGTTGTATCCTTATGATAATAAAAAGCAGGTTCGTAAAAACCTGCTTTTTATTATCAGCTTCTTACTTTATGATTATACACAAAGAATAGTCATAAGTAAAATCAATCTTTTTTATATGTGATATAAATTATGTTTATATCTCTTTACTTCTTTCTAAAAATCGGCAGAGGCTGCCAAAATCCCATCTCTTATCATGTGTCAGCTGACATAGTTATCAAAATATCCCTGAATCAAGATAACCGGTGTTCCCTTGTCTCCTGAACCGCTGGTCAGGTCGCATAAGGAACCAATCAAATCGGTCAGCCTTCTCGGTGTGGTTCCCTGGGATGCCATATCTCCTACCAGATTCTCTTTCTTTTCCCTGATACGGTTGGATATCGCTTCTTTCAGTGCCTCGCCGGACAAATCCTTAAAATCATTGTCGGCAAGATATTTCAGCTTTACTTCGTTGGGCGTTCCCTCAAGCCCAGGGGTGCTTGCCGGAGATACGCAAGGGTCTGCCAGCTCCCAGATTTTTCCTACTGGGTCTTTAAATGCACCGTCGCCATATACCATGACTTCCACATGCTTGCCGGTTCTGTCCAATATCTCTTTTTGAATATCCATCACCAGATCCGTGCACTCTCTGGGGAAAAGCTTGATCGTATCTTCCGTAGACTTATTAGAACCAAGCAGACCATATTTCTCATTGCAGCCGCTTCCGTCTACAGGACTGGTGAGAATATCATCCATCCCCACTACCACTTCTGCGCCTGCTGCCTTTAACAGCCTCTTTGTCCGTACCCTCGTATGAATATCGCAGTTCAAGACTTTTTTCGCATAAGGGAGAATGCTGCGGCAGTCATTTGCAAAGATGATTTCCACCTCTGCGCCCGCCTCCTTTATCAATTCTCCATAATATTCCACATAATCGACTCCTGTAAAAGGATGCTTATTTCCTCCAAACAATTCTCTATATCTTTCCAATGTAAGAACGTCGCTGTAAGGATTGATGCCTGCCTCATCCAACTGATCTAAAGAAACAAGTTCATTTCCCACCTCATCACTGGGATAGCTCAGCATCAGGACCACCTTCTTCGCTCCCATGGCGATTCCCCTAAGGCAGATTGCAAAGCGGTTTCTGGATAAAATAGGGAAAATAACGCCTATGGTCTCTCCTCCCAGTTTCGTGCGCACATCCTTTGCAATCGCTTCTACCGATGCGTAATTACCCTGTGACCTGGCTACCACTGATTCGGTCACTGCAATGACATCTCTATCACGGATTTCAAACCCTTCTGCCTGTGCTGCCTCCAGCACACTGTCTGTCACAATCTTTACCAGATCGTCGCCCTCACGGATAATCGGGCAACGGATTCCTCTTGATACGGTACCTACTCTTCTCTCCATTTTCATTTCTCCCTTAGTCGTATTTCTGCTATGATTGCCAATACCTGCATTCCACACAATCCACCAGTATCGGCGCCGCCTTTTTTATTATAATATAGGAAGCGGAAAAACAAAAGGATTTTTCACAAAACCTGCTGTTGCATGTGCTATTTCAGCCGCAGTTTGTTCCAATGTAGTTCAGAGAAGTCCTGCAAAAAGCATCTTCCCCAGCAGCATATGTTGTATTCTAGCAGACGCACATTTCTGCTAAAATTCTGCGTTTACCGAAAATGTTTACATCTACAGTTCACAACATATCATATCGTTAAGGGGTGGCATTGGGGCATAACGGTAATCTTATTCTACAATCCCATAAATCACATGCATTTTACTCACAACGACCACCTTCAACTTATCTCCAACTCTGGCACGCCGAAATTGTTTCGGGGAAACCGGCATGATCTCCCCCTTGATTTCCGGGCATTTATAAAAATCCACTCTATATTTACTCTTACCAGCGCCCTCATATCGAAAGTCTTTTGCTGTAATGGAACTGACAATAAGAGTGTATTCGCCATTTTTCAAACATTGATAGATTTTATTATTCCTTCTGCTAATGATTGTCCGGCACAACAAAAATATAGCTGTCAAAATACAAAATATAATAATAAGACCAATCGATGACGCAATCACTTCGACTTCGGCTTTTTCCCTCAACTCACAAAAAAGACGATTGCAAAGAAAAACGAACCAAGCTGCACTTCCCCCGAAAAATACCACTGTCAATATATTTAAAATCTTCCTGTCCCCCGGAAGACCATATTTGAAATTATCAATTTCTGCTTTGGTCAGTTGATTTTCCACGATACTATCCTCCTGTTTCTACACAGAATTTTTTGGAAGGACTACATCTCCACTTCCACGAATTTTCCATTCCTGCTCACTGCAAAGTGCAGGTGCGGACCTATGCTTGCCCCTGTATTTCCCACTGATGCAATCTGCTCTCCCTGCGCGACCTCTGCCCCCATTTCTGCCATGATTTCATCGCAGTGAGCATAATAGGTCATATCGCCGTTATCATGTTGAAGAATTAGATAGTTGCCGCAGTATGCGTCGAACCCTGTCTCAAATACAGTTCCTCCCGCTGCTGCCTTCACCGGCGTGCCTTTTTCGGCAGCAAAATCAAGACCACTGTGCATCATCCGCTCCTGCGTCTCTGGATGAACCCGTTCTCCATAAGTATCTGATATACGGCTGTCTTCCACCGGACAGATATATTCAATCAAAATATCATGGAACGCCCCTTCCTCCTGCCTTAAGAGAACAGAATGCCTGTCTGCTGTTACCACATAATACGCATGCTCTGTTGTCATTGCTGTGTCAGGAGAAATCTCTTCCGTGTGGGCAACTTCCTCAGATGGCAGATAAGTAATTTCATCTGAGAGATTGTCTGAATATATATAGTATGTCTCCACATTACTGTCCGTTCCGGATACTCCCGGTAAATCCTGTTTTCCATTTACCAAAAGCATCACTGCCGCACAGGCAACGACCACCGCGGCAAATGCAGTAATATAGTTTTTCGTCTTCTTAAGCCTGATTACATTTTTGATTCTGGTTTTAACACTTTTTTCTCCAAAGGCAATGGGGCAGTTCATTTTCCCTTGCCCTCCCGAAAGATACAGAAGGGTGTCTGCGTACGTTTTCTTGTTTTCATAGCCTGCCTTCTTCAGCACTGCTTCGTCACAGGATATTTCCATATCTCTTTCCATAAAGTGAAACGCCGCCCAAACGAAAGGATTGAACCAATGGAGACAGACCCCTGCAAACGCTATGGGCTTGATCAGATGATCCCCACGCCTGATATGCACCAGTTCATGTGTCAACACCATCTCCTGCTGTTCTTTAGGCAGTCCTTGGGGAAGATAAATTGCAGGCTTAAATATCCCGGAAACAAACGGCTCCTTTATTTCTTTCGCTACAATCATCCTGCACACTCTTCCACATTTCTCTTCTCTGCTGATTTCTAAGCTTCTCAGCCTCCTTTGAAACAGCCGCCAGTTTCCCATGGAATACAAAAGCAATATGCATAATCCAGCAAAGTAAGCCCCTCCTGCAATCATCCAGCCTTGTTCCATTTTAGCAATATCGACCGCCTTCTTCTGCCCGTCCGTCTCTGCTGCTATGCTTCCTGTCCCTCTCCTATATCTTTTCCTAAATTTTCGTCAATAAACTTTCTCATCTCCTCCGCCTCCTTCAAGGACAGTTTTCTTCCGCTGCAGAACGCTGTCAGAAAACGGGGCAGGGATCCTGCAAACACATGCTCTACATATTCTCTGCTCTGCGCTCCGTAAAACTCCTCCTTGCTCATTCTGGCACGCACCAACGCATTTTCATTCTGAAAGATCCCCTTATCACACAATTTTTTCAATACCGTATAGGTAGTCGATTTCTTCCAGTTCATTTCCTTCTCGCAGATTTTCACCAATTCTGGCGACGTAATCGGCTCCCTGTCCCAGATAATCTCCGCAAATTTCTTTTCTGCATCCGCTAATTTATATCCTCCCATATGCCCATTCCTTTCCTGCTTGGATTCTTTGACATCACCTTCAGTCTATCCTCTATAGACTATATTGTCAAGAAAAAAATCACGCCCTATAACACTGCTGGTTACCGTTCAGAACGTAAGGGGCGCGGGAGGGGATGCGGGCGGAAAAATGGCATGGCATCCGGGGCAGCGCTTACGTTATCTTTGCAAGGCTCTGGCGAAAAATCGGCAATTTCACTTACAGAATGGTGAGACACCAGGGGAAGCCGGCATGGATGCCGGATTAAGAGCCATGCGGCACGGATGCCGCACGGCTCTGCCCCCGTACGTCTTGAAACACTTCTATACATTCTGTTAGTGAAATCCGATTTGAAGACGAGCCTTGCAAAGATAACGTAAGCGCTGCCCCGGATGCCATGCCATTTTTCCGCCCGCATCCCCTCCCGCGCCCCTTACGTTCTGAACGGTAACCAGTACTCCCCCTTTAAAGCTGCTATGAGGCATGTTTTTAATTTTCTAAATCTACAGTCACTACTACCGCATTTTCCCATTCCCTTTGTTGTTTGAAGGAGTCACTGGTAACGCAGGCATAACCGGATAATTCATTGGTATCATAGTAAAACGCAACCCGATAAAAGCTTCCATCCGCTTTCTCTAAAAAGTAAGTCAAATCGCTGGAAATCAGCTTTCCGTCTTCGGCTATATAGAAACAATAGATATTTTCAAACTCTTCCTGGATTCCAAACTGCTCTTTTAAAAAACGCATCACATCCCGATACCCTTTTTGCATTTCTGCTTTCGCCTGCTCTTCCGTCAGTTTAGGCGCATCCCGCTGGGATACAATGCTTACATCCACAGACATGATACTGCCGTCTATCGTACTAATGGAAAAAGAGTAGTAACAAGCGCTCCGAATTTCATAAGTAATATGATAGATAGGGACATCAAACCATTCCTCATCCAGATAAATCGTCTCTTCCATACCATCAGTGGATACGCCGAAAAAGACATTCATCCACTCCTGTGCCACTGCAACAGCCTCCGCTTCGCTGATGCCGCCACTTGCCTGTACCTGAGCACTGATCTCGCTTTGCTCCTCCTTGCGTTTTTCCATTTCTGCCTGAACTTCCGGTTCAAATGTCAGCGCGTATTCCTTTTTATATTCAAATTCAATGATTTCCAGAATCTCCTCATCGGTCAGTTCTCGATCTGGGAGATAAAAACAACCTGTACTTTTTAGGTAGCAAAGGGTATCATCCACCACCTGATCTTCTGTTTCCACCAAAAGCACTTGTCCCTGAGGGAAGGTCCCCTTCTGATAAGCCCTGAAAAGCGCTTCCATTCTCTGCTTCTCATCTTGAGAATATTCCCTGGAAAAAAGATTCGCTTCGCCGGTCTGGCTTTTCTGCATTTCAAGCGTCTCTTCCATCTCCTCGGCGGGGATGCTTTCCATTCTTGCTTTTACCAGATAGCGGATGCCTGCCTGAACCGGAATGCTGACGATTCCCACTGCCAGAAGGAGCGCTGCTGCCGCCGGAAGACTTTTCTTCATGAAATGGGATCTATAATGATATCGATACCTTCCCTGCCCTTCCAGCCTGCGGAGGTTTTGCATGATTTCTTCCTGCATATCCTCTGGAATATTTACCTGATCTATGGTTTCTTTTAATTTTGTGTTCTTCATCTGCTATAATCCTCCTTCCATGACAGCCGCAGAGATTCCCTGCCCCGCTGCAGCCTTTTTTTCACTGCACTTTCTGTAATTTTCAGAATATCTGCAATTTCCTTTACGCCGTATCCATCTACATAGTGAAGATAAATCACCGCCTTCTGCTTAGGCGGCAATTCCATCAACTCTGTAAGGACCTCCCTTTGCGCCGGAGCTACAAGGCAGTTTGACAAATCGTCTATAGAAATCTTAGGATGCCGGCTCCTTAAGCGGAGCATGTCCCGGCAGATATTAGACGCTACGCGGATCAGCCAGGCTTTCGCATGCTCCTCATTTGCAAAGTCCGGTCTCTTTTCCAGATATCTGCAGAAAGTATCCTGAATGGCGTCCTTTGCATCCTGCTCGTTGCACAGCATAACGATACAAATTTTATAAAGCATGTTGCTGTATTTCAATACCAGTTCCTCTATGCACATAATTCCTCCCTTCTGAAGTCTTCTTGCTTCTTATACATCTAATACGTATAAAGCTGGACGAAGGTGACATTTTAGAAATGATTATAAAAGAATCACTTGCCAGATTGCAAGATAAGCAGCCTCACATGCAGTTTGCGCAGACAGTACTTGTGAATTCAAGTCTGTTCTGTATAATGACTGTTATAGGAGGTGCACACGTTGAAAGTACAATACTTAAAGGAGCCCTTATTAAAAGAGGATTACGTCGATGTCCATTACCGGGAAGAAAACGAATCCATTGCGCTGGTCAAAGATTTTTTCTTATCCCTGCACAGCATCATGGGAAAAAAAGATGACTGCGTACAAAAACTGCATCCCGGCAGTATCTATTATCTGGAAGTGGTAGACCGAAAGCTCTTTGCCTATCAGAAAAAGGAAGTCTACCAGCTGGATTACAGCCTGCGGAGTTTCCTTGCATGTTTTGAAAACAGCGGCTTTGTCAGAATCGGAAAGTCCATGGCGGTGAATATCTACAAAGTGAATAAGGTGAAAGCAGATTTCAACATGAGGCTTCATCTTATAATGGAAAACGGAGAGACGCTGATTCTCAACAGGAGCTACAAAAAATCATTTTTGGATGCATTGCATCATATACAGGAGGTTTGCCATGAAAGTGATTGATAAACAAAATTTTTTCCCCATTATATGTATCTGTTTTACCCTGCTGTCAATTGGCAATGTGATCCTAGAAGCCATCGTTCTAGGGAAATTTGGAAACGATCAACAGAATTTATTGTTGATGCTTTTATTATCGGTGCTTGCAGTGGCTGTTCTTTCCCAGCATTATCGTTTTGGAAATTTTCCTCTTTTACTGGTCATTCTGGTGCAGTATCTTCTGCTGATCGGCATTGTCATGCTGATTACATGGATTTCCTCCTTTTTTGAATCGCTGCATGAAAGCGCATACAGGGATATGTTCTTGTCTTTCACCATTCCCTATATCATTGGTGCAATCATCTATTATGTCTCACTCTTTTTTGAAATAAAACATGCCAACAAAGCTTTGGAAGAAATACGGGGGTATCAAAATGAGAAAGCAAACTGAAACAGAGGGCAAAAAACAAGGGATAAAAGGCAGCAGCTATCTCAATCTTGGACTATATGCATTTGCAGGTTTGGGAATGGAAGCTCTCTATGCCTTCCTGCTGGAGCCTGCCCTTTATGGAACCACCATGGAAAACTGGAATTCCGGACAAACGATGATTCACTGGTGCCTCACCTGCGCCACATGGGGAATCTTTGCCTTTGTTCTCATAAAGAAAGCGCGGCAGCGATATGAATTCGATCTGCTAAAGAAAGGCGCTCCGTTAAAGCCTTGGCAGTGGGGACTGTGCCTGCTGCTTCTTGCACTTGCATTCTGGCAGAGTTACAACTCCTGGGGCGGTTTTAAGGTGTATCTGGAATTTGCCGGAAAGGGACCTTTGCTGTTTGCCTTTCAGTATCTTTACTATGCATTTGAAACCATGCTGTTTTTACTGATCATCCTATTTGGGCAAAAAGCCTGCGAAGTGTGGTTCCACAAGGAGGGCTTTCCTTACGGCGGCATCCTCTGCGGTCTCACCTGGGGACTGGGACATATCCTCACCAAAGATTTTGCTACAGGTATCATGGGCGCCGCTCTGGGATTTGCCTTTGGCTGTGTATTCCTTTTAGTAAACAGAGATTTAAAAAAAGCATACCTCATCCTGCTCCTCATGTTCCTATTATAGTATAGCAACGGTTCCGCCTTCTGCAGAAAACAGTACGTGATGCGGGGACAGCCGGGCGTATGGTTGGTGGACGGACTTGGCACAGGCAGCATCACATAGAATCTTTTCGAGTCTCTGTGAAAAATCGGCAATTTCTCTTGCAGAATGTAGAATGACTAGGGAAAAATCGCCATGGATGGCGATTTTAGGAGCGGGCGGCACGGATGCCGCTGGCTCCGACCCGATCGTTTTGAAACACGTAAACACATTCTGCTAGTGAAATCCGATTCTTGAGATGAGACTCGAAAAGATTCTATGTGATGCTGCCTGTGCCAAGTCCGTCCACCAACCATACGCCCGGCTGTCCCCGCATCACACACTGCTTTCTACAGAAGGCGGAACTGCAGCTACCTCTATTTGACTGCTCTTTTATCTTTATAGAGAGAAAATATGAGTAAAATTCCTGCTATCGCTCCCATAAAGAGGAAGGACTGGATAAATGGCATGAACTGATAAGCGCCTCCCTGCCAGAAGTCTACAAACTCATTGGCGATATACGTCATGGGAAAGACCGCCGCGATTTTCTGCAATACATTCGGCAGCGCACTCGTCTTTACACCCATCATTCCGCATAAGATTATGATGAAAAAGTAAAGTCCCATTTCCAGTCCAAAGACAACGCTGAACCTCTTAAAAAGATTGGCAAGCGCATGAGATATGACCAATAAAATAACGCCTATCAAATATAACGAAACCACAAGACATAAAAAGGAAGAAAATGCCGGTACTGATACCTTTGTCACTGTCATCTGAAAAACTGCAAAAATAACAAAAGCAATCGTAAGTAAAATCAAATGAGCAAAGACCTTTGCCATGATCGCGCTCTTTTCTTCGTATCCAAAAAGCCGCATCCTAAGGGGAATCCCTCTTTCAACCTCCTGCGAATACACAGCGCCGTATCCTAAAAACATAATCGACAAGGGAATCACGATTGCCATTGACAGCACAATAGAGTTTGTCACTTCCTGCCGTATTTCCGTCGGCAGCCCGCTTGCCACTGTCCTCGGCAAAAGCACACACATCAGATTGGGAAAAATAATTCCAAAAAAGTGAGGCATAAGATTACCGTTTAGATTTCTCAACTCATATAAAACCATCTTCAAGGTACATTTCTTTTTCACGCTTCCACTCCTCCCTGTTTCTTATAAAATTGCTCCCTTGCATTTACAAATATCAGTTCAATATCTGAATGACTTCTCTTAAAATCCACATTATTCTTAATCAATACTGCTGCCAGTTCTTCTTCCTCCCTATCGTCCTTACAGGACAGGGCAAGTTGATGGTTCGTTAATTTCAGCATTTTGATTTCTTGTGAGAGCTTTTGGTTTTCCGGGGTATTCTCCATGACAAAGACTGATTTTCCACAATAAGTCTCAAATAATTCTTCCTTTTTTCCATAGGCAATCACCCTGCCCTGATCCAGAATCAAAAGCTTATCTGCCATCTGTTCCAGTTCCTCATAATAGTGGGAAATAATCACCAGCGTATCATCTTTGTCCCGATACCACTCAACCAGCTTTTCCACCAGCTTCTGTCTGGTCTCAAAGTCCAGACCTGATGTGACCTCATCATAAAAAGTCAGCTCTGCCTTCTGCATCATGACCATGATGATCGTAAACTTCTGCTTCTGTCCCCCGGAAAGGGCGTTAAACCTTTTTCTAAGGCAGTCCTCAAAATCGAAGAAGGAAATCAGTTCCTGCAGCCTTTTGTCTTCTTTTATCTTTGTATTGAGTATTGTTTCCATGATGCACTTCACCGGGACGGTGGTTACATATTCATTATGCTGCATATGTACCGCCATCTGCTCTGGTTTAAGCTGGGTAACCACCCTTCCCTCGTAAGGTACCAACCCAAGCAGCGCATTCACCAGTGTGGTTTTTCCTGCGCCGTTAGAACCAATCACACCGATACGCTCCCCTTTTTCAAAGGTGATTGGCTCATGAATCCGAAGGGCAGTCTGATTTCCATACTTTACCTGCATTTGTTTGATCGTCAATAACATGTTTCTGTTCCTTTCTCTTCTAAAACGTTACAGATTTTATTATGTGTTACAGCTTTTATTGGGTCCTGCCACCAATCAGTATTTTTTCTCTTGAAATATGAGCCTTGTGCGCACCCCGTTTTCTACATTGTCAATCTCCAGTTTAAATCCCATAAGTCTGCTGTAATAGGATGCCACATATAATCCCAGCCCCTTTCCTTTCCTGCTCTCGTCACTGCTGACAAAAGGATCAAAGACATTGGGGAGTAACGCTTCATCTATAGTGACACCACTGTTCTCTATTTGAATCTCGCTTCCTGAAATCATAATCTCAATCTTTCCTCCCTCCGGCGTATACCCTGCTGCATTGGAATATAGATTGTCCATGATCTTCTTCATCATTTCCCGGTCCGCCTGAATGGTTCCATTTCCCGTGACAGTCAGATTCAGTTTCTTATCCTCTAGCTGGACCGTATAAGCTTTTAAAAGCTCTTCCGTCAAATCCTTAAGGGAAACCGCCTCCATCTGCATATGGTCCGCGTGATAATTCAGATATAAAATATCCTCCACAATCTTCCTCATGGACAAGAGCTGTTTTTTTACCTCTGGAAGGTATTCTTTGGTGTTTTTATATTTTCCCACCTCATTCATCATGCCTTCTACCAGTAAAAGCGCCGCCGAAATCGGCGTTTTGAGCTGATGGGAAGACGCTCTTAAGAAAACCTCCTGTCTGGTATTTTCCTCCTTAAGGGCATTGTTCTTCTGCTCCAGCTCCAGATAATTATCCCTAAGCTCCTCATATAGTTCCTGCAAAGCCCTTCCCAGGGCTCCGATTTCATCCTCACCGCCTCCGTCAAAGACCTCCACATCAAAGTTCCTGGCAAGCTTTGCACTTTCCGCATAACCCGCCAGACGAATAATGGGATTTACGATTTTGCCTGAGAAAAAGCGGGATGATATCAAAATCAATAAAAATATCACTGCAATAATCATTGGCAGGCTTCCCATCACTACCGGTCTGATTTCATCCATCCGGGGCGTCAGAGTGGGAACCACCGTAATGATAAAGGCATCTTCCGTGCTGGAAAAAGCCGTATAAGTTGTATATCCATAATTTCCGTCCGAAGCCCCTGCCTCATAGACGAAAAGCCGGTCTGATACTGCATGGACCTTGGTATATTCTTCCGTAAACTCCCCCATGTCCGCTTTCTTCTCTACCTGTATTTCTACGAAATCTTCTCCTGAAAACAGATCTGCACCCCTAAATTTTTCCTTTATAGTCTCCCACTGTTCCTGAAATTCCTCTTCTTGCAATTCCTGTTCCTGAAATTCCTCTTCCTCCAAGCTTTCAAACAATTTTTCTTCTGAAAATTTCTGCCCGCCCATACCTTTCATCCTGTTTCTAAGATTATCCAGCATGGTTATTAATTCTGCATCCTTAACGTCCGCCGTAAGCTTAAAAAATTTCCCCGACAGGTAAAGCTTCGTCCCTTCATAAGGCACCTCCAGTGTATAAACCGACGAAGGATTTTTAACCTCCAGATTATCATAAGTGCGGCTTTCTATATACCCCTCCTGAATCGCCACCACACTCTCATAATTACTTTCCTTCACATAATCTACATACAGCGAAGGAAGCATAAGGACAAAATATCCTATAATAAAAGCAACCATGATTGCTGCAATTGCCATGCTGTAAAGAAACGTTTTTTTAGACAGTCCCATCTTCAATCTCCTTCCTGAAACTGGTAACCGACTCCGATTACTGTTTTGATATAATTTCCGGGAAGCTTTTTCCGCAGATTTTTCACATGAGCATCGATGATCCTGTCATTCCCCACATAATCTTCATTGAATATACGCAAAATCAGCTGTTCTCTGGTAAATGCGCGCTTCGGTTCCCTATAAAGCACCTGCAGCAGCAAAAATTCGCTCAAAGTCAGCTCCAGCGGGGTACCGTCATAAAAAGCCTGATAGGACTCTTCCTGAAGCACCAGCCCCTTTTCTTCCCTCAGCTCCGTCCTTTTCACCCGCCGCAGGATAGTCTCCATTCTTTTTAACAGAATAATAGGGGACACGGGCTTGATGACATAATCATCCGCATAGAGATTAAATGCCTGCACCTGGGTCTTTTCATCCCCCAGCGCCGTCAACATAATCGTTGCCATCTCCGGCTTGTGCTCTTTGATGTAGCCAAGCACATCAAGTCCGTTCACCTTGGGCACCATGATGTCCAACACTGCCATGTCAAAATGGCTGGTCTTTAAAAACCCCAGCGCTTCTTCGCCATCTCCGGCACAGGTCACATCATAATTTTGCATTTTCATATACTCCGTCAGAACCTCCCGTATGGTGGGTTCATCTTCTAAAAATAGAATCTGCATTCTTTCCTCCTCATTTAGGCGTATTCGTCTGATAAGCGCTTATTCTCAAATACGATACACTTATTGTAACACATGCTTATGAATTCTATATGAAGATAATATGAGAAAGCTGTTTTATGCATCTATCATAGATGATATGGTATTCTATATCGTGTAAGCTTCCTTAGAAAATCGAGCAGGAGGCTGATCATTGATTGATCAGCCTCCTGCTCGATTGGTTCCCCTGCCGCACTGCCCTTGCAGGTTGAACCGTCATATGTTTGAGACAATTACAAATCTTTGTCTCTGATTTTAATTTCCTGTACTATAATATCTCTTTACGCTCACCCGCCAGAAAACATACGCCGCAAGGTACACTATGATTCCCACAAGCGGTGCAATATAAATATAAATTTCGTTGTAATTCGCCATATCCGGTTTCCGCAAAAGATATTGTGCCGGAAAGTAGTTCACAAATGCAAAAGGAATCACATAAATGATAAGCCCTTGTATCAATTTGTGATAAATACTGATTGGATAACCCGCAAACTTACGCATGTTCCAATATAAAATCTCCCGAATACTGTTGGTCTCCACAAAATAAAAACTTAAGGATGAAAAAATAATGAACATTCCTCCCTGTATCAATACGCCGCTGATAATCGCGCATACATAATACAGGATTGTTGCAAAATCCCAATGTATGCCAACCTTTCCCGCAGATATGAGAAACAAAAGCACCCCTAAAGTCCCATGTCCCACCGATGCAATCAGGTCTGCATTATTCAAAATCAACTGAAACAAAAGTCCCCTTGGTCTTACAAGAAGCCTGTCAAACCTGCCTTCCCTAATCATCCGCGAAAAATCCCGCAGATCGGCAAACAAAGAAACTACAAACGCATATGTCAGAAACAGAATACTGAATAAAAACAGCATTTCATTTACGTTCCAGCCGTTGATACTGTCAAATTTAAGCAGTGCCAGATAAATCACGATAATATTGGCAGATTCCCTGATAAATACTGCCAGCGTCGCCACCAGCGAATCCACTCTGTACTGCATCCTCGTCCTGAAACTCATCTTTAACGACTGCAAAGCAATCCTCGCTTCACCCATCAGTTTTACCCTCCCTGCACCACAAGCTTTTTAACGCCTTTTTTCCAGAACACGTTCGCAATCACCCCCAGAATGGCGATCCACATAACCTGAACTGCCAAAGCCGAAAGGATCTCCCTTCCCCCCAGCTCCCCGAGATAGATTCTCACAGGCGTAAAATAAATAGATTCAAAAGGGGTTACGGAAATGATGTTTCTAAGCGCCTGCGGCATAAACCATAAAGGCAAAAGCGTTCCCGACAAAATGCTTACGAACACATTCTTAATTGTAATGATTCCCCACACACTGAAAAGCCAGAAGCTCCATGTCTGGATGATAAAGCTGATCAGCCATAAGATCAGATACCCCAGCGCCACACTTAAAAACATGACGGGCAGTCCAAGCACACTCTTAGGCGGACACAGACTGGTATATAAAATGGTGATACCTAACGCCGGAATAAAATGAAAGATGATTTTGAATGCGCCCTCACCAATGTTCTCAGAAAGGAGCCGCAGGATAAAGCTGACGGGTTTCAAAAACTCATTGGTTATGCTTCCGTCACGGATCTTATCCTGGAGGAACATCTCATTATAGTGAAAAGCATTTGACAATCCCAGGGTAATCACAAAATTGGTAGCCACCATAGAATAAGATATTCCGTCAATATCCGCTGCATCTCCATACAGCGCCTTATAGATACACAGATAAACCAAGATGGTGATTGCCGTATTAACAATTCCCATAAAAAAATCTAATCTGTATGCCATTTTGTCCTGAAATTTCTTAATGGCAAATTCCACATAAGCCCTCATACCTTAATTCCCCTCTGCTTCCAGATTATCAAGAATCACTCTTCCCTCATAAATATCGCGGATGATACTGTCTATCTCTGATTCACAGATGGTAATATCCTTGATATTTTTTTCAGAAAAGAGAGCTTCCATAACAGCGTTCATAGGTGTCACGC
This sequence comes from Lachnospiraceae bacterium, assembly GCA_029054245.1. Classification (GTDB taxonomy): domain Bacteria; phylum Bacillota; class Clostridia; order Lachnospirales; family Lachnospiraceae; genus Suilimivivens. The sequence goes on along the minus strand of JAIDFQ010000040.1, from coordinate 5,525 downwards.
TTACATCAAAGGTTTTGGTTTCCTTCCTGCCGTCCTCAAGCAACAGCTCAATTGTCTTTACATTGGCATATTTGTTCTTAATCTCCTCAATGCTTCCGTCATAGACCTTCCTCCCTTTATCTATGATAATCAGCCGGTCGCAGACCTTCTCTATATCCTGCATATCGTGGGTGGTGAAAATGATGGTGGTGTGCGCCGTCTCATTCATATATCTGACAAATTCCCGTATTCTTTCCTTTGCCACCACATCCAGACCGATCGTAGGCTCATCCAAAAACACGATTTCAGGGGAATGCAGCAGCGATGCAACGATATCCCCCCGCATCCTCTGCCCCAGCGACAGCTGCCTTACAGGCTGGTTGATGAAGTCTTCCATATCAAGGAGCCTGGAAAAAAGGCTTAAATTTTCTTCATATTTTTTCTGGGGTATCTTGTAAATGAATTTCATCAGCTCAAAGCTTTCAATCAAAGGCAGATCCCAATTGAGCTGTGATTTCTGACCGAACACCACGCCAATGTTTTTTACATATTGTTTTCTCTGTTTATATGGCACAAATCCATTTATTTTCACTTCCCCGGCATCCGGGTACAGGATGCCGGAAAGAATTTTAACCGTTGTGGATTTTCCTGCCCCATTCGGACCGATAAAACCCACAATCTCCCCCTTCTTTATGGAAAAACTGATATCGTCGACCGCCCTTTTCGTCTCATACTTTCTATTAAAAAGATTTCCTGCCGCTGCGGCAAACCCTTTATCCCTCTTTGCAATTTTGTAATACTTCTTTACATCCCGGACCTCAATCATATTTTCCATTTTTCCCTCTCATTCCGCCGCGCAATCGACATTTTAATCTGTTGCCCTCTATAAATCTTCTTGATCGTGTCTTCCAGATTCGGTTCAAAAAGCTTTACATCCCTGATTTTGCATTTTTCCATAACATGGCTTAAAATCTGTACTGTCCCTATCTTTTGTTTATCATAGATAATGGTCAGCGCCTCTCCATCCAGACTGTACTTTTCAATGGGCAGATCCTCAAAGTCAGGGAGCCTGTCCAAACCCCTTATCTCTATCCGGTAATGGGGCGAAAAATGCTTTATGATTCGCGCCATCGTTCCATCAAAGATTAGTCTTCCCTGGTCTATGAGCAGCACCCTGTCACAGAGCTTTTCCACCTCTGTAAGCTGGTTGCTGGTATAGATCATTGTGACATGGCTCTCATTTTTATACCTCTCAAGATACTGCATAATCCTATATTTCATGGAAACGTCCAGACCATTCATGACCTCATCGAGCATCAAGATCCCAGGCTGCGTAAGCAATGCATAAACCAGTTCACACCGCATTCTTTCTCCTAAAGACAAACCTTTAGGCGTCCTTTCCATAAATGCACCAATTTCAAATGTTTCTGCAAGCTCCGCAAGCCTTTTAGCGGCATCCCGCCTATTTAGCCGATACATGCTGATGCAATTGTCAAAAGAATCTTTCAGCTTCAGTGCCTCCCACAGCTGGGACCTTGTACCCGATACATACGCAAACCTTCTTAAGGATGTTTTCTCTTCAATCACACTTTCCTTTCCGTCTGACCTGATAAAACCGGAATCCGGTTTCACCATTCCGGCAATCGTATCCAGCAGCGTTGTCTTCCCTGCGCCGTTTAATCCAATAATTCCCACATTTTCATTTTCAGCAATGTGAAAAGAGATGTCCTTGAGCACCTCCCTGCCTGATAAAATTTTGCACACATTTTGAAGTACGATCAGCAGATCTCACCACCTGTCTTTACTTTGCCTTCGCGAGGCATCCTAAATGTTATATAATAAAATCCCACACGTCAATCAATGTGGGATAAACTACTTTTATATGGGGACGAACAACAGCATAACGCTTATAATAAACATTTCTTTATTCTCGTAAATATCTACATTCCCATTATATTTTTCCGCAATCGTCTTAATCTGTTTGATGCCGTATCCATGCCCCGGCTCCTCCTTGGACGATTTCAGTTCCGGGTTCTTATCAAGGACAGATCCATCAATGCTGTTCCTGACCGTTATCACATCGATTCCTTTCTTAGAAGCAATGTTCACTTCAAGTTTTTTTCTCCTGGAATGGAGTGCCGCGCAGACCGCATTGTCCAGCATATTATTGAGCAGTGATGAAAAATCCACACTGTCCATATAGGAAAAGGGCAGATTCTCTATTTCCGCCTTGATCTCCACCCCCTGCTCTTTTGCCAACGAAAGCTTGCTGTTAAGGATATAGCTTAACAGGGAATTTCCTATATTGACATAGGTGTACATTCTGTTGAGCTTGTCCAGGATCTCGCCTGCATACCGCTTCGCTTCCTCTGTTTTATCCTCCTCAAGGTAGGATAAGATAACCAATGTATGATTCTTCATATCATGCTTCAATAACCCGATTTGCTGCTGCGTCCTTTGGATTTCATCCGCTATCTCCTGCTGCCTGTCATAATCATACTTGATATCCGATAAACGCTTGTTTAGGTCCAGATTATCTGCCACCGCCCGCGCAAGCGCCCTGTCCTGGTCCTCATATTTTATGCGATCTGCTCTTCTTTTATTTGCCCCTTTCATCAGCAGGATGCCCTGAACAATCATGATTGCTACAAGAACAATATACATATCAACCTCAATTCTGCTCCTTATTTAGTCCCGGAGCATTGCAAAAATCTGCTTTCGCACGTCTTTTTCATAGCTTCTGCCTACAGGAATTGCCATGCTCTCATCCCTCAGTTTTACCAGTATCTCCGCGCTCTTATATTTTTCGATGTAACGGGTATTCACCAAATAACCCTTATGGCACCGGATAAACCCTTTTCCGCAAAGCCTGCTTTCCATATTGGTCATAGTTTCCCTTATGCGAAACTTGTCATTTTTCAGTTGCAACACAAGATAATTTCCTTCCGCCTCAATATAAATCAGATCACTAAAAAGCAGCCGGCAGAGTTCTTGCCCTTTCTGAATCATCAATTCCTGTTGGTTTTCCAGCAATTCCTTACGAATCCGTACTGCCAGTTCATCCAGTTCCTCATCTATATGCGTTTTCCTGATAAAGCCAAAGGGTCTGTACGCGAAAGTCTGATAAACCAATGCATCATGACTGGTTACGAAGATGAGGATTGTCTTGTGCTCCTGGCTGCTCATATATCCCGCAACCTCCATCCCGTTATGATACGGCATGTCTATATCAAGAAATAGTACATCTATACTCTCGTGCTGCATACGCGCCATCAAATTCCTTGCATCATCAATACATGTGTACTCAGCTTGTATCGCATTTTTATTGAAACAATCTTGAATTTTCTTATATAGGTCATTCAAAATCTCTTTTTCATCATCGCATATTACTATGTGATACATTTTCTCTTCCCTTCATTTGCTTCAAAAATTTTCAGCCCAAAAACCCCAGGTATTCATCAAAAATATTAAAGAGCATATCCCCTGCGCACACCGGAATCTCTGCTGTGGTATCTTTCAGCTGCACATAGCGGTAAAGGTCATGTGCCTTGGTGAGCACCAGCACCGGAATCACGTCATACGCCGGTCCGAATAACACTTCCTGATATGCGCTGTATTTTGCCGCCTGCAGAACTTCTTCCTCTTCTATCTTATCATTCATTTTAAATTCCAGCGAAAACACGTACTTTTCCGTAATCACCAGTACATCCGCGTAAATCCGTATGAAACGGGATTTTTTGATACGAAGTTCAAACGCGATCTCCCAATCCCTGTAATCCATTCCATCCAAGTCGGCAAATAACGCCCGCATCGTTTCCCCAGTATCCCGGAAAGAATGAAAAAGTCCTCTGGTGTCATTCAGGTTACGTCCAATCTCTTTGCAGCCGGATGTTAAGGCGTCAAACCATTCCTCTGCCTCCATGCAAAGGAATTCGCCAACGGTGGAATAAAAACCGCAAAAATCTCCCAGACCCTTATGCGGTCTCATCTGACGGATATATCCATGCCAATTGAAATCCTTATCACAATAGCAAAGCTCATGCATATAGGGGGATGCATAAAGATAATGATTGATGATCCCTTTCTCTTTTTTTAATTTTTTCGCTATTTCCCTTGCCTTTATGCCGTCACTTTTGCAAATCAAAGCATAAATGTCTCTTTCAATGATATCCATACCTTTTGCTCCATTATACAACGCCTGCATACCCTGCCTCCACAGGCTTAAAAATATCTACCAACATTCTAACGATTCTCCCCCTCCTCGTCAATATTGGTCAGCGCTTAGAAATATGGCTTTAGAAAATAGCGCTGCTGTTGCAGTCAAATATCTCTTCCTTCTGCAAACGGTCCCCATGATTCAATCTGTGTGCCATTCTTTTTCAGATACTCCTTTGCCTCCTTTTGCTGGCAGAATACATGTGTTTCCACCTGATTGACTGCCGGCTTGATTTCTGAAAAATGATGTATATCAAGAAATCTATCAGGATAAAAATTAGATACGCCGATTGCCCGTACTTTTCCCTCTTTATATGCCTCCTCCATCGCGCGGTAAGTCCCATAATAATCCCCGAACGGCTGGTGAATCAGCAGCAGGTCAATATAAGGAGTCTGAAGCTTTTTTAGCGATTCCGCAATAGATGCCTTCGCCTTCTCATAACCAGCATTGGAAATCCACACCTTGGTGGTGATAAAGAACTCTTCTCGTGGCAGACCACATTTTGCCAGCGCCGACCCCACTCCCGCTTCAGAGAGAGATTGTCAAGTGTGTTTGTAAACTTTAATTGAAAAATGAACAGAAGATATTATACCCACAGTCCAGTATCTGTTTGAACTGATGTGTAAAAGTCCGATAACAAAAAACAGAGCTGATAAACAGTGATTATTTATTCACTTATCAGCTCTGCGTCCAATCTATGCACAGCATGGATTGGATGTCTGGCTCTTTGATGAAATAAAACCTATTAAATCATTTTATTTAGTTCTTCCCGTTCCTCCATGTCTTCTGTTACAGCAAAAAACGCATCCACAACTGTTGGATCAAAGTGCGTGCCGGATTCCTCCCTGATGATTGCATACGCTTTTTCAAGCGGCATGGCGTTTTTATAACATCGTTTGGAAGTTAGTGCGTCAAAAACATCCGCCACCGCCATAATTCTTGCACAGAGCGGTATTTCTTCCCCGCTGATGCCATAGGGATAGCCTTTTCCATTCCACCACTCGTGATGATACGCCGCCATCTCCACCGCCATATTCAGATACCCCGATTCCCCAAGCTCTGCCTTTGCGTGGGTAAGCAGTTCCTCCCCTGCCGTGGTGTGTGTTTTCATTATTTCAAATTCTTCTTCCGTCAGCCTTCCCGGCTTGTTCAGGACAGCATCCGGTATATGTATTTTCCCGATGTCGTGAAGCGGCGCTGCAACCATCATATCGCTCAGATATCTGCCCGTAAGAATATTACTGTATCTTCCATGCCTTTTCAACTCCTTTGCAATGCACTCCACATATGCCGCTGTACGTCTGATGTGTCCGCCCGTATTATCGTCCCT
>JAIDFQ010000004.1 GCA_029054245.1 Lachnospiraceae bacterium | reverse complement strand
AAAAACTGCTGTACTGTCCATAAATACTGGGCTTACAGCAGTTTTGTTTCTTATAAACTGTCAAAGACAGGATTATAATGTCCTCGGAAGGATTTCGCAATTGGGACTGAAAAAAGTTGCTTTTTGCAAAAATATATGGTAGTATTATGCAAACAAATGTTCTGTATGGGAGCGGCAATGGAAAGCAATCTTATCGTTCAAACAACTGAAAATAAATCTCTTATGGAAAAGCTCGGTATTCTATCGGATGCCGCTAAGTACGATGTTTCCTGCTCATCAAGCGGTGTAGGGCGAAGGGGAGATGGTACCGGAATCGGCAATACGCTGGCGGCTGGTATCTGTCATAGTTTCGGAGCGGATGGAAGATGTATCTCTCTTTTAAAAATACTTTTTACAAATGAATGCATTTACGACTGTAAGTACTGTATCAACCGGAAATCAAACGATGTTCCAAGGGCGACTTTTACACCGGATGAGATTTGCGAGCTGACGATACAATTTTACAGGCGTAACTATATAGAAGGATTATTCTTAAGCTCTGGGATTGTGTATAGCCCTACTTACACAATGGAACTGATTTATGAGGCGGTGCATAAGCTGCGCACGTTGTATCGGTTCCAGGGATATATTCATGTCAAGGCGATTCCGGGGGCTGATCCGCAGCTGATTCAGAGGCTGGGGCTTTTAGCGGATAGGATGAGTGTCAACTTAGAGCTTCCTACGGCGGAAGGGCTTAAGAAACTGGCGCCGAACAAACATCGCAAAAATATCTTATCCCCTATGAGGCAGATTCAACAGGGTATCACGCAGAATAAGAATGAAATTGTAGTATATAGGCATGCGCCATCTTTTGTTCCGGCAGGACAGTCTACCCAGATGATTGTAGGCGCTACACCGGAAAGTGATTATCAGGTTATGATGGTTGCGGAGAACTTGTACAAGAAGTTTGAATTAAAGCGGGTGTACTATTCGGCGTTCGTCAGTGTGAATGAGGACAAGGAGCTGCCGACATTGCCGGGCGGTCCCCCACTTTTACGGGAACACAGACTGTATCAGGCAGACTGGCTTTTGCGTTTTTATGGATTTGAGGCGCAGGAACTTTTAAGTGAAAGCCGCCCTAATTTCAATGTACTGCTCGATCCGAAGGCAGACTGGGCGTTGCGGCATTTAGAGGTGTTTCCGGTTGAAATCAACAGAGCAGATTATCAGACGATTCTGCGGGTGCCTGGAATCGGCGTTAAAAGCGCCCAGAGAATTATAAGAGCAAGACGCAGCGGTAACCTTGGGTTTGACGATTTAAAGAAAATAGGCGTTACTTTGAAGCGGGCGCTGTATTTTATTACCTGCAATGGAAAGATGATGTATCCCACAAAGATAGAGGAAGATTATATATTACGCAATTTGATTGATCACAAAGAAAAACTTCCCTTTGATAAGGATGGCATGACATACAGGCAATTGTCCTTGTTTGACGATAGTAAGGAATTTCTATGGCAGCAGGCGGTAAGCAGCTGAACCGTTTATGGATGAAAACGAATACGCATTAGGGTTCAAAAACGTTGTGCTGTAAGGCTTTGCTAAAACGCTTCGGAATGGAGATTAAAATGGAGGAATATTATTTGATTTGTGAAGATTCCCTAGAAGGCATTTTTACCGGAATATATGATGCTTATTTAAAGAAAAAGCCTCACGACCGGATTCATATATGCATCGGGGAGGATGAAAATTATCGGCTGTTTGCCGTCTATGAAAACCATCTTCCAGATGAAAAGAAGGCGGCAAGTGTTGCAAGAACGGTGATCAAGCAGTTTGGGGAAGAAACCTACCTTACCATCTGCAGGGCGCTTGCATCCGAAAAGCCGGATAAGGGCGAGGCTGTGTATAAGACAGTGGCAGCAGGACTTTCTATGAAGGATAAGAGGGATCTAATGGGAAATCTCTCTAATCCATACATCCACCGGGTATTTGAACTTGCGCGTTTTACTGCAAATGAAGCTCATTATCATGTAGAGTTCCTCCGGTTTAAAGAATTGGAAAATGGCATTTTATATGCCGTCATAGGACCCAAAAACAATGTGCTCACATTCATAACGCCTCATTTTGCGGACAGGCTTCCTCTTGAGAATTTTGTAATTCATGACGAAATACGTAATATATTTGCTATGCATCCGGCGAAAGGCGAATGGTATCTGGTTTGCGGAAATGAAAATATGCAGCGGGCAGAACATGCTTATTCTGAGGGAGAGAAAAAGTACAGTGAACTGTTTACCGGATTTTTTCATACTATAGCAATAAAAGAGCGCAACAATTACGGACTCCAGCGCAATATGCTGCCTATAAGATATCGCAGGTATATGACGGAGTTTCAAGAAAAATAGCAGTATATAAATTAAGTTTTTTGTCAATAATAGCCTAATGCAGGAAAGAAATGTGCCAACTGCCAGTATATGACGAAGTTTGGTAAATTGTACTAGAAAAAGTACTTTACAAATCCGAAAAGGGGTGGTAATCTTTCTTCAAGTACAAGAAAACGTTTTCATAGCCTGCATTTAAGGAGAAGGAAAGGTGATAATATGATGCAGCGAAGAATAAAATTAAACTTGGATGAAGTGAAGGATTTTGTAGCCGCAGCTTCAAAATGTGATTTTGATATTGACGTTTTTTACAACAGGTATACAGTGGATGCAAAATCAATTGTTGGAGTGTTGGGGCTTGATTTAAGGCAGGCGCTGACAGTGTCCTATGATGGATACAATCCTGACTTTGAAAAAGTAGTAAGCCGTTTTGCATTGGCAAGCTGAAGTAACACAAACACATCTACGCTCATACAACAAAATAGTATCTTATTGACTCCCTGAAAAAGATAGCTTACTATCTCTTTAGGGAGTTTCTTACTTTATGGGAAAGGAAAGCATAGCGTGGAAATACATATATCTGTCAGGAATTTGGTGGAATTTATTCTCCGCTGTGGGAATATTGACAATAGAAGAGCAGCATCGCCTGAAAATGCTATGCAGGAGGGCGGAAGGATTCATCGCATGATACAAAAGAGTATGGGATCGGATTATCATGCGGAGGTCCTTTTGCGCCATGTCCATGCCGCTGCTGATTATGAGATCCATGTGGAAGGACGTGCGGACGGGATCATCATTCAGAGCGGAGGCGATCTGTCCATGGTGCCAGAGCTTACAGAGACAGAAATTGCCGCCGCGTATCGGGACTTGGTGACGGTTACCATTGATGAGATAAAAGGGACATACAGAGATATCCACAAAATCAAAGAAGCTGTTCCGGTACATCTTGCCCAGGCACAGTGCTATGCCTATATTTATGGGAAGCAAAATGAATTAAAGCATATAAGGGTGCGTCTTACTTACTGCAATATCGACACCGAAGAAATCAAATATTTTCATTTCGAATATGAGATGAGTGAGCTGGAAGAATGGTTTGAGGGACTTATGAAAGAATATAAAAAGTGGGCAGATTTCCAGTTTACGTGGCAGAAGCAGCGTACACAGTCCATTAAGGAGCTTTCGTTTCCCTTTGCTTATAGGGAAGGGCAGAAGGAACTTGCATCGTATGTTTACCAGACCATTTATCATAAAAGAAAATTATTTATCGAGGCGCCTACCGGGGTGGGAAAAACCATAACTACGCTATTTCCAGCGGTAAAGGCAATGGGCGAGGGAAGGGGGGAGAAGATTTTTTACCTGACGGCGAAGACCATTACAAGAACGGTAGCGGACGATACCATTGAACTGATGCGTAAATGTGGACTCCTCCTTAAATCGATTATATTGACTGCCAAGGACAAAATATGCTTTATGGAGGAGACGGAATGTAATCCAGAATACTGTCCTTATGCGAAAGGGCACTATGATCGGATCAATGATGCCATTTATGATTTGTTGACTCATAGAGACAATTTCGGCAGAGAAGTGATTGAGGATTATGCTATGAAGCACAAGGTCTGTCCTTTTGAGATGAGCCTTGATATGAGCCTTTTTGCAGATGCAATTATAGGGGATTATAATTATTTGTTCGATCCCCACGTATATCTAAAGCGTTTTTTTCAGGAGGGTGTAAAAGGAGCGTACCTGTTTTTGATCGATGAGGCGCACAACCTGGTGGACAGAGGAAGAGAGATGTACAGCGCGATCCTTAGAAAGGAAGATTTCCTGGCGCTTAAGAGAATCATCAAAGAGTACGACGGGAAGATGTACCATCAACTGGAAAAGTGCAACAGAGAGCTTTTGGAGTTAAAGCGTGCGTGTGAGAACTATGCCTATCTGGATGATGAGGATGCGGCGTCCTTTATGAAGGCGCTTATCAGGTTGTCTTCCACGATGGAAACGTATCTTGAGGATCACGAAGATAGTCCGGTGAGGGCGGATGTCCTAGCGTTTTATTTTGAAGTCTCTCATTTCCTGCTGATGAATGACAAGCTGGATGAGAATTATGTAATCTATACGCAGCTGGAAGAGGATGGAGGTTTTTTTATTAAGCTTTTTTGTGTAAACCCATCTAAAAATCTCCAGGAATGTATGATGCGGGGGAGAAGCACGATTTTATTTTCGGCAACCCTTCTTCCGATTCAATATTATAAGCAGCTGCTCGGCGCGGAAGAGGGCGATTATGAGGTTTATGCACATTCTGTTTTTGATGCAAGGCGTAAAGGGTTGTTCGTGGCATGTGACGTGACAAGTAAATATACCAGACGTACAGAGTCGGAATACGATCATATTGCTGCCTATATCCACAAGATCATATGCAGACGGGAGGGAAACTATATGGTGTTTTTCCCGTCCTATGTTTTTTTGCAGAACATATATGATACGTACTGCCGCCAGTTTGCAGATGAACATACGAAATGCCTGCTGCAGGAGGAACATATGGATGAAGAGAGCAGGGAATTGTTTTTAAAGGAATTTGAATTGGAAAGGGAAGCGGGAAGTACGCTGCTTGGTTTCTGTGTGCTTGGAGGTATTTTTAGCGAAGGCATTGATCTTAAAAATGAGAGCCTTATAGGAGCAATCATTGTGGGAACAGGACTTCCCCAGGTCTGCACGGAACGGGAAATCCTAAAGAGGTACTTTGACTTAAGGGGAGATGATGGATTTGACTTCGCGTATAAATATCCGGGCATGAATAAGGTTCTTCAGGCAGCCGGAAGGGTCATCAGAACGGCGGAGGATGTGGGAATCATAGCACTTTTAGATGAGAGATTTTTAAACAATTCTTATCTTAGGATGTTTCCAAGGGAATGGAAGGAATATGAGAGAGTATCACTGGAACAAGTTGAGAAACGGGTTGAACGGTTCTGGGATGAGTGGTTATAAGCTAAGGCATGTGGATAACTTCACATGCCTATTTTAGACCTGTCAGATTTTTTGGCAGAAATTTGACCCAAAAAAGTATAAAAAGCGCAAAAAATGCAGGATACGCAAAAAATGACGTCGGATTTTGAAAGAAAAGATACTCAGTTTGTATAATATGACATAAGCGTCATTGTGGATAACTATGTGGAAATTGGGGATTTCTCTGTTTTTTGCTCTTTTTTGGCAAAAATCTTGTAGCTGGTTTTTAGTTAAAATTTGAAAGTGAAAAACTTCAAATTCAAAAAAATACTTATTTGGTCAATAAAAATGATTCTAAAATTGACTGGATGCGTACTAAACCCGAAAAATAGTGCAGGAGGTATTTTAAGAGGAGGCATGTACATTAAATTGAAATTGTGGTAAACTGATGAAAGGTCAAAATACATAAGTCATTACACAGAAAGGAATGACTTTAGGGCTGACTATGACAGAATTAAGGAGGCGCACGGTATGTGGGCATATGAAAGTATTTTTTATCAGATTTATCCGCTTGGATTTTGTGGAGCACCATTTGAGAATGATGGGGTTTTGACGAGCCGGATCAAGAAAGTTGAGGATTGGATTCCTCATATAAAGAAGGTGGGGGCGGATGCGGTTTATTTTTCACCAGTTTTTGAATCTGATACGCATGGTTATAATACGAGAGATTATAAAAAGATTGACACTCGTCTTGGAACCAATGAAGATTTTAAGGAGGTCTGCTTAAAGCTTCATGAAAATGGAATCAAGGTGGTGTTAGATGGTGTATTCAATCATGTCGGCAGGGGATTTTACCAATTTCAGGATGTGGTGAAGAATAGGGAAAATTCTCCCTTCCTGCATTGGTTTAAAATCAGCTTGGATGGCAATTCCAATTATAATGATGGTCTGTGGTATGAGGGATGGGAAGGAAATTATGATCTTGTGAAACTGAACCTTCAAAATGGGGAAGTCGTAGATCATATCCTGAATGCCGTAAAATACTGGGTAGATGAATTTGATATTGACGGTCTGCGTTTGGATGTGGCTTATTGTCTGGATGAAAATTTTGTAAGGAGACTTAGAAGTTTTACAGAAGGATTAAAGCCTGATTTTTATCTGCTGGGCGAGATGCTTCACGGGGATTACAATCGTCTGGTGAATGACGGGATGCTTCATTCGGCGACAAACTATGAGTGCTATAAGGGATTGTTTTCCAGCTTTAACAGTATGAACATGTTTGAGATTGTCCATTCTCTGCTTCGGCAGTTCGGACCGGAAAACTGGACTTTGTATAAAGGAAAACATCTGCTGTCTTTCGTGGACAATCATGATGTGACCAGAGTGGCAAGTATCTTAAGCAATGAAAAGCATTTGCCGCTTATCTATGCGTTGTGCTTTGGCATGCCAGGGATCCCGTGTGTATACTATGGAAGCGAATGGGGCGCAAAGGCGAACAAGAGCGAAGGCGATCCTGCGCTCCGCGCCTGCTTTGAGGAGCCGGTGTTTAATGAACTTACAGAATGGATCAGCAGACTGGCTAAGGCAAAGAAGGAATCTCCTGCATTGAATTATGGAGACTTCCGGTCAGTTGTTCTGACGAATAAGCAGTGTATTTTTGAGAGAAAGACGGAAGGTGAAAGAGTGCTGGTTGCCATTAATGCGGACAGCGAGCCTTATACGGCACATTTCGATGCTGGATGCGGACAGGCCGTGGACTTGATTTCCGGCAAAATGCATGATTTCGGCGGAGGAAGTGAACTGCCTCCCTATAGTGCTTATTTCTGGAAAATGGAACGGTAATATAAAAAGATTTATATATAGGAAAAGCGTGTATCAGTGAGATGATATGCGCTTTTTTTGCACGACGGGAAAATGTATAGTTTGCTTGACAAAATATGTAAAGCAAACTATACTAAATATGTAAAGCATGCTAAACATAACGAGAATCTTTGATGAGCAGCATCAAGAGGATGGAGGAAAGAAAGGAGTGAATGGATGCAGACTAAAATCGTGCAGTATAGGAAAGAACGGAAAGTCACGCAGGAAGAGTTGGCTGAAGCGGTCAATGTCACAAGACAGACCATCATTTCACTGGAAAATGGAAAGTATAAGGCATCCTTGGTGTTAGCCCATAAGATTGCACAATATTTTGACGTAACGATTGAGGAAATGTTTATTTTTGATAAAGAGGAGGAAAATTTATGAAGATCAAAGGACTTTTATGTTCGACGACAGCAAAGACAAATGAAGAATACAAGAAGGTGCTAAAAAGAAGGAATATTGGTAAAATAGTGCTCATTGTTGCAGGAATCTTAATAGCAGGAACAGCATTTTATGCAGAACAGATGCAGAAAACGACACTTGCGGAAGAGGTAATTGGATTATACTGCGGATTTGGTGTGGGGATTGCAATAGCAGGAATCGTGTTTTTAATCAAAAGCATTGTTTTGATGGCAAATGAAGAAAAACTGAAGCAGGACCGCCTTGAAAATGCAGATGAGCGGTTGGCTGAAATCAGGAGCAAGGCTGCCCGTGTAACACTTATGGTCATGTTGATGGTCATTTTGGGCGGCGGAATGATATGCAGTATTTTTGAGCCGTTGTTGATGAAAGCGACAGTTTTTCTGATTGATGTATTCGCCTTATCCTATATTATTTCCTTTACCTATTACAAAAGAAAGATGTAGAATTGGGCTGAGGAATCGTATTTTGTTTCTTTTCAAGAACTAGGATAGTGTGCATTTTGTGATACCATGATAATTGTACGATTACAGAAGAGGAGAGCAATTATCATGGTATATTCTTTTTATGAAATCTGTTGGTTCTTTTTTATCTATTCTTTTATCGGATTGGGCGCGGTGCAGCTTTGGTGCTCTTACATAACGTCCATTCTTATTTCGTCAATGATGCTTTTATCTTTTAGCTTATTAATTTCAGTTCGAGTAATGAACAATACAATAATAATCAAAGCAAATACTCCAGCAACCAATGGGACCCATGGAATATGATACAATACCGGAAAAGCTTTCCGAATGGATAAGTTAATGGCAAATGGAATTGCAGTTCCCAGTATAACTCCGGGTACAAGTGCTTTTATAACACACACAATACTTTCACTGTAAAGCATTTTGCAAAGTGATTTATTTGTCATTCCTACACTCTTTAAAACGGCAAACTCACGGCTTCTGATTCTGATATTTGTTGTCAGTGTACTAATTACACTTGTAAATCCCATAATAATGAGCAGGATAACAAAACCATACATTACGATTTCAGCCAATACAATCGCTACGTTCAGCATTTTAACCATTGTATCGGTACGACTTATTCTTACGGTATATCCCTGCTCAACATAGGAATTTTCTGTGAGAATTGGATAGTATCTTTCCATTACTTTTCTGGCATATGCTGTATAAGCCTGTTCATCATCCGGCGTGCTATACCAGTCGAAATATCTTGCATCTATATCTGGAACAACAATTCTTACCGGATTCGGATTCAGTTCATGAAATCCCTGTTCTTTTAAATCTTCCTGATATAAAAATCCGCCGATTTTAAGTTCTGTCTGCTTATCTGCTGCATTTATTAATGTAATTTTCGTTGTATTCTCATTGAAAGGACTTATTGTTTTTATTTTTCCGTTGTCATTATACTGATAGCAGTTTATTAACAGATTGCTGCCATAATCCACTCCAGATCTGTCACATAATTTTTTATAAAGATTATTGTCAACAGCGACAAGAGAAACTTCTGTTTCGCCATTCTTATCAAAAATATCGAGAACCCCAGACATATCCGCTGAAAGGAAATCCGTATTCAGTATTGCATTATAGGTACACGCATCGCTTCCGATTCCGTAAACTTTAGTATTCGCATACTCTGACAAACTCCCTATTATATCATTGTAAGTTTCAGATGAAATCGGTACTGCGATTTGTTCTTCTTTTTTTCCGGTATTTTCATTTATTACGATATCACGGATAGAACAGTAATTCACATCCATTTCATCTGAATCTGGTTCCATCCAATTTCTAAATTCTTTTGCCTGATTTGAAAGTCCACCTGTTATCAGGAGTAATAAAACTCCTAGTGACAAAGCCCGTATCGTTGCTTTATAACCAGATTTGTTTCTTTTTATATTCTTATATGCAATTGCTCCTTCACATCCAAATATCGCTTCTACAAAACTATCGTTTACATCGGATTTTTTTAAGTCTGTATTTGCTGCAACACCCTTTATACATTGCAGTGCAGTAAATTTTTCAACTTTTTTTGCAGGTTTATATGCAGAGCATAATACAATAAGAAAAGCAAAAAATGCTGCAAGCACATATGTCCATACAGAAACATAAAATGAAAGAGAAAACGAAATCGGTCTCATGATAATGCTCTTAGAAAGTTCATTTATATCTGAGACAAAATATCCTGTTATTTTTACACCAAAATATCCAACGACTGTTCCCAAAATAAGACCAAGTGGAATACCTACCAGACAGAGCCACAAGCCTTCATAAATGACCGTCTCTTTTACCTGTTTTCCAGTTCCACCTACACATTTTAAAATTCCAAGTTCCTGTATTCTCTTATTCGCACTTGCAGTAAAAATATTTGAAATAACCGTCATCGACATAAAAGCAATCAGCAATCCTAAAATGAAAGCCGGAATTGCAACTATCATGGAATATGCTCCACCATAATTTCCATATTTCGGTCCTAAAAAATCAGTAAGCATTTTGTTGCCGCTTGTTGCAAAGCACATGACCGCTGTAACAAGCGATGTTGATAAAGAAATTGCCAGAATACTTCCTCTTGTTCTTTTTTGATTTAATTTAATCTGGCTGAGGGCGAGCTGTGCTGTTATTTTCATTACTTCATCACCTCGTCTTTTATAATTTTTCCATCGCCAATCGTGATGATACGATTCGCCTGCAGTGCAATCTTTTCGTCATGTGTGACCAGAAGAATCGTCTGATTGTATTTCTGGTTTGTAAACTTTAAAATATCAAGAATCTCTTGACTTGTCTTACTGTCAAGGTTTCCCGTCGGTTCATCTGCAAGAATAAAAGCCGGCTCATTAATAAGAGCTCTTCCTATTGATACTCTCTGCTGCTGACCGCCTGACATCTGTCCCGGCAGATGTTTTTCCCGCTTTTCCAGCCCGAGCATATTTACAATCTCCAAAAGACGTTCTTTATTCTCTTTTCTCCCATCAAGTTTCCATGGTAATACAATATTTTCCTCTGCTGTAAGGGTAGGTATCAGATTATAAAACTGATATACAATTCCCAGATTTCTTCTACGGAAGATTGCAAGTTCATCCTCGCTCATTGATTGTATCCCGTTTCCGTCAATGATAACCGAACCGCTTGTTGGATAATCAATTCCTCCAATCATATTCATAAGCGTCGATTTTCCGGAACCGGAAGTCCCGATGATTGCGATAAATTCTCCTCGTTCAACAGAAAACGAAACATGGTCAAGTGCGATTACTTCCGATTCCCCCTGACCATATTTCTTTGTTAAATCTTTTACTTCTAAAACAGCCATTGTATTCCTCCTTGTTTTGCGAAACAAAATCCGAACCCTATGATGAGGAGAGGGATTTTACTCCTTTTTTCACTTTCAATCCTAACAATGCTAAATGACTGTTCCGTGACTGAAGAGAATTTTATTGTGACAATTTTGTCACTTAAAAAATTTAAGAATAAAAGTGGTGCCTTCTCCATTCCCTCCAAAATCGACATCGATATCTCCACCTTGCCCTTTCATAATGGATAGTGCCAGTGGCATACCGATTCCAAATCCATTTTCACTCGTGGAATTTTCAAATCGTTTAAAGAGGGCTGCATACTTTGTTCTGTCCATTCCCATGCCGCTGTCCTTTACCGAAATCCAGCTATACATAGGATTTTCTCCGCTGTCTACCACTATAACGCTATCTTTCGGTGAATACTCAATAGCATTTTTTATAATATTCGTAAGTGCTTCAACTGTCCAGCGTTTATCACAATGTATGGCACAATCATTTTTCAGTTCCGTTGCCTGATTATTGATATCAAGGAGTATTGCAACCGATGGTTTTACGGCTTCAAGAAGTTCCGATGTATGGATATCTTTTTTTATAAAATCAATCGCATGGGCATCAAGCTTTGCCATTTTAAGGAGAGCCTCTACGAGCCACTCCATCTTATTTAATGAAAATTGAATGTTATGTATAAACTCTGCCTGTTTTTCAGGTTCTGCATCTTCCAGTAAATCTGCCATAATCATCATGGAAGTAATCGGAGTTTTCAGCTGATGGGAAATATCGGCCATATAGTCAGAGAGAATATCCCTTTCCGATTCAATCGCCTTTATCTGTTCATTCTTCTTATCAACAAGAGAATAGATATCATTTTTCAGTATATTAAAAACACCTTCTCTATTGACACGAATATCAAGCTTTTCGCCCGAAATATAGCCTTTCACGAACTCCGACAGCTGTTCTACATCTTTTTTCCTAATCCACACGATAGCCCATTCCTCTCACAGTCTCAATGTTTACCGCTTCACCAAGTTTCTCACGCAATCGTTTCACATAAACGGTAAGCGTATTGTCCTCAACAAAGTTGCCATCGGCATCCCATATTTTATCCAAAATCTGCTGTCTGGACAGCAGAAATCCTTTATTACTTGCAAATATAAGCAAAAGCCTGTATTCCAATGCTGTAAGTTCAATTATTTTGTCATTCACGTAAACTTTTGCCTCGTCTGTATGGATGATTGCCTGTCCAATGCTGATAATGTTATCATTTTCTGCATATTTGTTTTTAGTAGACAGGATACGGCGGACTCTTGCCAAAAGCTCTCGAATCCGGAAAGGCTTTACAATATAATCCTGTGCGCCCTCATCAAATGCTCGTACAATCGTATTTTCATCATCCACAACTGTCAGGAAAATAACTGAGGTATTGGTATTTTTCACTATTTCACTTACATCAAATCCGTTTCCATCTGGAAGCTGCATATCTATGATTGCCAAATCAAATTTATTAGTTTCAACCATTTTTTTTGCATCCGAAATCATCGTGGCATGTTTTGTTTCATAGCCCTCCGTTTCCAGTGCATAAGTAATTCCTGAAGCAATCATAGTGTCATCTTCAATCAATAATATTCTACTCATGCGTTACATTCCTTTCGTCACAAGCTGTTTGATATAGAAATCGAATAGATTTCATAACGATATGCCATGGAATTTGATATAACCATCTCTACATCCGTTACACTAACATTAGTGCCTTTTATGGTAGCATCCAGATCCATGGTAGCTCTGGCATCCAGACCAACCATTGCTGCCACCAGCATTCCACCCTTTCATATAAACTGGTCTTTATACTCTGATAAAGAAATTCGTTCTAAAAAACGTTCCATCATATAATTCCGCATCAAGTTTCATATTGCACATTTGTTAGTCTCATCATATTGAATTGTTCAATGCTAATATTTTACCACAACCACACACACAATTCCATTGCCTTATTCTTTGCAATCATCATCTGCCTTACCTCAACTTTGCCCTGGCTTTTCGGCTCCAACACAAGCCACTGGTATTTATCGCTTTCTTTGGTAAATACCGTCTGATGTGCATTGGAGTGTGTCTTGCTACGGATATATTTGTCGGCGGTGCTGTAATAATCTAAAATCTGCTGTTCCTGCTTTTTATTCATAGCCTTTTAAGGATATATAATGCAAATATATATTGACAAATAATATTATATGTCATATAGTATCTATAAAAGAAATAATACTATATAGCATATAATATTATAGAACAGAAATAATCATACAGTGAGGTGGAAAGATGGGTTATGTTATTTTATGAACGGGTTTTGTTTTGCCTGGAAAATAGAAAGGAGAGGCGGTTATGGTTTTTAATACGGGAGCGGCGCTTTTAGATGCCATTGTGTTAGCGGTGGTGTCAAGAGAGCCGGAGGGTGCCTATGGATATAAGATTACCCAGGACGTAAGGCAGGTCATTGAACTTTCGGAATCCACTTTATATCCGGTGCTCAGAAGGCTGCAGAAGGATGAGTGTCTTGAAGTCTACGACAGGGAATGCGCAGGTAGGAACAGAAGATATTACAAGGCAACGGAAAAGGGACGGCTGCAGCTGAATTTATATGAAAGTGAATGGAAAACATATTCAGCAAGGATTAATAGTATATTCGAGGGAGGAATGATGATATGAGCAGATGGGAGTTTATGAGGCAGCTGGAAGAATTGCTCTCTGATATCTCGCCGAATGAGAGGGAGGAAGCGCTTCAATATTATAATGATTATTTCAATGATGCGGGAAGAGAAAACGAAAAGGAAGTGATAGAGGCACTTGGCTCACCCGAACAGGTTGCAAAGATCGTAAAGGATGGCTTGAGCGAAAATGCATGTCAAGGGGAATTTACGGAAACCGGATTCAATAGCGCAAAGAATGCGCAGCAGAATGCAATCATAAAGAGAAGAGAAGAATCTTCGGAGAAGCAAAATTCTTTTGCAGATGAAGGAAATGCAGGGAAAGCTGAGGAAAACAGCGGGAAAGATGCTGGAAGGGAAGAAGGCAGGCAGCCGGATCAAAAAGAGCCCATGCCCACATGGGCAATCGTGCTGATTGTGATTGGGTGCGTGCTGCTTTCACCGGTGATTTTGAGTTTTGTGTGTGCGGCAGGCGGTGTACTGCTTGGTATCATTGCCGCAATTTTAGGAGTGATTTTGGGATTTGGATTGGCAATGATTATCTGCTATGTGGTAGCGGCAGTGCTTTTTGTAGCTGGGTTCGGATGCATAATCGTACATCCGGTGTCTGCTATGGGACTTTTGGGCGGCGGCTGTATCCTTGTGGCATTGGGAATCGTGTTTATGCTGCTTACCGGATTCCTTGCGGGAAAATGTGTTCCGGGTATTTGTCAGGGGATCGCGTATATATTTAAGAAGATATTTGGCAAAAAGGAGGTGTCGGCGGCATGAGTAAATTTGCAAAGAGCAGTTTGATAGCAGCGGGGGTTTTTGCAACGCTGGGCGTGGTACTCTGCCTGATCAGTGCTGTCTTCGGAGGCAGAAATCTGATTTATTACGTTAAAAATGACGCATATATGGAAGAAAGATTTGAAAAGGTGGGGGATGCGCTCGAGTATATCTTTGGCAGGCGGCATACTGCATGGCTGTATGATGAAAATCCCCAGGAGCTTACGGTGAATCATAACGAGGTTGCAGGCGACAATGCGATGGAGGCGCATCTGGCAATAGACGGGGTGAGAAATCTCGATCTGTCTTTAGGGGCAGGCAGCTTTGTCCTTCGTAAAAAAGATGTAGATGATGGCGTGATCGATATTTATATTCAGGGAAAAGGTGGATGTGATTATGTGGTAAAAGGCGATACATTGTATGTAGAGGGATTTAAAGGCATTAAGACGTTAGGAACAGACTTGTCTGAAAATGTTATTACATTACTGCTTCCTGGCGGAACATGGCTGGAAGAAGTGGACATAGAGGTAGGCGCAGGCGTAATGGAAATCGTATCTCTGGATGCAGGAGAGATTGATGCAGTCATCGGCGCAGGGGAATTGCGTATCGAGAAGGCGCGGACCAGAGAGCTTTCGGCAGAGATCGGCGCGGGAAGAATGGAAGCCCGCAATATGGAAACGATGAATGCGGATCTCACCTTAAGTATGGGAGAGTGCATTTATGATGGAACAGCGGATGGCAATCTGGATGTGGAATGTGATATGGGGAATATGGTTCTTTATCTGAAGGGGGATGAGAAGGACTTCAATTATGATATCGAATGCGGAGTAGGTCATGTCACGATTGGTGAAAGAAGTTATACGGCGCTTGGATTAGAGAAGAGCATCCATAATGGCGGTCATAGGGAGTTTGAAATAGAATGCAACATGGGAAATGTTGATGTGTTCTTTTTCTCAGATGAGGGTATACAGTAAAAATAGGTTTGGCAGCCGTGATTCCCGCGAGCAACGAGCCAAGTGACTGCTTGCAGGCATTTGGCGACTGCCGCAAGGGGCAATATACCCCGTCAGCATGTGGCGGGGTGCTAACTGTCATGCAGAAGGGAGCAGGATATGATTACATTGATGATTTTGGCGGTACTTTTTATTGTTTTTCTGGTATTGGGGCTATGCTTTCAAGTGGTGGGCGGAGTCTTAAGGCTGTTTTTTAAGCTGATGTTTTGTCTGCCCTGTGCAATCTTGTGCGCAGTGGTGGGAGCTGTATTGTGTTGCACATTGGTCTTTATACCACTCGGTGTTGGGTGCTTTAAGCTGGTAGGCTTTTTACTTAATCCATTTAAATTTTGTGTGATTTAGAGCATGATGTAAACGAAAAAAGGGTGCCGGAAATCAGCCGGCATCCTTTTTTTGACCAATCGTAAAGAACAGTCCCGCTTTCTTAAGCGCAGGTAGAAGGGCAAGATAAACAAGGACAGACACGATTGCGGATGTTACTGCATTGATAGAAGTGGAAGCGATATTCCATGCCAAAGTCACGTCAGCCGCAGGTTTGCCAAGAATGATACGCTTATAGCAATAACCAATCAACGGATCAAAGATCACATTAAACAGAAGCCCGCCGGCGGCAGCAAAGCTGGTCCATAAGACAACCCTGGAATGGTCGGTCTCTGATGTGATCTTGCCGATTTTATGGGCAATCAGACCAGTGATGAGTCCGATACAGAATTTAAGGAAAAAGGTTTTGGGGGCATATATGATGTATACAGGGTCAAGCAGATCGCCAATGGTCATGCCCACAGCGCCGCCAAGACCGCCGTAAAATCCGCCTAAGATCAAGGCACCCAGCACACAGACGGCATTTCCCAGGTGGATGGACGTGGCATCGCCGCCCGGAAGGGGTATTTTTATCTGCAAAAAAGTAAATACCACATAAGATAAGGCAGCCATAAGACCAGTAATTGCAATTTTTTGTACGTTTTGATTCTTCATAATAAATTCCTCCTCATGTCATTAGCGGCAGACCTTCTATAGAGGTTTACCTATCACTGTATCTTATTATATGCATATGTGGTATTGTAAGAAGTGCCAAATCAAAACTTTATAACCATACCAGTTGAAAGGCAGGGCAGGATGGTGTACAATGTTTAGAGTTCTAAGAAGGAGTACATAAAAATGAAGACAGGAGTACGGAACATAAAGGGAATTAGTGGGAGCACGTTAAAAATCATCGCGCTTGTATCTATGTTGATCGATCATATAGCAGCGTCTCTTCTTACGATACAATTGCAGCTCCATTATACGGAGCCGCTTTATCAGGCTTTCATCGTTATGCGGTATTTTATTGGAAGGCTGGCTTTTCCGATTTATTGCTTTCTGCTGGTAGAAGGCTTTGAGAGGACAAAAAATAGGAGGAAGTATGCGGAGCGTCTTTTTCTTTTTGCGCTTATATCCGAGGTTCCATTTGATCTTGCATTCAACAGATGTGTGCTGTCTTTAGGACATCAGAATGTGTTTTTTACACTTTTCGCAGGACTGTTGGCGATATGGGGGATAGAAGAAATGGAAAAACAGATTTCTGCGCTCTGGCTTCGATGGTCTGGCTATGCAGTGATCATCGCGGCTACAGCATTTTTGTCAGAAGTATTTTCCTTTGACTACGGGGCAATGGGAATCCTTCCGATTGTATTGCTGTATTTATTCCGTAAAAATAAAGCAGGACAGATCATAGCCGGATGCGCAGCCTTTTTATACGAGTATACTGCGCCGCTTGCATTCGTCTTTGTCGCATTTTATAACGGAACCAGGGGAATGAAGCTGAAATATGTATTTTATGTGTTCTATCCTGCTCATCTGTTGATTTTATATTTGCTGTCTTTGGTCTGGTTCGGAGGATAAAACAGGAGATGGAAACTATTAAATGTTTATAAAACCTTATAACCATTTTATTAAAAAGTAGATTCCCTGTTGACATTATATGGCAGGGAATTTTATAATACAGAATATTAACTAGTTAAATATTAATTATTTAATGATCGAAGCGTTGTGCAGGGAGGAGAAAATGGAAAAGGAAATAGAGCATCAAATCATCAATCTTTTCCGTCAGATGGACCAGTCCTTAAAGCGGGCAATCAGCAAGAAGGTCAAGGATACAGGAATTTATAGAAGTCAGCACAGGCTGCTGATGTTTCTGGGAAAGCATCCAGACTGTTCCCAGACGGAGCTTGCTGAAAAGATGGATATTTCACCCGCTGCCGTGGCAGTATCGCTGAAAAAGCTGGAAAAAGGCGGGTACATAAACAGGCAGAGTCATGCGGAAGATAACCGCATCAATCATGTGGAGGTGACGGAAAAAGGTAAAGGGGCAATTTCTGTCAGCATTCAATATTTTAAAGAGATAGAAAATGCTATGTTAAAGGATTTTTCCGCACAGGAGCTGGACAATTTAAAGCATTATTTGGAAAGAATCATTCAAAATGGTGAAAATTATTATGAAAGTCTTGTAAGAAAACCGGAAGAATGATGGAATAGGAGGAGAATATGAAAAGATATTGGAAGTATGTAAGACCATATCTGCCGGCATTTATCATCGGACCGCTGCTTATGATCGTTGAGGTGGTGGGCGAGGTGGTTCTGCCTAAATTTATGGCAAACATCATTAATGTGGGAGCAGCGCAGCGAGATGTGCCTTACATTATCGGCATGGGAACGGCGATGGTGGTGACGGCATTCCTTATGATGGCGGGAGGAATCGGAGGCGCCTATTTTGCAGCAAAGGCGGCAATCAGCTTTGCCTCGGATTTAAGAAGCGATGTGTTCGGCAAGGTGCAGAAATTTTCGTTTTCCAATTTGGATCAGTTCAGCACAGGCTCTCTTGTAACCAGACTGACCAATGACATCACGCAGGTACAGAATGTGATTAATATGGCGCTTCGCATGATGCTCCGGGCGCCGGGGATGTTGATCGGCGCACTTTTTATGGCGTTTATGATGAACGCCCAGCTGGCGCTGGTGGTGCTGGTGGTGATTCCAATTCTAGTACTGCTTATAGCAATTGTTATTAAGACGGCTTTTCCGCGGTTTGATTATATGCAGAAGAAGCTGGATGCTTTAAATTCGACGATTCAGGAGATGCTGACGAACGTGCGGGTCATCAAGTCCTTTGTGCGGGGAGAATATGAAGAGGCCAGATTTGCATCGGCAAATGAAGAATTGAAAAAATCCAGTCTGGATGCTTTTAAAATTGTTATCCTCAATATGCCTATCATGATGCTTTTGATGAATGCGACAACGCTGGGAATCGTGTGGTTTGGTGGAAAGCAGATTCTGGCAGGAACCATGCCGGTAGGGGATTTGACGGCATTTACCACGTATATCGTGCAGATTTTGATGTCTCTTATGATGTTGGCAATGGTCCTTTTGCAAAGCTCCAGAGCGCTGGCATCTATCCACCGTATTACGGAGGTGCTGGATACGGAAGTAAATCTGACGGATGATCACTGTGCGCGCCCAGAAAAGACGGTGGACAGCGGCGAGGTAGAATTTAAAGACGTAACCTTCCGCTATTATAAAGATAATAAAGAGGCAGTGCTTTCCCGTATCAGTTTCCGGGCGGGAAGTGGGCAGACGATCGGCATCATCGGCGGCACGGGCAGCGGAAAGACGACGCTGGTGCAGATGATTCCGAGACTTTACGATGTGGACCAGGGGGAAGTTCTTGTGGATGGCGTGAATGTTAAAGACTACTCCCTTAAACACCTGCGGGATGGTGTGGGCATGGTCCTTCAAAAAAATGTACTTTTTTCTGGAACAATCATGGAAAATTTAATGTGGGGAGATGCAAATGCCACCAAGGAAGAGCTTCTTGAGGCGTCAAAGGCAGCGCAGGCAGATCCCTTTGTCAGTACCTTCACGGACGGATATCTTACGGAGCTAGGTCAGGGAGGCGTCAATGTATCTGGCGGACAGAAGCAGAGGCTTTGTATTGCGAGGGCGTTGTTAAAGAAACCTAAGATACTGATTTTGGACGATTCAACCAGTGCTGTGGATACAGCCACAGAGGCAAAAATCAGAGAAAGCTTTAGCAGCACATTAAAGAACACTACGAAGATTATCATTGCACAGCGGATTACGTCGGTGATGGATGCAGACCAGATTTTGGTAATGGATGAAGGAGAGCTTGTAGGGATGGGCAGTCACGAAAAGCTGCTGAAGGAATGTGAGCCTTATCAGGAAATCTATTATTCCCAGATGGATAAGGAGGTGAGTGCGTCATGAGACAGGAAAAACTTGAATATTTGCAGAAAAAATATGAAAGCAGGCTGAACCCGAAAGAAGATGCGGCACTGCCCATGGGAAAAGCTGGCATGCCGGGAGGACCCCGTCATGGAGGCAGGGGCGGAAAGCAGAATATGGCAGGCGGCAAACCTAAGAATGTAAAGAAGACCATAGGAAGGCTGCTTGGCTATATTTCCCATGATAAGTGGAAGCTGGGAATCGTATGTCTCTGTGTCATTGGCGGAACGGTTGCCAATCTGGCGGGTTCTTATATGCTTCGTCCGATCATCAACGGGCTAACGTCAGAGAGCGGAAGCACAGCTTCCTTATTTAAGGGGATTCTTACGATGGCGTCTATTTATTTGATAGCGGTGCTTGCGCAGTATCTGCAGCAGAGGATCATGATAGGGATTTCCCAGAATGCCATTATGAATCTGCGTAGTGAGCTGTTTGGAAAGCTTCAGAAGCTTCCGGTACGGTATTACGATACGAACCATCATGGGGATATCATGAGCCGCTTTACGAATGATGTGGATGCTGTGGGTGAAATGCTGAATAACACGGTGGTGCAGTTGATTTCAGGGACGATCAATATTGTGGGTACCTTTTCGCTTATGGTTTATACCAATGTATGGTTGACGTTGATTACTGTCGTTATGATACCGGTCATGCTTAAGGCAGTGCAGGCAGTAGGCGGAAGAAGCCGGAAATATTATCGTGCCCAGCAGGCAGCAATCGGTACCTTGAATGGATATATCGAGGAGACGGTGACAGGACAGAAGGTGGTCAAGGTATTTAACCACGAAGAGGATGCAAAGGATGAATTTGAATATCTGAATAGGGATCTGCGGGGAAAACAGATCAAAGCGCAGTTTTTCGGCGGCATTATGGGACCTGTGATGGGAAACTTAAGTCAGGTCAGCTATTCCCTGACGGCTTGTATTGGAGGAATCCTGTGTGTGCTCCGCGGTTTTGACTTGGGCGGTCTTACGGTTTTTGTGAATTATTCCAGACAGTTTTCACGCCCCATCAATGAGGTGGCTATGCAGGTAAATACCATCTTTTCTGCCCTTGCCGGCGCTGAAAGGGTATTTGCCGTGATGGATGAAGAGCCGGAGAAGGAAGATGAAAAGCATGCCGTCCGCATTGTGGAAGATAAAGAGCAGGAAAAGAGCTTTTATGTCATTCCGAAGGAAAGTCCGGTTGTCAAGCAGGAAGGCTTTATGGAAGAGGTAATCAGAGAGGATGAAACATATTACTATAAAGAAGTGAAAGGGGCGGTCACGCTAAGTCATGTCACTTTTGGATATAATCCTGATAAAACGATTTTAAAACATATTTCTCTGTATGCCAAACCGGGGCAAAAGATTGCATTTGTAGGTTCTACCGGCGCCGGAAAGACGACGATTACCAATCTGATTAACAGATTTTATGATATTGATGAGGGTATCATTACCATAGACCAGATTCCGGTGACAGAACTGGAACGTGATTCTTTAAGAAGAAACATTGCCATGGTTTTGCAGGATACC
This sequence comes from Lachnospiraceae bacterium, assembly GCA_029054245.1. Lineage (GTDB taxonomy): Bacteria > Bacillota > Clostridia > Lachnospirales > Lachnospiraceae > Suilimivivens. The sequence continues at coordinate 202,376 of JAIDFQ010000004.1, read as the reverse complement.
CACTTGTTTACAGGGACGGTAAGGGAAAATATCCGTTATGGAAGATTGGATGCCACGGACGAGGAAGTGGAGCAGGCAGCAAGGACGGCAAGCGCGCATTCCTTTATCCGGCGTCTGGAACATGGATATGACACCATGCTGGAAGGCGACGGGGCAAACTTAAGCCAGGGGCAGAGGCAGCTGATCAACATTGCCAGGGCGGCGATCTCCAAGGCGCCTATCCTGATCTTGGATGAAGCTACCAGTTCGGTGGATACCAGAACCGAAAAGCACATTGAAAAGGGAATGGACCGGCTGATGGCGACCAGAACCACCCTTGTGATTGCCCACAGGCTTTCCACCGTGAGGAATGCAAATGCCATTATGGTTCTCGAAAATGGAGAAATTATTGAACGGGGCGATCATGATGATCTACTTTTGCAAAAAGGGCGGTACTATGAACTATATACAGGGTTGAGCGAACTGGATTAAGGTTTTTAGGGTTCAGCCTGCAAGGGCGGCATGACAGCCCAGCGGCAGTTGTTATACTGAACAACGAAAGTATCATTTTGTTATATGTAGAAGTATGCAGGGGGCGTGCAAAAGCGCGTAGAATAGGAGGATAATGAGATGCAGAAAATATTAGTGGTCATTGATATGCAGAACGATTTTATTGATGGAGCGCTGGGTACCGGGGAAGCGCAGTATATTGTTGGTAACGTGGTTAGGAAGATTCAAAGTTATAAGGGGCATAAGGTATTTGCAACCAGAGATACTCATGAGGAGAACTATCTTGAAACTTCAGAGGGGAGGCATCTTCCCGTTCCTCACTGTATCAGGGGAACGAAAGGCTGGGAGATTCAACAGGAAGTGGCGAAGGCTCTGGAGGAGACCGGCGCAGAGTTGATTGACAAACCTACTTTCGGTTCGGAAGCGCTTGCAGAGCGGCTGCGCAAGCTGGTGCAGAAGGAAGAGGCGGAAATTGAATTGATTGGGTTGTGTACGGATATCTGTGTGGTATCCAATGCGCTTCTTATAAAGGCAAAAATGCCGGAGACAATTATAAAGGTGGATGCTTCCTGCTGCGCAGGCGTGACCCCGGAAAGTCATGATGCAGCACTGCTTACCATGAAAATGTGCCAGATCGAGCTATAGGAACAACCTATAACCAGTGAGATTTTTTCCATATTATACAAATAGAGAAAGGGATGATATACTCTGTCTATTGAAAGATATGACATACGAGGAGGAAGAGTATTATGAAAAAATTTTTAGCGTTCTTATTGACGGGCGCATTCGTGGCGGGAGCGCTTACCGGATGCGGCGGCAAGAAAGAGGAAGACGACAAGGTAATCCGCGTGGCGGCATCTGCCACACCCCATGCAGAGATTCTTGAGCAGGCAAAGCCTATTTTAGCAGAACAGGGATATGACCTGCAGGTAACGGTTTTTGACGACTATGTACAGCCTAATGAGGTGGTGGAAAGCGGCGATTTTGATGCCAATTATTTCCAACATATTCCTTATCTGGAAAGTTTTAATGCAGATAAGGGGACGCACCTTGTAAATGCAGGCGGCATCCACTATGAACCTTTTGGAATTTATCCTGGAACAAAAGGCAGCCTTTCAGATGTGGCAGAGGGTGACAGCATTGCAGTTCCCAACGATACCACAAACGAGGCGAGGGCGCTTCTGCTTTTGCAGGATAACGGTCTTATTACCTTAAAAGACGGTGCAGGTCTTGCAGCGACCGTCAATGATATTGCAGAAAATCCGTACCAGCTTGAGATTGTAGAGCTTGAAGCGGCGCAGGTGCCCAGAGTCGTAGGAGAAGTTGCCTTTGTCGTGTTAAATGGTAATTATGCATTGGAAGCAGGCTATTCCGTAGCAAAGGATGCGCTGGCTTATGAAAGTTCTGATTCAGAAGCAGCGAAGACCTATGTAAATGTCATCGCAGTAAAAGAAGGCAATGAAAATGCAGACAAAGTGAAAGCGCTTGTGGATGTTCTTAAGTCTGATGAAATCAAGAATTACATAACAGAAACTTATGATGGGGCAGTAATACCCTTTGAATCATAGGTAAAAATCGTTTATAATGATTTTGTGCAGCCCTGGAATTGAGGTTCCGGGGCTGTTTTCGTAAAGGACCTATGCAAGAAGGATGATGATGGTTTTGGCATGCCGTGCCGGTAAGGACATTCATACTGGAAAATGCATGCAGAAAGGCACAGGATAGAAATGACACTGACCCAGTTAAGATATGTAATAGCAATTGCAGATACCAATTCCATGAACGAGGCGGCAAGGACGCTTTTTATTGCCCAGCCCAGTCTGTCCCAGGCGATAAAGGAACTGGAAGAAGAAATCGGTATTTCCCTGTTCAACAGAAGCAACCGGGGGGTTAAGATGACGCCGGAAGGAGAAGAGTTTTTAGGCTACGCCAGACAGGTAGTGGAACAGTGCCGGCTCTTGGAAGACAGATATATTGAAAAGAAGAATAGCAAAAAGCGGTTCGGCGTTTCCATGCAGCATTATACCTTTGCCGTGAAAGCCTTTGTGGAGATGGTCAAGCAATTCGGTATGGACGAATACGAGTTTGCCGTGCATGAGACGAAAACCTATGAGGTGATTGAGGACGTAAGGAATTTCCGAAGCGAAATCGGAATCTTGTATGTGAATGATTTTAACCGGGCAGTCCTTGCGAAACTTTTTCACGAGTCGGGATTGGAGTTTCATGAAATTTTGAAATGCGGAATTTATGTGTATATGTGGAAGGGGCATCCTTTGGCACAAAAGGAAGAAATCAGATTAGAGGAACTAGATGAATATCCCTGCCTGTCATTTGAGCAGGGGACAAACAATTCCTTTTATTTTGCAGAAGAGGTACTCAGCACTTACGCTTACAAACGACTGATTAAGGCAAATGACAGGGCGACTTTGCTGAACCTGATGGTAGGGCTGAATGCATATACCCTGTGTTCCGGCATCATCTGCGAAAGCCTGAATGGTTCTGATTACTGTGCAGTCAAATTAAAATCAGACGAAATTATGACCATTGGATACTTAAAGCGAAAAGGAGCAGCGATCAGCCCTTTAGGGCAAAAATACCTTGAAGAACTAAAGAAATTCAGGGAAAGCGTTTTATGAATCCATGTCTTGTGCGGTAAATCTGCACGATAGCATCATTAGTATTTTACAAATTTAAGCATATAATTATTGGAATATCTTCCCTGATATAGTAAAATAGAACTAAGTTTTTTATTCGCAGATTATAAGGAGGGGTATGGAATGAAACTGCGCGCAAGACTTTTGATTATGGCGTTATTGCCGGTAATTGCATTGGGGATTTTTGCTTACATAGCGGTATCGGTCCAGTTACGCAATGGAATCGAGAAGGAAGCATTCGAGGGGATGCAGACCGCGGCCTGGGTAGTCAGGGAATTGTTTGATTCCTCATCAGAGGGTGAATACTACATGGATGTAGAGGGACAGTTTTGGAAAGGGGATGGGCTTAATATTTCAACGGCAACGGACGTTGTAGATACGATTAAGGCAGAGACAGGATACGACGTGACCGTATTTTATGGGGAGGAACGCGTGCTTACAACGCTTGTGGACGCAGGCGGAAACCGCCAGGTGGGGGGAACGGCGCCGGCGGAGGTAAGCAGCCAGGTTTTCGATCAAGGACAGGAGTATGGAAACAACAATACGGAAATTTTCGGCAAACGCTATATTTCCTACTATATTCCGCTTTATCAGGAAAATACAAAGACACCCGTGGGAATGGTCTTTTTAGGCAAAGAGTATACACAGATTCAGGCAAGCATCCGAAATTCCTTAATTACGATGCTGCTGATTATATTGGTGGTGCTTGTTATTGTAAGTATCACTTCTGTGCTCGGTGCGACGAGTATTGCAGCGGCGATTAAGGGAGCGATTGCCTATGTGGATCAGATGCGGCAGGGGAAACTTGGAATAGAAGCTTCACCTAAGATGATCGGGCGCAAGGACGAAATAGGCGATATGTGCAGGGGAATGAAGGAACTTGACGACAATCTGACTGCTATTGTGACAGAGATTCAGAAACAGGCGCAGTTTCTTGGGGAAACATCTACCACCTGTAACAGCAATGCGCATAAGACATTAGCATCAGCAGAACAGGTAAATGCTGCGGCGGAAGAGATTGCATCAGCAACCATGACGCAGGCGCAGGGCGCGACGGCGGCAGAAAACAGTGTCAATATCATTGGCAGGACGATTGAAGGCGCAAACGAACAGATACAGCAATTCTCAGATATGTCAAAGAAAATGGCGCAGGCTTCGGGCGGTGCATCTAAGACACTTACAGAATTAAATCAGAGTATGAAGCAGGTAAAGAACGCAGTGGATACGATCCACCGTCAGACCAACGAGACCCATGTTTCTGTGGAGAAGATTGGTGAAATGACGGAAATGATTACTTCCATTGCTACCCAGACAAACCTGTTATCTTTAAATGCAAGTATTGAGGCGGCACGTGCTGGCGAGATGGGCAAAGGGTTTGCTGTGGTGGCGGAAGAAATTAGAAAGCTGGCAGAGCAATGTAACACATCGGCGATTGAAATTCAGGAAGTGCTTTTGCAGCTTAGGAGTAATTCGGATGAATCCGTCAAGACCATGGAAAGCGTGCAGAAGATCATACAGATTCAGGCCGACAAGCTGGAAGAGACCAACCGCGAGTTTGGTACCGTGGAAGGTGGTATCAGCCAGTCGGTTCGGGGACTCGGAGAGATCATGGAAGAGATGAATGGTCTAAATAAAGAGAGGGCGCAGACGGTGGAAGAGGTGCAGAATGTGGCAGCGCTTGCGCAACAGAATGCAGCAAGCATTGAGGAAACGGCAGCTTCCATAGATGAGATGGTACATCTGATTTCTGCCATGTCGGAACGCATCGAAAACCTACAGCAGGTGGCAGATGCCTTAAAAGAAAAAGCGGCGGTATTTCATCTTTCATAAATAAAAGTTTCAGAGGGAATATAGGATTAAGAAAACGCGCAGGAAATGAAAATTTCCTGCGTTTTGTTATTAACATAAGGGTAGTTCGCGAAGCGTGTTGCGAATTGTTTGCACGTCTAGGGCGCACGTTTACATTTTTGAGGTTTTGAGGACTGGAAGATCGTGGCTGAACAATAGCTCGTTTACATCAAAGACAGACTTCTTTTGATGTAGGGCAAATAATATCATGGCATCCCGCTCATCCCTTGCGTACAATTCCCTGTTGCCGGAAAGCTTCAGCATTTTCTGGGTTTCATCATCAGAAAGATGCAATCCGAATGCGATGGCAATCAGTTTGTCACGTGAGGGCGTTTTTTCGCCGGAAAATATCTGATAGACATAGGAGCGGTCAAGGAGGGAGGCGCGCACCACGTCTGCTTTGCTGAGCCCTTTTTGTGATAAAAGCATTTTTAGATGTTCAGGCAGGCTGTGGGTAAGCATATATTTCCTGCTTTTGGAAAGGTAGTCTTCGATGCTTGCTGCAGTTTTGATTTCGTGCTCTAATTCAGCGGTTGACGGTATAGAACTTAATTTTGCCGTAACTGTGTCTGAAGAAAATTTCATAAAACGCCTCCTAATTTATCTGGTATAATTATATAAAATCAATGATTATATGACAAGGCAGAAATGGAAGATGATGGAATACGAGGAAATTGAGTTAATCAAACGAAGCGAAGAAGGTATTGTGCAGCTGGTAAAGGGGAAAGATACGGGAAAGCTTTTTATAAGGAAAGTAAGGAAGGGACAGCCGTACGTGTATTTTATTTTGGAGGGATGCACCCATCCGTATCTGCCGAAGATTTATGAGATCAGCACAAAAGATGGAGTTACAACAATCATTGAAGAATATATAGAGGGGCAGCCGATAGGCTATGTCCATTTATCAAAAAAACAATTTCTAAGCGTTGTAAAAGATCTGTGCGCGGTTTTGGAGTTCCTACATAAGATGAACATTATTCATCGTGATCTTAAACCTTCTAATATTATTTATGCAGAGGATGGACATATCCGTCTGATTGATTTCGATGCTGCACGCATGGTGAAAGGGGAATTGGAGCAGGACACAAGGTTATTAGGGACAAAGGGATATGCGCCGCCTGAACAGTATGGGTTTGCACAGACGGATGCGCGGACGGATATTTTTGCCCTCGGCGTTACGCTTGAACAGATTTTGGAAGATAAGATTCAGAAGCTGTGTTATAAAAGGATTATTCGAAAATGTACAAATCTAGATCCGAAGAGGCGATATCAATCTGTCAGGCAGGTGAGAAATGCTTTTTTAGGCATAAAATGGTATGGTTTGTGCGGCGGCATCATGCTTGCTTTTGCTATTTTCTCATGTGGCTATTTTCAGAATGAGCCGATGGAGCCTAAAAGGGCGGCTGCCCAGCGGCATCCCGATCAAATCCTCTGGGGAGATGTGCCAGTGCATGAATATGTGGGAAGATATATAGATGATATCGTAGAGGAAATGGACGTTCCGTACGATACGTACACGGATGGCGGCAGTCAGAATCGATGCTCATATAGGAATCAGGGAATCGTTTTTTTCTTTGATGATAAACATATCGTCAGCAGGATAGCGATGGATCCTGCCGTAAGTACATTCAATGGGGAATCACTTGATGTCAATCAAGAAAAATTGATTGAAATGATGGGCAATCCCACTTTTGCCGGATGGAAAGAAAAGAAGGACGAAGCTGATGAAGATATATACTACGTGGACTTCTATGATAGTGACGCTAAGTGGGGCGCTGTTTTTTATATGCCATCGCCTGAGGAAGAGGCATATGTGATTTATATTGATTAAAATGGACATGTCTGCTTTCAGCAGACCTTTCACCCAAAAAACTGGTTTATAATGTCGATAAAGGTACTGTTCTATGATGTTGGAATTATTGTCGGGTACCGAATCAGATAACATGTAATCAACAGTTATGCCGATATGAGAGTAAAATGATACGAATCAAATAAAATATACGGGGAGATAACACAATGCTTGAATTCGTCTATTTGTTAGAAGCGCTGATTCCAAATTTCGGGGATATGATTGAAGTGATTGGAGGTGCATTCATGATCTTTGGTCTTGTAGATGCATTTCTGGGCTACAAACAATTTAAGTTAATGATTGCTATAACAGGGTTTTTAACGGGTGCTGTAGCTGGATTTTTGATATTTCTTAATGGAGGAAATGGGGGCGCTGACATTGATGCTTTGAGGATATATATGCTGGTTGGAGGCATTATAGGCGCTGCATTAGCAGGTACATTTCATAAAGTGGGTGTATTTCTTGTTGTGGGAGCAATGAGTGCAATTGTCTTTTTGCTTATAACGCAGAACACTCCTATTTCTTTACTGCTTGGAGCAGCCTGCGGTATTGCCGGGGTTTTTATCGAAAAGTATATTGTCATTATAGCTACAGCATTGTCCGGAGGGGATCTTGCGGCAATGGGGATTTGGCTTATTGGTATCGCAAATGGCGATAATATGAATTTTTTGGCAATGAGTTTGGTGATAAGCATTTGCGGGCTTGTCTTCCAATTGTGGCTAGAAAAACGCAATCCTACAAAAGCAGAGGCAGAAGCAGGGATAGGGATTGTTGATATTATTGTGATAATTTTTGCCGGTGCTGCGTTTTTTGTTGCTTCAGTCGTAAAAAATCCCAAAGAGGCTGTACATAAGTTCATTTATAAAAGGGATTCTGATGAAATAAGTCTGGCGCTGATCTGCTGTTCTTTGGGGCTGCCGATTGTTGTTGGAGCAATTCCAGGAATTTTATTTCATTCTATTAATTTAGCCTCGGGAGGAATAGCGGCACTGTATATTCTTTGGATGGCGATATATGTAAAAAAACGCAAGGCAGAAGTTATGCCAGGCGGATATGTGCCAAAGCATAAATGGGAGGTGTGGCTGAATCAAGTTATGGATAGTCAGGCTTTTCTTATTTCTGTTTTGTTCCTTATGCCATTTTTCCCAGGTTTCTTTATATTGGGGTTGACTGCTTCATTCATAGACAATGATGGGATTATCCTGTTGATGACTTTAATTGGCATCGTAGGGACATTTGTTGTTTGGTTTAAAATTTTAGGCGGTCTGCCCCCGAAAGAAGCGGATGATTCCCATAGTGAGGAAGATACGGGTACAGCGCAACGATCTGGCGGCATAAAGGAGGAACTGGAAAGCGGATTGGATATCCACGGCAAAATATCCATGGCTGCTTGCCCCAGCTGTGGGAAAAAGATAAATGAAAATGCAAAGTTTTGTAATTATTGTGGTAAAGAAATTACCGATAAAACGCAAACAGGAATGATTACTTGCGGAAATTGTGGGAAATCAATAGCGAAAGATGCGAATTTCTGTGTGTTTTGCGGTGAAAAGAACATAGGTAAGGACAATTAATATGTTTTGTAAAAAATGCGGAGTTTGCTTGCATCTATCCATCAAGTGGTCAAAACTTTCCAGTTTTTTAGCGTAACCATAAAACTAGTTGATAAGTTTTGATAATATCAGTATAATTTTAAATATATTTTAGATTAGCTGTCATAAAGCAGGAAGCATGAAGTTAAAGTGCTGGTTACGAAATGAATTTTTATGATGGTGAAAGAATTGATGGAGGGAGAAAAATGGAGCATAAGTGCAGGAGATTAAAGAAAATATTGTCGATGGCATTAAGCACGATTTTGATTGTTGGATTGATAGCGGGAGCAGTGCCGATCAGGGCAATGGCGGAAGAAGATGTACATACGAATACGGAAGAAGTGAATCCAGCAGAGGGAAACGGAATACCATCAGAGGCAGGAGAGAACTTGCCGGGAGGTGATGGAGCATCATTGGACGGAATTGGGATTTTGCCGGATAGCAGCGAAACGCCGGCAGGAGGCGACGAGACATCGCCGGATGATGTGGGTACATTACCCAAAACCGAGGAAGCGCCAGGGGTAGGAAATGATATGACGCCAAGTGCTGGGGCAGCAGGAGACGGTCAACAGTCTCAAGACTCTGATGGAGAATATTACGTGGTCAGTTTTTATAGCGATGGTGTTTTGCAGGAGACCAGAGAGGTAAGAACAGGAGAAAAACTGTCTGCGTTTCCAGAGCCTGTAAAGGAAGGATATCAGTTCATAGGCTGGGCAATTGCTGAGGAGAATGGGGAGGATTTTGACCCAGATATCGCGATTACCCAGACAATGGATCTGTATGCGAAATGGGAGATTCTTGTAGAAGCAATGCTGCTTGAAGAAGATGTTATGCCCGTATCGGCGCAGGAGGTTTCCTATAGCACAGACGGCGGCAGCACATGGAAAGAGGGGACGCTTGGGGAGGCATTGAATGCGTGCCAGAGCGCTTCCCAACCGGCTGAAATCAAGCTGCTGCAAGATATTACATTAACTGGGGACAACTGGGACAGTCCCAGGCTCCTTGCAGAGCGCAGTGATGTTACGATAGATGGTCAGGGATATACGATTACCAGAGGTGAAGGAGCAGGCGGTACAGACGCTAGGAGAGGCAGCCTTCTGATGCTGAATCAGCCACGTACTGTTACCTTGAAAAATATAACAATAGACGGAGGAGCTATCTGGCAGGGGAGTGATCCTAAAACACGTATAAATGTCGGTATTGACTGCAGTAATCAGGGAAGCTTGATTTTGGTGGAAGCCGGTGGAACGCTCATTCTGGAAGCGGGCACAGTATTACAAAATAATGATGTGCGTGGGAGTGGGTATACTAGTGGAAGCGGCGGAGCAATTAGACTGGGAGGAGAACCAGATCTGCTTGACACTAGTAAGGGAAAAGTGATTATGAAGTCCGGTGCTGTAATTCGTGACAATACCGCTTGTGGCGGGGGAGGAGTCTTTATTAATATGGGCTCTGTATTTGAATTGCAGGGTGGAATAATATGCGGCAATTATGCGAGGACTAATAGAGGAGACAGTGGTAATGGGGGCGGTGTATATAATAGTGGAACCTTTATCATGACTGATGGGGAGGTAAGTGGAAATGTCGCCTATGACGGGGCTGGTTTATACAATGGAGGGACAATTGCAACTGCTCAAATGTCAGGAGGCAGTATTTCAAACAATGTGGCATTAAGGAGAGGCGGCGGAGTACAGTGTGGAAATAATAAATTTTCAATGTCAGGAGGCAGCATTTTTGGCAATAAGTCTGGAAAAGACGGCGGTGGAATTGGAGTAGATACATACGGAATAAAAACTTGCCAAATAGAGATATCAGGAGGAAGTATTGTAGATAATACTACCGGTACGAGCGGGGGAGGCATTTTTGTAGAGGAAGGAAATGAAATGAAGGTATCCGGTAATCCTGTAATTACCGGAAATACTAAAAATGGAGAAGCAAGTAATTTATATTTGGAGTCTGGAGATCTGATTAGCCTTATGGGCGCTATGACGCAAGGCGCTTCTATCGGTGTAACGTATGGGTCAACAGGTCAGGAAGCTGTATTTTCTTCAGGGTGGACTACCCAGATGGGAGAGGCGGAAAAACCAGAGAATTATTTCAGCAGTGACCGTAGCGATTTTATTGTGGTAAAGGATGCTGCAACAAATGAAGCAAAGCTTGTGCGTCATACACATGTGTTTGGAACAGAATGGAAATGGGATGATGGAGCACATTGGCATGAATGTGACTGTGGAGCGAGAATAGACCAGGAAGCACACAGGGAGGATGATGGAACGGTAACGAAGGAGCCGACAGAGACGGAGGCAGGTGAAAAAAAATATCAATGCATCGTATGCGGGCATGAGAGGACGGAGATCCTTCCAGCGACTGGAAGCGGCAATGATGATAATCAGGGCGGCGGAGAAAACCAAGGCGGAGACGGAAATAACCAAGGCGGTAACGGAAATAACCAAGGCGGAGACGGAAATAACCAAGGCGGTAACGGAAATAACCAAGGCGGAGATGGAAATAACCAAGGCGGAAACGGAGAAAACCAAGGCGGAGACGGAAATAATCAAGGTGGAGAAAACCTAGGCAGCAACGCTGGTGAATCAGGAAACGACAACGTCGGCGCCCAGAATAACGAAAATGCGGAAGCAGCAGAAGCTTTCAATGAAAGCGCCCCAGCACCTGTCTTGGCAAACGGTGGAAATGTCGGGCAGAACGAGGTATCCGGCGGTGAAACAGAGCCGAAGACCGGAGACGGCACAGCAGTGGAAGTGTACGCAACCATAGCCATGATTGCAGGGCTGCTGTATCTGTTATCATACTTTGACGATGGCAAGCGTGGCATGACGGAAGCAGAAAAAAGAGAACTGATCACAAAGATCATTCAGTGGAGCAGACAGGGGGGATACATCCGCACTGGGCTGGCACTGGCAGCAATTTTCCTGCTTTTGGTGTACTATCACAGTATCGGCAAAAAAGCAGTAGTAGGGTGGAAAGCGGTTTATGGAAAGTAAAGGAAGAAACCAATTCATCAGAATGGTGCTTCTCGCAATTATAATAGTATGCCTGATTCAAATCGGTCGGGCATACTATTTATCATTACGGCATAGGGCACAGCAAAAAGAATTAGAGGAATTTTCAGAAACAGCGGATTTGGCGCAGACAGAAGAAAAAGACCTGCAGATAGAGGAAGAGTCAGACATAGAAGGTTTGAAGCAGGAGGAAGAAGCGCCTGCATTGCTTGCGAGGTATGCCGCACTATATGAGCAAAATAAGGATATGGTCGGATGGCTTGCCATTGAAGGGACAAAAATAGATTATCCTGTTGTGCGTGGTATGGATAACGAGTATTACCTGCATCATAATTTTTATGGAGATGAGGATAAATACGGCTGCCTATTTGTAAAAGATATAGCGGATGTAGATACGCCCGGCGCAAATTTCGTTATATATGGTCATAATATGAAGGATGGCGCCATGTTTGGGGAGCTTGATTTTTATCAACAAAAGGATTTCTGGAAGGAGCACCCTTTTATTTCTTTTGATACCCTTTATGAGGAGCGTTCGTATGAAATCATAGCGGTGTTCTTTTCACAGGTTTATGAAAAAGAGGAGAATATCTTTAAGTATTACGATTTTTATGAGGCGGAAACGCAGGAAGAATTCGTGACATATTATGAAAACATAAAAAAATTATCTTTGTATGACACAGGGGTGGAAGCTTCATACGGGGACACTTTTCTGACCTTATCCACCTGTGCATATCATGTGGATGATGGAAGATTTGTTGTGGTGGCTAAGAGGCTTGACTAAGAATAGTACTTGAAAAAGAGGAAGATATTGTGGCAAACATTTTGATTGTTGAGGATGAAAAAAATATGCAGGATATTATCGCGGCGTATATGCAGCGGGGCGGTCATAGCTGCTTTATGGCTGATGACGGCGTGGATGCGCTGATGCTGTTGAAAAATAATCCTATGGATTTGATGATACTGGATGTCATGATGCCGCGGCTTGACGGTTTTTCCGTTTGCAGGATAGCAAGGGAGGTAAGCAGTCTTCCCATTATCATATTGACTGCCAAAAGCGGCGAGGATGATAAACTGAAGGGATATGATCTGGGCGCCGATGATTATATGACCAAACCTTTCAGCCCCAAGGTATTGCTGGCAAAAACCAACGCTTTGCTGCGCCGTACATCTGCCCCACCGGCGGATGCCCTGCATGCAGGAAAAATTTCCATTATTCCATCTTCTCACAGGGTCTTTTTGGAAGGAGAGGAAATCACCCTGACGCATAAGGAATACGAACTGCTTTATTTCTTTATGATGAATCCCGGACAAGTGTTCAGCAGAGATCAGCTTCTCAATCGAATCTGGGGCTATGACTTTTTAGGGACTACAAGGACGGTGGATACTCATATCAAAACATTGAGGTCAAAGTTGGGGGATGAGGCAAAGTGTATTGTGACATTGATTCGTTCAGGCTACAAATTCGAGGTGACGGCATGAAAACAGGCAGAAAATTGAGAGACAGTTTTACAATCCGCACTGTCCGTAAAAAAATATTGATGATTTCAAAGCTGGCTGGCATTCTGCTGATTCTTTCGTATATTCTTTCGGTACAGATGGAGATCGGGGCTGATCTTTCTTTTATTCTATGGATGCTTTTGGTGACGGCAATTGTTCTGCTGGTGGATGTGCTGATGGGGCGCTTTATTTCTAAGCCCATTTCCAAGCTAAATCAGGCAGCGCGCCGGATGGCGAAGCTGGATTTTGCCAAGCCCTGCGTCATTTCTTCCAACGATGAATTTGGGGAGCTGTCTGTAAGTCTTGACATCATGGCCGAAAATCTGCAGCAGGCGATTGCAAAGCTCAAGGCAGCAAATATCCAGCTTGAAAAAGAGGTGGAGCAGGAGAAGCGGCTGCTGGCTGAACGTAAAGAGCTGGTAGATCACCTTTCCCATGAGATGAAGACACCTTTAGGGGTGATTCGCGCTTATGCCGAGGGCTTACAGGATGAGACAGATGAAAGCAAAAAACAAAAGTATTCTTCAATTATCATAGAGGAGACCGAGCGCATGGGCAATCTGATTACGACACTTTTGGATTTGTCTGCACTGGAAAACGGTGCATCAAGGCTTTTACCGGAACGGTTCGATTGTGTAGAATTTTTGGAAACGGTTGCCGGACGGCTCTTGATAGATACGCCGGATGCAGATTTTGAGTTGCAATATGAGATTCCTGAACATAAGGTGTATGTTTATACCGATAAAAGCCGTATGGAGCAGGTGTTAGATAACCTGATCATCAATGCTAAGAGAAATGTAAAGCCGGGAGGTATATTAAAAATATCTTTGATAGAAAACGCCGGCAGCCTGCATTTTACCGTCTTTAACCAGGGAGAGCCGATTCCGCAGGAAGCCCTATCAAAAATCTGGACGAAATTCTATCGTGGCAGACGTTCTGAATACAGCGGTTCCGGTCTGGGACTTGCCATTGTAGCACAGATTTTATCTATGCAGGATCTGAAATATGGCGTGGAAAACATGCCTGACGGCGTTTTGTTTTATTTTTCTATTCCAATTGTAAAATAGTTTTGCTCATGCTTTCTATGCATGGGCAGATTTCACATCGATTTCACGGCGGTTTCACGCCAATTTCACCTCATTTTTATAACTTTAGTTAAGAGGAAATGTCAATAAATTTCAATTCATGCGGGACTGTGATTCAGGACAGCATAGGAGGACATTTCCCGTAAAAAGGAGGATATGGTTATGTTTTTAGGTTTGGAATGGTATTGGTGGATTGTTTTTTTGGCGGTACTGATAATCTCTATTCCGCTCAAGATTAAGTTTATGAAGTGGTGGGAGAGATGCAGACAGGAGAAGAAAGAAAAACAGCAGGGGAAATGGGGTGACGGTGAATGATTGAAGTAAAGGACTTGACGTTTTCTTACGGAAAAGATAAGCAAGTGCTGCATGGGCTGAATTTTTCTGTGAAGGATGGAGAAATTTTTGGATTTTTGGGGCCAAACGGCTCGGGAAAGTCAACGACACAAAAGATACTAACAGGAATTTTGGGAGGGCATGGAGGAAAGGTTTCCCTGTTCGGGCAGGATATTTTGACGGTACATTCAAAGGATTTTTTTCAAAGAATCGGGGTTTTGTTTGAGTTCCCTTATTTGTATGCAAATTTGAGTGCGGTAGATAACCTTAAATATTTTTCCTCATTTTATCCCAAGGCACAGCTGCGTGATGTGGAGGAGGTGCTGGAGGAATTGGAGTTTAAACGGGATTTCCTCAAAAAGCCGGTTTCTTCTTATTCAAAGGGAATGCGGCAGCGGGTGAGTATGGCGCGGGCGCTGATTAGCAATCCCAGATTGTTGTTCTTGGATGAACCAACCAGTGGGCTTGATCCATCCGGCGCAGTTTTGTTCCGCAGGATTATCGAAAAGGAGCGGCAAAAGGGTACAACGGTATTTCTGACCACGCATAACATGCTGGATGCGGACCTGCTTTGTGACCGGGTGGCATTTATTGTTGGCGGAAACATTGTGGCGCTGGATACGCCTAAAAATTTGAAGGAGCAACACAGCAATTATCGCGTGGCGGTGGACTATCTATATCAGGGAAAAAGAGAAGAAAAAACCATAGAAGTTGGGGAACTGGAAACAGGCATTCCATTTCCCCATGACAAGATCATCAGTATTCATTCTGGGGAGCCTACCTTGGAGGATATGTTTATCCAATATACAGGAAGGGGGCTTACTTGATGAAAGGCTTTTATTCCTTGTTTAAAAAGGATGTCCGACTCATGAAGTCAGGAAAATTTTTTCTGATGTCTTTAGGATTTCTGATTCTTTATACCTTATATGTGAATTTTGGATATATCAAATTTATGGATGATCAGCGGTACAATGTGTATTTATATGATCCGGAAGGGGTACACAGGACAATCTTGCCATTGGTTAGTCGCGTTTCGTCAAGGGAAGAACTTGATGCGGCGATTTTGGAGGATACCAGAAGCGTGGGCATCGATGCCAGCACCGGAGAAACACAGCTTATACTTTGTGAGGGGGCGGAAAAGGTTGACCGGCACCGGATTGATTACGCAAGCGCTTCTTTGCAGCCGTCAAAAGAATACCAAGCCGAAATCGTCGGTTTTCATACGCCGGAGCAAAAGGCACGCAAGGAGATTACCTGTGAATTGTTGTTTTTTGAAATCAGCGCCGTAGGATTTTTGGGAATTGCAGCGGTATTGTTCAGGGAAAAAGGAATGGGGGTTATCCGAATACACGCCGTGCTTCCTGTACATAAGAGCCTATTTCTTGTTTCCAAGCTTGCAATCTTCCTTCTTTCTGATCTGGTCTTTGCCGTGTTGCTTACGATAATGAACGTGGGGATAGGGGAGGGAATGTCTGTCCTGTCAAGTGTTTTGCTTCAAACAGCGCTTTTATCCCTGCTTATGGCATTGATTGGCGTGATTTGTTCTCTGCTGCTAAAGGATTTCAGACAGTTTACGCTGGTTTATCTGTTGATTGCTATTTTTGCTGCGACGCCGGTGTTTCTGTCCGCAAATACGGCGATAAAACTTGACTGGATCAGTTTCCATCCATTCTATCATATCTACATGGGGATGAAAAATGCGTACTTTGGAACATCAACGACAGCCCCGGTTTACTATTTGGGGTATTTAGCTGCAATCGCGGTATTATTTATAGCAGCCTGGTGCGTATTTAGCAGGGAAATGAGAAAGGAGGGATAGCATGAAGGGTTTGGGTTATCAATTGAAAAGTGTGTTTCATGATAAGTTTTGTCTGATGACCTTTCTTCTGCCGATTATGGTGGCAGCGGCGCTTAGCTTTGCTGGAAAGGTGGATTTTTCCTCGCTGGGAGAACATCATTTCGGCGTTGTGGAAAATGATCTTCCAGAACAGGCCGTCGAATGGCTTGAAGGCTATGGCATGGTCACTGTTTATCCGGCGCGGAAAGAGTTGGTGGATGCGGTCAATGAGCCGTCAACGAATCTGATTGGTGTGGAAAGTGAAGGGAAGGGAATCAAAACAATGGTATCTGGGGATGAACTCGATCTGTTCCGCCAAACTGCCGATACACTGCCGATTTTATATGAGCAGAGGAATATAACGCCTCAGGTAAAGATTCAGATTTTGGAATACCCTGATGTACTGGAAGGACTAAAGGATATGTTTATTGCAGTTATTTTGATTGTTGCAATGTTTATGGGATGTACCTTTAACGCCATGAACATGATTTCTGAAAAAGAGGACGGCGTAGCGCTGGTCAACGAGATTTTGCCGATGACCCGCAGCCAATATATTATGCAGAAACTCAGTGTCGGCTTCATGTGCGGCGGCGCATCCTCGATTATTACCAGCTGCATTGTGTTCCGGTTTTCTCTTTTAAATGCAGCGCTGATGCTGGTACTGATTGTTGTGTCTTCGTTTACAGCTGCGCTTATTGGATTGTTTATCGGCAGGGCAGCGGGAGGGCTAATGACCGGCGTGGTTTATATTAAAATGGTAATGCTGCTGTTTATAGCGGTACCAATCATAAGTTTCCTACTAGGGCTCAGCAATCCTTTTATCATGACAGTCTGCTACCTGGTTCCTTCACAGGCGACCTTTGGGGGGATTATGGGATTATCGTCAGGCAGTATGGCAGTGGCAATTAAGAATAGTCTGATTTTAGTTGTCCACTGCATAGCCTGGTTCTTACTCTATTTGTCAATATCCAAACGTAAGAAATGCGTGGGTAGTTAGAAGATATAAAAATTCTATAAAATTAGCACTCACCTATTTACAGTGCTAACAATTAGTGTTATACTCTCACTAGAACAAGGAAAGAGCATAATAAGTGATTGCTTAGCCGGATATACTGTAATTAAATGGATGAATATGATGCCAGATTTATTTGCAGTAAAGGCAGAGAGGAGTGCTTTATGAACATATCAAAATTTACGCAAAAGTCCATGCAGGCAGTGGAGGGCTGTGAGAAGCTTGCTTATGAGTATGGCAATCAGGAGATCGAGCAGGAGCATCTGCTTTATAGTCTGCTTACCATAGATGACAGCCTGATTTTAAAATTAATTGAAAAGATGGAGATTAACACCCAGTACTTTGTAAACAAGGTGGAAGAAGCTTTAAGCAAGCGGGTGAAGGTACAGGGCGGTCAGATTCATGTGGGGGCAGACCTGAATAAGGTGCTGATATCAGCGGAGGATGAGGCGAAGGCGCTCTCTGACGAGTATGTCTCTGTAGAGCATCTGTTTCTTGCCATGCTAAGACACCCCAACAGGGCAATCAAGGAACTGTTCAAGGAATTTGGCATCACCAGAGAGCGCTTTTTGCAGGTGTTGTCCACGGTAAGAGGAAATCAGCGGGTCACCTCGGACAATCCGGAGGCGACCTACGATACCCTTTCCAAGTACGGACAGGACCTGGTGGAAAAGGCAAGAGAGCAGAAGCTTGATCCGGTGATCGGCAGGGACAGCGAGATTAGAAACGTGATTCGTATCCTTTCCCGGAAGACCAAGAATAACCCTGTCTTAATTGGAGAGCCCGGTGTGGGTAAGACTGCAGTTGTAGAAGGGCTTGCGCAGCGTATCGTAAGGGGAGATGTACCTCAGGGGCTGAAGGATAAGAAGATTTTTGCGCTGGATATGGGGGCGCTGATTGCGGGCGCCAAGTACCGGGGCGAGTTCGAGGAGCGTTTAAAGGCGGTACTGGAGGATGTAAAAAATAGCGATGGGCAGATCATCCTATTTATAGATGAGCTCCATACTATTGTAGGAGCAGGCAAGACGGATGGCGCATTAGATGCGGGAAACATGCTAAAGCCCATGCTGGCAAGAGGAGAGCTTCACTGCATTGGGGCTACCACGCTGGACGAGTATCGGCAATATATTGAAAAGGATGCCGCGTTGGAGAGAAGATTCCAGCCGGTTATGGTGGAAGAGCCTACCGTGGAGGATACCATTTCCATTTTAAGAGGGCTTAAGGAACGCTATGAGGTCTATCACGGGGTAAAGATTATGGATAATGCGCTGGTGAGTGCAGCAGTCCTTTCCAACCGCTATATATCAGACCGTTTTTTGCCGGATAAGGCAATCGACCTGGTGGATGAAGCCTGCGCGCTTATAAAGACAGAACTGGATTCCATGCCTACGGAATTGGATGAACTGCAGCGGAAAGTTATGCAGATGGAGATAGAAGAGACAGCGCTTAAAAAGGAAGATGACCGAATTAGTCAGGAACGTCTGGGGAACCTGCAAAAAGAACTGGCAGAGTTAAAAGAAGAGCTGAATAACCGCAAGGCACAGTGGGAGAATGAAAAAGCATCTGTTGAGAAGCTTTCCAAGCTTCGCGAGGAGATTGATGCAATTGGCAGTCAGATTGAAATTGCCCAGAGAGAGGGGGATTATGAAAAGGCGGCTGAGTTAAGCTACAGCAAGCTTCCATCACTGAAAAAACAGCTGGAAATTGAGGAAGAGCAGGTCAAGAATAAGGATTTGTCTCTGGTACACGAAAGCGTATCCGAGGAGGAGATTGCCAGAATCATATCCAGATGGACGGGGATACCGGTAGTAAAACTGACAGAGAGCGAGCGCAATAAGACCCTGCATTTAGATGATGAACTGCATAAACGTGTAGTGGGGCAGGACGAAGGCGTCACGAAGGTGACAGAAGCAATCATCCGTTCCAAGGCGGGAATCAAAGATCCCACCAAGCCCATTGGTTCCTTCCTGTTCTTAGGACCTACCGGGGTAGGTAAGACAGAACTTGCCAAGTCTCTTGCGGCCGCCCTTTTTGATGATGAAAACAATATGGTCCGCATTGATATGAGTGAATATATGGAGAAGTATTCTGTCTCCAGGCTGATCGGAGCGCCTCCCGGATATGTAGGATATGAGGAGGGAGGGCAACTGACCGAAGCAGTCAGAAGGAAGCCGTACTCGGTAGTTCTTTTTGATGAGATTGAAAAGGCACATCCCGATGTATTCAATGTATTGCTGCAGGTGCTGGATGACGGGCGCATCACAGATTCACAGGGACGTACTGTTGATTTTAAAAACACGATATTAATCATGACATCGAATATCGGCGCAGCTTATCTGCTGGAGGGAATTGACCAGGATGGTACGATAAACGAGGAAGCAGAAAAAATGGTCATGAATGACTTGCGCGCCCATTTCAGACCGGAGTTTTTAAACCGTCTGGACGAGACCATCTTATTTAAACCATTGTCCAAAGAGCATATTGGTGGTATTATAAAACTGATTATTGCAGACTTAAACAGAAGACTTTCCGACAAGGAGCTTACGGTATCGCTTACTGAGGAAGCAGAAGAATTTATTGTAGAGAATGCTTATGATCCTGTTTACGGGGCAAGACCTCTAAAACGCTATATTCAGAAATATGTGGAGACATTGTCCGCCAAGCTGATTCTTGCAGATCAAGTGGAGCAGGGAGATACTATCCTGATTACGGTGGAGAAGGGGGAACTTGCGGCTTCTGTTAAATAGTACCAAACGCTGATAAAACCAGCTTATTGGACCAAACGCCGACAAAAATAAACGCTGCGTGTGGGTGGATGCACCTGCACGCAGTTTGCTGAGAGGAGGAAAAAGGATGCCGATACCAAATGACCCTAATATGCTTCTGAGTTATGTTAACTTAAAACTCCGTGATTATTATACAAATCTGGATGATATGTGCGATGACATGGATGTCAGTAAGACGGAAATTGAGGAGAAGCTTCAGAAAATAGGATTTAACTATGATAGTCAACGAAATCAGTTCGTATAAATGATAATATTTTTATGGTTCATTAAAATGATGATGAAATATCTGAACTTGATATGATAAATAAAAAGAAACATTGAAGTTAAAGCAGAGAATATTAGTGAGAATAGAAGGTGAAAAATGATGCGAATTATTGCTATAATAAAAAAATGTTTGGAAAGTGAGAAAAAACTTATTTTATCATCCGTTGAAAAAGAGGATAAGGTTTTGTTTTTTGATAATGAAAAGGAACTTCTTAAAAGCGAGGATTATGCGAATATAGAAATTGTATTTGGTGAGCCTGAACACAGTACGATTCATTTAATGAAAAATCTTAGATGGATTCAAATGACTTGGGCGGGTGCCAATAAATACACTTCTGTTCTGGATTTTCCTGATAATATTATTCTTACCAGTGCTTCAGGCGCTTATGGATGTGTTATTTCTGAATATATTGTTTCCGGAATTCTTGCATTATATAAAAATCTGTTCTCATATCGTACGCAAATGAAAAGTGGTGGTTGGAACCAAATTGAGGGTGATGATACATTAGAGGGGAAAAGAGTTCTTATTTTAGGGACAGGAAATATTGGACAGGAAACTGCAAAAAAGCTTAGATGTTTTGGGTCTTATACTGTTGGAATATGTCGTACCCCTGGCAATGAGCATTTGCCTTTTGATGAAATATATACAATAGACAGTGTTGATGCGCAATTGCAAAATGCTGATGTGGTTATTATCGCGCTTCCGGGTACAGCAGAAACGGAGGGAATGTTTGATGCAGCAAGAATAAAAAAGATGAAAGCAAATGCCATACTCGTAAATGTTGGACGTGGATTTGTTGTGAATACGGACGAATTAACAAATGCTCTGCAGAAAGGATTACTCAGAGGTGCAGTCCTTGATGTTACAGATCCTGAACCTTTACCTGAAAGTCATCCTCTCAGATATATGGAAAATGTGTTATTGACTCCGCATATTTCAGGAATAAGTTGGGGAGGAAATAAGTTTACGAGAAAGAGGATTTTAGATATATTCTGCGAAAATATGAAGCGAGATAAAAATAATGAGCCTAAAAAGAATATGATTGATTTCAATAAAGGGTATTGATAAAACCAAATCATTTGCGTGCTCCATAAAGGATCTCATTCGGAATCCATCACTTTTTCAATCATAATCTTGCGCTGTGTGTTATAGAAGAGCATCTAAGGCATATAAATAGAATAAGGGAAGAGAAAAGAAAGTTCTATTATGAATCTGAAGAAAAGAATCCTGTCCTGTATCATTCTGCTTGTCTTGCTGGTAGCTTTGTGCATCATTGGTTTTTGGCAGCAGGAAAAAATCCCCGCGATGGGAAGGTCATTTGAAAGTAGGGATAGCAAAAAGATAGCGTTGACCTTTGACGATGGTCCTCATCCCTATTACACAGAGCAGTTGCTTCGAGGATTAAAGGAACGGAATGTGAAGGTGACTTTTTTCATTACGGGAAAGAGCGCGGAAGCTTATCCTGAAATCGTAAGAGCAATTTACGAAGATGACCATCTGATTGGAAATCACACCTATAACCATACCCAGCTTAGCAGCAGAAACAGGGAAAAGTTCAAAGAAGAAATCATAAAGACCAATGAAGTGATTAAAGAAATAACTGGGGAGGACACGATTTATATCCGTCCTCCCTATGGTAGTTGGAACAAAGAATTTGAAAAGGAACTGAACATGTTTCCCGTGCTTTGGACCATAGATCCCTTGGACTGGTGCAGCAGCAATGTTTCCTGCATTGTAGATACCGTCTGTGCCAAGGCAGAGGAAAATGCGATTATTCTTATGCATGATCAATACAAGACCACGGTGACGGCTGCGCTTGAAATCGTGGATCGGCTCCAAGCAGAAGGGTATGAATTTGTCACGGTAGACGAGCTGTTGTTTGATTGAACAAGAACCGGTTTTTGGTAACAATTCATCCTTGCCTCGTTTTTTATAATTTCCAGCAAAATTCGATGGAATACGATGCCCATACATGATATAATATTTTTCTATTACGCAGTTTTAAAGGTAAAAGAGGGATTGAAGAGTTAAGGAGTATTTGTAAGTGAATGAACAATTAAATGACGAAGAAGAGATCAGGGCAAGGCACAGACAGCGGATTGAGCAGATGCGGCGGGACAAGGAAAGGCAGATGATGTATCGCAGGTACTTTAAGAAGTACACGCCGCTTGCAGCAGGTGCATTTGTCCTCTTCGTTTTGATTTTGGTGGGAATGAAGCTTTTGCATAAACCTTCCAATCAGGAAGCGCCAAGGACGGAAGGCGCCGCCGCAGAAGATGCCATTGCAGATGGAGCTGTCACAGATGCTGTGGTTACAGATGGAATTGTTGCAACGGGTGATGCCTTAAAGGAGAACGTTACAGGGGCGGCAACGTTATTGCAAGGGACAGAGGCTGGCGCCATATGGAGAATCATACAATCTATGGTACAACAGACGATAGAGGAGGAAACGCTTTCTGGCAGCAGGGAAAAAGAGGCGTTAGGGCAAGGAATCATTGGGAAAATGAATATTGGGGAGACGGCAGATCAGCTTAGGGAGGACATGCGTCCCAAGGTTTATACAGCAAGCGCCACTGCCGATACTTTGCAGCTGGGAGATACGCTTAAGTCAGGGGAAGAATTTTTCAGCAGCTATGCAATTTTGGTCGATATGGATGAGGATAGCATCCTTGCGGAAAAGTATGCCCGGACGAGGATGAACCCGGCATCTATGACCAAGGTCCTTACAGCGTTGGTTGCGGCGGAACATGTGGAGGATCTGGATGATACGTTCACAATGACGCTTGAAATCACGGATTATGGTTATGTCAATGACTGCAGCAGTGCCGGTTTCATGAAGGACGAGGTAATCACCGTCAGGGATTTGTTTTACGGAACCATCCTGCCCTCCGGTGCGGATGCAGCGGTAGGGCTGGCAACGTATGTGGCGGGCAGTCATGAGGCTTTTGTGGAGCTGATGAATAAAAAACTGGAGGAACTGGGACTGTCAGAGACGGCGCATTTCACTAATTGCGTGGGAATTTATGATGAAGATCATTACTGCAGCGTGTATGACATGGCGATGATTATGGAAGCAGCTATGGATAATGAGCTTTGCAGGGAAGTCATGTCAGCCCATACTTATAATACATCGGAAACACCCCAGCATCCAGACGGGATATTGCTTTCCAACTGGTTTTTGCGCCGCATTGAGGACAAGGATTGTGGCGGTGAGGTAATCTGCGGAAAGACGGGATATGTGGTGCAGTCAGGAAGTTGTGCCGTAAGCTATGCAGAAGACCAGACCGGAAAACATTATATCTGTGTGAGCGCTAACGCCGGTAATAAGTGGAGGTGCACCTTGGATCATGCCCGTCTTTATAAACAGTTTTTAGATGCATCATAAAAAGCATCTAAATGGAGGAAAACATGGATTTATTTACCTATATGCGGTCCGCCAATATGGAAAAGGAATCTCCCTTGGCGGCGAGAATCCGTCCTTCCACACTGGAGGAGGTGGTCGGTCAACAGCATATCATTGGGGAGGACAAGCTGCTCTACCGGGCAATAAAAGCGGATAAGATCAGTTCCATCATTTTTTACGGACCTCCCGGCACAGGAAAGACCACCCTTGCAAAGGTGATCGCCAATACCACTAGTGCGGAATTTACTCAGATCAATGCGACTGTGGCAGGGAAAAAGGATATGGAGGAGGTCGTGAAAGCGGCGAAAGATACGCTGGGGATGTACGGTAAAAGGACGATTCTCTTTATCGATGAGATTCATCGGTTCAACAAAGGACAGCAGGATTATCTGCTGCCGTTTGTGGAAGATGGAACCATTATCCTAATCGGTGCGACTACAGAAAATCCATATTTTGAGGTCAACAGTGCGCTGATTTCCCGGTCGGTTATTTTTGAGCTGAAACCCCTTTCCAGAGAGGACATCAAAGCGCTCCTTCACAGAGCGGTGTATGATGCGGAAAAGGGAATGGGCGCTTATGATGCAGTGATAGATGAGGATGCCATGGCGTTTTTGGCGGATGTCTCCGGCGGAGATGCAAGACATGCACTTAATGCCATTGAACTGGGCATTATGACCACCAATCGAAGTGAGGACGGAAAGATACATATTACGCTGGAAGTGGCGCAGGAATGCATCCAGAAACGTGCAGTGCGTTACGACAAGGCAGGAGATAATCATTATGATACCGTATCAGCTTTTATCAAGAGCATGAGAGGTTCAGACCCGGATGCGGCAGTCTATTATTTGGCACGGATGCTCTACGCAGGGGAAAGTGTCACCTTTATCGCGAGAAGAATCATGATCTGTGCATCGGAGGATGTGGGGATTGCAGACCCTTACGCCCTTACCGTAGCGGTGAATGCTTCGTTGGCGGTGGAACGGGTAGGAATGCCGGAGGCACAGATCATTCTGTCCCAGGCGGTGATATATGTGGCATGTGCACCCAAAAGCAATGCCTGCGTAGCGGCGATAGGAGAGGCGATGAAAACAGTGGAAGAAACAGGGAACCTGCCGATTCCCACCCATTTGCAGGATGCCCATTATAAAGGCGCAGCGAAGCTGGGGCATGGGACAGGCTATCTATACGCGCATGATTATCCCAATCATTATGTGGAGCAGCAGTATCTGCCGTATGAGCTGAGCGGCAAGGAGTTTTATCGTCCGTCGGGCAACGGATATGAGATAAAAGTAAAAGAGCATATGAAGAGAATCAAAAATCAGAAGGAAACAGGAAAAAATGAACTTGAAAACCGGAAAGAATAAGGAACCGGCGGAGAATAAGTCTGTTAATATCAAAAAGAAAAAGAGGCGCATCTTAAAAAAAGGGGAAAAAGCCGGCATGCGGAAAATGCTGATAGGGCTTATCATCCTCCTTGGCGTTATGCTGGCTGCAGTCATTGCTGTTGTGGTATTCTTTTTTGCATCAGGCAAGAAAGGGGAGGATGGTCAGAATTTTCAAGGGGCTGATTTGTCTGAACTTGCAGAAGAAATTGCCGAAGAGATGACGAAAGAAGATATGGGTGAGGGCGTAGTCGATCACCTTGTAACGGCAGGAAGCGCAGTGTGGGAGTCCTTCCATAAGC
Organism: Lachnospiraceae bacterium; assembly: GCA_029054245.1. Taxonomy (GTDB): domain Bacteria; phylum Bacillota; class Clostridia; order Lachnospirales; family Lachnospiraceae; genus Suilimivivens. Next base: position 177,025 of record JAIDFQ010000004.1, on the reverse strand, counting down.
GTCCCGAGACTCATGAACTTGCGCCAGATATGGCATCAGAGTTTGCTTCCATCTCGCAGTGTATCATTGATCCTGACACGAAGAGAATATCGGTGACGGTAGAGGGAGACGGCGTCCCTAAAAGTGATGATAAATACTATTATCTTTTTGCGCTGAATACCTATGACAGCGGTATTGCGGAAGGAAGCGATTATATAGCAAGGGATTATAAAGACAATGCGACCAGTTTCGGCGCAGCGCTTAATTATAATCTGTCAAGCAGCCGTCTTTATAAGAAATTCGTGGTTGCCATAAAGAAAGACGGACAATATGTACAGGTGAGCGGTCCAAGCTATATCACCAATCCGGAGGCGATTGCTAGATATAGTTCCGTTTATCAGCAGGCATCCTCTAAGAAGGGGCTTTTAGTGGATCCTAACAGGCTGCGGGGAAATGAACTGGATGATCTGGGCGTAAAGCAGGCAGCTTACAACATACCGGTTGCAAGACTGCTGGGACCTACCACAAGTGCTGCTTATCCCACCATCCATTATACCTATAATGGAAAGACTTACGCCTTTAACGGACAGGTGGTGGCAGAGTACGATATTGTATTTAGCACGCTTACGGCAAAGGGGATTACCACCACAGCCATTATCTTAAACAACTATTCTTCCGCCTACACACAGTTGATCCACCCCAGAGCGCGGGGCGGCAGTGCGGCTCCTTATTATATGTTTAACGGGGCGGAGGAATCCGGTGTGGAATATATGGCTGCAATCGGTTCTTTTCTGGCGGAACGCTATTCGGATAACAGGCACGGCAGGATTTCCAATTGGGTGATTGCCAATGAAATCAATGCGCGCAAAGAATGGAATCACATGGAGTACACGGATATTGAGACTTACGTGGAGGAATATGCCAAGGCATTTCGCGTGTTCTACACAGCCATCAAGAGTGTGAGCGGCAGTGCAAGGGTTTATATTTCACTGGATCAGCAATGGGACAGAAATATTAAAAACAATACCAATTATGATGGCAGGGACATTTTGGATGTGTTTAACAGGAATATCACTTCTAAGGGAAATATTGACTGGGGAGTGGCGCAGCATCCTTACAATGTTCCACTGACAGAGGCGAGGACTTGGAAGGGGTCTAAGTACGTGGAACATGGCGCTGGCACCTCCATGATTACTATGGAAAATATAGAAGTTTTGATTAACTATTTAAAGCAGGAACAGTTCCTTACCGATACCGGAGAGGTGCGCAGCATCTTAATCAGTGAGTTGGGATACACATCCCACGCAGGGGAGGCATATCAGGCGGCAGCATTTGCCTATGCATATTACAAAATAGCCGCCTATGATGAAATTGATGGCTTTCTTTTAAACCGTGAGACGGATGCGGCAGAAGAAGTGGCGCAGGGACTTGCCTTTGGGCTGACTGATGCAGGAGGCAGGCATAAACAGATTTATGATGTATTCAAATATATCGACACGCCCAATCATGCGGCTTATACGGAGTTTGCAAAGGGGATTATCGGGATTTCAAATTGGAATGAAATTATCAGATGAGAGGAAGCGTATGTGTCATGCGGGGCAGATGATTCGCTAAACTTTCAGCCGGTTAACTGTGCGTTTGCTGCGCAGATAACCGGCTGAATTGTTATGCTGTCAGAAAAGCTGGCTGATCAGGTATTGATAGATTTCCTGATTCTTTCTTTGCCAGTTATCGCAGATAGAAGAAGCGGTTTCCTTAGAGGGAACAGATATTGTTATGTCAACCAGATTGACGCCTTTTTCTTTTGCCACCAAATGGGCTTCAAATTCGCCGGAGGTGGATTTATAGTAATCGGATAAAATGGACACCTCATTCCGCAGATTGATTTCATTTTCTCTGAAAAAACCATCAATATCTGTTTTGATGCTGTCATTTATTTGGTTCTCAAAAAATTTCAGCGTTTCTTTTCCTTCATTTGTGATGGCAAGGTGTGTACGGTTCCGAATGGATTGTGCGGTGACAAGACCGGCATCGGTCAGTTCACCGATTACCTGTCCCAGGGTGAGGAAATTCGTGTATTCTTTTCCTAATATAAAGTCGCTGATCTGCGCTTTGGTGATAGGAAAATCAACTCTTTCCAGCATATAAAGTACGATTAATTTGTATAATGTCAATGGGTCGTGCATGGTCATCATCCTTTTTGTGTAAAAACGAAAATGGTTTATAGTGCCTCGTTCCAATATCTGCCTTGATAGGAGCCATGTCTGTTCATTTGCTTATGCAGGGTATTGAGAACACGACGTTTGTCGGCGCTCCATAGGGGAAATAGCAGCAAATCTTTTGGCGCATCCCCTGTAAGGCGGTGAATGACGATATCTGGGCGAAGGTGTTCCACAGCATTTATCAGAATTTCAAGATATAGCTCCAAAGTGGAAAAAGAACCGCATGATTCAGGTGTTTTCTCCCAGAGCAGTCCTAAATCTGTCCCTTTCAAAATGTGTAGAAGCTGCAGCTTGATTCCCCAGATAGGCAGTGTATTCAAGTAGTGAATGGTAGAGAGCATCTCCTTAGGTCCCTCTCCCGGCAGTCCCAGTATGACATGGACGATTACTGGTATTTTGGCTTTATGCAATACCCTTACGCTTTCTTCAAAGCATGACAAGGGATAGCCCCGTCTGATAAAAGCGGCAGTGGCTTCATGAATGGTTTGAAGTCCCAGCTCGATCCAGATAAACTTAGAAGGATATTCTTCTTTCAGCTTCAGCAAAAGTTCAATCACAGGAAGAGGAAGGCAGTCAGGCCTTGTGGCTATGGAAATACCTGCTGTCAACGGTGCATCGAGGGCAAGACGGTAAATCTTTTCCAGATATGCAATGGGACCATAAGTGTTGGTGTATGCCTGGAAATAGGCGATAAAGCGCCGCCCTGTCTTTTTCCCGGATAAAACGGAAATTCCCTGTCGGTAAGCAGCTTCAAATCTTTCAGCTTCTTTTGCTTCAGGAAATGCCGTATACAAAGAATCTCCGTCATCTTTTAGAGAAACTGCAAAATCACCGCTGCCCCCTGCACTGCAGAAAATACAGCCACAGTCGCCTTTGGTGCCGTCTCTGTTAGGGCAGGTCATACCTGCATTCAGCGCAACTTTATATAACTTTTCGCCGTAAATATTTTTGCAATAAGCGTCTAGAGAGTAGTAAGGCTTACCGTGCCAGCTTCCGTTTATGAAGTTCAAGGACTGTTTGACCGGATGCTCCATATCTAAGTCAGTTGATATGAGATTTCACGGCTTCGGCAACGAGTTCGGCAACCTTGGGATTAAATGCTTCGGGCATGATATTATCTTCGTTTAATTCATCATCAGGAACGAGGGAAGCGATCGCATTGGCAGCAGCCAGCTTCATTTCCTCTGTAATCTGTGTGGCGCGTCCCTCAAGTGCTCCCTTAAAAATACCAGGGAAAGCAACCACGTTGTTGACCTGATTAGGAAAATCGCTCCGCCCTGTGCCAACCACTCTGGCGCCTGCAGCCTTTGCAAGATCCGGCATGATTTCCGGTACGGGATTTGCCATTGCAAACAAAATGGCATCCTTATTCATGGAAGAAACCATTTCTGGTGTAACGATATTAGGTGCAGAAACGCCTACAAAAATATCTGCGCCTTTCAGGGCATCAGCTAAGGAGCCGGTCTCGTTACCGGGATTGGTAACCTTTGTCATTTTCTGCTGCATCCAGTTAAGACCTTCCGTATCCTTTGAAACAATACCCACTTTGTCACACATAATGATATTGGGAAATCCATAAGTCAGAAGCAGTTTGGTGATTGCAATACCGGCGCTGCCTGCTCCATTTACAACTACCTTGCATTCCTCTTTTGATTTCTTTACGACCTTCAATGCATTGATGATGCCGGCTAAAACCACAATAGCAGTTCCATGCTGGTCATCATGAAAAACGGGAATATCCAGAATCTCCTTTAAACGCTCTTCGATTTCAAAACACCGGGGCGCGCTGATATCCTCCAGATTGATACCGCCAAATCCGGGAGCAAGATAAGTGACTGCCTTGATGATCTCCTCTGTATCCTGTGTATCCAGACAAATAGGAACGGCATTGACACCGCCAAATTCCTTAAAGAGGACAGCCTTCCCCTCCATAACAGGCATTGCTGCATAAGGCCCGATATTACCTAGCCCTAACACAGCGCTTCCATCAGAAACAACAGCAACCGTATTTGCTTTCATCGTATACTTATAGGCGGCTTCCTTGTCTGCTGCGATTACTTTACAAGGTTCTGCAACGCCCGGTGTATAAGCCAAAGATAAATCCTCCCTGGACTTGACAGGAGTCTTGGATATGGTTTCAAGCTTACCGTTCCATTTCTCATGGAGCATCAATGCTTTTTCGTTTGTATTCATAATTATTTCCTCACTTCTTCATTTAATGAAATCCTTTTTGACATCTTTATCTATCATATAATATTTCTTCCCTCGGTGCAAGAAGTAACAGAATGGGAGTAAAAGTTCGATTTCACGAACGGAATGGAATTTACTTGACAAATTTCCACCGGCGGTATATTTTTATTTTGAAAAGAATAAATCGCTAGGGGAGCAAGAGCTGAGATTGTGTATGCCTCAAAGAAGGTATATATTAACCCTCATTACCTGACCCGGATAATACCGGCGTAGGGAAGCTGATTTTCATATTTGTTGTGATTGAATATCGAATGATGTCTGGTAAATTTACATATTTTGATAGAAAGATCATATGCTGATGAAAATCTGTACTCTCCTCCTGTGATAACAAAAGGAGGTTTTTTTATGTCTTATTTTGCAACACAAATCATGGATGAAGAAGGCAACATTTCTTATGCGTTGACCGGAGCGGGCTACGGTGTTTTGATTGCCGTGATGCTTGCAGTTCTTTTGCTGGGATGTATGATCAGCGGAAGTAGCGGCAGGAAAATTAATACGAAACAGCTTGTGTTTTCGGCAATGGCGATAGCGCTTGGGATGGTGACCAGTATGGTCAAATTGGTTGATATGCCAATGGGGGGATCCGTCACGCTGTGCAGTATGATGTTTATATGCTTGATTGGCTATATGTTTGGACTGCGTACCGGGCTCACGGCGGCGATTGCATATGGATTTCTGCAGCTGATCGTGGATCCGTACATCATCAGTGTTCCGCAGATGCTTACAGATTATATCCTTGCTTTTGGCGCACTGGGGCTTTCCGGTATGTTTAAGGATAAAAAGCATGGAATGGTATTAGGATATATCGTAGGGGTCTTGGGAAGGTATTTTTTCACATTTTTATCAGGGATGATCTTTTTCGGAAGCTATGGGGCATATTACAATATGTCAGCGCCGATTTATTCGCTGGTGTATAATGGAGCGTACCTGGGACTTGAGGCGTTGGTTACGGTAGTGATTCTACTGCTTCCACCGGTTTGTGCGGGGCTTTCAAAGGTAAGAAATATGGCAGGAAATGCATTATAAAATAGGGTCTTACGGTTCGGGGCTTTGGCAATGAATCATAGGATGGAAGTTTTAGGTGAAATTGGAAATACCACTTGTAAATTACCACTGCAAGTGGTATTCTTTTTATAGTTTGTATAATTGCCCGGGAGCGTTGCCGGGAATAAAAAATGGGAGAAAGAATATGAGAGCAAGCGGCATTTTATTACCGATATCCAGTATTCCGTCAGCATATGGAATCGGAACTTTTTCAAAAGAAGCATATGAATTTGTAGATTTTCTGAAGGAGGCTGGGCAGAGTTATTGGCAGATACTGCCATTAGGACCTACTGGTTATGGAGATTCCCCTTACCAGTCTTTTTCTACTTTTGCAGGAAACCCGTATTACATAGATCTGGAAGAACTGATTAAAGAGGGGATGCTTACCGCAAAAGCATGTGAGAAATGTGACTGGGGTGGAAGCGAAGGATATGTTGATTACGAAAAAATTTATCTGTCGCGTTCCAAAATGCTCAAAGAGGCATTTGAAAACAGCAGTGTCAGAGACAGCAGAGCGTTTCAAGATTTTGTAGAGGAAAATGATTTCTGGCTTCTGGATTATGCTCTTTATATGGCAGTGAAGGACTCCTATGAGGGAAAGAGCTGGGCTGAGTGGGATGATGGTATTCGTTTAAGAAAGGCAGATGCGGTTGCCAGATACAGGGAAGAATTGAAAGAAGAAATACTGTTTTATGAGTTTCAGCAGTACCTGTTTGCCACACAGTGGGCAAAGCTCAAGAAATACGCGAATGATAATGGAATCATGATTATAGGGGATATTCCAATCTATGTTGCTTTTGACAGCGCGGATGCATGGGCAAATCCGGAACTGTTCCAGTTTGATGAAAATTGTATGCCTACCGGTGTGGCGGGATGCCCGCCTGACGCTTTTTCTGCTACCGGGCAGCTTTGGGGCAATCCCCTTTACCGCTGGGAGTATCATAAAGAAACCGGTTATGCATGGTGGATGCAGAGGATTGCATATTGCTATAAGCTTTATGATGTAATCCGCATCGATCATTTCAGGGGCTTTGATGAATATTACAACATTCCGTTCGGAGATGAGACGGCTGAGTTTGGTAAGTGGGAAAAAGGACCGGGGTATGATCTGTTCAAGGTTATGAAAGAAAAACTGGGCGACAAGCCTGTCATAGCAGAGGATCTTGGTTTCTTGACCCCTTCAGTCATCAAACTTGTGAAGAAAACCGGCTATCCAGGGATGAAAATCTTACAGTTTGCATTTGACTCCAGAGAAGAAAGTGATTATCTGCCGCATAATTATATTGCAAATTCGGTAGTTTACACAGGAACGCATGACAATGATACGACGGTTGGATGGTATCAGTCCATTAACCGAAAGGATCGCAGTTTTGCGAGAAGGTATTTGAACATCAAGGGAAGCAAGGATATAGAATGGAATTTTATCCGTGCGGCAATAGCAAGCGTATCAGATACAGCAATCATTCCCATGCAGGATTATTTGGGGCTTGGAACAGAGGCAAGGATTAATGTGCCCTCTACTCTGGGTACAAACTGGAAGTGGAGAATGGTGAAGGGACAGCTTAGTGATGAACTTGCAGGCAGGATATTTGATTTATGTAAATTATATGGAAGAGCAAAATAGCATGACACAGCACACAGAAGAAGGTGCAGAAGTAAGGGGAACTTATTAGTGGATGAATTGACAATTAAAGATATAGCCAAAAAGTGCGGAGTAGGAATCAGCACGGTATCCAGAGCCATTAATAATCACCCTGACATTAGTCCGGAAACCAGAAAAATGGTTATGGAAGTTATTAAGGAAACAGGTTTTATACCAAATAACAGTGCCAGAAACTTAAAGCGTGTGGATGCAAAATGTATCGCCGTTCTAATTAAGGGAATCACCAATCCGTTCTTTGGCCCGGCGATACAGATTATTGAAAAACAGGCTCAGAAAAAGAAATATGCGCTGGTTATACAGCATGTGGATGCATACGGGAATGAACTGGAGGTTGCCTTGCATCTGGTAAAGGAAAAGCGGCTCAGAGGAATTATCTTTCTGGGAGGCTCTTATCAGCATGACCCGGTTCAGATTGCAAAACTGAGGGTTCCTTTTGTATTCTGCACAATAGGAAAGGTGAAGGATACGGAAGAAAAGGTATATTCCAATATCGCGGTGGATGACAGAGCTGAGAGCCGCAAAATGACGAATTATCTGTTAGATCTGGGGCATAAGAGAATCGCCATTATTACAGAAGGCACGGGTGCGGAATCCGTGGGGCAGCTCAGACTGGAAGGATATAAGGATGCTTTGACTGCAAGGGGAATTGCAATAGATGAAAAGCTGATTTATGAAGTGAAAGACGTGGAAGATCCCTATTCTATGCAGAGCGGATATGCACTAGCCCAAGAACTTTTGGATTCAGGAGAGGATTTCACTGCCGTATTCGCCATTGCTGATTTTCTGGCAGTTGGTGTATGCAGGGCGTTGCATGAGGCAGGAAAAAGAATTCCTGAAGATGTTTCTGTGGCGGGATATGATGGTCTTGCCATAGGAGAATATTATACGCCCCAGCTGACTACGATCAGGCAGCCGATGGAAGCTATGGCGGAAAAAACAGCGCAGCTTCTTTTAGATGTCATAGACGGCAAATGTAAGCATGAATATATCAGCTTTCCGGCAGAGCTGGTGGTGCGGGAATCCACCGGAAAGCCAGAGTATCCAAATTAATGTATGAAAACTTTTCGGGATAAATTTGAGTTGTGGTATTCAGGATTGTCTGTTACATCTTTTCCCAGCCATGCAGGAGGGATGAAAGCGCCTGCCATTTCGACATCCGGAAATTCCACTTCAGCTATGATAAGAGGTGCAAAGGGCGGATTAAAAACATCTAGTTCAATTGTAAGTTTCATTGGTTCCTTGGGCATTTTGAAGCCGTCTGCAAAAGAAGGCTGCTTGATGGGGAGCAGGAACCGTTTTTTGGAAATGATGTTGCCGTCCGCTTTTGCAAGAAGATGCTCATAGGCATTTCTATTTAATGGAAGGTTATATTCTTCCCTCGCCATAAGTCCCTTTCCCTTATAAGTAAGATAAAATTCATCATCCTGTCGGCGTATTCGTATAACTGGATCGGTGCATAGATATGCCTGCTCAATGAAAAGGCAGGGGAAGGAAGACAAATCAGCAGGTAATTCTTTTATTTCAAATTTTCGTTCGATTTCCATGTCAAGGAATTCCTTTCTTTCCACATTTTTTAATTTCAAGAATATTATATCTTTCCTTAATAAAGTTTACAAATCATTTATTAGTAATTTAAGGTATTTGATGGTAAAATATTTACAGAAAAAAAGAAAAGCTGGGGGTTAGTTATGAGCAAAGTTTGTGTATTTTTTGGAACAGGTTATGAGGAGATAGAAGCGCTTACCGTGGTGGATATCCTGCGGAGACAGGGAATAGACACAAAGATGGTTTCCATTATGGGTGAAAAAACGGTGACAGGTTCGCATCAGATTCCTGTTGTGATGGACAGCCTTATTGAAGAGGTGGATTTTAGCAAAGTGGATGTGCTTGTACTGCCCGGTGGTCTTGCCGGAACCCAAAATCTGGAAGCGTGCGAACCTTTAATGGAGCAGGTGGATGCTTTTGCGGCAGCAGGTAAGACTGTGTGTGCAATCTGCGCAGCACCATCCATATTAGGCCACCGTGGCATACTGAAAGGGAAAAAGGCAATTGCCTATCCTGGATTTGAAGATCAGTTGGAAGGTGCGGTCATCACCTATGAACCTGCCGTACAGGATGGGAATATCATCACAGGACGCGGTATGGGCTGCTCGATTCCGTTTGCATTGAAGATCGTAGAACATCTATCAGGCAGCGATGCCAGCAAGGCAATGGCAGAAAAAATCGTATATTTAAAGTAGGTAAGGAAAGAGAACGAATGAACATATTATTTTTTTTAACGCCCAAAAGCGAAGTGGCTTATGTCTATGATACGGACACTGTCCGTCAGGTTCTGGAAAAAATGGAAAATCATAGATATTCCGCAATTCCAGTAATCAGGAAGGAAGACGGGCGGTACATAGGTACATTGACAGAAGGCGATATGCTATGGTATATCAAGGAGCAGGGAGATCTTTCTCTGCGGAAGGCAGAGGTCATACCCATGACGGAAATAGCGCGTAAGCGTGATAATGAGCCGGTAGATGTGGATGTTAACATGGAAGATCTGCTGAATGTTGCAATGAATCAGAACTTTGTCCCTGTCATTGATGACAGGGAGCGGTTTATCGGAATCATCACCAGAAAAGATCTGATTCAATACTTGTGCAGAAAGCTGGTAACAGTCCAGCTTGAGGCAGGCGGGATGAGTATCAGATAAAAATGGTATTTGTGCAAAAATGCGGTTCAGGCGGTGATTCAAAATATTTCGTAAGGGGGAATGGTATGTTTAATCAATTGACACAGAAGGATATTGATGCAATGGAGGCAGAGATAGAAGAAAGAAAATTGGTAATACGTCCGAAACTTTTGGAATCTGTCAAGGAGGCAAGGGCACAGGGAGACTTAAGCGAAAATTTTGAATATTATGCTGCCAAAAGAGAAAAAAACAAAAATGAAAGCCGCATCCGTTTCTTAGAGCGCATGATTAAGACCGCTGAGGTGATTGCGGACGATTCAAAGGAAGATGAGATTGGGATGAACAATACCGTGGAAGTCGAGTTTGAAGAAGATGGGTCGGTTGAAACCTATAAGATCGTAACGACTATGCGGGGAAATTCGCTGGCGGGACTTGTAAGTATAGAATCGCCAATTGGAAAAGCGCTGATAGGACACAAAGCAGGAGATCGCGTTTACGTACAGGTCAATGCTGATTATGGCTATTATCTGATTGTAAAGTCGATTGAAAATACGGAGGATGACGGAAGCGATAAGATACGGAGCTTTTGATTTTTTAGTTTTTTATTAAACGGAAAAACTTACCATAATATTTTCACGAACACCGTTAATACTATGAACAAGATAAGTGATAAAGAAACGCTTTGAACGGAGAGAAATCTTCAGGATAAGCGAAAATCTTAAACGCTTATCTTGAAGAAGACTGCAATAGACAGTCAAAAATAATAACGGAGGTGAATGAAGATGGCAAGCAGCAAATCTAATAGAGTAGAAGTTCCTGAAGCTAAGGCAGCTATGGATCGTTTCAAAACAGAAGTTGCTTCTGAACTTGGTGTTAACTTAAAAGAAGGCTACAACGGCGATTTAACATCCAAGGAAGCCGGTTCCATCGGTGGTGAAATGGTTCGTAGAATGATCAAGAAGCAAGAAGAAATGATGAAATAACGAAACAAAAACAAAAAGAATGACCCACCTGCATTAGCAGGTGGGTTGTTTTTGTAAATACTTCTGCAATGGCAGCCATATGAGGTAGGCAAGAAGGCTGCCAGTCAGGGCAGTGATCAGCTGGGTAATGGAAAAAGTGACTTTTGCCGTTGCCAGAACTGCGGGCAGAGCTTCGGGTTTCGGAAGTTTGGATGCAATATTGTTTCCAAAGCTTGGAAGCAGGATTAAGACGATCGTGATTCCCATAAAAGCAGCCTTTAAAATAGAGCCGGCGACCAGACCGACAGGAAGTTTTCCTTTAAAATGGAACTTTTTGTGAGAGTACCATGTACAGGCTGCCAGAATGACATTTCCCAAGATGACGGCAGCAAACATCAGGGGAATGGCCGCCATGATGGGAGAGCCTGTTATAAAAAAGGCGGTAATAGGGGCGATGATACTGATGAGAAGTCCGCTCCATAAACCAACCGCAAGTACAGCGATGATGATCGTCGTGTTTACGATAGGACCTGTGATGTATACGGAAAAGTTTTTAAAAAACTGACTTGCAATACATATGGCAAGCAACAGCGCTGTCTGAACCAGTTGTCTTGTTGATAACTTCATTGAAAATCCTCCTGTGTTATGGTTGTTAAATTTTTATCACATGAGTATAAGTATAAGGGATAAAGACAGAAAATGCAAAAAACTTTTTCATTTATTGTATAGCCTGTTGGAGTTTGCATGCAAGGGGAGCAGTTTTAAAGATTGATTTTAAAGAAGGAAAAAGATATACTGTAATAAGAAGAAATAGGCATGAGTTTTAGGCAATGGCAAAGGGGCAGGGAAGCGATGGCAAGAACAGTCAGCATAGGAAATCAGGATTTTGAGGCAATTCAAAAAGAAGGATATTTCTATATTGATAAGTCAAATTTCATACAGGAATGGTGGGAAGGTGGAGATAGCGTAACGCTGATTACACGTCCGAGACGTTTTGGAAAGACGCTGAACATGAGTATGCTGGAGAAATTCTTTTCTGTTAACTATAAAGGCAGAGGGGATTTGTTTGAAGGATTGTCCATATGGGAGCAGGAAAAGTACCGCCGCCTGCAGGGAACTTATCCTGTTCTTTTTTTTAGCTTTGCGGGGATTAAGGAGAATGTTTATGAGGAAGCAAGGCAGAGCATCTGCCGCACAATTGAAGAACAATACAACAAACATGATTACCTGTTAAAGGGAAATTTGCTTAATGAAAAGGAAAAGGCATTTTATCAGAAGGTTTCTGCAGATATGCAGGATAATGTAGCGGCGGCGGCACTGCGCTCTTTATCCGATTTTCTTTGCAGATATTATGGAAAAAAGGTCATTATTCTTTTGGATGAGTATGATACACCCATGCAGGAAGCGTACGTGAATGGATATTGGAAGGAGCTGGTATCCTTTACCAGAAATCTGTTCAATTCAACATTTAAGACGAATCCCTATCTGGAGCGCGCTGTTATGACAGGGATTACGCGGGTCAGTAAGGAATCGATTTTTTCAGATCTGAACAATCTAAAGGTAGTAACGACTACGTCTACACAGTATGCAGACTGTTTTGGATTTACGAAAGAAGAGGTTTTTGCAGCGCTGGATGAATTTGATTTGTCAAGCCAGAAACAACAGGTAAGGGACTGGTACGATGGATTTACTTTTGGGAACATAAAAGATATTTATAATCCATGGTCTATTATTAACTTTCTGGATGAAAGAAGAGTAGGAACTTACTGGGCAAACACAAGCTCCAACAGCCTGATTGGAAAGCTGGTGCGTGAGGGGAGCAGAAGCGTCAAGGAAACGTTTGAAAGTCTTCTACAGGGCTCATCTATCTGCGCGGAGATAGATGAGCAGATTGTCTATGATTTGTTAGACAGTGATGAGCAGGCAATTTGGAGTCTTCTGCTTGCCAGCGGCTATCTGAAGGTGAAAAGGTATGAAGTATATACTTCGGAATTTGGGGAGTGGAAGCAGGATTACGAACTGGAACTGACCAACTTCGAGGTAAAAGCTATGTTCCGCAATATGGTGCGGAAATGGTTTGGCAGTGTGAAAGCGGACTACAACGATTTTATCCGCGCGCTGCTTTTAGATGATCTAAAGGCAATGAACGTTTATATGAATAAGGTTACATCAGAAATATTTAGTTATTTTGATACAGGGAAAAAACCTTCCGAAGAAGAGCCGGAACGGTTTTATCATGGCTTTGTGCTGGGGCTAATGGTGGAATTGACCGATCAGTACCTCATTACTTCAAATAGAGAAAGCGGTTTTGGAAGATATGATGTGATGCTGGAACCAAGGCAAAAGGAAAATAATGCAATTATCTTAGAATTTAAGGTGCAGGATACGGATGAGAAGGAGCTTACAGACACCGTGCAGGACGCCTTGCGGCAGATTGAAGAAAAGGATTATCAGGCGAACCTTGCGGCAAAAGGAATACCGAAAGAACATATCCGCAAATATGGATTTGCTTTTTGCGGGAAAAAAGTGTTGATTGGCAGTTCGCTAGAAATCAAAGACTCCATAGCAAGATGAAGGAGTATCAATCTTGCAGCGAAGGTATTTAGAGATGATGATAAATACAGATAACTCTTGTGGAGGCATAGGAACAAAATGGATGTGATTCAGGGACAAAATCAAAAAGCGGAAAAATCACTTTCAGTTGCACAAATACACATTGAGGCTCTTGAAGCGGAAATGTCCATCTGTAAGGTACAAGATTATTCCTTGGTAAATCTGGAATCGGATTTGTGTTTTACAGCAAAGACGGATGAAGAAAATTCATTGGTCTGTCAAAGGAAATTGGTACCGGAGAATGTGACGGAAAGAGAGGATGGATGGAAAATTATGAGAATCAGGGGAATCCTGGACTTTTCGCTGATCGGAATACTTGCCGGAATATCAACGGAACTGGCAAAGCATGAGATCGGGGTTTTCGTTATTTCAACTTTCCATACGGATTATATTTTGGTAAAAGCCGAGGATTTGAACAAAGCGTTGGAGGTTCTTGGCAAAAGAGGTTATCAGATAATTTCATAGCAATTATGTCTGTTTTTCAATATTTTTTTGCAAGATAAGGACTGTCAGTGGATAGGATATTACAACCGTCAGATACCAGCACATCGGTTTGAAAATCGCTTTTCCGGTAAGCCAGAATATCTGCACGGTCCAGTGCAAGAAACTCTTTTTCCATACAACGCAGGACAGAATGGTCTTCTTCCTGTACAAATTCAAGAAACACATCCAACAATAAATGAAATCAAGCATAAAATTCTGGTATTTTTATTTTTTATATGATATAATCGTAAAATGACTGTGAGTATGCTTACAATTTGCCCAGTAAGCGGTAAGTTTATATAAAGACACAGATTTATAAGGAGGATGTACGAGGATGAGTGTACAGGTAGAAAAGTTAGAGAAAAGCATGGCGAAACTGACAATCGAAGTTTCCGCAGAAGAACTGGAAAAGGCATTACAGAATGCATTCTTAAAGAACAAGAATAAAATCAGCGTTCCCGGATTCAGAAAGGGCAAAGTGCCCCGTCAGATGATAGAGAAGATGTACGGACCGGAAATCTTTTATGAGGATGCTGCCAATGAGCTGATTCCTGATGCCTATGAGAAGGCAGTGGAAGAGTGCGGAGAGGATATTGTATCTTCCCCAACCATCGATGTGGCTCAGATCAAAAAAGGCGAGCCCTTTATCTTTACGGCTGAGGTTGCGCTTAAACCGCCGGTGAAGTTAGGAAAGTACAAAGGTGTTAAGGTTGAAAAAGCGGATACAGAAGTGACAGAGGAAGAGGTAGATGCAAAGATCAACCAGGAAAGAGAAAGCAATGCCAGAAACATTGAAGTCACAGACAGACCGGTAAAGGACGGCGATATGACTGTGCTTGATTTTGAGGGCTTTGTTGATGGAACGGCATTTGAAGGCGGCAAAGGTGAAAACTATCCTCTGACTATCGGTTCCGGCGCATTTATTCCGGGCTTTGAAGAGCAGTTGGTCGGCGCAGAAATCGGCAAGGAAGTGGAAGTGAACGTTACCTTCCCAGAAGACTATCAGGCAGAAGAACTGAAAGGAAAAGCTGCTGTATTTAAATGTACGATTAAAGAAATCAAGGAAAAAGAACTCCCTGCACTTGATGATGAATTTGCAAGCGAAGTATCAGAATTTGATACTTTGGAGGAATATAAAGCAGATGTCAAGGCTAAACTGACAGAAGAGAAAGCAAAAGAAGCAAAGAATGCGAAGGAAGCGGCAGTCATTGAGGCAATCGTGAATGATTCTGATATGGAGATTCCGGAGGCGATGCTCACTACGCAGCAGAGACAAATGGTGGATGAATTTGCACAGAGAATCCAGATGCAGGGCTTATCCCTAGACCAGTACTTCCAGTTTACAGGTACGACTTACGACAAGATGATTGAACAGGTAAGACCTCAGGCAGAAAAGAGAATCAAATCCAGACTGGTGCTTGAAGAAATCGTCAAGGCAGAAAAAATCGAAGCATCCGAGGAAGATTACGAAGAAGAATTAAAGGTAATGGCAGAAGCTTATCAGATGGAAGTAGACAAGGTAAAAGAAATGCTTCCTGAGAAGAGCGTATCTCAGATTAAAGCAGACATCGCAGTGAGAAAAGCTGCTGAATTTGTAGTAGAAAACGCAAAAGAAAAATAAGAAATCAGGTTTTAAAAGGCAGTAAGGAGGATGCAGTAATGAGTTTAGTACCTTATGTCATTGAACAGACAAGTAGGGGAGAGCGTTCCTACGATATTTATTCAAGACTTTTAAAAGAAAGAATCATTTTTTTGGGCGAGGAAGTCAATGAAGTGACGGCAAGCCTGATTGTGGCACAGATGCTGTTTTTAGAGGCAGAAGACCCGGAAAAGGATATTCAGTTTTACATCAACAGCCCCGGCGGAAGCGTGACCGCAGGTATGGCGATTTATGATACCATGCAGTATATCAAATGTGATGTATCTACCAACTGCATCGGCATGGCAGCCAGCATGGGAGCATTTTTGCTGGCAGGGGGAGCGAAGGGCAAGAGACTGGCGCTTCCCAATGCGGAAGTGATGATTCACCAGCCTTTGGGCGGTGCACAGGGGCAGGCTACGGAAATCGAGATTGCCGCCAAACATATTTTGCATACAAAAGAAAAATTAAATAAAATTTTGGCAGAAAACACAGGTAAAGACTATGATGTGATTGCGGCAGACACAGAGAGGGATAATTGGATGACTGCCGAGGAAGCAAAGGAATATGGCTTGATTGACAGAGTCCTTTACAAGCGTTCTGACAATTAATGGGTAAGAGGTAAGAAGATGGCAGGAAAAAGTTCTGACAACATCAGGTGTTCTTTTTGTAATAAGACACAGGATCAGGTAAGAAAGATGATAGCAGGCCCTGCGGGCGTGTATATCTGTGATGAGTGCGTGGAAATATGTGCCGATATTGTGGAAGAAGAATATGAGGAAGAGATTGAAGAGACAGAACTTGATATTAATCTGTTGAAACCAGTGGAAATCAAGGATTTTCTGGATGATTATGTAATTGGTCAGGAGGAAGCGAAAAAGGTTCTTTCGGTTGCTGTGTACAATCATTACAAAAGGGTTACGGCGCCTAAGGACATGGATGATGTGGAGCTTCAAAAGAGCAATATCATCATGATTGGGCCTACTGGTTCCGGTAAGACCTATCTGGCACAGACGCTGGCGAAGATTATCAATGTGCCCTTTGCCATTGCGGATGCAACTACATTGACCGAGGCAGGATACGTGGGAGAGGATGTGGAGAACATCCTTCTTAAGCTGATCCAGGCAGCCGATTATGATGTGGAACGCGCGCAGTTGGGAATCATTTACATTGATGAGATTGATAAGATTACAAAGAAAAGCGAGAATGTATCCATTACCAGAGACGTATCCGGTGAAGGCGTGCAGCAGGCGCTCCTTAAAATTATCGAGGGGACTACGGCAAGCGTGCCGCCTCAGGGAGGCAGGAAGCACCCCCATCAGGAATTGATTCAGATTGATACTTCCAATATACTGTTTATCTGCGGAGGCGCATTTGACGGTTTGGAAAAAATTGTTGAAAACAGATTGAACCGCAATTCAATCGGCTTTGACGCGGAAATAGCAAGCAAGAACAATCGGGAAATCAGCGAAATGCTGAAAGAAGTATCGCCCCAGGATTTGGTGAAGTTTGGGCTTATCCCAGAATTCGTGGGACGTGTGCCCATCAATGTATCACTGGAGGGGTTGGATGAAAAGGCGCTTTACAGGATCCTCACGGAGCCTAAGAGCGCGCTGATCAAGCAGTATCAGAAACTATTTGGATTTGATGAGGTCAAGCTAAGCTTTGAGAAGGATGCAATTGAGACCATCGCAAAGCAGGCATTTGAACGTAAGACGGGCGCGAGGGGATTGCGCTCCATTATGGAGAAAGCGATGATGGATGTCATGTATCAGATTCCTTCGGATGAAACAATAGAAGAATGCGTTATTACAAAAGGAGCGGTAGAAGGTACCAGTGAACCTTTATTGATACATCGTGAAGTAATGCGTAAGGCCAGATAAGAAATGCCGCCGACAGGCGGCATTTTCTGTCCAATAAGCGAAGCGTTTGGTGCAATAAGCGAAGCGTTTGGTGCAATAAGCGAAGCGTTTGATGCAATAAGCGAAGCGTTTGTGAGAGGAATTAAGGGAATGAGTGAAAGAAAAGAAGAAACGAGGCAGTTTCTTACCATGCCTATTATCCCCCTTCGCGGGATGACGATTCTTCCGGGTACGGTTATACATTTTGACCTGAACAAGGAAAAATCTATGCAGGCATTAGAATATGCAATGATAAAGGGCGGAAAGCTCTTTCTGGTATCGCAGAAAGAGCCGGGAGTCGAAACGCCGGGAGAAGAACATCTTTACAGGATGGGAACGATTGCGGTGGTCAAGCAGATTACAAAGCTTCCTAATCAGATTGTAAGGGTGCTGGTGGAAGGAATCGGACGCGGGATTTTGCATGAAATCAATGGAGAAAATGCAAAATTTCTGGAAGCAGATTTAGAGGCAGTAAGTGAAGCGGAAGAGAAAGCTGGGATAAATCAGGTAGAGGAAGAAGCAATGATACGCCAGATTAGGGAGCACTTTACAGTCTTTGCTTCACACTACCCAAAGATCGATAAGAATGCGGTGAATAGATATGCTCAGATCGAGGATATTGGCAGCCTGCTTGACCAGATTGCAATGAATCTGCCCATGAATTATGAAAAGAAACAGCAAATTTTAGAGGCTGTTTCCATAAAAGAGCGGTATGATAGCTTATGTGAGCATTTGCTTAATGAAATTGAGATCGCCAAGGCAAGAGATGAACTGACGCAAAAAATAAAAGAGAGAGTAGATAAAAACCAGAGAACGTATCTTTTGAAGGAACAGCTTCACTATATCAAGCAGGAACTGGGAGAAGAAGATGCTTTTTCAGATACTGATCAGTTTGAGGAGGCTTTGGAGACGCTTCAGGCTTCGGAAGAGGTGAAGGCGAAAATCAGGAAGGAGATTACCCGGTTTAAGAACCTTTCGGGAAGTAGCTCAGAGAGCGCTGTTGAACGCGCTTATATTGAAACGCTTCTGGAACTGCCATGGGATAAGGCTTCCCAGGACAATGAAAGCATGAAGCGTGCAAAGGAGATTCTGGAGAGGGATCACTATGGGCTTGATCAGGTCAAGGAGCGCATTTTAGAGTTTCTGGCGGTACGCTGTCTGACCAGTAAGGGGGAAAGCCCCATAATTTGTCTGGTAGGTCCCCCAGGAACAGGAAAGACTTCCATTGCAAGGAGTGTGGCAAAATCTCTTGACAAGAAATATATCAGGATCTGTCTAGGGGGTGTCAGGGATGAAGCAGAAATCAGAGGACACCGCAGAACCTACGTGGGCGCTATGCCGGGACGAATTGCGGCAGGGCTTAAGCAGGCGGGGGTAAAGAATCCGCTGATGCTGTTAGATGAGATCGATAAGGTAAGCAACGACTATAAGGGGGATACGTTTTCGGCGCTGTTAGAGGTGCTGGATGGAGAACAGAATGTAAAATTCAGAGATCACTATGTGGAAATACCGCTGGATCTTTCGGAGGTTCTGTTCATCGCAACCGCCAATACGACGCAGACGATTCCAAGACCTCTTCTGGACCGCATGGAAATCATTGAGGTAAACAGCTATACAGAGAATGAAAAATTCCATATTGCCAAGGAACACCTGCTTGGAAAGCAGCTGGAAAAGAACGGTCTTAGCAGGCAGATGCTTTCCGTTCAGGACGGCGCGCTTAAGAATATCATCACCTATTATACAAAGGAAGCCGGCGTCCGGGAACTGGAGCGAAAAATTGGAGATATCTGCAGGAAGGCGGCAAAAGAAATTCTGGAGATAAGGGAAGCAGGAGGAGAACAGGAAAAGATCAAGGTAACTGTTTCCAATCTGGACAAATATCTGGGCAAGAGAAAGTACAGCCTCGATAAAGCAGATAAAGAACCTCAGGTAGGTATCGTGCGCGGTCTCGCATGGACGAGTGTGGGCGGCGATACGCTGCAGATAGAAGTCAATGTGATGCCAGGAAAGGGGGATATAGAACTTACTGGACAGATGGGAGATGTGATGAAGGAGTCCGCCCTGATTGGCATAAGCTATGTGCGGTCTATCGGCAGGGAGAATCATATCGAGCCGGAAATGTTCAAAGATAATGATTTTCATTTACATATCCCTGAAGGCGCTGTTCCAAAGGATGGACCTTCGGCTGGCGTGACCATGGCGACTGCTCTTTTTTCAGCGATTACAGATAAGAAGGTGCGCAGCGATCTGGCAATGACGGGAGAAATCACGCTGCGGGGAAGAGTGCTTCCAGTAGGTGGGCTTAAGGAAAAGATACTGGCAGCCAAAATGGCAGGAATCAAGGAAGTGCTGGTGCCTTTTGAGAACAAGAAAGATATAGAAGAAATCTCACAAGAAATCAAGGAAGGACTCACCATCATTCATGTAAAGCATATGAAAGAAGTCTTAAAACATGCATTGCTTAAGGAGTGATGGGATAGTGCAAATGCTTCAAAATGGAGAAGAAAAATGGTAATTAAGAATGTAAATTTGGAGACTGTGTGCGGCATAACCAGCAAATTGCCGGATAATGCGTTTATGGAAGTGGCTTTTGCAGGCAAGAGCAATGTAGGAAAGTCATCTTTGATTAACGGACTCATGAACCGGAAGGCGCTTGCTAGAACCAGTGCACAGCCAGGCAAAACCCAGACGATCAACTTTTATAACATCAACAATCAGATGTATTTTGTGGATCTCCCCGGTTATGGGTATGCAAGGGCAAACGAGGCAGAGAAAGCAAAATGGGGAAAAATGATTGAAAATTATCTCCATAGTTCCAAACAGTTAAAAGCGGTTTTTCTTTTAATCGACATACGACACGAGCCTTCCGGCAACGATCAGATGATGTATAACTGGATTCTGGGGCAGGGATTTGAGCCGATCATCATAGCTACTAAGTTGGACAAAATCAACAGAAGCCAGGTGCCAAAGCACGTTAAGATGATAAAGGATAGGCTGAAAGTGGTTAAAAATACAATTGTCATTCCTTATTCTGCACAGACAAAACAGGGGAGAGAGGAAATCTATGAGCTCCTGGATTCTTACCTAGAAAAAGAGGAAAATATATGAATAGCGGATGGAATAAAACAACGTATCTAAAGGTATTTGTCAATCTGGGAATTATGCTGGCGCTTTTGCTTTTCTGCATTTTCGTGCTTCCCAGAATTGTCATTTATTTCATGCCCTTTGTAGTAGGATGGATCATTGCGTTGATCGCCAATCCGCTGGTTAAATTTTTCGAGAAGAAATTTAAAATAAAAAGAAAAGCTGGGACTGCATTTGTAATCATATCGGTAATCGCACTGGTCATTGGAGCAGGGTACTTTCTGGGAGTTAAACTGGTGGAGGAAATGACGGAATTTATCAGCGCACTGCCGGAAATGTGGGAAAATACGCAGAAGGATTTTGCAGAGATTGGACAGAAGCTGGCGATGGCAAGCAAGTATCTTCCAAAGGAAGTGCAGAACACTTTTAAGAACATCTCCGCCAATGTCGAGGAATATCTGGGAGATCTTTTCGGTGGTCTTAGTACGCCCACCATTGAGGCGCTCAGCCGTTTTGCCAAGAATCTTCCGTCTATTTTGATTGGCATTATTATGAGCGTGTTATCTGCGTATTTTTTCGTTGCAGAAAAGGATTATGTGCCGCAGCTTCTTTCCAAGGCGTTGCCGGAAGCTATCATTGAACGTTTCAATATGATTAAGAGAGGCTTAAAGCGTGCAGTGGGAGGATATTTTAAGGCGCAGCTAAAGATTGAATTATGGATGTATGTTCTGCTGGCGATTGGTTTTACCATTTTGCAGGTCAGATATGCTTTCCTGATTGCTATCGGCGTGGCATTCCTAGACTTTCTTCCTTTCTTTGGAACAGGAACCGTTCTGGTTCCCTGGGCGGTGATTAAATTTTTGAGCGCTGACTACAAAATGGTGATAGGGCTTCTTATCATCTGGGGTGTGGGACAGCTTGCAAGACAGCTGATTCAGCCGAAAATCGTAGGAGAATCGATTGGGCTTTCTTCTATCCCCACTTTGTTCTTACTGTTCATAGGATTTAAAGCGGGGGGCGTTGTGGGAATGATTATTGCAGTACCGATTGGTATTATTGTTCTGACGATGTATGAAGAAGGCGTTTTTGATACGACTTTGAACAGTCTTAAAATTCTGTATGCCAGCCTTAGTAATTTCCGGCATTTAAAAGAAGAAGATCTTGTTGCCATACATATCTACAGGGAAGAGGAAAAAGCGCGCATAGAAGCCAGAAAAAAGCAACAAGAAAGGGTAGAGGAAAAGAGGAAGAAATAATGAAAGTTACCGTATACAATTGCAGACCCTTTGATGAATGGGAACTGTTTGAGAGATTTGGCAGAGAGCTTGGGATAGAACTGGTATTGTGCCCGGATGCACCGGATGCAGAGAATGCGGCGCTTGCAAAGGGAAGCGAATGTATAGACATTATCACGTCACAGATGACGGCAGATCTGCTTAAGGTATTTGCAGACTATGGTGTGAAGTATGTAACCACAAGAACAATCGGTTATGATCATGTGGACATAAAGGCGGCGAACGCGCTTGGATTGACGGTAGCAAACGCCCCGTATGGTCCCTGCGGTGTGGCAGATTACACGGTAATGCTCATTCTTATGACCATCCGCAGGATGAAGCGGATTTTAGAGCGTACCAATATACAAGATTATTCTCTTAAGGGAATCCAGGGAAGGGAACTTAAGGATCTGACGGTAGGCGTTATCGGCACAGGCAGAATTGGAAGGACAGTATTAAAAAATCTAGCTGGTTTCGGCTGCCGCCTGATTGCCTATGACCTGTACGAAAATGAAGATATAAAAGCAGCGGGAGTGCCTTATGTGACATTAGAGGAAATGTGGCGGCAGGCAGATGTGATTACCCTCCATGCACCGCTCACCGATGAAAATCATCATATGATCAACAGCGAAACGATTGCACAGATGAAGGACGGTGTGATGATTATAAATACTGCAAGGGGCGGACTGATCGATTCGGAGGCGCTGATTGCAGGCATTGAAAGCGGAAAAATCGGCGGTGCAGGGCTGGATGTGGTAGAAAATGAATTTGGACTGTATTATTATGACCGCAAATCAGATATACTGAATAATAGGGAACTGGCAATTTTAAGAGGATTCCCAAATGTGACGGTAAGTCATCATATGGCTTTTTATACGGATGATTGTGTGGAGACGGTGGTCAGGGACTCTCTGCTCGGCTGCAAATATTTTGTGGAGGGAAAAGAAAATCCTTGGGAGGTAAAGTAGTTGCGTAATTTTAAAATGATACTGCAATACGAAGGGACACGGTATCAGGGCTGGCAGAAGCAGGAAAACACAGAACATACCATTCAGGGAAAACTGGAAGCGCTGCTTTCTAAGATGACAGGGCAGAAGATAGAAGTACAGGGCTCTGGCAGGACGGATGCAGGGGTACACGCATTGGGGCAGGTTGCTAATTTCCATGCAGATACGGAAATGCACGCGGGTGAGATCATGGAATATATGAATACGTACCTTCCGGAAGATATTGCGGTAATTTCTTTAAAGGAAGTGTCGGAACGATTTCACAGCAGGCTGAATGCAAAAGGAAAGACTTACTGTTATCGTGTGCTCAACACGCATATTCCGCACGTTTTTGACAGAAGATATACTTATGTGGTACCTGAAAAGTTGGATCTTGAGGCGATGAGAAAGGCAGCAGAATATTTGACAGGTACTCATGATTTCAAGGCTTTTACCTCAACTAAGAGGGGAAAAAAGTCTACCCTTAGGACCATTGAGTCCATCCGCATAGAAACAGCGGCAGGCATGTCCGCACAGACAGCGGGGATGCAGGATGAAATCCGGTTCTGGTATAGTGGTAATGGTTTTTTGTATCACATGGTTCGCATTATGACAGGAACATTGTTGGAAGTGGGCACACACAAGAGAAGACCTGAAGAGGTTTTAGAGGTGCTCTCATCTTTATGCAGGGAACGTGCAGGAGCGCTTGTGCCTGCAAAGGGACTTACTTTGATGGAGGTTCGTTATTAGTGAAGGATGGACAATTTCATAAGAAATATGTCAGACTGATCTTCTTTATTTATCTGCTTGTTGTGATCAAGGTGATCATTTTTAAGTACCCTCTGGAACAATTAAGGGAAATTGCCGCTACCTGGGAAAAAGGGGTGATTCTGGAGGGATTGGATACGGCTAATTTCACGTTATTTAAGACGATACGTATGTATATAGATTATTCCTACAAGCTCAACAGCTTTGAAAATCTGGTAGGGAATGTGGTGGTCTTTATTCCATTTGGCTTTTTGCTGCCATATGTTCTTAAGTGGGGCAGAAACTTTCTGGTGATGCTTTTGAACGCCTTTCTTTTCGTACTGGGAATTGAAGTCTTCCAGCTTTTCAGTGCATTCGGCGCTTTTGATGTGGATGATATCCTTTTGAACTGCTTTGGGGCAGTGCTTGGATATATAGCTTATCTGATTTATGAAGCCTTGAAAAAAAGGCATTATGATAAAAAAAGGAGAGAGTGATATGACAGATTTTTTTAAAAGTTTAAAGGCAAATGATACAATATCGGCGCTTATGTGCGTATTGCTGGGATTGGTACTGATCATCTGGCCGGGGGCCACAAGTCAGATTATCTGTATGCTGCTTGGAGGCGTGCTGCTGGCATACGGCATTTTGCAGATTGTCCTTTATCTGTTTAACAGAGAAAGGACAATTCTTCTGCAGGGAATGATGCTTCTGGGCATTGTCTTTGCTGTGATAGGACTTTGGATTCTGCTGAAGCCGGAAATGATTATTATGGCGGTGCCCGTGATCGTGGGGGTCCTGATTGTGATACATGGTTTACATAATGTGGTTCAGGCGCTGGCACTAAAAAAGGACGGCTATGAAAACTGGTGGCTGGCATTTTTGCTGGGGATGCTCACTGTAATTTTGGGCATTGTGCTGATTTTTAACCCATTCAAGGCAATTGAACTGGTGGTCAGGATTATAGGAATATTTCTGATTTATGACGGCGTGTCTGATATATGGATTTTGTCAAGAGTGTTTAAGGTAAAAAGAGATAAAGAAAGAATCATTGATGTTTCCTATGTGGATATGGAAGATGGGGATTAAGGAAGGAGAGGGCTATGGCAATTTATGGTTTGAAGAATGATGCAGTGGAAATTGAGATTCATTCAAAAGGGGCGGAGCTTAAATCATTCAAAAACAGGAGCGATGGGACCGAATACCTGTGGAAGGCGGATCCGGCTTTCTGGGGAAGAACTTCACCGGTATTATTTCCCTTTGTAGGGGGCGTCAAAAATAAGGAGTACACAACTAAGGGACAGACTTTTTCCATGGGTCAGCATGGCTTTGCCAGAGATATGGAATTTGAACTTCTTTCACAATCAGAGGAAGAAATCTGGTTTGTGTTAAAGGACAGTGAAGAGACAAGACAAAAGTATCCCTATGCATTTGTGTTAAAGCTTGGATATCGTCTGCTGGAAGCGGGAGTAGAGGTGTGCTGGCAGGTGGAGAATCCGGGCAGGGAGGAACTGCCCTTTTCCATTGGCGGTCATCCTGCATTTAATTGTCCAATCAAGGAAGGGGAAAAACAGACAGACTGTTTTCTTATGTTTGATACGGAAGAAAAGGTGATAAGCACCAGAATCAGCGGCAAGGGGCTGGCAACAGATGAAAAGGATGTTTATGCACTAGATCAAGGGTATCTGCAAATCACGGAGCATATGTTCGATCATGATGCGTTGGTAATCGAGCATGACCAGGTGAGAGAGGTGTCTTTGTGCAGACCGGACAAGACCCCATATCTTACGGTCAGGATGGAAGCGCCTTTATTTGGAATCTGGTCTCCGCCCCAGAAAAATGCGCCATTTATCTGTATTGAGCCTTGGTATGGGAGATGCGATCACGAGAGCTTTTCGGGAGAATTAAAGGATCGGGAGTGGGAAAATCTGCTCATGCCGGAAAATACATGGAAGGCATCTTATCAGATTTTGCTAAATAGGTGAGAATTTGTAACGCTTTGGGATGGAGGTAAAAATAAATGGAAAGAATGATTCTTGCAAGGGAAGAAGACCGTGGAATGAAGAAAGAGTGCTATCTTGTAATATTCGTCTTAAGTCTTGTGACGGGATTTGTTGGAATACCCATAGGCGCAATCTTAAGTGCTGTTATGCAGCGGGTGCTGAAAGACAGCTCTCCGCTTGTACAGTATGGATTTTTCATAGGGGCAATTGTTGTGGCAATGTTGATTGGATTCATCTATGGAAGAAAATCCGTGGATATGAAGGATCACACCGTATGTACCAAGTGCAAGGGGAAGATGCTTCCCATGACGGAGATGGACGGGATTTTCCAGATCCCGGCGAAGGGAGAAGAAGCCTACAAAGATCCGCTCCCTTATCTTGCCGAAAATATGATGAGGGTGCCTTCGGTGAGCGCTATTTCCGGCGGTCAGAGGGGCTGCTATGTCTGTGGCTATAAGTGTGGGAACTGTGGAGACCGCATGGTAAGAATCAAGGATTTTCTTCCCAGAAGAGGAAGCTGTCAAGACAAGGGGACGTATTACTTTAGTTATACAGAGTTTTTGCTTGCACGCGGAAAAGAAGATTTCATAAATTGAGATGAGGAGGAATTATGTCAAAGATACGAATGGATTTTGCAATTGCCATGGTTGTGGCTTATGGAGTCGGATCGCTGGTCAACTTCGGGGCAGGAAAGGTGATTGACGTCATGGAAGAAAAGTCTAAGGAAGAGGTATTTTCCGATATAGAAATCGGCGCTGCGGCAGGTGAGGGGACACCGATAGTAGAGAGTATTTCAGACATGATGAGGGAGGATTATTTTACCGCTCACATAAAGAAGGAGCAGGAACTTGGCACGCTATATTACGATGGGGTCTTTTACCATATCTATGAATTGGGGTCAGGAGAGGTGGTATTGGCGGATGAGAATTTTTATAACGCGCAATATGATCATGATCCAGACGATACTTCTATGTTTCCGGATATTTACCGTGTATTGCCGGTGGGAAGAGTGGTCATGGGACAGTTAGATGAGGGGCTTATAGAGGCGGCAGAAGAGGAAGGGTATGCGTTTACAGATACCTCTTTTTACATAGATATGAGGGGAGCGTTTAAAGAATTTTCCAGAGAGGAATGGGAAGGCAGGGCAGAGCTCTTAAGCTTTGTTGTAGGATTTGCAGCGTTTTTGCTGATCCGTTATCTGATGATTGCGAGCGGTGTTTTTCCGCCGGTTTTCCCACTGCGCTTTTTGAAGTCGTGGAAGCGGTACGTGAACTATTATGGCATCATCTATTATGGAGATGAAGTGAAACAGATCGTGGAACTACGCAAAAAGGGAAAGATGGACGAAGCGGCGTATGAACTTTCCAAACTGATTGGAGTGGACAATGAGGAAGCGCAGATGGCAATGAGATTCTGGTCTGATATTTACGGTGAAGGGATTTTGAAAGTTTGAAAAATTTTTTGGGTAGAAAATGAAACTCCTTCTTGACAAAGGCAAAGATGGCTACTAAGATAAGAATAACTTTACAGATAAAGGTAATGAAGAAGAGGAGTATGTGTGCCCTGCCTGTCAGAGAAGAAACCCTGTGCAGTTTTATGAAAGCACAGCGCTGGAAGGTTTCAAGGAAAGGAATACAGAAGGTAGCTTTGGAACCGGAGGACCGAACAAAAGTAAGCCCTCACGCTTTATCCCCGTTAACGGATAGGATTTTGAAAGAAATCGCTTAAGTGATAAATGAAGGTGGTACCGCGCAGCGAAAAGAGAATGCGCCCTTTGCAGATGAATAGAATCTGTAAAGGGCTTTTTTAGTGTTTGGCATCAAGATCAACATGAGCAAAGGAGAATCGTTATGAGCAAAGAGCTTGCAAAGACTTATGATCCTAAGGGAATCGAAGACAGAATTTATGAAAAGTGGCTGGAAAAGAAATATTTCCATGCCGAGGTAGACCATGCAAAGACACCGTTTACCATCGTGATCCCCCCTCCAAACATCACAGGGCAGCTTCACATGGGACATGCGCTTGACAACACCATGCAGGACATCCTTATTCGCTTTAAGAGAATGCAGGGGTATAATGCCCTCTGGCAGCCGGGTACGGATCATGCCAGCATTGCAACGGAGGTCAAGATTATTGAGAAGCTGAAGGAAGAAGGCATCAGCAAAGAAGATTTAGGGCGTGACGGGTTCCTTGACCGTGCATGGGAGTGGAAAAAGGAGTACGGCGGGCGGATTATCAGCCAGCTTAAAAAGATGGGCTCTTCCTGCGATTGGGACAGAGAGCGTTTCACCATGGATGAAGGATGCAATAAGGCGGTAACGGAAGTGTTCTGCAAGATGCATGAAAAAGGATGGATCTATAAAGGCAGCCGTATTATCAACTGGTGCCCGGTCTGCAATACTTCTATATCAGATGCAGAGGTGGAATATGCAGAACAAGCGGGACATTTCTGGCATATCAAGTATCCGGTGCTGGAGGAGGATGGCAGTGTGAGCACTACCCGGTTCGTAGAATTTGCCACCACCAGACCTGAAACCATGCTGGGAGATACAGCGGTAGCAGTTAATCCCGAGGATGACAGATATAAGGATATTATAGGAAAGAAACTGATGCTTCCCTTCGTCAACAGGGCAATCCCGGTGGTAGCGGATTCCTATGTAGATATGGAATTCGGTACCGGTGTGGTAAAGATCACGCCTGCCCATGACCCAAACGATTTCGAGGTTGGAAAGCGTCATAATCTGCCAGAGATCAACATCTTAAATGATGATGCCACCATCAATGAAAATGGCGGCAAGTTCTGCGGGATGGATCGATATGCAGCAAGAAAAGCAATCGTGAAAGAATTGGATGAAATGGGACTTTTGGTGAAAATCGAAGATTATTCCCATAATGTTGGAACCCATGACCGGTGTAAGACGACCATTGAGCCTATGATCAAACAGCAGTGGTTCGTGAAGATGGAAGAGCTAATAAAGCCTGCTGTGGAAGCAGTTAAAAAGGGAGATATCCAGCTGATTCCCAAGCGCATGGAAAAAACGTATTTTAATTGGACGGACAATATCCGCGACTGGTGTATTTCCAGACA
Source organism: Lachnospiraceae bacterium (assembly GCA_029054245.1). Taxonomy (GTDB): domain Bacteria; phylum Bacillota; class Clostridia; order Lachnospirales; family Lachnospiraceae; genus Suilimivivens. The sequence continues at coordinate 148,410 of JAIDFQ010000004.1, read as the reverse complement.
GCTCTGGTGGGGACACCGGATTCCGGCATATTACTGTGACAAATGCGGTGAAGTAGTGGTAAGCGATAAAACGCCTTCTACATGTGCTAAATGCGGATGCGACCACTTTACCCAGGATCCGGATACGCTGGATACGTGGTTCTCTTCGGCGCTCTGGCCTTTTTCAACCTTGGGGTGGCCGAATCAGAGCGAGGATCTTAAGTATTTTTATCCTACAGACGTTTTGGTGACCGGATATGATATCATTTTCTTCTGGGTTATCCGCATGATTTTTTCTGGTTATGAGCAGATGGGTGAAAAGCCCTTTAAGACAGTGCTCTTCCACGGACTGGTAAGGGATTCCCAGGGGAGGAAGATGAGCAAGTCTTTAGGAAATGGTATCGATCCGCTTGAAATCATCGACCAATATGGCGCTGACGCCCTGCGTCTTACCCTGATTACCGGAAATGCGCCTGGCAACGATATGCGCTTTTACTATGAGAGAGTGGAGGCGAGCAGGAATTTCGCAAATAAGATCTGGAATGCTTCCCGTTTCATCATGATGAACATGCCGGAAGAAGGATTGAAGATAGCAGATCCTTCCTTAGAACCGGTTGATAAGTGGATCCTTTCCAAATTGAATACGCTGATTAAGGATGTAACAGACAATATGGACAGCTTCGAGCTGGGCATTGCGGTTCAGAAAGTTTATGACTTTATCTGGGATGAATTCTGCGACTGGTATATTGAGATGGTAAAGCCCCGCCTTTATAATTCAGATGATCAGACCAGCAAAGATGCTGCCCTCTGGACGCTGCGGACGGTCCTTATTCATGCGCTTAAGCTTCTTCATCCATATATGCCGTTTATCACGGAGGAAATCTTCTGCACACTGCAGTCGGAAGAGGAATCCATCATGATTTCCAAATGGCCCGAATACCAGGAGATGTGGCACTTTGAAAAGGAAGAAAAGGATATTGAAATCATCAAGGAAGCTGTAAGGGGCATACGGAATGTCCGCACAGAAATGAATGTTGCACCCAGCAGAAAAGCACAGGTGTTCGTGGTAAGCGAAAAGGAAGAGATCATCAATGCTTTCACAGAGGGCAGGCTATTCTTCAAGTCTCTTGCCTACGCATCGGAAGTGACCGTTTCGAAAGACAAGGAAGGCATCGCTAAGGACGCAGTATCAGTAGTGATTGCCAACGCAACTCTCTATATCCCATTTGCAGAGCTTGTAGATATCGCGCAGGAGATTGAACGACTTAAAAAAGAGGAAAAGAGACTGGGCGGCGAGCTGGCCCGGGTAAATGGTATGCTGAACAATGAAAAATTCCTATCCAAGGCGCCAGAAGCTAAAATTGCAGAAGAAAAAGAAAAAAGAACCAAATACACGCAGATGATGGAACAGGTTCAAATGCGCCTTTCCCAGCTCCAAAAATAAAACATGCACTCTTTTTCTTTTTATGTTTGCAACAATGATGGTAATGATGTTACAATAGTAATGATGTTACTTATTGCCATATGCATAATATTACAGACAGGAAAAGAAGGGAGGGCATACGATGGGCAGTAAAGCAGATTTTTTATCTGAAGAAGAAATCGCAGAACTCCGGAGGGAAATGGAAGCGCTGATTATGGAGGATGGAGGTCAGAGTGCCAAACGTGAGGAACCGATATCAGAGCCAATCCCGGAAGGGCAGATGTTAAGTGATATTATAGACGAGACCAATTCCAATGCCCTTAGCATTGAGGAAAATGGTTCTTATATAAAAATAGCAGAGGATGACATGACAGCATGGCTTTATTTGACCGTACCCGGGAAGGGGAAGGAAAAATATACCATGGAAGAGATCATAAGTTTCCTCAAAAAGAGCGGGATAACAACAGGCTTTCATCACTCCAATCTTGCCGCCATGATTAAAAAGAAGGTATATGAACGTGAAATCGTGGTGGCAAAGGGGCAGCCGGTCATTGAGGGGAAGGATGGTTATTATGAGTACAAATTTGACCCCGACCAGCACAGGGCGCCTAAGGTTTTAGAAGATGGCAGTGTGGACTATACCAGTATGAGTGTGCTCCAGAATGTGCGGAAGGACGAAGTGATTGCTATTTATCATCATGCCAAAGAGGGAGAGAATGGTTATGATGTAAGGGGAAGAGTCCTACAGGTCAAGAGAGTCAAGGAGGCAGCGCCGCTTCGAGGGCAGGTCGTTTGCAGTCCAGATAATCCAGATGTTTTCTTGGCGCAGAAGGACGGCAAGATTGAATTCAAGAATGGCAAGATAGATATCCAATCCCTGCATGAAATTAATGGGGACGTTACCCTGATTACCGGAAAGGTCGAATTTTACGGAGATATCGTCATAAATGGAAACGTAGAAGCTGGTGTGGTGATAAGGGCAGGAAGAAATATTGAAATTCAGGGTACGGTCGAGGCGGTTAATCTGTTTGCCGGCGGTGATGTGATTTTGAAAAAGGGCATTCAAGGCGCCCAGAGAGCTAAGATTTCGGCCAGAGGCAATATTTTTGCTGATTTTATTGAACATACAGTGGTTAACGCAGGCGGTAATGTGCAGGCAAATACGATCTTAAATTCCAGAATAGCATCTGATGGGCAGGTGATATTAACGGGAAATAAGGGAGCTATCATTGGCGGATATACCCATGCGATGATGGGAATCTCTGCAACAGAAATCGGAAATCCGGCGGAGGTTAGAACGGTAGTTCATGTGGGCAGTGAAAAGGAAGTCTATACGAGGCTGCAGTCGGCAAAAGCGGCAGAGATGGAGTTTAGCGAGGAATTACAAGAACTGACAGAAAAAGCATCAGAACTTTTGCGGAAAAAGAAAGCAGCAAACGGAAAAATTCCAGATATTATGGAAGGGCGGATTAAAGATCTTGAATATAGGATTAATTCCCTGAAGAAAGATCTTGGAGAAAACATCGAAGAACGCAAGAAATGTGAAGCGACCATAGCCAGAGGAAAACAGGCTGAGATTGTGGTAAACGGTAATGTCTATCGTGGCACGGTAGTATGTCTTGCGCAGATTCAAATGCCCATAGAGCGAAGCACCTGCTTTATGAAGTATTTCCAAGACAGAGGCATGATTGAAAGCAGTGTTATTGCATATTCTTAAGGTAAAAATATGAAAACATATATGGAAGCAGAGCAATATATTCTTGATATCCCCAAATTTGCAGGAAAGCATACCTTGGCAGACACCAAAAGGCTGCTGGAAGAAATCGTGGGCGGCAGAATAAAAAGCAGGATCATTCATGTTGCAGGCACAAACGGAAAAGGTTCCGTTTGTGCTTATTTGCGTTCTATTTTGATGGAGAGTGGGTACAGCGTGGGCATGTTCATCTCTCCCCACTTGGAAACCATGCGGGAGCGGATAAGCATCAACGACGTGATGATCTCGGAAGAAGATTTTATAAGCAGTTTCGAGAAAATCAAAAAAGTATCGTCGAAGGAAAACCACCCCTCTTTTTTTGAATTTCTTTTTTTGATGGCGATGGACTATTTCAGAAAAAGGGAACCAAAGTATATTATTCTTGAAACTGGGCTTGGCGGAAGGCTGGATGCAACGAACTGTATTGAAAAGCCTGATGTGTGTATTATTACAGAAATTGGCTTCGATCATATGCAATATCTGGGGAATCAAATTTGCGAAATAGCCGCAGAGAAAGCAGGTATTATAAAGCCAGGCGTGCCGGTGGTACTTATGGATAAAAGACCGGAGAGCACAAAGGTTTTGACCGAATATGCCAAAAAAGCACAAAGTCCGGCGATAATAATCGGAAAAGACAATATTTTGAATGTGAATATTAACAATAAAACCATTGATTTTTCGTTCCATACTGGTTATTATAATTATGTTAGTCTTTTGCTTGATACCGTGGCGCTGTATCAGACAGAAAATGCAGCGTTGGCAGTTGCGGCGGCAAAAGTGTTGAATGACGAAAAAATTACAGAGTCTTCCATCAGAAACGGTTTGCGCCTAGCTAAATGGCAGGGCAGGATGGAAGAGGTCATGCCGGGGATTTATCTGGATGGCGCACATAATGAAGATGGCATAGAGGCGCTTTGGCAGACCGTCCAAAGAGACGGGTGTAAAGGAAAACGATTTTTATTGTTCGGAGTTGTCAGGGACAAGCGTTATGATATTATGATTGAGAAGATTATAGAATCCGGGCTTTTTAATCAGGTGGCAATAACCCCTTTAGAGACAGACAGAAGCGCAACCATAGAAGAACTGAAAACAATTTGGGGGCAATATACGAAAATGACATGTAGCTTTCACGTCGATGCCGAGGAGGCATATGATTATCTTTTATCCTTAAAGAAGGAGGAGGACGTGATTTATATTGCCGGCTCAATCTATTTGATAGGACAGATAAAGTCCCTGATGAGGAGAAAACAGAATGATTGATTTTGAAGAGGAATTGAAGAAATTCCATCCCAGTCTTGAGGTTGAAGATGCGGAAGAGGCGATTTATAACCAGGATTTGACGGATATGGCTGATATATTGATTAAGTTGACAGAAAAGACAAAAACCGAAGAAGAGTGAGGAGTGACGGCATGATTTGTTATAAGTGTGGGTGCCGTTTGTCAGAACACGATTTTTGTACGGGCTGTGGTGCGGATGTATCCCTCTATAAGAGGATTATGTTCATGTCCAACCGCTTTTATAATGATGGACTGGAAAAGGCCACGGTAAGGGATTTATCCGGAGCAATTGTCAGCTTACGGCAGAGCTTAAAATTAAATAAAAATCATATTGATGCAAGGAATCTGCTTGGACTTGTCTATTTTGAGATGGGTGAAGTGGTCTCTGCATTAGGAGAGTGGGTTATCAGCAAAAACCTGCGTCCCCAAAAAAACATTGCAGATGATTACATTGATATGATACAGACCAATCAGGCAAGGCTTGATACAATCAATCAGACGATTAAGAAATATAACCAGGCATTGCTTTATTGTTATCAGGACAGTCAGGATTTGGCTGTGATACAGTTGAAAAAGGTTCTTTCCTACAATCCCAAATATGTGCGGGCACATCAACTTTTGGCGCTTTTGTATATTGTCGCTGAGGAATGGGAAAAGGCGAACAGGGAGTTGGAGAAATGCAGCCAGATTGATGCGAACAATACAACGACGCTCCGTTATATGAAAGAAGTGGAGCATATGCTGATGCCAGAGGAAGCAGCTAAAGGTGCTTCCAAGAAGAAGGCGGTGCGGGAAAATGTGGTGCGTTATCAAAGTGGCAACGAAACGATTATCCAGCCGGTAAATATGAAAGAACCCAAAGGAATTTCTACTTTACTGAACTTGGGACTGGGCGTGATTATCGGTGTTGCAATTGCCTGCTTCCTGATCTTGCCGGGGCAGATTCAGAATGCAAAAGCAGATATCAATAAGGAATTGAGAGCCGTCAGTGAACAGTCCGATGCCAAGACAGCGACCATCGACGAACTGGAACAAAAGGTGCAGAAACTTACCGATGAGAATGCAGAGTTGACAGCAGAGCTTTCTTCCTATCAGGGAACGGACGGGACACTGAAAGCAACGGACGGGCTTATGATGGCAGTCGATGCATATTTGAAGAATCCCGATGATATAGAAGCAATCGCTGCATATCTGGAGGCGCTGGACGAGGAAGAAGGCGCAGAAAACGAAGAAGGAAGTCAGGACAAAACAGAGGCATTTACTGCGCTGTATGATGATTTTATAGGACTGATTGGGGAAAGGCTGGTCAATCATTATTACAATACCGGTTATGCTGCATATCGCGCGGATGATTATGAGACGGCGATTCCCAATCTGGCAAGAGCATACCAGTATGACCATACCAACGGTGATGCATTATATCATTTGGCAAACAGTTACCGGAGAAACGGTGATGAAGACAAAGCAAAAGAACTATATGCGGAGGTAATTGACAATTTCCCTGATACAGAAATTGCAAACCGCTCAGAAACATATCTGGCAGAAATCAATAATGCGGATTAATGCTTTGGTACAATAAGCTGTCCCGCGAAGCGCGTCAGCGTTTGGTACAATACAGTCTTCAACCAAGGCTGAAAATAACCAGTATACGAAAGAGAACAAATGCAAGTTTGTTCTCTTTTTTATGTGATGGAAGAAAGAGACTTTTAAGAATCAGGAAGGGGAATCAACATGGAAGAAAATTTTAAGGTGATTGATAATTACCTGATGGTCAGGATGCCGGAGGAGGTGGACCATCACAAGTCGATTTACATAAGTAAGACGGCTGATGAATATATCATGAAGGAAGGAGTGGGGAATGTTGTCTTTGATTTCGAGGATACTCGTTTTATGGACAGCTCTGGAATAGGAATTATTATAGGAAGATACAAGAAAATATCCTATTTTGGAGGAAAGGTGTTTGCCATAAATACGGACATGCGTATTAGAAGAACACTGATGATTTGCGGTTTACATAAAGTTATTGAAATAATGGAATAAAAAACTAACATTTGAAAGGAAAAGAATATGGAAACAGGACACAGAATGGAGAATGGAATAGGGAATCAGACCATTTTGAGAAATGAAATGCATCTGACATTTGATGCTGTTTCGGTGAATGAAGCATTTGCCAGAATAGCAGTTGCAGCGTTTGTAACGCCCTTAAATCCTACGATCGAAGAAATATCAGATATCAAGACGGCAGTTTCAGAGGCTGTAACCAATGCCATTATCCACGGATATGACGCGGAGTATGAAAGCGAAAATCCATTGGAAGAGAAGCAGCAGATTTATCTGCATTGTCTTATTGAGGAAGATGTTCTGCAGGTGGAAGTGAAGGATACGGGGAAGGGAATTGAGAATATTGAACAGGCAATGGAGCCCCTCTTTACTACAAAGCCGGAGATGGACAGATCGGGAATGGGGTTTGCGTTTATGGAGGCATTTATGGATGATTTGGAAGTAATCTCAACACCGGGGATGGGAACTACTGTGCAAATGAAGAAAAAATTAGGAATCACATCATGGATCAGGCAAGAGGAGTAATCTATGATAGAAAATGCAGTACTGATCGGGAGAGCACAGGCAGGAGAAAAGGAAGCAAGGGAAGTACTGATAGAGCAGAATCTGGGACTGGTTCGCCATATTGTGAAGCGCTTTACAGGCAGGGGATATGATACCGAGGATTTGTTTCAAATCGGGGTGATAGGTCTCATCAAGTCCATAGACAAATTTAATACGAGCTATGATGTGAAGTTCTCAACTTATGCGGTTCCGCTGATAACTGGAGAAATCAAGCGATTTATCAGGGATGATGGAATGGTAAAGGTGTCCCGGACATTAAAGGAAAACGCATTGCGGGTAAAGTATGCAAGGGAAAGACTTAACAATCAGTTAAACCGTGAACCGACCCTTGAGGAGGTGGCAGGGGAGGCAGCGCTTTCGGTGGAGGAGGTGGTGCTTGCTATTGATGCCTCTGTGCAAGTGGAATCGATCTATAAGTCGGTTTATCAAAATGACGGCAGTGAAATATTTATGGTGGATCAATTGGCAGATGAAAAACAGAATGAACAAGAAGCTGTATTGAATCATCTGGTGGTGCGCCAGCTCATAAACGGTTTGCCGCAAAAGGAGCAGAAACTGATTACGCTTAGATATTATCAGGATAAGACGCAGACGGAGGTTGCCAAGGTCTTAGGCATCAGCCAGGTGCAGGTAAGCCGTCTGGAGAAGAAAATATTGCTGGGCATGCGGCAGAAGATGGCAGATGTACAATAAGATTTACAATCAAATGGAGGGATTTGGATTTTGAAGGTTGACATAATTTAGAGAATATAGTAAGGTATATAGCGTCAAAGAATACCTTCATGTGAATCTTCGGGGAGCACCAATGAGAAAAAATAGAGTCTTTTTAACGATAATTTTATGTATAACGATTTTTATGCAGTCAGGTTTTGGCGTATGGGGCGCAGAACTGAATAATGGTGTTGAAGGAAATGAGCAGGAAATTTGGCAGCCTGAAGATACACAGATAGGTGAACAAAATCCTAATGAAAATATACCCCCTGCGGAGGGAACACCGGCAGAGGGAGAGACCTGGGAAAATCCCGAAGGAAATATACCTGAAAGCCCAGAAGGGGTTATACCGGAAATTCCGGCAGAAACGGTACCGGAGAGCACACCGCCTCTTTCGCAGGAAAATGTGCAGGTGCTTCCACAGGAGGGGATGCCGGGGATAGGTGAATTTGAAGAAGATCTGGAGTTTGAGGAATATATAACGGAAGCGCAGAATGCGCTTGGCGAGATCGCAGAGCAAGATCCGCTGATGGCGCTTATCTATCTTTGTGATTACTATGGCTTGAAAAGGGAGCCTGATATAAGCAGCGAGGATCTTGTATGGCTTCCATCAGGTACCACTGTTCTTATCAACGGTGTTGCTCTGGATCCGGATTATACCATTTGGTACAGAGTAACGGTTGAGCATAACGGAGATTCCTATACGGGTTATGTTGACCGGAATTATCTTGCCTATTCTAATGAGATATTTACGGCATGGGAAAATAATTATTTTGCAAGGATTGCCATGTATGCCGCAGACATGGGGGGATATCCTGATATAGAGCAGTTCCCGGCATCTTACAGAGATAAACTGGTTTTATTAAAGCAGGCACATCCCAATTGGACTTTCGTAAGACAGAACACAGGTCTTGACTGGGAGAAGGTGGTGAACAGTGAGAATTCCAAGGGCAGAAGTCTGATCAACAGTGTGATGGGAGCTGCATACCGCAATGGGTATCATAGCCCCGGCTGGTATTATGCATCAGAGGCAGCCGTAAAGTACTATCTTGATCCCAGGAACTTTTTGGATGAAACCAGAATTTTTCAGTTTGAGCAGCTGACTTATAATTCATCCTATCATTCAAAGGCGGCAGTGCAGAACATATTGAGCAATACCTTTATGCGGGGAGAACTGCCAGGCGCGGGGATGACCTATGCAGACGCATTTTTTCAGGTGGGCGTATCTTTAAAAGTAAGCCCATTCCATCTTGCCTGCCGTGTCTTTCAGGAGCAGGGGGAGGGAAAGTCTGCATTGATTTCAGGAACTTATGATGCAGTTCCTGCATACAGAGGCTACTATAATTATTTCAATATTGGCGCTTCAGGAACAACCACGAAACAGGTAATAGAGTCGGGGCTTGCCAAAGCCGTTAAAGAAGGCTGGAATTCCCCCTACGCTTCCATCAAAGGAGGATCCGCCATACTGTCGAAAAGCTATATTTTGAGGGGACAGGATACCCTGTATCTTCAGAAGTTTGATGTGGATGCAAGCGACGGTACCTTGTATACGCATCAATATATGCAGAATATCATGGCGCCGTATACAGAATCCCAGATGGTAAAGACGGCTTATAGCAAGATTAATGCGCTGGATAATTCCTTTGTGTTTAAGATTCCGGTTTATGAAAATATGCCGCCCAGCGCATGTCCGGTTCCCACACAGGTAACACCCACGGCAAAGCCTACAGCGACACCCACGGCAAAGCCTACAGTGACACCTACGGCAAAGCCCACACCCACGGCAACACCGACAGTGAAACCCACATCGACGCCTGGGGCATCTGCAACAGGAAAGCCATCCGCGTCGGCAAAACCCACAGCCACACCGACGGTAAAGCCTACAGATGTGCCTATTGGTGAGCCTACGAATAAACCGATAGCAAGCCCGACGGACGAGCCTACGGCGAAACCGGCAGATAGACCAACGAGTGAACCGACGGCAACCCCCATAGCCAAACCTACAAGTGAACCGACGGCGAGCCCAACAGCTAAGCCGACCAGCAAACCCACGGCGAAACCTACGGCAGAGCCCACAGCAGCGCCTACGGCAGAACCCACAGCGCCGCCTACGGCAAAACCCACAACACCGCCCACGGCAGCGCCTACGGCAGAACCCACAGCGCCGCCTACGGCAAAACCGACAGCGCCGCCTACTGCAGCACCTGTGAATCAGCCTACAGCAGTACCGGTATCAGCGGAGAGCAAGCCTGCAGAGACGCTAATGCCTGTACAGGAGCCAACGGCGCCAGCACAGGAGCCAACGGCACCTGTACAGGAGCCAACGGCGCCAGCACAGGAGCCAACGGCACCTGCACAGGAGCCAATGGCACCTGCACAGGAACAGACGGTTCCTGCACAGACTACATCCAATTCGGCAGATGGGAAATCTGCGGAAGTCGTCTCTTCTTCTGTGACGACGTCAGCGGGCGGCAATTCTAATTCGGTAAGCACGCAGGAAAATACGAATTCCCAGGGGCTGACTGTAACGGCGGCGACTCCGAAACCCCAGACGGCGGTAGAAGATGCGACGATGATAGATGCGGGGCAGACCAGTACAGTCTATGCTGAAACGTTGAAACAGATCAAAGACCAGGGAACCAAAGTGACGCTTCAGATGGATGATTATGTCAGATGGACCATTGACGGAAGCACCATAGAAAGCGAACCGCAGGAAGACGTGGATATGGGAGTTTTGCTTGGATCAAGCCAAATTCCAAAGGAGATGTTGAACGCACTGACGGAAAATGAAAATTACATAGAAGTGTCCCTTGCCTATGAAGGCGCTTTTGGATTTACGGCACAGCTGTCGGTGAAATTGGATCAGGCACAGGCAGGGCAGTATGCAAATTTGTTTTATTATAACGAAGAAACATATTCCTTTGAATTTATGTGCGCGACACAGGTGAGTAGTACAGGCAGGGCAAATTATGAATTCATGCATGCATCGGATTATGTCATTATCATCAGTGATGATACGAAAGAGATGCTTTTGTCTGAAAGAGCACAGGAGTTGGCGAAAGCCCAGAGTTATATAAAGGTGGAAATGCCTGCAAGGGAGCCGGTTAAGGCGGCGGGTATTATTACCGTGATTCTCCTAATCAGTGCAGGTCTAGTCATTGGCGTGTATCTGATTTTGAGAAGAATGATGGAGGAGGATTAAGGAAGCAGATTTATGAGCAGGAATAACGGGGAAATCGTGCTGTTATTTGGATTTGAGGATCAGAAGCAGCTTAAGGCGGTGCAGACGGTGCTTCATATGCTGCAGATGAAAGGCAGATGTGTGGCAAAGCAGGCGTATAGTGTGCCGCTTAGGCTGTTAGCGGTAAAGGAAGAGTCTTTCTGCCCAGTGACTTCTGGTATGCAGGAATTGGACGGACAGATGATTGTGTTTGCCGGATTGAGTGAAGAAAGACTGGATAGTGTTTTGTCACTGCTTAGAGCAAATCCGGCATGTGGAAAAATTCCGTATAAAGCCATTTTGACACAGACGAATCAGGAGTGGAATGCATATGCCTTGCTGGATGAACTAAAGAAGGAGCATGCAGCAATGCATGGAACGACAGGAGATTGACCGTATGAAAAGACAGGCAGGCCGCTTGGTGGCGATGTGCATACTGCCAGTTATGTTGCTATGTTCTTCCTGCACCTATAAGATGAACCCTGCCGCAGGAAAAACGCTGGCAGATCAGGTACAAGAAGAAGAGCAGGGCGCATCAGGCAGGATGGAGGTGCATTTTATGGATGTGGGGCAGGGAGATGCTGCCTTGATTATCTGCGATGGTCATGCCATGTTGTTTGATACAGGGGAAAATGACACAGGTGTTTTTTTGCAGTTTTATCTGATGAAGCAGGGTATTGATCATTTGGATTATGTAATCGGGAGTCATCCGGAAGCGGATCATATTGGAGGGATGGACGTTGTCCTCCTAAAGTATGACTGTGACAATGTGATGCTCCCGAATATTTCTGTGGACACGGCGACTTATAAAGATGTATGTGACGCCATGACATACAAGGGCTATCAAAGCACCGTTCCGCGGGTGGGGGAAATGTACCCGTTGGGGGAGGCTTCCTTTACGATTATCGCGCCGAACAGAGATGATTATGGGGAGGAAATCAACAACTATTCTGTCGGGATCAAGCTGGTACATGGAGAAAACACTTTTCTTTTTACAGGGGATGCGGAGCTTTTGGCAGAAATAGACATGCTGGAAAATGGGATTTCCCTGGATGCTGATGTGTTGAAAGCAGGGCATCACGGAAGCAGCGATGCGTCCAGTGCAAAGTTTGTTGAGGCGGTGTCGCCTGAATATGCCGTAATCAGTTGCGGAAAAGAAAATAATTACGGTCATCCCCATAAAGAGACACTAGCGGTCTTAGAGGCGGCGGGGGCAGTGATTTACAGGACAGATGAACAGGGGAGCATCATCGCTATATCAGACGGAAAGGATCTTGTGTGGGAGGCGAATGAAGAAGTGGTATGGCAGGGCGTTTATTATGTGGGCAACAAAAATAACAGGAAGCTGCACCGCAGCACCTGTAGTTTTCTTCCGAAAGAGTGGAATCAGGTGATATTTGAATCCAAGGAAGAAGCAGCGCATGCCGGGTTCACGGATACCTGCGGTGGCTGCAAACCATAGGGAAGGAAGCTAATAGAGTCTGTTTTCAGCCCGCTGAGACTGCCCCAGGGTATACGCGAGGGAGCTGTTTCCCCTACAGAGCAGGATAGAATTAAATTACCGGAACAAATGGATATGGAAGTCGGCAAAGAATCTGCTGGGGTTCTTGTTATGGCTCTCTGGTTCATTTACAGCTGGTACCGCATTAGGAAGCTGAAAGATTTTTGTATACTATTCCTTGTCCTTAATCTATGATATAGTAAGGATATAAAATGTTTACTGCTTTTAGAAAGGAATAGTCAGTATGTTGGTGTTGGTTAAGACGTCAATTACATGTCTTTTGTTTGAGATGTACATGATTGGCTTTTATTATCGGAAGCCACATATTCCGATTAAGTCAACCAAAATATTTCAGTGGCTCATAGCAACGGCGCTGATGAACGCTCTATTTGATTTCATCACGATCTGTACAGTAAATCACAGAGATATAGTCCCTGAATTTGTGAATCTGGGGATGCATGTTATTTATTTAATGTCTATATTGGGATTTATTTATCTGTTGTTTTTATATATGAGGAGCTATCTGGAAACGTCCCTGAAATTTACGAAGGCGATAAGAATCTTTCATAGTCTGCCATTTTTCATATCGACTGTGGGAATTTTTGTGTTGCCGATTACGTATGTACATGGGAAAACAACAGACTATTCTTTAGGACCTAAGGCATATGCTTTGTATGGGAGTCTGGTAATCTATCTAATCCTGCAGTTATATTACTGCCTTCGCTATTGGAAGATTTTGGATGGAGAGAAAAGAGTGGCAATTGTGATTGCAGTTCCGCTTTATATCATTACAGCAGTGCTTCAGATGATGATTCCTGAAACATTAGTAGTGGTGGTCTGCACTACGCTGATTCTTCTTGGATTGATTTTGAGTAATGAAAATACGGAAAAATATGTGGATGAAAGGACAACATTATTTAATCAATATTCTTTTGAAAAGGTGTTGGAGGAATATGATTTTGATAAACAGAAGCTTATCATAGCGGTTCTGTGCTTCTGCAAAATAGAAAATAGTCTGGATTGGAAACAGGATGTACTGATTTTGAATGATGTTCGTAAGGAGATAAAACAATATCGTCTGTATGGGTACCGGGTCTGCGAGAATGGCGTTGTGTTTATCAGTAATACAAAAGAGAAAGCAGGGATGGTCTTAGAGAAAGTGCGGCGTAGTTTGGAAGATAAATATGGCAAAGAGAACATAAGCATAGAAACTAAAATTTTGACAGGCGATGCGACTGCTACGAAATACAGCTGTATGCGAAATATTGTTGCTTTTAGCGCAGAGGTGGGAAGCCGTCTTGCTTATATCGATTACTTGACGAATATTCATAATCGGAATGCCTTAGAGCGGGATTTGGATAAATGTCAGGAAGAAAGAAATATATGCTATTTCATTGCAGATATAAACAATCTGAAAATCGTAAATGATACTATGGGTCATTCAGCCGGCGACAAGTTGCTGCAGGGATTTGCCTGCCTGCTTGCCGATGCGGTTGGAACGGATGGAAGAGCATATCGACAAGGCGGAGATGAGTTTGCCGTTTTGTATGGTAAGGATGCCCAGTACTTTATGGGAAAGCTGGAAGGACTATGCAGAGACTATAATAAATCCAGTACGGTTCCTATCAGCTATGCAATCGGATATTGTGGGATTGAAAATGAAAAATTCCGGGATATTGCGGATCAGATGATGTATGCCGACAAAAAGCAGAAAAAACAATTAAAGCAGGGTAAGAGCCTGTAAGCAGTTTGACAGGTCTCTACCCCTTTTCCATTAAAAATTGCCTTACTTCCAGTAAATTCTTGCATTCCTTAAAGAGGAGCCGGCGAATCTCCTCATCCGGCGGCAGCAGATCTGGCACCATCAGAACTTTCATTCCCGCATGATAAGCAGAACGTATTCCATTTGGGGAATCTTCCACCGCATAACAGTCGCAGGGAGCCATACCCAGTAGTTCACAGGATTTCAAATAAATTTCGGGATGGGGTTTACTGTGGGTGACCATATCCCCGCCGACAATTACCTCAAAAGCATCAAGAAGACCGATGCTCTCCATTTCACGCCGTACGACCTCCTCGCGGGTAGAAGAAGCAAGCCCGATCCTATAATGGTTCTCTTTGAGATAATCGAACAATTCATAGACACCGGGTTTTACAGGAAGCCCATTTTTTTCTATTTCTGCGCGATAAAGCGCAGAAGCCATTTGGCTATACATTTCATAGGGAAAATCATCCCCATACGTCTGACAGAAAACTGCCCTTGTTTCTTTCGACGTAATCCCGATACACTTAATCAGAGTCTGTTCAATATCCGCAATTCCATTCTGCGTGGCGATTTCTTTCCAAGCTTCCAATATCATTGCCTCCGAGTCAATAAGTGTACCATCCATATCAAAAACAATTGTCTGCACCATATCTTGAATATCCTTCCTTTCATCATTCAAGGTTCATTATACCCCATCTTGCATAATAAGAAAACAATTACATGGTACAAAATCCTCTTTTTCTGTAGTATAATAGTATCATTGACGGCAGTAAAAGACATTTAACGGGAGGATATAGCATGCACAGAGAAGATTACCCTTATTTATATGAAACCCACATGCACACCAGCGAAAGCAGCGCCTGTGCACGCAGCACAGGCGCAGAGATGGCAAAAGCCGCCAAGGAGGCTGGCTATACAGGCGTCATTATCACCAACCACAACTGGTATGGAAACAATTGCATTGACGCTCGTCTTCCATGGGAAGCGTGGATAGAGCAGTATTGTCAAGGATATGAAAATGCGAGGCAGTGGGGAAGCGAAAATGGATTGCAGGTTTTCTTCGGATATGAAGCTGGCTATAACGGAACAGAATTTCTGGTTTATGGTGTAGATAAAAATTGGCTGATTTCCCATCCCCAGATTAAGGATGCATCTGTGGAGGGACAGTACCGGCTGATTCATGATGCTGGCGGAATGGTCATCCATGCCCACCCCTTCAGGGAGGAATACTATATTCCGGAAATCCGTCTTTTTCCTGAGGCGGTTGACGGTGTTGAGGGTTTGAATGCCATCCATTCATACTATGATCATTTTGTTTATAATGAGAGAGCAATTGGTTATGCCAGGGAAAATAAGCTTCCCATGACAGCAGGGTCAGATGTGCATACTACCAGTATTCTTGGCGGGGGAATGGCATTTAAGAGAAAACTTAGTTCTATAGAAGATTTTTGTCAGGCGGTGCTTGGCGGAGAAGATTACTTGTTGACCGATGGGGACAAGTGGTTCAATAAGATGGGAGAACCAATATGATTTTTTTACACGTGGCTGATCTGCATCTGGGAAAGGTGGTAAATGACTTTTCTATGCTGGAAGATCAGAAGTTCATATTGGAGCAGATCTGCGGTATGGCGAAGGCAAACCATGCAGATGCTGTGGTCATTGCCGGGGATATTTATGACCGGGCGATTCCGCCGGGTGAGGCAGTGACACTGCTGGATTCCTTTTTAAATAAGTTGACCGGTATGGGCATCCGAGTGGTTATGATTAGCGGGAATCATGATTCGCCGGAGAGAATCAGCTTTGGAGAAAATCTGCTTGGCAGGCAGGGAGTGCATATTTCCGGGGTACAGAAGGATAAATTGACTAAAGTGGTCTTTGAAGAAGAGACATGCGAGACGGAATTTGTGCTTTTTCCGTTTATGAAACCGGCGCAGCTTGGAGTGCGTACCAGCGGGGAGGCGGTGGAGCGCATGTTGGAAGACTACTGGCAGGAGGAAGATGAGAAAAGGGCTAAAAACAGAGTGCTTGTAACCCATTACTTTGTGACTGATGGAGGAAAGGAGCCAGAGCTTTCGGACAGTGAGACCACCATTTGCGTAGGCGGTCTGGATAATGTGGATGCTTCTTTCTTTCAGGGGTTTGATTATGTGGCGCTGGGACATATCCATAAGCCTCAGCAGATTGGAAAGAAACCAGTCTGGTATGCAGGTTCGCCGCTTAAGTATTCTTTTGGAGAAACCAGTCAAACCAAGGAAGCGCTGCTGGTCCGGTTTGGCGCAAAAGGGCTTGAGGAGGTAAAACCGCTTCCTTTTCGTCCTATGCGGGAAATGCGGAAGATAGAAGGAAGCTTAAAGGAAATACTGGAAGGGGCAATGTCAGATTCCATTGAGAAAAGTGGTCAATATCAGGATTACATACAGGCGATCTTGACCGATGCGGGTGAGCTGATTGATCCCATCGGGACCATCAGAAGTGTGTACCCCAATGTGATGCAGATCGTCAGGAAAGAGGCAGAACTTACTTCTGACAAGGATGTCACATCAAGGAATATGAACAGGATGCTTGCAGGGCAACGGGATGTACTGTCTTTGTTTGAAGCGTTTTATCAGGAAGTGCGGCAGATGGAACTGCCAGATAAGAGTAAACGTGCCGTGATGGATATCGTAAAAGAATTGGAAGGAAAAGAGTAAACAATGAAGCCGGTCAGATTGACCTTATGTGGGTGGGGACCTTACAAAGAAAAGCAGGAAATTGATTTTACAGGGTTTAATGAAAGAGGACTTTTTCTGGTCACGGGACCTACAGGGGCAGGAAAGACCACTATTTTTGATGCCATTACCTATGCCCTTTATGGAAACATGAGCGGGGGAATGCGGGAGAAGAACAGCGTCCGCAGTGACTTTGCCAGGTCAGAAACGCCTACGTATGTGGAGCTTGTCATGACACATGCTGGCGAAACCTATCAAATCTACAGAAATCCGGAATATATGCGACCCAAAAAACGCAGGGCACAGGGAAAAGATACCAAAGAACAGGATCTTTTGACAAAAGAGAAAGAGCGTGCAGTTTTTACGGGACCGGATGGAAAATCCATTGAGGGAAGCGGAGAAGTGACCCGCAAGGTCCAGGAGCTTTTGCGGCTGGATTACCGCCAGTTCAAGCAGTTATCCATGATTGCCCAGGGGGAGTTCGCAAGGCTCTTATCGGCGCCGCCCTCTGAAAAGACGAAGATCTTCCGTGAAATATTTGGGACGGATCTGTACGAGAAAATAGCAGCATCCCTGAAGGGAAAAGCGGGCGGCATCTATAAGCAGATCATGGAATGCAGGCACAAAATGGATGAAGATATCGATATGCTTTCTATGGAGGAAGGAGTCAGAGAAGATGCTGGGGGTCACTATTATGAGGGCACCATAGCGCTTCTTAGGGAAGAGGAAAAACAGCTCCGGAAAACGGGCAAAGAACTCCGGGCAGCATATACCAGGCAGGATGAGAAGGTACAGACGCTTGCAGGTCAGATAGCGGAAAACGAAAGGGTACAGAGCCTTTTTGACAAGCTGGAGAAAGAAAAAGCACGGGCCCAGGAACTTGATGAGCGCGCATATGAAATAAACAAAAAAGAAAGTCTGTTAAAACAGCAGGAGCGTGCAGCTTCTTTAAGAACAGTGGAAATAAAATTGACTGCCCTAGAGGAACAGGCGGCGTCCTTAAAAAAGGAAATACAGGACTCTTTAGGAGAAATACAGCTATTAGAGCAGAAAAATAAAGCGGAAGAAGCCTTTTTTGCAATGCAGGAGGAGATTGCCGTCAGCTATGAGGAAGAAAAAAAGCGGCAGGAGGCAGAACGCCAGCTTGCGAAGGAGGGTCAAAAAAGAAGAGCCAAGGAGGAGGAGCTGTGCAGGCTGCAGAAAATCTATCTGGCTGCGGAGAAGGAAGAGGAAGAAGCGAAACGATTATATGAGCAGACGGATCTAGCTTACCGCCATGGGATGGCGGGTATCTTAGCGGAAAGTCTGGAGGAAGGGATTCCCTGTCCGGTGTGCGGGGCGGTGCATCATCCTGATTTGGCAGTTAAAAGCGGCAGTCTTCCTACGGAGGATAGAGTAAAAGAACTGAAAAACATCTATGAGGTAAAGCAGAATGAAAGGGTTAAGGTCCACGGGAAGACTTCAGCCTGCGCGGCGGAGCGTGAGGAGCTTAAGCGACAGGTAGAAGAGTGGATGGAACAGTGCAGGCAGCTTGAAGCGTGCAGGAAAAACAGAAAGCCTGTCATAGCAGCTTATCTTGAGGATCATAGTCAGGAAGCCTTTAGGGAGCAGCTAAAGCAATATCAGCAGCGGAGCGCTGTCCTTAAGGAGAAGAAGAAAATACTGGATAAGCGGAAGAAGGAAGAGATGCTTGCAGGCGAGAAACTGGAAAAGCAGGAAGCAGAATTTCGCAAAGGGTTAAATGAGGCAGGATTTTTATCTAGAGAGGCATATCTTGAGGTCCGCAGGGAGGAAGAAGAGATCCGTACCCTCCGGGAAGAAATTGAAGCATATCGGAAGGACTGCCACTTAAACGCTGAAATGCGCAGCCACCTTACAGAAGAGACTGGCAAGGCGGAGCTTAAAGATATGCAGGAATTAAAGGATCAGCTTTGTCAGGCAGAAAAAGAAAGAAAAGCCCTCTTCGACGAGCAGCTGACTTTGGACAATCGTCACAAAAGTGTGAAAAAGGGACTTTCTTCCCTTGAAGAGAAAAATAAGCTTCTGGTGTCACTGATGGAACGTTATAGTTTAATTAAGGATTTGGATGACGCCGCAAATGGGAATAATAAAAAGAGGCTGGTTTTTGAACAGTATGTGCTTGCTGCATATTTTGAAGATATATTGACTGCCGCGAACATCAGACTGCGTCTTTTAAGCAGTGGAAGATATGAGTTGAAAAGAGTGGAACAGATCAGCGACGGAAGGAGCAAGGACAACCTTGAAATTGAGGTTCTAGATTATTATACGGGCAAATACCGTTCAGTCAAGACCCTTTCAGGCGGGGAAGCCTTTAAAGCTTCTTTGTCCTTGGCGCTGGGCATGAGTGATGTAGTGCAGTCGGAAAGCGGAGGGCTTAAGGTGGAAGCGCTGTTTATCGATGAAGGCTTTGGAAGTCTTGACGGGGAATCCCTCGATCAGGCTTGTCTTACCCTACAGACGCTGGTGGAGCGGGACCGCCTGATCGGCATCATCTCACATGTGCCGGAATTGGCGGAAAAGATCGGAAACCAGATTCAAATCGAGAAAACAAATGCTGGAAGTAAGGCGCTTATTATGTTATCGTAATAGATGCAATGGATGTGGAAACAGTCTGTTTTTGGAGGAGGATTTACATGGAAAATCAATTTGATGTGATCATCATTGGCGCAGGTCCAGGCGGCATTTTCTGTGCTTATGAATTGCTTGATAAAAAAGAGGATTTAAAGGTTCTGATGGTGGAGAAAGGGCGTTCCATTGAGAAGAGGCAATGTCCTAAACGTACCACGAAACAGTGTGTGGGCTGCAGCCCCTGCTCCATCACCACAGGATTTGCTGGCGCAGGGGCATTTTCGGATGGAAAATTGTCTCTTTCACCGGATGTGGGCGGCAATCTGCCCGGAATCTTGGGATATGACAAGACAGAGGAATTGATTAAGGAATCTGATGGCATCTATCTGAAATTCGGCGCGGATACCAATGTTTATGGCGTAGATAAACAGACAGAAATTAGAGAAATCCGCAAAAAAGCAATCAATGCAAATTTGAAGCTGGTGGAATGTCCTATCCGCCATTTGGGAACGGAAGAAGGGTACAAGATTTACGAAAAGCTGCAGCATCATCTGGAACAAGCGAAAGTGACTTTCAGATTCAATACTATGGTGGAAGAAATTCTGGTTGAGAACAATCAGGCAGTAGGCGTAAGGACAGATAAAGGGGAAATCTTTTACGCCAGGGAAATCGTATCTGCGGTAGGACGTGAGGGAGCAGACTGGTTTAAGGATAAATGTCAGGAAATCGGTATTGAGACCACGCCGGGAACGGTGGACATCGGCGTCAGGGTGGAAGTGCGTGACGAAGTCATGCAGTTCCTCAATGAAAATCTCTATGAAGCGAAATTGATTTATCATACTCCGACTTTTGATGATAAGGTAAGGACCTTCTGTACCAATCCTTCCGGAGAGGTGGCGACAGAATATTACGAAGGCGGTCTGGCGGTAGTCAATGGCCATGCATACAAATCAAAGGAGTATAAGACCAACAACACCAATTTTGCCATTTTAGTCAGCAAGAATTTTACCAAACCCTTTAAGACACCCATCGAGTATGGCAAACACATTGCACAGCTATCTAATATGCTCTGCGGAGGCAAGATACTGGTGCAGACCTTTGGGGATTTCAGAAGAGGCAGAAGGACGACGGAAGAACGCCTTTGCCGCAATAATATTATGCCGACCTTGAAAGATGCAGTGCCCGGCGATTTGTCACTGGTATTTCCTCACCGCATTATGGTGGACATTGAGGAGATGCTGCTTGCGCTGGATAAGATCACGCCCGGAATTGCGGCGGATGAGACCCTGCTCTATGGGGTGGAGGTAAAATTCTATTCCAATAAGGTGATTGTAAACAAGGATTTTGAGACCAGCATAAGGGGACTGAGGGCAATCGGTGACGGAGCAGGTGTGACAAGGGGACTCCAACAGGCGTCTGCAAACGGTATCAGTGTTGCAAGAAGCATTTTGAGGACGTTTCAAGCATGAAGACAGGAAGTGTGGGAATGACAGGAAAAAGGATGCTTGCCCTTTTCGTCTGCGGACTTATGTTTTTTACGGCAGTCGGCTGCAAAAAGAATGATGCAGATACAAAGCTTGTACTTACAACAGGGTTTAGAAAGAATGAGATTTTCAGGATAGAGACCATGTCCTGTACGCTGCCTGAGGTCATGGTGTATCTCACCAATACCCAGGATCAGTATGAAAGCGTTTATGGGAAAGAAATCTGGAAAACAGATTTAAACGGAGTGACGCTTGAAGAAAATGTAAAGGAGATGGTGCTTGCCCAGCTTGCCCAGATCAAAACCATGAATCTTCTGGCACAGCAGCATGGCGTTGCCCTAAGTGACGCTGAGAAAAAGGCGGTAAAATCTGCCGCTGCTGAATATTATGCTTCTTTGAATCAGGCAGAACGTGAGAGCATGGACGTGACAGAGGAAACCATCGAAAATTTGTATGAGGAGTTTGCGCTGGCAAATAAAGTTTATGAATATATTATTAAGGATATCAACCCTGAGATCAGTGATGATGAGGCGAGAACCATTACGGTGGAGCATATCCTGATTGTAACTTATGCGCTGGACGGCACCGGAAAAAAGATAGAATACACACAGAACGCAAAGGAAGAAGCAAGGCGGCAGGCGGAGGAAATATTAAAACTGGCAAGGGAAGAGGATAGTGACTTTGAGGAATTGGTGCTTCAATACAGCGAAGGAGATAAGGGGACTTTTTCTTTCGGAAAAGGAGAGACGGATCCTTCATTTGAGCAAGCGGCATTCAATTTAGGGAACGGAGAAATCAGTGATATCGTGGAGACAGAGTATGGTTACCATATCATTAAATGTATCAGCACGTTCAACAGGGAAGAAACCGATGCCAACAAAGTGAAGATCGTAGAAAAAAGACGGAAGGAAGTCTTTGGTCAGGAGTATGATGCATTCGTGACATCGCTTACCAGAACCTTAAACGAGGAACTATGGGAAAGCGTTTCGTTCATTGAAAATAATGAGGTCACGACGAGGGATTTCTTTGACATTTATAATCAATATTTTAATTAATAAAAATTTTAGAATTGGGAAAAGCCTGGAAATTCAAGATTTTTCAGGGGTTATTAGCACTCGTTTGAAATGAGTGCTAATTTTGTCTTGACTTTTAAGAAAAAGGGAATTACACTTATTTTTAGCTTGAGATGGCTGTGGCAAGGAATTTGGTCATCTTCTATGGAAACACGGATATGGAAAGAGTAAGAAAAAGGAGTGATTTATCGTGGCAGAGAAACACGGAAGTTTATCAATCAACAGTGAAAACATATTCCCAATTATCAAGAAATGGTTATATTCAGACCATGACATTTTTTTCAGGGAGTTGATATCCAATGGCTGTGATGCCATAACCAAGTTGAAAAAGCTGGATATGATGGGAGAATATTCCCTTTCTGCGGAGTATAAAGGGAAAATACAGGTTCTGGTGAACCCTGAGGAGAAAACGCTAAAGTTCATCGATAATGGTATCGGTATGACGGCGGATGAAGTGGAAGAATATATCAACCAGATTGCCTTTTCCGGTGCAACGGATTTTATTGCAAAGTATAAGGACAAGACCAACGAGGATCAGATCATAGGTCATTTTGGACTAGGATTTTATTCCGCATTCATGGTAGCTGACGAGGTGCATATTGATACCCTTTCCTGGCAGGAAGGCGCGCAGCCTGTTCACTGGGAATGTGACGGCGGAACAGAATTTGATATGAAGCAGGGCGAAAGAGAGGAAGTCGGTACTACCATTACTTTATTTATAAATGAAGATGTGCTGGAGTTCTGCAACGAGTACAAGGCAAGGGAAGTCATCAAAAAATATTGTTCTTTCATGCCCATTGAAATTTACCTGTCCAAGGTAAATACCAAAGAGACGCAGACCATCGATGCAGACGAGAAGCTGGATACAGACACCGTGGTAGAGGAGATCAAACCGGAGAAGGAAGAAGACAAATTAAGATACAAGATTGTAAAACGTCCCGAACTTCTAAACGAGACAATGCCGCTTTGGGCAAAACATCCCAATGAATGCACCAAAGAAGAGTATTTGGAATTTTATCGTAAGGTTTTTCAGGACTACAAGGAGCCTTTGTTCTGGATTCACTTAAATATGGATTACCCGTTCAACTTAAAGGGCATTCTGTATTTCCCGAAGATCAATATGGAATATGAGTCTATCGAAGGCGTTATCAAACTGTATAACAATCAAGTGTTCATTGCAGACAATATTAAGGAAGTCATTCCGGAATTCCTGATGCTGTTAAAGGGTGTCATTGACTGTCCGGATCTGCCTCTTAACGTATCAAGAAGCGCGCTGCAGAATGATGGATTTGTAAAGAAGATTTCTGATTACATTTCCAAAAAGGTGGCAGATAAGCTTTCCGGCATGTGCAAGACAGAAAAAGAAGAATACAATAAATACTGGGATGACATCAGCCCATTCATCAAATTTGGATGCCTGAAGGATGATAAGTTCTGCGAAAAGATGACAGATTATATTCTGTTTAAGAATCTGGACGGAGAATATCTGACGCTCCCTGAATGTTTAGAGGTCAATAAAACGGACGTTGAGGAAGAGGAGAAGGAAGAAGGAGCAGAGACAGAGAGCAAGGACGAGAATGCGAATGAGTCTCAGGCAGCAGAAGTCATTGATGCTGACGGAAATGTGGTAAGCGCCAAAGCAGACGAGGAAACAGAAGCCGAAGAGGAAGAAAAGAAAGAAAAGGTTATTTACTATGTGACCGATGAAAAGCAGCAGGGGCAGTATATCAGTATGTTCAAGGCTGCAAAGATGGATGCCGTTATTTTGACTCACAATATCGATCAGCCCTTCATTTCCCAGCTGGAGGCTAAAAATGAGGGGATTAAATTCCAGAGAATCGATGCAGATCTTACAGATACCTTTAAGGCAAAGACAAGCAAAAAAGCCGAAAAGGAATTGGAAGAGGCAGCAGACGCTATTGGCAAAGTGATGAAGAAAGTTCTTAAAAAGGACAAGATAACCATTAAGGTTGAAAAACTGAAAAATAAGAAAATATCCTCTATGATTACGCTTTCAGAGGAGAGCAGGAGAATGCAGGATATGATGAAGATGTACTCTATGCCAGGTATGGATATGGGAGGATTTGGAAAGGAAGGGGAAACGCTGATCCTGAATGCGAACCATCCGCTGGTGCAGTACATTATGGAGCATACAGAAGGCGATAATGTGAACATGATCTGCGAGCAGCTATATGACCTTGCCCTTTTGCAGCATGCGCCCTTAGAACCGGAGGCAATGAGTAAATTTGTGGCAAGAAGCAATGACATTATGATGCTTCTAACAAAATAAAGAACAGATATCGGTAAACAGCTATGAACGATTTGAATACCTCTGCATATGATATGATAAGTTTATATGCAGAGGTATTTTATGCCCGAAAATATTTTACGAAGTGCACAGGTGGATAACACCTATTCCGGCAAGCTCCAGATTAATGTGACTTCTACGCTGGGATTGATACCGATACAGGATGCCACTGTAACCATTTCTTATACAGGCGTTCCAGATGTAACCATAGAAAAGCTTACCACGGATTCATCAGGTCAGACGCAGGAAATAGACCTGCCGGCGCCGCCCTTAGAATACAGTCTGACTCCGGTGGAACAACAGCCCTACTCGGAATACAACATTCAGATTGAAGCGCCGGGGTATGAGCCGCTTATGATATCTGGAACAGAGATTCTTCCAGATGTCACAGCTGTGCAGCCAGTCAGCCTGACTCCGCTAGAGGAGACCCAGGAACAGGAAGAATTAATCGTGATTCCAGATCATACACTGTACGGCGAGTATCCGCCCAAAATTCCCGAAGATGAAATCAAGCCTATGGATGAGAGCGGTGAAATCGTTTTAAGCCGCGTTGTGATTCCAGAATACGTGGTGGTGCATGATGGTGTGCCAGACGATCCAACGGCGCCCAATTACTATGTAAGATACAGGGATTATATCAAAAATGTTGTTTCCTCTGAAATTTACGCCACTTGGCCGGAAAGCGCCATATATGCCAACACGCTAGTCATCATGTCTTTTACTTTAAACAGAGTATATACAGAGTGGTATCGGAATAAGGGGTATAATTTTACCATTACTTCTTCCACGGCATACGACCAGAAATGGATGCACGGCAGAAACTTTTACCAGAATATCGACAGAATTGTAGACAGCGTGTTTGCCAATTATTTATCCCGTCCGGGGGTGCGCCAGCCGATTTTCACATCCTACTGTGACGGCAGAAGAGTCACATGCAACGGATTGAGCCAGTGGGGCTCTAAATATCTGGGAGAAGAGGGCTATTCTGCAATAGATATCATCCACTACTACTACGGAAGCGACATGTACATTAACACAGCCCAGAGTGTTGCAGGTGTTCCGTCATCATTTCCCGGCTATAACCTGAATATAGGAGCTTCAGGTGAAAAGGTCAGGCAGATCCAGCAACAGTTGAACCGAATTGCCAGAAATTATCCCGCGATTCCCACCATCTCTGCCGACGGAATCTACGGACCGGCAACTGCCGAAGCAGTAAGAACATTTCAGAGGATCTTCGATCTTCCACAGTCTGGAATTGTAGATTATCCAACTTGGTATAGTATCTCTAATATTTATGTAGGGGTCAGTCGGATTTCTGAGCCTGGCTGAGGTTAGAGATAGGGGGGACGGGGATCCCTGATGTACCGGCATGGGAGGGAGCGGTGCACCGGGGCAGGCGGCGATGAAGCAGCATGGATAGAAGCAGGACTCTGGCAGGATGCAGTGGGGGAAGACAACGGCATCTGGGTACGGCGCCTGTTTCATCTTTGCAAGTCTCGTCTCCGAATCGGATTTCACTAATAGAATGGAGGTAGATCGTTCAGGGCGGACGGGGCAGAGCCAAGCGGCATCCGTGCCGCACGGCTCTTAATCCGGCATCCATGCCGGATTCCCCTGATATCTCACCATTCTATAAGTGAAATTGCCGATTTTTCGCCAGAGCCTTGCAAAGATGAAACAGGCGCCGTACCCGGATACCGTTGTCTTCCCCCACTGCATCCTGCCAGAGCCTGGCTTCTATCCATGCTGCTTCATCGCCGCCTGCCCCGGTGCACCACTCCCTCCCATGCCTCCTTCCAGACGTCAAGAGTCTTGCTGAGGTCTAGATAGGGGAGCAGGGAGCTGCCGTTTATGTAAGGGGCAAGGCAGTGATGCGAAATTTTTAATATTCTGTAACCCTGCCTTGAGGTTGCTTTGGCTATAAGGTATTATCAAAAATAGTTTTTTATTTGCTCAAATATAGTACCAAGGAGATTATGTTTCCTCTAATCTATAGTGGTAGTTTGAGAAACAGAAAAGTGGTGAGGGCAGACTGGGCAGGAGGATAGGTGTGGCAGAAAGGAGAGACGGCTTGGGCAGCGGGAGGATAGGGAGGCAGCTTTCGGGAGCGGTAAATACGGCGGGGATGGCTTTCAGGGCGGACGGTGCAAGATATTGTTTCAAAGCTCTGGCGGAAAAGCGGTAATTTCACTTACAAAATGGTTGAATAATCAGAGGAATTCCGCCATGGATGGCGGAATTAGGAGCCATTAGGCAGGATGCCGCTTGGCTCCGACTCGTTCGCCTTGAAGCATGTAAAGCCATTTTGTTAGTGAAATACGGTTTTGAAGACGAGCCTTGAAACAATATCTTGCACCGTCCGCCCTGAAAGCCATCCCCGCCGTATTTACCGCTCCCGAAAGCTGCCTCCCTATCCTCCCGCTGACCAAGCGCCTCCTGTCCAACCTGCCCTTATATTACCATACACCCAGTTCACCAAAGGGCAACTTCCCCTGTTGCGAAGAACGGGGGAATGATGGTATACTAATAAAAAGATTACGTATGAGAAACAGGCAACTGGAGGAATGGCAGCCGTGCAGGATACAATAGAAAAAATCTTAGAAGGAAATTTTAATAAAGGGATTCGTTCTCTGGATTTTTCAGATCCTGTGATCGAACTATCTTTGCATGAAGGGGAGAATTTTGAGGGCAGCTTTACCATATTCGGACCTGAAAATGAGGTGACGGCTGGAATTGTATCTTCTACCAGATTACGTATGAGATGTCTGACGGATCGTTTCTTGGGACCCAAAGAAGAGATCCAGTATTTTTTTGATGCCTCGGGGATGATGGAAGGGGATACCATAAAAGGAGAATTCCGCATTGTGTCTAATCAGGGAGAATACTATGTACCCTATGATGTGAGTATCGTTTCAGGGACATTGGAGTCAGACTTAGGAAGCATTAAAAATCTGTTTCACTTTGCAAATCTAGCCAGGACAAATTGGGATGAAGCGGTAGGACTGTTCCACTCAAAGGAATTTGAGCGTGTATTTACCGGCGTGGACAGGCAGTATTATGGAAGTTATAAAGGGCTTGTGAAGGGCAGTAGAAGAGAGCAGAATGTGGAAGAATTTCTACTGGAAATCAAAAAAAAGCAAAAAGTTCAGTTCCTGCTTGAAGAATCGGAGATTCGGATGGATAATCCGGGAAATATGGAAGAGGGGCGTCTGATCATCAATCGGAACGGCTGGGGATATTCGGAACTCTTTGTAGAAAAGGAAGGAGATTTTCTTGTTCTGGAAAAGCAGGTGATTCGGGACGAGGATTTCTTGGGAAATTGTTACAGGCTGTCTTTTTATATTTCTGGGGAACAGCTTCATGGAGGCAGAAACTATGGGACGATTCATCTATACAATCCTTACGTTTCTTTAACCGCATATGTTACAGTCATAAACAAATCAGTGACTACAAAAGTGCTGGGAATGCGCAGGCAGCGGAAGCATATGATTATGGAACTGATGCAGTATTATGAGGCGTTTCGCACCAGAAAAATCAGCGCCGCTTTATGGATGAAGGAGACAGGGGAACTGGTTGACAGACTGATTCAGATGGACGATCAAGATTTGGCGGCGAAGCTGTTTCAAGTACAGCTTCTTATTACGGAGGAGCGCTACAATGAGGCGCAGTGGCTTTTAGAACAGGTATCAGGAGTATTAGAGGGGAATTTCGAACCTACGCTGTACTGCTATCATTTATATCTGACGACACTGCTTAACAGGCAGGAGGAATATATAGATGAAGTGGCAGGTCAGGTAGAGAGGATTTTTACGCAGAATTCAGATAACTGGAAAATTGCATGGCTTCTTTTGTATCTGGCGGAGGATTATACGCGAAGCCCTTCCAGAAAGTGGATTATATTGGAGGACCAATGCATGCAGGGATGCAAAAGTCCGGTTATCTATATAGAGGCATGGAATTTGATTCTGTCTAATCCTACACTGTTGATGAAGCTTGCCCCTTTTGAGATGCAGGTTCTGACCTATGCAGCCAGAAAGGAACTTCTTACGCCAAGTGTAATCGAGCAGATCGTCTATCTTTCAGGAAAACAGAAAAATTACTCACGAAGGTTGTTCTATATCTTAAAATGCTGTTATAAAATCGTCCCCACGGACGAAGTGCTGCAGGCAATCTGTACCTTGCTGATTAAGGGAAATGTGACGGAAGAATATGCGTTTTCCTGGTACGAAAAGGGAATCGAAAAGGAACTTAGAATCACAAGGCTTTATGAATATTATATGATGTCCTTAAGGCTTACGCCGGATAAAGAAATACCTAAAATTGTTTTGATGTATTTTGCATTTGACAGTAATTTGGATAGTTTACATAACTCCTTTCTTTATTCGTATATCCATCGGAATAAGGCACAGTATCCTGAATTGTATGAGAGTTATCGGGAGCAGATAGAACGCTTTATCGTATTCCAAATTCTGAAAGGGAAAAATAATCAGTACCTTGCCTATCTTTACAAAAACCTGATTACGCCGATGATGATTACGGAGGAAACGGCAAAAGGGCTTTCCACAGCACTTTTTATGCATCATTTGACCATTATGCGCAGGGATATCAGAAAAGTCATCCTGGTGTATGATAAAGAAAAGCAGGAGGCAGTCTACCCTGTTGCCAGCAGGGAGGTTTATATTCCTGTTTACGGCAGTGACTGTCAGCTGCTTTTAGAGGATGTATGGGGAAATCGTTACTGCAGGGGAGAAGAATATATTCTTGAGCGTCTTCTATTGCCCGATAAAATTGCGTCTATGATTGCGCCGTATGTTGCGGATTGCATCCATTTTGATTTATGGCTTTGCGAAAAAGGCAGGGAGATGGTTCAGATCAATGAAAACAATGTGGCATATATGAAGCGGATCACGGAGTCGGCACTGGTGGAGGAAGGCATCCAGCGGGAGATCAGGATGAAGTTGATTCATTTCTACTATGACCACGACAGGATGAAAGAGCTGGATGATTATCTGAAAGAGCTGGCGCCTGCAGAAATTGAAAATCAATGCTTTGCCCAAGTGGTGCGATTCATGGTCCTTAGAGGAATGTATGAAAAGGCATACGATTGGATAAAACTCCGGGGCGGAGAGGGGATAGAAGCAAAGCTGATTGTAAGGCTGTGCAGCCGGCTGCTTGCAATGGAAGGCATGGCAGAGGATGATACCATGACGATGCTGATATTCATGGCATTTAAAGCGGGCAAATATGATGAAAACCTGCTGCGCTACCTGTGTATGTATTTTAAAGGAACCTGCAAGGAAATGCGGGATATTTGGAAAGCAGCGGAAGCGTTCGGCGTGGATACCTATGAACTCTGTGAGCGGATCTTGATCCAGATGCTTTATACAGGAGCATTTGTGGGGGAAGGAGCAGAGATCTTCAAAAAATATATCTCCGGCGGAGCCAAAACCAATGTAGAGATGGCATTTCTTTGCCAGAGCGCATATGATTATTTTGTTAAGGATAAAGTGACAAGTGAATTTGTTCTGGAGGATATGCAGAGGGTCATCAACAGGCAGGAGGAAATCCCGCTTGTGTGTAAGCTCGCCTATACGAAATATTATGCGGAGAACAAGAAACTGGTGGATGAGCATATATCGCGCTGCCTGCTCGTCTTTTTGCGGGAAATATTGATGCAGAAGCTTTATTTCCCTTATTTTAAGGAATATGCGGACAACATCACTTTCATGCGCCAATTCATGGACAAGACGATGGTGGAATATCGTGTGAAAGACGGAAATAAGGCAGTCATTCATTACCTTATGGAAAAGGAGGAAGAGGCGGAGGGAGAATATGTTAAGGAAGAGATGAAGAATATGTTCGGCGGAGTATGTGTCAAAGAGTTTATCCTTTTCTTTGGTGAACATTTGCAGTATTATATTACAGAAATAGAAGACGGGAAGGAGTACCTGACAGAAAGCGGGACCCTAAGCCGCAACGATACCGTAAGAGAGCAGCGGGAAAGCAAGTATACTATGCTGAACGATATTGCAATCGGGAGAAATCTGCATGATTACGATACGATGGAAAATCTGCTGTATGAGTATTTTGAACAAGATCATATGGTGAAGGAGTTGTTCCATATGCTCTGATGCCAGGAAAGGGATGTTTTAAGTGCCCAAGAGGCAGTAGGCGGTATGCAGAGGAGATAAGAATGTTTCAGAGTCAGAGAGATCAGACAGGAAAAAAGAATCATAAAAAAATGGCTGTTGGATATGATCTGGGGAGGAGATTTGCCCAGATCAGTTACTGCGCTCTGGAGGAGACGGAGCCTGAAACCGTTTCTGCTGTTGCAGGAACGGAACAATATAATATTCCGGCGCTTTTGTGCAAAAGACGGGGCGTAGGGCAGTGGTACTATGGAAAAGAAGCCATCAAATTTGCAAAGGAAGAAGACGGTATCTTGATAGAAGATCTGATCACGCTGGCGCAGCGGGGAGAGGATGTTATGGTAGAGGGAGAGGCATTTGATCCGGCGGCGCTGCTTACGCTGTTTGTGAAAAGAAGTCTGTCGCTTCTTAGCATGCGTGCCCCTTTCAATCAGATTGAAGCATTTATGTTTACGGTGGAGGAACTTACCCCCCGTATGGTGGATGTGCTTGAGAAGGTGGCGGCAGGCTTAAAGCTTGGCGATGCGCGTATCTGCTTTCAAAGCCATATGGAAAGCTTTTATGCTTACACACTTCATCAGGACAAGGAATTATGGAGAAATGATGTTGTGATATTTGAATATCATGATATGCTTAAGAGTTTATGCTTGGAGTGCAATACCAGAACCATGCCTCAAGTGGTGTTTATTGAGCAGGCAGATTACCCTGAGATGGGAAGGAGAGTCTGGAAAGAGGACGAGGAGGAAAAGAAACAGCAGATGGAGGAATTGGATCAGCTGTTTTTAGGGATTGCACAGGAGAGTCTTAGGGATAGAATCGTTTCCACTGTATTTTTGCTGGGAGACGGATTTAAGGAAAACTGGGCGAAGGAGTCTTTAAAATTCCTGTGCAGGAACCGCAGGGCATTTCAGGGAAATAATCTTTATAGCAAAGGAGCCTGCTATGGGATGATGGAACGTTTAAATCCCAGTAAAGAGTGGAAAGATTATGTATATCTGGGAGCCGACAAATTAAAGTCCAACATAGGAATCAGGGCACTCAGACGAGGAGAGGATTCTTACTATGCTGTCTTGGATGCTGGCACCAATTGGTATGAGGCAGCAGCGGATTTTGACTTGATTCTGGAAAGTGGCAATACAGTGGACTTTGTCATTACGCCGCTTACGGGCGGAAACGTGACGAACAGGATTCTTACGTTGGAGGGGCTGCCGGAGCGTCCAAAACGGACCACCAGACTGAACGTGCATATTGAGATGACTGCCGTCAATCAGGCAGCCATAACGATAGAGGATATGGGATTCGGAGAATTGTTTAAATCCAGCGGAAAGGCATGGACGCAGACGGTCATGGTTCAATAAGACCGCCGGGAGTTGGGAGAATTTTAGGAAAGGTTTAGGAGTTGGCAGTTTATGGGCAGAATTTTATTATGTACAGGGAAATATGCCGAAAATCCATATTATATTGAAAGCATATGTGTGAACATATACTGCGTTGAGGAGCTTTGCTATCTCTTTGCCAGCAAACCTTTTATGATTAACCGGGATATTATGGATGAAGAACTTGCGCAGTGGCTGGACAGGGAGTGTGGTCTTACAGAATTAAGCCATCAGCTGCTCAATTTATTTCATAAAGGCAGTCAGCCGGGGATTTTTGCCAGTGTTATTTTGGATTATGTGAATTACTGTACGCCGGAGGAAATAAAAAAGATAGAGGATGTGCTTCAAAGCAATGCAGGGCTGAACGATTTTGAAAGGCAGAAAAGACAAGCAGATTTTCTTCTGAAAAATGCAAAGCCCAGGCTGGCGATAGAGGAGTATGACCGTCTGCTTAGACAGTTGCCGGAAACGGAAAGTGCACTTAAACCGCCCATCTGTCATAACATGGGGGTGGCATATGCGAGCCTGTTCCAGTTTGAAATGGCGGCGCGGTATTTCAAAAAAGCATATGATATGACTGGCAGAAGAGAATCGGGGATGCAATATCTTACGGCGCAGCGGATGCTGCTTAAGGAGAGCGCTTACATTACTTTTATAGCAGAACATGGTGAATTTCATGATCTGTCTTTACAGGTGGAAAAAAAGCTGGAAGAGGCAAAGGGAGAATTTGAAGCGTCTCAGGACAGCAGAATGCTGTCGGCTCTTAAGATTTATAAAGAGGAAGGGAATGTGGCGTCTTATTATGAAGAAATCGATAAGATCATTTCCAGCAAAAAGGATGCGTACAGAGAACTGGTGGGACTGTAAAGAAACGAAAATGAATAGGAAGATTAGAAAAATATGGGTTTTATAAAGAAATTGCTGCAAAGGAAAAAGAAACAGGAAGTACCTGAATATGAAATTGAGGATTGGAATGAGGTCGTCTATGACAGGGAAGATTATCAGATCAAAGACAAAGACCAGCGCGAGGAGTATGTGCGGGGGTGCCTTGAACAGATAGCCGAGGCATCAAGGGAGCTTGATAATCTCCAGTTTGAATATAACATGGTTACTGCCTATTTAAAGGATATGGAGGAGATTGAAGCACTGCCGGAGGAAGAAATGGCAGAGCTGGCGGAGTGCGCTAAAAAGATCGATGCCTTGGAGCAGAAGCAATCCGGGTATAAAGAAAGAGCAAACCGGATGAGCGAGGAAGCATATCATCAGATGGAACGTCTGGAAGAAGAAATCCAGGACGGGCTTGAGAAGCTGACACAGGCAGAGGAATACCAGGATTTCATCAAGAGGGATCTGCGCAAGCTGGACGGAGAAAAGCATGCTTATCTGTTTCGGAGAAATGAACTGCGTCGTGTCATTGCGGATACGAGATCCATGGCAATCGTGTGTACGGTTGCGGTGATTGCATGTATACTGATTCTTTTTATTTTGCAGTTCGGATTTGATATGAATGCAAAATTGGGATATTTGGCGGTGGCAGCAGTGGGGGCGATTGCCATTACAGCAATTTTTGTCAAGCACAGTGATTCGGTGAAAGAGCTCTCGCAGGTGGAAAATGGCATCAACCGCATCATCAGGCTTCAGAATACGGTGAAGATACGGTATGTCAACAATACCCATCTATTGGATTATCTGTACATGAAATATAATGTCGCAAGCGCAAGCGAGCTTGGAAAAACCTGGCAGCAGTATCAGGTGGAGAAAGCAGAGCGGCACAGCTATGAGCAGGCGGAGCGGGAACTGGACCAGTGCCAGAAGGAACTTCTACATGTCTTGCGGCGTTATCAGATTAAAGATCCCATGATCTGGCTTCACCAGACAGCGGCAATCCTTGACAGGAAAGAAATGGTTGAGATTCGTCATAATCTGATTATCAGAAGGCAGTCCTTAAGAAGGCGCATGGATTATAACAAAGAAGTGATAGCCGGCAAAGCGCAGGCTGAAATCAAGGATCTTGCTGAAAGTTACCCAGAGTATGCGAAAGAAATACTGGATATTGTGGGAGAGTATGAAGAGGATTTTTCTTGACTTCTATTTGAGGGCATGATAGCATGATAAACGTATGAAAACTGCACTTTACTATGATAGCAAAGTGCAGTGTCGTGTAAAATGCTTTATGGCAAATGGAGGAGAGATTATGAAAAAATGTATCGCGCTTTTGACAGCAACGGCAATGACCTTTGGTCTGCTTTCCGCCTGCGGTTCACCTTCACAGGAGACAGCACAGGCAGGAGAGGCTTTGGAGGAAACAGCAACAGAGGAAACACAGGCGGACGGAATGACACAGACAGATGACGAAGTTATTTTTACCGTGGGATTCGACGCGGAATTTCCGCCTTATGGGTACATGGATGAAAATGGTGAGTACACCGGTTTTGACCTTGAGCTGGCAGCAGAAGTATGCGAACGCAGAGGGTGGGAACTGGTAAAGCAGCCCATCGACTGGGACTCTAAGGATATGGAGCTTTCATCAGGTTCTATCGACTGTATCTGGAACGGTTTTACCATGGATGGACGAGAGGATGCGTATACTTGGTCCGTACCTTATGTGGACAATAGTCAGGTGTTCATAGTGAAAGCAGATGCCGGAATTGCTTCTTTTGATGATCTTGCAGGTAAGCTGGTAGGGGTTCAGAAGGATTCTTCCGCATTGGCAGCACTTGAAGGAGATGCAAAAGACCTTGCAGCAACCTTTGCAGAGCTGAATCAGTATGCAGACTACAATACAGGATTCATGGATTTGGAAGCAGGCGCTATCGATGCGCTGGCAATTGATATAGGAGTTGCAGATTATCAGATTAAATCCAGAGGAGACGGCTATCTCATCATGGAGGAAAGATTGGCAACAGAACAGTATGGCATTGGCTTCCTTCTTGGAAATGATGAGCTGAAAGATCAGGTTGAAGCGACTCTGCTTGAAATGGTGGAGGATGGCAAATTTATGGAGATTGCAGAAAAATATGGTCTGGAAGGCAGCGTATGTCTTGGTAAGTAAAAAGTGATTTGGGGCAGAATTTATAACAATGGAATGCGCAAGGACGCGCACCTTTAGTTGTTTTTTCTGCCCTGTTTACTCTTGTTGAGGGTTATGTGTTAGGAGAATAAGAACAAATGAGTATGGGAACCGTCTTGATGCAGTTAGGAAAAGGTATGATATCAACGGCAGAGATTTTCTTTCTGACGCTTCTTTTTTCGCTGCCCCTTGGTCTGATTGTGTCCTTTGGAAGAATGTCGAAGAATGGAATGATAAGAGGACTATCTAAATTTTACATATCTATTATGCGGGGAACACCCTTGATGCTGCAGTTATTGGTGGTTTATTTTGCACCGTATTATTTGTTTGGGGCAAATTTAAGGGGCTATCGTTTTCCTGCCATTATTCTGGCTTTCAGTATCAATTATGCAGCATATTTTGCGGAGATATACAGAGGCGGAATTGAATCAATCTCCGTTGGACAATATGAAGCGGCAAAGGTGCTGGGCTACAAGAAGTCTCAGACTTTTTTCAGAATTATCCTGCCCCAGGTTCTTAAGCGCATTATGCCTTCTATCACAAACGAAACGATTACCCTGGTAAAAGACACATCCTTGGCGTTCGTGCTGGCACATGCAGAAATGTTTACCATGGCAAAGCAGATTGCGGCGAAGGACACAAGTATGATGCCTCTTATGGTGGCTGGTCTTTTCTACTATATTTTCAATTTTCTGGTGGCGTTTGCAATGGAACGGATTGAAAAAGCCATGGATTATTACAAGTAGGAGGTGAAGAAGTCATGGGGGCAGAGGTTTTACTGGAAATCAATCATATGAGTAAGGGATTTGACGAACTGGATGTAATCAAGGATATTTCGCTTTCTGTGAAGGAGGGAGAGGTAGTATCCATTATAGGACCTTCAGGGTCGGGAAAATCTACGTTGCTTCGGTGCGCGACCATGCTTGAGAAGATGGATGGCGGAGAACTGATCTATCTTGGGGAAAAGGCAGCATGGGAAGAAGACGGCAGGTGCGTATATGCTAAAAAGCAGGAATTAAAGAGAATTCAAAAATATTTCGGGCTGGTATTTCAAAACTTCAATTTATTTCCGCATTTCAGCGTTATGCGCAATATTATAGATGCACCTATGCGGGTGAACGGCGTACCTAAAAGGGAAGCGGTCAGTCAGGCAAAGGGACTTTTAGAGCAGTTGGGACTTTTAGATAAAGCGGATGCGTATCCCTGCCAGCTATCAGGTGGACAGCAGCAGAGGGTATCTATTGCAAGGGCGCTGGCGCTTCAGCCCAAGATTTTATTTTTTGATGAACCAACTTCTGCTCTTGACCCGGAACTGACAGGAGAAGTCTTAAAGGTCATTAAGCAGCTGGCAAAGGAGCACATGACCATGATTATCGTGACCCATGAAATGCAGTTCGCAAGAGAACTGTCGGACAGGATTATCTTTATGGAACAGGGGCTCATACAGGCACAGGGAACTCCGGAAGAGATTTTTGCATCCGATAAGGAAAGAGTCAGGGAGTTTATAGGGAAATTTACTTTATAAAAATAACATATTGCCGCATGGCGGCGGAATGGAGGAAGCTATGGAAAAAAAGGAACAGCTTTATGAAGGAAAAGCAAAGAAGGTATTTGCAACAGAGGATCCCGATGTAGTGATCGTGGATTATAAGGACGATGCGACAGCCTTTAATGGTGAAAAGAAAGGAACCATTGTTGGAAAAGGCGTAATCAACAACCGTATGAGCAACCATGTGTTCAAGCTTCTTGAGAAAGAAGGGGTGCCGACGCATTTGATCGAGGAATTAAGTGACAGACAGACTGCTGTTAAGAAGGTGGAAATCGTACCTCTTGAGGTAATCATCCGTAATGTGGCTGCCGGAAGCTTTTCAAAACGTCTGGGAGTACCGGAGGGAACGCCTTTTAAAGAGCCTACTATTGAATTCAGCTATAAAAATGATGAATTGGGCGATCCTTTGATCAACAGCTATTTTGCCGTTGCGCTGGGTCTTGCCACATGGGAAGAAATCGAAGTAATCAAAAAATACGCATTTAAAGTAAATGAGGTTTTGAAGGCATATTTCCTTCAGGCAGATATAAAGCTCATCGATTTTAAGATTGAATTTGGGCGCTTCCATGGAGAAATCCTCCTTGCAGACGAGACTTCACCGGATACCTGCCGTCTCTGGGATGTAAATACCAATGAAAAGCTGGACAAGGATCGTTTCCGCAGAGATCTTGGGAATGTGGAAGAGGCCTACAACGAAGTATTCAAGCGTCTTGGGCTGGCATAAACTTAGCAAGAGGAAAAGCAGTCATGCGGGGCGGAATGCTTGAAAGCCGTATGTAAATGCGTGAATGAATGTCCGCAGAGGCGGATGAGGAGTGTATAATGGAAAAAGAAGACAGCATTGTGGAACTGGAAGAAAGGCGTGTTGATAAAGAAAGTCAGCCGGCATCAGATAAGCTGGGTGAGGAGTGCGGTGTCTTCGGTGTCTATGATTTTGACGGCGGAGATGTAGCATCCACCATATACTATGGCTTGTTTGCGCTGCAGCACAGAGGTCAGGAAAGCTGCGGTATTGCCGTCAGTGATACCGCAGGTCCTAAGGGAAAAGTTTTAAGCGCTAAAGATATGGGCTTATTGAATGAAGCATTTACCCCTGAAATATTAGAGAAATTAAAGGGAGATATCGGCGTAGGGCATGTGAGATATTCCACCGCCGGAAGCTCCACCAGAGAAAATGCACAGCCGCTTGTGCTGAATTATGTAAAGGGTACGCTTGGACTTGCCCATAATGGAAACCTGATCAATGCACCAGAGCTTCGAAGGGAATTGGAATACACAGGCGCTATTTTTCAGACCACCATTGATTCAGAGGTAATCGCCTATCACATTGCGCGGGAGCGGCTGAACGCAAAGACGGTGGAAGAAGCTGTTGGGCGCGCTATGCAGAAGATCAAAGGGGCGTACTCCCTTATCGTCATGTCCCCCCGCAAACTGATTGGAGCAAGGGACCCTTTTGGATTTAAGCCGCTTTGTATTGGAAAGAGGGATAACGCTTATATTTTGGCATCTGAGACTTGTGCTCTTGACACTGTAGGGGCAGAGTTCGTGCGGGATGTAGAACCGGGAGAGATTGTGACGATTTCTCCGGAAAACGGGATTGAATCAGACAAGAGCATGTGCATCCCACAAGAGCAGCATGCAAGATGTGTGTTTGAGTACATTTATTTTGCAAGACCGGACAGCTATATAGATGGTATGAGCGTTTATAATTCCCGTATCCTGGCAGGAAAGTTCCTGGCAATAGACTCGCCGGTGGAGGCAGACCTTGTGGTGGGTGTGCCGGAATCAGGCAACTGTGCGGCGCTGGGGTATTCTTTACAGTCAGGTATCCCTTATGGTCAGGCATTTGTAAAGAACACCTATGTGGGCAGAACATTCATCAAGCCAAAACAGAAAAGCAGGCAAAACAGTGTACAGGTAAAATTAAACGCCCTTAGGGAGGCAGTGGAAGGAAAACGCATCATAATGATTGATGACTCTATTGTGCGCGGCACGACCTCCGACAGAATCGTACATATGCTCAGGGAAGCAGGTGCGAAGGAAGTACATATGAGGGTCAGCGCACCGCCCTTTTTGTGGCCCTGCTATTTCGGGACAGATGTGCCTGCCAGAGAGCAGCTGATCGCATACAATCGTTCTGTGGAGGAAATCTGCAGAATCATTGGAGCGGATTCCCTTGGATATCTCAGGGAGGAGCGGCTTGTTGAAATTGTGGAGAACAGGGGCATCTGTAAGGGGTGCTTTACAGGAAAATATCCGATGGATCCGCCTTGTGAGGATATCAGGGGCGAGTTCGATCACTAGGAAGCAAAAGTAGGAGGATTGTGATGAGTACAGACAGATATGTAAGTCCCTTGTCGGAACGTTATGCAAGCAGGGAAATGCAGTATATCTTTTCACCTGATATGAAGTTCAGGACTTGGAGAAAGTTATGGATCGCGCTGGCTGAAACGGAGATGGAGCTTGGTCTTTCCCAGGACGGCAAACCTGTCATTTCGCAGGAACAGATCGATGAATTACGGCTCCATGTAAATGACATTAATTATGATGTGGCAAAGGCAAGAGAAAAGGAAGTGCGCCATGATGTCATGAGCCATGTGTATGCGTACGGAAAGCAGTGCCCGAAGGCAGCAGGCATCATTCACCTTGGCGCTACCAGCTGTTACGTGGGAGACAATACAGATATCATTGTAATGACGGAAGCGCTCAGGCTGGTAAAGAAGAAACTTATAAATGTGCTTTCCAAACTGGCATCTTTTGCGGATAGATACAAAGCCCAGCCTACGTTGGCATTTACTCATTTTCAGCCAGCCCAGCCTACTACGGTGGGAAAGAGGGCAGCGCTGTGGATGCAGGAGTTCATGCTTGATCTGGAGGATTTAGAATATGTGCTTTCCGGTATGAAGCTTCTCGGATCAAAGGGCACTACGGGAACACAGGCGTCTTTTTTGGAACTGTTTAATGGGGATCAGGAAACGATAGATAAGATCGATCCTATGATTGCTGAGAAGATGGGATTTAAAGAGTGCTATCCGGTATCAGGTCAGACTTACTCACGAAAGGTAGACACGAGAGTTGCCAATGTACTTGCGGGCATTGCAGCTAGTGCGCACAAAATGTCCAATGATATAAGGCTTTTACAGCATTTAAAGGAAGTAGAAGAGCCTTTTGAAAAAAGCCAGATTGGTTCCTCCGCCATGGCATATAAACGGAATCCCATGCGCAGTGAAAGAATTGCGTCTCTTTCCAGATATGTGATGATCGACGCCTTAAATCCGGCAATTACTTCTGCGACCCAGTGGTTTGAAAGAACGCTGGATGATTCTGCCAATAAGCGCCTTTCTATTCCGGAAGGTTTTCTGGCAATTGACGGTATCTTGGATCTTTGCCTTAATGTAGTGGACGGACTTGTGGTTTATCCGAAGGTTATTAAGAAGCATATGTTAAGCGAGCTTCCGTTTATGGCAACCGAAAATATCATGATGGATGCTGTAAAGATGGGCGGCAACAGACAAGAACTTCATGAGAAGATAAGGGAGCTTTCCATGGAAGCAGGTCGGAATGTGAAGGTGGAAGGAAAAGAAAATAATCTTTTGGAACTGATTGCAGCGGATCCTGCTTTCAATATGACGTTGGAAGATCTGCAAAAAACGATGGAGCCGTCAAGGTATGTAGGACGTTCTAAGGAACAGGTAGAAAAATTCCTTGCGCAGGTGGTATACCCTGTTTTAGATAAAAATAAAGCTCTGCTTGGCATAAAGGCAGAGATTAATGTTTAAGGAGGCGTGAATTTTGGGCGGATTTTTTGGAGTGGCTTCAAAGAAAGATTGTGTATTTGATTTGTTTTTCGGCACGGACTATCATTCCCATCTGGGAACAAGGAGAGCGGGAATGGCTGTTTATAGTAAGGAAAATGGCTTTGACCGTGCAATTCATAATATTGAAAATGCACCTTTTCGCACCAAGTTCGACAAAGATGTAAACGAGATGCATGGGACTTTGGGAATCGGCTGTATTTCAGACTATGAGCCGCAGCCGCTTTTAGTCCGTTCCCACCATGGAACTTATGCAATCATGACGGTGGGAAAGATCAATAATTTGGATGAAATCGTTAAAAAGATTTTTACTATGGGGCATACGCATTTTCTTGAAATGAGCGGCGGTGACATCAATGCCACAGAATTGGTGGCGGCGATCATCAATCAGAAAGATAATCTGATTGAAGGCATTACCTATGCCCAGGAACTGATCGATGGTTCCATGACGATTTCCCTGTTGACGCCCAAGGGCATCTATGCGGCAAGGGATAAAATGGGCAGAACACCGGTGGCTATCGGAAAAAAGGAAGACGGATACTGTATCTCCTTTGAAAACTTTGCTTATTTAAATCTGGGATATGTGGGGGAGCGGGAATTAGGTCCTGGCGAGGTGGTCATCGTGACGCCGGAGGAGGTCAGGACGCTGGTAAATCCCGGCTCAGATATGAAAATCTGTACCTTCCTGTGGGTGTATTATGGTTATCCTTCTTCTTCCTACGAGGGCATCAGCGTAGAGAAGATGCGTTACAATTGTGGTGCAATCCTTGCCAAAAGGGATGATGCATCTCCTGATAATGTGGCTGGTGTGCCGGATTCAGGCATTGCCCATGCAGTTGGATATTCCAATGCGTCAGGAATTCCGTTTTCCAGACCATTTATCAAATATACACCTACCTGGCCCAGGTCCTTTATGCCGACCATCCAGAGCCAGAGAAATCTAATTGCGAAAATGAAGCTGATACCAGTACATGATTTGATTCAGGACAAAAGCCTTTTGCTCATTGATGATTCTATCGTGCGGGGAACTCAGCTTAGGGAAACGACGGAGTTCCTATACCAGAGCGGCGCCAAGGAGGTTCATATAAGACCTGCCTGCCCTCCTATTTTGTATGGATGTAAGTACCTCAATTTCTCCCGTTCTACGTCGGAGATGGATTTGATTACAAGAAGGATCATCAAGGAAATGGAAGGAGACGGCAAGAACGTGAACTTAAGCGCCTACTCCAATCCGGAAACCCCGGAATACCAGGAGATGATCAGACGGATCGGCGTACAGCTGAATTTCACTTCACTTAAATACCATAGACTGGATGATATGATAGAATCGGTGGGGATTGACAGAAGCAAACTCTGCACTTACTGCTGGGATGGAAAAGAGTAAGGGCGTAGAACTTATTATTGCTGCTTATAGGTATGGCAGTTGGTTAAGGGGCGGTGACGGCAGGGCAGCGCCCCTTAACCAACTTCCCACATTCCCCGTTCAATCTACAGACCACACAGATAGAATCCGGTATGCCAATCAGCCGATACACAGCTCAAACCAGTTTAAAATACCACCTACGACTACGCTTATGCCCATTTTGTGAAAACCCCTTTCTATTTTGGACGTTATGTTGTATAATCCTTTGTGAAGACATTTCAGATAACAAATCGTATTTAATTCCCGAAGAATATATTTTAGTTTGAAATTATTTTGATTTTCTTTATGATAATAGATGAATGGAGGATCTTATGAGAGAAAAGTATGAGTCTTTGGCATTGGCTGATCTGAAGGCGATAGCAAAAGCCAGAGGGCTAAAAGGAACTTCGACGATGAAGAAGGCAGAGCTTATTGAGCTGATGCTGGCGGAGGACGAGAAGGATAAGGCTCAGGGGAAAAATGTGCCGCCCAAATCCGCACCGGCAAAAACGGCTCCTGCGAGACAGGCTGCTGTGGGAAGGACGGAGGAAAAAAGTGAGCTTGCAGAAGGCAGGGCAGAGGGAAGACCTGAGAAAGGTGAATACAAGGCAGAGCGTACAGAAAAATCGGAATATCGGACAGAACGCACAGAAGGCAGGGTAGAGGAACAACGACCGGATGAGGACAAGTTCCCTACGGAACTGGACAGTGGTATTGCAGCAAGCGGTATCCTTGAGGTTATGCCTGATGGATACGGGTTCATTCGCTGTGAAAATTACCTGCCGGGAGATCATGATGTATATGTGGCGCCCAGCCAGATACGGCGGTTTGGTCTGAAAACCGGAGATATTCTGGAAGGGAATACCCGCGTTAGGACGCAGGGAGAAAAGTTTGCAGCCCTTCTTTACGTAAAATCGATTAACGGTTATTCGCCTGAGGTTGCTTCAAGGCGGTGTAATTTTGAAGATATGACACCTGTTTTCCCGGATGAAAGACTGCATCTGGAAATGCCGGGGGCAAGTGTCTCAATGAGAATCATGGATTTAATCAGTCCGGTGGGAAAAGGGCAGCGCGGCATGATCGTTTCTCCGCCCAAAGCCGGTAAGACAACGCTCCTTAAGGATGTGGCAAAGTCTATCAAGCGCAATTCTCCAGATGTTCATTTGATTATTCTTCTGATTGACGAACGACCGGAAGAAGTGACGGATATCAAGGAAGCAATTGAGGGACCGAATGTGGAAGTTATTTATTCCACCTTTGATGAATTGCCGGATCACCATAAGCGTGTGGCAGAAATGGTAATTGAAAGAGGAAAACGCCTGGTAGAACATAAGAAGGATGTTATGATCTTAATTGACAGTATCACCAGGCTGACAAGGGCATATAACCTGACGGTTCCGCCAAGCGGACGTACCTTGTCGGGTGGTCTTGACCCGGCAGCCCTGCACATGCCGAAACGGTTTTTCGGCGCTGCCAGAAATATGCGTGAGGGTGGTTCCCTGACGATTCTTGCAACAGCATTGGTTGACACTGGAAGCAAGATGGATGATGTGGTTTATGAGGAATTTAAGGGAACTGGCAATATGGAATTGGTTCTCGACCGTAAGCTTTCCGAAAAGCGGGTGTTCCCGGCGATTGACATTCCAAAATCCAGTACAAGAAGGGAAGACCTTCTGCTGGCACAGGATGAGTTGGAGGCAATCAACATCATGCGCAAAGCGTTGAATGGTTTAAAACCGGAGGAAGCAGTAGATAAAATATTGGATATGTTTGCAAAGACAAGGAACAACCAGGAATTTGTGAATCTTGTCAAAAAAATAAAATGGTTTTAAAAAGTACTTGCAACCTTGAATAAGCTGTGATACAATTAAAAAGCTGTTTCGGGTTATCATATGTATCAGCATATATGCCTGCACCGGCAGATGAGAACAAATTGATTCAGATTATAATGTTATTATAGAGAGGTGAAAGCATGAAAGAAGGAATCCATCCTGAGTTCTATCAGGCAACTGTAACTTGCAACTGTGGCAATACATTTGTAACAGGTTCAACGAAAAAGGATATTCACGTTGAAGTATGTTCTAAATGCCATTCATTCTACACCGGTCAGCAGAAGGCAGCGAGAGCCGATGGACGTATCGATAAGTTCAATAAGAAATATGGTGTGGAAAGCAAATAGTTCTGCAAGAAAAGGTTGGGGTGTTACATCTCAACCTTATTTTAACATAAGGATGACTCGCGAAGAGCGGCATCTGATATTGATATAAGGATGGCTCGCGAAGAGCGGCATTCGTTGTTGACATAAGGATGGCTCGCGAAGCGTGGCATCCGTTGTTTATATATGGAGAGTCACATGAAGAAAAATAAAGCAAATCGTTCATCAGGAATAGGCGGTCAGGCAGTTTTAGAGGGCGTCATGATGAGGAATAAGGATGATTATGCCGTTGCAATCAGAAAGCCTGACGGTGAAATCGAAGTGGAAATGGATGTTTTTCACGGATGCATGCATGGAAGCAGGCTGACTAAAATTCCTTTTATAAGGGGAGTTTTTAATTTTATTGATTCTCTGCATCTGGGTATGAAGACGCTGAATTTTTCAGCTTCTTTTTATGAAGATGGAGAGGCGGAAGAAACCAAGTTTGATAAAACGCTGGATAAGGTGACAGGCGGCAAAGGTGAAAGTATACTGATGGGTATTACCACGGTGATTTCCATTGTGTTGGCGGTAGGAATCTTTATTTTGCTGCCATATTT
This sequence comes from Lachnospiraceae bacterium, assembly GCA_029054245.1. Lineage (GTDB taxonomy): Bacteria > Bacillota > Clostridia > Lachnospirales > Lachnospiraceae > Suilimivivens. The sequence goes on along the minus strand of JAIDFQ010000004.1, from coordinate 103,878 downwards.
TCTTTCATCATTATTGGCTGGTTTTGTGAGGAATGCATCCCTCCTTGCCATTTTAGAAGGAGCAATCAGGATTTTGATTTTCTTTGCTTACGTGGTGGGAATCAGTCTTATGAAGGATATCAGAAGGCTTTATCAGTATCATGGTGCAGAGCACAAGTGCATCAATTGTATCGAAAAAGGCAGACCGCTTACGGTGCATAATGTCATGCGTAGTTCCCGTATCCATAAGCGCTGCGGAACAAGCTTTTTGTTTTTTGTAATGTTTGTCAGCATTATTTTGTTCTTTTTTATCCGTGTACAGAACCCCGCTCTTAAAATCGCGCTGCGTATTGTATTGATACCTGTCATTGCAGGAATTTCTTATGAAATCATTCGGCTTGCAGGAAGGAGCGATAATATTTTTGTCAGAATCATTTCTGCACCGGGAATGCTTTTACAGCGGCTTACGACTAAGGAACCTGACGAGAGCATGGTGGAAGTAGCCATGAAATCTGTGGAGGCGGTGTTTGACTGGAAAGCCTATCTGAATGAGACTTTTGGCTATGAAGTAGACGATTCCTGGCTGGTGGATGAACCCGCGGACGAAGAAGCAGCAGAAGATGAGTCGTTAAAGGAGGAACCGATAGCGAGCAAACTGGCAGATGATGAATCGGCGGATCGGAAAGCAGCGGATGCAGATGGAATATAGGAAATTATATGATTTGGGTGTGTCCAGGCTGAAAGAGGCTGGAATAGAAGAGGCAGCGCTGGATGCCAGACTTCTCCTTGAGGAGATTTGTGGCACAGATAGGAATGATCTTCTGGTGCATGGGGAATCTCTGGTGACAGAAAATCAGTCTGAACAATATAGAAAGTATGTTGATCTGCGAAGGAAGCATATCCCTTTGCAGCATATACTGGGATATCAGGAGTTTATGGGGATGAAATTCAAAGTAACACCGGATGTACTGATTCCCAGGCAGGATACGGAAACATTGGTGGAGGAAGTGATGCGTAATCTTCATGATGGTATGCGTATTCTGGATATGTGCACCGGTTCAGGATGTATTCTTTTAAGCCTGCTGCGTTATTCTAACGACTGTGTGGGTACAGGATGCGATCTTTCCGAAGCAGCATTGCAGGTGGCGCGGGAAAACGCCCAGGCGCTTTTACTGGAAGCGGAATTTATCCAAAGTGATTTGTTTGAAAAGGTGCATGGAAAATATGAGATGATTGTATCAAATCCGCCGTATATTCCAAGCAAAGTGATTCCCACGCTTATGGAAGAAGTTAGGGAACATGACCCCCTTATGGCATTGGATGGAAAAGAAGACGGGTTATATTTCTATAGGGAGATCATAAAGGGAGCAGAACGGTATCTTTATCCCGGAGGTATGCTCTTTTTTGAGATTGGCTGTTCGCAGGCGGAAGATGTGAGTCGGTACTTGAAAGAGGCAGGATATAAAGAAGTGACGGTCTGTAGAGATTTAGCAGGGCTTGACCGAGTTGTGTCAGGCGTATATGGAGGTTAAAACGGTGTTTGATAAACTGGAAGACTTATTGATTCGATTTGAAGAGATTATGGGTGAACTGAATGAGCCTACGGTTGCAAATAATCAGGAGCGGTTCCGCAAGCTCATGAAAGAGCAAAGCGACCTCACACCTATTGTAAATGCTTATAAAGAATATAAAAAATCCAAACAGGATGTTGAGGATTCTCTTGCCATGCTGGACGAGGAATCTGATGAAGAAATGCGTGAAATGCTGAAGGAAGAACTGAGTGGGGCAAAGAAGCGCATAGAAGAGCTTGAGCAGGAATTGAAAATTCTCCTGCTGCCTAAGGACCCTAATGATGATAAGAACGTTATCGTTGAAATCAGGGCAGGCGCTGGCGGAGATGAAGCGGCTCTTTTTGCAGCAGAGGTCTATCGCCTTTATGTGCATTATGCGGAGGGGCAGCGCTGGAAAGTGGAGACCATGAATGTGGATGAGATTGGCATCGGCGGTATGAAGGAAGTCAATTTCATGATCAGCGGGCAGGGGGCATATTCCAAGCTGAAATATGAAAGCGGTGTTCATCGTGTGCAGCGTGTGCCGGAGACAGAGTCAGGCGGACGTATTCACACATCGACTATTACGGTAGCTGTAATGCCGGAGGTGGAGGATGTGGATATCGTCATTGACGAAAAGGATATCCGCATTGATGTCATGCGTGCATCAGGAAATGGCGGTCAGTGTGTCAATACCACGGACTCTGCTGTGCGTTTAACGCATTATCCTACCGGAATTGTGGTGTACAGCCAGACAGAGAAGTCTCAGCTGCAGAACAAAGCTAAGGCATTTGCATTGCTGCGCGCTAAGCTTTATGATATCGAACAACAGAAGGCGCATGACGCAGAAGCGGAGCTTAGAAGAAGCCAGATTGGTACGGGAGATCGTTCCGAGAAAATCCGCACCTATAATTTCCCTCAGGGGCGTGTTACGGATCACAGAATCGGACTTACCTTGTATAAACTTGATAAGGTGATGGACGGCGATATCCAGGAGATTATAGATGCTTGTATTGCGGCGGACCAGGCGGCAAAGCTGGCGAAAATGAATGAAAATTAATTGCAAATAGAATAGTGTAAAAATAATTGGCAGACATAGAGGAGATATTGATTATGTACAGAATTGGAACTCTTTTTAAAAAGGGAATGATAAAGAATAAATTAATTATTTTTTCTGCTCTGCTGATATTTTTTTACACATATATTATGCAGAATGATTATATTGCGGCAGACGTCTATGTTGAACCATCGGACAATTATGTATTTATCACACAGGACAATCCTGTTGAACTGAAATTCAGCGCGTTGGGAAACAAACTGAATTCGGTTCTTTTTAGCATTTTAAATCCTGAAATTCCCTCAGAGGCATCTACTATAATTGATTTATATGATGGGGACATAGCAATAGCATCGATTCCGTTATCAAACAATGAGTATTATGAAGTTACAGACGCCCTCGGCAGTGCAGCTGCGCTTTTTGCTCCGGGGGGGGGAGGTAAAAATTGATAGTGGAAAAGAATACACCATCCGTATTTCAAGTGATGTTCATGAGTCTTCATGTGCGTTTGCCTTTCGGCTGAACGAGGATGGTACGGTCTGGAACCGTGTGACGTATCTGTTAGTAAGCGAAGCCGGAAGAAGATGTATCTTTACATGGTCTGCAATTTTTCTGATGTTAGTTGTCTGTTTTATCCAGCAAAAGAAAAAGGAATATTTTTCAAAGCCGGAGAATCTTTTTTTATTATTATCTCTTATTTTATGCCCTTTATATCTTTTTTGTGTTCCCATTTTTCAGGTGCCGGATGAAGTGAATCATTATGTCAGGGCATATGGAATCGTACATGGATATTTTCTATCGCCGGAGGGAGGAAATATTCCCATTCCTGATAATTTGATTCCTTATGAATGGTATACTTATACGCCTTATATTTTATGGAAGCATTTTCATATGGAAATCAATCCGGCGGGCAGTGTATTACATAATAATGTGAATATGGCGCTTTATTCTCCTATCTCTTATGTATTTCAGGTATTGGGAATTGGAATTGCCGATTTGTTGAGCAATAATACCTATATACTTGTTCTTGCAGGAAGTGCTTCCAACATTATAGGATGCACGCTGCTGCTCTATTATGCAGTAAAATATATTCCTTATGGAAAAGAAGTACTTGTATTTATTTCGTTGCTGCCTATGGCGTTGCAGGAGAGGGCGAGTCTGTCGGTAGATGCCATCACGTATGCGGCAGTGGCTGCAATCGTGTCTTTTTGTCTGTATATGCGACATAGGAAAGCAAAAATGAACCGATGGGAGATAACGCTAATGTATCTATTGATTGCATTGGTGTCTTCCTGTAAGGTAGTATATTTTCCGGCGGCATTGTTATTTGTGGTGATACCTAGGGAGAGGTTTGGCGATAAGAAAAGCGGACTGTTACACAAGATGGTCGCTATGGTGGAGGTAGCGGTCTTTTCAATGGGATGGCTTTTGATTGCCGGAAACTATCTTGGAAATACGCGCGCAGGGGGAGGAACTGCTGAAAAAGTACAGTTCATTTTCCAGAATCCTGGAAGGTATTTATACATACTGGATAAAATGTTCTGGAAAAATGAAGAGTGCCTGATTGGGGAAATGCTTGGTTCTAAACTTGGCAGTCTGAATATTGCGGTTAATGTAATTCTTCTTATGTTCATTGTCATGCTTTTTTATAAAGTTTATTATAAAGAAAAAAGGCAAAGGAAGCAGGCGGATTATCTGGCGGAAACAGTACTGCTCTGTTTAAGTTTAGGAATCATTTTCCTTATTGCTACAAGTTTGTACATACAATGGACAGATATTTCTGCATCTACCTATGCGATAGAAGGGCTGCAGGGAAGGTATTTTTTGCCTGTTCTACCGCTGATCTGCTGTGGCTTCTTGAGTGCAAGAGGAGATGAACGGGAGGAATTACTAGAGTGCGGCAGTGCAGTGACTGGTCTGTATGTTATAAATATACTGGTTTTGATGGATGTGGTCTCATTCAGCTCTTATATTGGATAGTAAAAGATGCCCCTGTGGGCTGTTACAGAAAATTTCGATAGTTAACAGAATTATGAGGAAGAAATGGTTTATAATACTTAATATGGCAGAAATAGGTAAAAGGAGAAGGCGCCGATGTATAAAATGTTAAACCAGAAGGTAATTCCTCAGTGCATGATTGGAACCTGGGCATGGGGAAGGGGAGTCAATGGTTCTAGGATGATATTTGGTAAATCTTACAGTGGACAAGAATTAGCAGCTACGTTCCGCACAGCTTATGAAGCAGGATTTACAATGTGGGATACGGCTGAAGTATATGGTATGGGAAATGCGGAGAAAATTATGGGAAAATGCATGGCAAGGTATGACGGGGTTACCTTGTCCACCAAGCATATGCCGGGAATCAAGTATAAAGCAGGAGCAATCACGAAAGCGGTCAATGGCAGCCTTGAAAGGCTTGGAATAGATGCAATAGATTTGTACTGGCTGCATAAGCCATTCGCACTTCGAGATAACTTAAGAGAAATGATCGGATTAGCAAAATCTGGCAAGATCAAGAGCATAGGAGTGTCAAATTGCAGTCTTAATCAGATAAAAGAGGCAAAAGCAATCCTAGAAGAGAGCGGACTTAAACTTGCAGCGGTGCAAAATCATTACAGCCTGCTCTGCATGGAGGATGATCGGGAAGTAATACCCTTTTGTAAAGAGAATGATATCCTCTATTTCGGTTACATGATTCTGGAACAGGGCGCATTATCCGGTCACTATGATCCGCAGCATCCATTTCCTGCTTTTTCGTTAAGAGGAATTTCATTTGGAAAGAAAAAATTTAGGAAAATCACTAGGCTTATAGAATGGGAGAGAAAATTGGCTGAAAAATATGAGGTGGATGTATCTCAAATCCCAATTGCATGGGCTTTAGCGAAGCAGGTGGTGCCGATTATCGGTCTTACAAAGCCACAGCATGCGCAGGCACTTGAAAAAGGGGTTCAGGTTGGGCTGCTGCCGCAGGAAATCCAAAAGCTTGAATCGCTGGCACGGAAGTCAGGAGTAACATGCAGGGGAATCTGGGAATAAGAATTGTAGATGATTTTCCAGGTACAGAGTTTCCCGATAGGCAGTATCATAGATGGCACGGTTTTGAGATAGAAAATTTTTTAGAATGTTATTTTGGATGCAATGATCTACTGCTCGTTCAACAGCTACTGAGAATGGCAGGCTTCCATTAGTTCTGAATTACAGCCTCAGTTTATGCTGTATAAAGTTACGACAAGCTTCAGTTTCGGATGCGGAATATGATATCCTTGTAATTGCATTTCGTCTGTACATTTGTTATGTTTATCCTCCTTGGCAGTAAGTCATTTTTTAGTAAAAAGGACTTGTTGCCAAGGAGGTTTGATTCGTTCTTTATTTTAGAATCTCCTGTTTAAGAGTATAATGTTTAAAAGCCTTGATAGTAATATTATTGCCGTGGCTGGCAGCAGGAAAAATAGAGAAAGTGGAGCCTTCCATACTGATTGTGGAATTGCCGCTATGCAGATGCGGCGGTTGAAATCATGGAGCGGAGAATTTGAGGGAGGAAGAGAGCTTTGGATTTTTGAAAGGGAATAAGCGGTATCAGGAACTGATAAAATAATTATGTGAAACGTAGAAAATATTTTGCCTGAAAGCCCGAGTGAAAAATATTTATAAAAAGCTGTATATGTGATAGTATGATATTGAAAATGTGATGGAAATGTCTATGAATAAACTTAAAAGGTAAAATATTTATAAGATATTTAAATGAATATCTTTATAAACCAGACGATACCTTAAAGATTAAGAGTTTCCCGGAAATGTGTGAAGAGTGGCTAGATTTTATAGTTGCATGCAGATTGGGAAAGGCGCATGAGTTTGATGTAGTTGAAGGTCCGATGGCAGATGACACAATATTCAACTATGTTCAAAATTTTGTTGATGGAAAGATTGACAGGGAAGCATTTTGGGCTCTAGCAAGATTTAAGAGACCAACACATCAGATAAGTTTTCATACGGCAAGGGCATTGGCAACTTTGCATTTTTTGAAAGGGAGTGAAGTGCGGGATGAAGAATGACAGCGCGTTATTTTTTACATGTAGTCTGATTGAATATATCGGAAGAAAGCAAAAGCTTAAGAGAGCGGCAGTGGTAGGGCATATAGGGAAAGAGGTTTTAAAAAGAATCTATAAGTTTGCAGATGTGTTCCACTGTGAACCAATTGAAAAGGTTGCAGATGAGTTCATTTCACAATGCAGTATTCCGGAAGGTTCTTTTGATAATGTGGCAAAGTGCAGATATGAAGCGCCGGATTATTGGGTAATTGGTGAGGTATATGAGCGTTTGGTGGAAGACACAGCAGAAGATGATATAGACAATATTGTGGGGCATGTAGTCGAGGTTTATTCTTCTTGGATTGATGATGTGATATCAAACTATAATACTGATTTTTATTATCAGTCCCGGGAATACATTTACGAGTGTTACAAAGAGGGAAGAATATGTGCATAGCGCAATAGAAAGAGAATGGAAAAGCAAAGGGCATCTGGCGGCAGGGCGCAGGAACACAGAGTCTTCCGCGTCCCTTTGCAGAATTTTTACTGGAAGATGTGAAACAGGATGCAGTGGCGGATTTTAAGAAGTGGGATGAGGTGCTTTATCAATCGTACGGAGAGCGGAAATTCATTCCCCATTCCAGATACATGAAGGATTATTTGAACCCTTATGGAGTGAAATACAGAGAATCTTGTGATTCCATGGATAATCCGACATCCACGGCAATTATCTTTGGGCTGGATGTGTATTTTGAAGGCAGAGGCGTTTGTCAGCCTTGACCGCTTTGCTACGGTTTACGCCGACCCGGATTGTGCCGGTACCACGGTATATGACGTTCTACTCAACAGTCTGCCAGAGCAGCTTCGGGCGAAAGACAGGCATGGTTCCTGCGGTATGGGCATCTTTGAAACTTACCAATTCACATAATCTATGTATGTGACGCCCTCGAGCGCGCCATAGGTCTCTATAATCTGGGAATAAGTGACTTCTTCATGAAAACATAAGGTTATCGTAGCGGAGACGGAAGTACTTTCAGCAGTACTTCTCCCACGGGTCATCTCTAAATGCTCTACGGTGCAGTTTTTGCTTTTGGCAAAGGAAATAAATTTGCTCATGTCGGCAATCTTTTCAAACTCCACATGCAGTATCACCAGCTTTGATGCCGGATTCAAATGCCGGTTCACCACCCGCAGCATTTTAAGAGAAATCCCTATGGCGGCAAAGACTACCAGCGCGCCGGTATAGAATCCTGCGCCTAAAGCAAGCCCCATACATGCCACCGCCCACAGACCGGCAGCAGTGGTAAGCCCCTTTACCTGATTCTGCCTTGTCACAAGAATCGTACCGGCTCCCAGGAAACCGATTCCGCTGATGACCTGCGCCGGAATGCGTCCGGCATCGATGGATTCAAAAATCGTAGATAGATAAATTCCCACCATCATGGCAAGGGTGGAACCTAGGCACACCACCAGATAAGTCCGAAAACCTGCCGGTCTGTGCCTCTTTTCTCTTTCATATCCCAAAATTCCGCTGAGCGCCATGGCAAGAAATGTCCGAAGCAAAATAGAGGGCAGTGTCAAGTCTCTCAAAATATCAATTCTCTCTAGCAACATAATTTTCCTCTCCCAGTAAAACCAAGATTCTCGTTCCTAACTAAAGTTTACCATAGGAACACCCCATACTCAATTTTTTTGTCCAATTTACAGACGAGTCTTGTACCCCTGTCAATGCTGCCGCCTGCCTTCCTGCCTGTGTCTTCCTTCTTCCAAATGCCCTCCCTCCGCATTTGTTTACATTTTGATGCTTTTTTTGCAAGACTTTTGTGTTAAGATAAGTGCTGAATGGGGGAGTATGTGATGGCTAAGATTTTAGTGATAGAGGACGACAATTCCATATCAGAACTGATTTGTATGAATTTAGGCGCCGCAGGTTATGAGGCAGTGCCGATTATGGACGGGCTTGCGGCGGAGGAATTTTTGCGGGATGGGAAGAACAAGGAGATTGCCCTTGCCCTAGTGGATGTGATGCTGCCCGGCAAAGATGGATTTGCCCTGATGGAGGATTTACAGAGAGAGGAGATTCCCGTCATTTACTTAACGGCAAAGGATGATGTGATATCAAAGGTTCATGGTCTTACGGCAGGGGCTGAAGATTACATTGTAAAGCCATTTGAAGTGCTGGAGCTATTAGTGCGGATGGAAAAGGTGCTCAAAAGAACCGGGAGGAGCAGGCAGAAAATTCAGATACGGGATGTGGTGATTGATTTAAAGGAACATAGTGTATCGAAGGATGGCGTGAAAGTGCCGCTAAAACCGCTGGAGTATGAGCTGTTGGTCACCCTTGCAGGAAGTAAAAATGTGGCTTTTACAAGGGAAGAACTGTTAAATAGGATATGGGGATGTGATTATATGGGAGAAACCAGGACAGTGGATGTGCACATTGGACAGCTGCGCAAAAAGCTGGGTTTTTATGATGTGATTCGTACCATATCGAAAACAGGTTACCGTCTGGAGGATTTGGATTAGATGAAGCTTTGGATAAAACTTGCTCTTATGACAGCGCTGATTTTGCTGGCGTCTATGGGGTTTTTCGGTGTGGAGATGATATATCGGTCAATCCAGTATAATCAGGAAAAAACAATTGAAAGCTGTGAGCAGCAGCTGAAATCTACTGCCTATGCCATTGGGAGGGAACTGGAGAATGGATTGAAAGAGGGATACAGCGAAACCACCAAACGTTCCTACATCAACTATATAGTAAAAAAATACGGCGCTTCCGAGTATATTTTAATTGAAGATGAGCAGCAGATCTGTAATCTGACACCCTTTGAGCTTAAAAATCCTGGAGATAAGCGGTGGAATAAGGAGGAAAGTTACAGCGTCATACAAAGGACAGGAGATCAATATATCTTGATTTCAGGGAAATCGGTGCCTGCGCTGGGAGAGGCAGAGTATAAGCTTGTATTTGTACAGGACATTTCAGAGCTTTATCGGGATATGCAGGAACAGGCACTGCTGAGTATTTTGATTTTCATGGGGGCAGTGATAGCTTCTGTGGTTTTGGTTTTTCTGGTGACAAAGAAAATTTTACGTCCTCTTAGAGAGTTGCAACATGCGGCGAGAGATATCAGTGAGGGAAAACTGGAAAGGCGCGCAAATGTATCTGGCAGAGATGAGGTTGGTCTTATGGCGGCGGATTTTAACAAAATGGCGGATCGAATCGAGGATCAGGTGACGGAACTATCCAAGGTATCTGAGCAGCGCAGACAGATGCTGGGAAGCCTGACCCATGAGATGAAGACCCCCATGACTTCCATTATCGGTTATTCAGACACGCTTTTACATGTGAATCTGAAAAAAGGACAGCAGGAGAGGGCACTTCGACATATCAAAGAGGAATGCAGTCGATTAGAGCGGTTGAGTAGTAAGCTGATGAGCCTGATAGGATTGTATGAAAATGACAGTATCTGTATGGAAAAGGTTTCTATGCCGGAGTTATTTGAACAGGTGGCAAGGCTGGAGGAACACCCTTTAAAGCAAAAGGGGATTCAGTTGATATATTCCTGCCATATGGGAGACAGAGAGATTGACAGGGATTTATTTGAAAGTCTCCTGGTCAATCTAATTGATAATGGAGCAAAGGCAAGTGAAGAGGGAACGATCATTTCGCTCACGGCTTCAGATAACGTCATTACCGTAAGCGACCAGGGATGCGGGATTCCGAAGGAGGAAATCGAGCGGGTGACAGAAGCCTTTTATATGGTGGATAAGGCACGGAGCAGAAAGGCAGGAGGATGCGGGCTTGGATTGTCGTTGTGCAGCATGATTGCCCAGCTCCACCATGCCAGGCTGTCTATAGAAAGTGAAATCGGGAAAGGCACGAAGGTATCGATTATCTTTTCACCCAAATAAAGTCTGTTTGCAATTTGTTTACATTTTGTTGTATACCTTTTACAGGACAGTAACGTATGATTCTTGTATTCAGACAAAAGAATACAGGAGAGGAGATTTTAAGAAATGAAAGTAAAGAAGATAGTAGTTTTACTTGCTGCAGTGAGCATGCTGTCCGTGCTGTTTACAGGCTGTGGCAACAGCAGACAGTCGGAGGAGGAAATCGTTGTTCCGAAGGAAGTTGCAGGTTCTGCGGGGATGGAAAATCAGGATTCCCAGAAAGAGGGCGAAACAGCAAGTGTAGACGGCATTGCCCAGATGGTACAGGCGCCAGATCATTATACATGGGAGGGAGTAAGCGGGAACTATCAGATTTCGGTGGATGCGCCCGTGATCATTCCAGAGGCGGAAGGATTCAAGTCTTATAAGGTAACCAGCGCTGTGTTCACACAGGAAGACTATGATAAAGTAAATCGTGTGCTGCTAAATGGAGGCGTGCTCTGGAGCAGAGACCATGAGGCGATGGAAGCATCTAACGGGTTTATAGCATCAGAAATCGATGCAGCGATAGAGCGATTAGAGAAAGCGAAGAAAGCAAAAGGCAATAATGCCGCGGATTATGATGAAAAAATTGCCCAGTTTCAAAGGCTTAGGGAATCAGCGCCGGAGGAACCTGTTCTCGTTGACGTCCCGGCAGTTGTTTCTTACCAGAAGAGGGAAGATGATGAAGAGGCAAATGCAGATGATAATCTTTTGTATGGGAATGTGACGGTAAATGGAGAAGATTATACGGTAATTTTGGATAATAATTTGAGAGATGACTGGCGATGGATTTATTTTGACATAAAGAGTCCCAGAGGGTCCTATTATCCCGCAGGCAGTACGGTAGAAGCAGGCGGGGAGAAGATCTCAGTGGAAGATGTAAGGCAACAAGCGCAGCAAATGATGACAGATATGGGATTTACAGATTTTGACTTGGCAGGCGAGGAGTATTTTTGTTCTTTGTCCATGAATGAGGAAAGCGAAGTATTGACAGCCACAGGCGGATATGGATTCCACTTTACGAGATGCTTGGACGGTATCCCTGTAACCCATACGGAGAGTGAAGGCACTACGGTAGAGGATGGCGATATATCTTCATGGCCCTATGAAAGAATTGATATCGCTTTTGATCAAGATGGGTTTGCCGAATTTCGTTGGACCGATCCATATCATCTGGAAAAAACGTCAGACGAATATGTATTCCTGCTTCCTTTTGCGGATATTCAGAATGTGTTTGAAGAAATGATGTTCAAAAAAACGGAGGACTTCTGGGATGAGGTGCAGGCAGAAGTGACGCTTCAAGTAAATGAGGTGCGTTTAGGGTACATGCGCGTTATGGAAAAAGGAAATGTGATGGAAGGAACCATGATTCCGGTATGGGATTTCTTTGGCAGCGAGACGTTTCGTTATGGAGATATGGAAGAGGCTTTGACGGAAGAAAGACCCTATGAGTGTCTGCTGACAATCAATGCTATGGACGGCACGATTATTGACAGAGATTTAGGATATTAAAAAGAAAGGTATGGTTTTTACAAAAGTGAAGGTTCAAAAAGCAATCTGTATTTCAGCTTCCAACATTGTAAAAAATCAAAAACAAAGCACATCGTACTGCATAAGTACGCTCATCAAGGAGGTGCTTTCAAAGAAGAATATTTCCTGTGAAATGATTGATCTGAGGGAATTTGCATTAGTGCCATGTAATGGATGCGAAGGATGCTGCAAAAACAGAAGATGCAGTCAAGATGCAGAGTTTAACAGGATTTATGAGAAAGTGGCGGGGGCGGATTATCTCTTTTTTACATCCCCCCGCGGTGCACCGATACCGGCGAAATTGAGTATGCTCCTGGAAAAGTTGGAGAAAATGTCCTCTCTACATAAAAGAAAGGAACCTGCTGGTTTGTCAAAATCCAGCGATATACTGGCTGGAATCATTTCTTATGGGGATGTGGAATGTGAAGTGCCAAAAGATCATACTTCCGCAGTTTTGCAGGAAAAATTACTGTGTAATAAGGCAATGGTAAATGATATCATTGCGGATGCGCTTAACAGGATGAACTTTCGCACGGTTCCTTACAATTCAAAGTGGAATACTGGGATTGCACTTCCAATCGGTGATGATTTTGAGAAAAAGGAGCAGATTTATGATCAAAAGCTTCTGGAGCAGGAAATCCGGCAGTATGTGGAGGTCATTGTGCAGACATCCAAGTCTTTATATGCAATCTATTAATAGCAGCAGTTTGGCCAAGTTTGAAATTAGGGCTGAACTGCTATTATTTATATGGAAATCTAAATCCGATTGCTTTTTTTTAAAATTGTACTTATACTAGGCGTAAGCAAGGGAAACACCTTTTCTATTAAGGAATGCGGATGAGGTGAGCTTTACGGAGGGAATTAGCTGAAAAGATGGGGTATGAGCAGATGGAACTGGGAGTTGTTGAAGGAAACGACAGGGCAAAAGCATTGTATGAAAGATTCGGGTTTGAAGCAACGGGGAAAACGCCAAGGGCGCTGAAATATGATGACGGCAGTTACAAAGATGAATATACGATGATAAAAATATTTCATGATTAATAGAAAAAGGTTTGCGGAAGGGAGGATAGAAATGGGAGAGAAGAAAGCACGCAGGCACGATATTGATAATTTGCGGAATTTGACCATTCTGTTGTTGTTTCCGGTACATACTTTTATGATTTGGAATGATTTTGGTTCTAGGTTTTATATCTGGGTCGAAGAAAACAAAATACTTAGTACGCTTATTGTGCTGGTAAATCCGTGGTTCATGCCTGTTTTGTTTGTCCTGGCAGGGATGAGTGCCCGGTATGCATTGGAAAAAAGAACGGTAAAGGAATTTATCATACAGCGGGTCCATAAACTGCTTATTCCATTTATCGGTGGAATGATTTTGCTGGTGCCGTTTCAGACCTTTTATGCAAGAAAATTTTTTTATCAATATGCAGGAAGCCTGACAGAACACTGGAAATATTTTTTTACCCATCTGACAGATTTTAGCGGTTATGACGGAGCGTTTACACCGGGGCATCTCTGGTTTATTCTCTTCTTGTTTCTGATATCCCTTCTTAGCCTGGTTATATTCCACTTTCTGCCATATGAAAGGCTATCGGCAGAGGTGGAGAGGATGCCGATTCTTGTAGTATTCTTTTTATTTATTCCGGTCTGGCTGATGTATTATCTGGGAAACTTCGGCGGATTTAGTATTGGAAAGAATCTGGCGTTATATCTGATTGGATATTACGTTCTAAGTAATGATGGCGTTATGGAAAAAATTGAAAAGAATATAACATGGATGATATTGCTCTGCATGTTTGGCACGATTGCATTGGCGGTGTTGTATTACAATTTCTCGTACTATGGAGATTTGTGGATAAATTTTATTGGATGGAATGCAATTATGGTTTTGTTATTTTTTGGAAAAAAATTTTTGAACAGGAAGACGTTCTTTACTGTGTATTTTAATCAGGCATCTTATCCGATTTATATTCTACATCAGTCTATTTTAGTGGCGCTCGCTTATTACGTGGTCGGGATGTGTGATGATTTGTTTGCACAGGCATTTAGTGTCTGCATTGGCAGCTTTGTGCTGACCATGCTGGCATATTATTTGATCAAAGCAGTACCGGTGATAAGAAGGCTGATAGGGATGAGATGAAGTACAGTTTAGCATCAGTCCTTTACAGAAAATGAAAAATTTGGTTATAATTATAAATAGATGAGGTATGGAGAAATAAGAAGGAGGTAGGATATATGTTAGAATTTAAGTACGATACACAATTGCTGATTGAAGGCGAGGATTTGGACGAAGATGTGATTTCGGACTATTTTACAGAGAATTTTAAGGGTGACTGCCTTCTTGCAGTAGGAGATGAGGAACTGATCAAGATACATTTCCACACCAATGAGCCTTGGAAAGTGCTTGAATATTGTGCTACCTTAGGAGAAATTTATGATATTGTAGTGGAGGACATGGACAGACAGTCCAGAGGTCTTAAGGGATAGTATTGTAGATGTTTCGGCAAAAGGCTCAATTCCACGAAAGTTTAAAGGGCGCAGGCAAGTTTTGCCTGCGTTTTGCATTTCATCCTGTTTAAAAGCATCTTATCCATAAAACGCTTTTAAGGAAGAAAGATATATGCTATGTTGACTCCATCAAAGGATGGAGGAGTCAAATTATGAAAAGTGAAAAAGCAGAAAGAGATTTTGACGAAAAGAAAATTGTAGTCAGATGTATCAAAATTGCGGCAATTATTTTAGGCATAGCGGTTTTGATAAGGATTATTTTATTCCCACCTTATAAGCAGCCAGCCGTTACGGGAAATTATGCGGTCGCGATAGAGGAATATACGTGGGAGGATGAAAGCCGTGTAGAGACCTTTACAGACACAGGAGAAAATCGTGCGCTCACGGTGAAGTTCTGGTATCCGGAGGAGGAAGGCAGGTATCCTCTTGTGGTATTTTCTCATGGTGCATTTGGCGTTATTGATAGTAATTATTCCACCTGTATGGAGCTTGCGTCGAATGGCTATGTGGTAGCAAGCATTGCACATCCCTATCATGCCATGTTTGTGAAGGATGTAAATGGAAAGGTCACTACGGTAGATATGGACTTTTTTAAAAGTGTTTATGAGGGGAACGGCACCAGGGATCCAGAGGAAGAAGAAAAAAATTATATAAAATACAAAGAATGGATGGCGCTCCGGACGGCGGATGAAAATTTTGTACTGGATACAATTTTAAGTAAGGCGGAAAAAGGGGAGAATGGTCCGTTTCGTGTGATTGATTCAGAAAAAATTGGCTTGTTTGGGCACTCTATGGGTGGGGCATCATCGGTGGCGCTAGGAAGGGAGCGGGATGATATCGATGCTGTCATTGACTTGGAAGGCACTATGCTGGGAGAATACGTGGGATTTGAAAACGGTATTGAACTTTTTAATCAGGAGCCTTACCCTGTTCCGGTGTTGGATGTAAATTCTGTGAGGGCTCATGAGGCGGTGGAAGCGCAGGAATTAGAAGGATTTGAGTATGTTAATTTTTTTGTGGGAAGAAATGCATTGGATTATAGGGAAGTGGTTTTTCGAGATGCAGGGCATTTGAATTTTACAGATCTGCCGCTGGCATCCCCTGTTCTGGCAAGGATGCTGGGAGTGGGAACGGTGGATGCCCGAACCTGCATTGAAAATGTAAATGAAGTGGTGCTCACGTGGTTTGATTACTATTTAAAAGACAAAGGAGAACTGAATATTAAAGCAGAGTATTGAAACAGTATACTTATAAGGTTATATTGTTACAGAATATCAGAATACATGAAAAGGTACATTTGGAATGAAGGTAAGCATTAGAAAAATAGCAAGGAAAGAGCAAGAGCAGGTCATCATAGAGTGTGTGGAGATTACCAAGGAAATCAGGGATATTCACAGTTATATTACAGCCAAGGGGATAGAACTTTCCGGTACGGCAGATGGTCAGCATATGCAGCGTTTTTGCCTGGAGGATGTGCACTATTTTGAGGCAGTGGATGAGAAGGTGTTTGCCTGTGCAGACAAGCAGGTATACGAAATTAAGATGCGGCTGTATGAGGCGGAAACTACTTATAAGGAATATCATTTTGTGCGGTGCTCGAAATCGGTGGTGCTTAATCTGATGAAGTTAGAGAGTATCAGCCCGGCACTGAACGGACGCTTTTTTGCCCATATGAAAAACGGGGAGAAACTGATAATATCCAGACAATATGCAGGGGCTCTTAAACGAATCGTTATGGGAGGGATTTAGGATGAAGGATAATAAAGATTTTTTAGAGCCGATTATGGCATTTCTGGTTTGTACTGCTTGTATTACGATTTTGGAGGGGGTCGTCGGAATGATACTTTATCCCGAGCAGAAGTTTGGGTATGATGCATTTTTGTCACCGCCGTTGTTTGGGTTTTGTTCCGTTTTGTTAGGAATTGTCACATATTCTAAGAAGGAATTGAGCGTAAAACAGGTTTTGATTCGCAGGGGGATTCATCTGCTTTTGATTGAGGGATTGATCTTAGGGGTAAATTATGTGGCAGGTATCATTTTTGAACCGTTGGTATTCTGGATGCTTGTGGCGGCGATTGCACTGGTTTTTGTGACGGTCTATGTTGTCTTATGGCTGAATGATAAAAGAAGTGCGGCAATGTTTAATGAACAGCTGAAACGTTATCAACAGCAGATTCTGGAGACAGAGAATAGGTTAGATTAATTTACTCAATGGTTTAGCTTGCCCTTATGTCTTTGCGGCCGCCAATTTACTTCATGTTGAAGAGAATTGATTACATTTACCATCATTTTTTCAAAATAATGCCGATAATTTAAGTAAGTAATATTTCCCAAGGAATCATATGGCTGGTGGAGAATTATGGGAAACTATGCTTACGCAGGATTGGAGGTATGCGAATATGAATATAAAATTACAGGTAGGAAGCAGCCTGCTTTTTGGGCAGCGGTCATCTGCTCTTAACGGCGGATTAAAGAGTACTCAGCAGAAGATGGAAAGGCAGGCAAAATGCGAAAATCAGGTTGCCTTTTACGAGGAAAAGAAAAGCAATCTGAAAAATATGGAATGCAGCAGCCTTGAGGAGATTGCAGAGAAATTGGATATGCTGCATACTTATGACGACCAGATCGCCGCAGCAAAAGCGGAGTATAATCGCGAACAGATGTCTCATGCGCTGGATGAGGCTCTGGAAAAAGGGGAAAAGATTGCCAAGGCAGTGGAAAAGACCAAACCCAAAACACCCGAAGAAAGGGCAGAGGAGCTTGCCAAAGAAGCACTTGGAATCGAAGAGGAAGAAGGCATGCTAAAAGAGACGCTGGAGAAAGTGTCAGAGGTTTTAGAGGAAACTGTCGAAGTGAGCGAAGCATTGGAAGAGTCGACAGAAGCGCTTGAGGATCAGGCAGCGCAGGATGCAGATGTTCTTGCCCAGCAGACGGAAGAAGTACGAAAGGGGCAGGAAACAGAAGGAGTGGAAAAAGAGATAGAGCAAAGATATAGGCGGTTTGATATGCGCGCTTAAAAGGTGGGAAAGATCTGTCTTTGGAACTTGGCTGCAAGGCTGGATAGTTATTTGGAGATGTTAGAAAATTGAATATACAAAAGAAGTGAAAAGTCTTTTGGGCGCAAAAATAACGATAGTCGGCTGAAAATGGATTATCGTTATTTTTACGTTTAAGTAGATGGAAGAGGGCTAATGTGGTTATGTTACAGAATCAGATTTGTATAATTTTATTGTAAATTAAGATGTTTTAATGTACAATTATTTTGAAAAAAATGCGTGCAATTGGAGGTTATATCACAATGGAAAACAATCTAACACGACAAGAGGCGCTTGTCCTGCTTAAAAAATATAACAAGGAACCTTTCCACATCCAGCACGCGCTCACAGTGGAGGGCGTCATGCGCTGGTATGCCAACGAGCAGGGATATGCCGGGGAGGCGGATTATTGGGCGATCACAGGCCTTCTGCATGATATTGATTTTGAACTTTACCCAGAGCAGCATTGCATAAAAGCCCCTGAATTATTGCGTGAAGGTGGTGCATCTGAGGATATGATTTTCTCTGTTTGTTCCCATGGATATGGACTGTGCTGTGACATTAAGCCGGAGCACGAGATGGAAAAGATTCTTTTTGCAGTGGACGAGCTTACCGGACTGATTGGTGCGGCGGCGCTTATGCGCCCTTCTAAGAGTGTCATGGATATGGAAGCATCCAGCGTAAAGAAGAAATTTAAGGATAAAAAGTTTGCCGCAGGATGTTCTCGTGACGTCATAAAGCAGGGGGCAGAGATGCTTGGATGGGAATTAAATGATCTGTTTGAAAAGACGATTCTCGCTATGCGTTCCTGTGAAAAACGAGTGCAGGAAGAGATGGCGTAAATCATGATAGGGCTGGGGACGCTGATCAATACGGCTGGGGTAATCGCCGGTGGATTGATTGGCTTAGGACTTAAAAACGGCATCAGGAAGAATATGCAGGAGATTATGATGCAGGCATGCGGAGTAGCCACCATCTTTATAGGCGGCGCCGGCGCGTTGTCCAAGATGCTTGTATTTCAGGATGGGAAGATAGAGACGCAAGGAACGATGCTCCTTATCTTTTCCTTGGTTTTGGGTTCTCTGCTAGGAGAATGGATTAATATTGAGCAAAAGATGGACCTGCTAGGAGAACGGATCAAGAAAGCGGTAAAGGCAGAAAATGATCACCTATTTGTGGACGGTTTTGTAAATGTGTCCCTGATCATTTGTGTAGGCGCGATGGCAATTGTAGGCGCTATACAGGACGGCATCAGTGGCGACTATTCTCTGCTTGTGGCAAAGGCGATTCTGGATTTGATTATCGTGGTAGTGTTTGCTGCCACCTACGGAATCGGCGCAGTATTTTCAGCCGTACCGATTTTCATCTACCAGGGAGCAATCACCCTGGCGGCAGCTTTTTTGGGCTCTTTCGTCAGCGAGGCGGTAATCAATGACCTGTCCTTTATCGGATCGGCGCTGATTTTCTGTGTAGGGGTCAACATTGGATTCGGAAAGAAATTCAGGGTTGGAAACATGCTGCCGGCGCTGCTGATACCGGTCTTTTATGAAATCATAAGATCCTTTCTGTAATGAAAGATTTACTTATAAGATGGTTTCCATTCCGACTTTCTGTGGTTTCAGGCCGCAAGTTTGATAGAATTTCATGGCAGCTTCGTTTAAACTCCATACATTCAGGGTCACGTTATAGCACCCTTTTTCTCTGGCAAAAGCAAGTACGTGTTCGTAAAGGCTTTTGCCAATATGCTGTCCTCTGATGGTTTCATCAACACATAAATCGTCAATATACAGCGTCTTGATATCCGTAAGGATGTTGTCGTCGAAATGCTGCTGAAAAACGCAGAACGCATATCCCAAAACATTTCCCTGTTCATCCACTGCAGTAAAAATAGGGCGACAGTCATCATGTATGATTGCACGAAGCTGATCGTCCGTATATTTTTTTGCCCCATATTTAAATAAATCAGGACGTCCTTTATGATGCACCAGACATACCTGCTGCAGAAGATCATTGATTCCGTCCATATCCTGTTCCTTAGCGCGCCGTATTTCCATGATGTGTATCTCCTTTGCATGTAATATATCATGTCCGTGATTCGGTACTCAATTCTAATCATATAGTAATTTGAGTGCCGAAATATCGTTTATAAACATATAAAAAAGTGGTAATATTTTTACCACTACTCTATTGTCCAGTTTATCACATTTGAAAAATAAAGTCTAGTAATTTTTCTTTTTTTTATTACACTATAATTAGAAATTAATCCTGCGGAAAAGCAAAAGGGGAGGAAAGCATAGATGCATGTAGAAAATGAAAAAGAAGGTTTTTCAACATCCAGGCAGGAAGAGAAAAACCATCTGAAACAGACGCTTGCCGTCATTAAGGATAATATAAAAAACTATGAGCAGGAAATTGCGCGTATGCAGAAAGACATCGATGAGATGTTGGAGCATTACCATGACAATGATCCAGAGGTATTTTCCATCTTAAATACGACGGTGACATTGTATGAACATATGAAGCGTGCGTTTATGCGCAATGAGAAAGCCTTAAGCAGACCGTATTTCGGAAGAATCATTTTTCATGATGAACTTCTCGATAAGGTAGAAACCCTTTATATTGGGAGAGGAGGCATTTCAAAAGATACCACCCACCAGATCGTGATTGACTGGCGGGCGCCTGTGGCAAACGCCTATTATGAAAATGGGATGGGCAGATGCAGTTACAAAGCGCCGGACGGCAGCCCGATTAAAATCGATTTGAAAAATAAGCGTACTTATGAGATTGATAAGGGAAAGCTATTAGACTATTTTGACAGTGAAGTGATTGCCAATGATGACCTGCTGACCAAGTATCTGGCAAAAAATAAGCAGGCAGTTCTGGGAGAAATTGTAGCAACTATTCAAAAGGAGCAGAATGAGATTATCAGAAAATCGCCTTACCACAATATCATTGTGCAGGGGGTGGCAGGGAGCGGCAAAACGACGGTAGCCATGCACCGTATCTCTTATATTTTGTACAATTACAAGGAGCGGTTTAAGCCGGATGATTTTTACATTGTTGGAAGCAACCGGATGCTGCTTCAGTATATTACAGGAGTGCTGCCGGATCTGGATGTATATGGCGTGCGGCAGATGACTATGGAGCAGCTTTTCACAAGACTTTTGTACGAGGATTGGGACGAAAGCAAGTATAATGTTAAAAGGCTTGATAATAAAAATGGCAATAGGGAGATTGTCAAGGGCAGCAAAGCATGGTTTGAGGATTTAGAGAAGTATTGTCAGATGGTGGAGGCAGAAGCGATTTCCAGAGACAGTGTCTATCTGAATAGAAAGCAGTTTGTGGAGGGCATAAAGGATGGCAAGGCAGGCGTGTTCGACGAGACGAAGGGAGGGGAGGCGCCTCAAAATCTGGTCTGTCTGCTGGATGGAAAAACCATAGAAACTTACGTGCGGGATAATCCGGCTGTGTCCATTCAAAATAAGATCAATATGCTGAATAAGCGTTTGACCAGTAAAATCAAAGATGAATTTTTGGGGAAAGGTCTTCCATATACAGAAGCGGAACGGAAGGCGATCCTAAAGGCATACAGAGGAAAATTTGGGGGAAGGATCTGGAAGCGTTCTATTTATGAGATGTATCAGGAGTTTATGACCGGGCAGATTAAAAAGGGGTATGCGGTAGATATTCCGAAGGATGCATTTGATGTATATGATCTTGCGGCGCTTTCTTATCTGTACAAGCGGGTGAAGGAAAAGGATGTCATCAGCGAGGCGCATCATGTTGTCATCGACGAGGCGCAGGATTTTGGGATGATGGCATATTATGTATTAAAGTTCTGCATGACAGGGTGTACCTATACCGTTATGGGGGATGTCTCCCAGAACATACACTTTGGTTATGGATTAAATGACTGGGAGGAATTAAGAAAGCTACTTTTGCCGGATGCCATGGACAGTTTTGGTATTTTAAAAAAGAGTTACCGGAACACCGTGGAAATATCAGATTTTGCCACCAATATTCTGCATCACGGACAGTTTTCCATCTATCCGGTTGAACCCATCATAAGGCACGGAAGTCCGGTCAGGGTGCGGCAGATTTCCAACCACAAAGCCATGATAAAGGAAGCAGCCGATACCTGCATGGGCTGGCAGGCAAAAGGACTTGATACCATAGCCATCGTCTGCCGGAACAAGGCACAGGCAGCAAAGACCGCCGCGGAACTTAAGGAGTATGTAGAAATCCTGGAAAGCGATTTGGAAAAGGCAGTATTCGGCAACGGAATCATGGTGCTGCCGGTGGAATATACAAAAGGACTGGAGTTTGACGCGGTGCTGATTTTAGATCCCACAAAAAAGGAGTATCCGGAAGACGACGGACATGCCAGGCTGCTTTACGTGGCGGCGACCCGCGGATTGCATGAGCTTTGCATCCTGCATACAGGAAATCCCACGGATTTGATCACGCAAAAGCCCCTAAGCAAAAAGAATATACTGGATAAACGGGCAACTGCAGTATTAGGTGAGGGAAAAGAAGAGGAAAAGAAGAAAACTTCCCTAAACGGTACGCAGGTGCAAACGAAAAAGCCTGTTCTTACGCCAGATGATAGCAGGATGGCAGTTGCAAGGAAAAGACCCGTTGCAACAGTTGCCAGCAGGCAGACGCCGGAAGATAAAAAACCGTTTATCATAAGGCGCGCGGGATCCTCTTATGAAGGACAGACAAAAGAGCAGGTCAAGGAGCCAGATTTAGTAGCGGCTAAGCCCCAATCCGTAATAAACAAACGCCCGCCAGAGCGGACGGGACATGCATTCAAAGACCTGCCGGCAACGGAACTGCTGCGTCCGGCGGGGCATGGGAAGATCGACCTTGCAGTACGCTGGACGGCAAAACAGGCGGATGGCGTGTATCTTCATAGCCGTTATGGCGCACTGCGCTTAAGCCCTGTCAGAAGTGACATCATCCGTGTGACTTTTGCAAAGGGCGGGAATATCACGGCAAAGACAGATTTTCGGATTGCCGTTTCTGGGACAGACCGCATGTGGATGTACAAAGAAAATACAAGTGCGGTAGAGCTTTATACGGACGCATTATACCTTAAGGTAGATAAAGCAGGCGGTGCCGTCAGCTATATGACACGGGATAAAAAGCTGTTGCTTTCAGAGCGGGCGCGGGAGTGCAGGCAGATGGAAATGGGACCGGACGGAAAAATGCGGAACTGGCTCTATCTTAACTGGCAGAAGGGAGAGACTTTGTATGCTGCGGGAGGGGAAGGACAGTCAGGAGTAAAGCTGCAGGCAACAGCCAGGTATATTTCCTATGGAGAACATGTGCAGGAACTGCCTTTCCTGATCTCAGATAAAGGATATGGGATTCTGCCGATTGCAGATGCGGATTGCCTTTTTTGCAATATCCCGGCATATGGTTCTTATCTCTATACAGAAAATAAAGACCAGATGGACTATTATTTTATTGGAGGAGGAACGCAGAAGGAGATTATGGATGGGTATGCGTTTTTATGTGGGAGGAATTTATAAAAGATAGCCCTGACCTTGCAGGCTAAACTGTTACCCGAAAAATACGAAAAGTAAAAAGGGGAGTTACGAAAGTGCCTAATCTTTGATATACTTATATGTAAAAATGAAGTAAGCAAATTTCTGCATTTGGAGAAATGACATTAGAAAATGATGTCAGACTGGTTTATGAAATTGTGGAGAAAGAGCTGGAGAGGGCTTGATAGGATGAAGATTTCAACGAAAGGAAGATATGCATTAAGGCTGCTGCTGGATCTGGCAGTTTATAATACGGGAGAACCCATTAGTTTAAAGGATGTTGCCAGAAGACAGCAGATTTCAGAAAAGTATCTTGAACAGATCATCTCTTTGCTCAATAAGGCGGGATTTGTAAGGAGCATCAGGGGCGCCCAGGGAGGCTACATGCTTGCAAAAGCCCCTTCGGAATATACGGTAGGAATGATTCTGCGGCTGACAGAAGGGGATTTAGCGCCGGTGAACTGTGTTGGGAAGGATGGAATGGAATGTGAGCGCAGGGAAGGCTGTGTGACGGTAAGGGTCTGGGAAAAGCTGAACGATGCCGTGAATCAGGTTGTGGATGGCATAACGCTGGCGGATCTGGTTGAGTGGCATCAGGAAAAATCAGATCAGTATATTATTTAAGCAGGCAGAAACTTAGGTAAAAAGTATGCATTGGTTATAGGTATAAACTATAACTGGTGCATGTTTTTCTATATTGGACATGAAAAGCGGATTATATTATGATGATACCATAGTAAACCGATAGGAAATAAATAATAAGGATACAGGGTAACCTGAGAAAGAGGTAAAAAATGAGTAAGAAAACATATGCAGAGAGAAACTTAAAATTTGAAACATTACAGCTCCATGTAGGGCAGGAGCAGGCAGATCCGGTGACGGATGCAAGGGCAGTGCCGATTTATCAGACGTCTTCCTACGTGTTCAAAAACTGCGAACACGCGGCGGCAAGGTTCGGCTTAAGTGATGCCGGAAACATCTATGGCAGACTGACCAATCCCACACAGGATGTATTTGAACAGAGAATTGCTGCTTTGGAGGGCGGCGTGGCAGCTTTGGCGGTAGCATCAGGAGCAGCAGCCATTTCCTACACTATCCAGAACCTTGCACATGCCGGAGACCATATTGTGGCAGCAAAGAACATCTATGGCGGAACCTATAATCTGCTGGCACATACCCTGCGCGAGTATGGAATTGAAACGACCTTTGTAGACCCCTTCCATTATGAGGAAGTGGATGCAGCGGTGCAGGAAAATACGAAAGCGGTATTTATCGAAACCCTTGGAAATCCCAATTCAGACGTGGTGGATATAGAGAAAATTGCAAAGATTGCTCATCAGCACAAGATTCCGCTGGTCATCGATAACACCTTTGCAACGCCCTATCTGGTCCGTCCCATTGAATATGGCGCAGATATCGTGGTACATTCCGCCACCAAATTCATCGGAGGACACGGCACTACCATCGGAGGCGTGATTGTTGACAGTGGCAAGTTCGACTGGGAGGCAAGCGGTAAGTTTCCGTCTCTTACACAGCCAAACCCCAGCTACCATGGCATCAGCTTTACCAAAGCAGTGGGAGCGGCAGCCTTTGTGACCAAAATCCGCGCCATCCTGCTCCGCGACACAGGTGCCACTCTTTCCCCCTTCCATGCATTTTTCTTCCTCCAGGGACTTGAAACCTTATCCCTTAGAGTAGAACGCCATGTAGAAAATGCGCTTAAAGTGGTAAATTACCTGAAAAATCATCCCCAAGTTGAAAGAGTACACCATCCTTCCGTAGCAGATGATTCTGAACAACAGCAACTTTACAAAAAATACTTCCCAAATGGCGGTGGTTCCATCTTCACTTTTGAAATCAAGGGCGATGCAAAGAAAGCCAAGGCATTTATTGACAATCTGGAACTATTTTCACTGCTTGCAAACGTGGCAGACGTAAAATCCCTTGTCATCCACCCTGCATCCACCACCCATTCCCAGCTAAATGAAGAAGAACTGGCGCAGCAGGGTATTTATCCTAACACGATTCGCCTGTCCATCGGAACAGAAAACATCGATGATATCATAGAAGACCTTGAGGAAGCATTTAAAACAGTGCAATAATTATTCTGAAATGAAGTGTGCCGCCATAAGCTGCCAGAGACAGTTCAGCAGCTTATGGCGCGCATGCCCTCTCGGCGTAAAGCAAATCAAGTCTTTTCCAATCCCCCATTTTTGGAGCTCCTCACTCTTGTTCTTTGAAAGGAAGTTGTGCTATAATATAACAGATTCATTTTGGGAAAAACAGATACCTTTTCATTTCCTGAAAGTTGTTCAACCGGATGAATGGATAAAAATATAAAATAAAAAGGAGAACGAAATATGAGTATGGTAAGCGAGCTTCAGGAATTAGGTGCGGACGTCAATGACGCAATGCAGAGATTTATGAATAACGCATCACTTTATGAGAGGATGTTGGGTAAGCTCCCTGCCACGGTAAATGACAAGCCGGTAATGGAGTTTATTGAAGCGGGCGATATCAAAACAGCAATCGAGAACGCCCACACATTAAAGGGAGTTATGGGAAACTTATCTGTAACACCTCTTTACAAAGCGTATACAGAGATCACCAACCTTTTAAGAGAAGACAAACCTGATGAGGCAAAAAAGATATTGGAAGAATGTCTTCCTATCCAGGAACAGGTCATGACCTGTATAGAAAACAACAAATAACAACAGAAACGAGGTAAGGTGATAAACGATGGTACAGTCAAGAACGCATACATGTAATCAGTTAAGAATCGGTGACGCAGGAAAGAAAGTCACCATTGTGGGCTGGTATGACAACATGAGAAAGGTCAGTAAGAACCTTGGCTTTTTGATTCTCAGGGATTTTTATGGGGTGACCCAGGTGGTGATCGAGACGGAAGAAATGATGGCAAAACTGTCGGGGGTCAACAATGAATCCACCCTTACGGTTACTGGCGTAGTCAGGGAGCGTTCCAGCAAGAATCCTCAGCTTGCAACCGGTGAAATAGAAGTGGTGCCAGAAAATATTTCCGTTCTTGGAAAATGTATTTACAATGAGCTTCCCTTTGAAGTGAGCCGGTCCAAAGAAGCTGACGAGGCAGTCAGATTAAAATACAGATATTTAGATTTAAGGAATCCTGCCGTAAAAGAAAAAATCGTGCTGAGAAGCAAGATCGTGGCTGAAATCAGAAAGAGCATGATAGAGCATGATTTTTTGGAAATTACGACGCCGATTCTGACCTGTTCTTCCCCCGAGGGGGCAAGAGACTATCTGGTTCCGTCCAGAAATCATCCGGGCAAGTTTTATGCACTTCCGCAGGCACCCCAGCAGTTTAAGCAGCTTTTAATGACTTCCGGGTTTGACAGGTACTTTCAGATTGCGCCCTGTTTTAGGGACGAAGACGCCAGGGCAGACCGTTCTCCCGGCGAGTTTTATCAGTTGGATATGGAAATGGCATTTGCCAGTCAGGAAGATGTGTTTGATGTGATTGAAGATGTCCTGCCGCCTATTTTTGCAGAGTATGGGACTTATAAAACAGCTTCCAGCGCACCCTTTACAAGAATTTCGTATAAGGATGCTATGGAGAAATACGGTTCGGATAAACCGGATTTAAGAATCGATCTGCTGGTGCAGGATGCCACGGAATGCATGAGTGATTGCGGATTTGGTCCTTTTGAAGGACAGACGGTAAAAGCAATTGTGGTTGACCAGTTCACAGCCACCAGAAAAGTGATTGATAAAATCTGTGCCGATGTGGAGATTCAGAGTGGTCAGAAGGCTTACTGGTTCAAGCTCGATGAGAACGGCGAGTTGGTGGGTGGCATTTCCAAGTTCCTGCAGGAGAGGAAGGAACAGGTGATTACTGCCCTTGGATTAAAGAACGGCGATTTCATAGGCCTGACAGCGGGCAAGAAATCCGATGCACAAAAGACTGCCGGCGTGCTCCGCAAGTTCCTTGGCAATGCCAGCGAAGCGCATATGAAGAAAGACTGTTATGAGTTCTGCTGGATTGTGGATTTCCCCATGTATGAAATCGGGGAAGAATCCGGGGAGTTGGAATTTTGCCACAATCCTTTTTCCATGCCGCAGGGCGGAATGGATGCGCTCCTTAACAAGGATCCGCTGGAAATCAACGCTTATCAATATGACTTGGTATGCAACGGCGTGGAACTTTCCTCGGGAGCGGTCAGAAACCATGACCCTGAAATTATGGTTAAGGCATTCCAGATAGTAGGGCTGGATGAAGCGGATGTGAAAGCCAAATTCCCGGCTATGTACAACGCATTCTGCTACGGTGCGCCTCCACATGCCGGCATTGCGCCCGGAGTGGACAGAATGGTCATGCTTATTGCAGGGGAAGAGAGTATTCGGGAGATCATTCCTTTCCCAATGAACAAGACGGCGCAGGATGTGATGATGGGAGCGCCTTCAGAAGTAGACGAAAGGCAGCTCAAAGATGTTCATATAAGAATTGAATTGCCAAAGGAAAACGATTAGGTTCGAGTTCAATGATATACAGAGGGTGTCTGTTCCTTGATTTAGGGCAGATGCCCTTTGTAGATTTATAAAGTCGAGCATAAAAACCGGAGGTAAAAATGAAAAGATATAAAATAACAGCAGCCTCCTTCTTGCAGGATGCTTTCCTATGAGCCTGAGATGCAGTTAGCTTTGGAATGATGTAAACCTTAATAAAATCGTGGTTGACAATTATGTGAAATAAATGTATACTTTCAAATGGTACTAGTTTACAATTAGATGCACGAAGAAAGGAAAACAACTATGAACACAAAGAGTTTAGCGCTTATTGGTTTGATGTCAGCTGTTTTATGTATTTTGGGACCCATGTCCCTTCCCATACCGATCAGTCCTGTGCCCATATCTCTTGGGATGCTCGGGGTATATTTGACGGTATACATACTGGGAATGAAGAAAGGAACAATCAGTGTATGTATTTACCTGCTGCTTGGACTTGTAGGACTTCCTGTGTTCACGGCATTTGGCAGCGGAATTGGAAAGGTGTTAGGACCTACCGGAGGCTATCTGTTGGGTTATATTTTTATCGCATTGATATTTGGTTTCTTTATTGATAAATGGAAAACTAATCAGGTATTCATTTTTCTTGGTATGATATTAGGAACAGCAGTCTGCTATCTGCTGGGGACCGCATGGCTTGCAAAACAGGGCGGTATGAATTTTAATGCCGCTTTGGCAGCCGGTGTCATACCTTTTATTCCGGGGGATCTGGCAAAGATTATCCTCACAATGCTGGTGGCTGCGCCAGTGCGCAAGGCGTTGTGGAAGGCAGGAATCCTGGAGACGCACCTAGAGGAGAAGGCGCAGGCAGGCTGAAAGTATTAAAAACTTCTGTAGACATCCTATATATAAATGCAAAAGCATAGATTAGTCTTTTATAGAAGAGAAGATAGGAAAGATTAAAGTTTTCAATTATTTTTCCGATATACTCTATAACTGGTAATAGATGCAAATGGATTTGCGGCATATGGTTACAAGGAGGTCATGAAGATGAGTACAGGTGCGACAGGTGTGGAGACAGGCAGTCAGGTACAGTCTGTTTACACGGAAACGAACAAAACAAACAAGACGAACAACAAGAAACCAGGCAACTACGGAAAACAGATTGGTTCGCCCTCTTTGAGCGAAGAAGGGGAGAAGTATTACGAGCAGTTAAAGAAGAAATTCGGAAATATGGACTTCATTCTTGTTAGCAAAGACATGAAGGAACAGGCGAAGACAATGGCTGCGAGCTTTGCCAATCCATATAAGACGGTTGTTCTAATCGATGAAGAAAAAATTGAAAAGATGGCAACCGATGAAAATTTCCGGAAGCAATATGAAGGAATCATCAGCAATGCGAAATCAGGACTTTCCAAGCTTAAGTCCAGCATAGAAAAAACGGGAGCAAAGGTAAAAGGCTATGGAATGCAGGTAAAGGATGGGGGACTTTCTAGTTTCTTTGCCGTTCTTGACAAAGCCAATGCCAAGCAGCGGGACCGGATTGCGAAAAGAGCAGAAAACAGAAAAGCAGAAAAGAAGGCAGAAAAGAAAGAAAAAGAAGAAAAGCTTAAGGAAAGCCAGGCGGCAGGAAGGAATGAGGCTGCGTGGTGGGAAGAGGATGAGGATACGGTGACGATCACCGCCAATTCCATAGAAGAATTGATACAGAAAATCAATGATTATACATTTGCAGACAGAAGCAATTATGTTCAGACCAAGGAAGAGCAGATGATAGGTCAGCATATTGATTTTCGCAGCTGATAAGAATATCGGCGGACGAGGAAAGCGTAATGCTTTCTCGTCCGCCGATTTTTTGTTTAACATGATTCAGAAAGAGCAAAATAAGCAACAGCGATGCCGCCGGGACCTACATGGGTGCCGATGGTGCCGCCTACAGTGGCAACCGGAAGGTTGTCAGTGTGATCCTTCCAGAATGTTTCACTGTCGGAGATGTACTTTTGCATCAAAGCATCATTTAAACCTGTGTAGCCTAAAAAGTAGGGCTTCCCAAAGTCAATGCCGCCGGAAGATTTGATATGCTCTGCCAGAAGGTTATTTCCCTGTTTAGAGCCGCGGGCTTTGCCAAGCATTACGACTTCTCCATCTACCACACCTACCACTGGTTTGATGGACAAAACGTTGCCTGCAAAAGCCACGGCTTTAGAAATGCGTCCGCCCTTTTTCAGATATTCAAGGGTGTCTAAAAGGGCAATCAGCCGAATCTTCTTTTTATCTGTTTCCAGTGTATCAACGATAGATTCGGCATCCATACCGGCATCTTTTAAACGTAGTGCGTATTCCACCAGTGCCCGTTCCCCTACGGTAGCGTTTTCACTGTCCACAACAAACGCCTTGCCCTCAAATTCCTTTGCAGCAATACATGCACTCTGATATGTACCGGACAATTTGCCGGATAAGGTGATGATAATGGCAATATCGCCGGCATCTGTAACCTTTCGGATCGCTTGTTCAAACTCATAAGGTGAAATCTGGCTGGTGACAGGCAGTGTATCACATTCGATCAGTTTTTCGTAAAATTCTTTGTGGGTCAAATTGACCCCGTCAAGATATTCCGCATCATCAAAGTTTATCTTCATGGGCAGCACTGTGATATCTGCGCGCTGCGGATTGACAAGATCTGACGATGAATCGGTTATAATTTGAATACTCATGATGAACCCCTCCTTCACATGAAAATATCATACCATATAAAAGACTTTTTGTGTTGCAAATTTTGAAGTCAGAAAAACAGGGAGTTGTAAATGTGTCCGCGTAGACACCTTTGTTTACACTTGCAAGGTCTGACTGTTCATAACGGTTATGACCTTGCGGTCTGTTTTAGTAACATATATCAAAAACTCGTGATTGCCAAAAGCCAGCCCCTTTGCTAAAGTATTATTGTAAGTGAATTTTCGGATGAGAGAACTAGGGAGAGAAAATAGAATGGACATTGCAAAACAGGAGGAAATGCAGATAAAGTAAATGTGACAGGTGCTATAGGAATTACAGGAAGCTAATAAAAAAGAAATGGAGACAGAGATATGGCAATTAAAGGAGTAGGAAAAGGATACTATTATCAGGAACAGGCAGCGGAAAAGCCGCAGGCGAATGGAAATGGCAGCTTTTATGAAAGCCTTGCAGCAGTGTCGGATATGACCACGGAACAACTGATGCAGGAAATCGGAAATAAGAAGAATGAAATTTATGAGAAGGTGAAAAAGGGAGAGCTGGAAGAAAGCTTTCAAATTGGAGGGCAGTCGTTTACTCTGAAGGAATGGAATAAACTGTTGGAGTCCTTTGACTCTGCGCAGGATAAGCTGAAAGCGCTTCTGGAAGAGAAACTGGAGCAGCAAAAGAAAGCGGATATTGAAGCAGCAAATAGGGCGGAAGATCACAACAGGCTTTGAAATCACAGCGGGAGAAGCTGAAGACTGAACGCAAGACTGTGAGCCGGGGACAGTAAGAAGCAGAGAAAAAGCGACAAATAATTACATAGTAGTTGCAGGAGGAGAAAAGGATGTCAGAGATAAAGATATTTTCTTTGCATGAAGGAGTGAAAGAACGTAATTCTTCAGAAGTGATTCTTGAGAAAGAACTTCAAACTCTTATCGAACAGAATATGGAAACATTTTTTGGCGTCCGTTTTTTGAAAAGCGAATATGCAATCACAAATGGGCGAATGGATAGTATCGGTATAGATGAAAATAACAGTCCAGTTATCTTTGAATATAAGCGCAGTCAGAATGAAAATGTAATCAATCAAGGACTATTTTATCTGGATTGGCTTTTGGATCATAAAGCAAATTTCAAACTATTAGTTATCGAGAAATTGGGGATGGAAGCTGCGAAAAATATAGATTGGTCAGTACCATGTGTTATTTGTGTTGCACATGATTTTACAAAATATGATATACATGCAGTAAATCAAATGCAAAGAAATATCAAATTAGTAAGTTATCGTAAATATGACAATGATTTGCTTTTGCTTGAACACTTAAACACCCCGACAGTAAAACCAATTATTGAGAATAATGTCAATGAGGGTGATGTGAAAAATAATTCGCAAAAATCGCATTTAGAAAAATTGGCAGCAGCTCCGGACAACTTAAAAAGTCTTTACTATTCTATCTGCGATTTTATTGAATCTTTAGGAGATGATATAGTATCTAATCAGCTTAAATTATATTTGGCATATAAAAAAGTCCAGAATATGGTATGTATTGAGATATACAATAAGCAGATTATACTATATTTAAAACTAAATCCAGAAACTGTTAATTTAGAAAAAGGTTTTACAAGAGATATGCGTAGTGTTGGACACTATGGTACAGGAGATTTACAAATAACTGTAAAAAATGTGGCGGATTTTGAAAAATCAAAACCTTTCCTTGAAAGAGCATATAATGAAGCATGAAGAATTTGAAGCATTTGTCATATTACCTTTGTCTGTCAGATTGATAAATAAGATATGTCCATCTGTTCTTTGTACGCAAAGTGCCTTCATTTGAATGTAAAACTGCTGCCGCACAAACTGACAATGAAAATCTGGCTGCATGGTATCAGAAATTATTTGTGAGAGAAAGGGATGCTTTCGCCGGAGTCCCATCCTTGTTGGTTAATCTGTCATAAAGAAGTAAACCGAGTCAGAGCGATCTGTTTACATTTGTTGCGGATTCCGTTATACTGGATGTGTCAAAAGAGGAGATGATATAGTATGACGATAAAGGATCAGGTATTGTTGTTATTGGAGAGCCATCGCGGTGAGTTTTTCTCTGGGCAGGAAATTGCAGACCGCCTGTCAGTGACTAGGGCGAGCATCTGGAAGGCAGTAAAAGGGCTTGTGAAGGATGGCTATGCCATAGAGGCGGTGAACAATAAAGGCTATATCCTGCAGAAGGCGCCGGATGTGCTTTCTGCTGCTTTTATTGAACAGCAGCTAAAGGAGCGGGGCATTCATCTAACAGTGCAGGTGGAAAAAAAGGTAGACTCCACCAACAATGTATTA
Organism: Lachnospiraceae bacterium; assembly: GCA_029054245.1. Lineage (GTDB taxonomy): Bacteria > Bacillota > Clostridia > Lachnospirales > Lachnospiraceae > Suilimivivens. The sequence goes on along the minus strand of JAIDFQ010000004.1, from coordinate 71,180 downwards.
AAGCAGTATGTTGCAGGCGGAGAAAAACGTGATATGGTATTGCTGGCGGAGGAACAGAGTGCAGGCAGAGGAAGGAGAGGGCGGTCTTTTTACTCCCCAGAGGGGACGGGACTTTACTTAAGTCTTCTTCTTCACCCTGATGTGGGACCAGAAGAGGGAACCATGCTTACGACGCTCACGGCAGTTGCAGCGGCAAAGGCTGTTGAAGGAATTATAGGAGAATCGGTACAGATTAAATGGGTAAACGATGTCTGGTTAAGAGGCAAAAAGATTTCAGGCATTTTGACGGAAGGTTCCGCCTCCCTTGAAGAGGGAAAGCTGGAATATGTGGTGGTTGGCATTGGCATCAATCTTTATGAGCCCGCAGGAGGATTCCCTGAAGAAATAAGGGAAGTAGCAGGAGCGGTATTTACGCATGATATTTCACAGGAAAATCTGCGCAACCGGCTTTCGGTAGAGTTTTTGTCCCATTTTATGGCGTACTATCAGGCATTTCCTGCAAGAGATTATCTGGAAGAGTATCGCAGACGCTCTTTTGTGGTGGGAAAAAGAGTCCGCATCATTACACCGGGGGGAAAACCTCAGAAAACGGAGGATAAAGGGGTGTCGGATCGGGAATATGCTGAAGTTTTAGGAATTGATGATGCTTGTCATCTGAAAGTTCGGTATGATGATGGGACCATAGAATTTCTTTCCAGCGGGGAAATCAGTATTAAAATGGAGTAAAGCGAGAAAATGAAATTTTATTTTGCCCCATTTGAGGGGATAACTGGATATCTTTACCGCAACGCATACCATGAGTTGTTTGATTGTGGGATAGACAAGTACTTCACGCCTTTTATCGCGGTGAGTCAAAATGGTCTTACGAAATCCCGGGAATTAGAAGATCTAAGCCCGGAGCATAACCGGGGAATGACAGTCGTTCCCCAGCTTCTTGGAAACAACGGGGAGCAGGTAAACCATTATCTTCATAGACTTAGGGAGATGGGATATGAAGAAGTGAATTTGAATATGGGCTGCCCTTACCAGACAGTGGTGCATAAGAGAAAGGGCGCCGGACTTTTAGCAGACACTGATTTGTTGAAAGAATTTTTGGAGGAGGCTTTCTGCAATCCGCCGGTCAAAGTTTCCATAAAGACCAGAATTGGTATGGAAAATGGGGAAGAGTTTGCAGAAATTCTGGATATTTACAATCAGTATCCGGTTTCAGAGTTGATTGTGCACCCAAGGGTGCGGGAAGACTTTTATAAGAACCATCCCGATCTTGATGTATTTGCATCAGCGATGGAAAAGAGCAGGGCACCAGTATGCTACAACGGAGATATTTTTACTCTGCAGGATTTTCAGACGATTACAGCACGCTTCCCAAAGCTTGAGCGGATCATGCTTGGCAGAGGACTTTTAACGAATCCGGGGCTGCTTTCGGAAATCATAATGGGAAAATCAATTGATAAAGAAGAACTAAAGGTTTTTCACGACAGAGTTTTTCATGATTATGCGCAAATCATGTCAGGAGATAAAAACACGTTGTTTAAAATGAAAGAGTTGTGGAATTATTTTCAGTTTTTGTTTGATAATCGTGAAAAGTGTTTAAAGAAAATCCGCAAGGCAAAAACCATTGCGGATTATGAATGCGCTGTTGATAACCTGTTTGCGCGGTGCCCTTTTATGCGGAATGCAGCATTTTTTATTCCTGCAAACAACGAGTCGGGTGGATACGTGTACAAATCCAGTGAATGAGTGCGATGGAAGGTCAGGCGGATATATTGCGTGTTTCCTTCCGGCGCAGGAAGAACACGCTGCATATTCCAAGCACAATCTGAACGGCAGGAATGGTATACCACACGCCGTTAAGCCCGCAAAGCAGCGGCAGCAGGAAGATGAATACCACAGTCAGCAGGATTTCTCCATACACTAAAAGGCTGGAGAGTGCCACCTTGTGGGTAGCATAAAAGTAAGAAACCGCAGGCTTGGTAAGTCCGTAAAATGCCATGACCAGGGCAAAGAAAGGCGCTGCATAAATGATATAAGCGGCAGCTTCAGGAGAGGTGCCGTAGAAGACGGGGATGAGATCCCGCGCCAGTACAAAAAGCAGGGCACCGGCAGTGCCAAAGCTGATGCCAAGCAGGAAGGTCCAACGGGCGTAGGTCTTTAGGGCAGTTTTGTCGCCCTTTCCCTCGCTTAAGGAGAGCAGGGGCTGGCTCCCGTCGCCGATTCCCTGTACCAGAAGTTCCATAAAAGAAATAATATAGGCAAGCACAGCGTAAGCGCTTACCGCTTCTTCCCCTCCATATTTTAACGCCTGAAGGTTCATCAGGATGATGGTGACGGAAGGCAGATAGGTAAGCCCAAAAGGAGAAGCCGCCACACGAAGGATAGACAGAACCGTTGCTTTTTCAGGATGTAGACTTAAAAAGGAGATGCGGTTCTTTTTTCTTGCATAAAAAGCAATACAGAAGATCAATGTTAAAACTTGTCCAAGCACGGTGGCAAGAGCTGCACCCTTAAGTCCAAGGCTTAAGACGATGACAAAGAAATAATCCAGAAGAATGTTTGAAATGCATCCAAATGCCATGGAGCACATAGCATAAAAGGAAGCGCCGTGATTGCGCATAAGGGGAACCATGCCGGAGGCAAATACTTGAACGACACCGCCAAGCAGGATATATTTTAAGTAGGTTTCAGCAAGAGGAAGCAAGGCGCCTTTTGCACCCAGCAGCTTTAAAAGCGGGCTGCCGCACAGGTAAAGGAAGAGGATTAGGAAAAGTGCGCCAATAAGAAGAAGGAGGAGCGTATTTCCTTCCGCTTTTTGCGCTTTCTTGGTATTCCCGGCGCCTGCATTTATGGAAATGGTCACGGCGCCGCCCATGCCGATGCCTGTGCCAAGGGATATAATCAGGGCAACTAAGGGCCATGCAATATTGATAGCGGCAAGGCCTGGGTCGCCCATGGCTCTGCCGACGAAGATACCATCTACGATAGAATAAATTCCTGTGAGCAGGAAGGAAAGCATGGAGGGGAAGATATATCCCACATATTTCTTTTTCATTACATCCTCCTATGAAGCATATTATCCAGTATTATAATGATATAAAGAAAAATATGCAAGTCACTAGATTCTGGAATGCAGGTATTTTTGCAGGAGAAAAAGAGCCGCTACGTTGGGAATAATCATGCAGGCGTTGATCAAGTCGGTACATTCCCAGACCAGGTTTAAAGGCAGGACGGCGCCTACGTAAATCATAACAATGTAAGCAACTTTGTAAAAAGAGATGGCTTTATTTTGGGTCAGATAGCGGTAAGCCTGTTCTCCCAAGTAGGACCATCCAATCAGGGTGGTGATGGCGAAAGCAATCAGGCATATGGACAGGAAGACGTTTCCAAATAGCGGCAGGTAGGAAAAGGCGGCATCAGTAAGTCCGGCTTCATTGACACCGGCGGCGGATTCGGGGTGCAGAATCATGTTGGTGACGATGACAAGACCGCTTAAAAGGCACATGACTACGGTGTCCCAGAAGACGGCTGTCATGGATACGTACGCCTGATGGGCGGGATTGTCAGTTTCCGATGCGGCAGCGGCAATGGCGGCGGTTCCTATGCCAGCCTCGTTGGTGAAGAGTCCTCTGGCAATGCCGTAGCGTGCGGTGATGATCAGGGAGGAGCCGGCGGCGCCGCCAATAGCAGCCCGGGGGGCAAGGGCGTGGGTTAAGATCAGGCGGATGGCGGGCAGGAAGGCTTCCCGGTTTATGATAAGAAGCAAGATGCAGCTTATCGTGTAAAGGATACCCAGAAAAGGAACGATTTTCACGCATACGTTGCCGATGGAGCGGATTCCGCCTACAATGACCAGACCTGCGGTAAAGGCGGCAAGAAATCCGGCAATATGTGGGTTTAGGCCAAAGCTTAGAGAGGTCGTCTGGGTGATGGAATTGGACTGGGTAGTACACCCCACGCCGAAAGCGGCAATCAGTGTAAGGAGACCGTAGAATTTCCCTACGGATTTGTTATGTAAACCATTTTCCCAGACATACATAGGTCCTCCTTGGTAAGTACCGTCTTTGGCGCGGCTTCGGAAGCGGACGCTTAAGAAACATTCGGAATATGCGGTTGCCATCCCCAGAATGCCGGTGATCCAGCACCAGAAGATGGCGCCCGGACCACCTAGGGCGACTGCCGTGGAGACGCCTATGATATTGCCGGTGCCCAAGGTGGCTGCCAGAGTGGTAGAGAGGGTTGCAAAGACGGAGAGGTTATTTCCTTCCTTATTGCTGGCAGGGGTTACGGAAAGCTTGATTGCTTTTAAAATATTTTTCTGCGGGAAATGCAGTTTCATGGTAAAATATAGATGCGTTCCCATCAGCAGGAATAAAAGTGGACCACTCCACAAAAACTGATTGATGGATTGAATAAATGTAAGAATAGATTGCATAAGTTCCTGACCAGGCGCTCAGCCTTAGGATGTCTTACTATTAATATAGTATTTCGGAAGAAAGGATATGAATGCTTTCTGACAAAAGAGGTATCGGAATGAAAAAATGGAAACGCTGGGCACCGGCCGTTATGATCCTGTTTTCTGTGCTCTTAAATATCATAGGCAGAATGTGGAAGGGATTTAGTAATTTTTATGTAAACCATGTTTTCCCCGTCTGGGTGGAGACGTATGGGAGGATAACGGGATTTTTTCCCTTTTCCGTAGGAGAATGGATGCTGTATCTGGCTGTGCTGTTGGTGTTTGCATTGGCAGTGGGAGGCATTCTTTTGATTGTTATGAGGCGGAGGCTTTTAGAAGGCTGGAAGCGGGCATATAAAAGATATGCATTTTTTATTTACTGGGTGTTCGGTATTGTCTGTATCATAATGACGCTCAACTGTTTCCTTTTGTATCAGGCATCTCCAATCAATGAAAGGTTTGAAATCGGCGGCAGCCGGGATAGGGAATACGGTGTCAAAGAAATTGCTGCGCTTCGGGATTATGTGGTAGTGCAGGCAAATGAGCTTGCACCTACTTTTGGGCGGGATGCGCAAGGCTACCTGCTTTATCAGAAAGATATGGAAAAAGAGGCGGTAAGGCAGATGCAGAGGCTGGGAGATCGGTTTGAAAATCTAAAGGGGTATTATCCTGAACCCAAAAAGCTGTTCCTGTCGGAGTTTTACAGCCAGCAGTATATTATGGGCTACTACTTTCCTTTTTCGATGGAAGCAAACTACAATCGGCAGATGTATGTAACCAATATGCCAGTGACTATGTGTCATGAACTATCCCATCTGAAAGGCTTTATTTTAGAGGATGAGGCAAATTTTATCGGTTATCTTGCCTGCGTGGATGCAGAAGATCCGATGTTTCGCTACAGCGCTTACCTAAGTGTGATTGGTTATCTTGACAGGGATTTCATAAAGGCGATAGACGAAGATCCAGAAATTTATCTTGAACACCCCCAGATTTCCCAGCAGGTAGCTGTTGACAAAATGTTTCTTACAAATGAGGCATGGGAGCAGGTGGAAAAAAAGGCAGTCTTAAGCACAGAGACGGTAAAGCAGGCGGCAGATACTTTTTTAGATACGACGCTTACTTTAAACGGTGTAGCAGACGGCACAGTCAGCTATAGCCGGGTGGTGAAATTGCTTTTACAATATTATGATGGAATATTATATTGATTGTGATAACCATGTATTTTTAAGAAAGGCGACAATGATAATGGCGAATATCATAGATTATGTAAAAAAATGTGGGCAGTATACATTTTCGGAGAAACCGTTAAATGAGGTGGATAGTCTGGTTTTATGCCAGCTTGTGTATCTGCATTATGAGCCATTTGTGCCCGGCATCGAAAAGAGAAATACGCCGGTAAGTATTCAGAGTATTTATGATCATCCAGACAGAGACAGGATTTTAGAGGATTACTGGTATAGAGAGGATAATAAGGAGCTTTTTGCAGCGGCAGCCCAGTCGGTCAGGTTTGGATCCCTTAAGATGAACTATTATGTTAATATCATCAACGAAGACGAGGAGACTCAGTTTTCCGCCATGACTTATGTTCTGGAGGATAAGAACATTTATATTGCTTACAGAGGGACCGACGCGACTATCGTGGGCTGGAAGGAGGATATGAACCTTGCTTTTTCCAAGCCCCTTCACGCCCAGCAGCTGGCGGTGGAATATATGGATAGGGTGGCTGGGTATGTTGCAGGTGACTTTTATGCAGGAGGACATTCCAAGGGAGGTAATCTTGCGGTTTATGCGGCGATGAACTGTGCAGAACGGACGCGAGAAAAGCTGCTTAAGGTGTTCAACAATGACGGACCGGGCTTCAGACCGGAAATCCGCAAGCAGGGCAATTTTCAGGCGATTGCTGACAGAGTGGTGAAATTCATTCCCCGCTCTTCACTGGTAGGGATGATTCTGGAAGATCACAGTGATTACGAAGTAGTGGAAAGTAAGGGGATAGGACTGCTCCAGCATAATGCATATAGCTGGAAGGTGGGAAAGGATGCCTTTGTACGGGCAAAAAATATGACCAGCAGCAAGATCATGAGGGATGCAGCCTTAAATGAGTGGATTCTTTCGCTTACGGAAGAAGAGACCCATGCGTTTGTAGACACGCTGTACGAGGTGGTATCTGCGTCGGAGGCGTCCAATGTGTTCGAGTTTGGCGCGGACTGGAAAAAATGCCTTCAGAATATTGCGGCGGCGGCAAAAGAATTGGACGATACCACGAAGAAGGGGATTCAGAAGACGGCGCGATCTTTTTTTGATATTCTGATAGAAAATATCAAGTCAGAATATTTGGCGCGTAAAGAATAGAGAAGATAATAGTTCATCCCACAGGAGCGGTGCAGCAGGGACGGCATGACACCGACAGAAAAGAACCGCTGCCGCTGCCATCACGCACTATCGTTTCAAGTCTCGTCTACAAATCGGATTTCACTAACAGAATTGGATATAGGTATCTCAAGGCGGACGGGTCGAAGCCCGGCGGCATCCATGCCGCATGGCTCCTAATCCGGCATCCATGCCGGATTCCCCTGATACCTCACCATTCTGTAAGTGAAATTGCCGATTTTTCGCCAGAGCCTTGAAACGATAGTGCGTGATGGCAGCGGCAGCGGTTCTTTTCTGTCGGTGTTATGCCGCCCCTGCTGCACCGCCCCTGTGGGATGAACTGTTACTAGGGAAGGTATTTTAATCCACTTTTTTCTTGATTGAAAAATTATCTTGTGGTATACTAATTTTACTGCAGATGTAGTTCATCGGTAGAATATCAGCTTCCCAAGCTGAGGAGGCGGGTTCGATTCCCGTCATCTGCTGTATGAGGAAATGGCTGTAAACCGAAAGGGTTTACAGCTATTTTGTTTCTAACAACGAGTACGAATGATAAGACAAATTATAAGTATCTTATTTGTGTTCAGAAGACAAGTATATGTGAAAGGGGAAAACATGGGTACGAAAGATCAAAATGAAATGATGGAAGATTTTAGATCGAAGATGGAAGCAACAAACAAAATTTACGAGGATTTATTAAGGCAGAGAGACAAGGTGAAGTCTGCGACTCTTTTCAAATTGTTGAATGAAGAACTTGCCGCCTATGTTAATCTATCGGTGACATTTGCAGAGTACTTACAGCTGCATCTTGCGGTGATAAAGGATGACAGAGAAAGAACCAGCAATTATCTCCATGAGTCTTTAAAAGCAGTTGATGAAATAGAAGATAAAAAGATGGCGTCTGTTCTATTTGAGAATGTCAAGAGTACATACGAGGCATTATGTGCATTAGATGATTTGGGTGACAGCGCGTTAAATCTTTCGATTGGAAGCTTTATGCAGGCTGTCAGCCGCGATTTTAAAGATTGGGAAAAAATTATTAAAATGCTGCTCAGTAATTTGGCTGATCTGCCAGCGAGTATGTTGCCTGTCATTTCTGAAATTAAAGGATTATATGATAATGTAAAAAATGTTGCCGAGTTAATGAATGCATTTGAAGAAAATGGAACAGATTATTTAGATGTAGATGAAAAGCTGCTCAAAATAGATTTCCATATTAAACTTATGCAAATGGTGGATGAGAATTTTAAGCATACGGTAGAAAGCCTGAAGAACCCGGCAGGCGGTGAAAGCGAATAGTCGTGCTGCTATTTGCCAGGAACAGCAAAAAGACCAATAGCAGGCGGATAATAAGTAAAAACCAGAAAGCATACTGCCAGGGCAAAGACGGCTGCCTTGAGAAGTGGGAGCAGAGCGTTTGATTTACAGGATAAGGTGAATTTGTATACGGTCCAAAATGCCAGGATCACACTTCCAAGGAACACAGCAATATCAAGCGCAATGTAATCGCGCCCCAGAATGCCCTTGTAAGTATAAAATAATACGGGTATCAGAAATGTGCCCGTCAATATACCATATAAAAGTGCTGAAAGGATGCAGGGATATGCATCCTTTAATTTAACATAAGGATGGCTCGCGTAGCGTGGCATCCGTTGTTTTTTATACATATAAAGAGCATAGAGAAGCATGGGGAAAAAGAGCAGCTTCATGTGCTCCCAAGTGGATTCATTAACAGGAAAGAAAAGTCCTGCAATGGGGTTTTTGCCGGACCATTCGTAGACAAAGTGGCAAAGTGTGCCAACGATTGAAACAAAAAGGATTCCTTTTATCATTTCTTTTTTTAATTCATTCATAAATATCACCGGTCCTATTATATGTAGATGTTGAAAAAATCATGCAAAATGGCACAACCACATTTCCTTTTTTTAATTTTCCTAAAAATTTACAAGAAAGTATTAAAGAATATTGTCGATTTAGCGTTTTTTATGGTAGAATGAATATTAAGTGCAAATTGTACAATAAGAAGAGCAGGGAGGCAGAGAAATGAAATTCTTGAATAACACAAAGACACCCACTGAAATGGACAGAGTGATGGAAAATATAGCGCAGGTAGAGGGAGAACTGCAGCAGAAGATTTTCCAGTTGGGGCAGATGTTCTATGAGGACAATAAAAATAACGCAGATATTGAGGAAAAGTATTTTACGCAGATAGATTTGATCAATAAACTGAGTATGAACAGAAAGAGTTTCTACCAGAACAAACTTCGTCTGGAAGGACAGATGATGTGTGAAAATTGCGGATCCGTTATACCTTATGGAAGTATGTTCTGTAATGTCTGCGGCGGAAAAGTGGATGAAAAGCAGGAAAATACAGTACCGATCGTAAATCCGAATGAAGCAAAATGTAAAAAATGTGGTGCGGTATTGGATGAGGACAGTGTATTCTGTGCTTCTTGTGGAACAAAAGTGGAATGATTTTCAGATAGAGAGGGAGAGAGGGATGTTTTGTAAAAAATGTGGGAGCGAAATAAATGACGGGGCAGCATTCTGCCCTAAGTGTGGTGCAACTTTAAAAACGGCGAATCAGACGGTGCCTGAGCAGAAAAATCAGCCGATTCCGCCTATTATGTCCATGCCTGGAATCAATGCAGGGAATACGGCACAGGGAACGTCTGGTGGGTCAGGCAGTAAAATGGATGGGACAGCTAAGGCGGTAACAGATGCACTGGGGAATGTTGCAGAAAAGGGAAAAGCGTTTTTGGGGAAAATCGGCGGTTCGGGTTCTGATGGTCAGAATGGAAGCACAAAAAAGGTACTTCTTATTGCATGCATAGCAGCGGCAGCAGTGTTGGTGCTTCTGGTTGCAAATGGTGCTAGAATCAACAATTTTCTACATAGAACATTTTCTTCACCAGAGAAATATTATCAGTTTGTAGAAAAGAAAACAGTGGAAGAATTGGCGGAACATGCGGGATACTGGTATGACAGTTATGTGCTGGATTCGCTGAATTTTTACAATAAAAGTGTTGAGGGAGAACTTGCACTTGAGTTGGGAGAAGACGGACAGGAATTCGTAGGGCTTTTAGGGCTCGCAGGAGTGGATGTGTCATGGCTTGAGAGCATGGTTATTGGCGTTGATACCGCTGTCAAAGACGATACTGTTGCGGTTGGCAGCTTTCTTTCACTTAATGGCAGTGATATCCTCTCAGGCAATCTGAAAATGGATATGAAAAAGGGAGTGGCATATTTCCAGATTCCAGAGCTGAACAAAACCTACCTGGGAATAGATATGGCAGAAGAGGGGTATGGCAGTTATGATTCGGATCTGCTGGCAGAATTTCAAGAGGTCAACAGGAAAATGCTGCGGGCATACCCAGACCAGGCAAAGGTAGAGAAGCTGTTAAAGCGCTATATGCTGCTGGCGCTTGAATGTGTCGATGATGTGTCTAAGAGCAAAGAGGTTCTTAAAGTGGAAGGCATTGAGCAAAAGTGCACGGTTTTGAAAGTGACTCTCGACGCCGACACTTTGCAGGATATGGCGGAAGCGGTCCTGACAGAAATGAGAGATGATAAAGAAATCAAGGCGATTATGAAGAGCGTGCTTGAGGCAAGCAGTGAAGCAGTGGATGAAAATGTGGATTTTGATGATGCTTATGAGGAATTCCAGGATATGATTGATGATATGCTGGACGAGCTGGAATATCTTTCTTATTTAGAAAGCGATGTCGTCATGAAAGTCTATGTGGATGGCAAAGGAGAGATTAAGGGAAGAAGCATTGATCTGGGATATGCGTCTGTCAGAAGTCTGATGCCTGAAAAAGGAAATAAATTCGGTTATGAATTTTCAGGAGAAGTTTATGGGATGACGGTGAAGCTTACTGGCAGCGGAAAGACGAGCGGCGATAAAATAAGCGGGGATTTTCAGGTGAAATATAATGGCGCTTCTCTGATTGAGATTGTCACCAAGAAGCTGGACATAGAGGAGCTTAAGGATGGCAGGATGAATGGAAGAATTGAAGTGAAGGCGGCATCTAAAATTGGCAGTATTATCGGTTCTGTACCTGGATTATCCATTATTGAGGAGATGCAGATAAATATGGATTTTGAATCTTCCAAGAATGCGTCTTCCTGTAAGATAGGATTTGTCTATGAGGACCAGGATATTGGAAGCCTGGCGGTATCCATCAAGACTGGTAATGGGTCAAAGGCAACGATTCCTTCTGGGAATAATACGATTATGATGGAAGACGAAGATGACCTTGAAAGGTGGCTTGAGGGTGTTAAGCTAAATAATCTGATTAATTCCCTGAAAAAAGCGGATATCCCATCAAAGATTACAGATTCGCTAGATGGAGTAGAAGATTTAGAAGATCTCTATGATGCTTTATACTTATTAGATAGAATGTATTATTAGTAAAAAATATCCTGAAATGTAGGAGAACATGCCTTATGGCGATAGAACTGATTGGTATACAAAAATCCTATAGACATAAAACAGTGCTTGAAGGCGTGTCGTTAAAGGTGGAAGAGGGAAGCTGCGTGGGCATTTTAGGCGGAAACGGATGCGGAAAATCCACGCTGCTCTCAATTCTGGCAGGTGTGCAGAGGGCAGATGCAGGCGCTTTCCTTTATCAGGGGGAGAATCTGCTGGAAAATGGCACAAGACGAAACAGTGTGCTGGGATATGTGCCGCAGGGCAATCCTTTGATAGAGGAACTTAATGCATGGGACAACTTGCGTATGTGGTATGACAAGGGTACCATTCGGAAGGAACTTGCTGATGGAGTTCTTTCCATGCTGGGAATCGACAGCTTTTTAAAGGTGCCGGTAGGCAAGATGTCTGGAGGTATGAAGAAGCGTCTGTCCATTGGATGCACTGTGGCGGCAAGACCTAAGATTCTGCTGTTGGATGAGCCTTCCACGGCATTGGATCTTGTTTGTAAGGAACATATCTATCAGTACCTAAAGCAATACAAAAAAGAAGGAGGAATCGTCCTTTTGACAACGCATGATACACAGGAGCTGGAATTGTGCGATCAATGCTGTATTTTGAAGCAGGGACTGCTATCTCCTTATCAATATGATGGTGATATCCATCGTCTGGCAGGTAATTTGTAAATGAACAGGGGTTATTTTTATTTTCGCATGCAGTTAAAGCGCGTGTTCAAAATACTTCCAATACAGCTTTTGGTCAATTTTCTCGTGTGTACATGTGTAGGAGTATTGGCGGTTTACTTTATACAAGATGGTTTATTATCGTCCGGTACGCAGAAATATCAGATTGGTATCGTAGGAGATATGACAGATTCATACATGGGATTCGGTATCAGCACACTACAGGCTGTTGATGATTCCAGATTTGTGATTGAATTGACCGGCATGAGTGAGGAGGAGGCAAGGAAGGCATTTCGGAAGGGAGAATTGTATGCTTTTGTGCGTATACCTGACGGATTAGTGGAATCTATAGAAAGCGGTGCGAATGACCGTCCGGTTACCTATGTTGCAGCAGAAGGGCAAAAAGGAATTGGCAGTATCGTTATGAATGAAGTCGTAGATGTGGTTTCCAACATTGTGACCCGTACGCAGAGCGGTATTTACGGAATGCAAAGCATTTTGCAGGAGCATGGAAAGACGGAGGGATTGTGGGAGGCAACAGAAAAGCTAAATCTCCGTTATCTTGATCTTGTGCTTGGCAGAAGGAAGTTTTGTAATCTGGAAATTCTGGGTATGGCGAACGGCTTATCTACGGAAGGATATTATTTTTGTAGTATCATGATTTTTTTTATGCTTTTATCCGGTATCAATAACAGCCCGCTATTTTCGCGGAAAAGCAGGGAGCTGGCTGGCGTCTTAAAAGCGAGAGGTGTAGGAGCGGCAGGACAGGTGGCAGGAGAATATCTGGCATATGTGTGTCTTATGCTGGCATGTGTTTTGGAGATTTTTTTGGTGCTTGCTGTTGTGATGGGAAGCGGCGCTTTCCAGATTGCAGAATGGGAAGAGGGGGGAATCAGACCTCTTCTGGCATTTCTATTTAGAATTCTTCCTGTGGCGTTTATGCTTACCGCGATGCAGTTTCTGATTTATGAGCTGGTGACGGGAATCGTCAGTAGTCTTTTATTGCAGTTTATATGCAGTATCAGCATGGGATATTTATCAGGTTTTTTCTATCCGGCAAGCTTTTTCCCTGATACGGTTCAGAAGATCGGGATGCTTTTGCCTACGGGAGTCGCCCTTCGGTATACAGACGGCTGTATGATAGGAGAGGTTGCTTTACCACAAGCACTGGGCGTACTGCTTTATCTAGTATGTTTTCTTCTGATGTCTGTAGGCATCAGAAGAAGCAGGATACAGAGAGGTTGAGGCAATGATAGGTCAAATCTTGAAAAGGTATTTTCTTCTGAATAAACGATTGTTCAAAAAATACAGCTTTCTGGTGATTCTTTGTCTGGTGCCGGGACTGGTGGGAGGAATGAATCTTCTGTCGCAGGAGGAGAGTGGAATTGTACGTATTGCTTTATGCCTGAAGAACCCGGAGGATGAGCTGGCAGCAGGGATTGTTGATGAACTGATGGAAAAGGACAGTGTCTTAAGCTATGTGCTTTGCGAGGAAGAAGAGGAGGCTCGGAGGCTGGTAATAGATTATGAAGTGGACAGTGCATGGCTTTTTTCTGAAAATTTTAAAAGTGATTTGCAAAAGGCAGCTGCTGATAAAAGGTGTGAACCAGTCGTGACTGTGGTGGAGCGGGAAGACAATGTGCCCTTAAGATTTACCAGGCAGATCTTGACCGGTAAGATATATTCGGATTTTTCTTACATCGTTTATGAGGATTTTATCAGAGACGATATGGGACTTTTAGAAGTAAGCGATGCAGAATTTAAGGCGAGTTATGAAAAGATGTTCGTGGAAGGCAGTCTTTTTCAAATGGAATATCTGGATGGACAAAGGGAAGAGATGGATGATTATAATTATCTGTTGACGCCGATCAGGGGGATTCTTGCTCTATGGTTTGTATTATGCGGGTTTGCAGGCTCCATGTATTTTATGCAGGATGAGAAGAATGGTGTTTTTTCAAAAGTTGCGCTGAAAAGCAGGCTGTGGGCAGCGTTTGGCATGCATGCAGTGGTTTTATCAGATGCGGCGGTGGTGATGCTGGCGGCATTTAAACTGGCAGGCATATTCACCTCGTGGCAAAGGGAGATAGGCGCGATTCTTTTATTTACAGGATGTACCATTGTGTTTTGTAATTTGGTAAGACTTTTGTGTTACACACCAGAACGTTTGGGAGCCTGCATACCGATTTTGCTGATGGGGATGTTGGTGATGTGCCCAGTGTTTCTCAATAGCAGGCATTTTGGTGTTTTCCCGTATCTTCTGCCTCCATATTGTTATCTGAAATCCATCCACAGTACCTATCATTTGTATGGAATGGCGGTTTATATAGGGGTACTGTTTATGCTATGTGTTCTGATTTCTGCATGGAAGAATAAGATTATGCCTATATTGGCGGAAAATAAAAATAGACAGAGGAAAAAGCAATGTATTGTAAAAAATGTGGACAACAATTAAGCGATGGCGCTGCATTTTGCGGAAACTGCGGTACGCCTGTAAAAACACAGAATCAAAATCCGGCTGCTGATATTGGTGGGAGCAGGGGGGAACCGATTTATGCATCCACTTCCGAGATGATGGATGCGCAGCGAAGCGGAAAGAAAAAGGGAGGAAAGAAAGTTTTAGGTATTCTGATGCTGTGCCTTTTTATCCTTTTAGCTGGCGGAGTAGGCGGAGGAATCTTTGTGTATAAGTTAAATCAGGATAGTCTTTATACCGATGTTGATGCGGAAGAAACTAAGCGGGAGCTGGAAGAACCAGACGAAGCGGATGAGGAAGGAAGCGGTTCGGAAAAAGGCGAGAAAGAAGATAACGATACGCAGCAAAAGGAGACAGCACCGGAAACCGAGGCAATGCCAGAGGCAGAGGAAGGAACGAAGGATACGGAACCGGTATATAATGAAGAGGATGACGGGAAAGTCAATACTTATGAGCTGATCGTTGCGGATGTTACATGGACGGATGCGTATAATTACTGTCTTGTAAGAGGAGGACATCTGGTTAGAATTAATTCTGAGGAAGAGTATCAGGCAATTCTGCAGCAGATTGAAGAGGAAGATAAGGGTAACGTCAAGTTCTGGCTGGGTGGTAAAAGAAGCACGGATGATGCGTATGAATACCGCTGGATTTATGAGGATGGAACATATGGAAGCGCAGTTTTAAACCGAGATGAGCCATATGCCTCTTACTGGTTGACTGGGGAACCGAGTTTTTATGATGCAACTATATCACAGGACGAAATGTATATGAATATGTTTTATGTCAGCAAGGAAGGGCGCTGGGTCTGGAATGATGTCCCAGATGATTTGATTGCGATTGCGGAGTTTTATTCAGGGACGGTAGGATATATTTGTGAATATGAAGAATAAAAAATGGTTAAAGAACGAAACGGCGGCGGTCTCGAAAGACCGTCGCCGTTAACCCCTTTTACAGTTTTATTATACGAACATGGATGCATTCCTGTAAAGTGTAAGGCATCGCGCAGTTATATTGTGCGGTGCAGGTTATAAATGCTGTAACTTGTTTTATTAAGATAGTAAACATTGGAATTGTGTGGTAGAATAAATTTGTTAATTTTTAATAAAGTCCGCCACAGGGAGGTATTTCATGGCTGAAAAATATTATGCGGTCAAGGTAGGAATGCAGAGGGGAATTTTCAGGACTTGGGAGGAATGCAGGATTAATGTAAGCGGCTATCCCGGCGCTGAGTTCAAAAGCTTCAAAACGAAAGCTGATGCATGTGCTTATCTGGGCATTGAATATGTAGAAGAGGAACCAGATGATATTTCTGGGCAAAAAGATGGTTGGAAGGAGGGAGAGTGTGTTAAAATATATGTAGATGGAAGTTACAACAGTGCGGCGAAAGAATTTTCTTACGGTATGGTGGTGCTTGGGGAAAATGGTGAAGAGAAATACAGCCGTAAATTTGATGATGAGGATCTGGCATCGATGCACAATGTGGCAGGTGAAATAAAGGGTGCGGAAGCAGCAATGCAGTATGCGGCAGATCATCACCTGAAAGAGATAGAGATTTATCATGATTATGAGGGAATTGCCAAGTGGTGTCTGGGCGCGTGGAAGGCGAACAAAGACGGCACCAAGGCATACAAGGCTTTTTATGACAAAATCAGTCAGCAGGTAAAAATAAAATTCATAAAGGTAACGAGTCATTCTAATAATAAGTATAATGATATGGCAGACCAGCTGGCAAAGGAAGCGCTGGGATTAGAGTAAGGAAACGCAGTGCGTATAAATATACAGATTTGGGGAGGAGAGAGTTGTGATACACTTTTTATTAAAAGAGACACAGCCTGTCGTTGCGGCAATCGGGCTTTTTATAGCATTTTTAGGAACTTGTTTTTTTACATTTAAGTTTTTTGACCTTCTGCCACGGGATGCGGGGAGGGATTTTGCCCATGATGGAAAGCTTTCAGCGGGAAAGCCCAGGGGCGCCGGTATCATTTTTATTCTGGTTTTTGTTGTGGCTGCGCTGCTTTTTGCACCGATTAATCTGGAAATCATTATCTATTTGATACTGATTGTGGCTGAAATGCTAACCGGCTATATGGATGATGCTTCAGAGCATCCGTGGGGAGAGCTGAAAAAGGGTATCTTAGATCTGATCATTGCATGTGTTCTTGCATTCACATATCTTAACTTTAATTCTAACACAATCCAGATTGCCACGATGGGAATCGACATCACCATCCCGCCGATTCTTTTCGGGATTCTGACGGTGATTCTGGTGTGGGGGTCCATCAATGTGACCAACTGTTCAGATGGTGTGGACGGGCTTTCGGGAACACTGACGATCATTACGCTGACCACCTTTTTCGTGGTGGATCATATTGTTGGCGCGAAGGGGGACTTTACCTTTTTGATTCTGATGTTCATCAGTTGCATTTTGGGATACCTCTGGTATAATGCAGCGCCCAGCCGCCTGCTTATGGGTGATGCGGGCAGCCGTGCCATGGGGATTTTTATCAGTATTGCCGCCCTTAAGAGCGGATGCCCCCTGATTTATATTCCAGCGGCTATTGTCCTTATTTTGGATGGAGGATTGGGACTTTTAAAGGTGTCGCTGATTCGAGCATTTAAGATTCACATCTTGACGAATGTCACTACACCGCTGCACGATCATGTGCGGAAGAAGCTTGGGTGGTCCAATACGCAGACCGATTTTCGGTTTGCTATTATTCAGATCATGGTATCGGCAGCGGTCGTATATTTATTATTATTGTAGGGAAACGGATTGTGGCGGCAGGCTCTACGTTAGAACGGTTTGGAATGGAGGAACAAATGATAGAACGGCGCGATAAAATCAACTATTACCTGGATTTGGCAGAGACGGTGTCGAAGCGGAGCACCTGCGTCAGGAGAAAATACGGAGCAGTGATTGTAAAGAATGATGAGGTGATATCTACCGGTTATGTAGGAGCCCCTAGAGGAAGGAAAAACTGTACGGATACAGGGATGTGCATCAGGCAGGAAATGAATATCCCGAGAGGGGAACGCTATGAGCTGTGCCGCAGCGTGCATGCAGAGATGAATGCGATTATCAGTGCATCCCGGGATAAGATGATTGGAAGCACCATGTATCTTGCTGGAGTGGACGCCCAGACAGGGGAATATATCCCCAATTCCAACAGCTGCTCCATGTGCAAACGAGTGATGATCAATGCCGGAATTGATAGGGTCTATATCAGGGACGGCAAAGACGAATACCGCATGATAGAAGTGCAGGAATGGATAGACAATGATGAATCCTTAAACGGAACCAGAGGATATTAAAGTGAGAGATGAGCGATTTATTTGAAAAAGCCAGGCTTCTTTCTGAAAAAGTCATGAACTATTCCAGAGATAGCATTCTGGTCAATATGCGTTTTCTGGATATGGCTTTGTCAGCGCTGGTGCCCGAGCCGCGGGAAGGGCTTTTGGGTTTTGCGGCTGACGGTGCCCGAATTTATTATGATCCGGTTTTTCTTTTGAAAAAGTATAAAGAAGAACCGGCTTTTGTGGTGCGTATGTACCTTCATATCCTGTTCCACATGATTTTTTATCACAGTTTCCGTTTTGATAAGGTGGATCGTAAGGCGTGGAGTCTTTCGGCAGATTTAGCGGTGGAGGCGGCGATCCTGGAGCTTGAAATGCCTGGTACGGCGCTGAAATGTGATGAAGAGCGGGAAAGAAAGCTGCGCGTTATCAGGGAAGATATTGGTAGTCTTTCAGCAGAGAAAATATATAGATATCTTAAGAATTTTCAGATCAGTGAAAGAGAACGGGAAGAATTTTCTGATCTTTTCTTTATGGATGTGCACGATTATTGGGAACCAAGAGAAGAACTGGAGATTACCCTGGAGCAGTGGAAAAAGATAAGCGAAAGGGTAAAGGCAGATCTTAAATCTTTTTCAGCAGGAAAGACAAAATCGGAAAGTCTGGAAAAAAGTCTTTTGGAGGCAGTGAAAGATCGGTATGATTATGGACAGCTGCTAAGGAAGTTCACGGTGGTGAACGAAGATATGCAGGTAAATGATGATGAATTTGATTATATTTATTATACCTATGGACTTTCCCGATACGGGAATATGCCGCTTGTGGAACCCCTTGAATATAAGGATACAAAAAAGATAAAGGAATTTGTGATTGCCATCGACACATCCGCATCCTGCCGGGGACCGGTGGTTCAGGCGTTTCTAAGAAAGACTTATGCGCTGCTTACCGGTGAAGAGAATTTTTTCCGCAAAATGAATGTGCATATTATTCAGTGCGATCACGAGGTGCAAAGAGATACAAAGATTACCTGTAAGGATGATCTTGACTTTTTCCTTTCTCATGAAAACCTGACGGGTTTTGGTTCTACAGATTTCAGACCGGTCTTTGCATATGTGGATGAACTGATAAAAGCGGGAGAGTTTGAAAACCTGAAAGGTCTTTTCTATTTTACAGACGGTTATGGTGTCTATCCGAAAGCTATGCCGCCTTATGATGTCATGTTCATTTTTCTGGATAACGGAGACGAAGGACCGGAAGTGCCGCCATGGGCGGTCAAGGTATTGCTGGATTATGAAGAATTGGAATCGGAAATGAGTTAGAATGAATGTAACGCCGCGGACGTGGTCTGCGGTATGGAGGAATAGGTATGAATATCAGACAGGCAAAGGACTATATTGAAAATACGGTTCGTTTATATTTGAAAAAAGATGAGTTCGGAGAGTATAGGATACCTGTAGTGCGTCAGAGACCTGTATTTTTGCTTGGTGCACCGGGAATCGGCAAAACGGCAATTATGGAGCAGATTGCCCAGGAGCTTGACCTTGCGCTGGTTTCTTACTCCATGACCCATCACACTAGGCAGTCGGCGCTTGGGCTTCCCTTTATTTCCCACAGGGAGTATCAGGGGATTCAATTTGATGTCTCAGAGTATACCATGAGTGAGATTATCGCATCTATTTATGAGGTGATGGATAAAAGCGGGAGACAGGAAGGGATTCTTTTTCTGGACGAGATTAATTGTGTGTCGGAAACGCTGGCGCCTTCTATGCTCCAGTTTTTACAGTACAAGGTGTTCGGGCGTCATAGTGTGCCGGAAGGGTGGGTCATTGTGACTGCAGGAAATCCGCCGGAATACAATAAGTCGGTGCGGGAATTTGATGTGGTGACTATGGACCGTCTCAAGGTGCTTGAAGTGGAAGCAGATTATAAGGCATGGAAGGAGTATGCCCAGCAAAAGGGGCTTCACGCTGCTATTTTAAATTTTCTGGAGCTTAAGAAGGAGTATTTTTATAAGATTGAGACGACAGTAAATGGAAGAAGCTATGTTACGGCAAGAGGCTGGGAGGATTTGTCGGAGATTTTATACCTTTATGAGGAAGAAGGCATGAAAGTGGACGAAACGCTGGTAGAGCAGTATATCCGCAATGGACGTGTGGTGAAAGAATTTACAGCGTATTATGATTTGTTCAACAAATATAAAAAGGAGTATCAGACGGAGGAAATTTTAGATGGCACAGCGAAGGCGCAGACCTTAGAGCGTGCACGGCTGGCAGCTTTTGATGAGAGGCTTTCCCTCCTTGGAATGCTGACCGATAAGGTAATCAGTCAAATGCGCGAGGACATGGAAAGCAGTGATTATTTGGTAGAATTGTTGAAAAATTTAAAGGCGGTAAAAACTGCAGTGGAGAAGGGCGCTGCCGGTGAAGAAAAAATTAAGATTAGTGTGGCGCAGATGCTTGAAAATCAAATGCAGGGCAGGATGAAACAAATGGAATCATCCAGGATGGCAGGAAGTCTTTCAGAGAGAGAAAAGCGTAAAGGAAGGCGTATCATGCGTTTTTTGCAGGAGGGAAAAAAGCAGCTTATGCTGGAGGGAATATCTGATGGAAAAGCAGCCTTTCAGTTCCTTAAAGCAGCCTTTGACGAACGAACGCTGGAATTGAAAAAACGTACGGA
Source organism: Lachnospiraceae bacterium (assembly GCA_029054245.1). Taxonomy (GTDB): domain Bacteria; phylum Bacillota; class Clostridia; order Lachnospirales; family Lachnospiraceae; genus Suilimivivens. Next base: position 50,802 of record JAIDFQ010000004.1, on the reverse strand, counting down.
AAGAACGGGACGCAGGCTTGAAAATTTGTTTGGTTTTGTGGAAAATGCCTTTGCAGAGGGGAATGAAATGTTGATTCTGGTGACGGAACTTACCGTAAATAATGACAGCGCGCGTTTCATCAGTCAGTTTGGCGCGCCTGCTTATGAACGGCATAACAGGGAGCTGATGCTTTCTGAGCGGCAGAATAGTTTGCAGGAGGAAATCGCCGCACTGGATTTGGAAGGAATAAGTTGATGACGGAGAAAATCATAGATAAGGAGTGGAAAATAGAAGAAGGATGCCTTACCTACAGAAACTGTAAAGGAGAGATTACAATCGTATCCGGCAGACCATCTGGCAGCAGACTCCTGCTCCCGGAAAAAATAGAGGAACTGCCGGTGACAAAATTGGAGAAAAAGGCATTTTTAAGCTGCAAAAACTTAAAGGAAGTGTACCTTCCCAGGGGTCTAAAGGAAATCGGAGATTGGGCATTTGCTTACTGCAGCAGCCTGGAAAAGGTATGGATACCCCGCCAGAAGATGAGTTTAGGCAGAGGAATTTTTAAGGAATGTGACAGGCTTGTGTGCATTTGTCATCTGGATGCGGACGGCATCAGACAGGAGCAGACAGGGTACCTTCTAGGTGCAGTTCCCGTGAAACTGGAGGCGGATTATCTTTTTACACCTGAACAAGCCGGGGAGGCGGAATGGCTTGGCAGATTTGATGATAAGCTTAAGGAATTTCTGACACAGCCGGACGAAGAGGGGTATACCAAGATGGTCTACTGTGGGGAAGAGGATATTGTGGCGAATATGGATCTTTACTTGGCAGAGCGGCGAAGGGAAAAGGCAAGGCTTTGCTTTCTACGCCTGATTAATGATGTAGGTCTTGAGGATACGTTTAGAAAGCAGCTTAGCATCTATCTAGCAGAACATACGGTGGGGTGCACATCGGAAGCAGCTTGGGAAGTGGTCTTTCAGGAGCATGGAAGCGAGCAGGAATATTACGCAACATTTACCGAGGCAGGTTGTTTCGGAGAAGAAAATTATGATCAGATTTTATCCCGCATGGGGGAGTATTATCCTGAGATGAAAGGATATCTGATGCGGTATAAATCCCAGCAGGTGGAAAGTGCAGATTTTTTTGATATGTTGTCTTTGGATTAGTTAGCAATCGGGGCATGTATGTGGAGGTATAGGAGGAAAAGATCATGGATAATAGGATTCTTGATTGGGAAAAGTATACAGAGTGCGCAAGATGTGCAGCGGCAGAGGGACAGGTTCTTCTTTGCAACGAAAACAAGGTGCTGCCTCTTCCTAAAGGCGCAAGCATTTCCGTGTTCGGAAGGATTCAGCTGCACTACTATAAAAGCGGAACCGGATCCGGCGGAATGGTGAATGTGGACAAGGTGACAGGGATTCTGGATGCCCTTTTGGAAGACGAAAATATTACGGTCAATAGGGAGCTGGTTTCCGTTTACAGGGAGTGGGAAAAGACACATCCTTTTAACGAGGGAATCGGCTGGGGAAATGAACCATGGTCCCAGGAAGAAATGCCTGTTGATGAAGAGCTGGTTTTGAAAGCCGCAGGGGAGTCTGATTATGCCCTTGTCATTCTTGGAAGGACGGCAGGTGAGGATCAGGACAACCTAAATGCGCCGGGCGCCTATCTTCTCACTAAGACTGAGGAGGAGATGCTTGAAAAAGTGCGTGAAGGCTTTTCAAAGATGATTGTGGTTCTCAATGTGGGAAACATTATCGATATGCGTTTTGTGGAGCGTTATCACCCTGATGCAGTACTTTATGCGTGGCAGGGCGGCATGATCGGAGGTCTTGGGACGGTTGATGTGTTGACAGGCAGGGTAAATCCTTCCGGAAGGCTGGCGGATACCATAGCTTACCGGATAGAAGACTACCCATCCCATGCTTATTTTGGAAATCAGGATGAAGATGTTTATGTGGAAGACATTTACGTGGGATACCGCTATTTTGAAACCGTGGCAGAGGACAAGGTACAGTATCCCTTTGGCTTTGGGCTTTCTTACACAGATTTCAAAAGGAAAATGAAGAAATTTGAGATAGAGAAGGATACAGTCACGATACAGATACAAGTGGAAAATATCGGTGACTGTCCGGGAAAAGAAGTGATACAGATTTATGTGCGTGCGCCCTTTGGACAGCTTGGAAAACCTGACAAGGTGCTGACCTCTTTTGCAAAGACAAAAGAACTTGCGCCGGGGGAAAGGGAAGAGATGATGTTTTCTATTCCATTCGAGAGCTTTGCTTCCTATGATGAGGCTGGTGTGACAGGGACGGCATCCAGTTATGTGCTGGAGAGAGGAACTTATACGTTTTTGGCAGGAAGCAGCATCAGAAGCTTGGAAGAGGCAGGGAGTTTTCAGGTCGAAGACACAAAGCTTTTCAGCCAGTGTTCAAATGCTATGGCGCCGATGAAGCCATTTGAAAGAATGAAACCATATAAGAGGGAAGATGGAAGCTCATCTTTCGGCTATGAGGAAACGCCGTTAAGGCGGGAGAGTCCGGGGGAGAAAAGAGCGCGCAGCCTGCCCGCGGAATTTCCCATGACTGGGGATAAAGGGTATCTGCTTTCAGATGTGAAGGAAGGCAGGATATCCATGGAAGCGTTTATTGCACAATTATCGAAAGAAGATCTTGCCTGTATCATTCGAGGGGAAGGAATGGGAAGCCCCAAAGTGACTGCGGGAACAGCTGCTGCATTTGGCGGTGTGTCAGAGAATCTAAACAAGCTTGGTATTCCTTGCGGCTGCTGCACAGACGGACCCTCTGGAATGCGTCTGGACAGCGGCGCTAACGCATTCAGTCTGCCAAGCGGTACATTGCTTGCGTGTACCTTTAATACAGAACTGGTGGAGAAACTTTATGCTTTTACCGGTGTGGAGATGGTAAAAAATAAGATTGACGCTCTCTTAGGTCCCGGAATGAATATCCATAGGCACCCATTAAATGGCAGGAATTTTGAATATTTTTCTGAAGATCCCCTGCTGACCGGAAAGATGGCGGCGGCACAGATTCGGGGTCTGCATGGAGCCGGGGTAACGGGAACCATCAAGCATTTTTGCGCCAACAATCAAGAGACCAGGCGGCGTGAGCTTGACAGCGTAGTCTCTGAACGGGCGCTTCGGGAAATTTATCTGAAGGGATTTGAGATTGCCGTAAAGGAAGGCGGCGCAGATTGTATCATGACCACCTACGGAAGTGTCAACGGACTTTGGACCGCCGGCAATTATGATTTGAATACAGTCATCCTGCGCGGTGAATGGGGATTTGAAGGAATTGTGATGACCGACTGGTGGGCTGAGATTAACGAGGAAGGACAGCCGGCAGTACGGACAAATTTTGCCGCTATGGCAAAGGCACAAAATGATCTGTATATGGTCTGCCCACAGGCAGACCGAAACGATGCTGGAGACAACACCCTTGCCGCCCTTGATACAGGAACTCTCACCATAGGCGAATTGCAGAGAAACGCCATGAACATATGCCGCTTTCTGATGCACACCCATGCCTACGAACGGATGAATGGAAATGAGATGAAGGTAGAAGTCTTGGGCTCCGATGAATCCTTTGCCGGGGAAGAGAAGGAGATTGTGTACCATAAGGTCAGCGGCCGAGAAATTACCATCAATCTTAGCGAAATTGACACCAAAAAAGGGAGTACCTATGTTTTTGCACTGGATGTAGAGAATATGGGCTGTTATGACGTGCAGATAAAAGCAAAGTCAGACCTTGGCAGTCTGGCGCAGATGCCGGTCACCTTAATAAAGGATGGCGTTCCGGCTGTCGTATTCACATTCAACGGGACAGGCGGCGAATGGATCACCATGGAAAAGAAAATCATGCTTGACAATAAATATGCAGTCCTCCAGCTCACCTTCGGACAGAACGGACTGGAAGCAGAAGAAATCAGATTTACACTTCCTAAGATAAACTAACATTATGCATGAAATGTGTCATCGTTTGGTCCAATAAGATGTCACATGAAATGTGTCATCATTTGGTCCAATAAGATGTCACATGGAATGTGTCATCGTTTGGTTCAATAAGATGTCACATGAAATGTGTCATCGTTTGGTAGCCCCACATACATTAATATAGTTGTAGATGAGGGGGCGTAAGCGTGAAGAAGGTATTGATAGCGGGAGAGGCGGACAAAACTGCAAATTACGAAAGGGCGATGCACAGTCTGGGGATCATGACGGAAACTTCTCTGCATGTACCAGACCCTCTTTTATACAGTGGTCTGATACTGCCGGGGGGAGGAGATATTGATCCGAGGCTGTTTGGGCAGATGCCAGCCGGAACCCGTTTTTTTGATCCAGAACTCGACCGGCTTCAATTGTCGATTTTGAAGGCATTCATCCTTGACAGGAAGCCGGTTCTTGGAATCTGCAAGGGAATGCAGTTGATTAATATTTATTTTGGCGGTGATATGTTTCAGCACCTTGAGACCAGCGAAAGACATGAATATGTGGGAAAAGACCAGGTGCATGGCACCACTGCAGGGAAAGGCTCTTTTCTGGAAAATTTGTATGGAAGCGCTTTTTCGGTCAACAGTGCTCATCATCAAGGCGTAGATGCGCCCGGCAGGGGAGTTCGGTATGTACAGTTGGCGGAGGACGGCGTTGTGGAGGGGTTAAGCCATGATTACCTTCCGGTTATGGGAGTGCAGTGGCACCCGGAGCGGCTTTGCTTAGAACACAGAAGGGAAGATGCGGTGGATGGGGCTGTACTTCTCCGGCATTTTGTGGAACAATTTGCCTAAAAAAATGCAGGCTTGAAAAGATAATTTTAAAAATATTATATATGCGTATAATAAAAATCCAGTAAATACAAGGGTTTAAATAAATTCCATGTATCTACTGGATAAAAATAGCGAGAGGGGGATTTGAACCCTCGACACTACGGGTATGAACCGTATGCTCTAGCCAACTGAGCTATCTCGCCATATGAAATGAATCCGGCTTCCCGGAAATGGGACCTATAGGGCTCGAACCTATGACCCTCTGCTTGTAAGGCAGATGCTCTCCCAGCTGAGCTAAGATCCCATTGCTTAAGTCATTTATCTGACCTGCTTTGCTAGTATACTATTTTTTACATAGACTTGTCAAGTTTTTTTGAAAAAAATTTCCACACAAATTTATGCACGAAATAATGTTATATAAAATAAACATAATTATATGAAATGAACTTGAAAATGCTGATGGATTTGCTATAATGAAAACACATTGAGAAAGGAGGACATGAAATGCTGGACCAAAAAGATTTAGATATATTAGCAAAAACGATGGAAGCTGTTGTATCAAAGTCAGAGACATCGATACTGGACAAGGTTGATGAAAGATTGTCAAAATCAGAGACATCGATATTGGATAAGGTTGATGAAAGATTGTCAAAGTCAGAGACATCGATACTGGACAAGGTTGATGAAAGATTGTCAAAGTCAGAGACGTCGATATTGGATAAGGTTGATGAAAGATTGTCAAAATCAGAGACGTCGATATTGGATAAGGTTGATGAAAGATTGTCAAAATCAGAGACGTCGATACTGGACAAGGTTGATGAAAGATTGTCAAAGTCAGAGACATCGGTTTTAGACAAGGTGGATGAGAGATTATTGAAATCAGAGAATTTGATTTTGGACGAATTGGAAAGGACAAGAAAAATTTTAGACAGCAGGATTGACAAGGTGCAGAAAAATCTCGATGATTTAAATCAGTATTATAAAATAACAAAGCTTGAGAATGATAATACAGCATTATTATTGAAAATGATAGAAGGGTTATCAAAAAGAGTAGAAGAGTTGGAGAAAAGGACCGCATAGGGAATGGCGGAATTTATGATAAATATGGCGGCAGGGCTGTCATACATAGGAATAATAATTAGAACGCTTGCTATTGGGCGTTCTTTTTATATTAACATAAGGGCAGTTCGCAAAGCGTGCTGCCCGCTGTTTTGACAAAAGGTTGTCTCGCAGAGTGTGGTATCTGTTGTTTGAAGTAAAGAAAAATGGTTTGAAAAATGAGATGGTTGTTTTATACTTAAGCTATATGGAAATCAAAATGGATACGAGGAATGGATGAGTATGAGTGAAAAGGAAAACAAAATACAGCCAGAAAAGATACGGATACGGGGTGCCCGCGTACATAATCTGAAAAATATTGATGTGGATGTCCCGCTTCAAAAGATTGTTGCTGTTGCAGGGGTATCTGGTTCCGGCAAGTCTTCCCTTGCCCTTGGCGTTTTGTATGCAGAGGGATCAAGGCGGTACCTGGATTCCCTCTCCACCTATACCAGACGCCGGATGACACAGGCAGCGAAGGCGCAGGTGGATGAGGTGTTGTATGTTCCAGCGTCCCTCGCGCTGCACCAGCGTCCGGGGGTACCGGGCATCCGAAGTACCTTTGGTACAGGAACGGAACTCCTTAACAGTCTGCGGCTGATGTTTTCAAGGCTTGCAAGTCATCGCTGCCCAAATGGACATTATCTGGAGCCGACGCTTGCAGTTGCTGCTGATCAAGAGCTTATCTGCCCAGAATGCGGCGTAGGATTTTTTGCGCCGGGAGCAGAAGACCTTGCCTTTAACAGCCAAGGAGCCTGTCGTACTTGTGGCGGGACAGGGATTGTACGGACGGTTGACAAGGAAACCCTGGTGCCGGATGAGTCTCTCACTATTGATGAGGGGGCTGTCGTCCCATGGCGAACGTTGATGTGGTCCCTGATGACAGATGTCTGCCGTGCCATGGGGGTTAGGACAGACATTCCCTTTTCTGAACTCACCGATGAAGAACGTGATATTGTATATAACGGACCGGCAGAGAAAAAGCATATCTTTTATAAGGCAAAAAATACAAATGAAGCCGCTGAAATTGATTTTACCTATTTCAATGCAACCTATACCGTGGAAAATGCACTGGCGAAGGTGAAGGATGAAAAAGGCATGAAGCGGGTGGAGAAGTTCTTAAAACAGGATATTTGTCCCGAATGCGGCGGCACACGGTTGTCAGAAACAGCTAGGATGCCGAAACTGCGTGGAATTGCCTTAGACGAAGCCTGCAGGATGACGCTCACAGACCTTGTGAAATGGGTGGCAGGCGTCCCGGCAACATTGCCAGCGAAGATGCAGCCGATGGCGCAAAGCATCTGCCAGTCGTTTGTTGATGTGGCAAGGCGGCTGATGGATTTGGGATTGGGGTATCTTACACTGGACCGTGCATCTTCCACGCTTTCTACCGGGGAACGCCAAAGGATGCAGCTTGCGCGTGCCGTGCGCAACCGCACTACCGGCGTCCTTTATGTGTTAGACGAGCCGTCCATTGGTCTGCATCCATCCAATATTGTGGGATTGACAGGCGTGATGCACGATTTGATCAGGGATGGCAATTCCGTGGTTCTGGTAGATCATGACACACAGATTTTGTCGGAAGCGGACTGGTTGATTGAGATGGGACCGGAAGCCGGAGCCGGAGGTGGTCAGGTCGTTGCAGAGGGAACGATAGCGGAGATTTCGGAAAACGAAAATTCTATGATTGGTGTATTCCTTTCCGGGAAGGCGGATACGCGCGTGAGAGCGCGCACGGACAAGGAAGAGGTGTTTACACTTGGAAAAATACATATGGAGACAGACGCCATTCATACGGTAAAGCCACTTGAAGTGGATATTCCAAAAGGCAGGCTGACCGTGGTCACTGGCGTGTCCGGCTCAGGGAAGACGACCTTGATTCTGGAAAGCTTAATTCCCGCATTGGAGGCAGCGATGGAGGGGAAAAAGCTGCCGGAGCATGTGCGTTTGGTTACTGCGGATGGAATTGACAGGGTGAAATTGATTGATGCCACACCTATTGGCATCAATGTCCGTTCAACTGTGGCAACTTATGCTAATGTGCATGATGAGCTGCGGAAGGTCTATGCAAGGATGCCGGAGGCGAAACAGCTTGGCTATAAAGCAGGTGATTTTTCTTATAATACGGGAAAACTTCGTTGCCCTGTGTGCGATGGAACAGGAGTGATTAGTCTGGATGTGCAGTTTTTACCGGACGTGGACATTCCTTGCCCGGAGTGTCGTGGCTCCCGTTATGCCAGAGAAGCATATAAGGTTAAAATGACCAATAAAGCAGGGACGACCTGTTCTCTGCCGGAACTGATGGCTATGGATGTTTCCGCGGCATTGGAAGTCTGTATGGATTTTAAAAGCGTACATCAACGTCTCGAAGTGCTTAAGAGTCTTGGGCTTGGGTATCTGACGCTGGGGGAGGAAACACCCGGGCTTTCAGGAGGGGAAGCACAGCGTTTGAAACTGGCAAGCGAAATGGGAAGGGCACAGGCGGATTCTGTATTTGTGTTTGATGAGCCAACCATAGGACTGCACCCACAGGATGTGAGGATACTTCTTGGTGTATTCCAGAAATTGATTGAAAATGGTGCAACCGTGATTGTGATTGAGCATGATTTGGATGTGATACACAATGCCGACTATATCATTGATATGGGACCAGGCGGCGGAGAAGAAGGAGGGCAGATTGTCGCAGTAGGAACGCCGGAGGATATTGCGGCAGACAATAACAGCATTACCGGACGATATTTATAACAGGAGGAAAGAAGGATGGAAAAGAGGAGTATTGATGTTACAAAGATGCCGAAACTGGGTTTCGGACTGATGAGGCTTCCAGAGAGAAGCGGACAGATTGATATGGAGCAAGTCTGCCATATGGTAGACCTTTATATGGAAAAAGAAGGATTCCACTATTTCGACACAGCATATGGGTATCATGGCGGAAAGTCGGAGGCGGCAGCTAGGGAGGCGCTGGTGCAGCGTTATCCCCGGGATTCCTTCTATCTGGCTACCAAGCTTCCGGCATGGGAAATAAGTAGTAGGGAGGATAGGGATCGGATCTTTGCAGAACAGTTAACGAGGACTGGTACGGATTTTTTTGATTTTTATCTGCTTCACGCGCTGGAAGACGGGAATCATTATGAAACTTATGTAAAGTATGATTGCTTCCAGTGGGCAATGGAGAAAAAGAAGGAAGGGAAAATCCGCCATTTTGGGTTTTCTTTTCATGGAAGCCCGGAGCTGCTTGAGGAGGTTTTGGATCAACATCCGGAAGTAGAATTTGTCCAGATTCAACTTAATTATGCGGACTGGGAGAATCCACTGGTACTTTCAGGAAAGCTTTATGAAATACTGCACCGCCGAGGGCTTCCGATTATTGTCATGGAACCTGTAAAAGGTGGGACGCTGGCAGATTTGGCGCCGGAGCTGGATAAGATGATGAAAAAGGTATGCCCAGAGGCGTCCGCCGCGTCATGGGCAATGCGCTTTGCAGGTTCCCTTAAGGGTGTAGTGACAATCTTAAGCGGCATGTCAAATGAAGAACAGATGAAAGATAATCTGCAAACCTTTACGAACTTTGAACCTTTAAGTGGGAAAGAGCAGGAGGTCATTGACGGAGTTGTGAAAAAGATGCTGGATATGCCTCTAATTCCCTGTACAAGCTGCCGATATTGCTGTGAGGGATGCCCCAAAGGCATTCAGATTCCTGACGTATTCCGGGCGCTTAATGCCATGCGTATGTATCCGGGTGACAACCGTCCGCAGATGTTCTATAATGAGCTGGTGGGTCATTCGGGAAAGGCATCGGATTGTATCGCCTGTGGAAAGTGCGAGGGAGTATGCCCCCAGCATATTAAGATTCCCGAATTGATGAAAGAAGCATCAGAGAAACTTGGATAATCATGCGGAGTGAGCGAAGTGGAAAGCTTATAGGAGGAAGGAGACGTATGCGGAAAGAAATTGACAGATATGTACAGTGAATATTATCGCTCTTGAGAGCCACCAGTCTCAATCTTGGGAGCCGCCTGAAATTTCAAGTTTGAGAGCCGCCCTAATACACAAGATATAGTATAGTCTCTATTAATCGTGCATGATATTATGTCAAGAATCATTTTAGAGCTGCAAGGGTAAATGCACTGTTTTACAGCCCTTGCAGCTCTAAAATGCTCTTGCTTTAGATTCGTCAAGCGATTAAGGCATACTATATATTGTGGTGGCTCTCAAGGGCGATAATACCCGTATGTGGGTGGCTCTCAAGAGCGATAATATTCACTGTCACCGTTTTATGTAATCATCATCAATGCATTTAAAACACAAAAGGACTTTTTCACAGATGTGCTGGCGTTTCCGGGGTATTTATATCTAGAAAATTTTAAACAGGCAATTCATGACACCAAGTACTTTAGGACCATCGGGAATACCGTGTTCGTCACTTCGGGAAGCCTTGTGCTGATTATCATAACAGCTTCTATGGCGGCATGGCGCCTTACCAGGACGTATGAGAGAGGCATCAGCAAAGCGATTTACTTTATGCTGGTGGCGGGCATGCTGGTTCCCTTTCAGGGAATCATGCTCCCCTTTGTAAAGTGGATCGGTCAATTAGGGCTAATGAACAAGCCGGGCATGTGGTTCATTTATATGGGATTTGGAGCCAGTATGGCAATGTTCCTGATCAGTTCCTTTGTGAGTGGGATTCCAAAGGAGATAGAAGAAGCGGCAATCATTGATGGATGCAGCATCTGGCAGCTGTTCTGGCGGGTGGTGTTCGCACTCCTTAGACCGATTTTGCTGTCGGTGATATTCTTGGATTTGATTTGGATTTGGAATGATTATCTGATGCCTTCGCTGATTATTAACCAGCCGGGAAATCAGACCCTTCCTCTGATGGTATTTCAGTTTTTCGGGGGACAGTTCAAGAAGTGGAGCCTTGCATTGGCAGGATTGCTGTTGGTAATGGCGCCGGTGGTGGTGTTCTATATGTTTGCACAGAAATGGGTGATCAAAGGAATATCAGATGGAGCGGTAAAACAGTAAATAGATTATGACAGGCGCCTTATGGTCATGAGGCTTGCACACAGAGAACAATTTTGCTATATTTAATAAGCTAGGTTTGACCTTAAAAATGAGGATAGTTATGTTTATAGATTGTTGATGGATTAAATGGTACAGGTAGAAGCAATGGATATAGTAGTTAGAAAATACACAGAAAAAGATTTAAAGGAAATGATCCGCATCTGGAATGAAATAGTGGAGGAGGGGATTGCTTTCCCCCAGGAGGAAAGTCTGACAACCGAAACAGGAAAGGAATTTTTTGCATCCCAGACTTACTGCGGCGTTGCAGTCGAAGCATCTTCGGCAGCCGTTCGCGGCTTATATATTCTTCACCCGAATAATGTGGGCAGGTGCGGTCATATCTGCAATGCGAGTTATGCAGTCAGTGGGGATGCACGAGGACAGCATATCGGTGAAAAATTAGTGTTGGATTGCCTAATGCAGGGAAAACAACATGGATTTGGCGTACTGCAGTTTAATGCAGTCGTGTCTTCTAATCTGCATGCAAGGCATTTATATGAACGGCTTGGATTTATCCAGCTTGGGACGATTCCAAGAGGATTTCGTATGAAGGACGGGCATTATGAAGATATATGCCCGTATTACCACGAGCTATAAAATGATGCAGAAATGATACAAAAATGATGCTGTTTTGATGCAGGCAGGTGGTACAATCAAAAAGAGAAGCAGGATTCTTTTTGAGGGGAGAAAGAGGCGTATGCAGGACTGGAAAAAGCAAAAAGAAGGCAGAAGGGCGAAAAATGGCATTGTCTTAAGAGGAATTTCGGCATTTATGATTATGGCAGTATTACTGACATCCAATACCATGACCGTATCAGGCAGAGGAAAAAACAAGATACCTTCACAGCAGGAGGAAATCAGTATAAAGGATCGGTTTCAGCGTTATCCGGTATTAAGCGGATTTCCTGACGGTGATTTGGAAGATTATATTATGCTTTCCGTTACAGAGGGGACAGGCTGTGAGGATAAAACAGAGGATCGGGGGGCGGAAGAGCGCACACAAAAGACCTGCTATCTGGAAAGGCAGGTGGGCAGCAGGGGAGGATTTTCTTCTTCCGCGTGTTCCTATGATATGCCGTCAGACTGGGTGGTTGCCACTACATCGTTGGATACATGTCTGGAATTAATATATTGTCCTCAGAATCCAGAGGCTGAGATGTTTGTCCATATCACAGAAAACCGGATGTTCCCTGACGGCGTTACGGAAAAGTGGGAAGAAATGCAGGCAAACATAAAGGCAAGTGCCAAAAAGGAGCAAGGGGTCATTTTTTCAACGCCTGTATTTGAGCGGTATAGAAGAGAAGATGGAAGGGAACTTCTTTTTTACAGCTTCATCTGTGATACCGGAGGAGAAAAAATATTGTGTGCGGCAGCCTATGTACCAGGAAAGAAATATCTGGCGGAATTTATCGGCTACAGTTTGTTATCTAAGTCAGATGGGGAGCTTGTATCTTACTTTGCCATAGATGAGATCACTCGCTATATGGCGGCTTCCTTTACGGAAACAGAGGAGGAAAAAACCTGGGCGCAATTAAAGTATCGTCCTTATCTTGGCGCTGAAAATTGGGAGTATGAGGATCTTCACAATCCGTTTGCCATAGCTGCAAAAATGTATGCACCGCAGGAAGAGCCGGTCTGTGATGTGAAAGAGGAAGAAATTACATTTACATCCAGTGAGTGGGAGGAACTGATCCGAATGGCAGTTGCTTACCATAATGATATGTCCAACAAGGAGTTTAGGGAATTTTCTAAAAGACCGCTCCGTACCAGTGATTTAATATGGATCACGGAGGTAGAGATGGTGGAAAGTCCTATTCCGGGAAGAGATACCGTATCCATTAACGGAATTTCCCCGAAAAATGCTACATGTGCGAAGTATCAGATCACCACATTAAGCGATGTGGCGATGCTGCCCAATCTGGAAAGTCTTTCACTGGAAATCGGAAGTGCAACTGATTATGCAGCCCTTGCGGAATGTACGTCCCTTAAGGAAATCTCGATTGCATCGGCGGAGCCTCTTAAGGAAGTAAACTGGCTTAGCAAGCTTCCTCAGTTGGAATCCTTAACGCTGCGTATCAGCATGTTTTCCCATTTGAATGAAATAGGATATGAGAAGGAAGACGGATCCACCTTTACAGGGCAAAGCGCTTCGCCCGCAGGCAGTGTTTCGCAAGAACCGTTAGAAGAAGTGCTGGCGGAATGTACCAATCTGAAATATCTTTCATTGGAAGACTTCGATATGGAGATGTTTGGATTTATAGATAATCTTCCAAATTTATATGCTTTTTGCCTTTATGGGAGAGAGAATGATGATACGCAAAAGCCGCCCAGGGGCTCCCTCTTTGATAAGGAGGATTACCCACAGGTGAAATGTCTTTCTGTGGATGGCGAATGGATACGTAATCCTGAATAAATGGTTCTACTAAGCAGAAACAGGTTGATGTGTTGGGAATATCCCTGCCTCATCAGCCTGTTTTTTACTTTCCAGGTCAGTTATTTTTGTTTTCACCGCCAGGACCGTCCTTGCGGGGAACTTCGTCCGGTATGACGTCAGAAGGGAGATCTTCTTTGGGAATATTGCCGTCGTCATACTGATTGGCAGGCTGCTGACCGCAAGGGTAGGTATTAATTTTTCTTTCTTTTTCCATGGTGCACCTTCCTTTCAGTGACAGTATGTGCGGCTTCGGTGAATTTATGTAACCGTTTGACCGGAATTTCATTGAAAGGAGATTTTTTGTCTGCTATAATAAAAGAACAGGTGAATTTTCAATAATCATGCAGTCGCCAAATGGGCACGCAGGCATGCCGCTTGGCTTGTTGCCCGCAGGAATAAATGACAAATAGAAAGGATATGGTGTAAGGGATGAACGAACATAAGAAGGCAGTTTCAGAACTGAAATTTATGAATGAAAGAATGCTTTTGGGGTATGGAATAACGGCAGCTGTATTGTTCCTGGCTTATCTGGTGGAATTGGTAAAAGGAAACAGAACACCGGGCTATGTGGTAATATTTTCGTTGTTGCTTTTGGCGCCATTAATCCTTTCCATACTGGTATACCAAAGAGATAAGGAATCACAACTGGTAAAGGTGATTGCAGCAGTTGGCTATAGTATTTTGTATGCGTTTGTATTATGGACCTCTGTCAGTATTCTTTCTTTTGTATATATTATTCCCATGCTGGTCATATTTTCATTGTATCAGGATAAAAAGCTGGCGATGGGAAGCGGCATTTTGACTTTGCTTATCAATATTGCCTTTATTGTTACGAATATTGTAAGAGGCGTTACAAAGGACGATATCGTTAATTTTGAGATAGAGATAGCCGTTATTCTGATGGTGGTGGGATATTCCTATTTGGTATCCAAATCTCTTGATGTGATATCCCAGCAGAAGATTCAGGCGATTCAGCAGGAAAAGGAAAAGGGTGCGCAGGTTATAAGCAGCATGATTCATGCAGCAGAGCAGCTGGAGGAAAGTGTTGTGGAGATCAGCATGGAATCAGAGAATATATCGGAACAGGGTAAGAGCAGCAAAACAGCGGTAGTGGGCATCGTTGCAGGAACGAATGAACTGGCAGAAACCATCCAGAACCAGCTGCATATGACAGAGAACATCAGCCAGCTGACCAGGGAGGCAAAGCAGTCAGTGGAAGATGTACAGGATAAATTTGTGGGAACTAGGAAGGCAGTGGAGGAAGGAAGCCAGGATATGATGGAGCTTGGCAGGACTTCAGAGCACAGCCGGGATGCAGGCAATGAAGTAAGCGATACAATGGATGGCTTGATGGAACGGACCAGCAAGGCAAAAGAAATTTTGGGATTAATAGATGGCATAACCAATAAGACTACACTGCTTGCGCTTAATGCCAGTATCGAAGCAGCTCATGCAGGAGAATCCGGTAAAGGGTTTGCGGTGGTGGCGGATGAAATCAGACAGCTGGCGGAGCAGACAAAATCTGCTACAGACAGCATATCAGGGATTTTTGCTGAGCTGCAGAACCAGGCGGACAAGGCGGAGAGCAGTGTAGAAGGGCTGCTTAAGACCAACGAAAAGCAGACGAATCTTGTAGAAAAGGTAAAAACAGCTTTTGATAAGATTCAAAGTGATATTGACGGCGTTAGTCAAAGTATGGAAAAGCAGAACCAGGACATGGACAGGATTGTAGAGAGTAATGCACAGATAAGCGCAAGTGTGGAGAGCTTAAGCGCCTTTAGCGAAGAACTGCTTGCAAATGCAGAGAATACCCAGCAGCTTGCGGATAAAACGGTGGCAGGAACCACCAGCATATTTAATCTTTTGAGTAATGTGGCGGCGGAAGTATCGAAATTACAGGAAATTATTGATCAATCCGGAAAGCCTGCAAAAGAAGGACTGGAATTGAAATAAGCTATGAATATTTTATCGATGGAAAACATAACAAAATCATATGGCGGACGTTTCTTGTTCGACGGCACCTCTTTTTACCTGCAGGAGGGAGAAAAGGTTGGTGTGATTGGTATCAACGGGACGGGAAAGTCTACCCTGCTTAAGATGATGGCTGGTTTGGAGGAGCCGGATCAGGGGAGCGTTACCATGGCGAATCATGTGATATGTAGCTATCTTCCCCAGCATCCAGTATTTGAGGAAAAAGATACGGTGCTTGGTGCAGTGCTGAAAAAGTGTGCGGAAAGCACACAGCAGGGACATCACGCAGAAGAAAAGGAAACACAGGCAAAGACCATGCTCACAAGGCTGGGCGTGACGGATTTTGAGGCTTTGTGCAAAACATTGTCTGGTGGGCAGCGAAAGCGTTTAGCGTTGGTTGCTGCGCTGCTTACCCCATCTGATATTTTGATTCTGGATGAGCCAACCAATCATCTGGACAATGAAATGGCTGATTATCTGGAGGAGCAGTTAAAAAAGCGCACTGGAGCAGTGGTCATGGTAACTCATGACCGCTATTTTTTGGACAGTGTGTCAAATCGTATCATTGAAATTGATAAAGGAAAGATTTATTCTTACCAGACGGGCTATTCCGGTTATCTGGAACTTAAGGCGGGCAGGGAGGAAGCAGCCCTTGCCAGCGAAAGAAAGCGGCAGTCCATCCTTAGAAAAGAACTGGAATGGGTGAAGCGGGGAGCAAGGGCGCGTACGACTAAGCAGAAGGCGCGTCTGGAGCGTTTTGAAGAGTTGAAAAATGCAGCAGGTCCCACAGCAGATGCAAAAGTAGAGATAGGATCGGCAGCTTCCAGGCTTGGAAAGACGACGGTAGAAATCTCACATATCTGCAAATGCTATGAGACCAAAGTCTTGATAGATGATTTTTCTTACATTTTTTTGAAAGATGACAGGATTGGATTTATTGGACCTAACGGTTGTGGCAAGACCACATTGATGAAGATAATAAGCGGTACGGTGGAACCGGATGCAGGGCAAATGATCATTGGTCAGACCGTTAAAATTGGTTATTACGCGCAGGAAATCGGGGAAGCTGAAATGCCTCCTGATCAGCGAGTGATTGATTATATTAAAGATGTGGCAGAGTATGTGAAGACCGCAGAAGGCAGCATTACAGCCTCACGCATGTTGGAGCGGTTTTTATTTGAAGGCAAGGAGCAGTACGGACTGCTGGGGAAACTCTCCGGCGGCGAAAAGCGCAGGCTGAATCTGCTGAAAGTATTGATGGGCGCGCCTAATGTGCTGATTTTAGATGAGCCCACCAATGATTTGGACATTGCTACGCTTACCGTTTTAGAGGATTATCTGGACAGCTTTCAGGGAATCGTGATTACCGTTTCTCATGACCGTTATTTCCTGGACCGCATTGCAAAAAGGATATTTGCCTTTGAGGGTGAGGGAAAGATCGCGCAGTATGAAGGCGGCTATACAGACTGGCAGGTGCGGATGCAGCAAAAGGCGCAGACGGAAGGTGCGTTTGCAGCAGCCGGAAAGAAAAATACAGCGGCAAATACAAACGCTGACAAGCCGCCTGCAAAGAAGAACAGCTGGAAGCAGCCGGACACCAGATTGAAATTTTCCTTTAAAGAGCAAAAAGACTATGAGGTGATCGAAGAAGAAATTGCAGGTCTGGAAGAGAAAATGGAAAATCTCAAACAGCAGATGAACGAAGCAGCAACCGATTTCGTAAAGTTAAATGAACTTGCAAAGGAAAAGGAACTGACTAAGGATCAGCTTGAGGAAAAGATGGACAGATGGATGTATCTGGAAGAGCTTAAGGCAAGAATTGACGAACAGGAAAAGAGATAGACATGGATTACTTAAGGTCATTTTTGTACCATATCAATATAAATACGATATTTGAGCTTTTATCATTTATTGGTCTTTTTTGTTTTCTGATCAGGCGTTTTGTTTTGCATAAATCGCCGGTTCCCAAAAGCGCTTTTAAAGCTGTGCCGAAGGAACTTTTGCAGGAATGTGTGAGCCTTCTTAGAAAGCGGGAAAAGAAAAAGTATGAGCCGTATGTGGCGCCGGAGGAGATTATTTTGGCATTACAGGCAGACTTAGGCAATGAAGTGCATTTAAAGGAGCTATTATGCAGTATTTGTGCGCATCTGGGCATCGACGGTAGTTTCATCAAACTGGTGGTGGAAAATGATTACATGCCGGATCGGGCAGGAGAAATCGCCACGGATCTGGCATTTACGACAATCAAGCTGGAACTGCGCCCGCGCTATACATTGGATGCGGTAATCGCGGTGCTTGCTCATGAGGCGACCCACCTGCACCTGTATTATGAAGGCATTCGTATGCGTGATACTTGGGAGAATGAGGTTTTGACAGACACGGCGGCAGTTTATTGTGGATTTGGGAAGTATATTTATAAAGGATATGCCTTAATGCAGGGAGAGTTTGCACTTTCTTATCATAAAGTGGGGTATATCAGTCAGGAAGATGTCAAATATATTGAAACACTGATGCAGAATGAAATTGAAAAATAGCACAAAAAATTCTAAAGAAACGGGAAGCGTCATAAGACGCCAGGGCGAATGGGGGGCAGCCTATCCGCCCTTTTTTGCTGACAAACAATAAAATATATGATTAAATGTTCATATAATAATATGTAGTTTCAGACAGAAAATAATGGGGAGTAACTGACTATTCGGAAAACATGGTGGCTGAAGCCCGTAAGCGAAGCTGTGCAGAAGCAGGCGGGAGGTACATATCTACTGCTGGCAGCGGGTATCTTGACTTCAAATCAGATTTGAAATTTGGCAAGGTTAAAGGAAATTTTTGTAGGGAAAATTTTTGAAAGTTATAATTATATCAGTGAAACCTTTAAGTGGAGGCACAGATGGAGAATAAAAGGACAAGAATCATTGACATAGCAGAGGAATTGGGTGTAAGCACAGCCACCGTATCCAACGTCATTCACGGAAAGACCAAAAAGATTTCCGACGAAACCGTACATAGGGTGCAGGAATTGCTTGAGAAAAAGCAGTATATTCCCAGCATGGCAGGAATCCTGCTGGCGCAGAATGATTCTAGAATTATTGGCGTGGTGGTAAATGATCATGAAAAGTACGAGTCCCACGCGCTGGAGGATGCTTTTATTGCTTCCTCCCTCAATAATCTGTCTGCTGAAATTGAAAAGGCAGGATATTTCATGATGGTAAAGGTGACAAGTAGATGGGATGAAATTTCCAAATTTGCTTCTATGTGGAATATGGAAGGTTTGGTGATTATTGGATTTTGTGAGAATGATTATAAGAAGCTGCGAGATTCCATGCGGATTCCCTTTGTGGTATATGATGGATATTTTGAAGAGCCAGGACGCATTTGTAATCTCGCAATTGATAATTTTGACGGCGGTTTTCAGATCGGTACCTATTTTAGAAAGGCGGGGCACCAAAGAGCGCTGTGTATTTCGGATAATGACATTTGTATGGATTTAGAGCGGTATCAGGGCTTTCATGCCGCAATGGAGGAGTTGGGAGCCGATGCAGTGGAACGGCTGAAAAGAAAGCTTTGGGAGGAAACTGGAGATGATTTCCTGCTGATTCCGATGACAAAGAAAGAGCGCAGAAGGTTTTATCAGGACAATCTGGAAAAACTCAAAAGTGTAACAGCAGTTTTTGCCGTGTCTGATTATTATGCTGTTGATCTGATTCAATTTTTGCAGGAGCAGAAGATCAGAGTGCCGGAGGATATCTCCGTTGCGGGATTTGATGACAGTCCGCTATGTGAAAAGATTTGCCCAACCCTTACTGCGGTAAAACAGGATGGGAAAAAGAGGGCAGAATTAGCCATTTCCATTTTGCAGGAACTGAAGGAAGGAAAAGGGGAAGGTCAAACGATTACCTTGCCGGTGACGTTGGCGGTACGTCAGAGTACAAGGCAGATTGCACAAATTTGAACTTTCATTTTTGTAATGGGTTACGCGTTTAACCTATTGTAAATAGTGCTTATGAGAAATACAATAAGTGCTGGAGGTGAAAGGGAGGATGGAACAAGAACAATCATTTTATAAATTGGTGGGCAGGATAGCCTTGCCTGTGACATTACAGTCTCTGCTGCAATCTTCCTTCAGCGTAATTGACCAGGTGATGACAGGACAGCTTGGCAGCTACAGCATTGCAGGAATTGGACTTGGGGGAAAGTTTTCTTCTATTTATTCGGTAATGATATCTGCTATTGCGGCAGTGGCAGGCATCATGATTGCCCAGTACATGGGGAAAAAGGACAGCAGAGAAGTAAGCAGGAGTTTTTACTTGAATATGCTTCTTGGGGTTTGTCTTGCGGTGGCTTTTACAGGAATATGTATCTTCTTCCCAAAGTATATTATGGGAATTTACACGAAGGATGTGCTGACCCGGGATATTGCAGCAGGGTATCTGCAGATCATTGCATTTTCCTATCTCCCCATGGCTGTTATGACGTTGCTTGCAACCCTGCTTCGGTGCATGGATGCTGCGTCATTGCCCCTTTATGCCAGTATATTTTCAGCAGTGGTCAATACAGGACTGAATTACCTGTTGATCTTTGGAAAGCTGGGGCTTCCCCGGATGGAAGTAAAAGGAGCAGCCCTTGCAACGGTTTTTTCCCAGATTGTGGGATGCGTCTGTTGTATTTTATTCTTTTTTATCTATTATAAAAAGCAGAATGAAAAAAAAGATGTGGTTTTGCTGCTGCGTTATGGAAAAGAGTGCTCTATTTTAAGCACCTTTCTAAATAAAAACGGGAGAATGCAGTATCTGGGAATTTTGCTGCCTATATTAGCATGTGAGTTTTTTTGGAGTCTTGGTGAAAACGTTTATACTGCGATTTACGGAAATATAGGGACAAAGGCGTGTGCGGCAATGACCCTTACGATTCCGATTCAAGTGCTGATGATTGGCGCATTAAGTGGACTTTCCCAAGCGGCAGCTATTTTGATTGGAAAGTCATTGGGCAGTAAAGCGTATGAAAAGGCATATCAGGATTCTAAAAAGCTGATGTGGTGCGGTTTTGCGGGTTCTGTCCTTCTATCCCTTCTGCTGGCGGCAGCTGGAGGTTTTTATGTACAGATTTATCAGGTGGAAGAGGAGGTGCGCAGTCTTGCCAGTCAGATTTT
Organism: Lachnospiraceae bacterium; assembly: GCA_029054245.1. Taxonomy (GTDB): domain Bacteria; phylum Bacillota; class Clostridia; order Lachnospirales; family Lachnospiraceae; genus Suilimivivens. The sequence goes on along the minus strand of JAIDFQ010000004.1, from coordinate 30,327 downwards.
GATTGCCTTTGCCCTTATATCGCCTGTAAAGGTTCAGAACATGATTTTAGGGGGCGGTATTTTGCGAAGCGGCGGCAAGACCAGATATGTGATGGTGATAGATTTTGTGGGGACATGGATCTTTGGGGTGCCTCTAGGACTTGTGGCAGCTTTTGTATTGAAACTTCCCATTCCCTTTGTGTATTTTATCTTATCACTGGAGGAGTGCATTCGGTTTGGGATTTCAGTGGCAGTTTTTAGAAAAAGAAGCTGGATGGAAAGTATTGATTCTATGAATGAGATTACCTATTAACCGTAATAGAATGTTTGTTATAATATAAAGGTATATTTGCAAAATTATTGAAAATCTGAACAAACTACTATATAATACAATGTGCAAGGGCAAATTATTCAACCGAGAATTTGTGCCGGAGCGTCACAAATTCTTTTGCGCGCAGAGTAGAATTTGATATTCTGCTGGCGCTCTTTAGCGTAAAACGCTTTGGAATGGAGGGAAAAATGAGAATCGGAATGGGTTACGATGTGCATAAGCTGGTAGATGGAAGAAAATTGATCATGGGAGGTGTCGAGATACCTTACGAAAAAGGGCTTCTGGGGCATTCAGACGCCGATGTGCTTCTTCACGCTATCATGGATGCGCTTTTAGGTGCGGCAGCGCTTGGGGATATTGGGAAGCATTTTCCAGATACAGATCCTGCCTATAAGGGGATTTCCTCTGTCAAGCTCTTAGAGCATGTTGGAAGATTGTTGGAAGAGAATCTTTTTTTGATAGAGAATATAGATGCTACCATCATAGCGCAGGCGCCGAAGATGCGGCCGTATATTGATGCCATGCGAAAGAACATCGCGGATGCGCTTGGTATCACCATAGAACAGGTCAATGTGAAGGCAACCACAGAGGAAGGACTTGGATTTACGGGGACGGGTGAGGGAATCTCCTCACAGGCAATCTGCCTGCTTACAAGCCCTGTCAATCTTAGCAGCGAGGATGTGACTGCAAGGGGCTGTGGAGAATGCAGCGGATGCCCCAAAAATCTATAAAGGCAATTTCTATGAAGATTCCTTCTGATGGTTATGTTATACTGGCTAAGACAGGAGGAATTTTTATGAATAGGGAAAAAGAAAATATTGTAAAAAAGATTGCAGATTATGTGGAAGCGCATTTGGCGGAGGATCTTTCTTTGGATAAAATAGCGGAGGAATTGCATTATTCTAAGTTTTATATGGCACGGATATTTGCGGAAAGTACTGGTATTACAATTTATAAATATGTACAGGGGCGCAGGCTTACGGCAGCTGCCCGTCAGCTAGTAGAATCTGATCGGGCGATAACAGATATTGCCTATGATGCCCATTATCATTCGCAGCAGGCATTTACACTGGCATTTCGTACGTTATATGGGTGTCCGCCCCAGAATTATAGGAAAAATGGTGTCTTTTATCCAAAACAGACAAAGATTTCCATGTGCCATTCTCTCTGCCTGATGGCAGCGGCAGGTAGACTTAAGGAAGGCAGGATGGCAGCATGAGTACGATTCCTTATGTCATTGAACAGACCAGCCGGGGGGAGAGAAGTTATGACATTTTTTCCCGCCTTTTATCGGACAGAATCATTTTTTTAGGGGAAGAGGTAAGTGATGCTTCTGCAAGTCTGATTACGGCGCAGATGCTCTTTTTGGAAGCGCAAGATCCAGAAAAGGATATACAGCTTTATATCAATAGTCCCGGAGGTTCCATTACAGCAGGACTTGCTATTTATGATACTATGCAATATATTAAATGCGATGTTTCCACAATCTGTCTTGGACTGGCAGCAAGTTTCGGCGCCTTTTTGTTAGCTGGCGGGGCAAAGGGGAAAAGAATGGCGCTTCCTAATGCGGAAATCATGATACACCAGCCGGCGATTCACGGCAATGGTGTACAGGGACAGGCAACCGATCTTAAAATCGTATCTGATCATATCCAAAAAAGCAAAGAGCGTTTGAACCGCATACTGGCAGAAAACACGGGAAAAACGGTAGAGCAGATTGCGATCGATACAGAACGCGACCATTACATGTCTGCGAAAGAAGCGCTTAAGTACGGTATGATAGACAAGATTTTGGACAGCCGTAAAGAGAAGAAAACGCGTAATGTTCATATATGAAAACAGTTTATTCAGAGTACATAGAGATTTATCTATGTGCTCTTTTTTATGGAAACGCTTTATTAGGCGTTTCCCTGAGGTTTATCTGCGGTTATCACTTTTAAATGTCCGTTCATGACATAAATAAAACGATGATTACCTTTGCGCCGATATATAATATATTCCATAGAAGGCAGGTGTTTAAAATGTTGTCAATAGCAGTGTGCGATGATGAGGTCATAGAGCGTTGTAATATGGAAAGAAAAGTGAAAGAAATTTTGGATGATATGAAAGTATCTTACATTATACGGCAGTTCGGCAGCGGGCAGGAACTGCTTTTGGCAGTTGAAAATTTTGATATTGTTTTTCTGGATATCATCATGTGTGAATTGGATGGAATGAAAACCGCGCAGATTTTCAGAAAAAGAGCATTTGATAAGATACTTATTTTTGTCTCTTCCAGCAGAGAATATGTATTTGATGCATATGATGTGGAGGCGTTCTATTACCTGCTAAAACCCGTTGATGACAGAAAGCTTAGAAGGGTTCTGGAAAAGGCAGTGCTTAAAATGAAGAACTGCTCACAGGAATTTATGATCGTCAGTAAGGAAAGGCAGAAAAAGAAGTTGTACCTGGATGACATTTATTACTTTGAGATTAAGGGGCGGGTGGTTGACATACATGGTGCAGAGGGTATTTTTGCATACTATGAGCAGATTGGTATTTTAGAAAACCGCCTGCAGGAAAAAGGCTTTTTCCGGTGTCACAAAAGCTATCTTGTTAATTTGAAATATGTGGATGGATATAACAGGCAGGAGGTCATTTTGGAAAACGGCGAGAGGATCATGATTGCAAAAAGAAGATATGAGGAATTTTGCAAAGAAATGCTGAAATTTATGAAAGAGAGCGGAGAACTATTATGAAACAGATTTCAGATTTTAAATGGATTTTGGTCATGCTGCCATGCTGTTTGGGAACGATATGGGCTACAGCTAAATTTTGCAAAAGCTATTTGAAGATTTCAAGAAGAAATGAGGCATTGTTTTGGGGCTTTTTTTTGTGCGGCTGGATAACAATTTCTTTTGTATGTAATTATGATTCTGTTCCCTATATTGTGTTCGCATTTGTTGAACAAATCTTTTTTATCATGCTGGTTCAGGCGCTGTTTTTGGCGGAGCAGGAGAAAAAATTGTTTGCCTCTTCCCTGCTGATTTTAGTTACTACATTGTTGAAGGCATTTTGCGAATCACTTTTGTCTTGTGCAGTTTTGCTTTTTATGCATACGGCAAAGAATGTTGCGGAACCTGTTGTAGATGAAGGGGCAAGTTTCGCAATTGCCTATTTTGGTTATTTTGTGGTGATAGGGGGCGTATATTGGATGTCAAAGCATCTTGCGTCTGTTTTTTATGGCAAGAAAAGAAAGTGGTATCTTATGTTAGCCATTCCTCTGCTTGTAATCATAGTAGTGTTTGATATTGCAAAGTGGGGGGCAAGCAAGGGCATATTGCTAAGGAGCGGAGGAAACTTTAATCTATACTACGATCAGATTTTCAGCTATATAGGAATCGGTGTTCTGACAGCGCTGTCTATGTTTGCAGCAGGGGTCTATATATTTGGAATGGATAGAATTTATTTAGAACAGGAAAAAAGCAGTCACTATCATGCACAGATTATGGCTTACAAAATGTTGGAGCAGCAGTACAGCCAGCAGGAAAGGTTAAGGCATGACCTGAAAAATCATTTGATTGTGCTGTCGGGATTGGTGGAAAATAAGGAATGGGGAAAAATACGTAACTATATAAGCAATATGCGTGAAAGCGGCAGTTTTGACGCTTATGAGGAAATGTCAGGGAACAAGGCAGTGGACGCACTTTTGTATCAAAAACGAAAAGAAGCTGAAGCAAAAAAGATCAAGTGGGATTGTGAGGTGTACATACCTCCAAAATGCGGCATAAATGAGTTTGATTTATGTGTATTGTTTGGAAATATATTGGACAATGCGGTAGAAGCATGTGAAAGAATGATGTTCCGTAATATGTATGACAGTGAAGCTTATTTTATCAGCGTGCAAGCGAAAAGAGTAAAGAAGTTTTTTTTGTTAGAGGTCAAGAACAGTGTAGACAAGACGGAACAATTTAAAACCGGATTTAGCAATAAGGAGGATTTTAAAGGGTATGGCATTGGTTTGTTGAATGTCAGTGATGTAGTGCAAAGATATCATGGTGTGATGAACGTAGAAGCGCAGGATGGCATTTTTGTGGCTTCGCTTCTGCTGCCGATGGATGTGCCGGATATGACGGCAAAAAGCCTGTTTGAAACAGGAAGCTAACAGGAGCTGTTCAGATTTCCGAAAAAAGAGATAGAAACAGAAGCGTTATGAAACCCACTTTAAGAGATAGATAAGGAGGCTATAGGATGCATGCGAAAACGATGGAAGGTCTTGTAGGAGCTAGAACGAATATGGATTTAGTTAATACGCCTATGAGGGTTTACAAGGAAGCAAGGTATAAAGGTGATACGGCGACCATGGAAAGGGCAATGGGTTATGCCTGCGAATTATCAGATCAGGCAGATGATTATAAGGCGCAGGCGGATGAAGGAATGAAAGAGGAGGCAGAACAAGCAAGGGAAAAAGCAAAGGCAGAGTGCGAAAAGGCGATTAATGAACGCAAGGAAGAACAGAAAAAATTTGAAGAAAAAACACAAGAATGCCGGGAAGCGGATACGGTAGAGGTGAGCGAGGAGGGGAAGAAGCTGCTGAAAGAGAATACAGATTTAGGTAATATCAATGCTCCAAAAGCAGAGGGCGATATCGACAGGGAACCGGTGATGTATACGAAGGCAGGAGAGGTGAGCCGGACAGAGCAGGCTGCTGATTTTTCAATTTCTGTATAGTTGGAAACAAAAAGATACATTTTAACGGCGGCTTATCCGCTGCATACGAAATAGGGCCAGGATTTATAAAATCCGTGGCTCTTTTTGGTGTACTCTGTTCGTTTTGAAGACCGATATGTGGGAGTGGTTGTGACTTTTTACTAAAAACAGTAGTGGCTGATTGTTTAATATAAATAAAATTGAATTTATTAATAAATTCAATTGAAAAATAAATTGAAATTAAAATAAAAGCGTGTTATGATTAAGCTGTTCAAAGGTATATACCAAAACAAAAGATGCAGAAACTAATTCTAAATGGAGGAACGCTATGAAAAAAAGAATATTGAGTCTTGCGCTAATAGCTGTAGTAAGTTTAAGTATGATAGGATGCGGAACGGATGCAAAAACGGATGACGCGTCAAAAGAAGCAGTAGAATCCGTGTCTGAAGAAGTTGCGGACATACCTGAGGGTTCAGAAGATAAGGTTAAGACAGAAGATGCTTCTCAAGAAACGTATAAAGTGGCTTATTTTCCGAATACGATGAACAATACTTTTCAGGTTTGCATTGACGAAACGCTAAAAAATGGCTGTGAGAAATTTGGATGGGAATATACTTGTTATGATTCTGATTATGATTTGAATACCCAGCTGAATCAGATGGCAGATGCCGTTACAGTCGGTTATGATGCAGTTATAGTAATTCCTGTAGATTCCGCAGGTATTCGCGATGGTCTGCAAAATTTTAAAGATGCAGGTATAAAGATTGTGAATATAGACACGGCTGTGGCGGATGAAGATATGGAATTTATTGATTTATTTATTACAACCGATTGCTATAAAGCAGGTGTTTTGCTTGGTCAACAGTGTGTGGCAGATTATCCGGATGGGGCCAAAATCGCGATTCTTGATACACCTTGGAATGAAAGCGCATGTGACAGGGTAAATGGATTCATGGAAGGGCTGGGAACAGACCCTAAATATGAAATTGTTGCGCAGCAGGATGGAGAATCTGCACTGGATGCGTCTATGAAATGTGCAGAGGACATTATTACTGCCAATCCAGACATTGATGTATTCTTTTGTGTAAACGGACCGTCAGGTCTTGGGGTTTCTTCAGCAGCTGCTGCTGCAGGATATCAAAATGGTGATATTGCGATTTATTGTGTGGATGCATCTCCGGATGATAAAGCTGCCTTTTTAGACGGACAACTGAAATGTTTGGCAGCGCAGGTCCCGATTCAGGAAGCAGAGAAGGCGCTTGAATTACTTCCGAAACTATTGAATGGGGAAAGTTTAGATGAAACAGAGATTTATTTGGATTCCCACATCGTATCAAAAGAAGAGGCGGAAGCCACTGTTGATAGTTGGCAGTAATTGTTCAGAAAGATAGATGAATTAGGATAAAGGCAGAAGGGGATCCCTCTGAAAAGGAAACCCTTCTTCCTTATAAAGAGTGAATTATGTTAGATGATGGGAATTATGATGGAAGGAGAAGGAGACGCTGGTTATGGAAACAATATTGCAGATGAAGGGCATAACAAAGACCTTCGGAAATACAAGGGCGCTCTATAATATAAGTTTTGATTTAAATGCCGGTGAAATCCATGCACTTCTTGGAGAAAATGGGGCAGGAAAATCAACATTAATAAAGGTTTTGGGAGGCATTCATAAGCCGGATGAAGGAGAAATCTGGGTAAATGGGAAAGTGGCTAATATTGGATGTGTAGCAGATGCACGTAAAGAAGGTATTGGGATTATCCATCAGGAAATTTTTCTTGTCCAGAACTTGACAATAGCTGAAAACATATTCCTAGGGCGTGAACTTCGAAATAAAAAAGGATATATCGATTATAAACGGGAAGTGGAAACGGCTCAGAAGATGCTTGACAATTTACATATTAATCTAGATGCAGCATCGCTTGTGAAGGATTTAGCCATTGGACAGCAGCAGTTGATTGAGATTGTAAAGGCAGTGTCTTTTGATGTGAAAATTCTCGTATTGGATGAGCCTACCTCATCTTTGTCTGATGAGGAGGTGACCAGTTTATTTGAACTAATGGGCAGACTTAAAGAGAAAAACGTTGGTATGATATATATTTCACATCGTTTTGACGAGTTGTATAAGGTGACCGACCGGATTACGATTATGCGGGATGGTGAGAGTGTGGCAACGGTAGAAACAGCGGCAGCAAAGCAGGATGAACTGGTTAAGCTGATGGTCGGAAGGAGTATGGAATCATTTTATGTAAAGGATTATAAGGAGCCGGGAGAAGTTATCCTAAGGGTAAGTGAACTCTCTAAAAAGGGATATTTTGAAGATATTTCTTTTGAGGTACGCGCTGGCGAAATTGTCGGTTTTTCCGGATTGGTAGGAGCCGGACGCAGCGAGATTATGCGAACTGTGTTTGGAGATATGCGATCTGACCAGGGGGAGATTTTTTTTAAAGGAAAAAAATCAGCATGGAAAAATACCAGGGATGCCATACACGCCGGTTTGGGTATGGTGCCGGAGGACAGAAAAAAGCTGGGGCTGGTTTTGTCTAGTTCGGTATCCTATAATATTTGTCTTGCATGTATTAAGAACTTAACAAAATTTGAGATAATTAATCGAAAAAAATCAGTGGGCATAGTAGAACAGGCGATTAAAGATTTTTCTATAAAAACAGCTTCTATTGATACATTGGTATCTTCCCTAAGTGGCGGAAACCAGCAAAAAGTTTTATTGTCAAAATGGATTGCGACAAATCCTTCTCTTTTGATATTAGATGAGCCAACACGGGGGATAGATGTTGGAGCAAAACAGGAAATTTACAGAATCATGAATGAACTCGTCTGCAGGGGTATGGCTATCATCCTTATATCATCTGAACTGCCTGAAATAGTAAATATGAGTGATGTTGTTTATGTGGTTCGCAACGGGAAAATAGTGAAAAGATTTGAAAGGGATTCGTTTGATCAGGAAAATATTATGGCTTACGCAACAGGAGGTAGTATGAATGAATAAAAGCATTAAAAGAAGTGGTCTAGTCAATATCATAAAGACGAACCTGGGGATGATCAGTATTTTGTTTGTAATGTGTATTCTCTTGTCCTGTCTTTCAGATGTTTTTTTATCATCTAATAACTTTATCACTCTATTTAGACAGATTTCTAATAATATCTATATTGCATTAGGAATGGCACTGGTTATTATTTTAGGCGGTATCGATTTGTCAGTTGGTTCTATCGTTGCAATGTCAGGAATCATATCCGTTTCTTCTATTGCGAACCTAGGGATGCCTGTGCCGTTGGCGGTCCTGTTCGGCATTGCTGGTGGAATGCTTTGTGGACTGATAAATGGTTTCCTCATTGCAAGATTTAAAGTACCGCCTTTTATTATTACATTGGCGATGATGAATATAGCGCGTGGAATATCCTATTTGTGGACAAATGCAAGATCAATACGTATTGTGAATGAGTCTTTTAATGCCATTGGTACGGGATACATAGGTGCACTCCCTTTGCCGATTGTCTATTCAATAGTTTTAATTGCTATCTTTTCTTTTCTTTTAAATAAAACAAGATTTGGCACTTATGTTTATGCAATCGGGGGAAATCGTGAGGCAGCAAGATTATCAGGGATACCAATTAAGAAGGTAACAATTGCAGTTCATACGATTTCTGCGACAATGGCAGCATTTGCAGGTGTCGTTCTTGCTGCCCGCATGTATTCAGGGCAGCCCTCTGTTGGGGAAGGTTATGAAATGGATGCTATAACGGCATGTGTGCTGGGGGGGATCTCAATGTCTGGCGGTGTGGGCTCTATCAGCGGTTTGTTTTTTGGGGCTGTTGTAATAGGAGTCATTAGCAATGGGTTAAATCTTTGTAATGTCAGTTCCTATTGGCAGCTTGTTGTAAAAGGGATTATTGTTGCAATTGCCATAATTTTTGATAAACTTAAGAACAGGCAGGGAGACTGATCCTGATGGACGGATAAATGGAAAGAGGAATTTTGTATGAAAGCTATTGGAATTGATATCGGGACTACAACAATATGTGCAGTTGTTTTAGATATGGAGAAGGGGATTCAGTTGGAAAAGACTATAATTCCCAATAGGTTTATAAAAAGTGATATCAATTGGGAAAAAATACAGGATCCTGATAGGATTTGCTCATGTGTAGAGGGAATCGTGTGCGGATATATTAAGAAATATAAAGATATTTCATCTATCGGCGTGACAGGGCAAATGCACGGAATTGTATACACTGATGCCAACGGAAAAAGCCTTAGTCCTTTGTATACATGGCAGGACGAACGAGGGGAAAAAATCAAGATAGGGGGGATGGATCTCTTCTCGTATGTAGAAAAATATACTGGGTATATGATTGCGACAGGCTGGGGGATGGCGACTCATATTTATAATCAAATGCATGGATTGGTTCCGGAAGGAACTGTAAGCATAAAAACAATAGAAGATTATGTTATAGACAGACTGATAGGTAATGAAAGCAGATTGATACATACTTCAAATGCAGCAGCATTCGGATTATATAACATGGATGCAGGTGCATTTGATGAGAAGGCACTTCAAATGTTTCAAATTGAAAAGGAGCTGTTGCCGAAAGTAAGTAAAAGGATCTGTATTGTTGGAGAGTATAAAGGAATACCAGTGACATTGTCTGTAGGAGACAATCAGGCGGGTGTCGCCGGCGCCGTGCAGGATATCAAGGATATGATTCTTATTAATGTGGGGACGTCAGCACAGATTTCTGTAGCAGTAGAAAAAATAATACAGATCAATAAATCAATTGAGGTAAGACCCTATATTGATAATGAGTATATTATGGTGGGGTCGTCTTTGTGTGGAGGCTGTGCATATAAAGTATTGGAAGAGTTCTTTAGAAGTTATGCTGCGGCGCTGGGGTGTGAAGCTATGCCACAGTATGACATTATGGAAAAAATAGTATCAACAAAAGTAGTGAGCCCGAGCGGTTTAAAAGTAAAAACCTCTTTTGCGGGAACAAGAGACAATGCAGAGACTAGAGGCAGCATTGAGCATATCACATTAGATAATTTTACGCCTGAAAATCTGATTTATGGTTTTTCGGAAGGAATCGTCTTAGAATTGTATGGGATGTATAAAACGATGATGGAGTATACAGATGTTTCGCCTTCCGGCATAGTGATATTAGGAAATGGCATTAAGAAAAATAAATTGATGAGAAAAATTTTGGAGCATGTTTTTGCATTGCCAGTTAAAATGACAGCTTTTGGTGAAGAAACAGCAGTCGGGGCAGCATTGATATCCGCTGTATATACTGGCAGTGTGGAGTCTTGGGCAGCGGCGAAAGAGATGATTAAATATCAATAATGGAAAGGAAAGGTTAATATGGGTATATTTAGAAAAAACAAAGACGCAATGGTTATGGGAGATCCGATTCCTCTGTATCACGAGGGGAAGTTTCATATTTTTTATTTGACGTCTCCGGTTGGGACAACGGTATGGCCAGATAGAATATGTACTACCTGGCAGCATGCGGTGACAGATGATCTTATTCATTGGGAAGAGTTGCCGCCTGCATTGGAGCCGGGAGTGGGATGCAAGATCGATAAGGATGGCTGCTGGACGGGTTCAGCTATCGTTGCCGATGGAAAATTTCATATTTTTTATACAGCAGCGGATCTTGATTGTGAAAATCAGCAAAAGATATGCCATGCTTACAGTGAGGATGGGATTACCTTTATAAAGGATGGGGATAAACCGGTGATTGTTCCTGACGGAGAGACTTATGAACTGGTAGACTGGAGAGATCCATATGTTTTCTATAACGAGGAGGATGGGTGTTATTGGATTTTGATAGCAGGAAGAAAAAACAGCGGACCAGATACCAGAAGAGGCGTTGTGGCATTGTATAAGTCAGAAGACTTACTGGTATGGAAGCATTGGGGGATTTTATGCGATCCAGGCTATACGAATGTTATGGAATGCCCGGAAATGTATCGATTTGCCGGAAAATGGTATTTGTCTCATTCACGTTTTTCGGAAAGTGCACAGACAATATATAGAGTATCGGATACGCCATATGGTCCATGGAGATATCCGCAGCATAATGGGATAGGAGGCCGTCGGTTCTATGCGGCAAAATCTGTGGCTAATGACCAGGGGAGAAGATTCTATTTTGGATGGGTTCATGACAGAGACGAAAATAAGGATGAGAAGAACTGGCTCTGGGGAGGCGATTTTTGTATTCCCCGTGAGATTGAGGCGCTTCCTGACGGGGAATTAAGATTCAAAATGCCAGAGGAAATATATCGGTTATTTGGGAATGAGCAGCCCTTGAGATTTATGGAAAAGTATGGTAATATTACGAAAGTGAATAACTGTATTAAAGTAGATAGTCTTGAAAAAATGGCATATGGATTTTTTGATATTGACTGCAGGGAATTTTTATTTGAATGTGATGTGCATATGATTGATGTTGCAGACCGCGCAGGTATTTTGATAAAGGCAAATGATGATATTTCAAAAGGCTATTTACTAGCATTGGATAGAGGAAACCAAAGAGTTTCGCTCACCAAATATCCTGTTCCGATGGATCCTTACTGGGCAGATGCATCAGTGGCAGTGAAGGACTTTTCTAATGTAGAGCCGGATGGTCCTTGCGTAGCAGAAAAAGCCTTTGCTTTGGATAATGACAGCTCCATTAATGTTAAAGTCGTGATAGATGGCAGCATTATGGAAATTTTTGTGGATAATAGCGTTACATTTTCCTTTAGATGCTGTGAGGAAGCAGAACATGAAATCGGATTATTGGTTCAGGATGGGATAGTGATGTTTGAAAATATTCAGATAAAAATGACGTAAGAGGAATTTTACAGTGAATGGATTAAACCAAGAGACAGTACAGGCAAGGAACCGTGATATGGTTCTTTGCCTGTTGCAACAGACACAAATCAGCACAAGATCGAAAATTGCAAAGCAGATAGGTTTAAAACAGGCAACGATCGCTAATATTATAGGTGATTTGATAGATATTGGGCTGGTAAAGGAAACAGGGCTTATATCAGGGGAAAAGGGCAGGCGCTCTGTGGGGATAAGTTTGTCCAACGAAAAGTATCGCATTATTGGATTGCGGTTAACGCGAAAAGGTATTTCTATTGGAGTATTTTCTCTGGACTGTAAAGAAACAAGAAAGCAGATATACGATAGTATAGAAAATTATGATCCTAAAACAGTAATCAAAAGAGCATGTGCCCTGATAGAAGAGATTATAAAAAATGCAAAAGACGAGATTTTTTTGGCTGTGGGAGTGTCTGTGCCAGGACCGTATTATTCGGAAGATGGAGAAATCGCATTGATTACTTCTTTTCCGGGTTGGGTGAGTATAAATATTCGAGATATGTTGCGTGAACAAATTAGTATTCCTGTTATTATAGAACATGATGCGAATGCAGCTATTCTTGCAGAAAGTTTTTTGGTTGAGAGAAGAAAAAAGTATAATACAATAGTTTATATTTCTGCTGGACAAGGGATTGGCGCTGGTATTATCAATGGCGGACAAATTTATAGAGGCGCACAGGGAATTGCCGGTGAAATTGGTCATGTTTGCGTTCAAATGAATGGGCTTCAATGTGAGTGTGGCGCTAAAGGCTGTCTTCAGATGTATGCATCTACGCAGGCATTAACGGAAAATATTAGAAAACGCCTAGGCTATGAAAAGCCGTTTAGCTTCAATAATGCGGTGAACTTAATTAAAGAAGGAAATGAGATTGCCAAGGAAGAGTTTCAGAAGTGCATGGATTATCTAGGTGTTGAAATGATTAATATCATTTATACGTATAACCCTAATCTTATCATATTTGGAGACGAGTTTTCTAAAATAGGAACGCTCATATTAGATGAGTTGAATGCAAGGCTAAAAATTATGCGCGTAGAGAGGTTATTGGATGGCTTGTGCATAGAACTGCCGGAGTTAGGATTTGATTCGGCATATGTCGGAGCAGCAATGGTAGCAACACGGTACGTATTTTCACACGTGAATGAGCTTTTTAATGGTAAGAATAGTAAATGCTAATTAGGATATATTCATGAAAGAAAATGAACGAAGATTGCACCAAGTAATATGATTTTGCAGGAAAAGTAAGAGATGTCAATCTTGCAAAAGGTAATTTCAGATTTGCGCCAGTTATGTATTTACAGCCAGCAATTGAAAATGTTGAAAAGATGCTGCAATCAACTTTTGAGGAAATCATTGAGAAGTATGTAGAAATGAATATTATTCATCCATTTCGTGAAGGTAATGGACGCAGTGCAAGAATATGGCTTGATTTAATGCTGAAAAGAGAATTGAATCTTGTGGTTGATTGGCGTTTGATCGATAAAGATGATTATCTATTGGCAATGGAAAGAAGCCCGATAAAAGATATTGAAATAAAGCACATTTTAAGACAGGCATTGACGGATAAGACTGACGATAGAGAAATCTACATGAAAGGCATTGACCACAGTTATTATTATGAAGGTTATGCTGTATATAAGGCAGAAGATTTGTAAAAAACATAAGTGCCTTTTAAGGATGAACAGTTATAAAAGGAGTTTTTATGGAGTATTGCATCAGGGAAATTGAAGAAAGAGATAATAAGGCAGTGGAAGAAATTATAAGATATTGCTTAGTAGAATTTGGCGCAGACCATGAAGGCTGTGCGTGGACAGACCCGTGTTTAGATAGATTTTCACAGGTTTACAGTACTTATGGCAATTGTTATTGGGTGGCGGAGGATGCTGCGGGAAAGATTGTAGGCGGCGTAGGCATAGGTTCTTTTAAAGATACACCAAAGATATGCGAGCTTCAAAAAATGTACTGTCTGCCCGAAGCACGGGGGACGGGGGTTGCCAACAGGTTACTTCAGACAGCGCTTACATATGCAAAGGATTATTATCGCCAATGTTATCTTGAAACTTTTGATAATATGATTGCAGCACAGAAATTTTATGAGAAGCATGATTTTTACCGTATTCAGAATCCAGTATTGGAAACGGGGCATTATTCCTGTGATGTTTTTTATTTGAAGGATTTGTGAGACCAGCGGAAAAATAATCATAATTCCAACATGACAAATTTTAAAATCCGGTTGACAAAACCAAGTCTTTTGAATATGCTGATAATGTAAAAAGTTTTTTCTGTTTTCAAGATATCAGCAGATCATATAATAAATGCATAGAACGGAAAGAGTATATTATCTAGCATCCGATAAGGATGCCATTTGTGCAGAGAGGGAATGTCATCGGCTGGAAGCATTCCTGCAATGAGGATAATAGAAGTGCGTCCGGGAGCAGGTCCTGCGAACGAAGGCGGCGGTCAGCCAATTAGTAGCATGACACGTATTCACACGTTACGTGCAATAAGTGGAGGCAATAAGCCTCTAAATAGAGTGGAACCACGGATAACTTCGTCTCTAAACAGATAGGGATTGAAGTTATTTTTTTTAGGATGTTTTGAATTCAGTTAAAGGAGCGATTTTGTGGGATTCATAAATAGAATAAAAGAAGAAATTGCCGTCATCCGTCAGCGCGATCCGGCGATTCATTCCTCCATGGAGGTCTTTCTTTACCCCAGTTTTAAGGTTATGCTGCATTACCGGTTAGCTCATAAGCTGTATCTGAAAAAGCATTATTTTTTGGCAAGATGGGTTTCCCAGAGGGGCGTAAGGAAGACGGGGATTGAGATTCACCCCGGCGCACAGATTGGGAAAGGGTTCTTTATCGATCATGGAAATGGTGTTATTATTGGAGAGACGACGATTATCGGAGACAATGTGACCCTTTATCAGGGGGTGACCCTTGGAGGAACCGGAAAAGAGCAAGGCAAACGTCATCCCACCATTGGAAACAATGTGATGATCAGTGCCGGAGCAAAGGTATTAGGATCATTTAAAATTGGAGATAATTCTAAGATAGGTGCAGGAAGCGTGGTATTGGAGGAGGTTCCCCCTAATTCGACGGTAGTCGGCGTTCCGGGCAGAGTAGTAAAGCGTAACAATCAGCTATTGCCCCAGGAGGAGCTTGACCAGGTGAATCTGCCGGACCCAATCAAAGAGGATATAAGCACTCTGCATCATGCCAATGTAGAACTGACCAACCGGATGATTGATTTAGAGAGAAAAATGCGGGAAATGAAGAGACAGGGTAGTAAAAAGTCGAAAGTCTCGCAGGAATAAACTGATAAATTTACACCGAAGACAGCCTTATGCTGTGACTTCGGAATGGAGGGAATCATGAAAATTTACAACACACTGTCCAAGCGGAAAGAAGAATTCGAGCCTTTAGAGGAAGGCAAAGTAAAGATGTACGTATGCGGTCCCACCGTGTACAATCTGATTCATATCGGGAATGCCCGTCCCATGATTGTTTTTGATACAGTCAGAAGATATATGGAGCACAAAGGATATGAGGTGAACTTTGTATCAAACTTTACGGATGTGGACGACAAGATCATCAAAAAGGCAATCGAAGAAGAGGTTGACGCATCGGTTATTTCTGAACGTTATATTGCAGAGTGCAAAAAGGATATGCAGGCAATGAACGTCAAGCCTGCCACCACCCATCCCAAGGCAACGGAAGAAATCTGCGGTATGCTGGATATGATTGGCACTTTGATTGAAAAAGGGCATGCATATGTGGCACAGGATGGAACGGTCTATTACAGGACCAGAAGCTTTAAAGGATATGGAAAGCTGTCCCACAAGAATATCGATGATCTGCAGGGCGGAAATCGTTCTCTTTTGGTCACAGGAGAAGACCAGAAGGAAGATTCCCTTGATTTTGTTCTCTGGAAGCCGAAAAAAGATGGAGAACCCTATTGGGAATCTCCTTGGTGCAACGGACGTCCCGGTTGGCATATTGAATGTTCCGTGATGAGCAGAAAGTATCTGGGAGAGGAAATTGATATTCATGCAGGAGGTGAGGATTTGATTTTCCCTCACCACGAAAATGAGATTGCCCAGTCTGAGGCGGCGAACGGCAAGCCTTTTGCAAAATACTGGATGCATAATGCCTTTTTGAATATTGACAACAGAAAGATGTCAAAATCTGCGGGTAATTTTTTTACGGTAAGAGATATCAGCGAGAAATATGACCTTCAGGTGCTGCGCTTCTTCATGCTTTCAGCTCATTACAGAAGCCCTTTGAACTTTAGCGCAGAGTTGATGGAGGCAGCACAGAACGGTTATGAGAGAATCGTGACCAGCGTCACAAACTTAAATTATTTGCTTGAAAATGCTGCATCTGATACAATGAGTGAGGACGAGGAGAAACTGGCACAGGAAGCAAAGGGATATATCGCTTTATTCGATAAAGCCATGGACGATGATTTTAATACTGCGGATGCCATAGCTGCCATTTTTGAACTGGTGAAGTTTGCAAACACAAATACCAAGCAGCCATGCAGCAGGCAGTTTCTGCAGAGTTTGAAAGAAGAAATTGTCATGCTTTCCGACATCTGCGGTCTTATCGTTGAGAAAAAGCAGGAAATGCTGGACAGTGATATAGAAGCTCTGATCAATGAGCGTCAGGCGGCACGTAAGGAAAAAAACTTTAAGCGCGCTGACGAAATCAGAAATGAGTTGCTTGATAAGGGTATCATTCTGGAAGATACCCGCGAAGGAGTCAAATGGAAGAGAGCATAAGTTTTTTGACATCAATTAAAAAGAGCTTTGATTTAAAAGAGGTGGATATCAGAACATATTCACCTCTTACGCTTGCATACATCGGCGATGCAGTATATGATCTGATTTTTCGCACAGCGGTGGTCTTTGAAGGCAATACTTCTGCCAATAAACTGCACAATAAGACCGTTCGGTATGTAAAAGCGCCTGCGCAGGCGCTTCTGGTAGAAGCAATAATGGAAGAACTTTTGCCGGAGGAACTTTCCGTGTATAAAAGAGGCAGAAATGCAAAGCCTTATACAATGGCAAAAAATGCGACTATAGGAGAATACAAAAAGGCAACAGGACTGGAAGCGCTGGTGGGATATCTTTATATGACCGACCAGACGGATAGGGCGCTTCAACTTATACAATTCGGTTTACATAAAATAAAGGAAAAAGACAATTAAAGTGGCAGTGAATATCAAATAGCGAATACAAAGAAAAGATATGGATATAAATACAAGTGGATAGAAGGAGGCTGGAAAGTGGCGGAAATAAAACAGAGAATCAATGAATTTATGATAGAAGGAAGAAATGCTGTTATCGAGGCATTCCGTTCAGGAAGACCGATTGATAAGGTATACATACAGGACGGCTGTCAGGATGGTCCGATTCTTACAATCAAGCGGGAAGCAAGGAAGAAGGATGTACTGATAAAGTATGCGGCAAAAGAGCGGCTTGACCAAATGTCGGAAAGCGGAAAGCATCAGGGCGTTATCGCCTGTGCGGCGGCGTATGAATATGCAGAGATTGAGGACCTGTTCAGACTGGCGCAGCAAAAGGACGAGCCTCCTTTTTTCATCCTCTTAGATAATATAGAAGATCCGCATAATCTGGGTGCTATCATAAGGACGGCGAATCTGGCAGGGGCGCATGGCGTGATCATTCCAAAGAACCGGGCAGCAGGGCTTACAGCTGTTGTGGCAAGGACTTCTGCAGGGGCGCTTAATTATACGCCTGTTGCGAAGGTCACGAATCTTGCCAAGACCATTGAGGAATTGAAGGAAAAAGGACTCTGGTTCGTATGTGCGGATATGGATGGCACCAGAATGTACGACCTTGACCTAAAAGGACCGATTGGGCTGGTGATTGGCAGCGAAGGGGATGGCGTGGGACGACTGGTGAAGGAAAAATGCGATATGACAGCGGCAATTCCCATGAAAGGCGACATAGATTCTTTGAATGCATCTGTGGCAGCCGGCGTGCTTGCCTATGAGATTGTCCGTCAGAGATTATTGTAGAAATGACAGGAATGAATAAGGAAATCATATGGAAAAGGTAAATAAGATTTTACTTGTGATGATTGCCATGGCAGCCATTATGCTTTTAGCAGTGGGAATCGACAAGGGGATGCAGGCATATGAGACATGGAAATGGGAGAGCGAACGACTGGTGCGGTATGAGCAGGCATGTGCAGATGTAGCGGATATGCAGGTGACAATCAGTCAACTTTCCCAAGACCAGGAAGCAATTGCGGCGTTTATAGAAGAGAATAAAGCGTATTTCGGTACAGAAGAAGCCGATGAGGACTGGGGCATTTTACAGGAAGATTCTTACGGAGAACTGCAGGAGGAATCTGGGGATGCAATTGCGATGGAAAATGAACTGCCAACAGATGCAGATATAACGGGAAATGAACTTCCAGCAGATGCAGATGTGACAGGGAATGAACTTCCGGCAGATGCAGATGTAACAGGGAACGAACTTCCAGTAGATATAGATGTGACGGGGAACGGACTTCCAGTAGATACAGATGTGACAGGGAATGAACTGCGTGAAAATACAGATGTGACAGGAAACGAACTGTTCGCAAATGCTGATGTTACGGGAAATGAAGGCGCAGGAATTGGCGGCGTTTCTCAAAATAGTGTGGATGGATATACGGATATTTCGGGAAACTGGATAGGGGAGATGGGACAAATTTCCGGTAATACTCTTGTTGAAAGGCAGAAGATCCGCGGTTCTTACATGGAAACCCAGATGCAGAACAAAAAGGATCAGGAGGCGATAGCATCAAGCCAGGCTGACTTTTCAGGTATTTCTATTGCCTGCCTGGGGGACAGCATTACGGAAGCCGCAAATTTAAGCGATAAGGAAAATTACCAGCAATATTCATATCCCACCAGATTAAAAGAGCTTTTGCACGCAGAGAGCGTGACCAATCTGGGAATTGGAGGGTCTTCGATTGGAAGATATTGGGCAAATGCTTTTGTGGACAGATACAAAGAGATACCGGCAGATACAGATCTGATTCTTGTCATGGGAGGCACCAACGATGGTTTCTGCATGAGCGGAAAAGATATCGGGACGATGGAAGAGCGGAAGGCAGGAACCTTTATTGGGGATTTAGATGAATTAATGCGGGGGCTTAAGGAGGATTATCCCCAAGCAGAGATTGTGTTTGTGACGCCGCTGCCCAATGTACTCCATGATATGCTTAAGAAAGAGAAGGATTATCTTCTGCCACAGTCGGCGCTTGTGGATGTCATTATACAGCTTGCAACAGAATATGACATTCCGGTGATTGACCTTTACAATTCCAATATTCTGGATACCCATGACGCGGCAGTCATTTATAATTATATGCCGGATGGCGTGCACTGCAATCCAGATGGCTATTTTGTTTTAGCAGAGCACATAGCAGCAGAGCTTATCAAGATGTATGATGGAGAGGTTCCTAAAGGACAGGAATAATAGTTGTAAGGCTGAACCCTATCAGGAATGAGAAAGGAAAATGTTTTGGAGCAGACAGGATTTGGAAACAAAGACTATGAGAAATACAGCGACGAGGAGCTGATTGTTTGGCTGCGGGATGGTGAATCAGCCATTACGGATTATATTATGGATAAATATAAAAATCTGGTGCGAAGCAAAGCAAAGTCCATGTATATTTTAGGGGCTGACAGAGAGGATCTGATTCAGGAAGGGATGATTGGACTCTTTAAGGCGATACGCGACTATGACACGGGACGGGATGCCAGCTTTTTTACCTTTGCTGATTTGTGCGTGTCGAGGCAGATGTACACGGCTGTACAGGCAGCAGGAAGACAGAAGCATACCCCGCTTAATACTTATATATCGCTCTATGCCAACGCTTCTGAAAATGGAGGCGCCGAAGGAGGAGAAGAGTGGGAGCTCATTGACAGCATGTTGTCACAGTCAGAGAGAAACCCGGAAGAACTTTTAATCGATAGAGAAAATGTGGAGCTTTTGGAAAAAATAATAGAAAAGGAGCTCAGCAGTTTTGAAAATCAGGTGCTTGATTTGTACCTTACGGGAATGAAGTATAATCAGATTGCAAAGGTGTTAGGGAGGGATGATAAGTCTACGGATAATGCGCTTCAAAGAATTAAGACGAAATTGAAGAAGGCGATTTTGAAATAAATTTTGGGTCAATATTGACAGGTCGTGATTTTGACAATATACTAAAAAATGTTGGCGAAGGCTCCGACTGACTGGTCGGACGGAATGCTGAAGTGACATGTATGAATAGGAGTGGGCGTTTAGGCGCGCACTTTTTTCTGAATAAAATTAGGAAGAGGAGCGGATACATATGTTATCAAAATTTAGTGTAAAAAAACCATACACAGTGCTGGTGGCAGTAGTACTGGCGATTGTTTTGGGAGTGGTGGCATTTACCAGAATGACGACGGACTTACTGCCCAATATCAGTTTGCCTTATGTCATCGTAATGACCACTTATCCGGGAGCCAGTCCGGAAACGGTGGAGATGGTGGTTACTAAGCCGGTGGAATCATCTATGGCAACGGTAAGCAATATTGAGAGCATTCAATCGATATCTAGTGAAAATTATTCCATGGTGGTTTTGGAATTTGCGCAGTCCACGGATATGAATGCGGTATCTTTGGAAATACGGGAGAACTTAGACCAGATTAAGAGCTTTTGGGATGATTCTGTGGGAAATCCCATTATTATGAAGCTGAATCCTGACATGCTTCCTGTAATGATTGCGGCAGTAGGCGCGAATCACATGGATGCTGCGCAGATAACGGCAATGACACAAAATACAATCATTCCCGAATTGGAAAGTATTGAAGGGGTAGCTTCTGCCAGTGCTACAGGGCTTTTGGAGGAAAGCGTGAGCGTTGTCATCAGGCAGGAAAAGATTGATAAGATCAATAAACAAGTATTTGGCTCCATCGATGAAGAAATTGAGGAGGCAAGGGAAGAGCTTGAGGAAAACCGACAGGAGGTTTATGACGGACAGGCAGAGATAAACGATGCCCGGAAGGAGCTTGCGGATTCCAAGCAGACGCTGACAGACAGTCAGCAGGAATTAGATGAAACCCGCCAGGAACTTGCGGACGGCAGAAAGGAAATAGCAGACGGTAAGGCAGAGATTGAAGAAAACAAATCTAAACTAGAAGAAGGGAAAAATGAGCTTGCAAATAAGAAAGATGAAGCGGCAAGGGAACTTGCGGAAGCAGAGACGAAGCTTTTAACGGCTAAGGCGGAGGCAGAGGCAGCCAAAGTGCATCTTACCCTTGAAATTGCGCAGATGAAGACTATGTTGGAGGAGGCAGAAAAGAATCTGGATGGTACGGGAGGAATTTTGGATTCTCTGTTGCCCGAGGGAATGCCATCAAAGGAAGAGATCGAGCAGGGAATTGGTGCGGCAGAGGAATTAGAGGGACTTCTGGGAGGAGAAGACGACAGCAAGCTATATGCAGATTTGGACGAGGAAGTCAGAGTGAAGGCAGAGACTTTCCTTGCGCCTGATTTTTCACCTACAGATACCACTATGGTGGGTGAAGTGAAAGCCTTAGTGAGTAATAAAAAGACGATGCTGGAAGGACAAAAGGAGGTATGGGATCGGGTAGAGGAGCAGATGGGAAGTCAGTCCGCGGCGATACAGCAGATCATCGACACCTATAAGAAGTCTATAGAAGAGATGGAAGTAAAGATTTCCGAACTGGATAACAACATTGCCCTGCTCGATAGTGCGCTGAGTCAATTGTATATCGGCAATATGAAAGCGGCGACGGAGATTGCCAATGCACAGACCACCATCAGCCTTGGAGAATTGCAGATGAATCTGGCAAAGGCACAGCTTGAGGCAAGTGAAAAACAACTGGAATCAGGAGAAAAACAGTTGGAAAGCGGACAGGAGCAGATCAATTCCGGCTGGGAGCAGATCAGGGATGGGGAGAAACAGTTGAACGATACTGCAAAACAGCTGGCGGATGCCTTAGAGAAGATCAAAGAAGGGGAAGAGCAGCTAGAGGAAGGCAGAGAAGACGCTTATAATAAGGCAGATATGAACAGTATTCTGACGGTAGATACGATAGAGGCTCTGCTTCAGGCACAGAACTTTTCCATGCCTGCGGGTTATGTGACGGAGGAGGGAATCTCTTTCCTGATTCGTGTGGGGGATAAGCCAGAGGATGTGGAAGAACTGAAGAAAATGCCGCTCTTAAATCTTGAAATGGAAGGTGTGGATATCATTACCTTAGAGGATGTGGCAGATGTATTCATGACGGACAATAAAGGGGATATCTATGCAAATGTTAACGGGGCGCCGGGAATCATGGTGACGATCCAGAAGCAGACAGGTTATTCCACAGGGGATGTTTCGGATAAGATCCTTGACAAGTTTCATGAGCTGATGGAAGAGAATGAAGATCTGATGCTTATTACCCTGATGGATCAGGGGATTTACATTGATCTTGTGATGGATTCTATTATTAACAATATCCTTTTTGGCGCTGTGTTGGCGATCTTAATCCTAATCTTGTTCCTAAAGGATTTAAGGCCCACAGCGGTTATCGCCTGCTCCATCCCGATCAGTCTTGTTACGGCGATTGTCTGCATGTATTTCAGCAACGTGACGCTGAATGTCATATCTTTGTCAGGGCTTGCTTTGGGAATCGGTATGCTGGTGGATAATTCTATTGTGGTAATCGAAAATATCTATCGAATGCGAAATTTGGGATATTCAGCGAAGGAAGCGGCGATAAAAGGCGCCGGGGAAGTTGCAGGGGCTATCATGGCATCGACCCTTACCACGGTATGTGTATTTCTGCCTATTGTATTTACAGAAGGCATTACGAGACAGCTGTTTGTGGATATGGGATTGACCATAGCCTATTCCCTGCTGGCAAGTCTTGTGATAGCGCTCACGGTGGTGCCGGCAATGTCCTCTAAGGTATTGGTAAGGACAAAGGAACAGACGGATGGAAAGATTTTTACTGGTCTGATGAAGGGGTATGATAAGCTGTTGCAGATGGCGCTCCGGTTTAAGCCGGTGGTGCTCATCCTTGTGATTGTATTCCTGGCAGCAAGCGCTGTGGCATCTTATGCAAAGGGAACCGCGTTCATGCCGGATATGGACAGCACCCAGTTTACCATCACCGTTACGCTGCCGAAAGATACCCCTCTTGAGGAGACGGCACAGGTGACGGATGAGGTGGTAAAGCGGCTGATGGCGCGGGAGGAGATTTCAGATGTAGGCGCAATGGCAAGCACCTCCTCTTTGACCATGCTCACAGGAGGCGGAAATACGGCGACCAATGAGACCATGATTTATGTCACCTTAAACCGGGACAAGAAGAAATCTAATGATGTGATTGCAGACGAAATCATGGAAGAGATGAGCGATATTTGCGAGGCAGAAGAAGCGGAAATCGTCATTGACACATCCTCCATGGATATGAGTGCTATGGGTGGCAGCGGCATTACCGTGGAAGTGAGAGGGCGTGATATTGATAAGCTTCAGGAAATTGCTTCTGATATTGCAAGGATTGTTGAAGGCGTGGAGGGAACAGCCAATGTGTCTGACGGTCTGGAGGAATCTACAGGAGAGATGCGTGTCATCATCGACAGAGACAAGGCAATGGAATATGGATTGACGGTTGCAGAGATATTCCAACAGGTCTATGCAAAATTAGAGGAAGCTTCAAGCGCAACGACATTGGAGGCGCAGGAAGCGGAGTACAGCATTTACGTGAAGCATGCCGGAGATATGGAACTGACCAGAAGATTGGCAAAGCAGATCGAACTGGATTGCACAAGGAAGGACGGAACCAAAGAAAAGGTACCGTTGTCGGATGTTGCAATTTTTCAGGATACGATTTCGCCGAAAGCGGTAAACAGGACCGATCAGAACCGATATATTGCCGTGTCGGCAGAGATTGCAGAAGGCTATAATGTGGGGCTGGTGTCGGATGCATTAGAGCGGAAATTGGCACATTACAATGTGCCTGCGGGTTATTCGCTGGTGATGAGCGGTGAAAATGAAACCATCACGGACGCTATGGAACAGCTGTACTTAATGTTGATTCTGGCGCTGATTTTTATGTATCTGATCATGGTTGCCCAGTTCCAGTCCCTGCTTTCGCCGTTTATCATCATGTTCACCATTCCCCTTGCCTTTACCGGCGGTTTTCTGGGGCTTGTTGTCAGCGGAAGCGAACTTAGTGTAATCGCGCTGATCGGGTTTGTAATGCTTTCCGGTATTATCGTCAATAATGGTATTGTGCTTGTGGATTATATGAACCAGCTTCGCGGGGAAGGCATGGAAAAAAGAGAGGCGATTCTTACGGCTGGAAGGACCAGGCTGCGTCCTGTGCTCATGACGGCGCTGACTACGATTCTGGCATTGTGTACCATGGTTTTCAGTAAGGATATGGGTTCTGAGCTGGCAAAACCGATGGCGGTCGTGACCATTGGAGGACTGACCTATGGTACATTGCTTACTTTGGTCGTAATTCCCTGTATTTACGATATTTTTTCCAGGGAGGAAAAAGAAAAGGAAAGAAAGGGCGGCGGATTGAAAGAGCTTTTGAAAAAGAAGGCGCAGCAGAAGGCAGAAGAAGAAACGGGGGAGGAGTAAGCCATGGGCGGTACAGGAATATCACCTAAGATGACGGCTGTATATCAGGCGGTCATCGAACTGTTTACGGAAGGAGCAGATTTGAATAATCTGACAGTTGCGGAGATAACTGCAAAGGCTGGGATTGGAAAGGGTACTGCTTATGAGTATTTTTCTAACAAAGAAGAAATGATTGCTGGGGCGCTTTTCTATGAGATGAAAAACGCCTGTCAGAATCTGTGCAGGCGCTTTGAGCAGGAGAAGGATCTATGTGCAAAGTTCAACTTCATTTTGATGGATATGGAAGAACACTTTGCAAATACCAACTGTTTTTTTCGTGCGTTGCATGTTTTGATGGATCATTCAGCGATCAGCGCTAAATTGCGGGAAATGGTCAGGACAAAAAGGGAAGATGAAATTTTGATTATGGATATGATACGCATGCTCATAGAGGATGAGATGAGAGATGCAAAAGGACTGACGGGGGAGGAGAAGGAGTATCTGACGATGATGGTTCTTTCCAAAATCATCTGCTTTGCCATCTATCAGTTTGGCGCAAAAAATGAATTGCATTTAGAGAGCGGCGCTATGCGGGCGCTGCTTTGCAGGAATGTCAGAAGTGAAATAGAAAATTTCAAGTCATGTATGATAGGAGCATAATCATGGGAATCTGCTATATTATTGGAGCCGGAGAGTTCGGAGCCGGAGAGTTTTATCCTACAGAAGAAGACTTGGTGATTGCCTGTGACGGAGGGTATGATGCCTGCCTTAAAAGAGGAATCAGGACAGATTTAGTGGTGGGGGATTTCGATTCCCTTTCCTATGTGCCGGAGCATCCGGGTGTAGTCCGCCTAAAGCCCGAAAAGGATGATACAGATACCGGTTGGGCAGTGGGGGAAGGATTAAAGCGCGGGTACCATGAATTTGTGATCTATGGAGGTACAGGAGGACGGATTTCCCATACCATCGCTAATATTCAGCTGTTGACAGATCTTGCCGGAAAAGGGGCAAAGGGAATCTTGATAGGAGAGCGTTCCTGGTATCGTGTCATTTGTAATGAAGAGATTCGATTTGGCGTGGAGGAAAAAGGGTTCCTTTCTGTGTTCTGTCTTGGAGAAAAGGCGGAAGGCGTTTTTGAGGAGGGGCTTAAGTATGCATTAAACAATGCTGTTTTAAGGAAAGAGTATCCTGTGGGCGTGAGCAATGAATTTATAGGAAAAGAAAGCAGAGTTGCAGTAAAAAAAGGTACTTTGCTGTTGATTTGGGAGGCAGGGGAGCAATGAGAATATTGGGAAAGCTATTTACAGCAGGACTTTTGGTGATGCTGCTATTCATAAATGGATGCGGAAACACCCAGACGATGGAAAGCGGAGAAGATGCGCAGCGCGAAGGCACCTTTTCTTTTATCGACGATCTGGGGCGGGAGGTAACGGTCAGGGAGCCTAAGCGAGTGGCGGCGCTGATTGGAAGCTTTACGGATATATGGCTTTTAGCGGGAGGAACGGTGACCGCCGCAGCCAATGATTCATGGGAAAGCCTGCATCTTCCTTTGGGCGAGGATGTGGTGAATCTGGGGAGTATTCAGGAGCCCGATGTTGAAAAACTGATTGCATCCCAGCCAGATCTGGTGCTTGCAAGCGCCAATACGGATGCGGATCTTGAGGTGGAAGAGATTCTGAAGCAGGCAGGGATACCGACAGCTTATTTTGCAGTCTCAAATTTTGAGGAATATCTTCATATGCTGGATATCTGTACACAGATAACAGGGAGAAGAGACTTATATGAGGAAAATGGTCTCAAAGTACAGGAACAGATTAAGAAGACGAGAGAACGAATTGACGGCAGTGTACCGAAGGTGTTGTTTTTGCGTGCCTCCTCATCCAGTGTAAAGGCAAAGGGAAGTGAGGGAAATGTATGCGGAGAAATGCTTTCGGATCTTGGGTGTGTCAACATTGCAGATAGTGATCAGACGCTTTTGGAGGATCTTAGCATGGAAGCAATTATTGCGGCAGATCCCGATTATATTTTTGTGACAATCCAAGGAAACAATCAAGAGGCGGCAATGCAGAACGTGGAGGAAATGCTTTTGTCAAATCCGGCATGGTCCTCCCTAAGTGCGGTAAAGGAAGGAAACTATCATTTGTTGGATAAACGTTTGTATAATTTAAAGCCAAATGCAAAATGGGGAGAAGCGTATAAAGGGCTGGCAGATATTCTTTATCCGGCTAAGTAAAGAGGAAAGAGAGGAAATGGAAGATGGAATATTTTCCTTTTTTTATGGATATAGAGGGAAAAAAAGGACTGGTCATAGGAGGAGGCGGCGTGGCAGCCTGGAAAGTGGGAAAATTGCTGCCCTTTGCGCCTAAGCTTACAGTCGTTGCGCCTTTCATTCTGCCAGAGCTATTGGAAAATCCAGCCATTGCCTGTAAGCAGCGCACCTTCAAGGAAGAGGACCTTGATGGCGTTATGTTTGTAATTGCAGCGTCAGATGACCCAGAGGTGAATGCACATGCGGCAGCACTTGGCAGGGAAAGAAATCTTCTGGTAAACGTTGTGGATGACAGACAAGCATGCGGATTTGTGTTCCCATCTCTGGTGAAGGAAGGAAAACTGACCATCGGCATTTCGACGCAGGGGGCAAGCCCCCAAGTGGCATCAGCGTTAAGGAGCCAGACAGCGATGGCAATTCCCTGCCAGATAGAAGAAATCCTAGATTATTTAGGACAGCTCCGGGAATACGCGAAGGAACAGATTCCAGATACAGACAGGCGCTGCGTATTCCTGAAAGAAGCGGCTGATCTTTGTATGGAAAAGGGAAGTCCACTTACGGAGGATGAGGAAAAAAGCCTTTTGGAGAAACAAGAGCAAGCAGGCAGTGTCACGCTGGTGGGAGCAGGCTGCGGATCATTTGATCTGATAACTGTACGGGGGCTTAATGCGTTGCGCCATGCACAGGTGCTGGTGTATGATGATCTGCTGGATGATAGACTGATTGCACATGCGGCGGAGAGTTGTGAGAGGATTTATGTGGGAAAGCGGAGCGGAAAGCACAGTATGCCCCAGGAAAGGATAAATGCACTGTTGACGGAAAGGGCAAAGCAGGGAAAACGGGTGGTAAGATTAAAAGGCGGTGATCCATTTGTCTTTGGGCGGGGCGGCGAAGAAATTTTGGCGCTTAAGAAAGAGGGAATCAAGGTCAGGGTAATTCCCGGAGTTACTTCCGCCATTGCACTTCCGGCAGCAGCAGGGATTCCAGTGACCCACCGGGGATTGAGCAGAGATTTCCATGTCATAACGGGACATGCGTCAGATGAGGGAGAGGGGTTTTTAAGAGAGGTGAAAGCACTGGCGTCTCTTCAGGGAACGCTGGTCTTTCTGATGGCATTTACACATTTGGAAGAGATTGCGCAGGAATTGATGCAGCATGGCAAAAAACCGGAAACGCCTGCGGCGGTGGTGCACGGGAATTTTGACGGAAGTCTGCAGACCGTGCGTGGAACGCTTGCAGATATTGCAGAAAAAGTCAGAAGGGAAAAGATGGAAACACCAGCGGTGATCGTAATTGGAGCATGTGCAGAGCTTCATCTTTGCAATCAGTGAGCAGAGAAAAGCCATAAGTGCGGTAGGTATATCTTATTCAAAAAAGTAGTAGGTTCCGTCGGCATCTTCAAAGCGTTTCCAGTTCATATGAAATACTTCTTCAATGATATGCTGCCTAAGGCATTCCGCGGGAGTGGCGCAGGCAGCTATTTTTCGGTCCTGCATTACAACCAGATAATCTGAAATCTGCATGGCATGATTTAAATCATGAAGGGTCAGTATAATTGTTTTTTTCTGCCTGCGGAGCTCATCAAGCAAAAGCATGAAATCTCTTTGTGCGGGCATATCCAGATAGGTGGTAGGTTCGTCAAGCACGATAACGTTACAGTTCTGTGCAAGCGTCATGGCAAAGAAGACCCGCTGTCTGGTGCCTCCTGAGAGGGTGTCGGTATATTGATCTGCATAGGGTGTCACCTGGGTAAAGTCCATAGCTTTTGCTACCAGGTCGATATCCTCTTTTGATTTTTTTCGCGCAAAACCAAGATAGGGAAAGCGCCCATGCTCCACAAGTGTCTTTACAGGCAGGGTGGGGATGATTGTGCGCACCTGGGGCAGAAAGGAAAGCTTTCTGGCGCGTTCTTTGGGGGAGAATTTGAGAAAATCCTCGCCATCCAGGAGAATATTGCCAGAGGTGATTCGGGATACGCCGTTAAGGCATTGCAGCAGGGTGGTCTTGCCGCAGCCATTGGGACCGATGATTGTAGTGATTTTCCCGTCGGGAAAGGATAGGGATATATCCTCCAAAATTGGTGTGCGTTGACAGGATACAGATACATTGCGGTATTCAAGCATTGATTCTGCGTCCTCCTTTCTTTTTTAGCAGAAGGTATAAGAAAAACGGTCCGCCTATAAATGCCATCAAAATTCCGGCAGGAAGTTCAAAAGGGGCAAATAAAATCCGTCCTGCAAGGTCGCAAAGCAAAACAAAGCTGCCCCCCAGAAGAGCAGAGCAGGGTAGAAGAAATCGGGCATCATTTCCGAAGAGCTGTCTGCAGATATGGGGAACGATTAATCCTACAAAGCCAAGAAGCCCTGCATAGCTGACCACGCACCCAGCCATGATGCTGGCGAGGGTCAAAAGCAGGAACCTTGCAAGGGAAACCTTAAGCCCCAAAGAGCGGGCGATATCATCTCCAAGCCCTAACAGATTCAAGGACCGTGCAAAAAATAGGGACAGGCAAAAGGCTGTCAGAATACAGATACACGGCAGCAGGAGCTTTCTTAATGTAAGACCGGATAGGGAGCCGATCATGAAAGAGGTCAGATTGACAGAAATCTCCGTATCCAGCAGCTTGAGGGTATTGATTCCGGCGTTAAAGAAACTGGAAATGGTGATTCCCGCAAGTACGATCGTAGTGCGGGAGCTGTCCGCCAGATAAGCAAGCGCAAAGACGAAAAGTGTGGTAAAAAGAGCGCCACAAAACGCAAAAGGCGGCAACAGGTCAGAATGGGCTGGAAACAGCATCATGGCAAGCATCACCGCAAATCCGGAGCCGGAATTGACGCCGATGGTGTTGGGACTTGCCAGAGAATTATTCATCACGCCCTGGAGGATGACACCGGCGCAGGCAAGTCCTATACCTGCAAAACATCCGCCTAAGACCCGGGGAATGCGTACGGCTGTTATCAACGTATAAGCAGTGGAATCCATGCTATTAGAAGCAAGTACATGAAGAACTTCGCGGGGATGGATGGAGACGCTTCCAAATAAAATGCCGGCAAAGGCAGTAAGCAGAAGCAGAATACATAAAAGGAGCAGGATAAGCGCATTATTCTTTTTTGTATAGGTACTTGTAACCTTCATTTCGTAGTCTCCTACAAGAAATAATGTTTTATTGTTTATGAGATGGATCAGTGTAAGCATAGTATTTGCTAGGGAAATTATGAATAAACAAAAATAAAAAATCCCAAATTTCTGCCTTTTCATTGATGTTGGCAAAAACAAGGGACTCTCAGTTTAAAGCTGCTGACGGGAATCGGACCCGTGACCTCCGCACTACCAATGCGACGCTCTACCGACTGAGCCACAGCAGCCTGCAATGCATTATTTTACATCACCGAACTGTATTGTACCACAGCATAAATTACTTTGTCAACGAAATAATAAGAGATTTTCTCTTTCCCTTTACTTCTAGTTACAGTTCAGACCGCAAGGGGGCAGGATGGATAAGGGGTGGGAAAAGCAACGGCATCTGCGGGCGGCGCCTATT
>JAIDFQ010000039.1 GCA_029054245.1 Lachnospiraceae bacterium | reverse complement strand
GGGCAAAGGATAAAATCGCCGAATTTAAGACCAAGCGTGCGGTAAAAGCCGCAGAGCAGAAAAAAGCACAGGCGGTTGCAGAACAGAACGGCTCGCTGATCCGAAACGGGGCAGCGAACCGCTCTCCTGTCCCCGATGTTCCCAAGCAGGGCGAAATGTCCTCGCCCCAGACAGGGGCAAGCCAGTTGATAAAGACAAGGCAGCAGGGGAAAAAGACCATCAAGACCACAGCCAGAAATGCGGAGAGAACCGTCAAGACCACAGCAAAAGGGACGGTCAAGGCGACGGAAAAAGGCGTAAAAACCGCAAAGGCGACATCCAAGACAGCGATTAAGACCAGGTCGCAGACCGCAAAGGCGGCACAGAAAACGGCGAAAGCATCTGCCAAAGCCGCCCAGAAAACAGCACAGACCGCAAAAGCCACGGCAAAGGCGACAGCCGAAGCAACGAAAGTAACCGTCAGAGCCACCATTGCGGCGGTCAAAGCGATTATCGCAGGGACTAAGGCGTTGATTTCCGCCCTTATCGCAGGCGGTTGGGTTGCCATTGTGATAATCCTTATCGTCGTCCTGCTTGGGTGTGCCGTTTCCCTGTTCGGGGGCGGCAGCGACAGCACTTCCTATACCCCTGTCAGTGCGGAAGTGGAAGCCTACACGCCGCTGATACAGAAGTATGCGAAGCAGTACGGCATCCCCGAATATGTGGAGCTTATCAAAGCGGTGATGATGCAGGAATCTGGGGGAAAGGGCAGCGACCCAATGCAGGCGGCGGAGGGGAGCTTCAACAAAAAGTACCCCCATGAGCCGAACGGCATCAAAGACCCTGAATATTCCATCGAATGCGGCGTGCAGGAATTAAAAGCCGCCCTCACATCAGCCGAGGTGGAAAGCCCGATTGACATGGAGCGTATCAAGCTCGCCTTGCAGGGTTACAATTTCGGCAATGGGTATATCTCATGGGCAAAGACCAACTACGGCGGCTATTCCTATGCAAATGCGGTGGAATTTTCCGCTATGCAGGCACAGCGGTTAGGTTGGGAAAAGTACGGCGACACGCAGTACCCTGCCCATGTGTTACGCTATTACCCATACGGACGGGCATTTACAAGCGGCGGCAATCAAGCGATTGTAGAGGTCGCCTTGACGCAGCTCGGCAATGAGGGCGGACAGCCTTATTGGAGTTGGTACGGCTTTGACGGACGTGTGGAATGGTGTGCCTGCTTCGCTTCTTGGTGTGCCGACCAGTGTGGTTATCTGGAGAGCGGCATCATCCCGAAATTCTCCCTCTGCTCGGATGGCGTAAACTGGTTCAAAGGCAAGGGGCAATGGCAGGACAGGAACTATGAGCCACAGTCGGGCGACATTATTTTCTTTGATTGGGGGAATGACGGCTCAATCGACCATGTGGGAATCGTGGAGAAATGCGAGAATGGAACGGTCTATACCGTTGAGGGTAATTCTGGCGATGCCTGCAAGCAGCAGAGCTATCCAGCCGGGAGTGGCTCTGTCTACGGTTACGGATGCCCTGCCTATTGATGACAGAATGGGTGAAAGAAAAACCAGAGGTCAATCCTCTGGATGCTCTTTTGCCTTACATAAAGCGGTTGCGGTCGCTTCGAGAATGGATAAATCTCTGTCGTTCAGTTTATCCAAAATCACATCCAAGCGTTTTCGCATAGCACTTTTGGTATCTGTTTTTTCTGGAAATATGTATGGGTCGATAGGCATATCGAATATCATAGCGATATATGCCAAAAGTCCGAGGCTTGGGTGTTTCCCTTCCAGTTCGATTGCTTGGAGATGTCGTGGCGAAATATCAAGTGTTTCCGCTAATTTCTCCCGTGTTATCTTCTGGGCTTCACGAAAAGTTTTGATGTCAAGCCCTATCGGAGTGAAGTCGAATCCGTATCTGTTTTTCTTGTTTTTTTCCATTTCCATATGTCTACCGCCTGTTCTAAAGTTTAATATGTTCCATTTTACAGAGATAGAAGTTCTCATTAAACGAGATAGAATCTCTACAAACAGGAACTAAAAATGCTATATATGAGAATCTACGGTATAAATCAGAAGATGGATTATCTGTAAGAATTTGAATCATGGTATGACAATATTATCTCAGAGTTCCGTGGACGTTTTATGACGTGGAATTTTGGTAAGAGAAATGGTGAATCGTATTTTTTTCGCTATTGCAAAAACTTGTGGATAGTAGTAGAATAGTTATTGACCGCAAGTCAATAACTATTACAAAGGAGGTGCATTGAAAATTGGCCAGACCTGTAAAGAAAACGCCAGATGAATGGAAAAAGGAAATCCTAAATGCTGCACAGGAACTGTTTAGTTCTAAAGGATATGAGGAAACTTCTATTTCCGATATTATGGAAATGGCAGGAGGGGCAAAGGGAATGTTTTACCGTTGTTTTCAAAGCAAAGAGGATGTTATGCATACATTGGGAAATCAGATGTTTTTTGAGAATAACCCTTTTGATGCAGTCAAGGAACGGAAAGACTTAAATGGTTTACAGAAAATCAAGTCATTACTTGTGTTGAATCAATCCGACACAGAGCGTAATCATTTGAACAGGCAGGCAATCCCAATTCTAAAAGACCCACATATTTTAGCCACAGCAATAAAAGAAAACAGACGTGTTCTGACTCCGTTATGGTTGGAATTGTTGGAGGAGGGGCAAAAAGACGGCTCTATCAAGACAGAATATGCAAAAGAGCTTTCCGAGCTTTTACCGCTTATTAACTTCTGGCTTATGCCGTCGGTATTTCCTGCAACAGAGGAGGAATTGCATCATAAATACCACTTCGTAATGAAAGTATTAGACCATATGGGACTGCCGCTTTTTGACGATGAAATCGTGTCATTCACAGAAAAATTTATCAATGATATTTCAGAAACACTCTGCGGGCATACCTCTATGCCAGAAAATGCAGGCAAAATCAAGGAAAATGGAGGAAATGAGCCATGACACAAAAATTATTCACTAAGAACTTTATGCTTCTTATTTTAGGGCAGCTAACCTCTTTATTTGGCAATTTTATATTGAAACTTGCCTTGTCCATGTATGTACTGGAAGTAACTGGTTCAGCCGCCATATTTGCAGGGATTTTGTCTGCCGCAACAATCCCGACCATTATTTTGTCACCTTTGGGCGGCATTCTTGCAGACAGGGCTAACAGACGGAATATTATGGTGGCATTAGACGCATTAACGGGCACATCCGTTTTGTGTGCTACATTATTTTTATCTGAAAGTAATGCACTTGCCGTAATCAGTACGCTGCTTATCATACTTTCTGTTCTGGGTGCGTTTGAAACGCCAACTGTTCAGGCGTGTATTCCAACGATGTTACAAGGTGAAAATATTATGAAAGGAAATGCCGTTGTAAATCAAGTAGCTTCTTTGTCCTATTTAGTCGCTCCGATGTTAGGCGGTGTGCTGTATGCGATGTTAGGTTTGAAGCCTGTCATGTATGCAAGCGTCGGATGTTTCTTTATTACAGCCTTATTTGAATGTTTCATAAAACTGAATTATCAGCGTTCAGAGGGAATAGGAGGTGTGTTGTCGGTTGTGAAGCAGGATTTCTTATCGAGTATGCAGTACATAGCAAAAGAACAGACAAGCATATCAAAGATGCTGCTTTTGACCGCATTTTCAAGATTTTTTGTGATGGGTATCACCATAGTCGGTCTGCCTTATATTGTGCGTACTGTCCTCGGTTTGAATGCACAGTATTATGGGGCGGCGGAGAGTGCATTGGCAGTTGCTACAATTTTAGGAAGTGTTGCTGCAGGACTTCTTACAGGAAAACTGAAGATACATAGGTTATCTATCCTGCTTGCTTCTATGGGTGTTTTTATTATTCCTGTTGGGATTGCTTTTCTTTGCCCAGTCAGACCCATTATAAAATATGCTGTCACCATTGTTTCGCTTTGTGGTATGCAGATTGCAATCAGTATTTTTTCGATTTTTGCGGTTTCCCTTATACAGCAGAGAACGCCTAATCATTTAATCGGAAAAGTAATGGCTTACACATCTACAATTACATTATGTGTTCAGCCCATAGGACAAATGGTGTACGGTTTTCTGTTTGACAGTTTTAGCGATGCGATTTATTTATGTTTCATTCCAACTGGCATAATTGTATGTGCTGTCGGACTATCTGCAATGGGTTTTTTTAAGAATATGGAAAAAGAACAACAGGAGGTATCAGCATGAAGCAGGAAAAATGGTTATTGTGTCCCGTATGTGGGAACAAGACGAGATTAAAATTGCGTGAAGATACGATACTTGAAAATTTCCCTTTATATTGTCCGAAGTGCAGGCAGGAAACTCTTATAAATGTCCAACAAATGAATATGTCCGTTATAAAAGAGCCAGACGCAAAGACGCAGAGCCGATGAATTTGTGAGGTATAGAAATCACAATACATCGGCTCTGTTTTAATGAATATAGATAAAGCAATATCATCTTGACTTTCCGACATAAGTGTCGTATAATACTTACAGACATAAGTGTCGGAAAGTTGGACTGATTATGAATAAAAGAGGGCAGGAAACGAGGAAACATATAAAAAAATGTGCATGTTCTTTATTTGCCGAAAAGGGATTTAAACAAGTAACAATGAAAGATATTTGTGAGGTCACAAAACTAAGCCGAGGTGGTTTATATTGCCATTACGAAAGTACACGCCAAATCTTCCAAGAAATTATTGATGATATGACAGGTCAGCAAGATAATGAAATTGATTTAAAAATAAAACAGAATCAATCGGCTGTAACGATATTAGATGATATTTTATACAAATATGAAAATGAAATGGTTGATAGCCAATCATCATTAAGTGTGGCGATATATGAGTATTTTAGTATTCATGATATTGCGTGTCAAAAGAATAAATTATATGAGCAATATTTAGTATCTGCAAATACATGGAAAAAGCTGATGCAATATGGAATAGATAGGCAGGAGTTTAAGGAGGTAGATATTGCCGCTGTTTTTGATTTGATTGTATTTTCTTATCAAGGGGTAAGGATGTATAGTAAGCTGATGCCTATTGACAAAGAAATCCCTTCCAGAATCATAAAAGAAATCAAAAAAATTTTAGTAAGGAGTGATTGCGATGGCAACAATTTTTAATCATTTTTATGAGAATAAAAACGCATTTCTGAATCCTTGTGATGTCATAGAAAAGATTTCTGGTTTTCCAGAGGTATGCATCACTACATTTTCAGAAAGCATTATAAAAGATTATGTGGAAAACAATACGACGAAAGTAATTGCAAATTTGTATTCTGCCAATGGAACAATACCTGTATATGAAATAAAATATGCGGATAAAAAGATGGGGCTATTCCTTTCTAGGGTAGGAGCACCTGCTTGTGTAGCTGGTTTAGAGGAAATTATAGCTCTAGGGGCAAAGAAAGTTATACTGTTCGGGTGTTGTGGTATATTAAATCAATCTGTTGCAGATGGCAAAATAATTGTCCCATCGTCAGCCGTTCGGGATGAGGGAACAAGTTATCATTACTGTTCGGGAAGTGAAGAAATAAGTGCAGAGGATTCTTCGACCAATATAGCAGTACGGTGTTTACAGCAGCACGGGATTCCATATGTGGTAGGAAAAGTCTGGACAACGGATGCAATTTACAGAGAAACACCAAAAATTATTGAAGAACGCAAAAAACAGGGGTGTATTGCAGTTGAAATGGAATGTTCAGCATCTTTAGCTGTTGCAAAATTTAGAAATATACCGATTATTCAGTTCTTTTATGGGGCGGACAACCTAGATTCTGATAAATGGGAAATAAGGGATTTAACAGATTATGGTTTGAGTTTTAGTGATAAGTATATGACAATATCTTTGGAATGTGGGATTACTTTTTAAGGAAATGAGAGGTATTTATGGAAAAGGCGAATTGGTTGTATTGTCCTATCTGCCATAATAAAACAAGATTAAAAATGAGAAAAGATACAGAACTGAAAAATTTCCTATTATATTGTCCTAAGTGTAAAAATGAAAGTTTAATAAATGTAAGACAAAATACTGTTACACTTATAAAAGAGCCAGACGCAAAGACGCAGAGCCAATGAACGTGTGAGAAAACTCACAAATCATCGGCTCTGTTTTTATACTCCGCAATTTTTTACAATTCAAATTTTAGGCTTATTGATATGATGTAGGCAGGCAAGGACATTGCCAAATAAATTTGAAAGGAAGTGCTAAAAATGGATTATAAAAATCTGTTTGAAAAATTTGATGGAGGAGGTAAGCTGCTTTTGCCAGATGCAGAGATTTCATTTGCTGCGATTCCGTGGTCTAAGCATCCTGCTTTTGAGGGTGTGGAGCTAAAGCATATTATCACATCCGAAAAGACAGACGGACAATTCAGTTACCATCTTGTGAAGATTGCTCCTAATAAAAAAATTGGCAATCACATTCACGAGAAGCAACTGGAAACACATGAGGTAATCTCTGGTGTGGGAGTATGTGTGAACGATGGTGTTAAGTTACCTTATGAAGTAGGCGTAATATCTATTTTCCCCGTAGGAGTACCGCATGAGGTCATTGCAGGAGATGATGGGCTTTATCTGTTTGCAAAATTTATGCCTGCCCTTTGTTAATCAAAATCCGTTGGTTAAATAGTTCCAGAGGATGATTTATATGTCAATGGCGGCAAGCCTACATATTTCTCAAATTGTTTTATGAAGTGGCTTTGGTCGCAGAAACCCGTGGTCAAAGCTACTTCGGTTATTGTGCCGGCTTCGTGGATTAGGCGTTGTGCTTTGCGGATACGGTTCTGGATTTGGAACTGGTGCGGCGTAAGCCCGACCTCTGCCTTGAAACTTCTGATAAAGTGGTATTTGCTGAGGAAAGCGTTTTGTGCCATTTCCTCGACAGAAAGTTTGCATTCTGGGTATAATTCCAACTGCTTTTTTAAGTCGTGGATATATGGGTTATGGTCTTTAAGATGCCAGTCGGGAGAATTCGCAATTTCATCCAGACAGTTTAATAGCTGTAATATTTGGTATTGGTTGATTTTTCCCATATTCAGAGACTGCATCAGAAGAAGCCCGATACGTTTTTGTATGGTGGCAACTTCTACGTCATTTATAGCATTCTTATCAATGCACAGGCTAAGCAGGGTATAACTGTCATGTGCTGAAATGCTGTGCGGTTCATACGGAAATATTGCAAATGTTTCATTTTGTTTATAAGCTCTTGTTTCCTTATTTGTTGTAAGGATTACGGAGCCATCCAGTATAATACCGATTGTCAGCACGGAAACATGATTATGCAGTGGGTAGGATATGGTTGAGTTTTTGCAGAAAATCAGTTCAATACCTGTTTGAGCATGATATAAGTAATGTATATTATTTGCCATCATAAATGTTCCTTTTTGTGTTGGTCATATTTTTGATGCAATCCTGTCAGTACGGTATCAAGAGCAGTGGATAAAGCTGCCCTGACTTCATCTGGTTTGCTTAACGCATATCGTAACTGTAAGGTCGTATATCCGTGAAGAACGCCTGTCAGTAAATTTAATATTTCATCAATATTTGTTGGATTAAAATTGCATGAAAGGGCAAGCGTTTTTAAAAGGGAAAGATAATTATCAAATATTTTTCCTGTTTCCTCAGTGCCATGCCAAGTTGCCCACTGTATTGTTTCATAAATCCCAGGATGTTCAATCATGTAGTCAAGGTATGTAATGCCTACGCTTTTTACTGCATCGTCTCCAATTTTACCGATAGCTGCCTGCATCATTCGCTCATTCATGGTTTTCATGCCATTATGGGCGATTTCCCTAAGCAGGGATTCAAGGCTGTCTATGTGGTTATATAATGATGGAGTGCGGATATTAAGGCTTTCAGCAACGACTTTTAAAGAAACATTGCTTAAACCGTTTTTGTCTGCTATATCCGCAGCAGTTTGTATAACATCAGCTTTTGTTGTTTTCATAAGGCTACCTCTCACAACGATATTTTTTATTATTTTAGCTAATACAATTAGCAAAGTCAATAATATTATTAGAATTTTTGCCATTAGTTATTGACAATCGGATAGCTATCGAATAAAATACTAATGATATTAGTCAAAATACTATTTACAGTAATGTTGTAGGAGGTGAGGAAAAATATGAAACAGATAAATAAAGAACTTGAAATAAATGAAATACCCGCTGTTCTTTGGGGTGTTCCATCAAGAAAACTTTATTTTTATGTACACGGTCAGGGCGGATGTAAAGAGGAAGCAGCCGTATTTGCGGATGTGGTTTGTAATTTGGGTTGGCAGGTTCTTAGTGTGGATTTGCCGAAACATGGGCAGCGGATAAATGGAACGGTGGAATTTGAGCCTTGGAGCGTTGTGCCAGAGTTATCTGGGATTATGGATTTCGTTAAAGACAGGTGGAAGCATATTTCTTTATATGCGAGCAGTATCGGTGCATGGTTTGGCATGTTAAGTTTTGGAAATGAGCCATTAAAAAACTGTTTATTTGTTTCTCCTGTTCTGGATATGAAAGAACTTATGTTAAAGATGATGGGATGGGCGGGCGTATCACAAGCTCAGTTAGAAAAACAGCGTCTGATTCCAACAGACTTCGGGCAGACGCTTTCATGGGAATATTGGAATTATGTGTTAGAGCATCCAATCAGGCAATGGGATTTTCCGACTAAAATATTATATGGGGAAAATGATAATCTGATTGACCGTTGCCTTGTAGAACAATTTACGCAAAAATTTAGCTGCAATCTTACTGTTGCTGAGAATTGTGAGCATTGGTTTCACACCGAGCATCAGTTGAACGTCATGTGGGATTGGGTTAGAAAAGAAATAGGCTGTAAAAAGGTAATTTCAAAGGAAAGGTAAGTATCATTATGATAAGAACAGAATGGATACTCTGCCCTGTTTGTCGAAATAAAACCCGTGATAAAATTAGGGATGATACAGTTTTAAAGAATTATCCTCTCTATTGTCCGAAGTGCAAGCAGGAAACATTGATTGAAGCAAAAAATTTACAAATAGCAGTCATCAAAGAGCCAGACACTTTAGATGCAGAGCCGATGAACGTGTGACCTCACAGACCATCGGCTCTTTTTATTTTTGAAGTAGTGGCGGTAAAAACTGCATAACAGCTTTTTCGTTTAAGATTTCAAAATAGCCATTTTTGTATATAAATAAGCCTGCATCTTCACATTTTTTTATGGCTCTATTGACGCTCCTAATCGGGGTATTGGCTTCTAAAGAAATTTGTTGTTTAGTAAGTAGATGAAGTCGGTTACCATATGCGTGAATGGCAATTCGCCTTAAAACTCGCTCCTGTACATTCATAAGTGATATTTCCTCTATCCGCATACTGTTTGTTGCGAGTTTTTCAGCCAAAATGGAAATAAGGACAGAAACCGCTTTAAAGTCGCTTTTTAGCCATTCAATGTAATCACTTTTGTGTAACATTAAGACTTTGCAAGTTGTAATGGCGATTATGCTCACAGGTTTTAATCCTTGATAAAATGGCTCTACTTCTCCGAATACACTATCAGGCGTATAGGTATAAATCGTTGCTATTGAGCCTTGAAGATTCTGTATATATGCTTCGGCAAAACCTTCACATAGAAAATAAACATAATTATTTTCATTATCTGCTAACAATATTGAACTGCCGGAATCATATTGACGCTCCAATAGCCTTGATTTTATGTTGTTAGGCATACATGAGAATAGAGTGGTTTTCATTGGCGTATCCTTTCTGGTTGGGTCAATTGACCTTTATATAGAGAATAGCAATATGATATACTGCTGTCAAGACAATCTGGTTAAGGGAGGATTTTATGATTAAGCCTAAAGCATTAAAATATGGAGATACTGTTGCAATCGTTTCACTTTCTTCAGGGATGGGCGGAGATGATATGTTTTATTATCGGTATTTACTGGGTAAAGAGAGATTGGAAAAGATATTCGGATTAAAGGTAATTACGATGCCAAATGCACTCAAAGGAAGTGAATTTCTAAAAAATCATCCAGAAAAAAGAGCGGAGGACTTAATGCAGGCTTTTCAAGACCCTAAAATAAAGGGGATTATCTGCATGATTGGCGGAGATGACAGTATCCGTTTGTTGCCCTATATCAACTATGATACTATCCGAAAAAATCCTAAAATCTTTATGGGCTATTCAGATTCGACGGTCAATCATTTTATGATGTATAGAGCAGGATTAGTGTCTTTTTACGGTCCGTGCGTATTAGTAGAGTTTGCAGAGAATAAACAAATGCACGAATATACAATAGACAGTATAAGAAGAACTTTATTTCATGTTTCGCAAAGCATAGATATTGCACCAAGTCCCAAATGGACATCTGAATTTTTAGATTGGTCGAACATGAAAAATCAAAATGTGCGGCGGAAAATGCAGTATGACAATCATGGCTTTGAGGTATTGCAAGGCACAGGAATCGCAACAGGGGAACTAATAGGGGGTTGTTTGGGCGTTTTTAAAATGATTATTGGGACAGAGCTATGGCTAGAACCGTCAGAATGGGAGGGGAAAATACTTTTTTTAGAAACGGGGGAGGATTACCCTGTTCCAAATGAAGTCTGTTATTTTTTAAGAAATCTAGCTGCTCAAGGAATCATAGACAAGTTGAATGGAATTATAGTAGGAAAACCTCTAGATGAGCGTTATTATGATGAGTATAAACAAATATATAAAACAGTGATTTGTAACGAAGCTAATCAGCCGAATCTTCCTATTCTGTATAATGTTAATTTTGGTCATACATCACCTGTCAGCATTTTGCCCTATGGTGTAATGGCACAGATAGATTGCAGTCAAAAAAAGCTGACTGTGATTGAAAGCCCTATAGAACGTGATTTGCGTTCTCGTAATGGGGAGGTTAGAGATGAAAGATGAATGGATAATGTGTCCCATATGTGGGAACAAAACCAGAAATAGAATTAAGCCCAAAACAATTTTAATTAACTTTCCGTTATACTGCCCTAAATGTAAAAAAGAAAGTCTAATTTCAGCAAAGAATTTACAAGTAACGGTCATCAAAGAGCCAGACGCTTTAGACGCAGAGCCGATGAACTTGTGAAAAATCACAGATTTTCGGTTTTTGTATATTTGTAGATACAGAGAAATTCTGATAGAATAAACCTTCCATTTTGACACCATACTTTTACAGTATGATAAGATTGGCATATGGGAGGTGGATTTTAGTGGATACATATAAGACTTCGGAAGTGGCAAAAATCATTGGCATACATCCAAATACAGTACGGATGTATGAGGAATGGGGACTGATACCAGAAGCGAAACGGAAGCCAAACGGTTACCGAGTGTTTACAGATTTCCATATTGAACAACTTCGGCTTGCCCGCATTGCTTTTCAAATAGAGGTGCTTCAGAACGGACTAAGGAAAAAGATTGTAGAAACTGTCAAGATTTCTGCAAAAGGCGATTTTGATAAGGCTCTTTGTTTGGCGGAGGAATACCGAAACCAAATACAGAAAGAGCAAACCAACGCCGAGGAAGCGATTCAGATTGCAAGGCAGATTTTATCTGGCAAGTCGGCGGAACAATCCCTTTGTTTAAAACGAAAGGAAGTCTCAGAGTATCTGGATATTTCTATGGATACACTTAGAAATTGGGAATTGAACGGTTTGCTTCGGGTAAAACGGAAACAGAACGGATACCGCTTCTATACAGGCGAGGATATTGAGCGGCTAAAGATAATACGGTCACTCCGTTGTGCAAATTACTCATTAGAAGCAATCCTGCGGATGCTGAATGCCCTTGAGCATAATCCGCAGGCAAATATTGAACAGGTGCTGAACACGCCGAAAGAGGACACCGATATTATTTCCGTTTGCGACAGGCTGATTGTATCATTGCAGGCAGCCGAAAAAAATGCAGAAAAGATGATAGAGATTCTTACCGATATGAAAAAGAAATTTTCTTAACCCTACATTTTAACACCAACCTTTTTTTCGCTGTTAAGATAAGAGCCACAACAGCAAAAGGAGGATAAGACAGATGAATGAAATCATCAGCGTAAAGCAGCTCTCAAAATCATATGGCGGACTGACTGCCGTGCAGGGGCTGGATTTGTCAGTCACGCAGGGGACGGTTTTCGGGCTGCTTGGAGCGAACGGTGCAGGAAAAAGCACTACGATTGAATGTATGTTAGGCACAAGGAAATTCGATGCAGGCACGGTTTCTATTTTAGGGATGAATCCGCTCCTGCAAAGGAAACGGCTTTTTGAAAATGTCGGCGTCCAATTACAAGAAGCGAATTACCAAGACAAAGTGACGGTTGCTGAATTATGCGAGGTAACGCAGTCACTCTATCGGAACGCCGCAGACTATGGGGAGCTTCTGAAACAATTTGGTATTTTCGATAAAGCAAAAAGCATGGTCAAGGAGCTTTCTGGAGGACAGCGGCAAAAGCTGTTTATTGTTTTAGCTCTGATACCACAGCCTAAAGTTGTTTTTCTGGATGAGCTGACGACAGGGCTTGATGCAAAAGCCAGACGGGAGGTATGGAAAATCTTATCTGACCTCAAAGAAAAAGGATTAACAATTTTTCTGACTTCACATTTTATGGACGAGGTAGTAGCGTTGTGCGACTGGGTCTGCATACTTAAAAAAGGAAAAGCTGTTTTTTATGGAACGGTAGAAGAAGCCATTGCAGGAAGTCCGTATGACAAATTTGAAGATGCGTATTTGTGGTATTCTGATGAGGAGGCAAGCAATAATGAAAACATTTAAAACAATGCTGAAAAATGAGATGAAACTTTCCCTGCGTGATATGAACATGGTAATATTTGCAATCTGCATTCCCCTTGTAGTTTTGATTATACTAGGCGTTATTTATGGTAATAAGCCTGCTTCCCCAGGTGCGGCGTACACGTTTCTGGAACAGTCCTTTGGTGCTTTGACAACGATTGCGATTTGTGCAGGCGGCGTTATGGGACTGCCCCTTGTAGTATCTGATTACCGAAACAGAAAGATATTGAAGCGTTTTAAGGTTACCCCTGTCAGCCCTGTGATGATTTTAGCAGTGCAGGTTGTGATTTACACAATTTATTCCGTGGCATCACTTATACTGCTTTATATCGTTTCAGCACTCTTTTTTGGATTTCATATGGGCGGCTCTAGGATTGCTTTTCTCGGTGGCTATCTATTAGTTATGTTGTCGATATTCAGTATCGGCATGGTGGTAGGCGGGATTTCCCCGAACTCCCAGACGGCGAGCGTGATAGCAAGCCTGCTTTACTTCCCGATGCTTATTTTTTCTGGAGCAACGCTGCCGTATGAGGTAATGCCAAGTGCCTTGCAAAAGGTGGCAGATATTCTGCCATTGACACAGGGAATAAAACTATTGAAAGCTGCTTCATTAGGACTTCCGATAGAAAACGTCTTTGTTCCAATTATTGTTATGGTGGTACTTGCTGCCATTTGTATCGGAGTGTCCCTTCGCTTTTTCAAATGGGAGTAGCAGATAACGCAGAGTGGCTGTTATGTCCTGTCTGCGGAAATAAAACAAGACTAAAAATAAGGGAAGATACAGAACTCAAGAATTTTCCCATTTACTGTCCAAAATGTAAGCAGGAAACATTGATAGAAGTAACAAATTTACAAGTAACAGTCATTAAAGAGCCAGACACTTTAGATGCAGAGCCGATGAACTTGTGAGAAATCACAGTTTATCGGCTTTATTTTTATATAACCATAGGTAGGACAAGCCCGCCGAATAAAAAAAACGATGTTTCGGTGAGCTGATTTGCCATGCTTTGAAATCTCTCCGACTTCGCTTTTTGAAGTTTGGAGGGATTTTTGTTGTCTGCAAATAGCGACTTCCATTTACATATATTATATAAAAGATGGGCGGATAACCCGTTAAAAAAATTTGTTTCAGTACAAGGGGGCTTTGCACCCAACAAGTAGAAGTTAAATCTCTACATATTGGAATTAAAATATCTATAAACCGTAAAGGTATAACAACCTTTG
>JAIDFQ010000038.1 GCA_029054245.1 Lachnospiraceae bacterium | reverse complement strand
AAGCATTACATTATATATGGCGAAAAGTGAGACTGAGAGTAGCATGATTTTTATTCTATTATTTGCATTTGTTAGCGTCGGGAGAAATTGGCCATTTAGAGTCGGAAGAAAATG
Source organism: Lachnospiraceae bacterium (assembly GCA_029054245.1). GTDB lineage: Bacteria > Bacillota > Clostridia > Lachnospirales > Lachnospiraceae > Suilimivivens. The sequence continues at coordinate 2,801 of JAIDFQ010000038.1, read as the reverse complement.
ACCAATCTCAGCCGAACAGAAACGACCAATGCACCAGCTTTTCCTTTCTTTAATTTTGTGGTTTAGGCAGTGCCGATGGTGCACCGGCTGATAACGCTATTGTTTCACACTTTTGGCCACGATAGCTGTTGCCTTTGATTATAAATACTGTGGCATCATCAAATATACGGTCAAGGGCACATAGCAGAGAGGAATCTTCGTTGAAGAATTCTCCCCATTTATCAGGACCTTTATTACTGGTAAATATCATCATATTGGGACCTTCTTTATTGTATCTACGGTCGATGATATCGAAAAACATCCTTGTGTTTTCTTTATCAAATACACATCTTCCCACCTCATCGATGATCAGGCAGGAGGGTTTTACCAGGCCGTTGATTGTACTGCTTTCCCGTCCATACCTGCGTGCATCTGTCAGACGCTGGTTCAGTTCAGTTGCTTTTAAGAAATACGCTTTCAGCCCGTTCTGGCAGCATTGTCGCCCATAGGCCATTGCAAGATGCGTTTTGCCAACTCCCTGCGGTCCTATAAATGCCAGGTTTTTATGTGCATAGAGGGCGGACAATGCGGGCAGGTTTTTAAGAGCATCCGCCTGTTTTCCATTAAGCTGCCCAAAATCAAAGCCTTCAAAGGTTTTTGGCTCTTTTAATGGCAGACGACTCAGACGCAGCAGGGTTGAAACGATGTTCTCTTTCTTCTTCTGCTGCAGATACATAAGCATTTCAGCAACTGCCTGTATGTTTTCTTCACTGTATCCACGGTTAACGGCAAACTGTGCCATTTCCTGTGCATTGAGATCAAGATTCAGATATTTAGCAGCGTTCTGGATCTGTCCGAAAAGCGATTCATTCATCCCACAGCCCCTCCTCAAAGTTAAATCTGCTAAAACCGGGGTCATACGGCGGCGGGGCAAGCTGTTTGATCTGTACCTTTACCGGTGCGGTGGGTTTTTCTTCCGGCTGCTCTGTAGTGTACTGGTCTCTGCAGAAGCTGTCCCGGCGGCTCCATGTCACATCATGTGTGGTAAGTACCTTTGTCATGCCGGGATCGTATACATAAAGGATGTAGCCGTCTCTTTTTACGCGGCAGGTTTTTCCGGTATACCAATAGGGAACGCCAAAACGGCGCCCGTCATAGTGAACAAAGCCATCAAAGGATATCTTTCGCTCCGGGCACAGGTAGTACGATAATTCGACCGTTTCCTCAAGTACAGCAGCATTCTTCATACACTCCGTCGTATGTTTATCATCCGGGATGCAGTCAACTGCACGATGGTAAATGCTGTTCTGGGTATCACACCAGCGGATTGCTTCATAATTCAGATCGGTGATCTCGTTGAAGATGCGTCCCGGCAGGAAGTTGTCTTTTACGAACCGTACCAGACGCTCGACGGCTCCTTTGGTAAACGGATGCCTTGGTTTACACAGTTTTGTTTTGAAGCAGAGATTGCCCATAAACAGCTCATAATCTTTCTGCCAGATTGGGTGTCCCTGTTCATCACGCCGGATTACAACGCTCTTCATGTTGTCTGTCAGGATATACTCAGGTATCCCCATATACAAAAATGCATGGATCATTCCGATAAACAGATTCTCCTGTTTTGCATTTGGGAAAAATTCAATATACCGCTGCCCACAGCAGTGACAGATCATGGCAAAACAGGCAACTTTATAAGTGTTGCCGGAAGCATCTTCCACTTCGACAAATCCCCAGTCCATCTGGTAAGATTCTCCCGGCGCAGTATGGTAACGCCGCCCACGGCTGCCTTGGGGAGCCGCAAGCTGCCTTTTAGGCGGGATAAGTTCTTTATGGCTGGAAATATACTCTTTAACGATGGTCAGGCCACCTTGAAAACCATTCTCTTTTAATCTGTCATAGCAGACAGAAGAATTGGTGACTCCTTTCCGGAGCAGTTCGTCAATAATACCTGTAAAGCCCGTTAAAAGAGTATGCTCGGCTTTCCGTCCGGTAAGGGCATGTGGAAGGTCAATAAATCCTGATTTCTTGATCCTGCGCAGTTTGGCCCGTGAAATACCTGTCCTGCGTTCTAGCTCCGCAAGGTTGACCTTGCCAGGATCAAATTTTTCTCCCTGCTCCATCTTCATTTCAGAGAGGGTTTGTGCTATTATTTCAGTTAAGTCATTGTGTTTTTCTCCCATAGTGATTTCTACTGATGCATTGGCACACATCATTTTAGAACACAAAAGGGAAAATGCAATGGCTTTTTCTATCCGACTAGAAATGGTTAATTCTAAGCGACTCTGGGTGGTCAATTCTACCCGACCCTAACAATATTGTGCGTATTCCGGCAGTTCTGCCAGAGATTCACTTTTGTTTGGCAGGATTGTTGTGGAAGTCGTAGGTTTCCACTGGCTTTCCTGTACAATTTTATAGGGAGGTCAGATTCAAAAAGCATGGAAACTTATAAAGAAAAGAAGAAGCGCGCTGCGGAGTATCAGCTGACCAGCGACCTGTTCGCCGGGAAGGTATTTGAAGACCTGCAGGCGAGTCAGGAATTATGCCGCATTCTCTTGCAGAATGATAAGCTTGTGCTGCGCAGTGTCAAGACCCAGTATGTTATCCGCAATCTGGAAAGCCATTCGGTGGAACTGGATATTCTGGCAGAGGATATTCAGGGAAATTACATCAATATTGAAATCCAGATGTACCGGGAAGCCGCACCGTTCAAGAGGACTCGCTAACCTCCATGATTCCGCTCTGCGGAATCTCAAATCGGTCGGGAGAATGCCGCTTTTTAGGCATTCTCCAGCGTGAGAAAGACTTGCTTTGCAAGTCGTAGA
>JAIDFQ010000037.1 GCA_029054245.1 Lachnospiraceae bacterium | reverse complement strand
GATTGAGGATAACTATTTCTCACAAGGAAATCTGGAAACAAAACCTGGCGTTTACCGCCAGACTACGGTAGTGGTCGGCAGTTTCCAGCCCAATACCTGGGGGCTATATGATATGCACGGTAATGTAGGCGAGTGGGTATGGGACTGGTATGGCAGCTATGACACTGGAGAACAGACGGACCCTACTGGACCGGACATCGGTACTTTGCGGGTCAACCGGGGCGGCGGCTGGAATGATTTCGCCAAAAACCTGCGCTCGGCTTATCGGGCCACTTTGCCCCCGGACAGTGCCAGCTTCAACCTGGGGCTGCGGTTGGTGCGGAACGCTGGAAACGGCAGCGGGAATGTGGAATCTTCCTCGATGCAGACCAACGGACAGACTGGCGGCAGCATCCTGATCGCTTACTTCTCCTGGGGCGGCAATACCAGAGGCATTGCGCAGGAGATTCAGCGTCAGACTGGAGCCGAGCTGTTTGAGATTGAATTGGTGACGCCCTACTCCACCGACTACAATACAGTGTTGGATCAGGCCCAACGGGATCAGAATGCGCAGGCCCGCCCGGAGCTGTCCGTCCATGTGGAGGATATGGATCAGTATGACACCATCATTCTCGGCTATCCAAACTGGTGGGCCTCCATCCCTATGCCGATTGCCTCATTTTTGGAGGAATACGACTTTTCCGGTAAAACGATCATCCCCTTTTGCAGTCACGGCGGTGGGCGCTTCGGGCAAAGCTTGACGGCAATTACAAAACTGGTTCCTGATGCTGTCCTGGGGGAAGGACTGGCAATTTCTTATTCCGGCGGTTCCAGCTTGGCGGATGATGTGGCGGAATGGCTGACTGAAAATGACATTCCCATCAACTGATGCCGTGCGGCTATTCAGCGTTTGGAGGATTTATGAAAATAAAACGTACTTTTATTGTGATACTGCTGCCCTTTTTGCTGTTGACTGGCTGCGGCAAACAGAGCGGAAATGATGATGGCATCACGCGCACGGAGGAATCACACACCTACGAAGGTTATCCCGTAGTTTATGTTACACCGGATGTTTCGCCGCAGGGACTGCTTTCTGCCTACGAGTTGCTGGAGGTTCCTAATCGCCAAAATGTTGCGATCAAGCTATCAGATACGGAAACTGATGCAGGCTTTGTGTGGGCAGATTTGATTGACGATTTATCACAAGCATTTGAAAAAGCAACTATCATAGAAACCCCCGCAGAATCGGATTTTTCTGAATACGATTCAACTATCATTCTTTCTCATTTTAGAAGTCATGATATAGTCGGTTTTAACGGTGCGGTCAAACAAACGGCGGCAATTTCTACTCCATCATGTGAACCAGACAATTCGTTAACCGCCCAAGAGAAAATGGAACTGCTCTCGAAGTCTGGAAAGCAAGCGGCAGACAATTTGAACGGGCAAATCCTATATATCAACGTAATGGATCGACTGAGCATAGAGAGCAGCGGCATTACGCTCCCAAAATCCAACACATATGATATTGGCATCTTGTCCTCCTATGATCCGGTGGCATTAGACCAAGCCTGCATTGATTTGGTCAATATGTTAAAGGAAGCGGATGCTCTTGCCGTACATATTGAAGCCTGCAACGGAATCTATACATTGATACAAGCTGAGAGGCTTGGTCTGGGCAGCAGAACATATGCGCTGACGATTGATAACTGAGCTTAGACAGAGGAAGGAGGGCCACAATGAAAAGGCGGATGTTGGTTATTGAAGATGATATGTCAATCTGTCGCTTAATCAAAAATTATATGCAGGATCACGGTGCTGATGTTTGCTGCATAGGCTCTCCAATCGAAGCATTAGAAGAATTTATGAAACAGGAATATTGCATCACTATGATAGATTACCAGATGCCAGGGATGACTTGTGTTGAGATGCTCCGCATCATGAGAGCGGCAAAAAACACGCCTATCCTGGTGCTTTCCGAGCATTTGGAATCATCAGAAAAGATTGCCATATTCCACGCAGGCGCTAATGCGTATATTGAAAAGCCGATAGATGTAAAAGTGTGTGCGGCTCAGTCTGCCACGCTAATACAGCTTTACTTGGAATCTGATTGCAAATTAGAAAAATATCACTCAATCACTTTTGGGACAGAGCTGATTATCAACCCTTTATATCGACAAGTGATTATTGATGGTATCCTACTCAAGCTGACACGAACAGAATTTGACTTGTTTCTCTGTTTGGCGAAACATCCTGGTCAGGTATGGAGCCGCAATCAATTATATCACCAAGTATGGGATGAAGATTTTGGCTCAACAGGGGATAATATTGTCCGAACACATATTGGAAACCTTCGCAAAAAACTGGCTGCGGCTGGAAAGGGGTACATTCAAAATTCAAGAGGTATAGGATACAAGTTTGTTCCACCGTTAACTGAAAACTAACATCTTTAACAAGAGCGATGCAATTCTCTTTGCATCGCTCTTGTCGTGTCGAATCGGCCCGAAAATCTTGTAACAATCTTGCAAATAACTTGCCTGAATCTTGCTTTTACTTTTTTATAATACAAATCAGAGCCAGTAGGAACAAGAGGGTCCTTGCTCCTGCTGGCTCATTCCATCGTTTCTGCCGATGGCCCATAGCGGCGTTTCAAGAACTGCTCTGCTAAACAATCCAACGTGTTTAGGAGAATCTGCCGTTCATCCTCCGTGCAGGCTGCGAATTTATTCAGCAAATGCCGCACTTCTTCCTTCTGTTTTTCTATATCAGGAAAAAACAGCACATCTGCTGAGATACCCAGCCGGTGGATGATGTCAGACAGGACCTCATAGGAGGGATTGGCAAGGCCGGATTCAATATTTTGAATGTGGCGAAGTCCCCGATGGCATTGATCGGCCAGTTGCTGTTGTGTCAGCCCGCTATTGGTTCTGGCCGCTCCAATGCGATCTCCTAAGTATTGGAGTTCTTTGCTTGGCTCTTTTTTGGGCTTTTGTGCTTTACGCATTTTACATCACCTCAATTATATTCTATCGTGCGTAAAGGCTGCTTCAAAGCCACTAATAAAACGTAT
>JAIDFQ010000036.1 GCA_029054245.1 Lachnospiraceae bacterium | reverse complement strand
GGCAGAGAAGCTGGATGCCCTGTTTGGTGAAGGAAACTATAAAAGCATGCCCGATGAGATCTGCTGGCAGCTGCGTTTTGAACCCGCCAGATGGACCGCAGAAAAGCACGTCCTGTTTAGGACGGGGAACTTCAAGATGACCATAATTCGCTGTTGGGATCTGATCCGCTGCCACTTTCCGGCAGCGGCTTACCCAGTTGTAAAAGGTGCTTACCGCAATGTCGTTTTCACGGCACCAGTCAGCATCTGTCATGCCGCTCTGGCGGCATTCATTGATAAGCCTGATCTGTTCCGCCATCGGAACCCGGGCTTTGCAAGTACCTGCCATAACCTATCCTCCATAATTGTAGTGAAATAGTCTAAATATCTATCCACTACAATTATAGGGGAAACTTGAGGAACAGGAAATCCGCAGGAATATTTGACGCTTACTAAAGTAATTTGTATTTTGCAAGTATTTACATACTTTTTCAAAGTATGTAACCCACTATGACAGTTTCCTCGGGCAAACTGTCAGTGGGCGCTACCGCGGATTTCTGCCTGCTGGAATTATCTTTCATCCTATAAGTTGTACACAGGCAGAAAGAAAGCAGGCTATCCTTTTATAAGATTTCCTGCTTTCATACAGCCTATATCTTCCACATTTTTACATGGAATGCAATTTTTCTGTTACTCCGCTTTTTATCCTTTTTTCGATAATACATTGCTAAATCTTCTACTAAATATTCATCTGGCGCAGGGGCTAAAATGAATCCCGAATCATATCACATGCTTGCAAACTCTTCATCAATGATTCGGTTCATTTTGTCAAAATCATATTTTCTTTCATGTTCAACCTTTTCCTTGTTAAATTTAATTAACATTTTCATCATATCTTATGCTCCCAAAGCCTATGCCAATACTAATTCATCCTGTAATTGCATATACTCTTCTTCTGTGATTTGAGAAATCTCTAATACGTCTGTTTTGCTATACTTTCCTGCTTTAATCATTCGTATAGCAACTTCTAATTTTTCTTCATTTATCAATTCTTCAACTATTCTACTCATGGTACGTATGCCCTCCTTATTTTCCTTATAATATTTTGCAGTTGTGGCAAGAATCTTGTAATTCATGTCTTCTGGATTAATGCATGAAAAATCATGCATAAGTTTTCCAAGACTTGTATCATCTACATAAGATGCATTCACGTATATAATATGGGAACCATCATTAAAATATTCGCCTGTTTCCTTTATACAACGTTCAATATGATAAATAGGCTTATTCCTACCTATAACATCATTTTCCGTTATGAATATGACATATGTTTCTGCAAGTTTTTCAAATTCAAATCCAGTAGGTAATATATTACTATCAATCAAGCTGCTATGATATCTAGCTCTTTTCGCTCCAGCACCTTTATCCGCACGTTGAATCTCTATATTATGCTTTTTCCCAGTTGAATCCGTTGCAAAAACGTCGAGCATTAGAGAATGACCTTTGATATTTTTCATACTATATTGTGTTATTACTTTTTCGACTTTTATGTCTGGTTTATCTAACACGATTTGAAGCACCAGTTCAGTTGCCTCAATATTTTCCTCAAAGCATTTAGTCATAAATGTATCATCCAATAATTTAAAATTTTTGATACGTTTTAATACTTTTTCATGTTTATCGCTCTGTATATTTGTAGAGTTCAATCTTTTACATAACCTTCCTTGCAAACATTCTTTGCATTATTATTTTATCATTTAGCCTTTGAGTTTACAATAAATTTCTATTATCCTTTTTTCAGTTTCCTTACCATTCGCGGATTTTCTTTTTCAGCAACGATATAGTAAATACCATTCTTTTTATCTTTAGCGCGTTCCGCTTCTTTCATGGCATCTAATCTGGCTTTCACCTTTTCCCTTGTACGTTCTTCATTTCCAACGGCTCTGCCGATGGGGGTCCCAGATTATGCCGTGTTCTTCTTTTGCGGTAGAAAGCCTGTCAAATCAGAAGGATGTGGCAGGTAAAAAAGGCAATGGAATGAAAGGTTTCATGCAGGACTGCTATTGCGCTGATGCGTCCCGGTATATGGCAGCACGGGCAGATTTATGAAGCATTGAGGGAGAGATGCCGTTTGAAGGTGGAGCTTGAGGAGGAAATGAAGTTCAAAGGGGGTTGCCAATTTAATCAGGCTGTATAGCCCGGGAATCAAGTTCAAGCAGGCGATCCTTTTTGACCAAAAGAGCAGGCAGACAGCAATTTATCAGATACCCAATCTGCCGGAGCTTGATTGTCTTTATGGGGACAGTGTACTGAGCAGGGACAGGAGCGTTATAGAAAAGGCATCCTGTGCGAAAGCAAGATTAAGGGAGAGCCATTATTTCTGCTGAAAGGAACGGGAGGAAACCATGTCATGGCAAGCCTTGCATTCGTGGAGAGTGCATACAGGCGGGAAGCCAGGGATATGGGGATTGAGGAATTTGTGGTAAGATAAAGGAGGAAAATAAGATGGGATTTCTTTCATGGCTGTTTAAGCAGGAGGATCCGCCGGAACCGCTGGTGTTCGGGGCACTGCTGAAATGTCCGCATGGTTCAAAGAAGAATTATCTGTTTGTCGAGACAGATGATATCGATATCGAACATCTGCCCGAGGCATGTGTGGATGACTGTAAGGCGTACATAAACATCCAGCCATTTGGAGAATGTCTCAGCGGTTCATTATGTGAGTATAAGATGGAACTGGAAAAACAGTGGGAGAACCTGGAACCGCAAGGAACATTGGCGAATGGAAAGGAAATCATTACAACGAAGTCTGTTCTGGTGTGTAAGACAGAAGGAGTGGAGATAGAAGCAATCAGATCGGGGCAGGATGGGGTGTTTGCTAAGCAGGTGCTGTTATGTGCAGAGATGAAAGCGAACTATCCGGGGCTGTTTGAGATTATAGATGATCCATACGGGAGTCTGTATCTGAAGGAGGGGATGTACGAAAAGGCAATCCAGTTCATGGAGGACCGGCTGGAACATTACGGGGGAGAACTATTCCTTCCCGCGATATATGACAAAGACAACCCAGAGGGGGAAATCATCAGGGCGATACTGGAGAGACTGCTGACGGACTGTGATGCCAGCGCATTTGACAGGCTCATAAATGGACTGGAAACGGCAGGTTACCAGAACGGCATGGATGAGGATGGTGGCTATGATGTACATATGCTGAATGCAGAAATGATAGAAATGTTAAGGAGGGACTGTAAGAAGACAGCGGAGAAGATCAGGACAGATGAAAATGCGAGATGGATGGAAGAACATAAGGAATTTATGAGCATCCTCGCGGATGGGGTGACGGAGTTTGCATATGGGGTGGCGATTTATCACAGTGCGACGGCGAAAGCACGAAGTGAAGGAATGGAAGAGGTGGAAGATGCAGGGGGGAGGGAAGAAAAAGGAACAGGTAACAAGGAAAACTGCGAGAATGTAGAGACAGAAAATGAGGGTGGTACACGAACAGCTATATATGGAACAGATGATATAGCAAATTATCAATATAATATGATTGAAAATCCTGGACCATTAGCAGAAATGCCTAATCAGCCAGCAAAGAATTTCTATGGTGGCAGATATAATGTGGAAGTATTACAAGAAGATAAAATAATGTATCGTGCGGGTAATGCAAATAATCCGTATGGCAGGTGGTTTACTAGTGAACAACCTGCTTCTGTGGCTAGTGTGAGAATTGATACAGCGGTAAAGCCACACTGGATAGACCCTAAAACTGGTGCATGGGAAGCAAGTTCTTATATAGATAATGTTTATGCAATTAAAATACCAAAAGGAACAACTGTGTATACCGGTCCTGTAGGACCACAAGGAAGCGCATATATGGGAGGATATAATGTTGTGCAAACATATATAGATACACCTTGGAACTTTGAAGTTATAGGAAAAACACCATTACAATAGGCAGGAGATGGAAGAATGCTAAAAAATGAAGATTTTTTACAATTACGTGTATCATATATAGAGATTGGTAAAATGGTACAAAAGTATGGATATGGACAATACAATGGAGTATTAAAAATTCTTATGGGACAGATTAATTGTATTGATTCTGATGAAAAAGATGATGAAAAATTGCAATATTTATTAGAAAGCTATAATAGGTTGTTTACGTCCAGAGGAGCATTAAGTGATTTTGTTATTTATGATGCTGATATTCAATTGAGGAAGAAGTTGAATGAGAAGTATAACAATGAAGTAAATAAGTTGTGGGCAATTTTGAAGGACTATATTTAATGTTGTCCGGCAGATTAAAAGGAGGCACATCCGTCACATTAAAAGCAGGCTGGTACATGGAAACTGCCAGTGACCCGTCAGATTATCATTCAGCAGTCCGTCAGACTATTTATGAGCATCCTTGCGAATGGGGTGACGGAGTTTGCATATGGGGTGGCGATTTATCACAGCGCGACGGCGAAATCACGAAGTGAAGGAATGGAAGAGGTGGAAGATGCAAGGGGGAGGGAAGAGTATAGTTGACCCATATATACCAGATTGAGGTGAATAAAATGAGAATTACAGAAATTAATAAAATAATTAAACCTGTTGAATATGCTGGAGAAATTTTCATTAATCTTCAGGAATTGGATAATTTGCTAAAAACAGATTTTAGAATAGAAATGGAGGAGTGTCTAATTACTCCGTATTACATTCAAGATAATAAACGAATGGAATTATATCAATATGAGTTTTGTTGTACTAGTGAACTTGACTTTGAAGAATACATTTTAAAATTAACTGGCAAACAAAAGATAGAAGAAATTTCGAAAGAGATTTACTGTCTTAGAAAAAAGTGCTTTTCAACATGTGATGAACCGAACGGATTAGCTTATTATCTAAAATTTCTTTTAGATAATAAGCATTTAAAGAAAGAAATCAAGAAGGTATTTGGTGATTATATTGTAGAGAATTTATATGTAGTAGTATATTAATATCAGAAATATAATGAGATAAAAATCCCCATAATATCTAAACAAAACACAGAATCGGAGATGTTCTTGGCTATAATAGTCATGGAACCTCTCCGGCTTCTGTTATATGGCACTCTCGATAAAGATGTTCCCAAAACATAACAAACATCCGAAAAGCGGATAAATAGATTGGCTGTGCCACCCACCCGTGCCGACTCCGTTGCCAAGTGCGTAATTCGGGGATACTGGCTTATCAGTTGAGGTTGCCTGTATTTTGAAGTCATAAGATTTGAGAGGAAGTTATATACGATAAAACAAAATTTATTTATGTAGGTTTAGACTTGCATAAGGAACAACACACGGCAGTCATCATGGACTGCTTTAACGAAAAACTCGGAGAGATTACGTTTTAAAATAAATCCTCCGAATTTCCAAAACTTTTAGTAAAAGCAAAAGATTTTGTACTGACGGCAAGGAAATTGTCTTTGCCCTATGCCTATCAGAAGAGCGTACCACAGTACAAAAAAATGACAGCTATGATGCTCAGTGTGTAGCTAGAGTAGCCATTAATGAACTGAATGAGTTACCTGATGTCATGCCGGAAGATATGTACTGGACATTCAGCCAGTTGGTAAATCGCAGACCGACTGCTTTATATTTTGGGGAGCATTATCCCTCCCCAGACTATTACGGCGTAAGACAGTGGAAGAATTGGCAGAGGAATTAATTCCGGTCAGTTACAATCAGTTTTCTACACGGAAGTGTCAGAAGATACTGGATGCAGTAAAGGTAGATGGAGACACCACAAGGGACTATTAGCCTGAACGGGATGAAATCACAAGAGGTCTGGTGAGAGATGTGCGACACTATGTTAATCAGCTTGAGGAAATAGACAAGGCGATTGCTGACTTTCTTCCAAGATTTGAGTGTACCCTAAATACCATTCCCGGTGTCAGCGATATTACAGTTGCAAAGCTGCTTTCGGAGATTGGGGATATCAGAAGATTGCAGGGAACAATCTATTTCCTTGCGATTCAGAAGATTCAGTTATCGTCAAAAGGTTTGCCGAGGAATCCGGCATTCTATGCCTATTATCAAAGACAGTTAGCAAGAGGAAAGACCAAGCACAGGCATTGATATTGATTTCCCGACGGTTAATCAACATCATTTATGGAATGCTGAAAATGGCTGATTGAACGGGATTATATTGTGAAAGATGTGAATCCGGTACTGTCTTATGCCCATCGAAAAAGAGTACCGCAGTATAAAAAGAATGGCAGCTACGATGCAAAATGCGTTGCCAGAGTAGCTATCAATGAATTGAATACTTTGCCCGATGCCATGCTGGAGGATATGTACTGGACTTTGAGTCAGCTCGTTAATCGCAGAGCAAATCTAAAGACGCATTATATCCGTTTGAAAAATCAGTTGCATGAACAGGTATGTATTGCCTATTCCAGTCACAAGCAATTCTCCACGCGGAAGTGTCAGGAGATTCTGGATGCGGTCAAGGCAGATGGAGACACTACAAGGGGCTATCAGCCGGAAGGATGAGATTCCACGCAACTGCTGTTATATTATAGATGATGCACCATTTTTTCAAATAATTTTTAATTTGAACGGAGAATATGATTTTGTGGAGTTGCAATTAGATTTGGATAGAACATTAATTATGCAGTTTCTAAAATTAGGTACGGGTGATTTGGAAAAATTAAAAAGTGCTTGTATACGTAGTAATATGCCTATTCCAACAGAAATGAAAATGTGTTACGATGTAAAAACGGAAAAATATAATGCACAGTATAAATATGAGGAAGTATGTTCGGAAAAAACAGGAAAGAATGCTGGAGAAGTTTTTACAAATTGGATTAAAGAACTAGAGGGTTAAAGGATTAAATATCAATGAAGGGATTGAAATTAGGGGGGTGGGAAATTTATCAAGATTTATTAAAATTATTTGGGGATAGAAAATGATTAAATATGATTTGGATGGAGGATTTATGATTTTCGGAAATACACATAATGTGCTGCGGAAGCGGAGGTGCTATTTAATATAGTACAAGAAATGTTGATTACATCGGCGGAAGTATAGAATGGGATATTATATAACTGTTATTTATGCACCAATTATATAAAGGGGAATGCACTTCATTGCAAATGCTATGATAGCGAGGAAAAACCTAAATATGTGTTATTTTCTAAAAAGGAATGTTATTTGGCTTTTGCGTTAGGGATGCTTTAGGCGTTCCGGTTGAATTTTCGACACGAGAAGAAAGAAAAAGAGATCTGATTAAAGAAATGCGGGCATATGGAACATATCATCAACCATTTGGAACGTGGTCAGATGACACTGCACTAATGATATGTTTAGTTGATGCAATTAACAGGGGCTATTCCATAATAGAAATGAACGACTTGATTCAAGCTGTATCCTTGAAAGGAACAAGCAAAATTATGGTGTGAGATTTTCAAATAACGTAAAGGAGTGGTTATTGATATGAAAGATATTATAGCAAAATATAGAGGAAATTATATTGCGGAGATGCGTAAAGTTGTAGGACATGCGCCGCTTATGATAACAGGTTGCGGAGTTATTATCGAAAACGAAAAAGGGGAAATACTGCTTCAGAAGCGGCGTGATAATGGAGCTTGGGCGCTTCTTGGAGGTTCTATGGAGATTGGGGAAAAATTTATAGAAGCGGTAAAAAGAGAAGTATTTGAGGAAGCCGAAATTGAAATAGAAGAACTGACATTATTTGGTATTTATTCAGGTGAGGATAGAATAATCACTTATCCGAATGGAGATATTTGCTGTGGGACGGGTATCATTTTTAAGACAACTGCGTATAGTGGGGAAATACAAAATAATACAGAAGAAGCACTGGAACATAGATTTTTTGATAAAACAAATCTACCTGATAATATTAATAAATACGATAAGCGCGTAATTACTGATTGGACAAAAAATTTTCAACAAGTAATTGTCGATTGATTATCTTTCCCACAAAATTGTTATCTTATAAATATTTTACAAAAATGACCTTTAATAGTGACATAGTTGCTGGATATAGGCGCTTTAGATGCTAAAAAGGATGGATATTTTACCAAAAACAAGGAGCTGTATTATCCAAAATAGATATGTATGCTTATTATTTAGAGCCTGAAATAAGAAACGAAATTCAATTTATATGGTATTTAGATATTTAGATAGATTCCAAGATGAGGAGGTGCAAAGTGAAGCTAGGAGCTTACCAATTTTCTGCGACAAAAAATATAAAATATAATCTTGAAACTGTAAAAAAAGCTATTATAAAAGCTTCGCATGAAGGGGTCAAACTTTTAGTTTTTCCGGAATGTGCATTAACAGGATATCCACCTCGTGATATTGAGAATTCTTCTGTGGTAAATTTTCAAGAATTAAACTTTACATATAAGCAATTGCAAAGTCTGGTTGATAAAAATGCAATACATATAATAATTGGAACGATTATACAGGAAGATGAAAAATATTATAATAGTGCGATTGTGTTTGCACCTTATAAAGAAAAGCGTTTTTATCATAAAAGAGCTTTATGGGGATGGGACAGGGATAATTTTAGTATAGGAAATGGTAGTGGAATATTTGAAATAGATGGATGGAAAATCGGGGTTAGAATATGCTTTGAAGTCAGATTTCCAGAATTCTTTCGGGAATTATATGAGGAGTATACGGATCTGAATATTATTATGTTTTATGATGTTGCGGACTACGATGATATAGAAAGATATGAACTGATAAAGTCACATATTAGAACACGGGCTGTTGAAAATGTTACATATACTTTAGCAGTGGACACCATCTGTCCATATCAAACAGCACCGACTGCATTATTCGATAGGTCAGGATGTTCTCTGATAGAACTGAAGAGGAATGAAGAAAGCATGTTGGTGTATGATTTAGAAAAGTCAGAACCGGATTTTGGAGAGAAAGGCAGAATAGAAACTTCGAATTGGCTGATGAAAAATCGAATTATATGGAGGTAGGGAAATGTATAATTAAAAGAAATATTGATACATCCTGATACAATGCTCATGTACGGTAAAGAAGCAAGCAACCGAAAATAAGAGATAGACCGCCAGCACCACACTATTCCGAACCAAAGAAACCAAACACCAAAAGACAAGCATTGTGGGAAAATCTTAACTTTTGGATTTTCCCACAATGCCGACTACTACGGAATCCCCTCATTCTTGTATCTATCCGACATAAAAATTAAGAATTTTTCCTAACACTACTGCGACCAGATTGCAGTACAGTTATTATCTGCACATAAGCAAGATAATAGTGAATATGTAAGAAAATCAATAGGGAATGCCTTGAGGGATATTAGCAAAAAATATCCTCAAATGGTTTCAGAAGAATTGAAATCATGGGATTTATCATCTAATGAAATAAAGCAAGTATATAAACTGGCGAGCAAGTTTTTAGATATAGACGAAAGATAAAATTCCTGTTTGTAAAATTTTAGCCAAAAGAAAACTGGATAATCGCCGCTACATAGAACGGCACACCAAGACAGGAAATCAAGAAAAGGTTTCCTGTCTTTTGCGCCCATTTTTGGCATTTTGAAAAATCGTCAGTATTATACCGTGCAAAGGGGATAGAAAGAAATTTCCGCTTGCGGCATTAAAGGTATTGAGGGAAGCCCACACAGGGAAAGCTGCACTTTCTTAGAGCAAGATTCTACCACAGTACCAAATTTCGCCTGTCGGCTCATTTTGTCCTGCCTCTACGGTCTTAAAATCAGCGGGAATCAGTTCCCTATAGTTTTATCGTCCGGGTCATCCATATCCCCCAACAGTTCAACCACTTCCGCCTTGGTCATATAGGCAACGCCTGTGATATTGTTGTTCGCATCGCGGGTGATTTTGATATTGACTATTCCAGCTGGGTTCATGTTCAGCGTATAGAAGGAGCCTTCTTTCCGGATGTCCAGAAAGATATTGACCAGTTGTCCTTGATAATAATAGGTCTTTTCATCGACCATCGTGACGCCTGCCTTCTCATATTCCGCTATCTGTACCTCGTCCCGTTTCGCTTCCAGTTCGTCAAATTCGTCTTTCTTGTCCAGCTTATCAAACAGCATGGATTGAAATGCCCAGTTTCCATCCTCCAATGCCCGATCCAGCCAAGACTCCAGTTCAGTTTCGTCCATCCAGTCCGCCAATGTGGAGAAAAACGCAATATCGTCGTTCTCATAAGTCTTTTCGGCAAAGCTGGTAAGCACAGAAGAATTTGTATCCAACCCACGTACCGCGACAGAGAAGAACGCGATATCCCCATCGGCGTAAATTTTTTCCAGCCACGCAAGCTGTTCTTCCCCGTCCAGCCGAGGGAAAGCAATTTGGAACAGTGGCAGGCTGCCAGACTGGTAGTATTGCTCAATGTCTGAGGATGTACCATTTGCTGACTGCTTGCCAGGCGCAGTGGATGGAGCGTTTGGAGTATCATCTTCCCGCCAAATATCCTGCCACCAATCATCTTCCCAGGGCTTACCCTGCCATTCATCTGGGAAATTCGATGTGTTAAAAGCGTCCGAGGTATAAATCCCCATGACGCCGGAGCCTTTTCGTGTAACCCGAATTGTGTTTGCCCCTGTGCCGTCTGCAAATGTGGAAGTATTCCCGTTTTCCTTGAAATTCTTCGGCTTGTAAATCTCGCCCCAATCGCCGTTGTCGGTAATGGTGGTGGTGGTATTTTTGAAATCGTCCTGGGAAACCAACTGGAAATATCCGCTGTTGGCAATGGCGTTTACCGAGCCGGAAAATCCCTCCGGCAAGGTCAAAAAGACAGACGCCATGTTGAAATTGCCCACGATATTGCCGGATCGGATCAGACCGCAGGTCAGATACCCGTTATCGGCTTTCAATTTCACATCGCCATAATCCACATTGGGAAGATAGAGCTTTATTGTTTCATCATTTGTATTCGTACTGGTTTTGCAGGAGATAGAAACCTTCCAGTCATGGTTCTGCTGGCTGACGTGAACTGTATAGACATCGCTGTTGTATTCAGCCAAAATCTGATTGTCCGTTGCCGCCAACACATTTACAGCGGCGCTGCTGACATCCAGCGACAGCGAGGGCCTGCCGGTGGTGTCCAGCGTTGTGCCGGAAAGGGATGCCGCCTGGACATTCCCCGCTGTGTAGACCCCAACAAAGGACGCGCCCAATACGATACACACGGTCAGCACGGCCGTCAGCAGCTTGACCGCTCTGGACGGTTTTTGGAACTTCATAATTGCACCTAACCTTTCTTTCAATAGCTGTTTATTTTCGCTCAACGTGACCGACCCAAGGTTTTCCTTGTATTTTCCCACGGCTGCCATCGCGTCAAGCAAGGTTTTCCCGTAGTCCTGGGCGTTATCACATCCCATTTTTGCGAGGACAGCTTCATCACAGGAAAATTCGCAAGCCTTGGTAATTTCTCGGCTCATAAGATGCACAAGCGGGTTAAACCAATGCAGGCAGACCGTAACCTGTACCAGCCATTTATAGAACATATCCCACCGCTTGTAATGCGTCAGTTCATGCAGAACGATATACTGAAAATCCATTTCGGGAATATCGGCGCTTGGCAGCACAACACACGGATGGAAAAAGCCCATCAGCAGCGGCGAGGAAATCAGCGGATTGACACATAATTCTACTGGCTTTTGAATGTCTGCCCGTTCTGCGGCGATGGAGAGCCGGTCTAATACTGCAAGGTCAGAAACTGGATTCAAGCCAGCCTTGATGTACCGCATAAAGCCCTGATAGATTGTCACTTTCCGTATCAGCAGACCCAGCGCAATCATAAGCCAAATCAGCCAAACATGATTTGCCAGCAGCACACCAATCTCTTGAAGTGGGTGCGCAGTTGTCAAATCCTCTGCCGGGGGGCTTACAGTTTCATGGTTTTGCTCCAAACTGACAGCAGGTGCCAGAACATCTCTCGGAGTATTCAGCGCAGGTTGCTGCGGCGGTAAAGGAGCGGCCTTTGTGATCGCTTGATCAACCGCCTGATAGGTTTTCCCCAGCAGGTTTACTTCCGGCCCGAACGGGAGCAGCAACCGCAAAACGACGATGAGCCAAATATAATACTGCCATTGACGGCTGATTTTGTCTTTCAAAAATCGCTTTCCGAAAAGCAGAGCCAGGATCAGCAGCCCGCCGGAAAAGGACATGGACAGGAAAATTTTCAAAACTGCGTTCATTGTGTTTCTTTCCCTTTCTCCAGCAGCCTTTTTAGTTCCTCGTATTCCTCGTCCGCCAGCAGATCGCCCATAATCAGATTGGATACCAGCCCTTTTGCGCTCCCTTCGTAGATTTTATCCAGAAAGTTTTTGGTCTGCGCCGTCTGGTATTCCGTTTCTGAAACGAGCGTGGTATATTCGTTGCGGCGTCCGATTTTCTTGGCGCTCAAAAAGCCCTTGTTCATCAGCCGCGATAACAGCACAATCAGGGTATTTTTTTGACACGGCTTGCCCCTGGCCGCCAAAGCGTCCATGATATAGGGAAACAGCGTCACCTCCGACTGGTTCTCCCACACGATTTTCATAATTTCGAGTTCGGCGTCAGATAGTTGTTGTACCATGTGTTTGCCCTCCATAATGTATAACACAGTGTTGATAATCAAAGTATAACGATGTGTTATTCTTTTGTCAAGAGCATTTTACAAACACAGAGTACAAAAATATCAGATAGACAAAAATGGCGGCGAGGCATTGTACCCCGCCGCCGTCGCTTTTACCTATAAATGAATTCCTTGTTGATAATTTTCAGTGCCGCAGAGCGGATATTATTCATTTGCCCCACCCAAGTAATTACACCACCTAGAACAGTGTTATTAATATTTCCTTTGGCAGTCTTATTCCCTGACTATTTCCCCATTCTTTTATTTGCACTTGCATACAAAACCTCCATACAGTTTAGTGTATCCTTAGTATATACAATATAAAAAATAATCAATCTCATTTACTTCACAAAAACGGAGACTTCAAATTTTCAACTTCCTGCATATATCAATCGGTATAAAGCCTGTTGGGTTAAGAGGATATAGCAGGTAAAAAATGTGATGGAATAAAAGGTCTTATACGAGCCTGCTATTGCGCCAGTTAATTTTTATCGTCTTTTATTTATAATAAAATCAACATGAAAAAGAAGATAAAATGCGGATTGCCGCATAAGAAAAGGAGGAAAAGTGAGGATACCTATGGATAAAATAGAGGTGACAAAAGAGTCCGAACCTTGTACGGACAAATTTATCGGAGTAGATGAGATAAAGGTGAGATGCAACATCCCTATGGGACGATTGGAAAGCCTTTCTATTAGGGAAAGGATGGGTGCACATACAATCGCGGAGGTAAGGGCAGGCATTGTACCCATGGAGGTGGAGAATAGCGGCATGAAGCTTACAGGACAGCCCTTGGCAGTGGAGGCGGATGTAGACGGGGAAAGGACACTGCTTTTTTCTGGAATCATCAGTGAGATTCATACTGACAGAGAAGCTTCGTATGAAACGATTTCTATTAAAGCGTGTTCTGTGTCCTGGCTCATGGATCTGGAAAGGAAGAGCAGATCGTGGCAGGGGGAGCATTCTATTTTCGATTTGATGCAGGAAATCTGCAGGGAGCATTCCTTTTCCATTTTGTCCTACGCGCAGGATGAGGTGACGAAAGCGCCGTTTATTCAGTATCGGGAGACGGACTGGGCGTTTCTGGTAAGGCTGTCCTCCCATCTCCATGCGCCTGTTTATGCAGCAGGCAGTTATGCTGGGAAGGGGCTGTGTCTGGGGCTCCAGAATCAGGTGGATCCGGTAAGCCTAGAGGCGCTTAGGGGAAAATGGTGCATGAAAGCAGAGCATGCCAGGAAAATGGATTTCAATCCAGAAAAGGCGGCTTATTATGAAGTGGTGAGCGGTCAGGTCCTCCATCTGGGGCAAAGTGTTCTGTATCATCGTACGCTTCTTCGTGTATTGGAGGCGGACATGGATTTAAAGCACGGAATGCTCTGCGCTACATATCGTCTTGCCGGACCAATGCACTTTCATATGCCAATTCGTTATAACCCCTATATAAAAGGAGTCTCGCTGGAGGGAACAGTGCTGGATAGGATGGATGAAAATGTGAAGGTGCATCTGGATATCGACAAGGTGCAGGAACGGAGTACCGCTCAATGGTATCCATGGATGCCTGAGCATGGGAACATGGTCTACTGTATGCCGGAAGAAGGCAGCAGAATCAGGCTGCTGATTCCCGGGGAGGACGAGAGGGAAGCTATAGGCATCCATTGCGTGCGGCAGAACGGAGCAGTATGCAGTAAGACGCAGAACCCAGATCAGCGGTGGTTTGCCACCCACCATCACAAAAATCTGACGCTTCAGCCATCTTTTATGGAATTGTCTGCCCAGGAAGGCGCGTCGAAGATAGGGCTGGAAGACGGTATGGGGAGCAGTCTCAGAAGCGAGGGAGAGATTCTGATTCAGGCAAAGGGACAAATTTTTATGCAGGGGATGAAAGTGGTGCTGGATGCACCCGGCGAGATTACCGCAGTCAAACGAGAGCTGGGGCAGCCGGCGGTGGTAAATATCTGCCATAATCTGGACGCCATGGGAAAGAAGACAGTGTTCCGGAATCTGGAAGCCTTAAGGAGACAGAGCCTTCCTACAAGAAGTGAGCCCCATGAAAAAGAGCAGACGATGTTGGAAAAGAGCATGCACGGCGAAAGGGAGGAGAAGAAAAAGGACGAATTTAAGCTGGAAAAGCTGCTGGAACAGGAGAGTGAACGAAATGATTTTGAACTGGGAGACTCTGTAATCAAAATCATCTCCGCCATTCCCCAGTGCACTGGGCAGGACAGGATTGCACAAATAACGGCGGGATTCCGTCCCATAGCAGGGCGCATGAAGGATATCTGACACTAAAATTCATTCTATAAATTGCGTGGTAGTGAAGCTGCAAGGCTGAACTTCTGCGAAGGAGGGAGCAGCATGTCATATTCGGTTATAAACGGGGCGATAGGAAAGAGCCCCATCATTGATAAGGTCAATCAGTTGACGGCGAAGGAAGCAGGAGAGCGGGTAGCGGCAGTAATGGAACAGCAAGTGTGCGGTGGAAAAGGAGAACAATATCCTTCCCTTCTGGTTTCTTTCCCAGAATGCAAAAGAGAGATAAAGAATCAGATGGAAACATACAGAAAGGGGAGGGCAGATGGAAATTGTAATGTTTGAGGAACAACTCCTTGTACAGGTACCGGAGTCTTTCAAGGAGATGAATAAAGACAGAATGGAGAACAGGTACCCGTATGAGGAGAAGCCCCAGATTATTCTGGAGGACGGGGCGACCAACAGGTTCTGCACCTTTTCCCTGATTGCCTCCCAGAAGCTGTCGGCAAATCAGCTGGAATATGCATTGAAGGAAGTCTGCTGGGTGGTGATGAGCCTTTCTCCTTCAAGTCTTTTGGATGCGCCTCAGTTGGCGTATTGTGAGGGGGCAACCTGCGGTTGGTTCTCTTTCAGGGTGACGGGAATGGAGGAAGAGCTGTTCCATGTGATGTATATTCTGCCGGTAAACGGCTGTATGATGCTGGGTACCGCAGGCTGTATGTCAGACGATGCAGAAGGAAAAGAACAGGCGATGAACATCATAAAGTCTCTGCAGCTCTGTAAAAAGAAATTCAGCTTCGAGGTCAAGAGGAAAGAACTGTATTACATGCGATAAAAGGATGTGTATGCGTGCAGGCACGCATGGATGGGAGTTATTGATGAAAGAAGGAAAATATACAGACGAAAAAATTCTCATGCTTAAGAGAAGTTTCCAGAGGGCGGAGGCGGACTATGATCTGCTTGCGGATGAAATTCCTGTACGCGGAAAACTGCTGCGCTTTAGATGGTTTCCTCTGTTTGAAGGAAGATTCTGTATGCTATTGCCGGATCATTTTGAGCAGATGCCGGAGAAAATCGCTAAGGTCAGATATATCAGTATGCACCGCCCGCCGATTCTTTTGTCAAATCCGGGATATGATGAAAACTTTGGTTTTCATCTGTTGCAGGATGTGGATATGGGAGTGGATGAACTGATTGGGAGGATGCAGGAAGCCGTTTCCGCTCTTGCACCGGAGACGGTGCTCTACGAAAAGGGCGAAGTTAACCCGGAAGGGATGGCGGGGAGATGGTTTGAATACAAGAGTTTTACGCTGGACGAAGAAACCTATAATGTACAGTTTGTAATTCGTGCAGGCGGATATCTTTTGGCAGGGACCTTTAACTGTAGGATGGTTTTTTATGATGAGTGGAAGCCGCTGGTTTTAAAGGCGCTGGCGCAGATTAAAGTTCTTACTAATTAAAATGCCGCTTGCGCGGCGGAATGGAGGAAGCATGAAAGCAGAACAGATTCATATATCACATTTTGATTTTCTTACAATTGAAACCCTGGAGATCAATCGGGCGGTGGGGGAGCATGCTTCGGCGCATCTGCGGGGCACCGTCAGGGACGAAGATGCAGAAGAATACCGGTATCTTTTATCCTCCCCCATCTGGGTAAAAATCGAGGCGGAAGATGAGGACGGCATAAGGCGGATCTTGATGGTGGGGATGATTGCCGGCTTTTCGCTGGAGGAGATGCAGCATGAGCATGTCCTGGAATTGGAGCTGAAAAGCGGAACTTATCTGATGGACGGCAGAGAACATTTCCGCTCTTTTCAGGATCAGTCGCTTACGTATCTGGATGTGATGAAAACAATCAATGCGCCTTACGGGGAGTCCGGGGTCATCGCCGAAGGCAGTGTGGAGACACCTGTGGACTTCCTGCTGCAGTATAAAGAGACAGACTGGGAATTTATAAGAAGAATTGCAAGCCGTTTCGGACTGGCGGTCACACCTGAAATCAAAAGGGAAGGTCCTTTCTATTACGTGGGCAGCCAGTATTATGA
This sequence comes from Lachnospiraceae bacterium, assembly GCA_029054245.1. Taxonomy (GTDB): domain Bacteria; phylum Bacillota; class Clostridia; order Lachnospirales; family Lachnospiraceae; genus Suilimivivens. The sequence continues at coordinate 17,918 of JAIDFQ010000036.1, read as the reverse complement.
GGAACATACATTGGCTGCTTCTGCTAAGTGCCGTATAAGCAGATATGTGGGCGCATTTATGCAGCATGGCGCGAACGGGGAAGGAGCGCCCAGAGAGCAGGATTATGTGGAATATCAGGTATCCGCAAGGCAGATTTACAATCTTTGGGATCTTGTGCGTATGGAAAATCTGGCGGGTCATATCTACCGGATCCATAGCGCATACTGCAAGGGAGAATTGATTCACACCTACTTTTTACGCCAGAAGGAGGCTTTCAAGGTGCTGCCTGTGTCCAATGATTGCCAGCAAGGGTGTTCCTTTCAGGCGGAAGTTAAGGCAATAAAGCAGGATAAAGTTCAGGTTTCTTTGAAGGGGGATGAAAATGCAGGTCAGAAGATTACCAGATGGTTTCCTTATTCTACAGGCTATTCTTCCCCGGACGGGGCAGGATGGTACTGCATGCCGGAGGCAGGGGACCGGGTACGCCTGCAGATACCGGATCAGATGGAAGAACATGGTTATGTCATCAGTGCAGTGCATTTAGAGACCGGCAATGACCGCAGGATGCCGGACCATAAGTCGTTTAAGACAAAGTATGGGAAGGAACTGCTGTTTACGCCGGACTGCCTGGAACTGACCAACCATCAGGGGATGTCGGTCAGGATTATTGACGGAAAAGGAATCCAGCTAGTGAGCGACAAGGACATTTCCATCATTGCAGGCGGAAATATGATGATTTCCAGCGAGGATGCCTCCCTCACCATTGCCGGAACCAGCAGCGTTGACATCCGGCAGGGCAGCGCCGGACTCCACATGGACAATGATATCACATTTTCGGGAGGGAAATTCAGGATACAATGAGTGGACGTGAAGATAAAATCGTGGAAGCGACAAAAGAACTTTTGGAACAGCAGTTTAAAAAAAGCAGTGCGGAAACGATCCTTGCATGCGAGCAGAAGAGCCGCCAGATGGCGGAGGGCTTTCTTGCAGCGCTTGGAAAGGTGCTTGAGGAAGGAGCAGGGAAAGGGGCAAATGCAGGAGGAATCGACGGGGCGGGAGAGAATCAGTATCTCATCTTTGCCTGCCTGCACAGCAGCATCTTCCTGAAAAACTATCTGATTCAGATAGAGCTGATGGGAAAGGAAATGTATGGGGAAGAGGTGCTTGCGTCCGGATGCTGGGATGCAGAGGAGCTTTACCGTCTTTTTGAAAGGGATGTGGAAGAACTGAAAGGGCAGGTAAGGAAAAGGGTTCCGAGGATGAAGGAATACGAAACGGACTATATCCGTTATGCATATGCGCCTTATTACCACCGGATGGCGAAGGCATTTATCAAGGAGATGCTGGGAGCGGCGTTGGAAGAGATGGAGAATACGGAGAGCACAGAGAAGGCGGAGGATATTCGGACACTTCGTGGGGAAAACCGGGGAACAGGGAAGGTAAAGATTTTGTTCGGAGAATATATGGGAGAAGCGGATCTGATTTTTCAGGTGGGAAGGAAGAGATTTTATGAGGTATTTCAGGATATATGCGGATAAAAAGAATCTGCAGCCGCGTTTTCCCGGCTGGTACTCGCTGATGCGTCCCGGTATATGGCGGCACGGGCAGATCTATGAAGCGCTGGAAGCGAGGACTTATCTGAAGGTGGAGCTTGAGGAGGAAATGGAGCTTATGGATATCATAAGCAGCCCCTGCTTTATGGTATCGAAGGAGTTTGCTAATTTAATCAGGCTGTATCGTCCGGGGATTCGATTTAAGCAGATCGCACTTTTGGATGAAAGGGGCAGAAAGACGGTTCCCTATCTGGTTCCCAACCTGCCGGAGATCGAGTGCCTGGATGAGGGCAGTGTGCTTAGCAGGGATAGGAGCATGATAGAAAAGGGCATTCTGTGCGGAAGTAAGTTAAAGGAAGAACCGTTATTTTTACTGAAGGGGACGGAAGGAAATCATGTCATGGCGAGCCTTGCCTTTGTGGAGAGCGCATACAGACGGGAGGTCAGGGGTATGGGGATTGAAGAATTTATGGTAAGATAAAGGAGGGAAGCAGGATGGGAATTCTTTCATGGCTTTTTAAAGAGGAGGAACAGCCGGAAAATCAACCGGAGAATGTGCCGGAGACTTTGGTCTTTGGGGCAGAATTAAAGTGTCCGTGTGGATTTAAGCACAGTTTCCTTATTGTGTCGTCAGATAATTTGAATACGGACAATCTGCCAATTGCCCATGTGTGGGACAGCAAAGCATTCGTGAATATCAATCCTTTTGGAACCTGCACATTAGGGCTTGAGTGTGAGCAGATGATTGAGCTGGAGGACCGCTGGGAAAACATCGAGCCCCAGAATGTGCTGATGGGGGATGACGAAGTTATCACGATGAAGTCTACCCTGACATGCAAAAAGAGCGGGATGTGGATCGTGCCGGTGAACTCAGGACAGGATGGACAGGCGGCGGCACGAATCCTGAGGGAAGAAGCACTGGTCAGAGAGATAAAGCAGAAGTATCCGGGACTGCTGGAGATACTGAAGGATCCGTATGGGAGCCTGTACCTGCATGATGGGATGTGTGAAAAAGCAGTCCACTTTCTGGAGGACAGTTTAAAGCGGAACGGGGATATGGAGATGGCATCCCTGTACGGGGAATATGACATGGAAGGGCAGCTGATCAGGTCGGCATTGGGGCATCTGCTGGTGACATGCGATGTGAGCAGGCTGGAACTGTTCGTGGAGGGACTGTCGACCAGAGGCGTCATAAACGGAATGGAGGAAGTGCCGGGATGGGATGCAAGGATCTTAAATGAAGAAATGCTGGAGATGGTACGAAGGGAATACCCGGAGACGGCGGAGCGGATAGAAACGAAGTCTTATTACAGATGGCAGGAGGAGAATAAGAAAACCCTGAGTGTTCTGGGACAGATGGCGACAGAAGTGGCGTATGGGCTCATGTTTTATGAGTGCATGATAGCGGAAAAGCCTTATTTGGAGAGGATCGAGAGGGAAAGAGCTTATAGGGCGACAAAGGAGGCGGGGGGTGAAACTGTTAACGAAGATGTGGGCAGAGACTCAGGCGTAACATTTTCATCTGATGAAAAATTAGTATCGCATTTTGAAAAACATGGAGATGAATTTAAAGGAATGTTTAACTCCGCAGATGAATACCTTCAGGGTGCACAAGAAGTAATACAAAAGGGATACAAAGTTGAGTATATGTATAAAGGTGAAGTGAGGACAGGCTATGTTCAATTTATGGGAAATAATAGTAGAGGTAATGCTAAATTTGCGTTTGTTGGTACAAACAATGAGGGATATATTACGACATTTCATACAGAAAGTGGAAAAACATTTTGGAAAATGTTGAATGGAGAAAATATTTCTATTATAAATCCTATGTAGAGAAAGGGGATATAAAAATGACACATAATTGTAAAATTGTAAATATCGATGAAGAAGAAGTTACGTTAAGGATAGGAGATATATATATTACAGGATTTGCTAATTGTGGAATAAATAAGAAAATAGGAGAGGAAACGATGGTTGATATATCCTTATACGATGATTTGAAAATAATGCAATATAGCGAAGATAAATTTTGTATAGAGAGAAAAGATAAAACATTTAAGTATACTCTTTTCGGGATATTAGACGTTGAAAATGCTATATTAAAATCTGTAATCGACTTTAAAATTGATGAAGAAGAGTTATTTGATTACGGATATTTGGATGGAATGCAAGTCAAAATAGAGGTGTTAAGGATAGATTTTGATTTTCAATAATTGGCTTTAATAGAATGGTTAATCAGGTCAGTGCTGGATTAACTATTGGTGACATGCGATGTGAGCAGGCTGGAATTGTTGGTGGAGGGACCATCGACAAGAGGCGTCATAAACGGAATAGATGAAGTGCCGGGATGGGATGCAAGGATCTTAAATGAAGAAATGCTGGAGATGGTACGAAGGGAATACCCGGAGACGGCGGAGCGGATAGAAACGAAGTCTTATTACAGATGGCAGGAGGAGAATAAAAAAACCCTGAGTGTGCTAGGACAGATGGCGACGGAAGTGGCGTATGGGCTCATGTTTTATGAGTGCATGATAGCGGAAAAGCCTTATTTGGAGAGGATTGAGAGGGAGAGAGCTTATAGGGCGACAAAGGAGGCGGGGGGTGAGACGGCGAAGGGAAGTGGGGAAAATGGAAATGTGGAGACTGGAGGGACGGCTACAGGAGAAGGTGAGGGTGGTACAGCAATAATAAACCCTAATGAAATAAGATATAGTCAATCATCCGTTAATGGTTCAAGTGAAATAATTGATAGTATGAAGCAGAATGGTTGGAAAGGTGATCCGATAGATGTTGTTGAAATGCCAGATGGAGTATATACTACTATTGATAATACTCGTGTAGTTTCTGCGAGAGAAGCAGGAATTGATGTACAAGCAACAACACATAATTATAACGATCCATTACCGATAGAGTATGTTGAAAGATTTACAACTAAACAGGGCGTTCCCACAACATGGGGTGCGGCTATTGAACTGCGAATAGGAAAGCAAAAGACATCTTTTAGAAATGCAAATCCTTTTGGTTCATTTGAAATGGAAAATATAAAGTAATAGTGGAGGAGAGTATGGAATTATATAATATTAGCGTAATTTATAGTAATTATGTATACCCTGCTGAATTTGTAAAAATTGTTGAATTAAATTTGGTAGATTTTGAAATTTGGTATTTAATGAGTAATGAGCAGGTAAATACTAGAATAAAAGGGTTAAAATCTAGATATCCGAGTAGAAATTTAATCCCTTTTGCAAGACGTGATGATAGTGATGATATAGCATGTTTTGAAGTAGAAAAAGGCAATAGTGTCCAAATCATTCATGATTTTGCAGGTGAAGGATTTGAACAAAGAAAAGAATATAAATGCTTTTGGGATTGGTTTAGAGATGCAATTGATGAAATGATTGCGGAGGTTGGAGAATGAAGCGATTTGAAGAATTAAGTAAAGAAATTTCTTATGCTTTACGACATGCTCCATGGGAATATGAATTAGAAATGAATGAAGATGGTTGGGTTCCAATTGGACAGCTTTTAGATGCATTGCATAGGGCGGAGAAATGGAAGAATATTTGCGAAGTGGATTTGAGTGAAATGATTGAAAAATCCGAGAAGAAACGCCATGAAATAAAGGATGGGAAAATCAGAGCATTTTATGGGCATTCTATTCCGATGAAGATATTGAAAGAAGAGAAGATGCCACCGAATGTGTTGTACCATGGTACAGCAAGGCGATTTTTAGAATCAATTAATGAAAATGGTTTATTACCCCAAAGCAGGCAATATGTGCATTTATCACAAGACATTGAGACTGCTGAAAATGTGGGAAAGCGCCATGATGACAAGCCGCGTATATTAATCATTGATGCAAAAACGGCATGGAATGACGGAATAAAATTTTACTTTGGCAATGAAAAAGTATGGCTGGCAGATGCAATACCCAGTAAATACATCAGAAAAATGTAATAATTTTGCAACACTTTTTTTATGATTCTTAAATTCCTATGTTACGATAGCACCCACCAAGGGGTATAAGGGGGAAAATATTCTTTTCAATTTCACAGTAAAAATACAATATCGGCGGTATTTCATAAATCTAAAAGGCATAGAATACCGCCGGTTTTCTGTCACCTTAAGTCGGCCAGCTGTACAAGTGAAAAACAACACTGCATTGCCATCCACTGCCTTATGGTTTCCTTTTGTTCCTTTGGCAGGGCAAGATTTTTAAACCTGTTGCAAAATTCCACTTCCTCCTTTGAAGCTTCCAGATATTCCTCATCCTGTTTTAGGTTTTGGCAGACGTTATGAAATTCCCGTTCTTCCAAATGGGTATGGAGCAGCTTGAAAAATCAGTGTCCATCATAAGCAAATGCTCCTTTCTGTCAACACACGATATCGCAAAAGCCGGAATCTATTTATTCACAGAATCTAATGAAAATCAGTAGGATAAATAAAGCAGAATAGACAAAAGAGTTTCCATGGCATAAAAGTTTCTTGGCTTTAGGGAAAGCTATGCCATAACGGATATCCCCCAACGGTCCTGCCGGTGGGCGTTTCCCGGCTTATGCAGCTCAAGGACGGCATAAGCCTTTTAACCTGCATTATTACTGTTTTTTCTTTGTTTTGCTCTATGGCATAAAGCCAATTCTGCCCATATTTAATGGTTCAAATTAAAAAACCGCTTCAAAATGGAAGATTTAACTTGCAACCTTTTCTTTTCAGAGTTAACATCACACACTATGAAGGAGAGTTCTTCTGCTTCGTGTCCTGCGTTCGGCATGAGTATCCTTAAATCCAAAAACCAAGAAATGGATTGGCTGTACCACCCGCGCCGACCTCGTTGCCCAGTGCGTAATTCGGGGAAATAGGCTTATCAGTTGAGGTTGCCTATGTTTCAAAGTGAAAGATTGGAGAAGGTTATGTGTGACAAAACAGGATTTATTTACGTGGGGTTTGACCACCACAAGGAACAGCACACGGCAGTCATTATGGGCGGCTTCAATGAAAAACTCGGAGAGGTTACTTTTCAGAATAAGCCCTCCAAATTTTCAAAACTTTTAGTAAAAGCGAAAAGGTATTGTACTGATGGAAAGGGAATTGTTTTTGCCTTGGAAAATTCCTATGGCTATGGCAGGTGAAGTGCTATAATAAAGCTGTAACGGGAGTGGCTAATAAGATATACTAAGAATAGTCAGAAAAGAGGTACTTATTATGCCACAAAATTACACTCTCGAATTTAAAAAGAAGATTGTCCGTCTCCATGAAGAGGAAGGACGTACTTACAAAAGCATTACTGCCGAGTATGGCGTATCCAAAGTCAGTATCTCCAAGTGGTGCAGCGAATTACGTAATGGATGCCAGACAAGCCCCGAAACAAAAGCCGAATACGATAACATGAAAGAAATGCTAAAAAAGAAAATGAGGAACTCCGCAAGGAAAATCTCTTCCTAAAAAAAGCGGCGGCATTCTTTGCAAAGGAAATCGATTAGAGGCTTATCGATTCATAGAGCAATATCATAAGGAATTTGGCATACGCTGGTTACTTCAACGGCTGGGCATTTGTCCAAATGCTTACTATAACTACCGGAAACACCGGAAGGCGGATTATTATGCAAAAAAATCAATGGTCCAGAACCAGATCCATGAAATCTACCATTCCCACAATGGCGTGGACGGCTATAGGCGCATAACGGTCTATTTAGCATGCAGGGGATATCATTACAGCCCTGCAACCATACATAAATACATGAATACCGAACTCGGTCTGCATTCTATCGTCCGTCCGAAAAAGCCCGGTTATGAGCATGGAAAACCGCACAGGATATTTGAAAACAGACTAAAGCAGGATTTCACAGCAGATAAAATCAATAAAAAGTGGTGTACGGACTCTACTTATCTGCTCCTTGCGGATCATGAAGTGAGATACAACTGCACGATTATATACCTGCATGACAGAAGTGTTATTGCCAGCATTACCGATTGCCATATCACAAGCGATCTTGCGATTCGCACACTTTAAAAAGCACTGGATTCACAGCCGCAGATCAAAGGGGGGACTGATTCTCCATAGTGACCAGGGTCCGCAGTATACATCAAAAGCATTTGTAGAATTCTGCGAATCCGTCCATGTGACTCAGAGCATGAGCAAAGCAGGATATCCTTACGATAATGCACCAATGGAAAGGTATTTTAATACTTTGAAAAACGAATGCACGAATCTATATGAATTTCAGACAGAAGAATCACTCTATCCGACCGTTGAGGAATTTGCGTATGTCAGCTATAATCACGTCCGTCCCATAGCTTCAATGGGTACCGCACACCCTACCAGGCACGGGTAGCATCGTAAAAAGAAACTGATATTTTTTAGCCACAAGTGTTACAAAAAAGCTTGACCTCTACAAATCGACTCATTGGGTAACATCTCATATCCATTTCAGCGAAACGAGCTGAGAAACTTTTACGGACAAGGTAGTGCGGCTGATTGAGAATGACAAGGACAGTGTAACCGATTGAAAAGAAAATACATTTTTTCTATTTCCCTATTTGACGTTTCCGAATGGAAATGTTGTTATAAATGAATTTAAATCATCAGTTACGGCACCATTAACACCTAATCAAAAAATTGCATTTCCAGAAATTATGGAAAATGGAGGAGTTGTTGTTGGAAACGGAAAAGGTATTTTTACAGGTGGATATCAGATTCCAGCAGGAACGCCAATAAATATAATCAGACCACAATAAACGTAAGGAGGAAGTATGTCAGTTTTAGAGAGAGAGACTGTAGATGGTATGGCATTGGATAAAGATGGAAAAGGAATACGATTGTTAATATCTGACCATCTTGATTGGAATAATGAATATAACCATTTATTGGTACTGCAAGAAAAAATAAATGCCTATATTGTTTTCGGCGAAGAACATCAGTATAATCAGATTTATCCAAATATGTTAATTGAATATGCTATTTTAGAAATTCACTTTAAGTATGAACCAACAACAAAAGCTATGAATTTCTTAGAGCAGGTGCAACGACAAGTAAATGAGTTAGGAATTATGATAGAATGCCATATAACAGAGGAGTATAATCGAGGGCTTTTTGAAAAAAGTGAATGATAAGATAAAGTCCTTTGTGGAAAACAATGATGTAATGCAATACATTTTTTCTGGTAAAGTAAAACAAGACGTGCATATTTTGGAATGCATATCTTACATTGACTTAGATTCTTTGTCTAAGGCAAAAGAAGTAGCTGAAAAGTGTGTGATTTCAGGAGATACAGGGAGATTCGAAAACGAGGGAAAAGGTTTTTTTGAACTAGTTATGCGCAAAAAGTAAATTTGACGGACGCGCAGAAACCCGCATTATCGAAATTGCATGCAGCCCGGCACCGGAAGGTCATTCCCGCTGGACGTCTGCCATTAGATTGCTAAATATTCCTCTGATTTTTTGAAAACCCCAAAATGACTTGCAACCTTTTTTAGAGATAACATTACACACCACGAGGGTAATCTTCTTTTGCTTCGTGTCCTGCATTCAGCAGGAAAATCCTTAATCCTAAGCGGATAAGTAGATTGTCTGTGCTACCCGTGCCGATTCTGATGTTTAGTGCTTAATGCGTAATTTGGGGATGCTGGCTTATCAGTTGAGGTTGCCTGTATTTTGAAGTCCAAAGATTTGGGAGGAAACAATTTATGTATGACAAGACAAAGTATATTTATGTGGGGTTAGACCTCCACAAAGAACAGCACATGGCGGTTATTATGGACTGCATTAATGACTTTAATAGGATAGCTAATCAGGTCAGCGCTGGGGCATCTGTTGGTGACTTGCTATGTGAGCAGGTTAGAACTATTCGTGGAGGGACTGTTGACCAGAGGCGTCATAAACGGAATGGATGAAGTGTCGGGATGGGATGCACGGATCCTAAATGAAGAAATGTTGGAGATGGTGCAAAGGAATACCCAGAGACGGCGGAGCGGATAGAAACGAAGTCTTATTACAGATGGCAGGAGGAGAATAAGAAAACCCTGAGTGCTCTGGGACAGACGGCAACGGAAGTAGCGTATGGGCTCATGTTTTATGAGTGCATGATAGCGGAGAAACCTTATCTGGAGAGGATTGAGAGGGAGAGAGCTTATAGGGCGACAAAGGAGGCGGGGGGTGAAGTAGCGAAAGGGAGATGAGGTTCCGTATGGGACAAAAGGAAGTGTATGTTCTGATTATTACAAGGATGGATTTAGTGTAGACATAAAAAAATATAACGTAGAAAGTGCAAGTGGTAGAAGTAATCTTGCACGGAATATAGAAAGTCAGTATTGCTTCAGTGTACAAAGGATTACAATAAAAATGGACTGCCAACCTACAACTTCTACCGCTCTTCCAAAGAGCGGTATTTCATTTTTCTGAAATGTAATGATTACATGCTCCAGCTTCGAGCCAAGTTGGCCCGAAGGTTGATAAGCTGAATATGACACTGACATATTTGAATTCCAACCAAATATTCTTTTCCAGCTGGTAAAAATGATTAAAAAGGGAGTATGGCTGTTACGATTTGGCCATATAGAAGCCGTTTAGTTTCAAGCATTATCTGCGTGGTTTCCAAAGGCTGAGTATTTTTATACCTTTGCCTCTTGTTTTATGAAGTATTTCGTAACACTAAGGTATTAAAATTTAAACTAAGCTGGTATAACATATTTTCTAAATGGAAAAATATATCTTCATCCTGAGCATATTCCATGATATAATTATCCCAACAGACTATCGGAACGAGGGAAATGTATGGACGATTTAGCATTAAACTATCAAAGTGATTTTCATGCCATTCTGCAAATGATAGCAGATGCCCGCCGGAAAGCTGCCTATCAAGTGAATGCCACAATGATTGACCTTTATTGGGGAATTGGAGAATTTGTTTCCAATAAGGCCGTACAGGATGGCTGGGGACGTTCTACCGTAAAGGCACTTTCTGAATACATTCTGACGCAGGAACCAGGGATTAGAGGCTATTCCCCACAGAATATCTGGCGCATGAAGCAGTTCTTTGAAACTTATTGTGACAAGCCAGAGTTAGGAACTCTGCTAAGAGAAAATACATGGTCAAATAATTTGCATATCATGTCAAAGACAAAATCGGATGCAGAGAGATTATTCTATTTGAAGCTGGCCTCTCGGGAAAAGTATAAAGCAAAAGAACTGGAACGGCAGATTGACAGCGGATATTATGAGCGTTTAATGCTATCAGACGGTAAAGCGCCTTCCGCCATATCCCATGCTGCGCCTGCGAACATAATCAGAGACATGTATATGTTGGAGTTTTTAGATCTGCCCGAGCCTTATAGGGAATATGATTTGAAAAAGGCCATTTTGAAGAACATGAAAAAATTTTTACTGGAAATTGGCAGGGATTTTATTTTTATGGGAGAAGAATATCATCTTCAAGTAGGAAAGAACGACTATTATACGGATTTAATCTTTTTTCATAGGGAGCTACAATGCCTTGTTGCAATTGAGTTGAAAATTGATGATTTCAAACCGGAATACTTGGGAAAAATGCAGTTTTATCTTGAAGCGTTAGACCGGGATGTAAAGAAGCCCCACGAAAATCCCAGCGTTGGCATTATTCTTTGCAAGAGTAAGGACGAGGACGTTGTTGAATATGCCCTGAGCCGGAATATGAGTCCAACCATGATTTCCGAATATAGGACGAAACTAATCAGCAAGGAAATCTTACAAAAGAAACTTGAGGAATTAACGGAAATGGTGGATGAGGATAAAAACTCTCAATGACGTTGAGAGTTTTTCAAAAAATCAATTTATTATGTTAGTACAGAAATAGCAGGGGATTATAATGAGCCTCTGCTATTTTTATAACCTCAAGCTAATATAAGGAGCAAAGCGACGCTGACATTTCGGGCCAAGTTAGCCCGAAGCCGGGTTTGGGGAGGCTCCCCAACAAGCAGATTTTTGCGTTCTGGCCGGAAGGCTGGAACGTCAAAAATAGCAACTGTGGCTACAGTTGCCCTGCTTGCCATTTAGCGGAACCCTCGATAAACGCCGCAAAAACGGAGGCCCCTACTCGGAAACCTCCGTTTCTCTGGCTTTCTTCAAGCCTTCGGCAGTTGCCTCCATGACAACGAGCTCCTTCTCATTCATGGTGTTTAGCAGCACATCAATATGCTTGCGGCAAAGACTTTCTTTATTGCCGCTGTCACTGTGTATGAACTGATCCACGGAAATATCAAACATGCTGACGAGCTTAACGAAAACACCAAAACTCGGGTACTGCCCTTTGTTCTCAATATTCATAATTGTGTGGGACGTGCGCCCCACAAGCTCCGCAAGGTATTCCTGTGTCCAGCCTCTTTTCTCGCGGGCGTCTTTTATCGCCAGCCCGAGGCCATGAAAATCAAATCTATCTTCATAATGTTCTATACAATATCACCCAAACTTATTTTATATTTAAGGTGATAGTATGTGAATTAAATACAATTCTATGTTTGGTTGTATTTAATTGCACATTCTTTAAAAATATCCACTTGACATATGTATGACACCGTGTTACTCTTAAAGCGTAACATGATGTCATACTTTAAGGAGGAAATCAAAATGGTACAGCAAATATCAGATGCGGAATTTGAAATTATGAAAGTGATATGGGCTAACGGAGAAAAGCCGACGCTTTTTGCCAGTCTTACGGCAGATTTAGCAGCAAAAGGAAAACCCTGGCAAAAAAATACCCTTATCACGCTTTTAAACCGGCTTGTCAATAAGGGGTTTTTGAAAGCAAAAAAAACCGGGCGTTGCAATGAATACACCCCTCTTGTGTCGGAAAGCGAATACCACAAAACCCAAACCAAAAATTTTCTGGATAAAATTTATGAGGGAAATGCAAAATGGCTTGTTTCCGATTTGATTTCTGGCGACCTGTTGGCAGACGAAGAATATGAGGAACTGAAAAAGCTCTTGGAGAAAGGAAGAACAGAAAAATGAACATTCTATTGAAAATGTTTTTGTCTATGTCATTTTCCGGTTCATTGTTCATCCTGCTGTTACTAGCCGGAAAAAGATTCCTTAAAGACAAAATCAGCAGACAATGGCAGTATTATATTTGGCTCATTGTTGTTGTACGGCTGTTATTGCCTTTTGGACCGGAAACAAACTTGATGGGAAAAGCCTATCAGACAATCGATCAGGCCATAACCCATTCTGTTTCCCTGCCGCAACAGCAGTCACCCTCTGGTGATACAAATGCTTTCAATGTTCCTGCTTCCGGTATGGAACACGACAACCAGAATACTGTCAATCCTAAAGACGATTCTATATCCTCCCGCCCGGTTGGGGATATTCTGTCTTTATTTTCCAACCATGTTTGGCTTATCTGGCTCATGGTTGCATTGATTCTTTTGGTACAAAAAATAACGGCATATCATAGCTTTATTCGATATGTTAAGGCTGGATTAAATCCGGTTTCCAATGTTGAGCAATTAGACCGGCTTTCAGTTATTGCGGAACAGACTGGCAGGAAAAGACCAGTAGAGCTTTGTGTCAATCCGTTGGTTTCGTCCCCTCTGCTGATTGGATTCTTCCGGCCATGTATTGTTTTGCCAAGCGCAGATATTCCGGAGAAGGACTTTCAATATATCGTATTGCATGAATTAACGCATTACAAACGGCGGGATATGTTTTATAAATGGCTGGTACAAATTACCGTCTGTCTGCACTGGTTCAATCCGCTTGTTTATTTAATGAGGCGTGAAATCACAAAGGCATGTGAATTTTCTTGTGATGAAGCGGTTCTTTCAAAAATGGGATATGATAACGCACAGGATTATGGAGAAACTCTGCTTGACGCAATGGCAGCAGTCGGAAAGTACAAGGAATCTCTGGCCGCTGTTACTCTTAGTGAAAACAAACAATTATTAAAAGAAAGGTTAGGTGCGATTATGAACTTAAAAAGAAAATCAAAAACAACTTTATTTTTCACAAGTGTGCTGACATTGTGTATTATTTTAGGTGTGGTTTTTGTTGGTGTTTATCCAGCTGCCGCCGCCGATCAACCGTCAAATGAGCCTGCGGTATCGGGCCTGAATGAAAATGTAATATCGCCCACACAAGAGAAAAACAGTTCGCATAATGAAGTGTTTTCCTCACAAGCAGAGCAATATTATGAGGACGACAATTTACCTTTGTTTGAAATTGCCTTTTCCCGATTGGACGAGAAAGCTCAAGGCGAATGGCTGGATAAGATTTATGCAGATGACAGAATCCGTTTTTAGAAAACTGCGGTCAATATGCTGGACGTGGATTGTGCTTTAATTCAGCAGTATGCGGAAAAAATCTATGATGACGGTAACATTTCCTATTTCTCCACCTTGACCTCGCGCATGAGTGAGGAAACATTGGAAGAATGGATGGGCATAGCAGCGGATGATGAAAAGTTTAATTTCCAATCCATCTTATCCAATGCACTGGGGCAGGGCAATAAATTTGATACGCTGTCTGAAACCCAGAAAGCGGAGTATCAAGCGGTAGGCATTACAGTTGACGGCAATAATCATTATTATCAGGGGCAGCTTGTCAACATCTTTTTGGATATGCACAGGCTGGCCGTAAACCCGGCCGGAACGGTCAATATCAGAATCACCCGTAGCGAGGATGGAAAAATATCAGATGTTGCATATATGACCGATACAGAAGTAACGGAACTGCTGGGAAATATGGAAGAACCCAATGATTTATATGATGCAGAAATGGAAGAACTACTGAATGATATGAACGATTTTGATAATAAATAAATCGAAGTTACAGCCGCCCAACGGTAAATAAAAAAACCGTTGTCTCGGTGGCTAATCATCTGTGCGCCCAAACAAAATCCAGTAGCCTTTACGGCGGTTTTGAAATAAAAATTTCAAGCCGCCGTTTTCTTTTTGAAAAATGAGAATGTGGAGGGTGTGTTAATGTCGCCCTTTTTCAAGGATATGGCGGTATCAAATGCTTAAAAGCATTGGGAGGTATCGCTGTGTCCTTATTTCTTTTTCAACTGTCTGAACCGTTAAAAAAAGCCCGCCCCCTTGGAAGGATAATTCTGGCAATCAATATGAAATAATTCAGTCCAGAAACAATAATTCTATTTCATGCGCCCGAATGGCTCTATGCTGTCCGGACGCATTTCTGTTTCTATGGGACAGCCTCGGGCCAACTTGGCCCGAAGCCCGGCCCCGGTGCCGTTCCCCGCCGCCTCCGTTTTGGCAGCCCATTCACCAAACACCGAAACGGAGGTAAACATGGCTATCATCAATCTTCGGGATTTTTACCCGTACTATACAATGGATTCTTTTATCGAAGTGCCTGACGAGGTAGCGGAGGCAATGGCAGAGTTTGACCGCAAGGAGGCGGCCTACCGTCTGCGTACATACCGCCACAAGGCCTATTATTCCCTTGACCGGGAGGACGGCATTGAGCACTCGGCTTTGTTCGTTGCCCTCTCCCCATGTGAGATTTACGAGCGCAAAGTCACCATGCAGGAACTCTATGCGGCCATTTCCAGCCTGCCCGGCAAACAGGCCAAACGTATCTACGCCCATTTCGTCCTCGGCATGAGCAAGACCGACATTGCCAGGGCCGAAGGCGTGGACGAAAAGGTGGTGCGCCTGGCAATCGAGCGCGGGCTTCGGAACATGGAAAAATTTTTAAAAAATAATTTCTAAGGTGTACCGAAAAAGCCTGAAAAATGAAATGGTATATGAAAGGCGGAGGCGCCCCGGGACAATGGCCCGAAGCGCGGACGAACCTTTCTGGCAGATTGAAAACTGAATAAAAAGATACCCGGATACGAAGGGTGGATGTGCCAGGCGACAGGCCCGCCGTGACTTCCGTTTCCATTGTGGCTTTCACTTTGGGGGCGGGAATAGCGATAAAGCCCATGCCGCAGGCGGGGCCGTGGCTGGCCCCGCCGGATAAGGCACGCCCCCGGATACTTGCGTTCAGTCACAGTCCGAGCGTTGAAGCGGCCCTGCAAGCCGTGAGCCGTCGCAGGCAATGAGGACGCCTTGCCATAAGAATGGGGAGAGTTGAGACACTATGGGGTGGACAAGCCTACACCCGTCCGGGAAATCTGTTTTACAAAACCAATCAGGGAGCCGCCCGCTCTCACTGTCTTGTGACAGGCCAACTAAAACGGCGCGGCTCCCTGAACTTTTATGAAAGGAAGTGCAGGTTATGGCAAAATCTTTGCAGGAAATCCAGGACATGCTGACAGACAAATGGAGTAACAATGCCTGCCGTGGGTATGTCATCAAGGCGATGGAAAGCTGCGCCTATAAGTCAAAGGACATCCGGGAGATTCTTATAGAGCTGTACGAAGTGTTTGACTTCTGCTCCGTGGAGGAAGCGGCGGCCTATTATGAACACTGGCAGCCCTGACCTCGGGCCAAGCTGGCCCGAAGCGTGGAGAAAGACGAAGGGGCAGCGCTCTTTGCCGGGCGCTGCCTTTTCGTGTTTCCCCACAGGACAAGAGGGAAACGGAAGGCTTCAACCCCGATTCGGAAAGGAGGCCCAGATGGTACAATCTGTAACCTACCAGAGAGAAACAAGGACCGTCCCCTTCCAGGGAAAGACTATTGTGCTGGAAAGCCTTACCCCGGTGCTTTCCCCAAAAGAGAAGGAGAGGCGGAAAAAAGAGATTGAGCGCTGTCTGTATGACGTGTTCAGCAAGTACCGCCAGAGCCGGCGCTGACCCCGACAACATTGCCCTCCGGGGCTATCAATGGTATAATATACTTGTAAGGTTGGTAGCTCCATTCCCATAGGAAAGGAGCCTACAATGAACATTAGAGAAGATTATATTTATGCCAGACAGTCCGTTGACCGCAAGGACAGTATCAGTATTGAGAGCCAGATTGACTTCTGCAAGTACGAGCTGAAAGGCGGCAGCTGCAAGATTTTCAAGGACAAGGGCTATTCGGGGAAGAACACCGACCGGCCCGAGTTCCAGAAACTGCTTGACGAGATCCGCAAGGGAAAGGTGCGGCGGGTCATTGTCTACAAGCTGGACCGGATCAGCCGCTCCATTCTGGATTTTGCGAACATGATGGAGCTGTTCCAGGAGTACGACGTGGAGTTTGTTTCCTCCACGGAAAAGTTCGACACCTCCACCCCAATGGGGCGGGCCATGCTGAATATCTGCATTGTGTTCGCCCAGCTGGAACGGGAGACCATCCAGAAGCGCGTCACGGACGCCTACTATTCCCGGTGCCTGAAAGGCTTCCACATGAGCGGCCAGGCCCCCTACGGTTTCCGGCTGGAGCCGACCACGGTTGAGGGTATCCGCACAAAAATGATGGTGCCCGACCCGGCAGCCGCCGACCATGTACGCCTGATGTTTGAAATGTACGCCGAGCCCGGGACCTCCTTCGGGGACATCAGCCGGTACTTTGAGGAAAACGACATCAAGGTCCATGGAAAATCGCTGTTCCGTCCCTTCCTCTCCCAGCTGCTCCGCAACCCGGTATACGCGCAGGCCGACCTGGAACTGTATGAGTTCTTCAAAAGCCAAGGGGCGGCAGTCGTCAATGATGCCGCCGACTTCGCCGGGACAAACGGCTGTTATCTCTACCAGGGGCGGGACGTGAAGGAGGACAAGGACAGGAGCCTGAAAGACCAGATACTTGTTATCGCTCCCCATGAAGGGATTGTTTCCTCTGACACCTGGCTGAAATGCCGGAAAAAACTCATGGCGAACATCACCTTCCAGAACGGGCGGAAGGCCCGGAACACATGGCTGGCCGGAAAAGTGAAATGCGGAAAATGTGGTTATGCTTTAAAAGTCACCCGTAACCCTTCCGGCTATGAATACCTCCGGTGCAATAAACGGTCCGACCACAAGGGCTGTCCGGGGTGCGGCACTCTCCGTAAAGTGGAATTTGAACAGTTTATATTTACCGCTATGGGGGAGAAATTCCGGGAGTTCAAGCACCTCCGGGGCGGCGAGGAAAAGGCCAACCCGAAGCTGACCGCCTATCAAGTGGAGCTGGCACAGGTAGAGGCGGAAATTGAAAAGTTACTTGATACACTGACCGGGGCAAACGCTACCCTGCTTGCTTACGCCAACAAGAAAATCGAGGAACTGGACACGCGCCGCCAGAAAATCACAAAGGCCATTGCCGATTTATCCGTGGAGACTATTTCCCAGCAGCAGATTGATCTGCTGTCCGGCTATCTGGACGACTGGGAGAATATCAGCTTTGAGGATAAGAGGAAAGCCACGGACGGCTTGATTTCATCAATCAGTGCAACCAGCGAGTATGTAAAAATAGAGTGGAAAATCTGACTTTTCCACTCTGCATATCTGAAACATTTCTTTATATCGTTTGTAGCCCCTTGTACACTGATGTTT
>JAIDFQ010000035.1 GCA_029054245.1 Lachnospiraceae bacterium | reverse complement strand
CGGCGGCATCCGAGATGTATCGCTATGTCCTTTTCTTATCGTTTGCTGTCAAAAAATGCCCGCTTCCGTTGACGACAAGTCCTGCCCGCAGCTGCGAAAATTGTAATATCTTGTGTCCCCTTACGTCTGAATGTCTTTACGCTGTGCAAACGTTTTTATGTTCCGCCACTTCTTTACAAAATAACCATTCAGAACTTTTCTTTTCAACATTATCTATTATTGGTTTTACCGCCGCTTTCCTTTCGCAATATGGCGCTGCTTACAATGCCCAAGCCACCCAATGCCGCACACCATCTTGATGAAAAAGCGACTCCTGCTGCTATTAAACTAACTCCAAAAGCCAAATTACATACTGCAACTTTTTTCAACGTCTTTTTGCCTGGGTTTGGAAGTGTAATAGAAAATCCCAACAATTTATTTAATTTCATGCAAACTTGATTTACTTCTTTTATCATTTTCTTTCCTCTCTATAATAATAACTGTATGCCATAATTTGCAATAAGTAAAACGCCCACACATATGAAAATCCAAACAAATGCAGCTTTCTTTCCTTTATTCAGAAACAGGTAAAGTACCCCCGCACCAACCAAACAGATACCAACAGCCAGCGACACGATTGATATAACAAGCATAACTTCTGGACTAGGGACAGGTATAAAATCTGGAATTGGAAAATTCATTTTCTCACCTCCTCACTAATTATTCAAATCAGATGAAATCATTTTATTGACTGCAATTGTCGAAAAAACAACCCCTATGACACCAAAAATAATTGCAGCAACAGGAATTGACAAAAGACCTGCACTATTTCCCTGTGAATTTGATGCAATCACAACGATTACTATAGATGAAACAACCGTTGCAATCGTTGATTTCTTTATCATTCCAACATATAATGGAAAAAGACCTAACAAAATAGCCGAAACAGCTGTAATAACCTGTATCCATATGTCTCCAAAACCGAACGTAACAAACGCAAAATATTGGCTTGCAAAAAAGATACAAACATATTGAAAAATACTGGATAACATGTGGAACAGAAACATAGTTCCACAAATCAGAAAGAGTTTCGCCAGCATCAGTTTCGCCCGGTTAACAGGATAGGTAAAAAGCAGGTTTATAGTTTTATTTCTGTATTCTTCAATCACAAATTCTGAAATAAGTACAGCTTCCCACACAATCAGCATTGCTCTCACAAGCATGAGAGCCAACGTGACAGTATCTAACTGGACTGTGGGCAAATCAGTAGATGCAGATCCATTCCCGCTTGCAGTCAAAAGACTGGAAGTAAAAACACTTAATAGGAGAATGATAAAATTAGCTACAATCACCCCAACAATATGTGGTTTTAATGAGACTTTTTTAATTTCCAGATGAATAAGATTTTTCACCTTTTCCGCCTCCTTCCATCAAATCCATATAATAAGTTTCAAGGTCTGTTCCTTTCGTATGAAGGTCGTCCATTGATATTTCTGCAAGCATAGTGCCGCGGTCAATAATGCCGATGGTATCTACGATTTTAGACAATTCATCAAGGATATGGCTGGATATTAAAATGCTCGTATTGTACTGTTGATTGATACGCAGCAGCAATTCCCGAACCTCAATGATACCCAGTGGGTCTAAGCCATTGATGGGTTCATCCAAAATGAGCAAATCTGGTCTTGTCAACAAAGCCCTTGCAAGAGCAAGCCGCTGTTTCATTCCTAAAGAAAATTTTCCTACCTCTTTATTCCCTGTTTCAGAAAGCCCCAACAGCGACAGGGTTTCTCCAATATTTTCCTCCCCCTGCTCCATATATCTGCAATGCAATTTTAAATTATCATAAGCACTCAAATGACAATAAAAAACAGGGCTTTCAATGATACTGCCAATGCGGGAAAAAACTGGGTTATTCCCTTTTCTGATGGCTTCGCCTAACAAATATATTGTTCCTTGATCTGGAGCCATGATATGGTATAGCATTTTCATCAACGACGTCTTTCCTGCCCCGTTTGCGCCCAAAAATCCATAAATCTCACCCTGCTTTACTCTCATGCAAATTTGATTTAATATGGTGTTGCCATCAATGGATTTCGATAAATTCTGCACTTCAACCGCATATGTCATTCGTGTACCTCCTTTACTCAAAAATATCAGCCACAAGATTATCCACCATAAAATCAAAAACAGCAAAATAATCGCAGGTAACAGAAAGCGTTTCTTTCGCATTAATTGTAGATAACAACGCACTTAAAATTCCATATGCCTTGGATTCTTCCATTTTCAAATTAAGGTTCGCAGCATGGACAGCCTGTCTGAAAAAGCCGAAGCTGTCAAATTTAATCTTCTCTATTGTTTCTTCTGGCAGCTTTGTTATAAAAGATTGGAAATCAGGCGTATTGACATTATATAAAAACGGTTTACTGTCATATTCCTTAAAAAGCTCTTTCATTGATTCAGCAAACCCTTCTTTTGTCCGCTTGTTCCTGTTTATATCAAAAATCTTTTCTGTCAGCCTCCTTTGTATATTATCAATTGTTTCAAAAAACAAATCTTCTTTTGTTGGGTACAGGGTATAAAATGTACCAATTGATATTTCCGCTTTTTCACACAAGTTTTTAATGCTCGTTTTTTTATACCCCTGTGCTATCCAACATTCTTCACATAATTCTTTCAGTTTTTTGCGAATTCTCTCTTTGTCGGCATCTGAAAGTACTGGTTTGGATGGCATAAACAATTCCTCCTTTCTTGCGAATTATATTTACGAATATTCTTTATAAATATTCGTAAATATAGTAGCATGATAGATGGATGTTGTCAAGCACTATGGCAAGTTTTCATAATTTCTAATATATTAATACCCCTGAAAAATCCCTTAAAGATTGTGTACCCGCAGCGCACGGATTGCATTAAGGACAGCAATAATCATAACGCCTACATCTGCAAAGATAGCAAACCACATATTGGCAATCCCTACCGCGCCCAATCCGAGACAGGCAAATTTAATCACAAGGGCAAACACAATATTCTGGTAAACTATGCGGATACATTTTCGGGATATTTTAATTGCCTTTGCAATCTGCATGGGATCATCATTCATCAGAACTACATCTGCCGCTTCAATGGCGGCATCCGAACCCATAGCGCCCATAGCTATGCCAATATCCGCACGCGTCAAAACCGGCGCATCGTTAATACCGTCACCCACAAATGCCAGCTTTGCCTTTCCTGTTTGACATAAAAGCAAATCTTCCACCTTAGATACCTTGTCAGCAGGAAGCAGATCGCTGTATACCTGATCAATCCCTAGTTCAGATGCTACCTGTGCTGCGACTTTTTCGGCATCCCCAGTCAGCATCACTGCTTTCTCCACACCGGCTTTTTTTAGTTCCGCAATAGCGTTCTTTGATCCTGGCTTCACAATATCAGATATCACGATATGCCCTGCATAAGCCCCGTTTACCGCCATATGGATGATTGTGCCAATGCTATGGCAGTCATGGTAGGAAATATTCAGCTTCTTCATCAGTTTAATATTACCTGCCGCAACTGGTACGCCATCCACCTTTGCCAGAATGCCTTGACCGCTGATTTCTTCAATGTCCATTACACGGCTTCTATCAATTTCCTTGCCATAGGCTTTCTGTAAACTCTTACTGATAGGATGGGAAGATGCGCATTCCGCCAATGCCGCATATTCAAGCAGCTTAGCATTTTCCATTTCGTTATGATGTATACCACTTACCTCAAATACGCCCTGTGTCAATGTCCCTGTTTTGTCAAATACCACATACCGGACCTGAGACAATGTTTCCATATAATTGGAGCCTTTAATCAGCACACCTTCCTTGCTGGCGCCCCCAATCCCCGCAAAGAAACTCAATGGAATACTGATGACTAACGCACAAGGGCAGCTAATCACCAAGAAGGTCAATGCCCTGTAAACCCATACGTCCCACTGTGCATCCGCCCCCATAAACAAGAATCTTACAGCAGGGGGCAGGAAAGCCAACGCCAGTGCGCCATAACAGACCGCCGGAGTATAAACACGGGCAAACTTGACAATAAAATCCTCTGACTTGGATTTGCGTGAACTGGAATTCTCCACCAGCTCCAGAATCTTGGATACCGTAGATTCTCCAAATTCCTTTGTTGTCTGAATCCGCAGAACACCTGTCATATTGATACATCCGCTGATGATCTCGTCGCCTTCTTTTACGTCACGGGGCAAACTCTCTCCGGTCAGGGCACTTGTATTCAGGCTGGAAATCCCTTCCATGACAATACCGTCAATAGGAACCTTCTCTCCAGGCTGGACTACAATCACACTGCCAATCCCCACTTCATCCGGGTCAACTTTCATAAGCCTTCCGCCACGCACTACATTGGCGTAATCAGGGCGGATATCCATCAGTGCACTGATATTCCTGCGGCTCTTGCCTACCGCATAGCTCTGGAACAGTTCCCCAATCTGGTAAAACAACATAACGGCAATCGCCTCCACATAATCACCGTTATGATCGTAGATTGCAAGGGCAAACGCTCCAATGGTCGCAACTGCCATTAAAAAGTTTTCATCAAAAACTTGTCTGTTCAGAATACCCTTTCCAGCTTTTTTCAAAATATCATAGCCAATCACCAAATAAGTCAAAATATACAGCACAAACTGTAGGATTCCTGTCACGGGGATTACATACAGTGCCGCCAGCATCACTGCTGTAATGATAATGCGTATCAGCATTTTTTTCTGCTTTTTATTCATTGTCCTGATTCCTCCATTTTGCAACAATTAAACATTCGTTTAATTGTTTGTTATAAATTTGCACATATAAATTAAACAATTAAGTACTTGTTTAATCATTGCAAACGTAGTATAATTCGCGTAGGAATGAAAGTCAATGTCCTAAGCCCATTCCCTGCTAAATGGGCGAAAAGCATTTCTAATCGGGCGAAAATGGAGGAATTGCCATGTCAAATAAAGAACTGCCCCACAATCACGGGGAAAGAAATATTTTAGATTTACAGGAGCAACTGAATAACATTGCAGATTTTCAAATCATTGCAGATGTTTTTAAGCAACTTGGGGATACCACCAGAATACGCATTTTCTGGCTTCTGTGCCACTGTGAAGAGTGCGTCATTAACATAGCCGCCATGCTGGATATGTCCAGTCCTGCGGTATCCCATCACCTGCGCCCACTGCGTAACAGTGGTCTGATTGTCAGCCGCCGGGAAGGAAAAGAAGTCTACTATCAGGCGGCAAATACCCCCCAGAGCCGTCTTCTGCACCAGATGATTGAGCAGGTCATGGAAATCGCCTGCCCCAAATAAAACGTAAGGAGAATAAACATTACAATGAAAGCCATCCTGCAAAACATCCAGAAATCCTTTCACGCACTGCCCGTTCCAGACAATGTGAAGATAAACGAAATTTATCCCTGTATTGCACTCGCTTTCCTTACTTTGGAAACGGATACCTTGTCTGTAGACCATGAGGGTTTTGATCACATTCTACAGATTAATTATTGCCACAGAGGGCGTATCGGATGGAAAATGGGAAATGGAAACAGTCTCTATCTTGGACCGGGGGATTTTTCCCTTCATTCCATGGATACCTGTGCCGCTTCTTCCATAACCTTACCTGACAGAAGTTATGAGGGACTCGTCATCTGCATCGACTTAAAGCAACTTACGCAAACCCCGCCGGAGATACTGGCAGGAACAAGAATTACCGGAGAATTTCTTTTGAATAAATTCTGCAGAGACGGTGCTTTTACATCTCTTGCCGGAAATGAAGAGGCGGAACGTATTTTTTCTGCGTTCTATGCGTCATCAGAACCCTTTCAACTATCCTGGCAAAAGGTTAAGGTTTTAGAACTGCTGCTGTATCTTGGCAGGCTGGAAATCAACTCCCGAAACCAACTGACAGAGTATCAGTCTGAACAGATAGAAACCATCCGTGAGATTCACGATTTGCTTATTACTCATATGGAACAACGCTTTACCATCGAGACATTATCAAAGCAATACCTAATGAACCCCACCACCTTGAAATCTATGTTTAAATCCGTTTATGGAACTTCCATTGCCGCCCACATTAAAAAGCACCGGATGGAAAAAGCAGCAAAACTGCTTCGCGAAACCGATTTAAGCATTGCGGAGATTGCAGCGCAGGTAGGATACGACAGTCAGAGTAAATTTACATCAGCATTCAAAGAAACTTTCGGACAATTACCGAAAAGCTGCCGAAGACAAACTTTTCTCCTTCAAACTATTCCGTAGATACAGACCAATTCTGGCTCTTGGTCTGGCTCTTCACCATGCGGGCATAAATACCGTTCTTTTTCAAAAGCATATCGGAATTTCCCTGCTCCGCCACTGCGCCGTCAGAAAGAACAACGATTTTATCCGCCCCCGCAACGTGCATCAAAGGTAATCTCATCTAATCCACTGAATAAACGCTGTCTTATCCGAATCGTTATATCCAGCACTTCTGTAAAAATGCAAAGTTCCTTCTTCTTTTGCCCCGGTAAGCAACATCATTTTATAGCAGTTCTCACCTTCCGCAATCTGTTTTGCATAATTTAGGCATGCAGCGGCATACCCTTTCCTTCGGTAATCCCTATGTGTCACCACATTTTCAATAAATGCATACGGACGGACTCCCCGCGTCAGATTCGGAATGATCACACAAACACAGGACGCCACAATCTTGCCATCCACTTCGCAGACAATCAGATGATGATTTTCATCGCCTAAAATATCCTTCCACGTCTCCCGTAGCTGCTCGGATTCTTCCGGCACACTTGTTTCATGTAGAAACAGGTATAACTGTAAAATTTCATTTAAATCATGTTCATTTGCTTCCCTAAGCATATATCACCCACCTTATAACGTTTTATACACAGCAATTCCTTCCTGCATCCGGCGCATCCCATCCTCCACCATGCTGCGGGGACATGCCAGGTTCATCCGCAGGAAGCTTTCTCCTCCTGTTCCGTAAAGGCCGCCGTCTGTGAGATACAGTCCTGTCTTTTTTCTTAAAAAGCTGCCGATTTCTTTGCCGCTTCCCGGCAAGCTGCTTAGGTCAAGCCACATCAGATACGTTGCTTGGGCAGCCACTGGTTTTATTTCCGGCAGTTTTTCTTTTAAAAACGCGCTGACGATACGCTTGTTACCCGCAATATAATCCCGCAAAGCATCCAGCCATGCTTCTCCCTCGTTAAATGCGGCAATAGCGGCATCCACTGCAAATGCATTAGGTTCCGCCACATCATCTGTATTTATCGCCCTCCACATCTTATGCCGCAAAACCTCATCTGCAGCTACAATTGCCGCCGTTTGAATACCTGCTATATTAAACGTCTTTGTCGGCGTAATGCAGGTCACACTGATCCTTCTGCATCGTTCAGAGACAGATGCAAAGGGAATATATTCACAATCAGGCGCTGTCAGATCACAGTGTATTTCATCAGAAATGACGGTTACATGGTGCTTAAAGCATAGTTCTCCAATCCTTGCAAGCGTTTCCCTGTCCCAAATTTTTCCCACAGGATTATGAGGATTACATAGAATCATCAGAGTCGTCTGGGGATCTGCCAGCTTCTGCTCTAACTCCGCGAAATCTATGTAATAATTCTGCCCATCATATCTAAGGGGCGCTTCCGCCACATTCCTTCCGTTATTGACAATGGATGTGAAAAACTGATTGTAGACCGGCGTCTGCACCAGCACATTTTCCCCAGCCGTGGTCAACTTCCTAACCGCACTTGAAATAGCAGGTATCACCCCTGTGACAAAAAGCAGCCACTCCTTTTCCATCCTAAAATGATGCCGCCTGTACCACCACTTGATATAAGCGTCAAACCACGCCTGCGGTATAACGCTATAGCCAAAAATACCGTGTTCTGCTCTTTTTAAGATTGCATCCCGGATTTCGGGCGCCGTCTGAAACTCCATGTCTGCCACCCACATAGGAAGCTCCCCTTCTAAGACATCCCATTTCAGGCTATTTGTACCGCGCCTGTCAATTATTTTGTCAAAATCATATGTCATGTCAGTCCTCCTAAAATGATCTCTTAAGCTGTTTTTGCAATAGCTGTTTTTCTATGTGGTTTCCTTTTTACAAATGATAATAGATTGGTTTCATGCTGTCGTAGGTACAGAAAAATCGAAAGCCCAAGCTTTCCAGAAGCTGTTTTGCCTCCTTAATGCCTGTCCCTAAATGTGCCGGCGTATGGCTGTCGCTTCCAATCGTAATGATTTCACCGCCCAGTTCCTTGTACCGTTTTAATATATCCATAGACGGAGTCGTGTCTTTTAATCCGTATCTTCGGTATGAAGTGTTAAATTCTATTCCTTTTCCATGTTCGATGACCGTTTTCAATATTTCTGAAACCGCCTCCTCTATTTTTTGAAACGGATACATACCATTTTTATCATATCGTACGATGAGATCCATATGTCCCAGCACACTATAGTCCTGATAGGTTTTTACAAGATTCAGCATTTCTTCATAATAACGCTCGTGATATTCCTTCTGACTCCTGTTTTTCTGGAAGTCCTGTGTCCAAAACTCCTGATCTTCCACCTGATGCACGGACAGAATGATGAAATCAAGAGGATATTTTTCAACCAGCATCTTATATTGGGCAATCGTATGCATCTGCATGCCGAACTCTAATCCCGCCTTTATCGTAATCTGCGCACCGTAAATACACTGAAGTTCTTTTATTTTTGCAAAATACTTGGGATAATCCACATTTGCAAGGGGCTCCTTGCCGCGGTATGCAATGGGATGACCGCAATCCCAGTCATCTTTGATTCCATAATCCACATGATCCGTAATACAGATTTCATTCATCTGCATAGCCATAGCATCCCTTACCACCTGATCCATTGGATACACCGAATCATCACTGAACTCTGTATGGACATGATAATCTGCAAACATATCGCTTCCTCCTAAAAATAAACTTCGGTCATTCATATTACTTTTATTCTACCGCTGATTCTTAGAAGCAGCAAGCGCAAATGTTTGGAGAAAGAATTATCATTTATCGTTTCATCTTTAATTAGTCTGGGTGGACTTTACACCGATTATAAACGTATATCGCTATTAAGATTCGACAATATATTCAAAGGCAATATCACCTCTGCTATATTCATAGTCATCGAGTTTTATTTCTATAAAACCGTATTTTTGATAAATATGTAATGCAGGTTTTAGCTTGGAATTGGAAATGATAAACAGTCTTTTTGCGTTGTTTTCAATCGCATATTCCATACATTTTTTGAACAACTTGCTTCCTGCCCCCTGTCTCCTGTACTGTTCATCTGTCGCTAATTTACAGATTTCCCATGTATCTTTGC
This sequence comes from Lachnospiraceae bacterium, assembly GCA_029054245.1. Lineage (GTDB taxonomy): Bacteria > Bacillota > Clostridia > Lachnospirales > Lachnospiraceae > Suilimivivens. The sequence goes on along the minus strand of JAIDFQ010000035.1, from coordinate 39,011 downwards.
TGATTGGTCTTGTCATGCAAGCTGCTAAAACAATGCTATTTTCCAATGCAAAAAAAATCATTGCTCCCTTTGCAATTTCCTTTTCGATTTTCTGAAAGGTTTTTATATCCTCATCTTCTAAAAAACCAAAATTATTTTTAATCCATGCCGTATTCAATTCAATAAATTTTTGCCTATACTTTGGGTCGTAGCTTACTAATTCCATATGAGTCCTCCAGTCTTGATGCACCTGCAAATTTCGGCGCAAGCACAAATTTGCAGCAGCACCTCTCTTACTTGCTTTTTCTGTGCTTTTATTATATACTTAACAGAATTATAAGTAAAACTAAAATATCTAATTCTAATATTAGAGAAAGTGAACTAAAATATGAAACGCTTTATTGCCTTACAAAAAATTGTTGAACTTGGAAGCTTTTCAAAAGCTGCTGAACATTTAGGTTATACGCAATCCGCATTAAGCCAGATGATTTCTTCTTTGGAAAATGAATTTTCAATAAAATTATTAAACCGTTTTCGGGCAGGAACACAATTGACATTAGAGGGGAAAAAGATATATCCACTGATAGAAAAAACAGTCAATCAGTATTTTATGGTAATAGAAAAAATAAAGGAAATCCGTGAATTGGAAACGGGCATTGTCCGTATGGGCACATTGGCAAGTATATCAGCTCATTGGATACCCAAATTGCTGAAAGATTTTCAAAGTATATATCCGGGAGTAGAATTTGTGATACATCAGGGGGATTATACTTCCATACAGGAATGGATTAGGACAGGCGCGATAGACTTTGGTTTTATCAATCCGAATGCTGTCAGCGGTCTGGAAATTATTGAGTTAAAAAAGGGAGAAATGTTAGCCATTTTACCGGAAAATCACCTATTGGCAAAAGAAAAAATTATCCCACTGGACAGATTAGCTGAAGAACCATTTATTTTGCTGGAAGAAGGACATTACTATGAACCACTGGAAGCCTTTAAGCTGATTGGGAAAAGTCCCAATATAAAATATACAATACATGATGATTACGCCATTATGACAATGGTTGAAGCAGGACTTGGCATCAGTATTTTGGCGGAATTAGTATTACACCGTACAAATTATCATATATCATTACATCAAACAGAACCGCCAATTTACAGAACACTAGCAATCGGATACAAGGACGAAGAAAGTTTACCTATTGCCAGCAGAAGATTCATTGAATATTTAAAAGAGCATCTGGATGAATTACCATGATTTTTCAAAATTCATATGCCAGCCTTAAATAGAATGTTTTATCAATCTCCTAATGCTTTAGAGCTACAAGTTTGCTTTCAAGAAATAGTAACTTGATAAAGTCAGTGACAAAACCATAATAGAGAGGAAATATTGTGATAAGAAAATTTAGAAATAATGATTTTAAAACAATCATGCAGATATGGCTTGATACGAATATTCAAACTCATACCTTTATCTCTGAAAATTATTGGAAAGATAATTTTGATACAGTGAAAAATATGTTGCCAAGAGCGGAACTATATGTGTATGAAGATGATTATACCAATCAAATAGATGGATTCATTGGATTGATGGGCGATTATATTGCTGGCATTTTTATAAAAGAATTTGCTCAGTCAAATGGCATTGGAAAACAATTATTAGATTATGTAAAAACACTTAAATCAAAACTGAGTTTAAGTGTTTATCAGAAAAATACACGCGCGATACGCTTTTATCAGAGAGAATCATTTGTAATTCAATCCGAAAATACTGATGAGAATACAAAAGAAAAAGAGTTTATTATGATTTGGGGAGAACAATAATTGCTTTTATGCCGAAACAGAAAGCCTGTACCAAAAGAGATACTTTAACTAATCAATGTTTATAAAAAAAAGCGGCACACTTATTTGTGATCGCTAACCAAGTTTTCACCGCCAAATCTTGAAACCCTTTCTCTAAAGTGTTAGGATAAACAAAGGAACTGTACCAAACAAACGATAATACTTACTAATACACAGTTCCCTTGGGCGGTTTTCGCCTCTGAAAGGAGCATGGTAATACAATGAGCTACATTCAACACAAATCAGAAGAATCCTTGGAAGACTACCTTGAGACGATACTCATCCTGAGCAGACGCCTTTCTGTCGTACGGTCCATCGACGTGGCAACCGAACTGAATTTTTCAAAACCCAGTGTAAGCGTCGCCATGAAAAACCTAAAGAACCGTGCGTACATTACCGTCTCGGAAGACGGGTATCTCCATCTGACAAATGAGGGGCAAAAAATCGCGGAAAACGTCTATGAACGCCATACATTGCTGACGGACTGGCTGGTTCATCTAGGTGTTGATCCCAAGGTGGCAGCTTACGATGCCTGCAAGATGGAACACGACATTACCCCAGAAAGCTATGAGGCAATGAAAAAATGTATTCTGTCCATTTTAGGACGTACTTGAAAGTGCTTTTTCAAACTTTCCTCCTACTTCTGAGGATGGCAGGAGCCATTCATGGCACATCCTGCACATCCACAGCCACAGGAGGATTTTCCCTTTTTCTTATTACGCACCATGCGGACAATGATAGCCGCCACTGCGATAAGCAGCACCGTGCTGATAATGATTGTCGCAATATTTTCCATAATCCATGCAAACATATGAATACCTCCTGTCTGTGTTAACCATAATACACTGCGTGGCAGTCCGAAACAAACCGGGCTGCCGCGCATTGTTTTCGCGGATATTATCTCGCCACTTTTACCTTAACATTTGTGGTCAGCTTCGTTGCTTCTTTATACGGTCTGAAAAGCATATAAATCATACCGCCAAGAATGATAATGGCAACAAGCAGACCGATGACACTGAGACTGCCGGTAAACGCCGAACCCAACTGATATACCATCAGCGCCACCGCATAAGCGAGCAGGCACTGATATCCGATAGCAAACCAGGTCCATTTCGCATTGTTCATCTCCCGCTTGATGGCGCCGATTGCCGCAAAGCAGGGCGCACACAGAAGGTTGAATACAAGGAAGGAATATCCGGCAACCTGATTAAAGTTGGCGCCAATCTCAGACCATCCACCGGGATAGAGGATCCCCATTGTGCCGACGATATTTTCCTTTGCCACCAAACCAGTGATGGATGCCACTGCCGCCTGCCAGTTCCCCCAACCCAGCGGTATAAAGATCCATGCAATTGCTCCGCCGATTGCCGCTAGGAGCGACTGGTCCATCTCCTCCTCACCAAGCATCCGGAATCCCTCGGAAGTAAATCCGAAGTAGGTCGTAAACCAAATCACGATGGTGGAAAGCAGAATAATTGTGCCTGCTTTCTTGATAAAAGACCATCCACGCTCCCACATAGAGCGAAGGACATTGCCTACCGTCGGCATATGATAAGCCGGAAGCTCCATTACAAAAGGAGCCGGATCGCCGGAGAACATTTTAGTCTTCTTTAACATGATGCCAGAAATAATGATTGCAGCCATTCCGACAAAGTATGCGCTTGTTGCAACCCATGCTGAACCGCCAAAAATCGCACCGGCAACCATGGAGATAAACGGCACCTTTGCACCACAGGGAATAAACGTGGTCGTCATGATCGTCATCCGGCGGTCACGCTCATTTTCAATCGTCCTCGATGCCATAATACCCGGAATACCGCAGCCGGTACCGATAAGCATCGGGATAAAGGATTTACCTGACAATCCGAACTTACGGAAAATACGGTCAAGCACAAAGGCAATACGCGCCATGTAGCCGCATGCCTCAAGAAAAGCAAGAAGCAGGAACAAAACAAGCATCTGCGGCACAAATCCCAGAACCGCACCGACACCGGCTACAATACCGTCATTAATAAGCCCTGCAAGCCAATCGGCAGCGCCCACAGCCTCAAGCCCGCTTCCTACAAGCGCCGGTATGCCGGGAACCCACACGCCGTAAGCCGCCGGATCCGGTTCCTCGCCATAATGATTAAGAACTGCCAACGCATCCTCATAATCTGCAAGGGTTGCTGTTTCTACCGTTACTTCCAGCGTTTCATCGTCCGCCACTTCATATGAGAAATCTCCAGTGGGAGCTGCATCGTTTTCTTCCACATAAGCATCATAGCCGTCCACGATAAGCGCTGCATCGCCATATTCCCCAGCTGCCTGTTCATAATCTCCCGAACCAATGCCAAACAGATGCCATCCGTCACCAAACAGTCCGTCATTTGCCCAATCCGTGGCAGCAGCCCCTACCGTCACCATGGATATGTAATACACAAGAAACATGATTACCGCAAAAATCGGAAGCCCTAAGAAACGGTTTGTTACAATTCTATCGATTTTATCAGAATTTGTCAGCTTTCCTGCGGACTTTTTCTTCAAACACCCTTTGATGATACTGCCAATATAAACATACCGCTCGTTGGTGATGATGGATTCCGCATCGTCATCCATCTCCTCCTCGACCGCCTTGATGTCCGTTTCGATATGGGAAAGAACGGACTCGCCCAGATTTATCTGCTCCAGCACCTTATCATCCCGCTCAAACAGCTTAATCGCATACCAGCGTTGCTGTTCCTCCGGCATACTGTGTACCGCTGCCTCCTCGATATGGGCAAGGGCGTGCTCCACCGTCCCTGAAAAAGTGTGCATAGGAACAGTCTTCCCGTTCTTCGCCGCGTCGATTGCAGCCTCCGCAGCCTCCATGGTGCCGTTTCCTTTCAGGGCGGAAATCTCCACTACCTTGCATCCTAACGCCCTTGACAACTCTGCCGTGTTGATCTTGTCACCATTTTTCTCCACCACGTCCATCATGTTGATTGCAACAACAACAGGAATGCCAAGCTCAGTGAGCTGGGTAGTCAGGTACAGGTTTCTCTCTAAATTTGTACCATCGATAATATTCAAAATTGCATCGGGACGCTCGCTGATCAGATAGTTCCTTGCCACCACTTCCTCCAATGTGTATGGGGAAAGGGAATAAATACCGGGAAGGTCAGTGATCGTCACGCCATCATGCTTTTTCAGCTTTCCTTCCTTCTTTTCCACCGTAACACCCGGCCAGTTTCCAACGAACTGATTGGAGCCGGTCAGGGCATTGAACAACGTTGTCTTTCCGCAGTTCGGGTTACCCGCAAGGGCAATTCGCAAATTCATATACTTTTCCTCACTTTCTCTTATTAGCCATTACTAACTGACAACTTAAAAATATAGGGGCTGCCTATCCCCCTTTGGCTATTCGCTGGAAGAATGCCGTCTTTTCATGCATTCTTCCGTGTGTAACTTATACCTTCCCAGCGACATGCTTTGACCGCTTAGAAGGTTTTTACACACTTTCGACTTCAATCATTTCCGCATCCGCCTTCCTTATGGAAAGCTCATAACCGCGAACAGTTACTTCAATCGGATCGCCAAGGGGCGCAACCTTACGGATTTGCACTTCCACACCCTTCGTCAGTCCCATGTCCATGATCCGGCGCTTGACCGCTCCCTCTCCGTGAAGCTTTACAACCCGGACTGCGTCGCCGACTTTTGATTCTCTCAGTGTTTTCATTCCCATTCTCCTCCTGTCTCATAAAAATTGATGTAAGCGCACGCATCTTATAATGCGCAACACACTCGCCTGTCTTTGGCATCTCCGGCTCAAATCATGATTTTCTGTGCCATCTCTTTGCTGACCGCAATACGGGAGTCTTTTACGTTCACGATGACATTACCGCCAATCGCGTTTATCACAGTGACCGCCCCTCCCACGACAAAACCAAGGTTCTCCAGATGTGTCTTGACCTCCTGTTTTCCCCCGATTCTCCTAATAATGTTTTCTTCTCCGACCTCTGCCAATGTAAGCGGCATCATGTATTCACCTTCTTTGGAATATGTATTAGTTCCCACTAACCACATGTGTCAAACAAAGGTTAGCGTAATCTAACCACATATTATGGTATGACGACAAGAGGAATTTGTCAACACTTTTTTCGTACCTTACCATAGTTTCATCAAACTAACCAATGTGTTAGTGTTTGCTAACCTATTATTTTGTGCAAAGTACCTATTTCTTTTATGCGGATAATCCCTGTTTTCGTATCTAGGCTAGCCTTAACAAAAATGCATAATCTTCTGTATGATGCCCTTCCCTCACACCAGTGCCGCTCCAATAAACTACTGCTACTTTACTCATAAATGTTTCCATCCTTTCCTTTATGTATTGGTTTTATGAACAACTCACAACGAGCCTGTCAAACGAACGGTGTTCACGGAATGCTTCGCAATACAATTGCGTACATTTCTTATACTGCGCAAACTTGCGCCGCGCCGTTTCTACATCCCCATATACTTTCCATACCCCGATACACTTTGCCCCCGCCGCGCCATTTTTCATAAAAGCATCCACATCCTCAGGCGGATATCCAAGAAACAGCCCGATTTCATGTGGAAACCCTTCTCCAGCCTCTAAACGGCGTACCAGTTCGACAATACATTTTTCCGCTTCCCCGACGGGATAATCCCGCTCTGCCAGAATACGTTCCGCAGTCCTGTTTCGCAAATCCTCCCGCAGCCTATCAGGACGGTACATATAAACCAGCGTACTTTTCCCCATGTTTTTTAAGGGAACAATCCTTGCGCCCCGTGGAACCAGACGTCTGTTCATCTCCCGAATGCTTTTTATGAATGTCCTGACATTCTTAGTAGGACAGTTAAACAGGCTTCCTGTCTTTAACCCTGCCATCGTGGGCGAACAGTGGTATACCACCAGTTCCTCTGATATATTTTCCGTGTTCATAATTTCCATCCATGATCTTCCTTTCTGGTTAGTTTTTGCTAACTTGCAAGATAAAAAAAATGCGCGATTAACACACACTTGCTACGGAACGCGGATGTGACAGCAGTCATTTTTCTCATGTGCGAAGTGTGCCGCCCCCCAGAGGGCTTTGCTTTATAGGATGCATTTTCCTATAAAGCAAAGAGAAATGCTTTTTGGCATTATATACCCTTTTATTACAAGTTAGTTACATCTAACTTGTAAAGAGTATCATATGAACAATAATCCTGTCAATACTAATTTCACAAAATTGCCATTTTAAAATCAGTGAATGAAACAGATGAAATAATATCGATGTCCCCGTTCCATTCTTTTTCGTTTACCCACTGCGATTTTATGGACAGGCTGCTTTCTTTAGTATAAACAAGCCAAGAGCAGCAAAAAGGTTCATAATGTCTGCTTACACGATGGCTTTTAACAGTCCGCTGACATACCCCGGTATCAAGACGGCGACAAAGCTGTTAGGAATCCATTTGATTCCCATCCAAACCAAAAACTATGAAATGACAGAGGATGTAATCAAATCTGCAGGTATGATTTTACATAATTCTCATACTTGTATTTAGAAATCAACAGCTCATCCCCATTTGTCAGTGTTACCCCGTTTTCTTTCAGCATCACCAAATAAAAAATCTGTTTAATGATACTCTCTGATAACGTTGGCGTCCGATTCATCATCTTCTTTATAAAAATTCATCCGGGCTGAACCTAAATCCTTGGGAATATACCGTTCCGCAAATTCTATGATCCCCTTCACTTCCCCATAACGCCACCGATTTTCATTTGGCCATCCTTCAATTTCATCGATAGTTTCTGAATTCTTATAGAATGTCAGTTTCCAATAATATCCATCCATCATTGCCGTTCCATGCTCATCAGCATCATAGCAGAATATCTCCGACATAATCGGATCAATAATATATTGAGCATCTTCAGGCTTTATATAAAGCACTGCACCATTTAAACAATCCGTATTATTCTTATATTGGATGACGCCATTTCTATAAATACGGACATTATACCTGTATCCCATATAAGGATTATTATATATCTCTACACTGTCTATAAGGCACAGCTGTGCATGTCTTTTCATCCTGACATTGTAGTTCTCGTATGCTACCTGCTTTGCTTCTCTCTTCATTATCTTCCCTCTCATGTTCTTTCAGAAAAGATTTTTATCCGAAATAAGTGCAATATCATATTCTCCTATCCCATGTCCCAGCAACTGCATAATTTCCAATTCATCCTGCGCGTCTAAAACAGCATTATGTATTTCACTGTACCGTTTGTTTTTTCTAAGCATTTTCAGTACATCTTCAACACTATATCCGCGCTTCAATCTTCCTGTCCTAAAGCAATCCGCAGAAGCCGGTATAGACGAATTATATTGGCGATATGCAGCCAGACGCATGATATCATACCATTCATAGTCTGAATATTCTGGTAAATGATTCATATCAAAAGACGCATTATATGCAAAAAGTTTCTTCACACCATAGGTATCCAGCCACTCTTTCATCTCCTTAAGTGCCTGTTTTCTGTTGATGATCCGGGCAGTTTTTTCATCAAGCCGTAATTCACCAGAATACATTCCTCCCACTCTATATTCCGGGTCGATGATGTAATATATCGAATCTACTTTTTGCTTAGTCTCTGAATCAGCGACTACTACGCCTATCGACATTACCTCATCATTCCAGTTGGTCTCCGTATCAATTACTGCAAATCTGCCCATAGTATTTCCTTCTATCCTTCGGTATTCCCTTCTTTTCATCCACCATTACCACTTTCCGCCCTCGTATATTGCCTCTATTCCTTCGACACTGGAATCATAATAATCCGACGAAGATGCCTGTGCCTTGTTGCTAATATACGGATGGACTTTATTTTCCGCTATGCTTTGGCATTAAAACTATTCTGCGGATTTATTCTGGAATAGTCCTTTTGAAAAATCCTTATAGGCTTGCTCTACAATCTGCTTCCTGTATTCTTCATCACTGATGCCGCTTTTCTTTTTGGAAAATACATATTTATCGTTAAAATCAGGCAGATGGATACCGCCTATACTGCCTGTTCCAGAAAAAAACCTTTGTTGTAATGAACCATTAGTCAAATTAACCTGCATTATTTCACCCTCTCTTGCAAATTCCCTAAAGGGAAATAAGAACTCCGTTTGGTCCATACCATCCCCAAATAATCTGCTTTTGTAACCTTATCAGACACATCTTTGCAAATGTGTTTTATACATTCACAGTATCTATACTCTTGACCACATTTTAAACAAGTATCACTATAATCTTCACAAACTATACTTCTAAAATATCATGCAAAATTTGCGTATGGAATATTTTTCGCTCTTCCGGATTCATCAAATCAATTCCCTGCGTCTGAAAAATCACTTTATAACGCAAAAATGCTTGCTGCATAGCTGCGATCAGGCAGAACGTTTTTCGTTCAACCATCATCTCATCCCAATCTTGCCGACAGGCTGCTACAAGCGGCAGGTAGGCGCGGAACGTTCTGTGTGTATTATCATCTTCTTTGGGCATATTCATATCTGTAAGAATTGAAGTTTTCGATACCGCATAATGTTCAAATAGAAATGTCAATGTCATATTCCCAAGATATTCCAGCTTTTCAAAAGGAGAAAGCCCTTCCGTCTTCTCCCGGATGGAATGGAAATGATCAACAATACCGTTAACCATTCGTTCCACACAAAGCTCTATTAATTTTTCTTTGTTCCCAAAATGATAATTGACAAGTCCTAATCCTACATTTGCCCTTTTACAAATATCCCGCACCGTAATCTCATTCATTTTTTCGCCTTTTTCATGAATCAGCGCTATTGTTGCCTGAATGATGACTTCTTTGTTGTCCATACGTTCCTCCTTGAACATCGTTCAAGCTCATTATAACTGAACATTATTCTAAAAATCAAGATATATTGCCATATTTTTTACCTCAGCAGTGCCATGTTTCCGGTTAATTTATTGACCTTCTTTTTTACACCGCAGATGGCAATTCCTAAATAATTTAATTCCGCTTCTGTAGCATCTTTCATCGATATAAAAATGTTCATTCATTCTTCCCACTCCCCTTTCCGTTATATTCAGAGAGGAAAAGCCCTGCCACTGCCAGAACTGTCCCCACTGCCGAGCCCCATGTTATCGGCTCCTTCAATACCAATACAGATGTCACAACCGTAATAACAGGAACCATATAGATATAAATGCTTGTCTTAACCGCCCCAAGTATCTTTACCGCAAGATTCCATGTAACGAAACAGATTGCGGAAGCCCCCAATCCCAGATACAGGATGTTAAGCAGATGCGTTATATTCGCAAACCGATCCACCCCTATTTCAAAATCAAAAAGGAATAACGCCGGAATCATAAAAAGGATACCGTAAAAAAACGTCCTGCGTGTGGTAAGAATGACCGGATAGCCAAAGCTGCTGATCTTCCTCGTCAGTATGGAATAGCATGCCCATACAAACGCCGCAAGGACTGCAAGTACATCACCCATCGGATTTAATTCCAGTTTAGAACCGTTAAAGCTAATCAGTACAACCCCCGTCATTGCCACCACAAAGCCAATGAAAAAGTTTGCCCGCAGTTTCCCTTCTGCCTTCAGAAATAAACGCGACAATATTGCCGTAAAAAACGGTGCAACCGATATGATGACACCCACATTGGAAGCCATTGTATATGTAAGAGCGATATTCTCCAACAGGTAGTACAGACATATCCCGCACAGTCCTGCCAGTGCGAAAGTCGCCTCCTGTCTGCGGCTCACGACTTTCAGCCGATGGGGACAGACAAGAAACAACGCCGCAAATCCCATAACAAAACGGAAAAACAGGATTTCCACGGGTCTGAAATCTACAAGCAGGACTTTGGTAGATATGAATGTCGTCCCCCATACGATAATCGTGAACAGCGCTGCCAGATGCCCTGCTGTTTTTTTATTCTCCATGCGCTCCACCATCCCTCTCAGAAAATATATCACGATAAATACCTGGCGCAAGCCCTATGAACTGATTGAAATAATTAGTAAAATGGCTCTGGTCTGAAAATCCCGTCCTTATAGCTGCTTCCACAGGCGGCGTTCCCTCTGACAACAGCTTTTTTGCTTCATTGATACGAATTGTCTCAAGGTAGCGGTATGGCGTGACACCTTTTGACTTCGTAAAGGCACGAAGCAGTGTAGACTTACTGAGTCCCGCATGACGGCATATCTGCTCCAGATAGATACGCTCTGTAAAATGCTGTTCCATGTATTCGCAAGCCTTCTCAATCTCCTTCCTGCACTCCGGGATACAGCTTTCAAAGGGCTGTCCATAATTCTGTATGAGCAGCGAAATCAAGAACAACAGCGTTTCCTCCTTTCCCAAATCGCCGGTCCCTTTCATGACCATCTCATGCAGTAAGCGCAGGTAACATGCAGCTTCTTCATCATAAATGACATTCTTTGAAAAACCTGGAAGTTCCCGCCTTCCGGTCACTTCCTCTGCAAGATCAAACATGATTTCCTTTGAAATATTGAATCCCCGGTAATCAAATGTCCCATCATCCCTCTGCGCACAGGCATGGTTATCACCCGGATTAAAAAGTATAATACTGCCTTTCTTTATCGTATATTCCCTGTTCCTGCAGGAAAGTTCGCGTGTGCCTTCTTCCACAAATCCTACGACATAATATTCATGAAAGTGGTTTGGAAAAGGCTGCCGAGTTCCCTCAAAGCGATATGCTTCAAGCCTTAATTCCTCATCATATACCACTGTTCTCGTCTCTTTTTTCATGTGACTTTCCTCCTTGTCACAGACATTTTACTTCTTATTATGAACTGTGTCTTGTAAAATATCTTCATTTTTAAAGTAAGCATATTAAAATGACAGTAATGGTCCCTTAAAATGGCTGTGAAAGGAAAAAGAACCGTCTTTGTCCCCTTCACATAAGGAAGTGCGAGGACAAGGACAGCTCTGTATCAAATTACGGAAATCCGATAGTCTTTGACGTGTCAAAAAGCCCGCCCACTGGGGGAAGCTTCGGTAAAGCACCGTACCGAGGCGCAAGCAGCTGATGATAATAACACAATGCACTAATATGCTCTTTTTCACACCTGCTACATACCAATCATAGCAGTAAAATCCTTCATCGCTTCAGATATTTTTATCCGCTGCGGGCAGACTTGTTCACACCTTCTGCATCCAATACAGTTAGCAGGGCGTTTTTCCTGGGACATACTGCCCACCGCCATGGGGGCGATAAAGCCGCCTCCTGTAATCTTATGTTCATTGTATAAATCAATCAATTCCGGAATCGGAAGTTCCTTCGGACAATGGCTGGTGCAATAATGGCAAGCCGTACAGGGAAGCCCGCCCTTTCTGGTTTCCTCATCCGCACACCGCACCAACGTGTTAAATTCTTCTGTATTTAAAGGCTCATCTGTCTCATATGTAGCAATATTGGCTTTTAACTGCTCCATATTGGACATACCGGATAACACCATCGTTACACCAGGAATGCTTTGCAGGAATCGGAATGCCCATCCAGGAATCGTTTCCTTCGGTCGCATAGAATGCAATACCGCAGTCAATTCTTCTGAGGCTTTCGCAAGCTTTCCTCCTCGCAGGGGCTCCATAACCCATACCGGGATGCCGGCTTTCTGCAAAATGGCTGCCTTCTCCTGCGCATTCTGGAAATGCCAATCCATATAGTTGAGTTGAAGCTGGCAAAATTCCATATGCTTACCATAGGCATCCATAAAGCGCCGGATCACTTCTGCGCTGCCATGTGCCGAAAATCCAAGGTGTCGAATACGACCATCAGCCTTCTGTTTCAAAAGATACTCCAAAATCCCATATTGGGGGTCAAGGTATGAATCGATATTCCCTTCATAGACATTATGAAACAAATAAAAATCGAAATACTGTGTCTGACATTTTTCAAGCTGTCTAACAAAAATTTCTTCCACCTTGCTCATATTAGAAAGGTCATAACCTGGAAATTTGCTGGCAAGGTAATAGCTCTCCCGTGGATATCTTGAGAGATACTTTCCTGCAACCAGCTCTGAATTACCATTATGGTATCCCCATGCCGTATCAAAATAATTAATTCCACTCTTGTAAGCAAAGTCAATCAGTTCTGCTGCTGCAGTCTCATCCACTGCTCCGTCATTACCATCCAGCACCGGCAGACGCATCATGCCAAGCCCTAAACCAGACAATTGAATATCTTGAAACTTTCTATAAATCATATGCTCTCTCCTCCTGTTTTCCTTATTCAAGAGACAAGGTCACTGTAACGTCGCCAGTTCCCAACACCTCTCTCAATTCTTCTGCATCCACATTGTCAATTTTTCCAATGGGTGTCAGACTCCATGAATTTGTGTCATAGTAGATTACAAATGTCCTGCCCTGATACAGAATCATATCACCTGCCTGTGTATTCATCTGCTCATTGTTCTGAGGCAGTATAACCCCCAGATCTGCACTTTTTTCCATATTTGCATAATCACTCATGTTCAAAATAAGAGGACCATCTGCCATCAATTCCTTCAACGCATCTACGGAAGAATTATCTGCCAACGTTGCAGAAAAAGCAGTATTTCCAATTTGAACTTTCATCTCTGTTACCTCCTCTTCTATATTTTCCTGTGCAGATTCTGTCGGCTGAATCTCTGTCTGTACTTCATCGCTCAATGCTGCTCCTGTTTCTATCTCCGACTTTTTTTCTTCCAGCGTGTTTCCACAGGCCATTATCGTAAGCAATACCGCCAAAAGCGATACTATACAAATCATCTTTTTCATGCACTGTCTCCTACCATGATGAACGATACTGTGCATCTTCTGCATCCAATTAAGCACAGTTACACATTTTGCAGAACCTATCCCCTTCTTTCTGCCCGCAAATCTGAACCTCGCCTTTCGCCTCTTCGTCATCCATAATCAGTTCCCCCACTTCCGGCACCTGAATCCATCCAGACAATGGATTTTTAATGCTGTCGACCTTCGTCGTGATAACAGCATCCACTTCTGATTTTTCAAAAGCGAGATCCGTATCAATCATTTCACAGCGAATCAATTTCAAGTTTTTGCAATAACACAGTGGCTGTGTCCCGATGATCTTACAGTCTATCAGAGTCAGTCCATCTGAGTACCATGCCAGATATTCACCCCTTATCACGCTGTTTTTTACTATGACGTTTTCACCGTGCCAAAAGGCATCTTTCGTATCAAATATGCAGTTTTCAAATGTCCCATTCTTAATATACTGGAACGAGTATTTACCTTTGAAAGTCACATTTCTAAATGTCAGATTCTCCGAACGCATCATGAAATACTCACTGGCGGCTGTGGTATCTTCCATACAAATTCCCTTCACGGACCAGCCAAATTCCGGCGAGATAATGTCACAGTTCCTTATTAGGACATCGCTGCACTCACGAAGCGCCTTAATCCCGTGCAGCTTGCTATCTTTAATCTCTACATGGTCAGAATACCATAGCGCTGCCCGACAGGCTTGGGTCATTTCTGAATCTGCAATTTTTAGTCCGTGGTCATGCCAAAATGGGTAGCGCAGGTTAAAAAAGCAATGTTCCGTCTCAATATCCCGCCCTTCTTTAAATGCGCTTTCACCGTCTGCCGGTCCGTCAAATGAACAGTTTCTTATCAACACGCCATTACTTCCATAAAGAGCGCGTTCCATGTCGAAAGTCTGATTTTCAATTACTTGCATAATTCTTCCTCCATATCCTTTATTATTCAAATTTGCTTTAGCTACGCCTGATCTGATAAACCAGATAATCCAAGCAGTCTATATGTTTTTCTTCTTCATGCACCTTGTTCAAAAGCCTTGTTCTGTGTTCTTCCAACCGTTTCAGCAGCTCATTCTTTTTTCCCTGTTCCATACAGGCAATGCAACATTCTATAATCTCCAGGGTACACCCCGCATCTTCCAGATTTTGAACAACTGCTTCCTTTGATCCATACTGCGTTAGTTTCTCAAGTTTGATTCCCTTGCTCTCCATCTTCACTCACCATCGCTAATCTGAGTCATTATTTTCATGTTTTGTATTTGTATTATACTTCCTTCCGATCACAATAACAAATACTTATATCTAATTGACTTGCATAATTGAAACCTATTGAACTACATGCTATACTATACTATAAAATGGGAACAGGAAGGAATCAGGAATATGGAATTGCGTGTACTTCAATATTTTCTTGCCGTGGCAAGAGAACAGAGCATTGTAAGGGCTGCGGAATCACTTCATCTATCTCAGCCTACTGTTTCTACTCAAATTAAAGCTATGGAAGAAGAATTAGGAAAACAGCTTTTAATCCGAGGAACAAAAGGCTCTAGAAAAGTCACACTCACAGAAGAAGGCATGATTTTGAGAAAACGTGCCGAAGAAATCCTAAATCTGGTACAAAAAGCAGAGCGAGAAATCTCCCTTTCCGATCAGGTTATTGTCGGTGATATTCATATTGGTGCAGGTGAAACCGATGCCGTCCGCTTTATTGCAAAAACGGCAAAAGAGCTATATAAATCATACCCCGGCATTCATTACCATATTGTCAGCGGAAATTCTGAATTTGTCCTGGAACAATTAGACAAAGGACTGATTGATTTTGGAATTGTATTCGGTTCTGTAGACCATTCAAAATACAATTCGATACCATTTCCTTATAAAGATGTCTGGGGCGTATTAATGCGGAAGGATTCACCACTGGCTGTAAAAAAAACGATTTCCCCGGAAGATTTGTGGAACACTCCCCTGATTGTGTCGAAACAAGATAATAACAACGGGACATTGCCTGCATGGATAAAAAAGGAAATATCCGAATTAGAAATCGTTGCCACCTATAATTTACTTTTTAATGCTTCCCTTATGGTTGAGGAAGGCTTAGGATATGCAATCGGATTTGATAAAATCATTAATACTTCTGGCAACAGTAATCTATGCTTCCGCCCCCTCTCTCCAAAAAGAGAAGAAGGCATGAATATCATATGGAAAAAATATCAAGTATTCTCTAAAGCTTCTGAAAAGTTTATGCAAGAAATAAGAGATTTGACGAAAGTAACCTAAAAAACTGGGCGCTTTTTGATAATCTGAAACATCCTCTGTCATCTGCCCATTTCAATAATTCCCTGTTTCACTTAACTATGATTTCTTCCCCATCCGTTGTGGATGTGTCGCCGGTGACATAAACGGATTTCCCGTTGGAGAAGGTCAGCACATAACCCACACACTCATTTACATCGTGCAGCGGATTATATCCTGCCTCCACAGTCTCCACCGTGACATAGCCCAGATCAAAAATCTGATGCTCTCCGTTTAAAACAGCTTCTTTCTGCGTAATGGTCTGACAGCCCTCATTGCGGTATTCCACTTTGTCTGTCTGGCTGTGGTCAAAATGGGAATGCGTCACCAGTATCAGATCTGCCGGAAGGTCATAGGCATCTCCCGCATAAGGGTCAATATAAATGACCTTTCCTGTTTCCTGCTGTGACGGGATACTGTCCTGCTCCCGATCTGGCTGCCCCGTCTGGGAACACCCGGTCAGAAAAAGCAGTGACATAAGCCCTGCACTCATAAAAAACGCCCATATCTTTTTCATCTTCCCATCTCCTTCTGCCTGCCATGCCGAGATGGTATCAATCTCTGGCATGACTGCATCATTGCCAGTTCTCTTACCAATTCTTTTACGTCCACACCATTTGGACAATGAGCAGAACATGCGCCGCATTCAATGCAATCCATCGGCTTTCCGGATGACTCCATTTCGTCCAGTTTTTCCAATATCCCCATATCACCTGACAGGTACTCCTCATAGATTCCCAATGCTTCAGGAATATTGATCTGCGCCGGACAGTTCTTACTGCACATTCCGCAAGCTTTACATAATCGAATTCTGTGTGTTGTTTCCACTCTGATTTCTTTCATTTTCCCCACTGCCTCTTTCTTCCAATACTCTTTAGTCCTAATCAATCACCTGAAATTTTGTCCACTTACGGCTGCGGTAACGAATCAGGATCAATACCGCTTTCACCAGCCAGTCCCCTACCATTGCCAGGCAGATTCCAATCACGCCAAGATTCCTCCATACGCTGAACACAATGGAGAGAATTTTAGTTGTTTCGTTGAATCATCACATCACAAACGCATGCTCCAGAAGGAAATTCCATGCTTCTTCCACCTGTGCCGTGATATCTTTTCCCTGAAACAGAACCGTCTCTTTCGGAAATTCCTGTTTGATATCCGTCACACCGCTGGCAAGCAGCTTATTTGCCAGGTAGTTCATCTCGCCGGAGAACAACGGATTTGGCTGCACCATGGCAGAGTTATAAGTATCAAGAATTGCCGCCACAGAAATACCGTGATAGGTCAGACTTTCATATTCTGTAAAATCCCCAGTGCCTTCCGGTCCTGCCGCTTTCTGTTCCTTTGCCATCGTCACCAGCATGTTCTTATCGTCCTCTCCAAGGGGTACGAAATCCTTCATATTCTTTACATTGTCCTGCACCTGCGCCAACGTGGACATGCCGGAGAGCACCGCTATCACGTCATCCATACTGCCCGCAAACCGAAGCGCCCATACTGCCGGCGACATTTCCGGTGCAATGGTGCGGAGTTTCTTTTCAGCCGCCTCTGGTATCTGTGCCAAAACGCCTCCCTTAACCGGCTCCATGACGACTACTTTTTTCCCATGCTTGCGGATCACTTCATAGCACCTTTTGGCTGCGATAAAATAGCTTTCCCAGTCAAAATAATTGATGATAATCTGAACAAACTCCACTTCCGGATGCTCCGTTAGAATCTGATCCAGTACCTCCGGCGAATCGTGGAAGGAAAATCCGAGATGCTTGATTTTCCCTTCTTCTTTCCATTTCTGTGCATGCTCAAACAAGTGGCAGTTCTTTACCACACCGCCCCTGCCATCCAGCCCATTGTAGAATTTCGTGTTCAGGATGTGAAGCAGGTAATAATCCACATAGTCTGTTCCCAGATTTTTAAGCTGTCCCGCAAATATATCCTCCACCTGGTCTTCTGTCTGTATGAGAAAGGTCGGAAGCTTTGTGGCAATGGTAAACTGCTCTCTCGGATACCGTTCCACCACGCTCTTCCTTAAAGCCTCCTCACTTTTTCCATTGTGGTAGGCATAGCTCGTATCAAAATATGTGAATCCGTTCCCTAGGAACTCATCCACCATCTGGTTCAGCTGTTCCAGATCAATGTTCTCCTGCACCCCGTCAATCACCGGGAGCCGCATAAATCCAAATCCTAATTTTCCCTGTGCCAATTGTTCATCCTCCTTATTGTTCCCTTATATATTTCATATGGACTGCACTGTCTCCAGCGGCTTTGCTTCCGCAAAATAAAATGCCCCGTCAAAAAATGCTCCATCCGGGCCAGCTTCGCTGGCAAGATCCACCTTTGCACGCCTGCCATCCACCGGAGGCTCTATCTAGCCCAATCTGTTCCGCATATTCCAACGTATGCAAGCCGTTCAGGGATTCAATCCTGCTGTTGCGCAGCCCCTTCCATTTCCACTTAAGCTGCTTATGGAGCTTTTTTGCCACCACTTCCGTATTTCCAACTTCTAAATATCCAATTCCGCCATGGGTATAATTCTGCCCGGCATGTGAAAAATATGCAATCAATGTTTTTGCCTTGATATCCTCCATTCAAAAATCATGTAATTCTCCTCTGCGTTTATTCCACAAATCCCAGACCACGCAGCCATTCCGTTACTGAGCTTTCTGCCGAATCCATATCTTCCTGTGCCGTCTTTCCACGCACCGCAAGACCATCTTCTATCGTTGCCCCATCACAAAGAGTCTCAACGGTTCCCTGTGTCCCCGAAAGCCCGCTTCCTGCATGGGTACAGAAAGGAATGACTGTCTTTCCGGAGAGATCATAGCTTTCCAGAAATACTTTCACAATCGCAGGAAGATCTCCCCACCAGATCGGGTAACCGATGAAGATTATATTGTAGTCGTCCATGTTTTCGACTGTTCCGGCAATCTCCGGCGGATTGTTTTCCTCCTCACGGGATATTTCAAGCAGTCCATCATAGGTTGTGGGATAAGCGACTGTTGATTCAATGGAAAATGTATCCGCTCCTGTCTGATCCGCAATGATCTTTGCAACAATCTGTGTATTGCCCTTTTCAACCACACCCACTTCATACTGCTCATCCGCAAGAGAAAAATATGCTACCAGAATATTGCTGCCCGCAGGCGTGTCTGCATCCACACTTTCCGTAGAATCCGGCGCCTGTTCAGAGCCTTCCGTACCGCCATCCCGCACGCTCCCAGAAGCAGACTCGGACTCACTGTCCGCTCCGCTTTCAGGAAGTGGATTCAAAGTATCAGCTATATCATTATTATTTTCCTGTCCGGTGTTTCCGCCGCAGGCTGTAAACGAAACCGCCATCAGACCACAAAGAAAAAACGAAAGTACTATTTTTTGAGAAAAAAATTTTTTCATGGTAAATCTCCTTAATCGTATTCGGGCAATGGTATACCCATCTTTTCCCCAGCTTCCTGTATTTGCTCCGGGATACTTCCGTAAACCATGTTCCAATATCGTGACGAAACCAATGCCGCCGCAGGCTTAAGATAAAACCTTTTTTCCCGATTCAGAAAATATCCGTCCGGATGCCCTCTTTTTCAAAAGTACCCGCAAGTTCTCGAAGAGCCGTATAGGTACACCCCCTCTCATGAGGACTGCCGTTCACAAGCATTACTTTCATCCGTCACCTCCCATATCTGTTGTTCTTAGTAAGAGGCAAATCTCTCATTCCGATCTAATGCGGTCATTTTCTGCATCTCATCCTCTGTCAGCTCAAAGTCAAAAATCTCATAATTCTCCTGAATGTGCGCCTCATTGCTGGAGCCAGGAATTGCAATATTTCCCGCCTGCAGATGCCAACGCAGGATAACCTGAGCAGACGTTTTATTGTGTGCATTTGCAATTTCAACAATGGTTTCATCATTGAATAATGTCTGCGTATTGCCGCGTCCTCCAAGAGGAAACCACGATTCCATAACAGTGCCATACTGCTGCAGATGTTCCTTCATCTCTGTGCTTTGATGATAAGGATGGGTTTCATTTTGAAGCAGGGCAGGTGTAATCGTTGTCTCACCTACAAGCCGGTCAAAATCATCGGGTGTATAATAATTGGAAAGACCAATAGAATGGAGCTTCCCCTCACTTACTGCCTGTTCCATCGCCTGGTATGCGGATGCATCGCTTCCCGGAGCTGAATGATGCAGGATCATAAGGTCAATGTAATCCAGTCCCAATCTCTCAAGTGAGGCATCAATGGCCGCCGCACCATTGCTATAATCATCCGTCCACATCTTGGTGGTGACAAAAATTTCTTCCCTGGTCACGAACCCTTCATCAATCGCCCTCTGGATTCCCCTGCCCACACCTGCCTCATTTCCATAAATCCTTGCCGTGTCGATCAAGCGATAACCGTCCCGGAGCGCCCAGTACACGGAATCCTCCGCCTCACTCTGGGACAGTCGGAAGGTCCCAATGCCAAGTATGGGCATTTCATATCCGCTGTTCAGTATGACAGTCCCTGCCCCAAGATCAAATGCCTGCCCTTCAAAACCTTCGCCCACCGGCTGTTCCTTCTGCGCGGCGTCCTCCTGCGTCCCATTTGCCAGACTTTCCACCTGTTCTTCCGACTGACCGTTATCTGTCCGCCCACAGGCGTTCACAGAAAAGCAAAAAGCCAGCGCAATCATAATTGCAAATATTCTTTTCATAACTATATACCTCTCGCAAATTTATTTGTTCTACCGTTCCCTGTTCATTTCTGCGAAACTGTTTCATAAAATCCCATGCAAGCTGCGCATGACGCTTTCGCGCCCAGTGGATTCTATCTTCCACAAGCAGAGTCATTCTTTTTCTCACAGGCATCCGCATCAGCCTCATCCCATGCCCACAATATCCATATGGGACAGGGCTTCTTCGATCTCCTTCATTTCCGCCGGTGACAGTTCCACATTCACCGCATCAAAGTTTTCCTTTACCCGCTCTTTTTTTGTTGTGCCCGGAATCGGCACCAGATACGGTTTCTTTGTGATTTCCCACGCAAGGGCGATCTGTGCCGGAGTTGCCTGTTTCCTTTCGGCAAATTCCGTGATCATATCCATCAAATCCAGGTTTGCGTCAATTCCCTCTTTCTTAAACAGGTTCATCTCTGCCCGCCAGTCACCTTCCCGGTATTTTGTTCCGGCAGCGTAGCGATTACTAAGATACCCTTTTGCAAGAGGGCAGGCCGACACATAGGTGATTCCTAGTTCTTCACAGAGCGGGAAATACGTTCCCTCATCCTGCCTTGCCACAAAGGAATACATATTTTCGATGGCGGATATTTTACATACTGCATGAGCCCTTCGGATATATTCTTCCGGCGCAAAGGAAACGCCCCATGCCCGGATTTTTCCTGCTTTTATCAGCTCCGCCATGGTTCCAGCCACTTCCTCCGGCTCTGTCTTCGGATCGATGCGGTGCTGGTAATACAGATCGATATAATCTGTCCCTAGCCGTTTCAGGGAAGCGTCCACCTGCTGCCAGATGGAATCACGGCTGCTGTTTAAAGCGTCCTCATTTCCGGTAAAGAAAGAGTCGTCCACAATGCCAAACTTTGTGGCAACCACAGCCTCCTTGCGGAAAGGAGCCACCGCTTTGCCCAGATACTGCTCATTTGCTTCTCCATAAACCGGCGCAGTGTCAAAAAAGGTATATCCTACCTCATGGGCGTACCGCATAAGCGCTACCATGTCTTCCTCTGCCTCCACAACTCCGTAGGCATGAGTCTGTCCCATACATCCGTACCCGATTGCCGTAATTTCAATATCTGTCTGTCCAATTTTTCTTGTCTTCTCCATTTTTATCCACCTTTCTTTCATGAGGTTTCCTCATTCCCATATACAGCTACTGTATTAATCAGCCGGTAGCCGGACATTAGGCATCATAGACACTCTCTTACTTATAAAATTCAGTCATTCTTTTCCATCCCTCACTTTATCCTGCCTGTGCAGTCTGAAGTTTCACGATCTTTCCCTGATAAGTCCATCTGACCATAACTGCCGCGATTGCAAAGCGGATGATTTCCATAGCCGGGAACGCCAGCCAGACCAGTGTAGTGCTTCCTGTCCGTGCAAATATCCATGCAAAAAGCAGCAGGAATACTGCCTGGGAAATGGAAACAAGAAAGCTTGCCATCCCCTGCCCCATAGCCTGCAGGAAACCTGATAAAATCTGCGTTGTCGTAGTAAGCAGCAAGGCCGCAGCAATGAACCTAAGAGCCGGGATCCCCATTTCCATCATGTCACCCGACGCATTGAACATGGCAAGTAGCTGTGCCGGGAAAGCAAGGAAAACAAATATTCCGGCTGCTGCTATGACAGCATTTACATGCAGGCTTTTCCATAAAGTGTCCATGATACGTTCTTTCTCTTTTGCTCCATAATTGTATGCGATAATCGAAATTCCTGCGCTGCGCATGCCGCTGGACGGCATAATGACAAAGCTCTGCAGGCGGATGTAGATTACATAAATCCCCGGAGCCAGCGACGAAAGTCCCATAAGGATACTATTCATTCCCAATGCAATGACTGCAACCAAGCAATTGCTTAAGACCACCGGAATCCCAATTTTTATGATTTCTCCCACAACTGTCCTATCCGGTACGAACGCAAAGGCTGCCTACAGGCAGGCTCCCCATTTCGTTCGTTTCCAATCTTTGCCCCTCCTTAATCATTCACTTCCCATGAAGTAAACTGTGCTTCCTGCTGCTTAAGTGTCATATTGAAAAAACGCACGCCCTTATTAATCTTCCTGATTTCTGCCATCTCGTCACTGGTTAAGGCAAAATCAAAGATATCAGAATTGTCTTTGATGTGCTGAGGATTCGTTGACTTCGGGAATATAATGTTTCCCTCCTGGATATGCCAGCGCAGAATGATCTGCACATTGGTTTTCCCATATTTATCTGCCAGTTTTGCAAATACCGGCTCCCCGATCAAATCTGAATCACCATGCCCGATAGGATACCATGCCTCAATCACCGTTCCATAAGGGGCAATCCTTTTCTTTAGTTCTTCCTGCTGGAAATAAGGATGACATTCCACCTGCAGCACCGCCGGCTTAATCTCTGCCGCCTCACAGACCTCTTCCAGCCGCTCGGATTCAAAATTGCTAAGTCCGATTGTCCTCACTTTTCCCTGCCGGACTGCCTTTTCACAGTCCCGCCATGCGCCCATATAATCGCCCACCTGCTGGTGCAGAAGAAGCAGGTCAATGGATTCCACCGCAAGGCGTTTTTGCATTTTGTCAATGGCGGCTATTGTCTTGCCCTCGCCGTACTCATTGGGCCAAAGTTTGGATGTTACCCAAATCTCTTCCCTGGGAATGCCGCTTTCCCGGATTGCAGCGCCTACGCTGCGCTCGTTCTGGTAAGCGTGGGCCGTATCAATATGGCGGTAGCCCATCTTAAGAGCATTCAGAACCGCACCCTTTGTCTCCTCCCCTTCCGGCACCATATATACGCCCATGCCAAACTGCGGGATTTTCGCTCCATTGTTTAATGTGATGTAAGTCTGATTCATTTTAAATTTCTCCTTCTTAAAAATATTTATTTATTTTGCTTTTCCTTTTTCTTTGGGATATTCCCTCATCCGCAAGCCTATTATATTTTTTTCCGCCTTTACACTCAACACCACATCCGTTCAGAATGCGGTTTATGCCACACTTTATGTATAAATGTGGCATAACTTTGAAGATTTCCTTTTTTCTTATTCAAACATACAAAAGAGCCATGCTTTCATACATGACCCTTGCATTATCCTTAACTGTAACCTGATGTCCGCTTTCCTTAGCTCCCCTTATAAAATTGTCTGCAAGGAGATTGGACGATCCATTCCTGCAGGGGCTTCCCCGCAAGATGGCTATTTTCATCATGAATACCCCACTATTTCAAGTTTTTTTCAAAAAACTGTTCCAGTTTATCAAAAGGTATCGCATCCTTTCCGCCGCCATCATACAGGTCAGTATGGACTGCATCCGGAATAATCAACAGTTCCTTGTTGTCTGTATAAGGATTATTCTTCATCATAGCTGCATAGGCGTCACGGCTGAAATAGCAGGAGTGTGCCTTCTCTCCGTGCATAATCAAAACGGCGCTGCGGATCTCATTGCTGTACCTAAGGATCGGCTGGTTCATAAAGGACATACATCCAATCATATTCCATCCTCCGTTGGAATTTAAGGAGCGCTTATGGTAGCCGCGATCTGTTTTATAGTAATTATGATAATCTGCTACGAAGAAGGGGGCATCCTCAGGAAGCGGATCGACAACCCCGCCGCCTAGTGCATAGCTGCCATTTTTATAATCCACGATCCTCTGGGCGTTCATGGCTTCTTTCTTCGCATACCGTGCATCAGCAGCGTTCTCAGCGTCAAAATATCCGTTGGCATTGACACGGGACATATCATACATAGTAGAAGCCACAGTCGCCTTGATACGGGTATCCAGCGTCGCTGCATTCAAAGCCAGACCACCCCAACCACAGATTCCAATGATACCGATTCGTTCTGAATCTACATTTTCCTGTACAGAGAGGAAATCTACCGCTGCTTGGAAATCTTCGGTGTTAATGTCAGGAGAAGCCATATATCGGGGTTCACCGCCGCTCTCACCGGTATAGGAAGGATCAAACGCCATGGTAAGGAAGCCACGTTCTGCCATTTTCTGTGCATACAAACCGGATGCCTGCTCCTTTACGGCGCCAAAGGGACCACACACAGCAATGGCAGGGAGCTTGCCTGCTGCATCCTTTGGCTCATACAAATCCGCTGCCAGCGTGATACCATAACGGTTGTGGAACATGATTTTACGGTGGTTTACTTTCTCGCTCTGCGGAAAAATCTTATCCCACTCCTGCGTCATTTTCAATGTTTCGTTCATTTTATTACCCTCCTTGCATTTATGAATCAGTTTTTAGTTTTCGTATCAGATAGTCCAGGCAATAAAGTTTTTCCTGCCCGTCCTGTACCATTCCTAACAGTTTTCCTCGGTATTCTGTTAGTATTTTTAGCTGTGCCGCCCGTTTATTTTGATTGTGGCAGCATAAGAATCTTTTTATTTCTTCATCGCAAAGACCAGCATCCGCCAAATTTTGAATCAGCCTGTCTTTTTCGGACGTTTCATCCAACAAACAACCACCTCCTAAAAACATTGTTTCCATGTTTTCTGGTTTGTTATATTGGCTTTTATAAGCTGTTCTTTAAAATTTCCGTAATTTCCTCCTTATCCGGCACCTTATAACCGCCATCCATAATCAGTGTGCTGTCAGCAATTCCCGGAATCATGTCCTCTGTTACCCCAAGTTCTTTCAGATTCATAGTAAGACCCAATTCCCCCATATAATCCTCCATTTTCTTCAGACCTTCCGCTGCAATCTGTTCATCACTCTTTCCTTCCGGATTTATATCCCATACATTGATAGCAAATCTCTTAAACTTTGCCAATCCAAACGGGCAGATAAAGCGATAGTAGGCCATAGATACCGCTGCCAATGTCATTCCATGCGTTGCATCCGTGTGAGCCGCAACCGCCTGCCCAAGCATATGCACCATCCAGTCCGTAGATTTCCCCTTCGCCACTAAAGTATTTAGCGCCCATGTTGCAATCCACATAATGTTACTTCTTGCTTCGTAATCCGTAGGATTCTTCACAGCAATCCTGCTGGAATGAATCAAAGACCGCAGTAAACCTTCCATCAAATAATCCGAAGTATTGTCATCCTCTCCGGAGAAATACTGCTCCGTAATGTGATTCATGATGTCATAAATCCCTGCAGTCATCTGATACTGTGGCAGAGTGTAGGTGAATACCGGATTTAAGATAGAAAATTTAGGATATACCTTCTCATCAAACACATGACCAATCTTTAATTTCTGCTCATGGTTCGTTATGACTGCACCGCCATTCATTTCAGAGCCAGTGCCCACCATTGTCAGAACACATCCCACCGGGATAATCTCATTATCCACATCTTTCATTTGAAGATAATATTTTTCCCAGGGATCTTCTTTGCAGTATGCGGACACGGAAACTGCTTTTGCATAGTCGCAGACAGAACCGCCTCCAACCGCAAGAATCAAGTCTATTTTACCCTCCCTGGCAATTTTACAGCCTTCATACAGTTTCTGCACCGTTGGATTTGGCATAACGCCTGCATCTTCAAACACATTTTTTCCATTTGCATTCAGAATCTCCATGACCTTATCATAAATACCATTCTTTTTAATCGATCCGCCGCCATACACAAGCTGTACATTTTGCCCGTACTTTGGCAATTCCTCGTTCAGGCTGGCAAGAGAATCCTCCCCGAAATAAAGTTTCGTCGGGTTACAATACATAAAATTTCCTAACATAGTCTTCCTCCTAGTTTCGATCATTAGATTAAAAGCAACATTTACTTTATGGTCATTATAATTTTTCACACCACCAATATCAAATACTTATGTTTTATACTATTCTATGCCTTCCATTTATGCTTTTGAGCTAAGCGCCATCAACCCGCCATTAGCCTACCGCAGATGGTAACTGTGATATTTTTTCAATTGATTTCTTGGATGTTATTGCATTCTGGATTGTTGATATGTAAAATCATTCTAGCAGTGAGTATCATAAATGGAAATTTTATATTTTCTATTATTGGGAGGACTTCTAAATGAAATAAAACGTATTTATGCATCATGCTATAAAAATATCTAACCAGGAGGTACAAAGATGGACATCCGCATACTACGCTATTTTTTGGCGTTGGCTAATACTGAAACAATATCTGGAGCGGCAGAGGTTTTGCATACGACCCAGCCCAACCTCTCCCGCCAGCTCTCAGAACTGGAAAAGGAGGTCGGCAGACCGTTGTTCACTCGTGGCAGCCGAAAGATCACTTTGACAGAGGAAGGAATGTTTTTAAGAAAACGCGCGCAGGAAATTGTAGATTTGCTGGACAAAACAGAGCAGGAATTTTCTTCTTTTGATGAAGTTCTGGGAGGCGACGTCTATATTGGCGGCGGAGAGTCCCGCACCATGCGCACCATTGCGAAAGCAATCAGGCGCCTTCAAAATGATTATCCGCAGATCCGATATCATCTTATAAGCGGGTATGCTTATGATATTATGGAGTACCTGGATAAAGGTCTGCTGGATTTTGGCGTGTTATTTGAACCTGTTGACCTGACCAAATATGACCACCTGCGCCTGCCGCTGAGCGATACTTGGGGCTTACTGATGAGAAAAGACCATCCGCTTGCCGCCTTTCCAAACATTCAACCAGAACAACTGGAACAAATCCCTCTTTTATGCTCCAACCAGATGCTAAAGGAAAACGGCTTATCCGGATGGCTTGGCTATGACTGTAAAAAGCTAAACATCATTGCCACATTCAATCTAATCAACACGCCTGCACTTTTGGTCGAGGAAGGCATTGGCTGTGCCTTTTCCTTTGCGCATTTAATAAATTTATCCGGGGACTGTGAGCTGTGTTTTCGTCCGCTATCCCCTAAACTGACATCAAATGCCTTTGTTGTATGGAAAAAATATCAGGTTTTTTCAAAAGCTGCAAAAAAATTTTTGGAAGCATTACAACAAGAATTAAACTGAATTTTACAATTATACTTCTCGCTTTCTGTTTTTCAAACCGCTTTATTTTGCCTTGCAGGAGGGTTCCAATCGGTGAAAGGTTTCAAATTGCACTTCTCAATAGCAATCCAAAGATACCGTTACATCCGAAATGCCTCCGCCACCAGTTTCAGGTTCTCCACGATGGGCAAACGCTGAGGGCAGTGGTTCTCGCACTGTCTGCACCCAATACAGTCCTCCGGTTTCCCATGGGTTGCCGTCAGGTTTCCGTAGGTAGTGGCAAGCCCCGCCAGCAGCCGGATCAGCTTCTTTCAGGATATTCGCCGCCCCTTCCGGCAGGCGTACCAGTGCGCCGCCCCATACACGGACCTTCCCATGGCATGAAGGAAATAATAGTCAAAATAATCCACCTGACACCGCTCAAGCTGTTCGCCAAATATCCTCTCATAGTCCTTTGGTGTTTTCGTCATGAATACCGGCATCTTGGTGGTAATGGTAAAGAAGTCCCTTGAATAGCGTTTTTCCCTTCGGCAAAAACCTCCTTACCGACGAAACCCTCTGTGTCCATATACCTTACACCGATTTAACGCTTCCTCCAACGAACTGAATTCCTCTTCTGTCAGTTCCACTTTGGAAGCATCCAGATTTTCAATAATGCGCTCCTTGTTCTTTGATCCGGGAATGGGAACCACATTTGGGTATTTATGCAGCATCCATGCCAACGAAATCTGCGCACTGGTGGCATTCTTCATTTCCGCATATTCTTTCAGAAGGTCAATGATAGGCCAGTTTCCGGCTATATTGGCTTTGGAAAGCTGCGGAACCCAGTTCCTGACATCATCATTACGTTCAAATTTTGTTTCCGTTGTGATCTTTCCGGATAAAAGCCCGCTGCCTATGGGAGAAAAGGGAACCACCCCAATGCCGTGTTCCATACAGTAAGGAATCACTGCTTTCTCCATATCCCGCTCCACCATAGAATAGATATTCTGGATCGCACTTAATGGAGTGACCTTCTGCGCCCTGTCAATGATGTCCACGTCCACCTGCGATAACCCCCACCCCCGGATCATGCCTTCCTCAATCAACATGCCCATTGCCTCGGCAACGTCTTCTATCCTTACGCCGCCGTTTGTCCTGTGAAGGTAATAAAGGTCAACCATATCCGTCTGGAGGCGGTCCATGGAATCTTCCAGATGTCTGCGGACTGCCCTGTATACGGAACCCTCTGTTCTAGCTTCCGAGCTGTCCAAAAACAGCTTTGTTGCAAGCGCCACACCTTTGCGCACATCTTTCAGGGCTTTCCCCACAATGCGTTCATTATGTCCAATCCCTGCCAGGTTCGGACTGTAGATTTCTGCCGTATCAAACAGCGTACAGCCGTGCCGGTATGCGTTCCGGATGGCGTCTATGCTGTACTGCTCCGGCGGGATTTTCCCATAACCATGGGAAAACGCCATACAGCCCATGCCCACTTCCGATACTGTCAAATCTCCTAATTGCCTTGTTTTCATTTTAACACCTCTTACTTTCCTGTTTACCCATTCCTGTCTTTCCCTTTACCCCTAAACGCATAAAAGAATCTTCTTTTTGTAGCAGTAATAAACTTTAACTGATTTCCTATATATCATAATTCAAAAATTACACCTGATTCCACACCATTTTGACAGCTTCTGTGGTTTATGCCACACAACCAATAAAAATGTGGCATAATATGTCATGGTTTCTCCATTCAGATTCCTCTGTCTTGAAACTTTGATAATACTCACGTGTTGATTTTTTGACTTTAATGTATTATAATACAAGTGAGTATAAGCACAAAAATATAATATCAAGAGCTGTACTGCAGTTTCTCTCCATGCAGTGCATCCTTTCAGGAGGTATGATTATGACCAGAGATAGAAAAGAGGATCTGCGGGTTCAGCGGACAAGGGAATCTATCCGTAAAACCTTTGAAGAAATGATCTGTGAAATGGACTATGAACAGATATCCATCAAAGAACTGGCACAACGTGCCAGAATCAACCGAAAAACATTTTATTTACACTACAACACGTTAGATGACCTTCTCCGGGAAATCCAAAACGAAATGGCACAGAATTTCATTAATCGCACGCAAGGACTGGAACGTCCCCGCGATATGGATAAAATCACACGTGAATTTTTTCTGTGCAGCGAGGAACTGGGGAAGATTGGGGAACGAATCACCTGCAGCGGCAATTATAAATATATCAGTCGTAAAATCACAAATGACATTATGAATCAGACCTGGAAAACCGGATCAGCTTCATCTGCTGAAAACCCCTATATTCAAAACATTGTCATGACATATGTATCACAAAGCACTTTGGAAATATACAAACAATGGGTGGCAGATGGGAAAAAAATTCCCCTTGAGGATATCATCAAAATCGCTACCCAGCTTATCTGTAATGGCATTAACGGCTTAAATTCATAATTTAACAGCGTGCAGGCAGACAGTCCAAAGAGCGTCACAAACGCCAGCAGTGACAGTATTTTTCTCATCTGTTATTCCATCCTTTCCACATTATTCTGCTGGCTTTATCGGTCCGTAGAAATAGCTGGATGTGGCGCCGCCATCAATCAGGAACGTGGAACCAGTAATGAACGCGCCCTTATCACTCATCAGAAGCTCCGCTCCATTCGCAACTTCATCCGCAGTCCCCGGACGCCCGGCAGGACAGTTTGCAAACATATTTTTATAGAAATCCCCACGAGGACCATTAAATTCGTCAATAGCCAGCGCAGATTCTCCGCAAATAGAAAATCTCCTTTAATCCTGACAATTTCCTGATAATAAGTTCTTTCATTTTCCTGTTGCTTGGGAGATGCAATCAAAATACAGGGAATATTCTTCAATTCCTCTGTTTCAATGCTTTCAAGGGCAGCCAGCGGATTCCTTGCGGCAATCTCGATCCGCAATCAGCACAAGGCTTTTCTTATAAAAATGTTCACCTGCAGGTGTCAATGAAAATTTCCGGTTCTCACGATTCAGCAGCTTCACTCCAAGCTCATGCTCCAGTGTCTGAATCTGCTGCGATATGGCAGACTGGGAAATACAGCATTCCTCTGCTGCTTCCGTAAAACTCCTGCAACGGACTACAGCCTGAAAATATTTTATCTGTTTGATCATCTGCTTTTCCACCTCTGCCTTCCAAATGCTTTTTCCACTTGTAACCATCTCTATTTACCAAGACGTATTTATACATATCGTTTTCCACAAGAACAACATTTTAAGTATAGGCTGATAAACGAATAAATACAACAAGATTGCTTAGATAAACTTACAAATTTGCGAAAAAAATGTGGTAAAAAGCTCCCGCTACGAAATTATCCTAAGATACGTTCATATATTTTATAGTCGCTGTCTTTAAATACATTAAAAACAATCCTCTCCATACAATTATCATACTTTTCCAAGATCCCTGTTACTGTTTTCACCGCAATTTCCGCCGCCTGATTATGCGGAAAATGAAATTCCCCTGTTGAAATACAACAGAACGCAACGGATCTGATATTATGTTCCAAACAGCATTTCAGGACATTTTCATAACAGTTTTGC
This sequence comes from Lachnospiraceae bacterium, assembly GCA_029054245.1. Lineage (GTDB taxonomy): Bacteria > Bacillota > Clostridia > Lachnospirales > Lachnospiraceae > Suilimivivens. The sequence continues at coordinate 7,955 of JAIDFQ010000035.1, read as the reverse complement.
AAATCTTGGCAAAGTTTATCGGTCAGTTCGCCATATACAATCGGTCCTACTGTGTGAATGACATAATTACAAGGAAGGTTATAGCTTAAAGTTAAAGTGGCTGTGCCTGTCGGTTCTTCGTAGTTTCTGCCGTATTTCAACCGTCTCCGGATCATGATATGGCTACATTCTTCCCGAAGCTGCATCCCTGCCGCACTGTGGATGGCATTATCAATGCACCGATGGCAAGGCACAAAGCAGCCTAACATCTGCGAATTAGCGGCATTTACAATGGCGCCGACTTCCAGTCTCGTAATATCCCCCTGCCAAAGTGATATTTTTTCCGCATGGGGAGATTTGCTGTCAAATATTTCCTTTATTGTTGGAATATCCGCTAACCTTACGATTCCCTTTACTTTCTGTTCGTTCTGCAGATATTCGTCCTGCAAATCCACTAATTCAACGGGAAGTTCTCTTGGCATACGGATATTCATAAGGGAGCGGATTGCATTTTTCTTTTCCTCTAAACTGTATCCTTTGGTTTCAAGCGCTTTGTATTCCGCCGAATCTGCTTTTAATTTCTCCAAAAGAATATCTGTCATTTCTGTTCCGTTCATTGCTGACACCAGCCTTTCCTCAAATACTGCTCCGGTTATTCAGATCAGAAATAACCTTTGCCATATCGCCCCCAATGCCGATTGCCCTGTTCCCAAAACTTTCCGGAACAACAGCTTCATTCATATTCAGCCGGATTAAAGACAAATTTCTGTTTTCCCGAACCATTTTTTCAAATGGGAAACGAATAATTGTCGGGGTATTAAATCCAACGCCAAGTTCCAGCAAGACGCCTGTTTTCTGTTCCATTTTTTTCAGAAAACAGTGATAATGTCCGGCGGCTTCATGCCAGTCTTCATCTTCCACAAAATACTGGTCACAGCGAAGGTGCATTGCCATATTGCCGCCGCAGACCGGGCATTTTGGTACCATTATGGAAGGAACTAGACAGTCCTGTCTTGCCTGATCCATCTGCCGAAACAGATTCTCTGCATTGTAAACCTTTGGGTGACATCCCTTTTCACATTGAATAGTACCATAATCTCCCTGTGTTGCAAAGATGCGTTCCGTCTGGAATCCGGCTTTCCAGAATTGGTGGTCAACATTCGTTGTCAGAATGAAATACTCTTTTTCTTTTACGATTTCATAAAGCTGCTTGTATAAGGGCAATGCAGGCGGAAGAAAACGGTTTATCATGCTGTGTTTTGACCAGTAGCCCCATTTTGCCTCCTGTGTGGGAAATGGATAAAAACCCGCCGCATACATATCCGTCATATGCATAGGACCATACTTTTCTATGAACTCACTGAAATTCCTTGTAAACCGCTTCCCATTATAAGTAAGTCCGGCGGCAGTAGAAGCGCCAGCTCCCGCACCGATCAGTATGACGTCAGCCTCTTTTATCAATGCGGCTGCCTTTTCAATCTGTGTCATGATAGTATCCTCCTTGTTTTTTAATGTTTAATAGAATCGACGTAATAATCATAGTTACATCTTGCAGGTATACAATAACACGGCTTTGTTGTAATTTCAATAGTTACAACTTAATTTTTAAAAAAATCAAGGCATCGGAGTAGTCCCCATAATGTCTTGATTTTTCAACGATTCTAGCTTTTTTCTTCACTCAGATATTTCTCTGTATCCTTTTTTATGTCTGCCAATGTAATAGAAGCAAGTTCTTTCTCCAATGCACTCTGTACCCGAAATAGCTTATCATCTAAAATATGATGAATATTTCTCCCCACAGGGCAGTTTGTGCTTGGATTTTCATGAAAATGAAACAATTCCCCATTTTCAACACATTCCACAGCATTGTATATGTCTAAAAAAGTTATTTTATCTAATGGTTTGGTAACGGTAGCGCCTCCCGTTCCCCGTGCCACTTCAATCAAACCTGCACCTTTCAGCTGACCTAAAATCTTCCGGATAATGACAGGATTCACGTTGGTGCTTCCTGCAAGAAAATCACTTGTTACTTTATATTCGCTCCCGAATGTATCTATACAGGCAAAGATGTGAACTGCCAGTGTAAACCGACTTGAAATCTGCATACTTATCTACCACCTTTCCGGTTTATTTTACCCCGCTCTTGTTGTAGTGTCAATGATTACAATTCTTGTGTTTCAGTCAAGTAAAAGTTGGCACACTATTTCTCTTTCACAATGCCATTTTCCCTTTTTATCGGTACACTAAACGGGTAAATTCTTTATTTTCCTGCGTCCCCGTAGGCACAGCGCACATGATCATCCTTATATCCTTTGTGCCGGTATTTTGCCGTATTCCGTTTCCTCATCTGCTTCTTATCGTACTTGGTATTAAGCTATCTTTCTCCACAATGGTATTCATACAGTAATTCTCCTTTATGTGTTTTTTCAGCAATTAACATCATAAAAGAAAGACTGTATTTTGGGAAGAGGGACTATCCTTCTTCCCTGTTTTATTGTAAACCTCAAACTATCCGTCTGACGTTATAATTAACGCAGCGGTTTGACGCTTACGATTTAACTATTCTTATCAACACTTATACAAAAATCTATAAGTTCAAATGTCTTTTCTTAATTTACAATAAATCGCTATGCTTCACTTCATTTTATTCAAAATACCTCCTGCTTTCATAATAAAGTTCAGGAGGTATCCTATTTGTTCCTATATTTATTTGTTACACTTCGAATTGTTTTATTTCTTCCTGCGTCAACGGTCTTCCAAGCTGTTTCGATAACAGTATCGCTTCTCTTAAGCGATATACCTTACCGTCAGAAGGTGCTGTTAATCTTCCATCTGGCATTTCCTCCCCAAATTTATAGAACTTATCCATAATAGTTTTTTGCTTCCTCTCTGCTACTATCACATCATTCACCCTACCTAAAATATTTTTTGATCAATGCAATGGCACCATATGAGTCAAAATATAACGTATGCCAATCTATCATTTTGGCACTCAATTCTTCCATGTAGTGCGATACTAAATCGGTCTTTGCAGTAAACTGCACATAGCCTTCATTTCCTGCATCCCAACTAAGTTTACATGCAATTGCAAACAAATGCGCACCTACCCCTTTATACTTTCCGTTTCTTCCAACATTTTCCGGTGCTGCCTCTACAATGTCTACATGTGTATAATACTGCTCTCTGATATGTTTCAGTGCAATCATACCCTGAACTTCATCATCATTTTCCAATAGCAGTTCATATACTTCGTACCCATTTTGATGAGGAACACTCCAGTCGAACTTCCAACCTTGTTCTTTTAATTCATTTGCATCCTGTTTCGTAATTGTTCTGGATACCAGACGATATTCAGTATCGCATTCATCGCCAGTTTCAGAACATACTAAACAGTCAACGTATCAATTATAATATCAATTTCTATAAGCTATCTCTTCTTTATAAATTATTCCATATTCACCCCAATATATTCCACAGCAATTTTACAATTTTGCGCGTGACAGAAGAACAACCGTCTCCACATGCCCCGAGACACCATTATAATGTCAGGGCTCCTACTAAACTGGTCGTAGTCCGAAGGCTCCGACAAAACAAATTTACTCATTATCCTTTATTACACCCTATAACACTCTTTAACTTCTCTACGTCCTCAGGTTTATCCAATACATACATCCGTGTATGACAATTCGGGCATAGTGCAGCAGTATTTCCGGTGTTATCTTCACCACCACGTGACAGCCAGATTATGTGGTGTACTTCGAGATAAGGATTTCCTTTTTTATCTATAAAAGGCGCAGGCTGATTACATAACTGGCATATACCGTTCGCACGTCTTCTGGTTTCTTTTACGACTTCAGCACTCCGAACGAATGTACTTGAAGTAACACTTCTACGACCACCTGAGCCAGAAATTACACCTTGTATATATTCCTCTACTGTCTGTTCGATTTGAACACTTCGCTCAGGATCAGGTACCCAGTTTATAAATCTATCTTCCTGAATAACCCAAACAAAAGAGTGTGCATCTATCAATCTTGGCATTCCTTGCATTGGAAGTAGATCTTCCATTACAGTACGGATTTCTTTAATGATCTTGATGAATCCCAGGTAATTCTCCCAGCCACACCTGAACGAAGTAGTATAGTCTATTTCCAGAGCAGCAAAACCCTTATCAAAATGTCCTGTGCTAATCGGAAGGAAACGAGAATCATCTTTTATAAAGAATAGGAACGCAATCGTATCATATTTTGCGCCAAATACTTCAACGGCATTTGCAAAAGCTGTGGCCTCATCGCATAGAGAGTTTCGATAAATATCATACAGTGCCCTCTCAACTTCTGGACGGTATTTTGCATTATTCGGATCAAGCCGGTTCTTAAAATCAATTTGCTGATTCTTATTTACAAGGTTACCAGATTTATTAATCGCCCCTCTTGCACATTCAGCTATCTTTCCAGTGCCGATCCATGACTCGCTCCAACTATTAAACTTAAGTTCTTTACGGGCTTCTTCTGCAATACGTGATTTGTAATCCTCCTCACGCCCAAGGAACCCTGTGCTATCGCGAAAACTGATAAACCCTGTTTGCCCGTCCGTTTGTTGAACAAATGATGTAAAGCGAGATAGTTGTTCTACCAGCTTTGCTATATTTGTAATATATGTATTGCTCATAGAATCTAAACCGCCTTACCTCGTTAACTCAATGACCGTTTGATGCTTACGCTTTTCCTTTATATAAGCCGCACGTCCATCAGATTCCTTCTTCCTAATCTCTTCACGCTGAAGCTTGTTACCAACATGCCCCGGATACATCTCTAAGGCAGCCTCAACCGTTTTTGTAATCTCACCCACACGGACTGTCTTCTTAGCTTTCCTGTGTGCCTCACGAATTCCGGCTGCAATTCCTGTCAACTTGGCGCTTGAAGTAGTTTTTTTAAGCTGCGTCAGCACACCACGCAGTTCGTCTTCTGTAAAGTTCTCAATCAGCCAGACCGGAAGCGAGCAGCCCATGATACGTTACTTCCTCAACTTTATACTTCTTAGAACACTCTTCGCATTCTATTACTACCGGACCATCTTTATACCGATTCCAGTCATCACCATAACTGGTCTGCGTAATCTTACCTTTCCCGCATGGGCAAGTGGCCGAACAAGTATACATTTCTTCCCAGCTCATCATTGCTCCTCCTCATTCATTGCTTCAACCAGCTTCTTTTCAAATTCCTGAAGCTGTGCGTACTGGTCACTTAAAATCTGAATAATATCCTCATCGCTCATATCTTCACGAATACTCACATGACTTGTAATAAACGGGCACCGCCACTGCCAATTAACCTTCTGTTGCTTCGATGGGAAGTGCTCATTAATCTTCTCGCATATCTCCTTTAAATCATCAGGAATATTCTTCGCACTAAGCGCCAACTGCATATACACAGCTTTGCCTGCGTTATTAATGATTTCATAAAAGTAATGGTTCCTTGTTCCCCAGCCACTTGCGGCTTCAGGTGCATCAGGGAGGATCTTACTCATTGCGTCTGATGTAAAACGTACATACTTCCTGGTACAGCTATCCGGTGCGATGTGAATTTCTCCTGCAGCATCCTTTATATTTGCAAAACTCATATTGAGAGCAGCCAAGTATGCAGATCGATTTCCATTTGCCTTCTCAGAAGAAACAGCAACAGCAGTAATGTTCTCCTCTGTTATCTCATCCGGAATCTCTCTGCCATCATTTACAAACCCGATATGTAGCAGCTCGTCCATCTGCTCTACGCTCTCGAACTTAAAGCCCAGCGAGTCTCCATAAAATGAAGCAGTTTAATACCGCGATTATAAATGTGCTCTGCATCCCACTTATCTTCTTTGAAGATTTCCACTTCACAATGGCAGCCATTCGCATATCCACGAGCCTTCTTATCATCGAAGCTGTCATTCTGCAGGCTCGAATTGATGCTTTGAAATAACGGAAGCATATTGCCTAGGGAAGACGATAACGATTTAATCTCCGCGTCGTTAAACTGTCTAAAGTTATTACGCCAGTAAAGCTTCGTCGGTGTCTGCGGCAGAATGTGCTCCACAGTGATGCGATCCTTAACAACCTTTGTCAACAAAGCCCATGAAAGTTTCTCCAGTTTATACTTCGTAGCCAAAGAATACTCATATTCATAAAGGAAGTAACGAAGATCACGCCAACTGTAAAAACCATCCGCGGAGATGAATCTACGGTTCATTCTGGTCGGGAAAGGCAATCGAGTTACTTCATTATTCTTCATAACCGCTTATCTCCGCTTTTCTCTAACAATTCAACACTTCATTATGATGTGTTATTCTACCAGTAAAATTTCAAATTTGATGTAAATTTGTTGTAAACCACACAATTTGCTGTACTCACTTATCCGTTTCGGACTCTTTCCTAAAATACATCAAGATTGCGTGATAAATTTTGTATTGCTTCCTGTTTCTTCATGTCAGTGACTTCGGCATATATGTCCATCGTTGTTTCAATATTGGCGTGTCCCATAATTGCCTGTATCACTTTCACATTTGTTTCCTTCTCGCAGAACCTTGTACAAAAGGTATGCCTTAAATGGTGGCATGAGAAGTGAGGTATTATGACTGGCTGCCTTTTTTCTTTTTTAGCATTTAACACTTCCTCTGCATTGTACGATTCGTATATCCGCTTAATTGCCCTGTTTACAGCTTGTGGATTATGAAGGTTGCCAAAACGGTTACTGAAAATAAATCCTGTCATTCCGTCAACCACCGTAGTATTGAAACCTTCTTCTTTCTGCTCGCTGTATTCCTCTTGGAACGCTTCATATACTGCGTCCATCATTGGAATAGTGCGGATACCCGCTTCTGTTTTCGGTAGGGATACTCCAAACTCACATTTTGTAGTATCATTTCGCCGGGGATAATATGTAACGCTATGGTTTATACTGATTATCCTTTTTGCAAAATCTATATCCTCCCACCTTAATCCGATTACTTCTCCAATCCTGCACCCTGTTCCTAATAACACTGTAAAAAATGGTGCCCAATGGCAATATACCGGACTTTTGGCTGTGTAGTCCATAAAGGCTCTCTGCTGATCCAGCGTGAGGGCATGGCGTACACCATGATTTTTCCCCGGCTTTTTCTTAATTTGAGCCATTACTCCATCGCTCGGATTGTTTCTGATGATGTCATCCCTCACTGCAAGCTGAAACGTTGGGTGCAGAACGGTATGGATTGTTTCAAGGGTGTTAATCTGCATCCCTTTGTCATTTAACAGATGATAGTAGAAATACAACACATCTGAATACTTTATCGTTCCAATCTTCCGTTTCCCGAACTCATTCCTTACAAATCGGTCATACATATAGGTGTAATTCGTGTAGGTTGTCCGCCTTAACTCTGTTTTGGTTGTAATATACCTGTCAAAAACAAAATTCAAATCGGCGTTCCCTGCCGCATATATATCCAGACCGTCAAGCTGGTCTTTCATCAGCCGCTTTTCTTTTTCCCTAAGCTCTACTAAGTCATTCGCATATATATACCGTCTTTTCCCATAAGGATCAGTATAAGTATACATATATGTCTTATCCTTGCGTTGGATTTCCCCTTTCCGTAAAGCCCTCCCTCTATGGTCTTTTCTTGCTTTTGCCATCTCTGCTCCTTTCTTGCAAAAGGAAAGAGATATTTCGTACTGCTACTTTCTTTCTTCCATTGAGTATTGGATTTCAACACCCTTTTGTAGCACCTGCGTTATGGTCATGTCATGTTTGGCAGCATAGTCTTTCAGCTTCTCATACTCCGCATCGTCAACCCGAAGGCTTAATGACCTCTGCTTAGGCGAATCGGACTTTGGACGTCCCGTTCTCGGCATTTACTATGCACCTCCTTCATAACTAATACCATTTAGGCGTTTGCGAAACGCCACAAGCCGCATAAACACGGCATGTTTTTGTTACTAAAACCAAATAACTCCTCACCGG
>JAIDFQ010000034.1 GCA_029054245.1 Lachnospiraceae bacterium | reverse complement strand
GTAACCGCCAAATAATACCGCGGTCCAATATAAAATTACCCCAACCCTTTGCGAGTTGGAGTAATTCACTATAATTCACATGCGATTTTTGATAGATTGGAGTTTTTCACTCCAAGGTGCCAGCTCTGCCAGCTGTTCATCGGTCATGTCTTCACTTGGCCGGTGTTCCAGCAGAAATTTAAGATATCCATAAATATTCAGTCCATGTGCTTTTGCCATCTCTACCATTGTGTAGACCACCGCACTGGCATTCGCTCCGTCCACGGAATTGCTGAACAGCCAATTCTTGCGGCCCACTGCGAATGGACGGATCGCATTCTCGCTGAGATTATTGGTAAAGCTGCACCGCCCGTCTTCCAGATAGGTCTCCGCTGTATCACGCCGATTGAGAACATAATTAACCGCTTTATCCATCCGGGTATTCCGGACAGGCTTCTGCTGATCAAGCCACAACCAAAAAGCCTCCAGAACAGGTTTTTCCTTCTCGAGACGTAGCTGCTTCCGCTTTTCATAATCACCGGGATACTTTTTGTTAATGGAGTCCTCAATGGCGAACAACCGATTGCAGTACTGGACTCCCTGCACTGCCGGCTGGCTGTAGTCATACTGTTTTCCTTTGGGAACAGCATCGATAAAGTACCGGCGGATATGTGCCCAACAGGAGCAGCGTCTGGTCCCTGGAAGATTGTTGTATCCCTGATAGCCATCCGTTTCCAGGTATCCGCTGTAGCCAACCAGGAACTCCCTTGCATGGCTGCCGCTCCTGGTTGGAGAATAGCCATACAGGATGATCGCCGGAAGCCCGTCCTCGCCGCTTCGGAACAGCCACATGAATGACTGGGTCTGAGCCCTGCGTCCTTCTTCTTTCAACACCTGGACCCGGGTTTCATCTGCCATTGCAAAGCTGCGTTTCAGCAACTCCCGATGGAAGTAATCGTACATTGGCTGAAAATAGCTCTGTGAACAATAGATGATCCAGTTGGCAAGGGTGGTGCGGCTGATCTGGGCGCCATACTGTTTCCAGTCTTTCTCCTGCCGGTAAAGCGGAAACCCGTTGGCGTACTTCTGATACATGGTCCATGCAACGGTGGATGCTGAGGCAGGGCCTTTCCCAATCAGAGCCGCCGGAGCCTGAGACTTTACAATCACAGGTTTTTCCGTATCACCGAACCCTTCCTTGCAGGATGGGCATCCGTAACTCTGGCTGTAGTATTCGATCACTTTACAGGTGGTAGGAATGAATTCCAGTTCCCGGCGGACATACTCCTCGCCAATCAGAACCATCTGCGTACCGCAGACCGGGCAGATCTGGTCTTCTTCCGGGAGAGGGATGACTACTTTTTCAACCTTCAGGCCTTTGAAGAGATCCTCATGGGTTGCCTTCTTTTTGCGGGTATGCTCCCGGATTACCGTTTCTTCTTTCAGCAGGGATGGATCCTGTTCCATTTCCGCTTCATCGAAGAGATTCTGTTGGCCTGGAATATCATCGGATCTCCTTTCGCTGGAAGACCCGAAAAGTTTTTTGGTCAGATAATCCACCTGTTCCTGGAGCGCTTTCTCATGACTGGATTTTTCGTCAATAATAAGACGGAGAGATTTGATCAACTCAGTCTGTTCAGATACCATTGTTTTCAGTTGTGATACTGTATCTTTCAGCTCTCGCAGCTGGATATCTTTCGCACTGGAAGCCATCGTTTCTCTCCTCGGATTTGATATCTTTATTATACCAGAAACGGGGCTTTTACTAAAGGAAAATGGCTTCTGAAAAATGCCGAATTTACAAGATGTTTCCTGTTTTTTCTGTGCAGGATTTTTGTTGAAATCCGGATGCTTTTTACTCTGCTTTCAGGGCTTTTGGCTGGTCAATATCAATTCCGGACATCAGCCAGTCAAACTCCCGCCAGGAAAGGTTCCGGGCCTCAGACTGCTTCCTGGGCCATTGATAACCACCGCGGACAGACAACCGCTTATAGATCAGAACGAAGCCGTCCGGTTCACGGAACAAGGCTTTGATCCTGTCCCGTCTTCTTCCACAGAAAAGGAAGAGAGCACTGGACGACGGATCCATCTTAAGCTGATCCTCGATAATGGCGCAGAGTCCGTCAATGGACTTGCGCATATCGGTATAGCCGCAGACAATGTAGATTTTCTCAAGTCCGGAGATATCACCTAACATGAGAGCTCCTGAAGCAGGCGGAATGTCCTGGTGAGCAGGACAGGATCTGCATCATTGCTGATGCGGACTGTGATATCCTTCATAGCGACTTCAATCGTATGTGAATTGCCAAGGTACGGTTTTTGCATCTGTGATGCTGTATTCTGTTCCGGAATGTGATCCGGAACAATGTCAATAGGGACCACGTCCTGTTTAGGACGGGGAACTTCAAGATGACCATAATTCGCTGTTGGGATCTGATCCGCTGCCACTTTCCGGCAGCGGCTTACCCAGTTGTAAAAGGTGCTTACCGCAATGTCGTTTTCACGGCACCAGTCAGCATCTGTCATGCCGCTCTGGCGGCATTCATTGATAAGCCTGATCTGTTCCGCCATCGGAACCCGGGCTTTGCGAGTACCTGCCATAACCTATCCTCCATAATTGTAGTAAAATAGTCTAAATATCTATCCACTACAATTATAGGGGAAACTTGAGGATCAGGAAATCCGCAGGAATATTTGACGCTTAC
>JAIDFQ010000033.1 GCA_029054245.1 Lachnospiraceae bacterium | reverse complement strand
ATAAAATGCTAAGTCATAGATTCTGATCTATGGCTTAGCACTACTTTTTTACTTCAACTCCGAAAGACAGGTTTTATCAGAATATTTGGAAATAACATACCCTTTACAACTAAATTGATAACTGCTAGAATAAATCTAATTGTAATTTATACAAGCAGCATTTTCAATTTTATTCCCGCGGGCAACGAGACAAATGGCTGCTTGCGGATATCATATAACATACAAGATATTGCAGACATGGTCTGTTATATACAGAGGATATATAGATGAAACGAGTGACGAGACATTATAAAAAAGTAAATGTGAGAGGAATTAAAATTGCAGTACTGGCAGTTTTTGTCAGTATATTTTTTCTGCCTTCGTTTGTACCCTTTGAAAAAACGGGTAATAATATCTTTACAGTGATTTTGAACAATCAAGAGATTGGAAGGGTTTCAGAGCCATTGGAAGCGGAACGGTATGTTGTGGAAGCGAGAAGAATGCTTGCATCGGGAAGCGGGGAACTGGTACTGGTGGAAAGCAATCTGGAAACGATCGGAAGCGAGGTGCTTTTTGGAAAAACAGATGATCCTGATCAGATGGTAGAGAGGATGCGCCAGGTTCTTGCTGATGATGTGGAGCAAACCCTGCACAGATCCTATGTTGTCAAAATCAATGAGTATATGGTGAATTTATCCAGCCAGGATGGGGTAAATGATCTTTTACAGGCGGCGCTTGATAAATATGACAGCGAGGGAAGATATCAGGTGGAACTGCTCCTTGATCCTGCAAGGGAGCTGTCCGTTCTTACGACTAACATCAGGACGCAAGAGGAGGCAGTGGAAGAAGCGCAGGAGGTCATGCAGATGGAGGCAGGCATTCATGCGGAATTGACGCAGGTCTTTGAGGAAGTGGAGCCGGCAAGAGAAAAGGATTTTGAGGATTATGATCTTGGTCTGATTTCTATGGAATATGGAGATAACGTTGAAGTAGTTGAGGCTTACCTGAAAGAAGAGGATTTGACGGATTTGAATGCGGCAATTCGGGAAGTGACGCAGGATGAAGAAAAGAGTGATGTATATGAGGTGGTATCGGGGGATACCCTTTCTGAGATTGCCATCAAAACCAATATTCCCATAGACAAGCTGATTGAGATGAATGATTCTCTTGAAGATGAAAATTCCATGATCAGGGTTGGGGACGAGCTGATTATTACAGTGCCGGAACCGAAGCTGGCAGTGGTGCGCCAAGAGGAAATGTATTACGAAGAGGACTATGAGGAAGATGTCATTTATATAGATAATGATGACTGGTATACGACGGAAACGAAAACGCTGCAGGAGCCTTCGGCTGGTCACAGGAGAGTCATTGCGGTGGTTACGTTTGAAAATGATAAACAGACAGCAACGGAGATCATTAAGGAAGAGGTTACTTATGAGGCAGTGCCAAAGATCGTTGAGCGCGGAACGAAGATACCTCCTACTTATATCAAGCCGATTTCCGGCGGACGGTTATCTTCCAGCTTTGGACGCCGAAGCAGGCCCACAAAGGGCGCAAGCACTTATCACAAAGGGGTTGACTGGGCTACGCCTACGGGAACGGCAGTATATGCATCCTGCGGCGGTACGGTTGCAAGAGCCGGCTGGGGAAGTGGATATGGCTATGTAGTCTATATCAATCATCCAGACGGAAGACAGACAAGATACGGGCATTTAAGCAAAGTATTAGTATCTGCCGGACAGACTGTTTCACAGGGACAAAAGATCGCTCTCAGCGGAAATACAGGCGTCAGTACGGGGCCTCACCTGCATTTTGAAATACTGATTAATGGGTCACAGGTGAACCCGCTTCAATATCTGAACTGATGTTTGATGTTTACAAATAATTACAATATGATATAATGTACGTTAGCGAGAAGAGATTACTTGATGGAATAATGATAAATATGTTTTTAGAAAATTCGATTTTGAATATATAGAGGTATACTATGGAGCAGTATGCAATAAAAGGCGGTAATCCGCTGGTGGGAGAAGTAGAAATAGGCGGTGCAAAGAATGCGGCGCTTGCAATCCTGGCAGCTTCCATTATGACGGATGAAAGCGTATTGATAGAGAACGTACCAGATGTCCGGGACACGAATGTCATGATGCAGGCGATTGAGAGCATTGGCGGTATTGTGGAACACATTGACAGACATACGGTGAGGATATCTGGAAAATCCATTGTGGATCAGGTCATTGAGGATGACTTTATTAAGAAGATACGGGCTTCTTATTATCTTTTGGGCGCTTTGCTGGGAAAGTATAGGAAAGCGCAGGTAACACTGCCTGGCGGATGCAACATTGGGCTGCGTCCGATTGATCAGCATATCAAAGGATTCCGGGCATTAGGCGCGGATGTAAGGATTGAACATGGACTGATTATAGCCGAGGCAGAAAGGCTCCGCGGCAGTCATATTTATATGGACGTGGTGACGGTAGGGGCAACCATTGATGTGATGATGGCAGCAGTCATGGCAGAGGGACAGACCATCATTGAAAATGCGGCAAAGGAACCTCATGTGGTGGATGTAGCGAACTTTTTGAACAGCATGGGGGCTGTAATCAAAGGCGCAGGCACGGACGTTATCAGAATCAAGGGAGTGCCCAGGCTTCACGGAACAGAGTATGCAATCATTCCCGATCAGATTGAAGCGGGTACATTTATGTTTGCAGCGGCAGTGACAAAAGGCGATGTGACGGTCAAAAATGTGATTCCTAAGCATTTAGAGTCCATCAGCGCCAAGCTGACTGAAATTGGGTGTGAGGTGGAAGAGTCGGATGATGCGGTGAGAGTGGTGGCAGCAAAGCCCTTATCCCATACCCATGTAAAGACCCTTCCTTATCCAGGATTTCCTACAGATATGCAGCCTCAGATCACGGTTGCTCTTGGATTATCAAGAGGAACCAGTATCGTTACTGAGAGTATATTTGAAAATCGCTTTAAATACGTAGATGAACTTACAAGAATGGGTGCAAGCATTAAGGTAGAAGGAAACACCGCCATCATTGACGGTGTGACAAAGTATACTGGCGCAAGCATCAGCGCACCGGATTTAAGGGCAGGCGCAGCATTGGTGATCGCGGGGCTTGCGGCAGAAGGCACGACGGTCATAGATGATATTAAGTTCATTGAGAGAGGTTATGAAGACTTTCATATTAAACTGCATAATCTTGGTGCACAGATTGAAAAGGTCAATTCAGAAAGAGAACTGCAAAAGTTCCGCCTAAAGACAGGCTGAGGTAGGCTATAATAAATTTCATTCATATGATAATAGAAGCTCTGGTTTAAACCAGAGCTTCTATTGCTATGTCGGGATGAATACTCAAATCAAGAAATCCGTGTTCTGTCTGGATGGTAGGTGCGGAAAGTTTTTCCCTGTGAACAAATACAATCTTTCCGATAAGTCCGTTGCTTAAGCGGACACTGTTGAGTAGATAGGTATTGACAACGTTTTCAAGGAAGGTCATGATCAGACCGGGATCATATCTCTGCAGCCCTTCGCTTTCAAATAATGCGATTGCCTTGAAGGGACACAAAGGTCCGCGGTAAATACGGGCACTGGTCATGGCATCATAGACATCTGCAATGCATACCATTTTGGCATAAATACCTATCCGCTCGCCGGTCAGTCCGTAAGGGTAGCCAGTGCCATCACAACGTTCATGGTGCATCAAGACAGCGTTTAAAACCTCTTGACTTAGGGAAGTATTCTGTAAAATGCGATATCCTTCCTGCGGATGAGTCTTGACGAGATCATATTCGTCATCGGTGAGCTTGCCGGGCTTTTTGATGATGGTATCGGGAATCTGCGTCTTTCCTATATCGTGAAGCAGACCGCTCATAGTAGCCAGACGAATTTCATCATCATTCATACGCATCCATCTTGCAAAGACATTGCATATAAGAGCCACATTCATGCTGTGAGCGTAGGTTGCATCGTCATAGTCGCGCATGTTATGAAGGATATCAAACAGGTTTGTGGTGGTGCCTAAATCCAAGATATTCAGTGTATGATCCATAAGTTCGTCTACATTCAGTGGAGCCCCCTTTTCAATCACATCATTAATAACCGATTTGAAGTTGTCAACATCAGCCTCAAAATCCTTGCGGAATTTTTTGAATTCAGGATTTTTCTTAAGGCGTTCGGCATAAGTGGATTCAAAAGGAATGTGGGCAGGCGCATGTTCAGGGCTGTCCTCCACCTTGACATAGAAGATAGAGTAGTAGGCAAGCTTGGTAATCGTCCGGTCATTTAAGATAAGACCTTTCGGAAGGATAAGCTGGTTGTTGTAAGTATAGACATCCTCGGCAGTTATCATGCCGGGAACGAGTTCAGAAGTCTTGATTCGTCTCATGTGCATCCCCCAATATTTACTTATTTTAGAAGTATTTCATTACTTTAATTTATTATAGTAATTTTAGTAAATATTGTCAATGAAACAAAAGTCCCTGTAGCAATTTTGACGTCGTCCCTTAAACGGCTGACCGTCATTTATGCTTTGCTTGGCTGATCAAAGCATAAATCAACAGAGAAGGTATATTTATCTCCTCGTATGACGGACTGGGTATATTCGATTAATTGGTCCTCCTCATAGCTTAACCGCTCTAACAGCATGCATGGTGTGGAGGAGGAAATCTGGAGATGTTCTCGTTCAAATGCCGAAGGGATGATGGGGCGGAAATGCTCCGTTGCCCTGGTGACATGAAAATCATACTTCTGCTCTAAATATTGATATAGAGAATATTTTTCCAGAATATCAGAATTTATTTTGAAAAACCGGTTTCGCGGCAGGTAAGTCGTTTCAATCATAAGAGGATAATCTCTGGCGGAGCGGAGTCTTGTTATTTTGTGAAATGCATTTGGACCTGTCAAATGGAACTTATCATTTAAATCCTGCTGATTCTCGACCACATGGCAGTCGATGACCGTGTTATGAATTAAGATATTGCTGTTTTTTAATTCATCCGTGAAGGAATAGAATTTGGTCAGCGGCTGATTGAAGACTTGGGGTTTGACATAGGACCCATTGCCATGAATGGTGTAGATAATATAATCATTTTTTAATTTTCCCAGTGCCTCTCTGATTGTTGAACGGCTGACATGGTATTTTTCACTCAAAGCCCGTTCTGAGGGAAGCGGGGAATTTTCAGGATATTCACCGCTTTGTATTGCCTCTATAATCTTTTCTGATATTTCCAGATATAAAGAAGACGAACGCATTTTTTTCTCCATAAGTAATTTTTATAATTAAGTACCAGTAGTAAACCTGTTTTTTATTTTACAATTTTTTACCTTGACTGTAAATAGTATTGGTGCATCAGGAAAATATATACGTAACAGGATTGCTGCTTTTTTGCTGCTTGGTTTGTGTTTGTCCTGCTGATGCAGGGGTGGTTTATGTAACATAAATTGTCAAATAATATATGAAAATTTAAAAAGCATACCACTTTTACAAGTGGTACGGATGCAATACACAGTCAACTCATAAAATTGGGCGATAATGTGCAAATATAATTGAAAGTTTCGCACAAGAATGATAAGATGCACCTACAACAAAGGAAAGATGAAAGCAGGAAAGGAGGCAGGAGTACTTCTTATGGGATATTATCTCAGCGTAGATGGAGGCGGTAGTAAAACCGCATACTTGATAACTGACCAGCTGGGAAAGGTCTTATGCAGCTACGTGACGCAAGGATGTACGTTCTCTGTGATGGGGAAGGAAATGGTCTGCAAAATCTTAAGCGAGGGTGCAGAAGCGATTGTCCAAATGGCAGGCATTTCTCCTGATGACCTTGTATATGCTGTCTGGGGTATTAGTTGTTTTGGAGAGTATGAAGAGATGGACCGGTATTTGTCGGCAAAGCTTGCAAAGCTGTTTCCGTGTATGGCTTATTTCTGCAATGATGTAGAAATAGGGCTGGCGGGTTCCTTGTTATTGCATTTCGGAATACATGTTGTTGCAGGAACAGGAGCAATTGTCATGGGGAGAGATCAAAAGGGCAGGACGGCAAGGTCAAATGGCTGGCATGAAGACTTTTCTGATGAGGGTTCCGGGTACTGGCTGGGGCTTGGGACCTTGTCTCTGTTTGCTAAGCAGGCGGATTTAAGGGAAGAAAGAAGCTTTCTATATGAACAGATGCGAAAGCAGTATGGATTCTTGAGTGATATGGACATCATCTGCTTTTATCAGGAGAAACTAAGAGGCAAAAGAAAAGAGACGGCGGCATTGCAGGAACTTTTGCTTAAGGCAGCGAAATCAGGGGATGAAAGTGCAGCAAGACTTTATGAATCGGCGGCAGCTGAGCTGGCACAGTCCGTGAAGGGAGTGGCAAGACAATTAGGTCTCATGGAGGAGAAAACACCGGTATCTTATTGCGGAGGCATTTTCCGCTGCGGCGCCTTTATCCTTGATCCCTTTTCTAAATATTTAAGGCAGATGGGATTTGTTTTAAGACCGCCAAGGTTATCTCCTTTAGGAGGAGGAATCCTTCTGGCAGCAGAAAAAAGCGGACAGCAGACGGATGAAATGGTCACGAATTTAAGCCAATATGAACAGGGGCTTGGTTCTCTTTTATAGGAGCAGAATATGAAAAAATTAATACAAATTTATACGGGAGGAGTATCCGGACGAAATATATCCATTCAGCAGATCCAGCAAAAATTGGATTCTCTGGAAAGTAACAGGGCAGATGGCATCATTGTCGGATGGAGTCTGGAGCAGCAGATCTACAAATGGCTGAGGACATATACAAAAGACAGGGGAATAGAGCTTTATCTGTGGTTTCAGGTTTTGGCTGAATTTAAAAGTCTGGGGGATTTTGAAGATGTCAGAACCTTGAATGGAAAAACGCTTCGGTCTGCAGCGTTTGACGGGGATGAAGAATTTTCTTTTTATTGTCCCAGCAATCCGAACACATACAAATCCCTGATCGAAATTTTTGAAAGACATTTTTCAGATATTGGTTTCGATGGCGTCCTGCTAGACAGGATACGTTTTCCGTCGCTTGCAGTTGATCGAAATGCGTTGTTTTCCTGTACCTGTCCTTTTTGTATGGAAAAACTGGCAAAAAGAGGGGTAGGAAGAAAGGATATAGAAGAAGCTTATAGGAAGATAAAACAAGACGCAGAGAAGGGCGCCATCTTTTGTATCAAGGAATACAAAAATGGAAAATATACCTTTTACTCCCGGGAAGTGGAAGAATACCTGAATGTCAGAACGGGGTTGATTACGGATATTGTAAAATCATTGGCAGATTACTTCAGAGAAAAAGGAATGAAAGTCGGACTGGATTTATTTGCCCCCTTCCTTTCTATATTTGTGGGGCAGGATTATACCGAATTAAGCAGATCGGCGGACTTTATGAAACCAATGCTTTATCGGCACACTTATACGCCGGCAGGGATGCAATATGAACTTGACGGTATGGCAGGTGAAATGGCAGGGAGCATGAAGCAAATCATAGGAATGGAGGATGGCAGGCTTACTGATTTTATGGAAAAGGAATTAGAAGCAGTGATAAAGCTTTCCGATTGTGAAATATATGCGGGGATGGAGGTACATACCGCAAAGGATCTTCCTTTGGTCAGACCGCAGTCCGTAAAGGAAGGGACAAAGCTGATAGAAAAAATGAGGTGTGCGGGAAGAGTGGCATCCTGGAACATATTGGAGGCTTCAAAGGAAAATCTTCTGGCTTTTATGGAAGGAGTAATTGTATGAAGCATGAATTAGAGTTCAGAGAAATCAGTAAAAATTTTGCCGGTGTTCCGGCATTGCAGAATATAAGCTTTTCTGTTTCTGCGGGAGAGGTTCTTGCGCTTGTGGGTGAAAATGGGGCAGGAAAATCTACATTGCTGAAAATTTTAAACGGTGATTATCAACCTTCGGATGGCAGCTATTTATTAGATGGAGAAGAAAAACATTTCTTAAGCCCCAATGAGGCGATCAGCGCAGGAATCGGGCTGATCTATCAGGAAAGGCAGATGTTCGATGAACTGAGTGTGGCGGAAAATATTTATGTGGGCAGGCTGCCGGAAAAGAACAAGGTTGTGGACTTCAAGGAGTTGAATAGAAAGGCGGCAGAGATCATTGCCGAATTTGGTCTTCCCATCAAGCCGGACACGAAGGTGAAAGAGCTTTCCGTGGCGATGCAGCAGATGGTAGAGATTATGAAGGTTTATTCCAGGAATCCAATGGTGCTTGCCTTCGATGAACCAACTGCATGTCTTTCGGACAAGGAAGCAGAAGTACTTTTTGAACTGATTGGGCGTCTCAAGGAGAAGGGATTGATCATCATTTATGTCTCCCACAGGATGAATGAGATCTTTCGGCTGGCAGATAAGATCGTCGTGCTTAAGGATGGTTCCTTTGTAGCCATGCATGATAAGAAGGAAACAGACGAGATCAGCCTTGTGAATCAGATGGTGGGAAGACCGATTGGAAGCATGTTTGAAGACCAGATAGAGAGAAAAGAAGGAAACGAGGCTGCGCTTAAGGTAGAGGGTCTTTCGGGAAAAGCATTTTCAGACATCAGCTTTGAATTGAAGAAAGGAGAAATCCTTGGGTTTTTCGGGCTTGTGGGTGCAGGCAGAACGGAGCTGATGCGGGCAGTGTTCGGGGCGGACCCGGTTTTGGCGGGAGCAATAGAGGTAAATGGCAAAAGACAGAACATTGATTCCGTGGAAAAAGCAATTCGCCTGGGCATTGCATACTGTTCAGAGGACAGGAAAAATGAAGGAATCATTCCGCTGTGCTCTGTAAAGGAAAACATGAGCCTGGTCATTTTAAAGAGACTTTGCAGCGGCATCTTCATCAAAGGGAAAAAGGAACAGAACTTTGCACAGGAAAATGTTGAGAAATTCCGTGTACGGACAAGCTCCATCGATAAAAAAATCTATCAGTTAAGCGGAGGAAATCAACAGAAGGTGCTCTTGGCAAGGTGGCTGGCAATGAACCCTGATATATTGATTCTGGATGAACCCACCAAGGGAATCGATGTGGGGGCAAAATCAGAAATTTACCGGATGATAAATGAGATTGCCGCCCAGGGAGTTGCCGTAATCGTAGTGTCGTCAGAACTCCCCGAAGTGATTGGATTAAGCGACCGTATTTACATTATGAGAAATGGAAAAATTGCGGGAGAAGTGGGAAGAGAAGAGGCGGAAGAGGAACTGATTTTAAGATATGCAATGCTTGAGGAAGTGGAGGGATAACATTGAAAATACTGAAGAAAGCAGGACAACAGATTTTAACATCGAATCTTTTAGGATTGTTTATCGTAATGATCGTGATGACGATTGTATTCACCGCATTAAATCCGGGATATCTGACTGGTAAGAATCTACTTAATATTTTGACAGCGGCATCCTTAAGCGGGTTGATTGCCATCGGAGAATCCTATCTGATCATTTCCGGGCAGATTGACTTATCTCCGGGAGCGGTAGCTGCATTTGCCGGAGTGCTCTCCGCTTTGCTTGCACAAAATGGGGTTCCCTTTATTTTAATCGTACCCATTACGCTCTGCGTGGGCGCTGTATTTGGCATGATCAACGCATTTCAGGTCAATGTATTGAAGATACAGCCGTTTATTGCATCTTTAGCGATTATGTCCATTGCCCGGGGGCTGGCATATATCATGTGCGACGGCAAGCCGGTATTTGTGAATCAGGATGCCTATATCAAGTTAGGTATCACGAGGATTTTTGGGATTCCCCTGCCTGTCATCATATTGATCGTATCATTTCTGGTATTTGGAGTGATTCTGGGGAAAACCCGTTTCGGAAGAAATGTCTATGCGACGGGAGGAAATGCGGCTGCTGCCCGGCTGGCGGGAATTAAGATTAACCAGATTAAGTTCAAGCTGTTTGTGATTTCCGCTTGTCTGGCGTCATTAGGAGGAATCATTCTGGCATCCAGAATGAATACCGGACAGCCTGGAGCAGGAAAAAATGTGGACTTTGATGCCATAACAGCATCCGTGCTGGGCGGAATCGCAATGACTGGCGGCACAGGTTCCCTTAGCGGCACCTTTTTGGGAGTTTTGATTTTACAGGGATTTAATAATGGACTTTTGCTATTGAATATATCCACGTTCTGGCAGGATGTGGCAAGAGGTTTACTGATGATGTTTGCGCTTACTTTTGATTACTTCAGAAAGAAAAAGCGTGAAATATAACTAAAAATTTTTTACAAAAAGGAGGAAGAAATATGAAGAAAAGGTTTTTGGCAATGACAATGGTATTGGCGATGACAGCAGCGGTTGTTGGATGCAGTTCCAGCAGTGGAGGAAATACGGCTGACACCCAGCAGAGTCAGGAGGCGGCAGAAAATACGCCTGCGCAGACAGAAGAAAATGCGGCAGAAAGCAATGATACCCAGCAGGCATCAGGTACCGGCGAAAAAGTGAAGATTGCAGCAATTTATCGTGATATGACACAGTCCTGGTTTATTCAGGAAGCAGCGGCAGCAGAAAATCAGGCAGCAGCGCTTGGAATGGAACCGCTCATCGTAGGAGATTCCAAGGAAGATCCGTCCGTATATGTAGACGTACTGGACAATGTATTGTCTCAGGATATCCAGGGACTGATCGTAAATATCTGTGACCAGCAGCTCAGCCAGATGACGGTAACGAAATGTGAGGAAGCAGGCATACCGGTTGTTGCAGTAGACGTTCCTTTGATTGACGAAAACGGCAATTACTTAGCGCCGGCAATTGAGCTGGATTCCTATCTCTCAGGACGTACCATGGGAGAGTGGGCGGTAAATTATATCAATGAAAATAATATGCTTGAAAATCCAGAGAGTACAGGAATCATGATTCTGGCGATGGAGAAGGTAACCAGCTGCGTTCCCAGATCAGACGGTCAGATAGACGTATTTAAAGAAAGTTTTCCTGATTTCCCGGAAGGAAATATTATTAGAATCGATTACGGCGGCGGCTCTTCTGATGAAGGATACAACGCAGCAGCAGCCACCATCACAGCACATCCTGAGATTACAAGCTGGATCGTTACGGCAGCCAACGATGAGGGCGCACAGGGGGCAACGAGAGCGTTGGAGCAGGCAGGTCTTGACAAGGATTCAGTCACGGTAGGTCTTGGCGGTTATCACGCAAAGGATGAGTTCAGAAAAGAATACTCCTGCTTTAAGGCAGCAGCCTATATCAAGGCGTCTACCGTAGGAGAAGAGTCGGTGAAGGCTTTGTATGAAAATATTGTCAACGGGACTCCCATTTTTGAAGAGTATAAAACAGATAAGGCTTATGGGGTGTATCCATTCGGAGCAGTCATGGTGACCGCTGAGAACTTTGAAGAGGTCATGGGTGAGGATGCTAAATAGGGAAAAGAATGGTGACGGAACATAAGAAGGAGGATCGGTATGACACTGGGATATGAGATAGATGAATTGAAAAAGCTGAACGGGCATAATACGGCACAGGAAATTGTTCAGCAGCCGGCTCTCTGGAAGCGGATTTATGAGCTGATAGAAAAAGAAAAACAGCGTATCGCAGATTTTTTGAATGCAAATACAGACAGTGAAACAAGGATTCTTTTTACCGGTGCCGGAAGCTCTGATTATGTAGGAGATATTATTAAAAGCCATGTAAAGAGCTGTACGAATATCAGGGTCGAATCCGTTGCGACAACGGATATTGTGGCAAATCCACAGGAAGTGATTGAGAGAGGAGTAAAAACGATACTTGTATCCTTTGCCCGTTCCGGCAATAGCCCGGAGAGCATAGGAGCATACCAGATCATGCAGGAAAATACAGAAAAGATAGCACATGTGATTATCACATGTAATAAAGATGGTGATCTGGTCAGTGCGGCGAAGGAGAATGGGAATTGTTTTATGCTCATACTGCCGGAAGAAACAAACGACAAAGGATTTGCCATGACCAGTTCTTTCAGCTGCATGCTGCTCGCCGCACTTTTGTTTTTCGATATTGAGAACCTGGAGGAAAACAAAAAGTATGTAGATACGATCGCTCGTTTGGGAGAGCAGATTATCCGGGAGGATTGGATAAAAATGAAGAATTTAAGCGGATGCAATCCTGTAAGAGTGGTATATCTGGGGGCAGGCTGTCTGAGCGGTCTTGCACGGGAAATGGCTTTGAAAAATATGGAACTGACCAATGGGAAGATCGCAACGATGCAGGAGACAATCTTAGGATTCCGACATGGACCTAAGACGTTCATGGACAAGGATACGGACGTTATTGTACTGATGTCCCAGAGTGAATACACCAATCAGTATATCAGAGATTTATTAAAGGAAATATATCATGACACAAGAAAACACAAGCTGATCGTAATTTCCTGCGAAAAAGACGAAGAAATAGAAAAAATCTCTGATGAGTGCATCTTTGTAGAGGGAGAATATGTCCCCGATGTATATTCGGCATTGGTATATGTGCTTTACGGACAGATGTTTGCATTTTTCAATTCTGCAAGGCTTGGAATCGAGCCGGATAACCCAAGCCCTGACGGCTCTGTCAACAGAGTGGTGAAGGGGGTGGTCCTGCACAGTTACTATGATGTGCCGGGCAGAGAATGCGAGGTGATGGCATGATGCGTAGGCATCCCATTAGGAAAATGATTGAAAAGAGGAAAAAGGGCATATTTTGTGCCCTTCCTTCCTACTGTAGTGCGAATGAGTTGGTCATAGAGGCGATTATGGAAGAGGCAGGAAGGAATGATGATTTTGTACTGATTGAAGCTACGGCTAATCAGGTCAATCAGTACGGGGGATATACCGGAATGCAGGCATCTGATTTCGTGACCTATATAAACCAGATTGCAGAAAAAGTCAATTTTGACAAAGATAGAATCGTACTTGGAGGGGATCATCTGGGCCCTTTAACCTGGAGCGGGGAGATGGAGGAGACGGCAATGGAAAAGGCGGACTGTCTGGTCCGCTCCTTTGTGAAAGCAGGCTTTTCCAAGATTCATCTGGACACAAGCATGAGACTTGGAAGCGATGATGCGGACAGTTGGCCCGACACGGACAAAATCGCAGAACGGGGCGTAAGGCTGTATCAGGCGTGTGAGGAGACCTACCGGGAGGTTCAAAAAACAAATCCTCAGGCAGTAAAACCCATCTACGTGATTGGGAGCGAGGTGCCCATACCGGGCGGCGGACAGGATCAGGAAGGCGAGATAAAGGTAACCTCTCCGGCTGATTTTGAAGAGACCATACAGGCGTACACGAAAGCTTTTGAAAGGCATGGCATAACAGATGCATGGGATCACATCGCAGCGGTGGTGGTACAGCCGGGGGTAGAGTTTTCAGATTCGGGGGTCTGCAGGTATGACAGGGTAAAAGCACACGAGCTGTGCCGGGCAGTCAAAAAATATCCTGATTTGGTCATGGAAGGACATTCTACAGATTATCAGGGGGCAAAGCTGCTTCGGGAAATGGCGGAAGACGGCGTGGGCATTTTAAAGGTGGGACCAGCCCTTACCTTCTCCTTGCGGGAAGCCTTGTTCTCTTTACATAAGATTGAAAAGGAAGTGCTTCCTTTTGGAAAAAAGGATTCCGATTTCATTAATGTGCTGGAGAAAACTATGCTGGAAAAATCGGATAACTGGAAAAAGCATTATCATGGAAATGAGCAGGAATTGTTCCTGGCAAGAAAGTACAGTTTTTCTGATAGATGCAGATACTATTTAGGTGAGCCGCCTGTGAAGGAGGCAATCAACCTTCTTTTCGATAATCTGGATGAAACAGGGATTCCGCTGAATATGTTATGCCAGTACCTGCCTATTCAGTACAAAAGAGTGCGGGATGGAATTGTCAGAAATGAGGCAAGGGCACTGGCGAAGGATGCGGTGGTGAACATCATGTATGACTATGAATATGCCACGAAGGAGAACTGGCAGATAGAGTACCGATAGATGGGGCAGTCGGTTATTAATTGTTCTGAACGGTGGTTTTGGAGGCGATGGTGTAGGTGTCAAAGCGTTCTTCGTAAGCGGTGAAGTCCGAAAAGCGGTACTCGAGGGCAGGAAAATCGGAAACACCGATGTAGTAATAGCCGTCCCGGTAGAAACAGGAGGTCTGTCCTGCCGGCATGTCTTCAAAGCTGTTAGGAAGGCTTTTCCGGTGTCGGTGAGTGTAAAGGGGGATAAAGACGCCGTTTCATCTGGTATAGAAGAAACTGTTTGCGAGTCATTTGCATCTGTATCTGCGGCGGATATGGGGGTAATGTTGAGGTCTGGGGCTGATACGTCGGAGGAATCTGCCATGCAGCCAGTCAGACCTAGGCTCGCTATGAGAAATAGCAGTAAGTAATTTCTTTTCATTTGCTTTATACTCCTTTTTAAAAGATTTGCAAGTGTATTATAGCAGGTTAAAGGAGAAGTATCTTTCTATTTTATGAATCTTTTTGTCTTTTAAGGAATGCGGTACAACAGTATTCTCAATTTCGGTCATAGTTTTCATCTGTTTATAAAAATGATAAAATTCTTTGAAAAACGGAAAACTTTTTCTAAAGTCATGACAATATATTTATGCAAGGGCAAATCTTTGCAAGTCGACTTGAAAGAAGAAGGAGGATGGCTGCTATGAATAATGATGAATTTGAGCGGTTTGTCCTAAAGTTTGGAAAGGATATCCTGCGGTTTTGCCGGATGACAGCCGGAGACGCAGAAAATGGAGACGAACTATATCAGGACACAATGCTTAAACTGCTGGAGAAAAAGAAAAGGCTGGACTCTACGCAGAATACAAAGAGTTACGCTTTATCCACTTCAATTTATCTTTGGAAGAATAAGAAGAAAAAATACGCAAACAGGATGAGATTGGTTCCGATTGACAGTATGGATGAGATGTATGATGAGGGATATGAGATTTCCGATCGTGATAATGAAGCTTCGCCAGAACATATTGTATTGCAGCAAAATGAGGTAGATATGATTCAGGAATTCGTTGCATCCCTGCCTGAGAAGTACAGAATACCAATCTATTTGTATTATTCGGCGGATATGCAGATAAATGAGGTATCTAAGATTCTTGGACTGCCGGAAGGAACCGTCAAAAGTCGGATGCGGAAGGCAAAGAAACAGTTAAAGGAAAAATTGGAGGCGATAGGATATGACAGATGAAAAATTGGATCAGATCTTAAAGCAAGCCCTTGCTCCTGAAATTAATGACAGAGAAATTCGAGTACGTAGAAGGAGGAAGGGTAAAATGAGGAAATTTGGTAAAATAGGGAAAGCAGCGGCAGCGGCAGTTGCAGTGGCTGTTATTGGAACCTTCGGACTGGGCTATTTTAATCCGGCGCTTGCAGCAAAGATTCCACTGATTGGAAAAATTTTTGAGAAGGTTGAGGATGACATTATATATTCCGGCGATTATACGGATAAGGGAACTGTCTTGACAAATGAGGATCATGCGGGCAATTTGGATACATCGGACTATTCCGTATCTGATAAAGGAATCACGCTGACAGCATCGGAAGTCTACTGTGATGGATATTCCGTATTCCTTACGGTGAATATCGAAGCAGAGGATGCAGATTTTACTCATATCCCAGAGCATTATACAGGCATGAATGTGGCAGATAACCGGACAGCCGCAGGATTTTATATTGACGGAACATGGAGTGTTGATGGAAATTCACCTGAGATGCTCGAAAACACGTTTGAGGGAGAGGTGATTGACAGCCACACATTTGCAGGTATGCTGAAGGTGAACCTTGCGGAGAAAGCTACAGGCAGCGGTGAACTTAACTTAAATGTAAACGGTCTTGGTTATGATGATGACAGGATGCTTGATGGCGAGGAAATATCGGCATCTCACTGGACGGATGGCAGCTGGAACATAGTTATTCCGTTTGAGGTGAACGGGACAGATGTAAAGACGATTGAAGTGGGTGAGAAAAAGGGGAATATTACGCTTGATAATGTGGTGGTATCTCCGTATCAGGTAATTGTCCATGCGACAACACCGGGAGAGCAGAGAGAACTGACAGACGACAGGAGGGAAAAACTGCTTTCAAAAGATCCCGATATGACGGATGCAGAGATGCTTGAACTTCTTGGGTGGTCTTATGAACCTTGCTATACAATTTGCTTTAATCAAGATGGGGAAATGCTTTATCCAGATACGGAAATGGCGGGCAGAGCCGGATTTGCTGTTCAGGGGAAAGAGATTAAAACCCTGCAAATCTTCATTTTTGACAATCTTGATGATTGGGCTCAAATGGAGCAGGAAGGAATAGGCAGCAGTATTGCAGATAGGGCTGTCATTGCGAAGGAAATACATGTGGAGTAAGGAGAAGAGGGGTGACGCAACACAGCAGTGGGACATTTTAAACTCGGAGGGAGCTTAGATGCTCCCTTTGCCAAAATATGAGTAGAACATTAGGTTTTTTTTTGCTATAATAGGCAATAAGATTCCTCTTTGACAAAGCAAAAATAATAATTTGTCAACGCTATCATGCGCAGATGATAAGGAGACCAGCTGTGAATACATATATTTTTCTTTATCCAGAAACATCCTTTTTTGAGGTAAATCTTGTTGCCTATTTTATGAAGACAAAAGGCAACGTATTTATAGTAACAGAAAGGGAAAACAAAATTATATGCACAAATGAGGGAGTAAAGATTCTCTCCGACGCTTTTATAGATGAAGTTCAAGTTGAGGATATAGATGCTTTTATCATTTGCGGCGGAGAAATAAAGAATATATCAAATAAGCCTTTATTATATAATATAATAAATAAATGCAAAGAGAAGAATAAAATTGTCGGCGGAATCTGCGCTGGAAGAGACCTCGTAAAAAATGCAATTGACCTTGTGGATCATTCTGAGAAGACATGTGTAATTGATAATATCATTTTAAGCCCTGGATATGAATATGTAGATTTTGCATTAGAAGTAGGAAGAAAAGCAGACATTTTTGAGGATGAGGATGATTATAAAGAGACAATAAATTTTTTTAAGTTTTTTCAACATCCAGAGTAAATCTGTAACTTAAATAAAAGGATTTGGACTAAAAGCGTTGACAAAACAACCTACATGGTGTACTGTAGTGTCAGATATGAAAATTCAATATTGTGAAGAATCTCTTATTCAGAGTGGTGGAGGTACATAGGACCTGTGAAGCCACGGCAACCCCAAGTGTGGAAGGTGCCTACCTGAGCGAGCAAGCAGCCATATGGCAAATCGAACAATAAGAGGATTTGATTATCGACAGTCGGGTCCGCTTATCATTCATGAGCGGATTTTTTGTTACCCAAAACTATTTTAACCAACAGGAGGAAAAAGAAATGGAGAAACGTTTATTTACTTCAGAGTCCGTAACCGAAGGGCATCCCGACAAGGTCTGCGATGCCATATCTGATGCGATTCTGGACGCATGCATGGAAAAGGATCCTATGAGCCGTGTAGCCTGCGAGACAGCTACTTGTACAGGATTTGTATTGGTAACAGGAGAGATTACCACTAACGCCTATGTGGACATCCAAAAGATTGTGCGCGAGACCGTTAAGGAGATTGGCTATACCAAATCCGAATATGGATTTGACGGAAATACCTGCGCGGTGCTGGTTGCCATTGATGAACAGTCCGCGGATATCGCTATGGGCGTTGACAAGGCGCTTGAAGCAAAGGAAAACAAGATGTCAGATGCTGAAATCGAAGCAATCGGTGCAGGGGATCAGGGAATGATGTTCGGTTATGCAACCAACGAAACAGAAGAATACATGCCTTACTCTATCGCACTTGCTCACAAGCTGGCACTTCAGCTTACCAAGGTACGTAAGGATGGAACCCTTCCTTATTTAAGACCCGATGGCAAGAGCCAGGTTTCCGTAGAATATGATGAAGCAGGCAAGCCCATCCGTCTGGAGGCAGTTGTTCTTTCTACCCAGCATGATCCTGATGTGACCCAGGCACAGATACACGAGGACATCAAGAAATTCGTATTTGAGCCCATCCTTCCGAAGGAACTGCTGGATGCAGATACCAAGTATTTCATCAATCCTACCGGTCGTTTCGTCATCGGCGGACCTCACGGTGATGCAGGTCTTACAGGACGTAAGATTATCGTAGACACTTATGGCGGTTATGCACGTCACGGCGGCGGCGCTTTTTCCGGCAAGGACTGCACAAAGGTAGACAGAAGCGCAGCTTATGCAGCACGTTATGTTGCAAAGAACATCGTGGCAGCAGGCTTGGCTGACAAGTGCGAAATCCAGTTGTCCTATGCAATCGGTGTGGCACAGCCTACTTCTGTTATGGTCGATACATTCGGCACAGGCAAGGTTTCCGATGAAAAGCTGGTGGAAATTATAAGAGAGAACTTTGACTTACGTCCTGCCGGAATCATAAAGATGCTGGATTTACGCCGTCCGATCTACAAGCAGACGGCAGCATACGGACACTTTGGACGTAACGATTTGGATCTGCCTTGGGAGAAACTGGATAAGGTGGATGCACTTAAGAAATATTTATAATTAATTTTGCCCCTGCCGTAAGGCAGGGGTTTTTTACAGGGAAAGCATTAATCTTTTAACAATTCTTTCCAGTCTTTTGTAAAGCCCATAGTGGATTTGTCTGCATGGGGATATTTTTCAAAAAGTTGATTTAAAAAATTGTGGTAGGTTATTTCTGAAAAATTGTTAGGATTTTTGTAACCAAGGACACCATAAGTAACAGAGAAATAATTTGAAAGGCGGCATCGAAGATTGCGTTCAACTTTTCCGATTTGTGGAGAATATTTTTCACCCGCCCTCCACGGATAGCCTGCGGATTTGCCAAACGGGAGAGGTCGCTCTTTAACTATCAGTTATCAAACAAACTAAACAACAGATAGTTATTTTTTCAGATATTGCAAAATTGGTTCAATAAACTTTTTGTCTGAAATGTCATAAGACGAAGAAATCATCTTTACCATTATTTCTTCCGCTTCTGTCTTATCTTTTTTTGCTTTAAGTGTTTTTACAAACATTTTCATCATCAGTTTAGACGGTGTAGACATTTTTTCATAATTGAATCCTCCCGGACAGTAAAAGGTCTTTACTTTTTTCTGTTCCGACTCGTTGAAATTCCGTTTGAGAGCTATGTCAATTTCCGGGTTATCTATCGGGCTTCCTCCAACACAAAATGCAATCAGCTTCTTATCTGCCCATTTATCCATATTTCCCTTAAACCAACTAATTTTACTGATACTGCCCGCACAAGCCCAACCTCCAAAAATAATTGCTTCATATGCAGTCAAATCTTTCTTTTTTGCGGCTGATAATTCAAAGCAATCAGCCCCCGCTTCTTCCGCTATCCATTCAGCATAGCGCTTTGTAAATCCTGTTTGTGAATTGTAAATTACGATTGTTTTCATCAGCATAAATCTCCCTCTTTAATTTCCTATTGCATTTTCGACAGCTTTTAAGATACATTTACTACTTACCGTAGCTCCTGATACTGCGTCTATATCTAATGACTGTTCTTCCACTACATCATTGACTATACTTTCTGCCGTACTCCCCAGCCCATTATCGTGTTGCAAAATTGTAATATTGGTTATCCGATGATTGCTAACTGATACCTCAACTTTCACATGGACAGGGGTAATCGAATATTCACCTATATAATTCCCGTCTTGAACATTCGATAGGTCGGGCATAAATACAGAAATATTCTGAACATTCCTAACCATATTTCCAATTATGATTTTTCCTGTAATAAGCAAAAACAAAACAACAAAGAATGTTATTAGCAGCACCTTTTTACTTTTTTTCATTGACAACCCTCTTTTCCAAATTTTCTATTCCGGCATACAGTCTTGATAAAAGGGTAAAAAGAGTTTCAATTTCTTTGTCTGTATAAACTTCAAAAAGATATTTCAATTCCTTTTGGTATTCAGAAAAGTCGTTTGTATAAAAGTCATTTACCTTTTCTGTGGGACAGATACACATAGCTCTTGTATCATGCGGGCTTTGCTCAATGGTAATAAACCCTTTTTTCATCAAAACATCAGCTAACTTTTTGATATTTTGTCTTGAACAGCCTAACAAATTTCCTAATTGAGTAAATGTTAGCTGTTCCTTTGACTGTCTGATTATTGACAATAACATAAATTGCTTTAACGATACCTCTGGAATATGGTTATCAAAAAGCGTTTGCAGCTTGTTTCCGGCGATAAATAATGTACTGAAAATAGCCTTTCTCTGGTTCTCCGTAGAACTTGAAAATTTTTTAGTCAAATCATCTAAATTCATGCAGCCCTCCTTATTGGCAACTTGTTGCGCTTTTGATTATAGCAACAAGTTACCTATATGTCAATATGAATGACAGAAATAATAGGAATTCCATAGCCTGTTATGCACATTTCCATAATGCTTGTCTTTTGGTCTATTGACGGTTTTAAGCTGGAGGCAAAGATAAAGGCAGAAGTTTTCAGATGTGAGTAAGAGGGCAAGGACCGGAAAAGGCAGACGCTTTGACGGGGCGGCTGCCTTTTGGATTGTTGACAAATTGGTCTACTTTTTTATAAACGAATTTTCTGTCCCTAAATTATAAGGGCAAATATCTCTACATTTATGACAACTTATTACCCAGCTTTGTATTGTTTTATCATCACCAAAGGCATAATCCCAACACGCCTGTTGCTCTAACTCTAAATGCTCTAACGCATTTACTGGACATATATTTACGCAAGCATCACAGTTATTACAAATATTATCTTTCAACTCGTCACATTCTAATTCTTGTTCGCACAAAACTGCTCCCAACCAAACCATACTTCCAAATTCTGGCGTAATAAGCAAAGAATGTCTCCCTATCGTACCTAATCCCGCCGCCTGTGCCGCATGCTTTTGAGAAATAATAGAGCGCCATCTCTTTGTATTTTCATCCCATTGGCTTTCGTTTGTTGGAATTGGTACACAAGCGATTTGATATTTTTCCATTTCAATACAAAACGCAAGAGCCATTGCGTCCATTTTTGGCGTAATAGAATTTCTCACTCTTGTATAAGGTACAGGAGAATTACAACTTAAAGTTCCTATCGGAAATCTACACCCAAAAGAAATAACCGATTTGCAAGTCGGTAAAACATCTGTAGGATGATACCCTTTAGGAGCGTCATTAAATCTATCTATACTCGCTATTCCACATAAATCTGCTCCTAATCCAAATAGAATTTCTTTCACCTGTTTATTATCAATCATAATATATCCTTTCGCCATATCAATCCCGATTTATTGTTGCGCTTAGTTTAGCACATTTATAGAACATCGACAAGATTCCGTGTATGAAAAAGCAAAAAGAAAGAATTCTTCACTTGACAAATAATGACTACAGTTGTAGACTATAATTGTCTACATGAGTAGACAGAGGAATAAAGTGAGCGCGCACAAATTCCATGATGGCAGAGCGAAATCTGACATTTTGCTCGCCTCATCAGCGTAAAACGCTTCGGAATGGAGGAAAAATGGATAAGAAAATAGCAGTTTCTGATGCAGAACTTGAGATTCTGGAGGAATTATGGTCGGCGGGAACGGCGCTTAATGCCAGTGAGATCCGTACCCGGCTTTGTAAAAACTGGGAGAGGACGACGGTTCTTACCTTGATTCAGCGGCTCCTTAAAAAGGGCGTGATCAGTCAGGAAAAAAGGGACGTTTATTATTACGCTCCCTGTATGAAACGTGAGGAATATGTCAGGGAAGAAACGAAAAGTTTTGTGGATAAGTTTTTTAAGGGCAGTTCCCGGAATCTGGCAGCTGCGCTGGTTGACAGCGAGGCTTTGTCCAAAGAGGATATAGAGGAACTCCGTGATTACTTTAACCAAAATTGTTGACCTGTATAAGGCAGAATGGAGCGTGAATATGAAAGAGATTTTTATGTGTGTTTTGTCATTGTCTTTATCAGGTGCCTTGGCTGGGGCGCTGATTTTGCTGATACGTCCTTTTACGGAAAGGGTATGTTCTAAAAGATGGAACTATTATATCTGGCTCCTTGTGGCGGCAAGGCTGATGTTTCCGGTTTATGTACATACTGAGTTTTCTGAATTTCTGACGCTGGAGACAGTGCGGCAGCAGGAAAGCGTGACGGGGATGGAAGCGGCGGAAGTGCCAGAGGGTCTGCCTGCGGAAGGGATAGAAGGAGTTAAGGCTCCAGAATCCATCGCGGAGGCACCATGGTCCGGTTCTTTGCAGGAAGACAGGATGCAGGGGGGCTTGCCGATCGTGGACTTAGGATTGGCTGTGGCAGTGATATGGTTCTTGGGAGTTATTGTGAGCCTGCTTCTTAAATCCATAGATTATTGGCAGTTTACCTCCGGTATCAGAAAGAGATGCGAATTAACGTCTGATTACCGTGTACATGAAGCAGTAGAGGGGCTGTGTGCCGGACTTCATATTAGAAGGAAACCGCTAGTTTGTGAATGCAAATCTATTCAAGGACCGATCACTATAGGACTGTGGAGAACAATAATCGTTCTTCCAGAAGAAAAAGGGGATTTAGAACAGCTTCCCATGATTCTGCATCACGAGCTGATCCATGTGAAGAGAAAGGATTTGTGGTATAAATGGTTGTATCAGATTTTGCTTTGCGTTCATTGGTTCAATCCAGTCCTTTATCTGATTGTCAGGAAGATGAATATGGACTGCGAGCTTGCCTGTGATGAGGCGGTGCTCGGGCGACTTACTCAGGAAGGAAAAAAGGCATACGGAAATATTCTTTTAGATACGGCGCAGCGGAATATCGGCGCAGGAAGGAAGATACCATCATTGACCCTTCTTGAGCGGAAGGAAGATTTAAAGGAGCGTCTTAAGGGGATTGTTTCGTACAGAAAAAAGACCGGTGCAAAGGTGTTGGCATCCCTTTGTCTGATGGGCTGTCTTTTAGTTCTGACGGCATGTGCTGGTGTGCAGATTTCTTCAAATGAGAGGGATGATTGGGAAGAGAAGGGATATTTCTGGGACCGGCTTGCCGCATGGGTGGATGTCGGATTGGAGGACTTCATGGGAGCGACGATCCGGACAGATAAAGACGGCGATGCGTGGAAGAGCTATGATGATGACGGGATGATTGCAGGAGATGATGTCCGCGATCAGTGGCGTATGTACGTTTATGTCGGAGGAAAGCGACTCAGATGCGACGGCATGTTCTTGAATGGCACTGCCACAGTTATGATTGTAAACGCCCATACAGATAAAGACATCGAGGTGAACTCAACTTTTGAAGTGGAGGAAGGAAGATTCAAAGTGGTTTACGTCGATCCAGACGGGAATGCCACAGTCATAAACGAAAACGGTGAGAAGACCTCTGTTCCGATTACTTTGAAAGAAGGAAGAAACGTAATCAAATTGGTAGGACAGGAGGCAAAGATAAAATATCTGCGAATGAGTTATTCAGGACTAAGAGAAAATGCATTTGAGAGTATTTATTACTCTGCGGAGGAGGAAAAAAGCGCCATCATAAAAGAACAGATCCAGGCAGGATATGTGAATAAGGACGAGGTCATGGAGTACCTGTACTACTTGGATGACGGCGATATCAGTAAGGCACTTATCTTACTTTTAAAGAAGGGAGAGGTCTTAAGTTCGGATGAGTTTTGCGACATGATTATTTATTCCAATAGCGAATTATCGGGAAGGTATTTGGTGGAAGCAATCAGCAAGGGCGAAATAGAGCCGTTAAGCGAGAAGGACATTTCCGAAATAAAATACTATCTGGAAGAAGAAAGCCTTCGGGCTCTGCTTGATATGATGAAAGAAAATCTGACCTTTGACCTGCTGTACGATTGTGCGCCCTATTTAAGCAGTGACAGCCTTGAAAAAATTGTGAGAAATTATGAGGATGCAGGGGGAGAATTTACAGAACTTCAATGGCACAATATTTCTCCCTACTTGGACGATGACGCAATAGAATCCCTGAGACCTTTAAAACCCCTAAAACCATTGAAGCCTATTTAAATTTTTGCGGTTAAGCCTGCAAAATCTTAAAAAGAAATGCCTTAGTACTGGTAAAGGCATTTCTTTTTTGTTAAAATTAATCTGTATGCGTCAGGCACAAAAGAACGGAGGCTTACGATGGCATTTGCACATCTCCACGTCCACACGGAGTATAGTCTGCTGGACGGTTCCAATAAAATAAAAGAATATGTAAAGCGGGTAAAGGAGCTTGGCATGGACAGTGCCGCTATCACGGACCATGGCGTCATGTACGGCGTCATTGATTTTTATAAGACCTGTAAGGAAGAGGGAATCAGACCCATCCTCGGCTGTGAAATTTATGTGGCGCCCAATTCCCGTTTCGACAAGGAAATGACAGGGGGAGAGGATCGATACTATCATCTTGTCCTGCTGGCGGAGAACAATACAGGGTATGACAATCTGATGAAGATCGTCAGCCGCGGATTTACGGAAGGATACTACTATAAGCCTCGTGTGGATATGGAACTGCTTCGGGAGAACCATGAGGGGATTATCGCCTTGTCTGCCTGTCTGGCAGGGGAGGTGCAGCGCTATATCCAGAAAGGACTTGTGGAGGAAGCCAAAAAAGCGGCATTAAAATATCGTGACTGCTTTGGCGAAGGAAATTTTTTCCTGGAATTGCAGGATCATGGGCTGCCGGAACAAAAAATGGTGAACACAACCCTTCTTCAAATGAGTAGGGAACTTGGGATTCCGCTGGTTGCCACCAACGACGTCCACTATACCTATGCAGAAGACGTAAAGCCCCATGATATCCTGCTGTGCCTCCAGACTGGCAAGAAGCTGGCGGACGAGGACAGGATGCGTTACGAGGGCGGTCAGTATTATGTGAAAAGCGAGGAGGAAATGAAAGGACTTTTCCCCTACGCATGGGAGGCTGTGGAAAATACCCAGCGCATTGCGGATCGTTGTCATGTGGAGATTACGTTTGGGGTCACGAAGCTGCCGCATTTTGAAGTGCCAGAAGGGTATGATTCTTGGACGTATTTAAATAAACTATGTTATGACGGGTTAAAGGAGCGCTACGGGGAAGATGAAAATGCGCCGGCGGGAGATACTGGTCAGACCTTAAAGGAGCGTCTTGACTATGAACTAAATGTCATAAGGACCATGGGATATGTGGATTATTTCCTGATCGTATGGGATTTTATCAATTATGCCAAAAACAATGGTATCATGGTAGGACCTGGAAGAGGATCGGCGGCAGGGAGCATCGTATCGTATGCCCTTAAGATCACCAATATTGATCCTATCAAATATAACCTGCTGTTTGAGCGTTTTTTAAACCCTGAACGTGTATCCATGCCGGATATCGATATTGATTTCTGCTTTGAAAGACGGCAGGAAGTCATTGATTATGTGAGCCGGAAATATGGTTCAGAAAAGGTGGTGCAGATTGTCACTTTCGGTACTTTGGCGGCAAAGGGAGTCATCAGGGACGTGGGCAGGGTCATGGATCTGCCCTATGCGTTTGTGGATTCTCTTGCAAAAATGATACCAAACGAATTGAATATCACCATAGACAGGGCGCTTCAGATTAATCCCGAGCTTCGCAGAACCTATGAGGGCGACCCTCAGGTAAAGGAACTGATTGACATGAGCAAGCGTCTGGAAGGATTGCCAAGGCACACCTCCATGCATGCGGCCGGTGTGGTGATTTGTTCAAGACCTGCGGAGGAACTGGTTCCTTTATCAAGAGGAGCCGATGGCTCTATTACCACTCAGTTTACCATGACCACCATAGAGGAGTTAGGGCTCCTTAAAATGGATTTTCTTGGACTGCGCACGCTGACGGTGCTTCGGGATGCAGTGGCGCTGGTGGAAAAGGGAAAGGGTATCCATATCGACATCGATCACATTAATTTTGATGATAAAAAGGTTTTGGCATCCATCGGAACGGGACGGACGGACGGTGTGTTCCAGCTTGAAAGCGGCGGTATGAAAAGCTTTATGAAGGAGTTAAAGCCGAGAAATCTTGAGGATATTATTGCAGGAATTTCTCTGTACCGTCCCGGCCCCATGGATTTTATCCCCAAGTATATCAAAGGGAAAAGCAATTCCGGCGCTATCACTTATTCCTGTCCGCAGCTAGAGCCGATTCTATCTGCTACTTATGGCTGTATTGTTTATCAGGAACAGGTTATGCAGATTGTCCGTGACTTAGGCGGTTATACGCTTGGACGAAGCGATCTTGTACGTCGTGCCATGAGTAAGAAAAAGCAGTCAGTGATGGAGAAGGAGCGCGCCAACTTCATTTATGGAAACGAAGAAGAAGGGGTTCCGGGCTGTGCGGCAAACGGAATCTCAGAAAAGGTTGCTTCCCAAATTTATGATGATATGATGGACTTTGCAAAGTATGCTTTTAACAAGTCCCACGCGGCATGCTACGCGGTGGTGGCATACCAGACGGCGTACCTGAAATATTATTATCCGGTGGAGTTTATGGCAGCGCTCATGACCTCTGTAATCGATAATCCAAGCAAAGTGGCAGAGTATATCATGGTCTGCCGAAGCATGGGGATTACCATCCTGCCGCCTGATATCAATCAGGGGGAGAGCGGATTTTCTGTAAATGGGAATTCCATCCGCTATGCGCTGACCGCTATCAAGAGCGTAGGCCGCCCTGTAATCGAAGTAGTGGTGGAAGAGCGCAGAGTGCGGGGGCCTTACACCAACCTTAAGGATTTCATCACCAGAATCGCGGATAAAGAAGTGAACAAAAAGGCGATTGAAAACTTTATTAAAGCAGGCGCCTTCGACAGCCTCCCCGGAACCAGAAAGCAGTTTATGAGCGCGTACGTGCAGATTATGGATCGGATCGCCCATGATAAGAAAAACAACATGGCGGGACAGATGAGTCTGTTTGACCTGGTGAGCGAGGAACAGAAGGAAGAATTTGACATGAAGCTTCCCGAGGTAGGGGAGTATTCCAAGGAGATGATGCTTGCCTTTGAAAAGGAGGTGCTTGGCATTTACATAAGCGGTCACCCCTTAGAGGAGCAGGAAGAACTTTGGAAAAAAGGCATTACGAATACCACGGCGGATTTTCTTTTGGACGAGGAGAGCAACGAACCTAAAGTAAAGGACAATGCCACGGCAGTAATTGGCGGCATGATTGCAGATAAACGGATTAAGTACACCAAGAATGATAAGATTATGGCATTTCTACAGGTGGAGGATCTGGTGGGCAGTGTGGAGGTCATTGTCTTTCCAAGGGATTATGAGAAGAACAGCGAAAAGCTGACGGAGGACAATAAAGTATTTATCAGGGGAAGGGTATCTCTTGAAGAGGATAAAGACGGAAAGCTGATCTGTGAGAAAATCACAGCCTTTGATGAGGTTCCGAGAAAATTATGGATTAAATTCGGGACGAAACAAGAGTATGACAAAAAGGCAGAAGAATTGCTTGCTGCGCTTGCGGGTTCTGACGGAAATGACAGCGTCGTTCTTTACATCGAAGAGATGAAAGCCATGAAAAAGCTGCCGCCTAACAGAAACGTATGCGCGGATGAAACGCTTTTTTCACAACTATGTGAAAAGTACGGTAAAGAAAATATAAAAATCGTCTGGGACGTGAAAAAGGATTGAAAATGGCATAAAATGGGGTTAAAATAAACTACAGAAAGGATGGTACCTACTTATGGCAAAAGAAATTAAAACCATCGGCGTTCTAACCAGCGGCGGCGATGCACCGGGAATGAATGCGGCAATCCGTGCCGTTGTACGTAAAGCAATAGGAAATGGCGTAAAGGTAAAGGGCATCAAAAAGGGCTATCAGGGTCTTTTGAATGAAGAGATCGTGGATATGGAGAAGAAAGATGTCTCCGACACCATCCAGAGGGGAGGCACCATATTGGGCACAGCCCGCTGTCCTGAATTTAAGAATGAGGAAGTGCAGGTGAAGGCGGCGGACATATGCAGGAAACATGGCATTGACGGAATGGTCGTGATTGGCGGGGACGGTTCCTATCGGGGCGCCCAGGCGCTTGCAAGACAGGGCATTAATACGATAGGGATTCCGGGAACGATCGACTTAGATATCGCCTGCACGGAATATACCATCGGGTTTGACACTGCCATCAACACAGCGATGCAGGCAATCGACAAGGTAAGAGATACTTCTTCTTCCCATGAGCGATGCAGTATCATTGAGGTTATGGGAAGAAATGCTGGATACATTGCACTTTGGTGCGGCGTGGCGAACGGTGCGGAAGATATTCTTCTCCCCGAAAAATATGACTTCAATGAGCAGAATATCATCAACAACATCATCAATAACCGCAAGAGAGGCAAGACCCATCACATCATCGTAAATGCAGAAGGAATCGGACACTCAACATCCATGGCGCGAAGAATCGAGGCGGCAACAGGCATTGAGACCAGAGCTACGATTTTAGGCTACATGCAAAGAGGCGGTTCGCCTACCTGCAAGGATCGCTTCTATGCTTCTATCATGGGGGCTTATGCCACAGATATCTTATGCGAAGGCAAGAGCAACAGAGTTGTTGGATACAAAAAGGGAGAGTTTGTGGATTTTGATATAGAGGAAGCGCTGAACATGCAGAAGATGATTCCGGAATATCAGTACCAGGTGAGCAGGTTGTTGTCACAGTAGTGCATATTATAAAAGATTTGTACGGCAATAGTAAACTGTACCGACCTCCAAAAGTTAGATGTGGGAATCTAGCGATTGGAGGTCGGTATTTTATGGTTAATGATGTTTTTGGGTTTATATTTTTTTGTAATGAGTGTGAAGGAAAGATGATCCAGGGGTGTGTGTAAGGGAGGAAGGAAATGATCAGCAGTGCAGCAAATGGAAAAATCAAGCAGGTGGTGACGCTGCGGGATAAGAGCCGCGCAAGAAACCGGGAAGGGATTTTTGTGGCGGAGGGTATCAAGATGTTTATGGAGGCGCCGCTTGACCGGTTAAGAGAAGTATACTGCAGCGAAGGGTTCTGGGAACAGGTTCAAAATCAGGGCGCTGCTTACGCGGATGTGGGGGAAAAGTTACGATGCTGCAATGAGAAAGGTATCCTTGTGGAACAAGTGTCAAAAGAGGTTTTGAGGCATGCGTCAGATACCCAGACACCCCAGGGGATCTTGTTCGTGATGGAGCAGATGTCATATTCTTTGAAGGAAATGGTTGAAAAAGCTGTCGTAAGAGAAAAAGAGGGCGGCAGGGCACCGCTGTTTTTGATTCTGGAGGACATTCAGGATCCGGGAAATCTGGGAACCATGATTCGGACCGGAGAAGGGTCTGGGGTGGACGGAATCATTATGAGTAAGGGAACGGTGGATATCTATAATCCTAAGACTATACGCGCTACCATGGGATCCTTATACAGAGTCCCCTTTGTCTATGGGCAGGAGTTACACGGGGCAATCCGGCTTTTGCAAGAGAATCAAATTACCGTCTATGCGGCGCACTTGAAGGGGGAGCAATATTTCGATGAGATTGCTTATGAAGGCGGAAGCGCCTTTTTGATTGGAAATGAAGGAAAAGGACTTACGGCAGAAGTGTCAAAGCAGGCGGACTGCTACCTTAAGATACCTATGGAAGGAAAACTGGAGTCCTTAAATGCGGCGGTGGCAGCTGCGCTCCTTATGTATCAGGCAGGGGGATATGGAAGAAAAATAAGAAAGGAAGGAAAGAACAAATGAAAATAGGATTTATTGGACTTGGAAATATGGCAAAGGCAATGATCGGCGGAATGCTTGCAAAGGGTATTGCAAAGCCGGCGGATATTCTGGGATCGGCCAGAACGCAGGAAACAGGTAAGGCTGTGAAAGGTGCATATGGAATTGAAATTTTGGAAAGTAATGCAGCGGTGGCAGCAGCGGCGGACATGCTGATTCTGGCGGTAAAGCCGCAGATGTTTGGAAGCGTTATTCCTGAAATCAAGGACAGTATAAAGAATGACACCATTGTCATAAGTATTGCCGCCGGAAAGACCATCGAACAGATAGAGTGCGCCTTTGGAAAAAGCATAAAGCTGGTACGCTGCATGCCTAACACGCCCGCTATGGTGGGAGAAGGATGCAGCGGCGTATGCAGGAATGAGAAAGTAACAGACGAAGAGATGAAAGGGTGTATGGAATTACTTGAAAGTTTCGGCATTGCGGAGGAAGTGCCGGAAAAACTGATGGATGCAGTTGTAGGTGTCAGCGGAAGTTCTCCGGCGTTCGTGTTTATGTTCCTTGAAGCATTGGCAGATGGGGCGGTGAAAGCCGGTATGCCCAGAAGCCAGGCATATCGCTTTGCAGCACAGACGGTGCTCGGAAGTGCAAAGTTGATGCAGGAAA
Organism: Lachnospiraceae bacterium; assembly: GCA_029054245.1. GTDB lineage: Bacteria > Bacillota > Clostridia > Lachnospirales > Lachnospiraceae > Suilimivivens. Next base: position 18,515 of record JAIDFQ010000033.1, on the reverse strand, counting down.
CCGGAAAACACCCGGGAGAGCTTAAGGATATGGTCTGTTCACCGGCAGGAACCACCATTGAAGGGGTGCAGGTTTTAGAGGACATGGGATTTCGCAGCGCTGTGATAAGCGCTGTGGATACATGTGCAAAAAAATCGGAAAGTATGTAAAAAATACGTAATATATTTGGATTATTTTGCTACAAAAAACACGAAAAGCCGCGGTATAAAATCCCCAAACTTGACAAAACTGGGTTTATTTGCTAATATAGTTCACATACCTGTTGTAATAAATTTGTAACATATAGCATATGTATATAAGTGTGCATTGAAATACAATATATTGTGGAGGTAGCATAATGAACCGGAGAAATAGACTGCTGGCAGCGGCGGCAGGTGTTTGTACTACCCTGTTTTTTCTTTCAGCAGAGGAAATAACCGTTCAGGCAAGTGAAAAGGAAGGCTATGATTTTTTTGGCGTCGGTGTGGCAGAAGTTCTCGACCCCAGTGCGTTCAGCAATGAACAGCCGGTGGAGGAACAGGAGGATTTGAACATCGATCAGAAATTTGAAGCCGAAAAAGAAAGAATGGAACAGGAGCTGACCATGGCCAATGTGCAGAACGCACTTAATATCAGGTCCCAGGCCAGTGAAGATTCTGAAAAAGTAGGACTTTTATATAAGGACTGCGGCGGCACCATTTTGGAGCGCAAGGATGGCTGGACAAAGCTGAAATCCGGAAATGTGATCGGCTGGGCAAAGGATGAATACCTTTTGTTCGGGGAAGATGCCAAGGATATGGCAGAGGATGTGGGAAACTGGATTGTCACCCTGGATTCATCGGCTGTCCGTGTGAGAATGGAGCCCAACGAAGAGGCGGATGTTTACGGACTTCTGGCATATGAGGATTCAGTAGAATTTATCGATACAGTGAAGGATGGCTGGATCAGCGTTGACTTTAACGATGAGATCGGATACGTAAATTCAGAGTATGTCAATGTAAGATACCACATTGACGAAGCCGAGAGCATGGAAGTCATAAAAGCAAGAGAACGGGAAGAAGCTGAGCGTAAGCGCAGGGCTAACCGCGGAGCAGTGGCAGCGGATGCTGACGAACTGCGGCTTCTGGGAGCTTTGATTTATTGCGAAGCAGGCAACCAATCCTATGAAGGAATGGTAGGCGTAGGGGCAGTGGTCATGAACCGCGTAAAAAGCGGCGCTTATCCCAATACCATTCATTCCGTTATCTATGCGTCGGGACAGTTCACTCCGGCTATGACTGGAAAGGTAGCAAGGGTCTATGAAGGCAATGTGCCGGATGCATGTATGCAGGCAGCACAGGCGGCAATAAACGGAGATACCACCGTGGGAGGCGCCACACACTTTAGACGCGCCGGCAAACGGGAAGGATTCGTTTTAGGGGACCATGTATTCTGGTAAAAAATTGTAAGTATATGGGCATCACAAGTTGACTTTAGAATCAGGTTGTGGTGCCTTTTTGGGTTGCTTCCTTTCATTTTGTGTAGTAAAATATTTTTAATGGTCAGCAGCAGTAAAACTGCAATACTGTCCATAATATAAGTATAAGGCTATCATCAAGGAGGGTAAAATGAACTTAATGACAATCTGGCTTATCGTTTTTGTCGCCTGCATTGTTATTGAAATCATCACCATGGGTCTGACAACGATCTGGTTCGCAGGGGGAGCGCTGATTGCGGCGGTAGCAGCCGCCTTAAATGCGCCGTTGTGGCTGCAGATCGTCCTTTTTATAGCAGTGTCGCTAGTGCTTCTATATTTTACGCGGCCTGTTGCGGTGAAGTATTTCAATAAAGACAGAGTAAGAACCAATGCAGAGAGCCTTGTGGGAAAACAGGCAATCGTAATCAGCGAAATAGACAATTTGCAAGGCATTGGGCAGGTAACTGTAGGAGGGCAGGAATGGAGTGCCAGAACTACAATAGAAGGAATTACGCTGCCGGTGGGAAGTGTCGTGATTGTCAAGGCGATCAGCGGGGTAAAACTGATGGTCGAGGAAAAAGCAATGCAGGGAATGCCTGCACAAGAAACAAGAAATTAAAGGAAAGGTTTGGGGAAAACCCGGAAAGAAGAGGAATCAAATGGGATATTTAGTGCTTGTGTTATTTGTGATTATACTGATTCTGCTGGCATCCTGTATCAAGATTGTGCCGCAGGCATACGCTTACGTAGTAGAAAGACTGGGAGCTTATCAGGGAACATGGTCAGTTGGGCTTCATGTAAAGCTTCCGCTGCTGGATAAAGTAGCCAAGAAAATCAATTTAAAGGAGCAGGTAGTGGATTTCGCACCTCAGCCTGTTATCACCAAGGATAATGTTACGATGAGAATTGATACGGTGGTATTCTTCCAGATTACGGACCCTAAGATGTTTGCTTATGGTGTGGAAAATCCCATCATGGCGATTGAAAATCTGACAGCGACTACCCTTCGTAATATTATCGGTGATCTGGAACTGGATCAGACGCTGACATCCAGAGAGACCATTAACACCAAGATGAGAGCTTCTCTTGACGAAGCTACGGATCCTTGGGGCATCAAAGTAAACAGAGTAGAGCTTAAGAATATCATTCCTCCCGCCGAAATCCAGAATGCCATGGAAAGGCAGATGAAGGCAGAGCGTGAGAGAAGAGAAGCAGTTACCCGTGCAGAAGGTGAAAAGAAGGCAAGCGTAACGGTTGCGGAAGGTAAGAAGGCGGCAGCCATTCTGGAGGCAGAGGCAGAGAAACAGTCTGCAATTCTCCGCGCAGAGGCACAGAAGGAAAAGATGATCCGCGAAGCAGAAGGTGAAGCAGAGGCAATCCTTAAGGTGCAGCAGGCGACTGCAGACGGTATCAGAATGATCCGTGAGGCTGGAGCAGATGAATCTGTTCTGCGCATCAAGAGTCTGGAAGCATTTGAAAAGGCAGCAGACGGAAAGGCTACTAAGATCATCATTCCATCCGAGATTCAGGGGCTGGCTGGTCTGGCGGCATCCGTAAAAGAACTGGTTAGCAATAAATAAGGAAACGAGAGGATATACAGATGGATTTAAAGGGCAGAAACTTTTTAAAGCTCCTAGACTTTACACCGGAGGAAATACTATATCTGGTGGAGTTAGCAGCGCAGTTAAAGAACAAAAAGAAAAAGGGAATACTTACCACAGATATGCATAAGGGTAAGAATGTGGCGCTGATTTTTGAAAAGACCAGCACCAGAACCAGATGTTCTTTTGAGGTGGCTGCCCATGATCTTGGTGTGGGAACCACCTATCTGGATCCAAAAGGTTCCCAGATTGGGAAAAAAGAAAGCATTGCAGACACGGCAAGAGTGCTGGGCAGGATGTACGAGGGAATTGAATACCGCGGCTATGGGCAGGAAATTGTGGAAGAACTTGCAAAATATGCTGGCGTACCTGTGTGGAATGGTCTTACAAATGAATTTCACCCTACCCAGATGCTTGCCGATCTTCTGACGATCCAGGAAAAGCTTGGTCGCATTAAAGGCGTGAAGCTGACCTATATGGGTGATGCGCGTTATAACATGGGAAACTCCCTGATGGTGGTCTGCGCGAAACTGGGTATGCATTTTACCGCCTGCACGGCGGCAAAGTATTTCCCGGAGGAAGCGCTTGTAAAGGAGTGCCATTCCATTGCGGAAGAGACGGGCGCATCTATCACCCTCACCGAAGATGTGACGGAAGGAACAAAGGGTGCCGACGTAATCTATACGGATGTGTGGGTGTCCATGGGAGAGCCGGAAGATGTGTGGGAAGAGAGAATCAGGGAATTGTCCCCTTACCAGGTAAACAGGAAAGTGATGGAGAACGCGGGAAAAGATGCAATCTTTATGCATTGTCTGCCTGCCTTCCATGATCTCAAGACCAAGATTGGTAGGGAAATGAGCGAAAAATTTGGTATTTCAGAAATGGAAGTGACCGATGAAGTGTTTGAATCTCCGGCATCTGTCGTGTTTGATGAGGCTGAGAACAGGATGCACACGATTAAAGCAGTGATGGCGGCGACACTTTAATATTAATAGAACGGCTATGAAGCAAGTAGATGTTTTGTCTGGAGGAAAAATGAAGCAGGATGCCAGAAAAGAGACGATCGTGCTCTGCGGGGCAAATGCGTACGAAAAGAAATACTATTTTAACGAAACGTTTAAAGGAATACCGGAATCCATTAAGGAGGAATTGCACATTATCTGTGTGCTTTTTACAGAGGAAATAGGTGGGATATTCACTATTGAATTTGAACAGGACGGAAGCGTGAATATGCGCACCGAATATGCGGAAGATGATTTTCTTTATGACGAGATTGGAAGCGGGCTTCTGGTAAATGAGGTACGTCTTAAACGGCAGGAGATGTTTGAATCCTTAAGTCTGTATTACCGGGTGTTCATCCTGCATGAGGATGTGAGCGGACTGTTAAATGACCTGGAAGAATGAGAAAAAGAAACGCTGGTGCATATACGAAGCGTGTATAGGAAGTGTACATACGAAACGAAAGAAAGGCTGATTGAAGTTATGGCAGGTGCAGTGAAAAAACTGCAGATTGGAAATGTGGTTTTAGAAAATAATTTGATATTGGCTCCCATGGCAGGTGTGACAGACCTGCCATTTCGTTTGCTTTGCAGGGAGCATGGAGCGGGGCTTGTCTGTATGGAAATGATCAGCGCCAAGGCAGTTTATTTCCGTAATAAGAATACGAAGGAGTTGATGGAGATACACCCCGACGAAACACCTGTGTCCCTTCAACTGTTTGGCTCTGACCCGGAGATCATCAGCGAAATGGCAAAACAAATCGAGGACAGACCTTTTTCCATACTGGATATCAACATGGGATGCCCTGTGCCGAAGCTGGTGAACAACGGGGAAGGGTCTGCGCTTATGAAGAACCCGAAGCTGGTGGAGGAAATTGTTTCCAGGACGGTTAAAGCGATTCATAAGCCGGTCACAGTAAAAATCCGTAAGGGTTTTAATGACAGCATGATAAATGCTGTGGAAATTGCGAAGATTGCGGAAGAGAGTGGGGCTGCAGCAGTGGCAGTCCATGGCAGGACCAGGGAGCAATACTATGCGGGACGGGCAGATTGGGATATTATTGCAAGGGTGAAGGAGGCGGTTTCGATTCCGGTCATCGGCAACGGCGATGTGACGGATGGTCCTTCGGCAAGGGCGCTGCTTGAGCAGACCGGCTGTGATGGCGTTATGGTGGGAAGAGCCGTAAGAGGCAATCCGTGGATTTTTGAACAAATCTTGCATTTTTTGGAGACAGGCAGGGAAAAGTCAAAGAATCCTGCAGTGGAAATACAAGATACCATTCTCCGTCATGCCAGAATGGAACTTGAGGTAAAGGGTGAATACACGGCAGTCAGGGAAATGCGTAAGCACATTGCATGGTATACTGCGGGTTACCCTAATTCTGCTTCCCTAAGAAGGAAGGTCAATGAGATGGAATCCTTTGAAGAACTGGAACAGGCAGTAAAAAAAATTTTTTCGGAATAGGAAAGACGGAGATTACATATGCTTTTCTATGGAAACGAATGGAATCAATATTTTTTATACGGGAATTGCATACGGAACTTATCCGGAAGGTGATGGAAGGACCGGTTATCACAAGGTCCAAAAGGAAGGACTTCCGATTCAGAAGGTGCGGCGGGAATTTTCCTACCTTTTAGGTGAAAGCCGGGGAGCGGGCAAGATTCAGATTTATTATGTCTTATTGCCGGAATATAGAAAGAAAGCTTTTTTTACGGGGCAACCTAAAAGCTGGAAGCCGGAGCGCGCACGTCAGCTTCTGGAGGAGGCGGGTCAAAAGGCGGTTTTGGCGCATGACTGCAGCGAGCAGATATGGGCGGTTGAACTAGATAAGCAGTTCAGTCAGATACCTGTCGAGCTTATGGCAGCTTTATTGTACCGACAAAGGCCTTTTGATAAGATCTGCATTACCCTTTCCGCTGATGGCGGAGAATATGAGCTTGGGCAGGTGATAGAGCTGATCAGCCCATATCTGTCAAGAACCCGTCAGGTGTTTTTTAAGGGGGATGAAAATCCGGCATACGAGATGCTGGAAGATTATCTTTATGAACAGTTTGGAATCCTCACGGCATGGACGGATATGCCGCCGGTAAAAATTCCCTGGCTGGACATGGAGGGGAAGGGTATGGACCCGCATATAGGAAAAACTTCCGGTTTTCACCAGAAGCATATAAACAGGCTGGAAACGCTGAAATTCCTTGACACTGCGGTAAAAAATGGTTATAATACGAAAGTTAATTAAGAACCTTTATAAAATGAAAATAAACATAAAAGGATGGAAAGGAAATGGAAGAAAAGAAGAACATACTTACCTATGAGGGGTTAAGAAAGTATGAAGATGAACTTCATGAACTCAAGGTAGTAAAGAGACAGGAAGTAGCACAGAAAATCAAAGAGGCAAGAGAGCAGGGGGATTTGTCCGAAAATGCAGAGTATGATGCAGCGAAGGATGAACAGCGCGATATCGAAGCCAGAATTGAAGAACTGGAAAAGATCTTAAAGAATGTGGAAGTTGTTGTAGAAGACGAAGTTGACCTTGACAAAATCAACATCGGATGCTGTGTCAAGATTCGTGATTTGGAATATAACGAGGACTTAGAGTATAAAATCGTAGGTTCCACCGAAGCCAACAGCTTAAAAGGTAAGATTTCAAATGAATCTCCTGTGGGAAAAGCGCTTATTGGCAGTAAAATGGGAGATATCGTTGAAGTAGAGACTCAGGTTGGCGTTTTGAGATACCAGGTTCTTGAAATCCAGAGATCTAACTAAATTCCAGAGACTTTTATAACAAAGGCAAAGCCCTTAAAAGGAGTGTTTATAGTGGATAAGCAGCAGAATAATCAACAAAGCGGAAACAGTAAAAAGCAGGAACAGGATATCAACCAGCTTTTGAAGATAAGAAGAGAGAAGCTTTCTGTGCTTCAGGAAGCGGGTAAGGATCCCTTCAAGATTACTAAATTTGATGTTACTGCGCACAGCAGGGATATCAAAGAGAATTTTGAACAGATGGAAGGAAAGATGGTATCAGTTGCCGGACGTATCATGCAGAAGCGTGTAATGGGCAAGGCTTCTTTTTGCAACATACAGGATCTGAAAGGAAATATCCAGTCTTATGTTGCAAAGGATGGCATTGGAGAAGAGCCTTATGCGGATTTCAAAAAGTATGATGTGGGTGACATTGTAGGTATTACAGGAGAAGTGTTCAAGACTAAGACGGAGGAGATATCTATCCACGCTTCCAGCGTGACGCTGCTTTCCAAGAGTCTTCAGATTCTTCCCGAAAAATATCACGGACTTACCAATACAGATATCCGGTACCGCCAGAGGTACACGGACCTTATTATGAATGAAGAGGTAAAGGAAACGTTTGTAAAGCGCTCAAAGATCATTTCTGCCATCAGAAGATATTTGGACGAGCAGGGCTTTATGGAAGTGGAAACACCTATGCTGGTGTCCAACGCCGGAGGCGCCGCTGCAAGACCCTTTGAGACGCATTTCAACGCGCTGGATGAGGACGTAAAGCTGCGTATCTCTCTGGAGCTGTATCTTAAGAGGCTAATCGTGGGCGGATTGGAGCGCGTCTATGAAATTGGACGTGTATTTAGAAATGAAGGTTTGGACACGAGACACAACCCGGAATTTACGTTGATGGAACTTTATCAGGCATATACAGACTATAATGGCATGATGGATCTGACCGAGAACATGTTCCGTTATGTGGCACAGGAGGTCTGCGGCACGACCACAGTACCTTATGGCGAACATATGATTGATTTAGGAAAGCCCTTTGAAAGGCTGACCATGATTGAAGCGGTAAAGAAATATGCGGGTATTGATTTTGACCAGGTTCCCGACACAGCAGCCGCCAAGAGGCTGGCAGATGAGAAGGAAGTGCATTATGAGGACAGGCATACAAAGGGGGATATTTTGAATCTCTTTTTCGAGGAGTTCGTGGAAGAACATCTGGTACAGCCTACCTTTGTGATGGATCATCCGGTGGAGATATCGCCGCTCACCAAGAGAAAACCGGACAAGCCGGATTATGTGGAACGTTTTGAGTTATTCATTACCGGGCGAGAGATGTGCAATGCCTACTCCGAGCTGAACGATCCTATTGACCAGAGGGAACGCTTTAAGGCGCAGGAAGAACTGTTTGCACAGGGAGATGAAGAGGCGAACCATACAGATGAGGATTTCCTGAATGCACTGGAAATTGGTATGCCTCCTACCGGAGGGATAGGATACGGCATTGACAGACTGGTTATGCTGCTCACCAATTCACCGGCAATTAGGGATGTTCTGCTGTTCCCGACGATGAAAACGCTTGGCGGAAAAGACCAGTAAAATCAAGGGTTTGCGGTACTTGAACTTGTAAACCACAACAAATTTACAACAATTTTACAACGCATAATGAAGAATAATAAGCGTTAATGAATAGTTGTACTCATAAATCTAATTCAATATTTTGTACGATAAGGACATTTTTCTAAAAGAAAATTTTAGGGAAGTGTCCTTTTGTTATGGTCAAAAAACAAAATAGGAAATGGAGGAAATGAACATGAGTAGTACAGCGTTAGGAGCAGAGAAAGCGATTATTTTTATCAGTGATGCACATGAAAAATTCTACTATGAGAAATTGAAAGAGGTCAGGTATCAGGAGACATCAATCCCATTACAGAGGGTAAGACAGGGACGCTTGGGGAGTATCTTCCGGGCGTGGAAGCCTACCTTGAGGAAAAACGTGCCGCCATGCAGGAGAAAGCCGCAGAACAGGCACAGGAGGAAAAACGGACGGTTGTAACCCTTACAGTGGCAGAGTGCGGGGAGTTCCACAATTTCGGAGAGTACCATGAGGATATAGTGGGTGTGGAGGAAGCAATCGCCATTTTCAACCGGATACCGCCGGAGAGGATGAACGGTATCCGAAGCATCGGCATCAATATCCATACAGAAGGGACAGAAAGCTATGAGGACACGCAGATGGATATTGTTTCGGGCAGAGTTGCGGATTTGGAGATTTTGGATTATGTGCAGGATATTACGGACAACTATAACATGATTTATAACGTTCTGAATAATGAGAAGCCGAAGGAGGAAAAACAGACAGGCAGAATTTCCATAAAGGAGAAACTGGCGGAGAAAAAGGCGGTCATCGAGCAGAGGGATAAGTCGGAGAAGGAAGCCCCGGAAAAGGGAACAGAGAAAAAATCAGAGAGGGAGATATAAGCTATGGATAAATTTACAGTGGAAGAAATCAATTTGATGTGTGTGTTTGAGGGGCAGGACAGGACGGGCATGATTGCCGATATAAAGAATGTGATTCCCCACATATCGGACAGTGATATGGTGGAGCTTGCCGGACAGGTTTTAGGGAAACTGGAAGCCATGAGCGATGCGGAATTTGCAGAGGTGGCATTGGAAGCGGCGGAGTAATTAACGCAAATCTTTTATAGCATTATTCGACATAACGTGCTATAATTCTCTTAGTCAGATTAGAACGAGTAGGGATAGTCTGCGGTTGTCCTTTCTGGAAACGGAAAGGAGGTCGGTATGAATACGTTAGAAGTGCTTACGTTGGTGCTGGTGATTTTTGCAGCCTTGACATACATAGACAATAAACACAACCGCAAGTAACGGAAAAGGCTATCCTCTACTGCGAATAGAGAATAGCCAGTGATCCGTTTGTTTTTCTAAAATTGATTACTCGTTTCCGATTGAACAACCGTCGGACGTGCTTGAATCCTTCGGCTTCTATGATGATTATAAACCAACACTGCGGATTTTGCAAGAGGGTTTAGGAGATAGGGGTGCTTCGGCGCTCCTATTTTTTTTTGCGGATTTGTAGATTATCTTACATGAAAACGGTCTTGTCTGCAAGAAATTTTTCTGATTTTATAAATAGATAGGAAGGAAAGAGTGGGATTCCGCCGCAGCCGGCATTATGCACACTGTCCACGATGCTTTTTTTGCTTTTAAAGCCTTTTCGGGGCTGGATATTACCGGGCAGGGTTGTTGTTCCGGTCTGGCTGTTCCTGTGCGTTTTTTGGCGGCTCTGTGCGCCCTAAATACTGGTTCAGGTTCTCCAGTTTCCGGTTCAGCGATTTCAGCTCCTTATCGCAGTTTTTGTAAGTGGCGGTCAGTTCCTTCTTCTGTGCGGCCAGCTCCTGATATTCCGCTTTTAGTTTGTCAATGTTCAAGCCTTTTAAATGGATGCCCGCCTGTTCCAGCATACGCCTTGCGCCGCCATAAAGAATGATCTGGCTCTCATGCTTACGGAAATATGCGTCAGGGTTTTTCGATTTCTTATAGGCAACATTGTAAGACTTGTTTGCTTTGTATTGTTCCGCATGCCGGACAGTTTAAACTTCTCGTCAAGGATATACTGCTATTTATCATCTAAGTGAAATTCATTCCGGTTGGTTCGTGTCCTGTTTGCCATTTCTGCATCGTCCTTTCTAAATTTGGGCATAAAAAAACTGCTGTAACTTGTCTGGTTTACAACAGTCTGGTTTCGTGTCTGTTCAATTGTTTTGGATAGACTTATCCATGTGCTATTGTAGCAAATCTGCGGATAAAGGTCAAGGACTGGCAGAGAAAAGACGGAAAGAAAACCAAAGAGGGTTAGGGACACTTCCCTATGGAAATTTCATCAAACGGACGGTAGGACGGAATGATGAATTTCGCCCATGTGTCCGGACATGGGCAGTGCTTGCTATTCTACCCACGACACTCCCGGAGGGTGTGTCGCAAATTATTAAATTTTTAAAAAAATGAGTTTCTACTTGATATTAGACGTTTAAACGTCTAATATTGGATAAAAGATGGAGGGATAGAAATGGAATATATATCGGTAAAAGAAGCATCTTTAAAATGGGGGATTTCGGAACGGAGAATACAACGCTTATGTTTAGAGGAAAGGGTAGCCGGAGCAATTAGGTTTAGCAGGGTTTGGATGATACCAAAAGATGCAGAGAAACCAGCGGATGCCCGCATAAGAGAAGAGAGGATGAAAAGACATAGAATATTGTGAATTTTGGAAAAGAGTAAAAATGGTATGGATATATTATATGTAAAGAAGCCAACGAATGGGTAGGTGGGAAAAAGAAAGGAGCAGGATTATGAGTAATATATTATTGCTGGAAGATGATTTAAGCCTGATTAACGGGCTTTCCTTCGCACTCCGCAAGCAAGGCTATGGATTGGAAGTGGCAAGGACGATAAAAGAAGTGGCTACTGTCTGGGCAGAGGGGAAGTATGACTTGTTAATCTTAGATGTTTCACTTCCTGACGGTTCCGGTTTTGAAATATGCGAAAAAGTCCGCCAGACTTCAAAAGTACCCATTATTTTTCTGACAGCATCAGATGAGGAAGTAAATATTATTATGGGATTGGATATGGGTGGTGATGACTATATTACAAAGCCTTTTAAATTGGGAGTGCTGTTATCCCGGATCAATGCGCTGTTAAGACGTGCAGGTGATTTTAGCCAGACAGAAACAGAAATTCATTCTAATGGTTTAAAGGCGATTTTGACACAGGGAAAGGTTTATAAAAATGGAGAGCTTTTGGATTTGACGGCAGGAGAATATAAGCTGCTGTGTCTGTTTATGCAAAATCCGGGTACAGTGCTTTCTAAAGAGCAGATTTTAGAAAACCTGTGGGATAATGAAGGAAATTATATAGATAACAATACGCTAAATGTCTATATTCGCAGACTGCGGACAAAAGTTGAGGACAACCCCAGCGATCCGCAAATGATTTTGACTGTAAGACGTATGGGATATAAATGGAATATTATTTGATGGGGTATTTTTATGAGGATATTTACAAACAAAAGTATTAAGGCACTATTTATCGGAATGTCCCTGTTTTTATTTTGCAATACGATTCTGTCACAGGTTATATTGTGGAGATTTCACGGAAATTGCCAGCTTGCACTCTTTATTCTTTCTCTGTTTATGGGATGTGGAATTCTATTTCTCTGCTTATGCTACTTTCATAAGCAGCATAAAATCATGGAAACAGCAGTGGCAGAAATAGATGATTACCTTATAGGAGATACGGATGCCCGCATTGAATGTGATGATGAGGGTGAAATGTACAGGCTTTTCCATTCGGTTAACACGCTGGTGTCGGTATTGAACGCACATATAGAGAACGAGTTTCGGACAAAGGAATTTCTGAAGGATACCATATCGGATATTTCCCACCAGTTGAAAACACCGCTTGCTGCTCTTAATATTTATAATGGTATTTTACAAAGTGAAACAGAAAATCTTCCGGACTTAAAGGAATTTACCATTTTGTCAGAGCAGGAACTTGACCGCATTGAAAGCTTGGTACAAAACCTGTTGAAAATTACCAGATTAGATGCAGGAACGATTATGCTTGAAAAAAATTTTGAGAATGTGTCTGACATGATGCATGATATTGAACAGCATTTTGCATATCGTGCAAAACAGGAGCAGAAAGAGCTTATCCTTTCCGGAGATGATGACATTACGCTTTTTTGTGACCGTGAATGGATGATAGAAGCGGTCAGCAATCTTGTAAAAAATGCTTTTGACCATACGGATGCAGGAAAACATATCTGTGTTGGATGGAAACAGATGCCGGATATGCTGCAGATTGCAGTGGAAGATAATGGATGCGGCATACATTCCGAGGATGTCTATCATATTTTTAAGCGTTTTTACCGCAGCCGTTTTTCTAAAGATATACAGGGGATTGGACTTGGACTGCCTCTGGCAAAGACGATTGTTGAACTGCATGGCGGCAATATTAAAGTAGACAGTGTTTTGGGAAAAGGGAGCGCATTTATTATAAATATTTTAGAAACTACAAAATAATAAGAAATTTGTTTTGGAGGAGAACATTACAGAATTGTCGGTTTAGAGAAATATCAGAGTAAGGATTGGGTGTTATACTTCTTTGCAGAAGGAGGAATAACACCCATGACTTTATCAGAACAAAAAAGTAACAGGAGGCATAACATGAATTTATTGGAAGTGAATGGAATTTCAAAAACTTATGGAGCAGGGGAAACTGCTGTCCGTGCTTTGAAAAATGTCAGTTTTTCAGTTCCGAAGGGAGAATTTGTTGCGGTAGTAGGAGAATCCGGTTCCGGCAAAAGTACGCTGCTTAATATGCTGGGCGCATTGGATGTGCCTACTTCCGGCAAAGTAATGATTGATGGAAAAGATACGTTTTCCATGAAAGAAAGGCATCTTACCGTATTCCGCCGCCGGAACATTGGATTTATCTTTCAGGCATTTAACCTTGTTCCCGAACTGACGGTGGAGCAGAATATTATCTTTCCGGTACTTTTGGATTACCAGAAGCCAAACAAAAAATATCTGGAGGATTTACTGGATGTATTGAATTTGAAAGAACGCCGGAATCATCTGCCCAGCCAGTTGTCCGGCGGACAGCAGCAGAGAGTGGCGATCGGGCGTGCTTTGTTTACCCGCCCGGCTTTAATCCTTGCGGACGAGCCGACGGGAAATTTAGATTCGCAGAATACCAGCGAAGTGATCGCGCTGTTAAAAGAAGCATCAAAGAAGTATGAGCAGACAATTATTATGATCACACACAGCCGCAGCATTGCACAGACGGCAGACCGTATCCTGCAGGTATCAGACGGGGAACTTACTGATTTGGGGAGGTGCAGGGAATGAAAAGTTATTTAAACCTTGTGTCTATTTCGGGTAAGGTGCGGAAACGGCAGAACCGGATGACGATTTTCTGTGTTATTATTTCCGTGCTGCTTGTCACTACGATTTTCAGTGTGGCGGATATGTGGATTCGAACATCAAGTGAGGGGCTTAAGCAGAAACATGGAAACTGGCATATCCAGTTGGAAAATATCTCGCAGGATACAGCAGAAGAAATCAGTCGGCGTCCGGATGTTGCCGCCATCGGCTGGTCGGAAACATTTAACACAGACGCAGACCAGCCTTTCTATATCGGGGAGAAAAAAGCTGCATTATACGGCGCTGATAGTATTTATCTGGCAGAGCTTGTCAATGCCCTGGAAGAAGGCAGTCTGCCGCAGGGTGACAATGACATTATGCTTAGTTCTAATGCGCGCCTTGCGTTAGATGTAAAGATTGGTGACCATGTGACGGTGAAGACACCTTCGGGGGATACGGATTTTACGGTATGCGGTTTTGGGTCGGATGACGCGGAATATTATCAGGGGCAGACCTATATGGTTGCTGTATATATGATGCGGGATGCGTATATCTCAATCATGGAACAGAACCATATTCCGATTAACCCGAGTTGTTATATTCAATTTCAGGATGTGTCAAAGGCATCCGGTATCACCTCGGAAATCAGGCAGCAGTATGATCTGCCGGAGGAAAATATTTCGGAAAATACAGCAATTATGGGTCTTGCCGGACAAAGCAGCAATAAATCTATGCATAATATTTACGGAATAGCAGCAGTCTTGTTCATTTTAGTATTATTGGCTGGCGTATTGATGATTTCCGGCAGTATGAACAGTAATGTAGCGCAGCGGACAAAATTTTTTGGAATGATGCGCTGTATTGGTGCAAGCCGCCAGCAGATTATCCGGTATGTGCGGCTGGAAGCGTTAAACTGGTGCAAAACGGCTGTGCCTGTTGGATTGGTCACAGGTACGGCAATTGAATGGGGTATTTGTGCATTCTTACGTTACGGAGTTGGCGGTGAATTCGCCGCTATGCCGGTATTTGCCTTAAGTCCCGTCGGGCTGATCAGCGGGGCGGCGGTTGGAATTGTAACTGTCCTGCTGGCAGCGCAGTCTCCTGCAAAACGTGCATCTAAAGTTTCCCCGATGGCAGCGGTTTCCGGAAATTCGGATACGGCGCTTTCGGTACGCCATACAAGAAAACGGAAGATCAGAAAGGTTGAAAGGACACTGGGTATTCATCATGCAACAGCATCTAAGAAAAACTGGTTTTTATTGACAGCCAGCTTTTCACTCAGTATTATACTGTTTCTCTGCATTTCCGTAGGGTTGGATTTTGCGTATGAGCTGTTTCCTTCCATGCGGTCATGGCAGGCGGATATTAGCCTTACAGGCTATGCAAATGAGCGTGTACTGGATCAGGGTTTAAGCGATGTAATCAGCAGGATTACCGGTGTAGAGCATGTTTGGGGCAGTTCCTATACAGAGCATGTGCCGGCTGCTTCTTCGCGGCAGGAAATCGATCATGTCAATATAACGTCATACAGTGAGTATATGCTGGACTGTGCAGAGGAGAGTCTTGTGGAGGGAAATTTATCGGAAGTGTATGGGGACAGCGGCAAGGCTATGACAGTTTTGAATAAAGATAATCCGATCAAAGTGGGAGACGTTATTCAGATAGCGGGACAGGAAATCGAGGTGGTATGCGGCATATCCAGTGGGCTGTATCCCAGCGAATACAGCATCATCTGCTCACAGGAAACGTTTGCCCGGCTGACAGGGGAAGAAAATTACAGTATGATAGGGATACAATTAAGCAGACAGGCTGCGGATGAAACGGTAAAACAGATCAACAGTCTTGCGGGAAGCGATGTTATTTTTACGGATGAGCGTCAGCGCAATCAGGAAGATGCCAATACCTGGCTGGCTGCGAAATTTCTGCTGTATAGTTTTATGGCAATCATTGCGATGATTACGCTGTTTAACATCATCAACAGCATTTCTATGAGTGTAACTGCCCGGATAAAGCAGTATGGAGCTATGAGGGCGGTTGGTATGGATGGGGAACAGCTTACCCGGATGATTGCTGCGGAAGCCTTTACTTACGCTGTCTCCGGTCTTATCGTCGGCAGTGGCACAGGAATTGTTTTAAGCCGCTTTTTGTATGTGAAACTGGTCACACGGTATTTTGGAAGCCAGTGGAGCTTGCCGATCGTTTTGATTGTTATTATTGTTGTATTCGATACAGTTTCTGCTGCGGCAGCAGTATATGCACCTGCAAAGCGGATTAGAAACATGCCGATTACAGCAACGATCAATGAATTGTAACAGGAATAAATGATAAAAATCTGCTGCACGATGGAAAAGCTGTCGTGCAGTAGAAGAATATAAAGTAATAGTTTTATTTAGCAACGAATTACATTTGGTTATTGGGGGTAAAGTAATGACATTATTCTTTTTGAAGGATGGGGGCGTTATGTGTCAGTTTGCATTTTTTGTATTTTTTATTTCAATCTGCATATTTGCAGGAATTATGCTGCATGATCCCAGAACATTATGGAGTGGAGCCTCATTTTTGATTATGGTGGCATGCCTGTCGGTATTTCTGCTTCTGGTCTTATACCAATATTCAGAATGGCTGGCAGCGTATGATTTAGTGATTGGAATATTGGTTGTTATGTTTGTTTTGGCGGTAGGCGGTGTTGTTGTGTTTCCAGTAAGTCTGATCCTTGTGTTTTTTGTAGAAGGGATAAGGGTTATTAGGCATGAGGGGATAAAACCGACAAATCTATTGTCGATGTTGTTTTCTGTCCTACTGTGTATTTATCTGGTGGTCTGTCCGGCAATTGGAAATTTAGGACAGAATACATTGGGTACAATGCTCTATACAATTATCAGTTGCATAGCAGTGTATGTATTATCGTTGCTGGCAGTGTATTCACTTTCCGCAGTATTCAATCTTTTTCACCTAAAAAAGAAAAGAGACGCAGATTATATTATTGTACTGGGGGCAGGAATTATTGGGAGTAGGGTTACGCCTTTACTTGCAGCACGAATTGAAAAAGGAATAGAATTGCTGTGCTATAATCCAAATGCTGTACTGATCATGTCTGGTGGGCAAGGTTCAGGAGAGGATATTCCGGAAAGTAAAGCTATGGCAGATTATGCACTTGAGAAAGGTGTAGGTGTGGAAAAAATCATTTTGGAGCAGAAATCTGTATCAACACAGGAAAATTTATGTTTCTCAAGGGAACTGATGAATAAACAGAAGCCTCAAATTATTATTGTCACAACTGCCTATCATGTGTTCAGGGCGTTAATACTGGCAAAGCAACAGGGAATAAGATGTGTGGGTTTTGGCGCAAAAACAAAATGGTATTTTACATTAAATGCTTTTATCCGGGAGTTTGTTGGATATTTTAAGCTGACATGGAAAAAGCATATTATTGTGATTGGAATAACTGTATGTATTGTAATAGCATGGTATGGATTGAAGTGAAAACAATGAATATAACATTAAAAGAGAGGCTGCATAACGATAAAGTAATTGTGAAAAAAGGAATAACCCAAATATGAATCCTCTTTTCCTTTGGAATAGAACGGAGGATTGGAGAGGTACGGTATAAGAAAGAAGCAGTGTAAATGGGGAAGATGGACTTACTCATATTGAGTTTGAGATTTTATATTTATTAGCTAATAGTCCGGGAAGAATATACAGCAAAGAGCAGATCTATGATATCGTCTGGCAGGAGCCGTATTCCGGCGATTACAATATTGTCATGAGCCATATCCACCATATAAGGGAAAAGATAGAGGACAATCCGGGCAAGCCGCTTTACATACAGACCGTATGGGGCATTGGCTATCGGTTCAACAAAAATTTAAGCAGCAGTCTGTGATGTGAAAACAGATTGCCGCTTATTTTTTGTCCTGTACGCCTAAGAGGTATTCGCAGGATACATGGAAGAACTCTGCCAGAGCCACCACTTCGTAATCTGGGACGAATCTTGTCCCTTTTTCAATCCGTAAAACGGTCAGGTCGCTAAACTCATATCCGGCAAGCTGGAGCTGCTCGGCAAGGGCTTTCTGTGACAGCTTCCTTTCCGTCCGCAGTTCCATAACCCTTTGAACGATCAGGTTTTTGGAGTTGTTTTCCTTATTCCAATAGATTTTAATATTCTACCACCAACTTTCTAAAGATGAAGTTCCCTACCATTGATTTTACGAAATATTGTTGATAATATACTTCTAAAGATGAAGTGTAAGGGAATTATCTTGTGGAAAGAGAATTGGGGATTGATAATACTGCCTGTAAAATACAATAATATTTTTAACAGAGAAAGGTGGAAACAAGCATGAATGAAGTTTTTGAAACATTGTCGGATGTCTTTGAGGAACTGCGCAGCGAATCAGAGGACAGGGAGTATTCCGTCCAGACGGAGGAAGCAAAAGCAGCCTGCCGGGAACTGAAAAAGAAGCAGAAGGCATTTGAAGCATATCTTTCCAAGCTGCCGAAAGAGGACAGGGAGTTTCTGGAGGACTATATGGATGCGGTGGATCATGCCCATTACAAGGAGGAACAGCGGGCATATTATCAGGGATTTGTGGACAGCGTACAGGTTCTTGACGGACTTGGCATTATAAAAAAGCGTATCCGTATAAAAGAGTTTCTTGAAAAATTCAGCAGATAGACAAAGAGGTGGCTGGCAGGACAGAAGGCGAGCCACCTTTTTTGGTGTGCCCGGTGGGCACACGTTCTAACGGGTGAAAGTCCCCAATCCGCCCGGCAGTGGGAAGGATACAGCCG
>JAIDFQ010000032.1 GCA_029054245.1 Lachnospiraceae bacterium | reverse complement strand
GAAATATTTGACAAAAGAAAAGCAGGCTTTATGCGGCCTGCGATAAATTTTTCTTCTATTAAACTGTCAAACTCCCGCATAATACTACCATATATTTTTGCAAAAAGCAACTTTTTTCAGTCCCAATTGCGAAATCCTTCCGAGGACATTATAATAACCATACAAACTTACCATAACAGCATGCAAAGGAGTATGTCCACTATGATTTCAAATGAGGCTGTAAATCACGCCATCGACTATATCTTGCAGCATTTAAATGAAGATGTGTCAGTGGATGACGTTGCGGCGCAATGTCATTTTTCTAAATATTACTTCAATCGGATCTTCAAGGAAGAAACTGGCGAGAGCATTTATGCGTTTATCAAGCGGCTAAGGCTGGAGCAAAGCGCCTTCCGGCTGAAAGCAGAGCCAAAGCGTACCATTACCGATATCGGCTATGCTTTCGGATACAGTCCTTCAAACTACAGCTGGACTTTCAGAGGGCAGTATCAGACCAGCCCCATTGATTTCCGAAGGAAGATCAAACAAGAATCCATACAGCATCCTTTTTATCATGATACCCTTATCCACATGGATTCTTTAAAAGCCTGCCGCCAGAAAATCACCGTTAAGACCATACCAGACTATTTTGTAATATATGAGCGCAGGATTGGAAGTTACCATCATTTAAGCAGTCAGTGGCACAATTTTATCAATCGGTATCAAGAATATGTTACTGAAAAGACGCTGTTTCTGGAACGCACCTTTGATGACCCAGCGATAACGAATCTGGACGGCTGCCTTTACGATATCTGTATGAGTGTAGACCAAAGCTGTCCCCTCCCGAATACCTGTGTCATACACGGTGGGAAATGTGCGGTTTACCCCTATAAGGGATTGGGAAAACACATTTATGCTGCTTATCAGACACTCTTTACCGTGTGGCTGCCGCAGACAGATTATATGCTTGATGACCGCTGCGGATTTGATATTTACCGAAAAATAGACAATGACTCCGGCTATATGGAACTGGACATCTGCCTACCTCTTAGAAATTAAAAGAGCACAAATTCAGAAGTTTATATTTTCTCCTCCTGCTATGATGCATGTAAAAAGAAAGTTATTATAGGAGGCGTTATATATGAACTTAGAAAAGATCAGACAAAATACTACTTTAACCATTTTGCGTTTTTCGATTCCCTCTATCATTGCAATGGTTCTGACTTCACTGATTACTATCGCGGATGGATTTTTTATCGGAAATTACATCGGATCTGACGGCATTGCCGCAGTCAATTTAGGTCTGCCCATTATTTACTTGTTTCTGTCCATAGGGCTCATGGTATCAGTTGGCGGCGCCGCAATTGCAGGAATGACCTTCGGCAGCGGAGATCTGTCAGCGTGCACTTGTGTTTTCCGGCAGACAATTGCAACTACCATTGCCTTTTCCATAATGACCTGCCTATTCGTGTCGGTATTTTTTAATCCAATGCTGAATCTTCTGGGGGCGGAAGGACAGGTGCGGGAATATTTCAAAATCTACTATGGCATTCTGCTGCCCGAACTGGTCATTATGGTAGTCAATTCTTCCTTTGGCATGTTTATCAGAGGGGAAGGATCACCAGCCTTTTTTATGGAGATCAATATCATAAGCGTTACACTAAACATCCTTCTGGATTATATTTTTGCTGCACTCCTTCACTTTGGAATCGCCGGAATCGCAGCCGCATCTCTCCTTTCGGCACTGACCTCGCTTTTACTGATTCTGTACTTTTTCCTAAAAAAAGCAAGAATTTATCATCTAGGTACGTTCTCTTTCAGCCCAAAAGTGTTAAAGGAAACCCTGGCAAACGGCAGCTCCGAATTTATCGGTGAAATGTCAACAGGGATTGCCATGTTCGCATATAACTTTGTCATTATGCAAAGAATCGGCGTTGACGGCGTGACCGCCTTTACCATCGTAGGGTATGTATCCTATGTATTTAGTATGATTGTTGTTGGGTTCGGACAGGGCGCAAGTCCCCTCATCAGTTTCACCTTCGGTGCCAATGAGACTGCACTTGCCAGAAGAATACGACAGAAAACAAATGGATTTGTATTTATAATTGGTATGGTGACTTTTTTACTATTGAACCTTTTCTCTGACTGGTACAGTCACCTGTTTATAAAAAGCGATATCATTGAACAAATGGTCCGCTCCGGTATGATCATTTTTATGATTTCCTTTTTCTTCTCCGGCATAAACGCAATTACTTCCTTCTATTTTACCTCTATCGGGAAAGCCCTCGCATCCGCAGTGATTTCCTCATCAAGAGGCTTCATCGTGCTTCTCGCCTGCATTTTCATCCTCCCCGCCTTTTTTGGCATGACAGGCATATGGCTTGCCGCGCCAGTAACAGAAGCGATAACCTTTGCAATCAGTATTTTCTTCCTCCTATCAGATCACCGAGATAAAAAATGATTACATAACTTTTAGGAACAGTCCCGTCTCTTTGCAGCAGCAGAGGCGGCAGGACATCCGAAGGCAAGACCCGACCCGCTAAGCTGACCGCACATAGATATCGTTTCAAGTCTCTGGCGAAGAATCGGCAATTTCACTTACAGAATTGGTCTTTATCAGGGGAATCCGGCATGGATGCCGGATTAGCAGCCGTGCGGCACGGATGCCGCTGGGCTGCGCCCCGTCCGCCTTGAGATACCTATGCCCAATTCTGTTAGTGAAATCCGATTTGCAGACGAGACTTGAAACGATACCTATGTGCGGTCAGCTTAGCGGGTCGGGTCTTGCCTTCGGATGTCCTGCCGCCTCTGCTGCGGCGCCCTTGCGGGCTGAACTGTTACGTCTCTTTAAGGAGAGTTCTTAAATTCTTTGATTTTTTGAAGTCGTTCTTTGATTTCTGCCTCTTTCCCCTGACTGGTAGGGATATAGTACTCCCTGCCTTTAAGGGACTCTGGCAGGCACTCCATATCAGTTAATTTTTCCTCAGTATCATGCGCATACTGGTACCCTTCCCCATAGCAGAGCTCCTGCATCAGACTGGTCACACCGTTTCTGATCTGAAGCGGTACCGGTTCGGTGAGCATTTTTTCCGCATCTTTTTTTGCCCTTCCATATCCCAGATACAGCGCATTTGATTTCGGCGCCATGGATAGGTAGACCACCGCGTGGGTCAGATTCACATTACATTCGGGCATCCCATTGAAATGGCACGCCTGATAGGCGGCTACTGCTACCTGCAGTGCCTGGGAATCCGCCATCCCTATATCTTCACTGGCAAACCGTACCAGACGTCTTGCCACATAAAGAGGATCTTCCCCTGCTTCTAACATCCTTGCCAGCCAATAAATGGCGGCATCCGGGTCACTGTTTCGCATTGACTTGTGCAGTGCGGAAATCAGATTATAGTGTTCCTCCCCAGATTTGTCATACAACAGCATCTTTTTGCCGGTGCACTGCTCTAGCATTTCTTCCTGCACCGTAATAGAGCCATCCTGCTCTATCCTTCCGTTCAATACTGCCATATCCAGCGTATTAAGGGCAGTTCTGGCATCTCCGTCAGCAAAAATGGCAATTGCTTTAAGCAATCTTTCTTCTATATTAATCCTGCTATTTCCGAGCCCGCGCTTATCGCTCAGCGCGTTATGAAGAAGCTTTAGCATGTCCAGCTTGGTCAACGCATGCAGCACAAAAACTTTACATCTTGATAAAAGAGCGGAATTGATCTCAAAAGAAGGATTCTCCGTGGTAGCCCCAATTAAAATAATGCTTCCCTTTTCCACATAGGGAAGGAAAGCATCCTGCTGCGCCTTATTGAAGCGATGAATCTCGTCCACGAACACAATCGTCTTAATTCCCATCATGCGGTCGCTTTCCGCCTGCTTCATCACTTCCTTGATTTCCTTGATGCCGCTTGTGACAGCGCTGAAATCAATAAATGACGCCCGTGTCGTATGTGCAATAATTCGCGCCAGCGTGGTTTTTCCCACGCCCGGAGGTCCCCAGAATATCATGGATGAAATCATATCCTTTTCCAGCATCTGGCGCAGCACCTTTCCTTTGCCCACCAGATGCTCCTGACCAATATAGTCATCAAGAATCTGGGGACGAAGCCGGCTCGCCAAAGGCGCACTTAGGTTCATTTCCTGTGTAAAAAGTGATAACTGTTCCATACACCGATTCCTTCCAAAAGCTTTCAATCCCACTGACCAATGTCTTCTATCTCAAGAAACGCCAAGCGGCACACCGGACATTGCGTCTTTCCTGTCTCTTCTATCAATTCTGTCTTTTGTCCGCACTGCCCGCAAGGTCCTACATACTCCTTGCTATCCTCATAGAGCCTTAAGACCGGAACACTCTCTATCCTCTGGCATTCCTTGCAATAAGATAACTCATAAGAAAATGTAAAGGGAAGAAATATCCTTCCCCCCACGTAATCTTTTATTTTCTTTTTCAGATCCTCCGGAAATAAATCCGCAACCCATTCAAGCCTTCCATGCATCATACCGCACCCGGTTCTGCATTCCCACTCTATCCCACATGACCTGCAGGTGATTTTCTTTAATTCCCCCACCTTATCATGCTCCTTTCTATAATACCGCCAACTGCTGCTTATTGCAGAAGACTAAGCAACATGTCTGGCTGATGATTTGCCTGTGCCAGCATAGACTGTCCAGCCTGGAGCAGAATCTGATAATTGGAAAAACGTACCATTTCTTCTGCCATATCGGTATCTCTGATACGGGATTCTGCCGCAGTCGTATTCTCAACGATGTTGTTCAAATTCTTCATAGTATGCTCTAATCGGTTCTGAATGGCGCCGTATTGACTCCTGACGTTGCTCACATAGGTAATCGCACTCTTTACCGCATTTACTGCATCCCCGGCATCTTCTATTGTTTTCACATTTGTTTCCGCAATTCCAAGCGCCTCTGCGTCCATCTGATAAAGGTTAATGTAGATAAACTGATCCTCAAATGCATCTGCTCCCACCAAAATACCTAACTTCGCTCCCCCACTTAAATCCACCGCTATCTTAGAAGGGTCAATAGCAAATAGCTGTTCTGGCGCTGTTGCGCCCAGAATACTGGTTCCGCCTTCAGAAAGATCATTGGTTATTACAGATCCTGCGCCATCTTTGGATGCATAGGCAAGTTTTCTCACAAATTCCACCAAATCTTTATCCCCGCTGCTGAACATTCTCGCAATTTCAGATTCAGATTTTCCGGTTTGTCCTTTAATCGCATCCGCAAGACTCTTCCCTGCCAAAAGGTCTGTAAATACCTTGTTCATTCCACTTGCAATGTTGTCGCCTGTCACATCCCCGCCTCCATTTGCAAGATAACCAATGTATGCTGCTCCCAGATACCCATGCCCGTAAGGTCTTCCATTCATGGTAAACCTTTTCAGATAATCTGCTATATGGCTGTCTTGACTATCGTCCTGCTCGCTTTGAAGCAGCTTTGCGTAATAAAGTAAGGTATCGTTCCAGCCAGTGGTAAAACCGCCTCCCGCAAGCTGCGCCGTTCCTTCCACGAACCATGTAGGGTATTTTTCACCCGTTCTGCCGCTCATACCATCCGTCAGATTATACTGCATGACTGTATGCATAAGTTCATGGGCTATGGTGGATTCCAACACCTCCGCCTTCGCACCGGTGCCTTCTGCATCTGCATCATTAAAGTCGGCAGAGTCCACTTTAATCAGCATAGATACCGGTCTTCCGCTCCCGCCGTATGAATACTGGGCATATGCCAGTGTATTATTAGGACCATCTATAAAAGCAACATTCAAAGCCAGCTTGATCGGCGTAGTTCCTGTTGCCTGCTCCAACGCCGGAAATGCATCAAAGATCTGCCTGACCGCGTTCGGAACAAACTCATTGGCAATTTTGTCCGCTAGTACGCTGCCGCTGGTCACATCCACGCTGGCGTGCCCTACAACACCGGCATCCTGCGCAGATTCCACTGCTATGGTTCCGTCCTGTAGATTACAAATCAACTCATATTTATAACTTTTCATGACAGCGCCCGATCTGGGGGAAAGCCCATCATCCGGGAAAAGCTTCCGCTCATTAAATACGGTATGATGCGCAGAGGCATCAATCTGTGCCTTGATTTCCTGAATCTCATCGTCCACAAGAGCGCGGTCATCATCCGACAAAGTCCCGTTTGCCGCCTTAATTGCAAGCTCATTGATACGGTGCAGCATCTCATGGACTTCCTGCAATGCACCCTCCGCCGACTGCACCAAAGATATACCATCCTGCGCATTCGCCGTCGCCTGAGTCAACCCCCGGATCTGCCTGCGCATCTTCTCTGAAATAGATAGTCCTGCTGCATCATCTGCCCCACGATTGATTCGATAACCGGAGGAAAGTTTCTCCATCGTCTTTACATTGTTGCGATTATTGATACCAAACTGTCTCCCCGCGTTCCATGCAGGCATATTATTCCTAATAGATAGCATTCCTTTGCCCTCCAGTTTTTTCAATCATTTTGCAGCATCGTCTAAAGAAAATTATAATACATTTCTTATATCGGCATACCAAGGAAAAAAACTTAGTAAAAAATTAATATTTCCTTTTTTATTTTGGCAACAGCTCAGCCCGCAAGGGCGGCGCAGCAGAGGCGGCAGGACTCCCGAAGGTAAGAACCGCTGCAGTTGACCGCACATAGATATCGAAAAAGTCTCTGGCGAAAAATCGGCAATTTCACTTACAGAATTGATCTTTATCAGGGGAATCCGATTTGCAGACGAGACTTTCCGATACCTATGTGCGGTCAGCTGCAGCGGTTCTTACCTTCGGGAGTCCTGCCGCCTCTGCTGTGCCGCCTTTGCAGGCTGAGCTGCGATGCTACCGCATTTGCTCTTTATTTTGGGCTGCTTCCTGTGCTTTTTTCACAAAGGAATCATATTCCTCCTGGGATGTTGTCACGATTCCCACTGCATCTTCATCGCTGAATCCAAAATCATATATTTCCCACTGTATCTGTGCACCGTCCCACCACTGTGCGGAGGGGAGGTCGTTGTGCAAAAGACCATCCACATACCAGCCGTCAATCCCCTTTTTGAGATAAAGAAACCGCTCCACGGATGCTCTGCCTTCATCCGTCTGCTCCGGCAGGCGCAAAACGCCGCTGTCCTCAAGCACAAGGTTTATCAAAAAAACCGCTCTTCCACCTTCTTCATCCAACACTAGTTCCCTGCCCGATATGAATACCTTTACCGTTCCCCAGGCGTCTTGTGTTTCTGCATCCATAGATGTGTTTGAAATAAGTGAGATTATATAAGGACTTGATCCAAAATGTTGAGCAAAAAGCCACTCTGTCAATCCTGCTTTGGTTCTTGCCTTTTCAATGACTTTTGCTGCCTGGTTTTTCATCGCCTGGTCCGTTTCCTTTACAAAAGCAGGAGATACATATTCTTTATCTGGATAATACAGTTCATGCAAACGCGCAAGTTCCTCTTCCCATTGCAGACACAACAGGGCATCTCCTAGTTCATTGCCTTCCAGATAAACAGACTGCCTCAATCCCTCCAAAATAAATGCGTCACAATCTATGATTTCCTGCCCCTTTTTTTGAAGCAGGGTACCGATTACCTGATTCCATCTATCCAACTTGCCGAAATAACCTCCCGGCCAATATCGGACCTGCAGGTAGGCGGCTGTCTGTATTCCATTTAAAGTCTGTTCTCCGCTGTCTGTCACCTGATTTTCCATAAGCTCACCCTTACCTGTCATCATAAGCTGGTAATTGTTTATATGCTGGATTTCTTCCTCCTTCACATCTACTGTGATTCCTCCGATTTCCTCCACTTTTTCTATCAATTCCTTATATTCCCATACCTCTATTTCTTCAAGATCCAGCGCCAGATTCTGATTCAGGACCGCAAGAATTTCCTGCTCCGTATATTCTTCCAATATTTTTTCAAGCGTACATCCCTCACCCTCAAGATTCAGCAGATATAAATCATCGGAAAGCAATACTGCATATCTTTCATCTGTATGCTCCTTATCAGGACCAGGCAGCAGAAGAATCACCGCTCCCTGCAGATTTCCATTCAGTCCTTCCCCTGTTCCTTTCACTGCCACCACCTCTCCGGTAAAAGAAACTTTTTCTGCCGTCTCCGGTTCTGCCCCATCATTTTCTCCTTCCCATATAGGATTTGTTTCTGCAGTTGTCGAATCGTCCTCGGGAACGCTTTCTTCCCCACTTCTTGCTCCGGTATATGTGCATCCAATCATAAAGAAAAGTGAAATAAACAGAATAAACAACGCTGTTACACTGGTTTTTCTTTTCTGTGCAATCTCTTCCATTCGTCTTTTCATAAATGCCTTTCCTCCCGTCATCATGGTAGCCGTCTTTAATACCCGCTCCTTTTCTTTCGACTGCATAATCATTGCAAGAAGAGCTTCCCCATAGGCACAGCGTTTTTCCTCACCAAACCTGCGGATGCATCCAGCATCACAGGCAAGCTCTCCGTCCCGCAGAGACAATTTTGCGGCAATCCATACCAGCGGATTATACCAATTTATGACAAGGCACAAGATTCTGACAAGCGCCCATATGTGATCTCCATGCCTATAATGCATATGCTCATGCTCTAAAATAAACGCAAGCTGTTCTTCATTCTTCGCATCCACACATGTCTCTGGGATATAAACTGCTGGCAAAAGTCCAAACAAACAGGGCGAGGAAAGTCTGTCCCCTGTCAAAAAAACAGGAAGTCTGCTTTTACCCGCCAGCGGTTCTTCAAATTTCTTCCTCTCAGACCGCAAATAATGATAAAATGAAAAATTTTGCCATAGAAAGGCTACTGCAGTCACCAGCATTCCCGCAATCCATACAAAGCGTGCAGTCAATCTCATCTTCCCCAAAAGCGTTCCTGGCATCTGCCGCTTCAGCTCTATCGATTCTGTCGCAACATCCACATTTTCCCGCGCTTCTATGCCAGTTTCTTCTTTTATTCCTGTTGTCCATACTTTTTTGTTTTCTTCCTGTATGCCTTTATTATCCTCTGTTATTCTTGCCGAATCCTCTCCTTCTGTGGTAATGTCTAATCTGACATCCTCCCCCCGCTCTTTTAGACGTGCCGCTTCAACAGCTTTTAGATCTGCTGCTGCCAAATTGTCATAATATGCTTGATACTGCCACATTTTATACTCCCGATTCTGCCGATTTTCTTCTTCTACAAGCATGCGGCTTCCCGTGCTCCAAATCCCTGTGTTCATTACACTGACAGGACTGTAAAAGAGCATCCCCGGCATCAAAAGACGGAAGGCTGCCAGAAGCCAGATTGGATACAGGATTAACGGACTGATCTTTTTTCTGAAAACTGCCCTTAGGAGTAAAATCCCTGCAATCAACAGGGTGGATACAACGATTCTCGTCATTTAAATTTCACCGCCCTTCTTTCTTCTGTTCCGAAGATAACCCCTTCTTTTCTTCCGCCCTATGTAAAATTTCCTGCAACTGTTCTATGTCTCTATCTGTCAGCTGATTGTTTTCCACAAACGTATTTACCAGCATCCCAAGACTTCCACCATAGGTGCGTTTTAAAAAGGATTCCGTCTCCTTTAAGACGACCTCCTCTCTCTTTAGATCCGTGCAGTAAAGCCTTGCCTTTTCCCCCTCTTCATATCGGATATACGCTTTTTCCTGCATCCGGCGCAGCATGGTATTGGTGGTGCTTTTGCTCCATCCCTGCTTGTCTTTCATGTCACGAACCAGCCGCATCAATGTTTTTGGCTGCTCCTGCCATAACGCCTCTAAGATACACCATTCTGAATGATTTAAACTGATATTTCCATTCCTATTTTCCATGAATTTCATCTCCATTCTGGTTTACACTTGTAACCCTTTTTTATGATAACTATTTGTGTTACACTTGTCAACCTTTAAAAATTCAGATTTACAGTTTCAACAGAATTTGGTATATTTTTAATGTAAGATGTGAGGTTGATATTTATGTTGAGATTTTGTTATGTGATCCTAATTTCATTGCCTTTTATACTTTTTTATCTAGGAAAAGCCTTTTATATCGAAAGACACGATGATAAGTATACAGAAGCAGACCGTTACATAATTGCCAGACGCGCCATCGCCATTCTGCAGCGCAACGGCTTGATTCATACAGATGTGTTTGGTACGGAGAATCTCCCTAGCGAAGGCGGATATGTCATGTATGCCAATCACCAGGGAAAATATGATGCCTTAGGTATCATGTCCGGTCATAAAGCTCCCTGTACCGTGATGATCGACGATAAGCGTTCCCACAAACCGATAACGACGCAGTTCATCACCCTGCTTAGGGGAACCCGCCTGGATAAAACCAATATGAAGGCTCAAACGAAAGCCATTATGAAAGTCATCGAAGAAGTGAAAAGCGGACGCAGAATCATTATTTTCCCGGAGGGCGGTTACTATCACAACCGTAATGAAGTGCAGGATTTTCTGCCTGGTGCGTTTAAATGCGCTATCAAAGCGCAAAGCCCGATTGTTCCGGTAGCGCTGATCGATTCTTATAAACCCTTTGAAATCAACTCCATAAAGCCCGTCACCACACAAGTGTACTTTCTTCCTCCCATCCATTATGAGGATTACAAGGAATTAACCTCAAAGGAAATCGCTGAACTGACCAAAAACAAAATCGTGGAAACCATCAAAGCTGTGTGCAGTGAAACTTGTAAAAAATAGACCCACAGGGATAAGATTCCCTGTAGGTCTATTTTTATATTCTTTTCTTTTTAAGTACGATTTGATATGCCAGATATTCTCCCATCTCCACAGGCATTGGAATCCCCGCTTCCATCAATGCCAAACCGTAGTAGCATCTTCCGGTATCTTCGTCCTCATATACCGCATCCGGTTCCAGCCCCTTCATGCGCACATAATTGACGGTCATATTTCCGTGGATTTCTAGCATCACCACATTCACCACCGCCCGCTCTCCATCTTCTGAAACGAACATCCATGCTCCTACGCTGTCGCTAAAGGGATTAGACAAACGATAATATTTTCCTTTTTGAATCAGCTGTGCATATTCCTTGTACCGTCCGATTTGACCTCTTATTTCTTCTTTTTCTTCCTTTGTGAGTTTCCCCAGATCCAGTTCATAGCCAAAGGTTCCTGCCATCGCCACTACCCCTCTCGTGTGAAGACTCACGCTGCGCCCTGTCTGGTGGTTCGGCACTGCCGATACATGGGAACCCACGCAAGATGCAGGATAAAAGAAGGACGTTCCATATTGAATGCGCACCCTATCCACCGCATCAGTGTTGTCACTGCACCATATCTGAGGCGTATAATACAGCATTCCCGCATCAAACCTTCCGCCGCCCCCGCTGCATCCTTCTATCAGCATATCAGGGTATCTCTCTATCAGCTTGTCCAGAAACTCATATACGCCGAGTACATAATCATAAGTAACCTGTCCCTGTCCCTGGGTCATTTTCATAGAATAAAAATCGGCAAGGCTTCTGTTCATATCCCACTTGATGTATTCTATATTTCCCTGATCAAGTACACCGCAGATCTGCTCAAAAACATGATTTCTCACTTCTTCTCTGGAAAAGTCAAGTACCAGCTGATTCCTGCCCCGTATGGGTCTTCTCCCCGGAATCTGAATTGCATAATCGGGGTGGGTTCGGTAAAGTTCACTGTCCTCTGACACCATTTCCGGCTCAATCCAGATCCCAAACTTCACACCATACGAATTGACCTTTTCAGTTAACTCTTTTAATGAGTATCCCAGTTTTTCTTCATTGACCTGCCAGTCTCCCAAGCCGCTGTTGTCATCATCCCGCTTACCAAACCAGCCATCATCCATGACAACCATGTCAATTCCAAGCTCCGCCGCTTCCTTCGCAAGGTTTACGATTGTCTCTCCGGTAATATCAAAATAAGCGGCTTCCCAGCTATTTAGCAGAATCGGTCTTACTTGTTCCTTAAATCTGCCCCTTAAGATATGCTCCCTGATACACCTATGATACTGCATAGAAAGCTTCCCAAAGCCCTGTCCCGAATAGCTCAAAATCGTCTCGGGAATCACCAGATTCTGCCCCGTATTAAGCGGATAATGAAACAAGTCGCTGTGAAGCCCCATCAGCGCTCTAGTTTGACCATACTGGTCGTTTTCAGCTTCAAACATAAAGTTGCCGCTATATACAAACAGCATTCCATAACATCTTCCTGCATCTTCTGTGGCGCCCTTTTCTGCAATCACGACAGCTGGATTATATTGATGGCTGGAAGTCCCTCTACGGCTTCCAATGACATAATTGCCATGCGTGATTTCCGTACGTTGAAAATTGCGTTCCATAGCATGCCTGCCGTAAAAACTGATTACATCGAAATTTCCATTTACAAAATCCAGGCAGGCAGAGCCAGCTTTTTCAACAATGATTCTATTATCACCCTGATTGGTGATTATAGCGCTTCTTGTAATGATATCCTCTTTTTCCAGAACGCCATACAAAAGCAGAACCTGCACTCTGCTCACCGCGTCTTCCAAAAGAATCTCCAGTGTATCCGCCTCTTCCTCTTTTGCATATACCGCCGGAAGCCCTTCCAGGCAATACTTTCCTTTTTTGATTTCATGGCTTACATAACGCAGGTTACAACAGTCTGTTCCATCCACATTATGAATGATCAGTGCGCTACTTCGATAATCCCCCATTCCCATGGCAGGATATTCCTGTGGCAGTGCATCCATAGAATAAGTACGGTCATTTTTTACTTCTGATGGATTTCCTGAAAATCCCCTGTCATAGTAAGTCAGCAGATAATCCATATCACCAGCGGTCTTTCCTCCGTAATATAAATGCACAAGAAACCCAAAATCATCTACCTTCATCTGATAGGTGCTATGGGTCGTCTGTAATGTAAATATATTCTTTTCTTCCTGAAAACCAATTGCCATGCTTTACACCAATCCTTATCGTTTTTATATCATATTCTAAATACGCCCCTTCTGGAGTTCCTTCTGGAGTTCCTTCTGGAATCCCTTCTAAAAATCGCCGCACGATTTCCTTTATCATTGATATTGTTACGTCAAGGCGGCGTTCTTTGCCGCCTTAACGCAACTGTAATCATTCCTTTTATTTAACTGCTCCGTTAACAACACCATTTAAAATCTGCTTCTGACAAATGATATAGAAAATCAGAATCGGTATCAGCGACAGCAGGTAAGATGCAAATGCCAGGTTGTAATTCGTTCCAAACTGTGTCTGGAAATTCAGCTGTGCCAAAGGCAGCGTGTTCTGACCAGAACCTGCCAGGATGACGAGGGGCGTCATCACATCATTCCAAACTGACAGTGCCGTAAGGACTGCAACCGTTGCATGCATGGGCTTCATAATGGGGAAAATGATTTTCCAGTAAGTCGTCCAGGTAGATGCGCCATCCACCTTGGCAGCTTCTTCCAGCGCCATCGGAATATTAACAAGATACCCCGAATATAAGAGGATATTCATCGGCATGTAAAATACCACATACAGAATAATAACCCCGAACCAGTTGGCAAGACCCATTTCCGCAGTCTGCTTTGCCAGAGGCATCATCAGAATTGCAAAAGGTACGAACATACCGCTTACAATAAAAAGATAAACAAAACTGTAAAACTTGCTGCCTGCTTTATTCCGCCCAAGTGCATACCCCATCAGGGAATGTATGACAAGGGATAAACCAACCGATGCTAATGTAATCAAAAGACTGTTTCTAAGGGAACGCCAGAAATCCGTCACCCGCATCGCCTCTTTAAAGTTGTCAAGATTCCACACTTTTGGCAAAGCTAAAATACCGCCAATGCTGTTGGTCATTTCTGAAGGCTGTTTGAATGCGATTATAATCGTCATATACAGCGGAAAAATAATGGTGGATAGACCAAGGATCAAAAGGATCATCGCTGGCCAGTTGCCTTTTCTTCTTATCATAACTGTTCCTCCTTTTTACCTGAAAACTTCATCTGTGCAACAGAAACACACACAATCACGATAAAGAAAACGACTGCATTGGCACTTTGGAATCCAAACTGTCCGCCTGACATACCATTGTTGTAGATCAGGTAAGAAATGGACTCTGTACTTTGTGCCGGTCCGCCTTTGGTCAACGCCATGATCTGGTCGAATACCATCAGGAAGTTCTTCACGCAGAGCACCATATTGATGGAAAAGAATGGAATGATAAGAGGAAACGTCAGATAACGGAACTGCTTCCATCCTGTGGCTCCATCTAATCCTCCTGCCTCATACACATCTTCGGGTACGGTCTGCAGCCCTGAAATGTAGATAATCGTATTCATTGCAATTGCCTGCCATGCACACACGATCATAATACCAATCCATGCTGAATCAGGGCTGGACAAAATACTAGAGCTTAAAGAATCGATTCCGATCATGGAAGCAACTGCCGGAAGGATATAAGTAAAAAAGTAATTAAAGATATAACCTACAACCAGCGCGCCTAATATGTTTGGCAGAAAGTATGCGCCTCTGAAAAAGCTTTTTGCCCTGATTTTGCTGTTCAGCGCCAATGCCAGAAGCAACGAGATCACATTTACCACAACGGTTGTCACGATTGCCAGTTTAAATGTAAACAGGTAGGATTTTCCCACACGTGCATCTGAAAATAAATCCACATAATTTCTAAAACCAACCCAATCATAGCTTCCAAATCCTTTAAAATTGGTGAAGCTGTAAATAACGCCTCTTATCAGGGGAATCGTATTAAAACAGACAAACAGTGCCAGTATCGGAATCGTGATCAGTAAAAATGTTCTTTTTCTCTCATTTTTCATAGTCTCTTCTCTCCTTTACTCTTTCACATTTCCATGCTCTTTTTCATATTCCTGCACCAGACGGATGATGTCTCTGTTATACCGCTGCCAGTCTGTATCAAATTTGCTTAAAAAAGCATCTACATCCTGCTCGATGAGGAAGGTCTGAAGCTGTGCATCCACTGCCATCTCTGAAGGATAATAGTGATCCTGATAGTCTGTCATATTTCCTGATTCGATAAATTCAAGCATTCCATCCAACATGGTAGAAAGCCTAAACTCTCCCTGCTTGCAGGGAACTGCATTCTGTGCGTCAATATACTTCTGCAGGTTT
This sequence comes from Lachnospiraceae bacterium, assembly GCA_029054245.1. Taxonomy (GTDB): domain Bacteria; phylum Bacillota; class Clostridia; order Lachnospirales; family Lachnospiraceae; genus Suilimivivens. The sequence continues at coordinate 32,257 of JAIDFQ010000032.1, read as the reverse complement.
TCGTCTGCAAGAAGGAAATCTAAAACCTCATATGCTGCCTCTTTGTTCTTACAATCCGCTGTCACGCAGAATCCTAGGTCAATTCCTGAATTCAAGGTACGTTCATCCTTATTATCGCTCGCCGGCATAACAAAAGAATCAATATTCAGATCAGGATTAACTGACAGAATCTGCGGTGTAGCATAGCTTCCGATTGGATACATTGCCGCTTCTCCTCTTGCAAAAGCGGTACATGCATCATTATAGTTATACGCAAACGGATCATTTGGCCCATAAGGCAGAAGTTTTAAATATTTCTCTGATAATTCCCTGTACTCATTGGTAAATGTGGTTTTTCCGGCATTCACCTGCTTTGCCGTATCCGACGGCGAAAGCTCTACTGCCATGGCATTCCACGGAGCAAGGCAGGTCCATATGTCCTTAAATCCGAAGTAAAAGGGTAAAATACCTTCTGCTTTGATTTCTTCACACAGCGCCATCATCTCATCCCACGTTTCAGGAATCTTCCAGCCGTGTTCTTCAAACATATCCCTGTTGTACAGAACGCCTGCCGCATTTGCCACATAAGGCACAATGTAAGTTCCCTGGGTGGGAACCAGTTCCAATGACTCTGCAATGTCCAGATATCCCTGGTTGATCTCCTTAAGTCCTTCATACTCTGAAACATCTGCAAGAATCTGCGCATCTACAAAATAGGAATAATTAATGTCGCCGCCGATTCCTATAATGTCGGGATAGTCTTCCCTGATGAATCTGGTTTTAAGTATTGTCATTGCATCATTTGGAGAACTGATCTTTAATTGAATATTATCATGAGTGGCATTGAACTCTTCTTCCACCGCCGCAAAGTAAGCTGCCGCTTCCGGCTTGTACTGAACAATTTCAATTTCAACCTTCTCATCTCCAGATGATGTGCCGCATCCCCAGACAGATAACGCTGCCAACATACAACATAATGCTGTCCCCAGATACTTAATCCTCTTTCCTTTCATAGCATTATCTCCTTCTTTTTTTTGATACTTAGATTGTAACATACCATTATGCCATCAATAAATACCGTCATTTTAGGTATTTTATATCATTATGCAACTTTTATGTCATATACTTGAAGTCATCTAGCATTTTGGTATATACTAATAAAAAATATTCCAATTTGGGGGAAAATATGAGTGAAGTGATCTTTTCTGTCTTTCCAAGTGAAAATTTTGTTGATCTGGGGCTGTATCAATTTGGCTGGGAGCAGTGCGATCCTTCCCACTCTTTTGGTCCTGCTGCCAGAAACCACTACCTGTTCCATCTTTGCCTATCCGGTACAGGCACCTTGTATGCCCACAATGCCAAAGGCGAGACCATCACTTATCAGATCAAAAGCGGACAGGGATTCATGCTTTTTCCCCATCAAATCTGCACTTACATTGCAGATGCGGAAATTCCCTGGGAATATGCCTGGGTTGAATTTGACGGATTGCGCGCAAAGGAATCTGTTGAACTGGCGGGCTTTCATTTAGACCACCCAGTCTATCGGGCAAATCATAAGGATATCGCCGAAATCATGAAGGAAGAGCTTCTCTACATCGTCAACCACAAAAACGAATCTTCGTTTCACTTGATCGGTCATCTCTATCTGTTTATCGACGGGCTCCTGCGTTCCTCTGCCTCCACCCAATTGAGCAAGGGAAACAGCCTGCGGGATTTTTATATCAAAGAGGCCTTCTCTTTCATTGAGCAGAATTTCCAGAACGATATCTCTGTAGAGGATATCTCTGCCTCTTGCGGACTCAACCGCAGCTATTTCGGGAAGATTTTTCATGAAAGCACCGGAAAATCACCCCAGGAATTTCTGATTTCCTATCGTATGACCAAGGCAACTGAACTTTTGAAGCTGACTGGACTCTCTATTGGAGATATAGGAAATGCAGTGGGTTATCCAAACCAACTGCACTTCTCCAGAGCATTTAAGAACGTATATGGGATTTCGCCGAGACAATGGCGGAATGAGAACGGCGGCGGAAGACGCCTTACGGAATGAGGATACACAAACCGAGATGACCTGCGAAAAATAGCTCGAACAAGTACATTGGGTATAAAAATGATTCCCATTTTGATGAAGGATGTTATAATTCATTGTGAAAATAATGTGAATCCTTGTCAGAAATTGAGGTGTGTAAATGAAAAAAGCGGTTTCTGAAACTAGTATTATTGGCGGTGCCGACGGTCCTACTTCTATCTTTATCGTAGGGCGCAAAGAAATGACTCTTTTACAACGCATAAAAGCTGCATTTTTTAATAGAACGTATAAAAGGAAACGCGCTCGCGCAGAAAAATCAATTATCCCCAATGCGCATACCACAGATGAAACCATACAATATATAAAGCGGCGCTATCACGCTGCTGAGGCAGACGGGTCCTATCCTTACTATCACAGCAGAAAGCGAAGTATGAAATATCAGCTGATTCAGCGCAATCACCCGGAACTGCTTGGAGAAGAGAAGCAGTTTTTTCCTCCTGCCGATTTAAATGACAAGCAGGCGCTCCTTTGTTGGCAGCAGCAAAGAAGAGGGTTCATTGGAAGTCGAAATAGACAGTCTCCAAGCCAGCCTTTCTGTTTCCTTTTCCGGCAATAAAAAAATCATGAACCCCATTTTAAAAGATATCTATTTGTACTTTGGTGTCTCTAACGAGGATATTGAACATAGGACGGAACGCTATCTTTCATTACTGACTGCATTGACCTTCGATTAAAGTCTTGTACAATTGTTCTCAATATACTCGGTTCGTAATAACCTGCCCTAATTCTCCGCTTCTTCCCGTGTCTATAAGGAACTTCTAAAATCATCTATTTTTCGTTTTAGATAAATCATGCTGTTTCTTCCCATTTATATATGCTCTTTTTTCAACAAATATAATAACATCACAAAATTTTGACCAAACTGTATTTAAAGAATCCTGATAAGAAATAATTTACGAGGAAAAAGAAATGGCTCTTTCAGATTTCATTATGTTTACAGTCCGGCTGCTTGCCGGAACAGGTGTGTTCTTAGTCGGCGTCCATCTGCTGACCTCCAATATCGAGCAGCTTGCCACAGAAAAAATAAAAGGTCTGTTCGGCAAAACCGCTAACCGGCGGTTTGTCAACATGGGAATCGGCGCTGCCTCCACCGCTTTGATTCAAAGCTCCGGCGTAACCACCGTTCTGATTGTAGGCTTCGTCAATGTGGGAATCATGAATCTATATCAGGCAGCGGCAATGATTATGGGTGCAAACATCGGTACTACAATTACCGCCCAGATTGCTGCACTTTGTGCATTTCCCATCACCACTTATATTCAGATTCTGATTTTTATAGGGATCATGATGAATATCGCATGCAAAAAAGATCCGTCAAAAAAGACCGGTCTTATTCTAGCCGGTCTGGGTCTTATTTTCATCGGTCTGTCCCTTATGTCTGACGCTATGAAGGCTAACCGTGATGCGATACAAACGATTTTCGAGACCGTCACCAATCCCCTGCTGCTTTTTTTAATTGGTATCCTTCTCACCGCTATGGTTCAGTCCAGTTCTGCGACCACTTCCGTTATGATTGCCATGTCGGTAGCCGGTCTTACCATCGGCACCGGTCAGAACGAGATTTTATTTATCATCCTCGGCACCAACATCGGCTCCTGCGTCACTGCCCTGATGTCCTCCGTTACAGCAGGACCAAATGCCAGACGAGCGGGACTTATTCATTTCATGTTCAACGCTTTCGGCTCTATCCTATTTTTCATTCTGCTGATCTGCCTGCCTTCCTTCATGGATATCACGTTCCGCGAGTGGTTTTCTTCTGCTGCAACACAAATTGCCATGTTCCACACATTTTTTAACGTCACATGCACCTTGCTTTTCCTGCCATTTACCAATATTTTTGTAAAGGCATCTGAATTATTGATTAAGGAAAAGAAATCAGACCTTCCTGCAACTTACCTTGACGAAAGAATGCTTTCTTCCGCCTCCCTTGCAATTGCACAGCTTGAAAGAGAAATGCTTTTATTATCTGATATCGCAATGCAGGCATTCCGGACCGCCTATCAGTCATTTAAAATGAAAGATAAATCCATGATTGCTCCTGCAAAGGAGCAGATCCGTCATGCCAACAGCACTTACCATTCTATCATAAACTATTTAATCCGGCTGTCCGCCCAGAGCAGCCTTCCTGAAGAGCGTAGTATTTCCAATCTTCACAACAATGTAGGCGATATCATGAGGATTGCAGAAATTGCCGATAATTTCACCAAATATACGCAAAAGTCCATTGATGAAAATCTTTGCTTCTCTTTAGATGGAGAACGGGAGATTCATGCGATGGTAATGCGCATAGAAGATCTATATCGTTTAACCAGGCAGATAATCACAGAAAAAGAAAGTGGACTGCTGACACAGATCGATCAGGTGGAAAATGACATCGATTCCTTCCGCAAAAACCTTATCGATAATCATATAGCGCGGCTGAATCAAGGCAAATGCAAGCCTGAATGCAGCGGCGTGTTCATCAATCTCGTATCCAACCTTGAACGGCTCGGGGATCATCTTACTTACATCGCCTACACGGTAAACTAAAACGCCGTCTCACTCAATTTAAAGCAAGATCCGAAGCCCTTCATGAATCAGGGCTTCGTTTTCTTCCCCTTCTTTGTCCCCATAATTTCACTATTGGGTCGCCAGATTCGTATAACCCATCAGGCTTTCATCCACAGCTCTCGCTGCTTCCCGCCCTTCCCTGATCGCCCATACCACCAGAGACTGTCCTCTGTGCATATCACCTGCTGTAAAGACATTTTTGACATTCGTCTCATACTTTCCCGGCGCTGTGTTTACATTGGTGCGCTGGTTCAGTTCAACCTTAAAGGCGTCTGTCACATATTTCTGACTTCCAAGAAATCCTGCTGCAATTAGTACGATTTCCGCAGGAAGGGTCTGTTCAGATCCCGGAACCTCCTTCATATCCATGCGTCCCGTATCAGGATTCTTTTCGAAGGAAAGCTTTACAATCTTGACTGCTTTCAGATTTCCGTTCTTATCCTTTACAAATTCTTTTACGGTAGATTCGTAGATTCTCGGGTCGTGACCAAAAACGGTGATGGCTTCTTCCTGACCGTAATCTGTCTTGCAGACCTTCGGCCACTCCGGCCATGGATTATTTTCTGCTCTTACATCCGGCGCCTTCGGCATCATCTCAATCTGCACCACAGACTTGCATCCGTGGCGGATGCTGGTACCGACGCAATCGTTTCCAGTGTCTCCTCCCCCAATAATCACTACATTCTTATCTTTGGTATTGATAAAGTTTCCATCTTCAAAGTTTGAATCAAGAAGACTCTTCGTATTTGCTTTCAAAAAATCCACTGCAAAATAAATTCCCTTTGCATCTCTACCGGGCGCATTGATATCGCGGGGATTAGAGGCGCCGCAGGCAAGCACCACCTTGTCAAAATCCTTCAGCAGTTTTTCCGCCTTCATCTCTTTACCTACATCCGCTCCTGTCACGAAAACAACACCTTCCACTTCCATAACTTTCACCTTACGGTCCACGATATGCTTTTCCAGCTTCATATTGGGAATGCCATACATAAGCAATCCTCCGATTCTGTCAGAGCGCTCAAACACAGTGACGCTGTGTCCCCTTTTATTAAGCTGATCCGCCACGGCAAGACCGGCAGGACCGCTTCCCACCACTGCCACTTTTTTCCCTGTCCTTACCTTGGGCGGTTTGGGATCCGCATAGCCTTCCGCATAGGCATTCTCAATAATCGCATATTCGTTTTCCTTCGTGGCTACCGGCTCTCCATTCAGACCGCAGGTGCATGCCGCCTCACATAAGGCAGGACATACCCGGGAAGTGAACTCTGGAAAGCTATTGGTCTTTTTAAGGCGATTATACGCCTGTTTCCAGTTACCTGTATAGACCAGATCATTCCACTCGGGAATCAGATTGTGCAGAGGGCAGCCGCTGACCATGCCGCACAGATTCATGCCCGCCTGACAAAATGGAACACCGCATTCCATGCAGCGCGCGCCCTGGAGCTTTTGCCTGTCCATTGGAAGATGCTGGTGAAATTCGTTAAAGTTTTTAATTCTCTCCTTCGGCTTTACATCCTTTGATACTTCTCTTTTATAATCCATAAATCCAGTTGGTTTTCCCATTGTTACCTCTCATTCCGCCACTTATATGGCAATCATGCAAATTTCTTTATGCATTTTTGACTGCATAAAACGCTTCAATCTGTGCCTGCTCCGCGCTTAAACCTTTTTCCTCCATCTGCACGATTGCAGCCTGCATCTTCTCATAGTCATGAGGGATGATTTTCTTGAACTTCGGCAGGTAATCTTTAAAATTATCTAACACCATTTTTCCTTTTTCAGAATTGGTCAGAGCCACATGCTCTTTAATCATTTCCTTAAGTTCTATGACGTCATATTTAGATGTCACCTCATAGGAGGAAACCATTTCCTTATTTAAGCGGATATAAAGATCATTGTCTTCATCCAGTACATAGGCAATACCGCCGCTCATACCAGCTGCAAAGTTCTTGCCCGTCCTTCCCAGCACTACCACCCGTCCGCCGGTCATATACTCGCAGCCATGATCGCCTACGCCCTCCACAACTGCAACAGCGCCGGAATTACGCACACAGAACCGTTCTCCTGCAACACCGTTAATGAATGCTTTGCCACTGGTAGCGCCGTACAATGCGACATTGCCAATAATGATATTTTCTTCTGCCTTAAACCGGCTTCCTTTGGGTGGATATACAATCAGCTTGCCGCCGGATAGCCCCTTTCCAAAGTAGTCATTACTGTCTCCAACCAGTTCCAGGGTAAGTCCTTTCGGAATGAATGCACCGAAACTCTGTCCCCCTGCACCTGTGCACAATACTCTGTAGGTATCCTCTTCTAATTCATCGCCCAGCCGTCTGGTAATCTCCGAACCTAAAATCGTGCCAAATGCCCTGTCTGTATTCTTCACATCCACTTCGATACTGCGTTTGCTTTTTTCATTCATGGACTTATTGAGCTGTTTCAATAGTATTTTTTCATCCAAGGTATTTTCCAGCTTAAAGTCATAGACCTTTTTCGGGTCAAAGGTCACCTTTTCTTTGCCGCCGACATAGGGATTGGTGAGAATCAGGCTTAAATCGATTTGCTTCTGACTCTCGCTCAAATGATCCTTAACCTTCAAAAGTTCCGTGTGTCCCACCAGTTCGTCTACCCTGCGGACCCCCAGTTTCGCCATATATTCCCGCAGTTCCTGGGCAATAAAATGCATGAAATTCACCACATATTCAGGTTTTCCTTTAAAGTTCTTGCGAAGCTCGGGATTCTGGGTGGCAACGCCCACTGGACAGGTATCCAGATTGCATACACGCATCATGACGCAGCCCATGGTAACTAGGGGCGCTGTGGCAAAGCCGAATTCCTCCGCTCCTAAGATGGCAGCAATGGCAACATCCCTGCCACTCATCAGCTTACCATCGGTCTCGATTCTTACTTTATTCCTAAGCCCGTTCATAATCAGCGTCTGATGGGTTTCTGCAAGCCCCAGTTCCCAGGGAAGTCCCGCGTTGTGAATGGAATTGCGGGGCGCTGCGCCTGTACCTCCGTCATAGCCGGACACTAAAATCACCTGTGCGCCTGCCTTTGCCACGCCGGCAGCAACCGTTCCCACGCCGGCTTCGGAAACCAGTTTGACACTGATCCGTGCCTGTTTATTTGCATTCTTCAAATCATAAATCAGTTCCGCCAGGTCTTCGATGGAATAAATATCATGATGCGGCGGAGGAGAGATCAACCCCACCCCCGGCGTGGAATGCCTGGTCTTGGCAATCCATGGATAAACCTTACCGCCGGGCAGATGACCGCCCTCACCGGGCTTTGCCCCCTGTGCCATTTTAATCTGAATCTCATTGGCGCTTACCAGATATCTGCTGGTAACGCCGAAACGCCCTGATGCCACCTGCTTGATGGCAGAGCATCTGTTCACGCCGTCAGCACCAGGCGTAAGTCTGTCTAAATCCTCTCCCCCTTCACCGGAATTGGATTTGCCGTGGATTCGATTCATGGCAATCGCCATGGTCTCATGCGCTTCCTTAGAAATGGAACCATAGGACATGGCGCCTGTCTTGAATCTGGTGACAATGGATTCTACACTTTCCACCTCTTCAATGGGAACACCTTTTTTGGGATAGTTGAAATCCATCAGCCCTCGCAGATTCTTCACCGACTCCTCATCATTCACAAGAGATGTATATTCCTTGAACATCTCATAATCCCCGCGTCTGGTAGACTCCTGCAGCAGATGGATGGTTGCCGGATTATATAGATGTTCATCCGCCCCACTGCGCATCTTATGGTGCCCAAGGCTGTCAAGTGTCAAGTCATTTGCAAGTCCTAAAGGATCAAACGCCTGTGAATGGAGTCTGTCTACCTGCTCTTCGATATCCTTTATGGTGATACCGCCCACCCGGCAGACCGTATGCGGGAAGTATTTGTTAATCACTTCTTTATCCATGCCGATCGCCTCAAAGATCTGGGAACCTTCATAGGATTGGATGGTGCTGATGCCCATCTTGGACGCAATCTTTACGATTCCATGAAGGATGGCATTGTTATAATCCTCCACTGCCGCATAATAGTCTTTATCCAACATGTGATTGTCAATCAGCTCCTTAATGGATTCCTGTGCCAGATAAGGATTGATTGCACAGGCACCGTAGCCTAACAAGGTCGCAAAATGATGTACCTCCCTTGGCTCTCCCGATTCCAGGATCAACGCTACGCTAGTCTTTTTCTTGGTCACCACCAGATGCTGGTTGAGCGCTGAGACGGCAAGCAAAGAGGGAATCGCCACATGATTTTCATCCACTCCACGATCGGATAAAACCATAATATTAACTCCATCCCTGTAGGCTCTGTCCACTTCTACGAACAATCTGGCAATGGCGCGTTCAAGGCTTGTGTTCTTGTAGTAAGTAATCGGAATCACTTCTACCTTAAAACCATCCTTTTTCATGCTCTTGATCTTCATCAGATCCGTGTTCGTCAGAATGGGATTGTTTACCCGGAGCATATTGCAATTCTTCGGGATTTCTTCCAATATATTTCCATCCGTGCCGATATAAACGGTGGTGGATGTGACCACTTCCTCCCTAATGGCATCAATAGGTGGATTTGTCACCTGTGCAAACAGCTGTTTAAAATAATGGAAGAGAGGATGATGTGTTTTGCTTAAGACCGGAAGCGGTGTGTCCACACCCATCGCCGCAATCGCCTCGCTTCCGTTCTTTGCCATGGGAAGAATGCTGTTTTTCAGTTCTTCATAAGCATATCCGAACGCCTTCTGCATGCGTTGTCTCTCTTCATACGTAAACTCCGGCACTCTCTCATTTGGAATCTTCAAATCATGGAGCTTGACCAGGTTACTATCCAGCCATTCCCCGTAAGGCGCCCTGGAAGCATAGGTCTCTTTCAATTCATCATCATCGATTACTCTTCCCTTGACGGTATCTACCAGAAGCATCTTGCCCGGCCGCAGCCTTTCCTTTACAAGGATTTTTCCCGGGTCGATATCCAGCACACCGACTTCCGAAGAAAGGATCAGCTGGTCGTCATCCGTGATCATATAGCGGGAAGGACGAAGACCATTCCGGTCCAGCACAGCCCCCATCATATCGCCATCGCTGAACAAAATAGATGCTGGACCGTCCCACGGCTCCATCATGGTTGCATAATACTGATAAAAGTCCCTCTTCTTCTGGGACATGGTCTTATTGTTTGCCCAAGGTTCCGGAATCGTGATCATCACCGCAAGAGGCAGATCCATGCCGCTCATAACCAGAAATTCCAAGGTATTATCCAGCATGGCGGAGTCCGATCCGGAGGCATTCACCACCGGAAGAACCTTGTGCAGCAGCCCATGCAGATGCTCGGATTCCATATTTTCTTCCCGTGCCAGCATTTTATCCGCATTGCCCCTGATTGTATTGATTTCACCATTATGTACAATAAAGCGGTTAGGATGTGCACGCTCCCAGCTGGGATTCGTATTGGTAGAAAAACGGGAATGCACCATAGCAATGGCTGACTCATAGTCTCCATCCTGCAGATCAGAAAAGAATGTCCGAAGCTGATCTACCAGAAACATTCCCTTATATACGATGGTCCTGCTGGATAAGGACACCACATAGGTATTGTCAGAGGACTGCTCAAATACCCGTCTTGCCACAAACAAAAGACGGTCAAACGCTGCGCCCTTTGCCACCCCTGCCGGCTTTTTGACGAATGCCTGCATAATATGAGGCATGCATTCCACTGCTTTATGCCCCAGCACAGAAGGGTTGGTTGGAACCTCCCTCCATCCTAAAAAGGTCAGTCCTTCCTTTTCAACAATAATCTCAAACATTTTCTTTGCCTGATTCTTCTGCAGCTCATCCTGCGGGAAAAAAAACATGCCCACGCCGTATTCCCTTTCCTCTCCTATTGAAATACCTAAGGGTTTTGTCACCTTCTTAAAAAATCTGTGGGGAATCTGCGTCAGGATCCCTACTCCATCGCCGGTCTTTCCTTCCGCATCCTTTCCGGCTCTGTGCTCTAAGTTCTCCACAATCTTGAGCGCGTTTTCCACCGTTTCGCGGCTCTTAATGCCCTTAATGTTGACGCAGGCTCCGATACCGCAGTTATCGTGTTCAAATTCCGGGCGATACAATGGCGCTTCCGGCTGGGTCTTCTTTACATCAAACATGATTTTTCTCCTTTTCCACAAATTGTCTGCCTGCAGAAGGGCTACTGAGAAGCTCCTGCATAACAAAAAAGGTCGCAAAGAGCTTTAAACTCGCTCCTTTGCGACCTGTAGATTTAATATACAACAGATTTCTTCATTTGTAAATAATGAATATTTTAAAAATCGTCAGATTATTTGTCAATTATATTTATTTTCTTTAATTGTATTGATATTGTTTTAATTGTATTGTTTTTCAAAACTACTTTTCTAAAATAATACACCGTTTCATATAAAAGAAGATTCCTGCCGCCGCCACAATAAATCCTGTTCCTGCAATCATCGCCCGGTTTCTTCCTATATCAGCCAGCCTGTCCTGATAGGTCATGGCAAACATACTGATATTCGCCGCCGCGTGAAACAGCACCGGCGCTGCAAAACTCTTATACTGCTCATAGAAATAGGCAATCAATAGGCCAAGTATGCTTCCATATACTGCCTGCACCAAATTCCCGTGATAAATGCCAAATAAGAGAGAAGACACCACCAGCGCGATCTTATAATGGAAGCAGCGCTTCATCCGATTATAAAGAATGCCCCGGAAAACAGCCTCCTCCGCCAAAGGAGAAATGATTCCATACAAGATAAGGCCTGCGGCAAACTGTACGCCGTACTGCATCTTATGTACTTCATTGTAAGTCTCGGAACTGCCCGAAAAACCTACACCACAGAAAAGGAAGTTGATGCCCGCCGCTATACATAGGGCAAAAGCAGCAAGAAAGCAATAGGCAGTCACCTTTTTTCCATCTGCCTGTCGCTTCGCTGATACAGCGATTTCTCCCTTAACTACCGGTAGGATCGCTGCTACACCAATCAAGGAGGCTGCTCCATATACAATACCGCTCATCGTATACTCATACCGCCTGATAAATGAAACGATTCCTTCCCCGCCTGCTGTGAACAGCACATTTAGCAGAAAATACAACAGGACTTCCGCAATATCATGCACAGCAAAATAGACAAAAAGCGGCAACAGTAAATAAGCTGTCTTTTTAAGGGAAGACCATTTTTGTAGTTCTTCTTTTTCCAACCTAAGGCCAACTGTCTTCCATATATTCATTTTCATAAGCCATCTTTCCTTTGAATCTGATTACTGTGTCAGGAAAAGCCCCAGCTCTTCCACCGAATTTATGATATAATCCGCCCCTTCCGCCTCAAGTTCTCCCTCGCTGGCAAATCCAAATCTCACCCCTACTCCGGTCAGTCCAAAGGCTTTGGCGCCCTGAATGTCAAACTTTCTATCCCCGATCATAGCGCAGATTTCTTTTCTCTCTTCCTTGGGAACGGAAAGCAGACCAAGCTGAGAAAGGGCTTCCTCCACCACCTCCTCTTTGGTGGCTCTGCTGCCGTCCAGTCCGCTGCCCACAATCACCTCAAAATATTGCTCGATTTCAAAGTGGGCAAGAATCTGACGAACAAATTCTATAGGCTTGCTGGATGCCACTGCCAGATGTATCCCCTTCTCACAAAGCATATCAAGCATCTGCGCCATCCCCGGAAAAATCTGGTTTTCCAGCACACCTTTGGACGCATACCGCTCCCTGTAATATGCAACTGCCTTAATCACATCGCCCTCTGAAAGCCCATAGAATTCCACGAAGCTATCCTTAAGGGGAGGTCCTATAAAGGGCTCCAATTTGTCCAGATCAGGCTCTTTAATGCCAAACTTCTGCAGCGCATATTGTACCGACTTTGTGATCCCTTCCTTAGAATCCGTCAAGGTGCCATCCAAATCAAATAAACAATATTGAAACATCGCAAACGCTCCTATCCTTTTCTACTTCAGCCCCAGCTTTGCAAACAAGTCCCCAAGGTTTGTCCCCACACTCTCACCCGAGTCAAACTGCTTTGTATCAAAGCTTTCTACTTCCTCTGGCTGCTGCTCTTCTGCTGCCTTCATACTAAGAGAAATTTTTCCGTCATTGGTATTTAAAACCTTCACCTTGACCTTATCTCCCACCTTCAGCACTTCAGAAGGCTTTTTGATTCTCTTCTGACTAATCTGGGAAATGTGTACCAGACCGCTTAAACCATCTTTCAAATCTACAAACGCGCCGTAAGGCTGCAGGCTTTCAACAGTACCTTCCAGAATTGTTCCGGGTACAATCATCGCCACCTTATGGTCATGTTCTTCCTTCTGCTGTTCCTTTAAAATCTCCTTTGCTGAGAGTACCAGTTTTTCCTTCTCCTGATCGACTGTTATGACCCTCACAGTCAAGTTCCTGCCTTTATATGCTTCTAAATCCTCCACGTAAGAAAGATCAAGCTGGGACGCCGGAATAAATCCTCTGATGCCTTCCAGATAAGCAACAACACCTGCATTTACCACCTCGCTTACCTTGACAGCAAGATTTTTCTTTTCTTCCTTGTATCCCTCAAGCACATCCCATGCGAGCACTTCATTTGCTTCTTTTTTGGAAAGAAGAATATTGCCCTGTCCGTCGTCCATCTTTATAACAGTAGCTTCCACCACATCCCCTGCCTGTACATCCGTCAGAATTGAAAATCCGGGATCACTGCTCATATCAGCTGCCTTGATGATCCCCTGGGTATAGTACTTAAGGTCTAAGGTCACTTCCTCCTCATTCACATCGATTACTGTGCCCTGAATCACATCCCCTTCTTGAATCTTGCGGAAAGATGCTTCCAGCTCCTTTTCATAGTCCTTCATTGTCTCTTCCATAACCTGCTCCCATCTGCCATTTTACCATATGACTGTTTTTAATCGTATGAACCATACTTCGTATGAACCATACTCCGTATGAACCATACTTCGTATGTATCATACTTCGTATGTATCATATTTCATATGCACATACGAGTATAGTATAACATACTTTATCCTGCTTTAAGAATATCAAAATATACATTTTTTGCAACATGTTTTACAGTCAAGACCCAATGTCAGTTAGTTATGGGGTGCGCCGGCAGTACAGCGGCGCCGTGCGGACAGAGAGCAGACTGCGTACAGGCGACGGCATATAGTATCGTTTCTAGTCTCTGCGAAAAATCGGCAATTTCACTTGCAGAATGCTAAATCCCCAGGGAAAAATCGCCATGGATGGCGATTTTAGGAGCCTCGCGGCACGGATGCCGCCGGCTCCGACCCGGCCGCCTTGAAACATCTATATACATTCTGCTTGTGAAATCCGATTTTGAGATGAGACTAGAAACGATACTATACGCTGTCGCCTGTGCGCAGTCTGCTCTCTGTCCACACGACACCGCTGTACTGCCGGCGCACCCCATAACTAACTGACATTGGGTCTTGACTGTAATCAGTATAATCAATCCTATATTTCTACGAATTTGTCTGCCCCCATGCCGCAGACAGGACATTTATAGTCAACCGGCAATTCTTCGCCCTCATAGATATAGCCGCAAACCTCACATTTAAATTTGCGTCCCCTTTCGCCCTCCGGCTTCTTCTCATCTTCTTCCGGGATATAGGTAGGTGCATTCTTAGGACTTTTGCCTTTAATTACCTTGTGATAATATGCATAGGTCATAGCATCCCTATTTCCCAATACCTCAGCTCCCTTTACTTCGCCCAGAAAGACCGTATGGGTTGCAGTTTCCATTTTATCAATAACATCACATACAATATATGCACAGCTGTCAGATACTATCGGCATATGATCTTCCACGCTGTACTTCACTTCTGAAAATTTGTCTGCTTCCTTTCCTGTCTTGAAACCAAACGTTCCAATGATAGAAGGGTCGGAATCCTCCGCAAGAATGGAAATAGCAAATTTACCCGTTTCATTGATGCATTTGTTTGTATAATTGTTGTGATTGATGCTGACAGCAATCGTCGCAGGAGTAGATGTTATCTGCATGGCGCTGTTTGCCGTACATCCTGTGGGTCTTCCGTTATCCCATGTGCTTACGACATAAACGCCGTAAGATAATTTGTGAAATGCACTCTGATTCATGATTTTCTCCTTCTCTTTAATATTAGGAATGATTCTTATTTTAGTCTAATCATATTTCCAGAAAAAGTCAATACTATTTCAGTATGCACCTATTTATTGAAAACAATACGTATCCTTGCCCTCTTCCATTCTTTTTACTTTTGACTTTCATGGAATTTCCCATTATAATCTTAGCGTATATATAAATTTATTCCACGAGCAGGAGAAAATATGAGTATTTTAAATGTAGAGCACTTAACACACGGCTTTGGTGACAGAGCCATTTTTCAGGATGTATCCTTCCGCCTTTTAAAAGGAGAGCATATTGGTCTTGTAGGCGCCAACGGAGAAGGCAAATCCACATTTATGAATATCATTACCGGAAAGCTGATGCCCGATGAAGGAAAAATCGAATGGGCAAAAAATGTCCGCGTAGGTTATCTGGATCAGCACACCGTTCTTGAAAAGGGCATGACAATTAAAACTGTGCTGTCCTCGGCTTTTGACTTTCTGTATGAACTGGAAGCACAAATGAACGAGATCTGCGATAAAATGGGGAATGCCTCCGAAACGGAACTGGAAGAATATATGGAAGAGCTGGGCACTATACAGGACCTTCTGACTATGCACGATTTTTACCTCCTTGACTCCAAGGTGGATGAAGTTGCAAGAGCTCTCGGGCTTACAGAACTAGGGCTTGACAGGGATGTAACCGACTTAAGCGGCGGTCAGCGTACCAAGGTACTGCTTGGAAAGCTTCTTTTAGAAAAGCCTGATATCCTTCTTTTAGATGAACCGACTAACTATCTGGACGCAGAACATATTGAATGGCTGAAACGGTATCTGAACGAGTATGAAAATGCTTTTATCCTTATTTCCCATGATATCCCTTTTTTAAACAGCGTCATAAATCTGATTTACCATATGGATAATCAGGAGCTTAACCGCTATCCGGGAGATTATGATAAATTCCAGGAAGTTTATGCCATGAAAAAAGCACAGCTTTCTGCCGCCTACAATAAGCAGCAGAAAGAAATTGCAGATTTGAAGGATTTTGTCGCAAGGAACAAAGCAAGAGTCGCCACCCGCAATATGGCTATGTCCCGTCAGAAAAAATTGGATAAGATGGATGTAATCGAGCTTGCCGTTGAAAAGCCTAAGCCTGCATTTTATTTCAAGGAAGCCCGGACACCTGGACGCTATATCTTCCAGACAAAGGAGTTGGTAATCGGCTATGATGAACCGCTTTCCTCCCCCCTAAACCTGGAGATGGAGCGGGGTGAAAAAATCGTGCTGACCGGCGCTAACGGAATTGGAAAGACCACTCTATTAAAAAGCATCCTAGGGCTTATCCCACCGCTTAGCGGAAGCGTGGAACAGGGGGATTACTTAAGCATTGGCTACTTTGAACAGGAAATGGACCAGAACATCGCAACCACCTGTATTGAAGAAATTTGGCAGGAATTTCCCGGCTTTAGCCAGTATGAAGTGCGTTCCGCCCTCGCCAAGTGCGGACTTACCACCAAACACATTGAAAGCAAGGTAAAGGTTCTAAGCGGCGGTGAACAGGCAAAGGTACGCCTTTGTAAGCTGATTAACCGCCAGACCAACATCCTGCTTCTGGACGAACCTACCAATCATCTGGATGTGGATGCGAAGGAGGAATTGCGGCGTGCACTGAGGGAATATAAGGGCAGCATTCTTATGGTGTGTCATGAACCCTTATTCTATGAGGGGCTTGCCACAGATGTGTGGGACTGTACCAAGTGGACTACTCGGCTTGTATAATGCTATAAACGTTTCACAAATGTTGCATGAAGCATTGATGCAAAAAGCAAGCAAATCTTATAACAAACCTAAAAGCAAAAAGCAGGTTCCGCCGAACCTGCTTTTTGGTTATGCTAAATTATTTCAATTTCCAGATGTCTCTGTTGTACTCTGCAATGGTTCTATCTGATGAGAAGAATCCAGCCTTCGCAATGTTGACAAGCATCATCTTTTTCCACTTCTGACGATCTTCATAATCTGCAAATGCTCTATCCTTTGCTGCAATGTAATCTTCTAAATCAAGCAATGTCATGAACCAGTCCTTGTTAATCAGTTCATTGTAAAGACGCTCCAAGTTTTCCTTACGTCCAGTTTTCAGAACCTGTTCGCTTACGATAAAATCTACTGCCTCTTTGATGACAGGACTCTTTTCATAGAAGTTTCTTGAAACATAATCAGCCTTCTCGTAATGTGCAATGACTGCCTCTGACTTTTCACCAAAGATATAGATATTATCATCACCAACCAGCTCATGGATTTCTACATTTGCACCGTCGGATGTTCCTAATGTCACAGCGCCGTTTAACATGAATTTCATGTTTCCAGTTCCGGATGCTTCCTTAGAAGCTAAGGAAATCTGTTCGGAAATATCGCAGGCAGGAATCAGTTTCTCTGCATAGCTTACATTGTAGTTTTCTACCATAAGTACGGTCATGTACGGGCTTACATCTGGATCATTGTTGATGATCTCCTGCAATACCAAAAGCAGGTGAATGATATCCTGTGCAATCACGTAAGCAGGCGCTGCCTTGGCACCGAAAATAAAAGTAAGGGGTCTTGCAGGCTTCTTGCCGCTCTTGATTTCAAGGTATTTATGGATGATGTAAAGGGCATTCATCTGCTGACGCTTGTACTCATGAAGTCTCTTGACCTGAATGTCAAATACTGCTTCAGGATTTAAGGTAACGCCTTCAGCCTCTTTTACATATTCTGCCAAATCTTTCTTGCGATTCATCTTGATTTCTGCCAAACGATCAAGTACAGCCTGGTCATCTTTGTGCTCAAGAAGTTTTTCAAGCTTATCTGCGTCTTTCTTGAAGCCATCACCGATGGTCTGTGCCAGGAAGCCGGCGAGCTCACGGTTACAGCTAAGAAGCCATCTTCTGAATGTAATACCGTTCGTCTTATTGTTGAATTTCTCAGGATAAATCTTGTAGAACGCATTAAGCTCTGAGTCCTTTAAGATTTCTGTATGGATGGCTGCAACGCCGTTTACAGAAAATCCGTAATGGATATCAATATGAGCCATATGCACTCTTCCGCTTTCGTCGATGATCTGTACCTTCGGATCATCATATTTTGCAGCAATTCTCTTGTCCAGTTCTTTGATGTAAGGAACAAGCTGAGGAACCACCTTCTCAAGGTATGCAAGAGGCCATTTCTCCAATGCTTCTGCAAGAATGGTATGGTTAGTGTAAGCACATGTCTTGCTTACCACATCAATCGCCTCATCCATGGTAAATGCTTTTTCTTCAACCAGAACACGAATCAATTCAGGAATGACCATGGTCGGATGCGTATCATTGATCTGGATAACGGCATGCTCATACATCTTGCGCAAGTCATATTTCTTTTCTTTCATTTCACGCAGAATCAACTGTGCTGCATTACATACCATGAAATACTGCTGATAAATACGAAGCAAGTTACCTGCCTCATCAGAGTCATCAGGATATAAGAATAAAGTAAGGTTCTTTTCAATCTGCTCTTTATCAAAGCTGATTCCATCCTTAACAAGGCTTTCATCAAGAGATTCGATATCAAACAATCGCAGCTTATTGACCCCGCTATCATAACCAGCAACATCAATATCATAAAGGCGTGAAGTAACTTTTCTCTTACCGAAGTATACATCAAATGTCACATCAGTCTTTGTAAGCCATGAATTTTCTTCAATCCAGTCATTCTTTTCAGCTGTCTGCAGTTTATCCTTGAATACCTGCTTGAACAGTCCGTAATGATAGTTAAGACCAATACCTTCTCCAGGAAGTCCAAGTGTTGCGATGGAATCCAAGAAACATGCTGCCAGTCTTCCTAAACCGCCGTTACCAAGCGAAGGTTCGGGCTCGATTTCTTCAATTACAGAAAGACTCTTTCCTTTGCTCTTTAAAATCTGGTCAATCTTATCATAAATACCCAGATTGATCAGATTATTGGATAAAAGCTTTCCAATCAGGAACTCTGCGGAGATATAATAGATTTTCTTCTCTCCTTCGTTCGTGTCTGAAACAGCCATGATTCTCTTTGCATAAACCAGTACTACATAGTAGGTCTCCTGGTCAGAAAGCTCGGCTACAGTCTTGCCGAACATTTCCTTTGCAACTTCTTCAAGCTGCTGTTCCATGTTCAAAACCAATACATCCTTTTGTAAATTTGTTTGTGCTGCCATATTCTCCTCCTGATTTTAAAATATATTAATTTTCAATTATCTTCACTCTATTATGCCAAATTTTTCCCGCTTACATACTGTAGTGTAACACAAGAAAACGTTTTCCGCAAGAGCAAATTTAAAATCCTTTTCATTTTTCTGATTATCGTCAGCAAATAATATCCATATACTTCATCCTCACCAGAGTATATGGCATCGTGACATTGCGTCCCGGCGCCCCTTCCATCAAATGATGCAGTTCCTCCATCGCCTTTGCCGAAATCCCCGCAAAATCCTGACGCACGGTATTCATCTGCTTGCCCACGTATCCCATCAGTACGATTCCATCAAAACCGCAGACCGGTCTAAAAATATCCATCTCAGTCAAAGCCTTCATTGCTCCAATTGCCATCAAATCCGAGGCACAGATTACTACATCTTTATTTTTTCCATATTTCATCGTTATATTACGGGCCTGCAGCTCAGAAAACTCTCCTTTTCTGACCATCATAGTTAACCCCATTTCCTTAACAAGATCTTCCATGCCCTGCAGTCTCTCGTCCGTCACATAACCGTTTTTCTTCCCCAAGATATATAAAATACGCTTGCAGTTATTCTCTTCCACCGTCTTTTTTGCCACATCATACTGAGCCTTCCGATTATCTATCCAGATGGAGGACGTGTTTTCATTTACAATTGGTGCGTCAACCACGACACACTTAAACTCCTGTTCATCAATCAATTTATGCAATGTCTTGTCCTCTTTTGACAGACCATAAATGATAATCCCTGTAATACTCTGGGACTGCAGATATCTCGTCAATTCTTCACTGGTACGGTCTTTAAACATAGAAAAGAACAACGTGATCACATCTAAGTTCAATTCCATTGCTTTCGTAATAGCACCCTGTATATACTGCATATCAATCTCGTCGATTGCCTGCGTCTGCGCATTCAGGTTTACGAACAGCGCAACACGTCCTGCCTTCTTGGAGGAAAGCGCCGCAGCAACAGAATTGGGAACAAAATTCAGTTCCTCCACTGCCTTATTCACTTTTATTTTTGTTTCTTCACTGACATTTGGATAATTGTTCAGTACCTTAGAAACAGTAGAAATTGCCACGCCCGCGTGCTTTGCCACATCCTTGATCGATACCATTTGACGCCTCCGGTTATATAGTGGAAAACGATTTCCTTTTTCATCATACCTAATCCCTTAAAAGAATGCAAGAAATTTATGGGAAATTTGTTATAAAAATAAGCTGTCGTTATGACTTATTCATCGTCATAGCGACAGCTTATCTGCAAACGCCTGCAAGTACCAGACATTATATATTCCTTACAATTTCAATACTTTGCTGATAGCCTGTTTTACATCCTCGCTATCATAAGGCTTTGCAATAAATTCGGATGCACCATATTTAATTGCCTGTATCATTTTTTCTTTCTGGCTGGCTGCTGTAATCATAATGACCTTGGCATCCTCATCACTCTTTATGATTAGCTGAAGCGCTTCAAGTCCATCCAGTTTCGGCATTGTGATATCCAATGTGACGAGATCCGGCTTAAGCTCCTTGTATTTTAGGTAGCCTTCTTCACCATTCGAGCATTCGTCAACTACCGTATGCCCGGCATCTTCTACCATTTTCCTCAGAACCTTGCGCGATGTCCTAGAATCATCCACAATCAATATATTTGCCATCTCTACGCCTCCTGCTTCATTTCAATTTTGTTTCCTATCGCAACTGTAAAATGAATCTTTTGCCCTTTTATGTATATAGGCAGCACCAGCATTTCATCACAAAAAATCCCACATATATCCGTCGAATATTCCGGAGGATAAAGTTCCACATAGACTCCGCCCCGGCTTATACCGCTTGCATAGAGCCCACTGATACAATTAAGCAGTTCCCCGATTGCATCTAAAGCATCCTCATTCATTTCTTCAAATTCTTCTTTTCCAAATGCAGAAGCAACCGGCAAAAGTGCCTGTCCTTTCCCAATCATGCCACAACTTAGACTTCGCTCTCCATCTATACATTGGATAGCGCCGTATGCTCCCTCGCACTGTGATGCCACATATGCTTTTTCAAAATAAATTTCCGTATCCACACAACGCATAATTGTCCGCAATGCTGTGCCCATCGCATCTAGATACTTTTCCTGTCCTGCTGGTATATAAAGCGGCAGGATCCTGTCCACATCACCGCTTTTCAAGTCTTCCATATCAGAGAACGTCATCTGATTTTCCATCTGGAAATCCATCATATATTGTTCTAACTGTTCTACTGTCATCAGCTGCTGATCCTCCAATGCCTGCGCAAATTTCAGATAAGCATTTCCCTGTTTCTTAAGGAGAGCTTCCACTTCTCCTTCTGTCAGATATCCCTGTTCAATGGCAATATCTCCAAATTTCTTATCCATCGCTGCCTGCATCTCATTTATTTTATCGGTCTCTTCCTGCATCATTAAGCCTTCTGACACCGCAATCAATCCAAGTTTAACATGAATCCTGCGCTGTTGCAAAAGCAAATTCTCAAGTTGCTCATAGGTGAGAAGTCCTTTTTTTTGTAAATACGTACCTAGTATAATTGCAACCATATTGTACCTCCTTCCCCTCCTGCCATAATATTAGAATAATATATTTTGATGTTGAAGTCAATGGAGAACAAACAGAAACAAATAATAGACGTAGCAGTTTTGCCCACAGATGTTGGATAGTGCGGAGGGGTGACAAACAAATACAAATAAGAAAGGGACTTCCTCAATCCTTAAAAGGCCATGACAGTGATATGCCCCCTGTCAAGTAGACAGGTTAAATATCTAAAATGAAGTACTAATGAACGACCACATGTAATGTGTGGTCGTTTTTCTATGCACACCATTTCTCTTTGTACTTTTGAATTCGTTTGTTTATAGGAATCGAATACTCTGCCGGAGTGTCCGTAGAAAAAGCTTCTCTTCGTACTTCCGCTGGTGTTTTACAGCAGTATCTGTCTTGTGGTCTTTCTTCGCTGTAAAATCGAATGTAATCACTTATTGCAAACCTAAGTGATGCTTCGTCCGTGATTTTGTATATCTGATACATTTCTGATTTTATGATACCCCAGAATCCCTCTGCTGGTCCGTTATCAATGCAATGACCAACTCGTGACATGGATTGTTCCATTTCATGTTCTTTTAGCTTTCTTTGAAATACTCTGCTTGTATATTGAAAACCTCTGTCACTATGAAATAGCGGTTTTGCATTTTGATTTGCGGCTACCGCCTTATCAAAGGTTTCGAACACAAGCCGGTTGTTATTTCTGGTACTTATAACATATGCAACCGGATATCGGTCATACAAATCAAGAATTGCACTCAAATACAGTTTCTTATTCTCTTGCGGCACCTTGAATTCAGTCACGTCCGTTACCCACTTTTCATTCGGCTTACTTGCCTTAAAATCACGTTTTAGTTTGTTCTCAGCGGTAATCTCAGGCGTAGACAATGTATATTTTTTCTTCTTTTTTCTAATCAAGGCATGAATGCCTAACCTTTTCATAATCCTGTGGACTCGCTTACGGCTATAATCCGTATGGTTAAAATGATTAATCCATGATGTCATTCTCCGATAACCTAAAATGTGACTAAATCGTTCATCATATTCTTTGATAAGTTCTGCAAGCTGTATATTTTCCAGCTCACACTTCGGAATTTCCCGATGCAGCCATTTATAGTAAGCGGCTCTTGAGAGCCACCAGTCTCAATCTTGGGAGCCGCCTGAAATTTCAAGTTTGAAAGCCGCCCTAATACACAAGATATAGTATAGTCCCTATTAATCGTGCATTAGCTTTCCAATTTCATCGTTGCCCCTATATTTCCCATTAACATATAGAATATGCGAACCGTCGCCAAACAATACCTTATTTTCCCCGATAGTGATATATCTCTCTACTGGATATATCGGTTGATTTCCTTTCATTACATCGTTTTCCGTAATGAAAATAACATAACTGTCGGGAATATCCTCTGTATCATCACCGACTTTAATATGTGTGCGTCCAACAGACTGCTGTTATGCCTTGCCCTTTTTGCGCCTGCTCCTGCGTCTGACCTTTGAATTTCTACATCAAATTCCTTATCGGTGCTGTCAATCGCATGAACATCCAAAACAGCCGAACGCCCTTGCAAATTCTTCAACGGTTCTTGTGTCCTAACTGACTTGATTTTTATATCTTCTCGTCCTAAAATAATCCGTAGTATTAGTTCCACACCCTCAAAATTATCTGCAAGACAGATAGTCATAAAATCATCGTCCATATATCGGAGTGATTTCAGACGTTCTAAGTCCTGTTGATGTGCCTGCTCCGCTGTATTCAAAATATCACCTTCTTCTACTGCTTTTATTATACATCCGACAATGCTTTTTGAAAATTGAATTTTCCGTAAAGTTTTCTCGGTTTTCTATATGCTCTAACGCTGTGTTTCTTATTCTGTTGTGATTGTGGTAATTGATGTTTAGACAAAACGGGAATATCTATTTCTTTTTTATAATCTTTATGGAATATACAATGGTACTGATTAAGGCGCATAATATGAGAATATGCAATATAGTATGATATACATCGGGTATATATTTACCATCTATTTGTAACCACTGTATTGTGCCTGAAAAATACTCAATTTTTCTTTCTAATGTACCCATAAATCCATCATTAAAAATAGTGTACCATTCATGGCAGATAAACTGTATCACAAACCACATTGAAAGCCATACAATTACAAACCATTTACCAATTTGTTCTTTAACAATGAATAATATCACAACTATTAAATAAATTAGAAAAAATATACCATCATCTTTATATGACCTTGATACTAAACAGTTATTTCCAAAACACAATCCTGTCATATCCAAAAAAAACCATAGCAACAATATCAACTGTGCTATAATGCAATATATTTTTTTCACGCTGATACCCCCAAATCCAATTTGTATTCCTAACAGAATACCACAATCACACTCATATTTCTATCGAATTTTCATTAAATTTCTTCCTCCCTCCGCTTATTTTCTGTTCCGCTTGTCAACTTTCTGCTGTCCAGTCTTGCTGCCGACTTCCCTGATACATACAGCCTTATGGAACAGGACGAAATATCTCAAACATATTCCTTTCCGAAATCATACGTCAGTTACCGCAAGCCGAGAGAAGTCAGCGCAGAGCAGAGGGAACGGGCAAGGCAGATGATGATTACAAAAAATAAGACAAAGAAAGTTTAGGCAAACTTAATGGAAGTACGTCTGTATTTATGATAAAATAGTGTTACTGAGCAGTTTGAAAAGCTGAAAAAATTGTATAATAGCAAAAATAATGGCAGTTGCAACTGATAGTTGCCATATAGTTGCCTATAATTTCCGTATAGTTGGTAGAGTGCAACATGATAAATCGGTATATTATTGCTATCAAAATCAAAACGGAGGTTACTAATATGAATGAAAATCAATTAGCTGAAAATCTTATGTACTACCGCAAAAAGAAAGGAATGTCACAGGAAAAAGTTGCTGAATATATGAATATCAGCCGTCAGGCAGTGACCAAGTGGGAAGCTAATATCTCCAAACCAAGTTCTGATAATCTAATCAAGTTAGCGCAATTATTTGAAGTTGATGTTGATACATTGTTAGGCAATGGGAAGGAGGAAAACTCATCAATCCAAGATGAAGTATCAATAGGAAAAATGCCATGGATTTTTATAGGCATATCTGTTTTGTGTATACTGGCATATATCGTTAACAGTGCTGTAAGAGATGCTTTTAGTATTGGAATGTTGATTTGTATGTTTATTCTATGTGTTCCAATCCAATTATTCCTGCATATCTATTTTTCTACTGCAATAAAAAATAATTCTTTTAGTGGAATTGCAGGATTTGACGACAAGACAGAATATAATATTTGTGAAGTGAAAAAACTGCTGGTACAGATTGACCTGCATATCGGAATCCTTTCTACCGTATATGTTTTTCTGTTTTGCGTGATAAATAGTATAAGTTTGGAAATGAAATGGTTTAATGGCATTCTGGTTGTTGTCTATTTATTGAACTTTATTGCAAGCATAGTAATGAACAATTATAAAATGATAGACAAAATATATTGTAGAGAAGATGATAAGAAACGTGCAAGATATAGTATTCCGATAACTGTAATATTTACGCTGTTGCTATGTGTGGGAATAGGAATAACTGGTATGGTATTTGAAATAAAAGGGATTGAGAATAATACTATGCCTGCAATGAAAATATGTGGATTGTTGCTTTTGGGCATAATGAGTGTAACAATAGGTTTGCTATTTGAAAATAGCAATATAAAAAAATGGAATCCTGCAAATGAGAAGTATAAAACAAAGAAATCAAGTATAATTAGTTTATTTATATGTTTGATAATGTATGGACTTATGTGCATTGTATAAAGATATATGAAATTTAATATTGCTTACCTATGGTAGCGGTTTATCTTAGCAGATAATCAGCTACCTTTTTTATTTTCAACAACTATCAACGCATCACAGAAAGGAATCGCTGCCGCTGACATCACGCACTATCGTTTCAAGCCTCGTCTACAAAATCGGATTTCACTAACAGAATGTATTTATGTGTTTCCATGCGTACGGGTCGGAGCCGGCGGCATCCGTGCCGCGTGGCCCCTAGGGAAAAATTGTTACGATAGACATATCGGATAGTTATCGTTCAGACCGCAAGGGAGAAAAAACGGCTGACCATTACGGTCAGCCGCCCAGTTCTTTTGATTGCTTATTTTCTTACCAGATGGCGGGGAAGTCCGTTTACAAAAAGCGGAGTCAGTTCACCCATGATAAGGGGTCTTGCATATTTTACATAACCGTCATTTAAGCCGCATCCATCTTCTGTGATCCACTCTGCCGGAACAGGTCTCTCAACATTTGCGATTGCGTGGATATCATATGCGCTTGTCCCACACTGATAAGGGTCATCACCATTTCTATCCAAAGTGATCATCATACCTGTCTTGCCTTCTTCTGCTGCCATAACTGCGTCATGACCAACCTGGAATGCCTCATTAATGTCTGTAAGGGAAGCAAGGTGCGTAGCGGCACGCTGCAGGGTTGAGAACTCAACCGCTCTGGTCTTTAATCCTGTTTCAGCAGCAACTGCCTGTGCAAGATAAGCAGCTGTACCTGACATCTGCTTGTGTCCAAACGCATCTACTGCAACATTTTCATTTGCCAGTTCGCATACATAGCGTCCATCTGCAATATGGATTCCTTCTGATACGGCAATCACAACGGAAGACTTGGTTGCTGCAAGGTGTTTCACTTTTTCCATGAAAGCATCCATGTCAAATACCTTTTCAGGTAAGTAGATTGCATCTGCACCAGTGCAGTCATCTCCCTTTGCAAGCGCTGCTGCTGCAGTCAGCCATCCTGCATTACGCCCCATGATTTCTACGATACAAATGGTGGGTTTCTTTGCGCCAAAGGATTCATTATCGCGGATGATTTCCTTTAAGCTTGCTGCAATATATTTTGCTGCTGATCCATAGCCGGGGCAGTGATCGGTAACAGGAAGATCGTTGTCGATTGTCTTAGGTACGCCCATGAATCTCTGTGTTTTCCCATGCGCTGCTGCATAATCGGACAGCATCTTAACGGTATCCATAGAGTCATTTCCGCCTGCATAGAACAGACACTCAATGTCATGCTTTTCCATGATTTCAAAAACCTTTTCGTAAACATCCTCATGTCCTTCAATCTTAGGCATTTTGAAACGGCAGGAACCTAAAAATGCGGAAGGTGTTCTCTTTAACAATTCAATTCCCGTGGGATCATCAAGATACTCTTCCAACTCAATCATCTTGTCCTCTAAAAATCCTTCGATACCGTGAACCATACCGTACACTTTCTTAACACCCAATTTCTTGGCTGCTGCATACACACCAGCTACGGATGAGTTGATTACGGCTGTGGGGCCGCCGGACTGTCCTACAACAATATTACCCTTCATTACAATCTCTCCTTTTTATTCATTTTATTTTATTTTTTGCTCATTCCATAAGAAGTATAGCAGATTCCATTTTTTCTGACAAGAGTCATTGCCATTTTTAGGGAGATGCCGGTAACAGTTACAACAGTTCAGCCCGCAGAGGCGGTGCAGTAGGGGCAATCGGACACCCACAGAAAAGAATTGCTGCCGCTGCATCCTCCCCTATCGTTTCAAGTCTCGTCTTCAAATCGGATTTCACTAACAGAATGGGGGCAAGATACTTTAAACCAGACGCGTACAGAGCCAAGCGGCATCCGTGCCGCACGGCTCTTAATCCGGCATCCATGCTGGATTCCGCTGATATAGACCCATTCTGTAAGTGAAATTGCCGATTTTTCGCCAGAGCCTTGAAACGATAGGGGAGGATGCAGCGGCAGCAATTCTTTTCTGTGGGTGTCCGATTGCCTCTACTGCACCGCCTCTGCGGGCTGAACTGTTGAAACTGTTACCAACGTTCCCTTAAACAAAGGACACAATACAATATACAGCGTAAATGCCAAGAAGGGCAATTCCCTGCATCCGTGAGGATTTCTTTCTTATTAAAATCGGTACGATTAGGACAGCCATGACAAGACAGGCAAGAGGCATATCAACTACTACAGCTGATCGTTCCAAAGGAATACCGGCGATTGCTGATGGGATGCCTATTACAAGAAGCATATTGAGCAGATTTGCACCGATTACATTTCCAAGTCCTACATTTCCATATCCTTTGATCAAAGACATTACCGAAGTCATAAGCTCCGGCAGGGAAGTTCCGAGGGCAATAAATGTTACCGCAATGACGCGCTCCGGTACTCCCAACGCTTCCGCAATGAAGATTCCGTTGTCTACCAGAAGATTTGCCCCCACAAAAAGACATGCTGCGCAGACTGCAAGTATGATGATCTGAACCGGAATTGATATTCCCTTTGCATCTTCCTTCTTTTCCTCGTCACCGCCCTCCGCAGCAGCGCGTATCACATTCAAATACGCATACACAATAAACAGTGCCAGCAGCGCGATCCCCACAGGTCTGCCAAATGCCCCTGTCAGGAATCCGCATATATTGAGTGCAATCAACACAACAAAAAAGAAAATGCCACGCCACGATAAAGAAGATGCCTCCACCTGCTTCGTAGGACGTATGGTCTGCGTCAGCCCTGCAATCAGAGCTGTATTGCAGATGATGGAACCAAATGCATTTCCTGCCGCGATTGCCGCAGAACCATTAAAAGCTGCCGTGGTGGAGACCAGGATTTCTGGCAGCGTGGTGCCAAGACTGACAATGGTTGCGCCTACCACAATCTGGGGAATGCCAAGTTTCTTGGCAATCGCCACCGCTGCGTCCACCAGCCGGTCGCCGCCTAAACATATCAAAATAAGACCAACAACAAATAAAATAATTGCTTTTACCATTTTTCTCTTCCTTTCTTCTTAAGTATTCCACTTTCTATTTTGATATAAACCGTCTCTGCGGCATAAAAAAAGACCTATGACGCACAAACAAGTGTGTCAAAAGTCTCGTACTTCTACAACTGCAGAAGTGTACAGCCACAGCTTCATGCCGGGGATTGTTGGCTGAACCCTTTTTACTACTCCCTCTTAACTAATAAAACTTTATCAGAAATCAGGGTTCCTGTCAAACAATATTTTATAGAACTCTTCCCTCCTATTTTATTGTATCACTGTGATTTAGTACAAGCGTGCTGTATAAAAACAGCACATCACAGTTATCAAAATCCAAAAACTGTTCCAGATGATCTGGGTGAATATATCGAATATCCACCAACGTAATCTGAGCATATCCACTGATTAATAAAGGCGCAATACTTGATCCAAAGGAGTCCCTGAATAGGACAAGTTTTCTGTCCGTCCTTGCATTAGGATTCTTTATCGTAAGAAGAGACAAAGAACCCGACAAAAACATTTCATAAGGATCCCTTCCCACTGCCTTCTCCATGTCGTAGACCGGTATCTTTCTTTCATTCTGCCAATCATAAACAATGCAGCAGTCAATGTCTGCCCCTGTCACATACTGTATCTTTTCTGGTTCAAGAGGCAGCGCCGCCTGTCCATAGTACACACCGTAGAAATCTGATTCCAGTGTATGGATTTCATAATCCTGAGAAAGGGTTGTTCCCATTGCCAGCGCCAGTCTTTCTGCTACATCTGTAATCCGCTCCTGCCGCCAGTGGGTATCCGTTTTATAATAGTCATCTCTTTCCAACAAATCAGATATAGAAATATATTCTGCAAAATCTGCTTTCTCTGCCATTTGCTTCTCAAACTCTTCATAATTCATGGATGGATGTCCGCTCCCCTTTGCCAGAAAGCGATTTTTATCGGAAATAACCGAAAGGTAAACTTTATTTTCCTCTGTCAGATATTTCTCACAGACATAGCGAAACCGCTCTATCGCCCGTCCAAGGGAATCCTCATCCATGGGATATTCCAACGCGGATAAAAATTCGTCTGACACATAAATCCCATTATTATCCTGCCTTGAAAAAACCTTCAGCGCTGTCAGCGCTTTTATCTCCCGAAAAGAATCACGATATGGAAAGGCATCTTGCGCATAACTTTCAAATTCAGCCATAAAACGACCACTCCATAATCCCTGTGCCGACCACTTTGGCATAGGAGAAAGCATACGCCGTTCACTGTCCGAATATCTTTCTTTGGGCGAAAACAGGCAGAGCAAAAAACCGCCTGCAAACAGAATCAGGAATATCGTACACAGAGTAATATCTTTCTTTTTTGTATTCATAGGCACGCTCCTTAAAATCGGAAGTACAAAAATGGGTTAAAAGAGCCATCCACCAGATAAGCTGTCATAACCAGCATCAACACCGTCAACACAACAGGTTCCAGCAGATTTAAGACCTTGCCGCCTGTGGGACTTTTTGATATCTTCCTTACCCAATTACAAGCGGCCGGAGTTGCCCCTATGATTCCCACCAACAGGACAATCTTAAAGCTCAAAAGGCAGTATAAGGCTTCCTGTGAAACAAGGGGAATCCCTCCGCCTCCGAAAAGGCCAGCCATATCAGAAAATGCCTGCCCTAAATTCTCCCCATTAAAAATCACAAAGCTCAACATAACAAAAAACAAGGTGTAGATGCGGGACAACAGCCTGCTCTTTTCCAGTTTCCTAAGCAGCCACAGTTTTTCCACTGTCAACAGTACCGCAAAAAAAGCTCCCCACAAAATAAAATTCCAAGCCGCCCCGTGCCACAAACCGGTAAGCATCCATACCACCAGAATATGAAAAAGCTGTCTTCCTCTTCCCTTGCGGTTCCCTCCCAAAGGAATATAAACATAATCCCGAAAAAAGGCGCCCAGAGAAATATGCCACCGACGCCAGAATTCCGTTATGCTGGCAGAAATATAGGGATAATTAAAGTTCTCCTGAAAACGAAATCCTAATACGCTCCCAAGTCCAATCGCCATATCACTGTATCCAGAGAAATCGAAGTAAATATGCAGGGTAAACGCAATGGCATACAGCCAGCAAAACAGTACCGAACTATCCTGTGATGCGCGGAATATGCTGCATAATTCTCCTAACTGATTTGCAAGCAAAATTTTTTTTGCCAGCCCAATTACAAAACGCCGTATCCCCCATGCTATCCCATGCCAGGAATATTCTCTATGGGTGAGCTGCCCTGCAATATCAGAATACCGCACGATAGGTCCTGCAATCAGCTGCGGAAACATGGCAATATAAGTCGCCAAGTGAATCAAATTTTTTTGCGCCCTCTCTCCCTTATACACGTCCACGGTATAGCTTATGATTTGAAACGTATAAAAACTAATGCCAATGGGCAGGGTCAGCCTCAAAAAGGAAAGCTGTAATCCTGTAATCGCATTTACATTTTGGATAAAAAAATCTGCATATTTAAAACACACCAAAAAAGAAAGACTGATCCCCACAGAAAACACACAAAACACCTTTCCCGCCTTTTTTTCTCTGTATTTTTCCACCAACAGTCCAAATCCATATCCAAGCAGAGTGGAAAGCCCCATCAGCATTAAATATTTGGGCTCTCCCCATCCGTAAAATAAAAGACTGGCCAAAAGAAGAATGGTATTCTTGAATGCCCTCGGAACCACAAAATAGAAAGCAAGCGTTAAGGGCAAAAAATAGTATAAAAAAGAAATACTTGAAAACAGCATAATGTCATTTTCTCCGAATGATAAACGGCATGAAGCTGATTTCTTTACGTTCGCGTCACACCGTTTTGGCTTTAATCCTCATGTAGTTTAAAAGTTTGTTCACATAATTGGGTCTTCAATCATTACCTGTGCATTGCCAAGAACAGATAACGCATTATTTTTGAAAACTTCCATCAACTCCGCGGCGCCATAAGCAGTTATGACATATCTGCCATCCACATCGATAATGAGCAGCGTATCAGGCTGACCACACACCCACTGTTTCTCCAGAATGCCGGCTTTTACGGAATCGGCAAAAGCATTCATATCCACGCCCTCCTTCAGACGATAAGCCGCGCCGGTAAATGTATTTGCATTCATCAAATGCACCATAGTTGCACCATCTTCAATATTGGAAAGCTGCTCCTTTGGCAGCCCATACGTATATTCTAATTCCTCTGTTTTGCTAATATCAAACTCCCCTGGCGCATCCATTACCGCATTTTCCTGATTCCCACCATACATAGCAAACAGCTCATCCTCACTGTAGGCTTTCACCACCTCGTTAAGCACTTCAAGTGAGTCCGTATATTCAGATTCCGTGCTGCTTTGATCTGCTTGAGAATCATTCTGCTTTCCGCCACAGCCAGACAGGGTAAAAATCATCATCGCCATCAATAATCGTATTGTTGTTTTTTTCATGATTGCTCTCCTTTTAAATAAATACTTTTTAAAGATATCCGGTTATTTCCATATCCATTTATTGGATTTATTATACACAAAATGTCTTCCTTTATCAATTTGTCACTTTGCCGAAACATGTATACTTGATTCTGAAAGTTACGCTGCCCACGTTGTTGTTTGCGGTAGTTTGTCATAGCTGTATCTCATTACTGGAACTGATGTAATGAATAATTGCCGTATCAAACGGGTGTTTGACACTTCTTTTTAACATCATA
This sequence comes from Lachnospiraceae bacterium, assembly GCA_029054245.1. Classification (GTDB taxonomy): domain Bacteria; phylum Bacillota; class Clostridia; order Lachnospirales; family Lachnospiraceae; genus Suilimivivens. The sequence goes on along the minus strand of JAIDFQ010000032.1, from coordinate 182 downwards.
TCGCAAAAATCCTTTATTTAAGCCAGTCATGGCTTATTCTTTTGTCAAATTTTTGAAAATAATACGTGCGCTTTTGTACGCTTTGTGGTATAATAAGATTATATCATAGGTAATTGCGAAACTCGCTAAGCTCGTTCGCAATCTTGAAGCAAAACAGGAAAGAATTCGTATTTTGCACGAAT
>JAIDFQ010000031.1 GCA_029054245.1 Lachnospiraceae bacterium | reverse complement strand
GTGGAGGGCATACGACAGCTGGGAGCAGTCCATCCTTGACCACAATGAGTATATCGCCACAAGGAGCACGGACGGCGGCAGGACTTTGCGGTATGGATCCGTAATCGGGTGCCATGACTACATCCTTGCATGCCAGTACCTGCAGCAGTGCGGATATGCCACCTCCCAGACGTATGCAGAGACATTGATTAATTATATTGAGAGATACAACCTACACCAGTATGACAAATTTGAATCAGAACAGCTTGCACCAGAAGGTTTCCTTTGGATTGTGCAGGCAGGGGCATACAAGAGCCTTAACAACGCAAAGAAATTGCAGCGCAGCCTTGAAAAACTGGGAGTTGCATCCTTGATTAATGCGTACAGGTCAGAAGAGTCAAACTGACATAAATAATTACTTTTATTAGTCAAATTTCTGTGGTAATATCGGAGTTGGAAAAAGTAAGTTATATTTACAAGTATACACAAAATATACAAAAAGGTCATTTGTGTCAGTAAAATCAAGGGTTAGTGCTTAAGATTTTGTTAATCTGTGGGCTTTTCCTTGACAGTATGCGGCTGGCAGAGTATTATGAGTGTATTAATAATGTTAGTACACTGCATACGATGTGCGGCGGGAGAGGAGACCAGGCATGATACTCATAGATTACAGAGATACAAGACCTATCTATGAACAAGTAGTAGAGAGATTTAAGATGCTGATACTGCGTGGTGTGCTGCACCCGGATGATAAGATTCCGTCGGTGCGGAATCTGGCGGTGGATCTGTCTATAAATCCTAATACGATTCAGCGTGCTTATGCGGAATTGGAGCGGCAGGGATACATATTTACCGTAAAGGGCAAGGGGAACTTTGTTTCAGACAGTAAACAGCTGCTTTCCAACTATCGGAAAGAAATCTTTGCAGAGCTGCAAAAGATCTGCAAGAATGCCTTTGAGATAGGCATCACGGAGGAAGAAATTGTGCAAAGCATAAGAGGGGGAAAAGTCCATGATTGAGATAAGGAATGTGACCAAATCCTATGACAGGATAAAAGCAGTTGACAATGTCAGTGTGACAATAAAAGAAAATACGGTGTTCGGTTTAATTGGAACCAATGGGGCAGGCAAGAGCACAGTTCTTCGGATGCTTGCCGGCGTGCTAGAACCTGAGCAGGGAGAGATTGCAATTGATGGTCTGCCTGTATTTGACAATATGGAAGCGAAGAAGAATATTTATTTCATTGCCGATGAGCCTTACTTTTTTGCAAACAGCAATGCTGTGGATATGCAGAAGTACTTGCGCAGTATCTATCCGGATTTTGCGGTGGAGGATTTTAATAATTATCTGGTAAATTTCGGTCTGGATAAGAAGCGTAAGATCAATACCTATTCAAAGGGCATGAAAAAGCAGTTAGCGCTTATATGCGGCGTGTGCAGCAATGTAAAATATCTTCTGTGCGATGAAACTTTTGACGGGCTTGATCCGGTCATGCGGCAGGGGATCAAGAGTATTTTTGCCAGCGAAATGGAGCGCAGGGGAATGACGCCTGTGATTGCATCCCATAACTTAAGGGAACTTGAAGATATCTGCGATCATGTGGGGCTTTTACATAAAGGAGGCGTCCTTTTGTCCAAGGATCTGGAAGATATGAAGTGCAATATTCAGAAGGTGCAGTGTGTGTTCAAGACCATAGAGGATGAGGCAAAGGTTATCGCGGCGCTGGATATTATGAAGAATGAAAAGAGAGGTTCTTTAAATGTTCTGACGGTGCGGGGAAGTAAAGCGGAGATACTGGCTATTTTTGCCACTGCCAATACCATTTTCTTTGAGGCACTGCCTCTTTCTCTGGAAGAAATATTCATAAGCGAAACGGAGGTAGTAGGATATGACATCAAAAAGCTCATTCTTGGCTAATGTGATAGAAAACAATAAGAGACGCTTGTGGGTGTGGATTGTATCGGCACTGGCATTTATACTGGCATTTCCGGCACTTACGGCGCTTACATTAAACGGTATTGCCCGGGGAAGTAAGTGGGTGGCAGAAAGCTATGGAAATACCATCGCCGCAGAGATCATCCGTGAACGCTTGGTTAACCGTATGTGTGGAATGATGGGGATGAATACAGGTATGCTGTTTCTTACCTCAGCACTTGCGCTAGTCAGTGCAATCCAGGGATTTTCTTATCTTTACAGCAGAAAAAAGATTGACTTTTATATGGGAATGCCAGTGAAAAGGAAAAAGAGATTTCTGGTCATCTGGCTGAATGGAATTCTTTTGTACATTCTGCCCTATCTTGCAGGGCTTGCAATCAGCATGCTTGTTGCAGCGGGAAACGGGGCAATGGATAAGACGGTATGGATGAGTGCAGCAGCGGCTGTGCTGGCAAACAGCCTTTTATATCTGAGCGTATATCATATGGCGATTTTAGCGGTAATGCTAACCGGAAACGTTGTGATTACTGGGTTTGCCTTTCTGATTTTTTGCCTGTATGAATTTTTAATCAGAGTGGTGTCAGAAGGGTACAAGGAAATGTTCTTCCGCTATTTTAGTTATTATGGTTCTGATAAAGCACCAGTGCTTTCACCATTTATGATGTATATCAATTTGTCATCGAAGTTTTCTCATACAAGCCATCTGAGTGCCAAGTATCTAATTGGTATGCTGATTTTTGCAGCGGCTGTGGGTGTGCTTGTCTATATCTGCTACTTAAAGCGTCCCGCAGAAGCGGCAGGTAAAGCAATGACATTTGAAATCACCAAGCCCTTTGTCAAAGTCCTTCTGGTGGTTCCAGCAGCGCTTTTTATGGGAGGTGTGATTGCCGATATCCTTAATTTTGACCCCGATTTGTCTATGGATGGAATCGGCTGGATGAGTTTTGCTATGGTACTCACCGTACTGATTGGAAGTGGATTGATCCAGGTGATTTATGAATTTGATATCAAGGGAAGCATACATAAAAAGTCGCATATTGTGATAAGTGCAGTTTTTGTGGCATTGATTTTCATTGCCTTTCGATATGACTTATTTGGATACGACAATTACATTCCTAATCAGAATCAAATCAAAAGCATCGCTTTCGTTCCGGAATACTATGAGGAGGCATATGGGGGCGCTTATTTTGACAGAAACGGAAGCTATATGTCTGGTCATGAATATGCAAGAAAGAATATGTATCTGCATAATGTAGAAGAAATCTGTGACATGGCAGAGCGTTCCATGAAGGCGTTTAATCAGATAGATATATATACTGCTGATGATACATATGATAGGGGCACATGGGCATATGCAACCGTTCTATATCGGCTCAAGAGCGGACGCGAAGTATGCAGACGGCTTTGGGTGAATGTGGAGGATGAGCAGACGGTTCAGACGTTGGATCATATCATTGGATCAGAGGAATTTAAAAAAGGCTTTTTTATGGGAGCTTCAGATACTCTGACAGCAATGCTGGAAAATAAAGAAGGAAAATATAAGATAAGTACATCTTATGGGAACCGGATATACCAGCAGAAAATGAGCGATGCGCAGGCAAAGGAATTTTTAGCAATCTATCAGAAAGACCTGGCATTGGCGAATTACAGTAATATCAAGGAAAACATCCCTGTGGGGATCTTGAATTTTGCTATCACGGAAGAAATAAACGGAAGCTTCTATATGGGAGCCAACGGTCTTGTGTCCAGAGCAAGCAGAGGTTGGGATGTGGGGATGTACATTTATCCCTTCTATAAAGACAGCATTGCCTACCTGAAGGAACATGGATATTATATGGATGTACAAGTAAAATTGGAGGATATTGCCAAGATTCAGGTGGTAAACTACAATTACGACATAGCCAGCGCTATGCAAAAGGAACGTCTTGCCACAGCGGGAGCATCTGCAATCGGCATGGATGATCCTGCCACTTTGCTGGAATTGGGGGCGTCAGGGAAGCTTGATACAGAGATTGATGCCCGTGTCTATGCAGATTACACCGGGGAAGAGCAGATTAGGGAAATTTCAGAATGCATCTATCCCAGCGATATGGTGAACGATGACTGGGATAATGGAAAGAAACTGGATACGAACTATCAGGTGGTGGTATACTTTAAGACTGACAGCGAAATGACCAAAAATTTCGGTACCAATGCGTGGTATGGGTTCCCGGAAGGGCAGGTGCCGGATTTTGTCAGAGAAGATACCGTTTATAAAGAATAAGATACCGGATATAGAATTTTGACAGCGATAATGATATAATATGCTAGGATGAAATCAGCAGTGGATCTATCCACTGCTGATTTTGGTCAATAAGCTGACCCGCGAAGCGAGACAGCGTTTGATAACGAAAAAAGCAAGCAGAGGTTTAAGATGGAAGAGCGTATCATAGATAAGGTAATGATGAGAAGTGTCAGAATTGGAAAGGCGAAATGTAAAGTGGTGGATCTTTTATTTATCATGTGTCTGTTCTTGTTTGCCTTTCTGATCAGGTGGAAGTTGATGCCCATTGAATCAGCAGATTACTGGGGGTTTCTGGCAGAATGGATGAAGCGGATCCGGGCAGAGGGAGGATTTCTTTCCTTGAAAGATCAGATTTCAAATTATACTTCACCTTATATGTATATTATGTGTCTGATTTCCTATATCACCGACAATGATTTGTATGGATTGAAGTTAGCGTCCATTTTGTTCGATTATCTGGCGTCTGTCGCCGTTTTTCTGATTGTCTATCAGCTTACGGCGAATGTTAGGAAGTCCATCCTAGGAATGGCGGCGATTTTGCTGTCCCCGACAGTGATTTTAGACAGTGCATACTGGTGTCAGTGCGATATCATTTATACCTCGTTCCTTCTGTTTGCATTGTATTTCTTTTTTAGGGGAAGCAGCAGATGGTGCTTGATCTTTGTGGGGATTTCTTTTGCTTTCAAGCTACAGGCAGTCTTTATCCTGCCGTTTCTGGTGATTATGTGGCTGAAAGGAAAAACAATCCGGCTCCGGGATTTTTTGTGGATTCCTGCGATTTATGTGCTTAGCGCCCTTCCGGCATGGCTTATGGGACGTGATTTTAAAGAGTTGATGTTGGTTTATTTTGACCAGACCAATACTTATCCTTGGGGGACTTTGGAATATCCCAATATCTATGCCCTCCTTGGCGAAGCCATGCCGGATATGCGGCATGCGGATGAAGTCAGCGGAGCGGGAAGCTTTATGGCAATCATATTGTTAGGATGTATTGCGTACTATCTTTATACCAAGAATGTGAAGCTGACAGGGGAGCTGATGGTAACTCTTGCCCTGCTTACTGTGGCAGTTACCGTGTACTGTCTGCCTCATATGCACGACAGATATGGTTTTTTGATCGATTTGCTTGCCATTATCTACGGTGTGCTCCATGTTAAAAAATTACCTGTGACGTGTGGATTTATGGTAATCTCCGTACTGATCTTTATGCCGTACTTGATAGCGGTGCACCTTGTGCCGCTGCAGTATATTTCAATTGCCATGCTGGGACTGATTCTTTATGTGGGGGTTGATTTTTACAGACAGGTCAGAGAAAATACGGTTTTGCAATAGATAGTGGGGAGAAATCGGAAGGTGAAGATAAAGTTAAATCGTACGGCATGGAAGATGGTGATGCTGTTTGCCATAGTTTTAGGAATAGAATTGTTCTTTTTCAATTTCAGACATTGGGAATCCCTTGGGAATAGTGAAGTCAGCGATGTGCCGCTAACGCTTGGAAACGGGTATGCTGATCATAAGGACGGCACCTATACCATCGGGGAGGGGAATCTGGACATTGACGTGGAAGAGCTCTTTTGTGGTTTAGATACCGCTTGTATTGAAATTTTCGTGTTGAACGCCTCGGAAAGCGAGGTAAGACCGGTTTTTGTTAGGCAATATGTGACAGATGAATCCCATAAGCTTTTTTATGAGCTTCCGGAACGGGAAATATGGGAAAATGAAAAAAAAAGCAGCTACATAACCTATCATCTCTATGGGAAATGTACGGGGCTTAAAATTGTCCCGGAGCTTTTGGTAGGGCAGGATATTTCCTTATCTGTCACTTTAAATCCGGTCATTCCGCTCTTTTTTTCGCTGGAGCGGGTGATGGCGATGCTTTTGTTTGCGGCAGGAATCATAGCGCTTCGCCCATCCTCTGCGTTGCACCGTATCTCATACGTCAGGCTGGGAGGAAAATTAAAGGTGGTATGGATGCTGACCTTTTTTCTGATGCACATGTGTCTGTTCTTTTTCCTGACCAACTTAAATCCTTATTTTAGGGAGGAGCGGGGGGATAACCAAAAGCAGTATCAGGTGCTGGCGGAGTCGCTTAAAAAGGGTAGTTTTTCTTTGGCGGAGGAACCGCCCCTTGCCCTTTGCAGGATGGAAAATCCGTATGATTATGATTATCGAAATCAAGTCATGAACGAGGCGGGCACATGGTACAAATGGGATCACGCCTATTATGAAGGTAAATATTATGTGTATTTCGGGGTGGTTCCGGCAGTGCTGTTTTATCTGCCCTATTATCTGATAACGGGAACCCATTTACATAATTATATGCTGATTTTTGTACTGGCGCTTTTGTTTCTGGCAGGCATTCTAGGTTCCATAGACCGGATAATCAAAAAGTGGTTTCCTAGAACCTCCTTGGCGGTGTGGTTCTTAATCACAGAGCTTACCTTGCTGGGAAGCGGCATTGTATATATGACAAAGCGTCCTGATTTATATACGGTTCCCATTCTCTCGGGGCTTGCCTTTGGAATGCTGGGACTGTGGTGCTTTTTGATGGCAGATGCAAAGGGAAAATTATCACGGGGATATCTCGCATTAGGCGCTTTATTTACGGCTCTTATTGCTGGATGCAGACCTCAGCTTTTCCTGTTTGTGATTTTTTCATTTATTTTGCTGGGGAAGTATGTGATTCCGCTTCAAAAGTTCAGAGAGGAAAAAACGGCGGTTCTGGCATATATCCTACCCATGCTGGCAGTGGCAGGACTTTTGATGTATTATAATCATAGCCGTTTTGGGTCTGTCTTTGATTTTGGAGCAAATTATAATCTTACTTTTAACGATATGAGAAGAAGGGGATGGGAATGGGACCGGATTCCCCTTGGCATAGCGGCATATCTGTTCTGGCCAGTTAGATTTAATGTGCAGTTTCCGTTTATGGAGGCAAATTATTTCGGCAGTCAGTATATGGGAGTCACCATACAGGAGGCGACATATGGGGGTATCTATTTAACCCACATTTTTGCATGGTTTAGTCTGCTTCCAGTTATTTTTCACAGACAGATGAAAAGAGGAAGGAAACAGGTGTGGCTGTTTTCCGTGGCAGGTCTTTTGATTGCAGGGATAGTGATTATGGCAGATACCAATATGTCAGGGATTCTGCAAAGATATTTTAGTGATTTTTCAATTTTTATTATGCTTTCTGCTGCTGTGTCGGTAATGTTTGTGTTTTGTCATGAAAAGGTATCAGGGAGCATCTTAGAGAGAATGATTATCTGGGGGCTGATAATCGCTCTGGGGGCTGAAATCGGATATCAGGGAATGAGCTTTTTTCTGGATACCGGTGAGGCATTGCGAGACTTAAGACCTGACTTATATTCCCACTTGAAATATATAACAGCGTTCTGGCTGTAGGAGAGACAGAGGATCAAATATGGAAATGATAAATGAATCTGTAGCAAAAAAGAACTGGAAGATGGCATTTTTATGTTTGGCTGTTTACGGACTAATTGCCATCCGGTTGATTGGTTTTCCGCAGATTCCCGGAGGTCTGAATCAGGATGGCGCGATGGGGGCAGTGGATGCAAGGGCGCTTTCTGAATATGCCACAGACCGCTACGGGACTTTTATGCCAGCGCATTTTGAAGCATGGAGATACGGACAGATGAGCGTTTTGCTTTCTTATCTGACGGTGCCCTTTATCAAACTATTTGGTCTGACCAAACTGGCGATGCGGCTGCCCATGCTGTTGGCGAGTCTGGCAGGGGCATCTGGGATATACGGAATCGTAAAAAGGCTGTTCGGAGAAAAGACCGGGGTGACAGTGCTCCTGTTCCTTGCCGTGAATCCGTGGCATTTTATGCAGAGCAGATGGGCGCTTGACTGCAATTTGTTTCCTCATATGTTTGTGCTTGGACTGTATTTTTTGATAAAAGGATTTGTCAAAAAGAGAGATCTCTATCTATCTATGATTTTCTTTGGATTATGTATGTTTTGTTACGGAGTAGCTTTCTATATGGTTCCATTTTTCCTGCTGGCATCCTGCATCCTTCTATTGCTGCAAAAAAAAGTGAACTTAAAGGATGTGCTTTTATGTCTGCTGATTTATTTCGGTGTTTCATGGCCCATCTACGGAACCATGCTGATCAATTTTATGAAGTGGGAGACGGTAAGACTTCCGTTTGTAACCATGCAGTTTTTTGCAGGAAATGTCCGAACTGCCGATATCCTGCTTTTTTCTGACAACATCGGTCAGCAGTTTTTGAGCAACCTGCGGTCTTTGTTTGATGTGGTGTTTTTGCAGAAGGAAGACTGGATCTGGAATTCTGTTAAAGGCTTTGGAACCATGTATAAGTGTTCTATGCCGTTTATACTGCTGGGAGCAGTCAGTGTATTGATAGGTGCGGTAAAGGAAAAAGATGTCAATAAAAAAGCCGGCTGTCAGCTTTTGCTTTGTTTTTGGCTCTTCAGCCTGCTAGTGGGGATAATGATCAATTATGTCAATGTAAATAGGATCAATATTATTTTTTATGTACATATTATCTTTGCGGCGGTTGGTATATATTTTGTGATTCGAAAGTGGAGAAAAACGCTTTATGTGATTCTGGCAGCGTACGGTCTTCTTGGTGTGATGTTCTTTCATCAGTATTTCACCACATGGGCACAGGATATGGAAAAGGCATTTTATGCGGATTTTGTGGATGCGCTTGCGTACGTAAAGGAATATGACTGTGACTGCTATTATATTACGCCTGACACACAGTATGAAGGGTCTTCAAATGTATCGGAAATCCTTACGCTGTTCGTGTTTGATGTGGATGCCAAGTATTATCAGGGAGAAGCGGGATTAGAAGAAAACAGGAATAGAACTTACTGGGATAAATTTCGGTACAGCAATCCGCCAGAGAATCTGTATGCGGTTCCTGAAAATACAGCGTATGTATTCAGAAGCAGCATACAGGATCATTTCCCGAAGGAACAGTTCTGTGTGACGGTATTTGGAGATTATGCTGCGGCAATTCCATGGTATATGATAAATTCTTAATTTATAGCACTAAGATCCAGTCTTTCAGCCATCTTAAGGAATAGCCGTATTCTCTTGATACAGGAAGACCGGATACCACCGGAAAGAATGCGAAGAAACAAACAAGGGCGATTACCAGATAAGCGATAATTGCCTTTTTTCCCCATGAGAAATGTTCTTTCACATGCAGCAGGGCATATCCTGTCATCAGAATCATGAACAGGGAAGCTGGAAAATAATGGTAGATAAAGGTGATGCGGCTGATTGACATCCATGGAACATACTGAGCAAGATAGGCAATGCATAGAAATCCTGCTTTTTTGTCTTTTTTAAAGATCCAGCGGAAAAGCACATAAAGCTGACAGGGAATGCCGAACCACCAGATGGCGGGATTTCCCATGGTGCTGACACAGCTTGACATGGAAGCGCTTACCTCATCGCAGGCGTCTAAAAGAGGCATCCAGATAATTGGCCATTCATAAAAAGGAGAGCTGTAATAATGTTCGGCAACCAGATTGGCGTGATAATCGAACATGTATTTCGTGCCCTGAATAGTCTTATCAATCAGACCGCTATATTCAAAGTAGCCCACGACGGGAATGAAACAGAGCGTATATATGATCAAAGGCACCACAATAAAAAACAGACAGCAGAAGAAGAAGAGCCGCAGGGTCTGCTTTTTAGGGAAATGGGTGATGCTGTACCAGATAAAGAGGACGGCAAGTCCCGCACCGGCATAGACTCCTGTCCACTTAGTGGCAATGCCAAACGCCATGCTCATACCGCTAAGCGCAAGGGGAAAATAGACACTTTTCGGCGGGAATTTATCCTGTAGGGAAGTGGCTGATACGCGGTAGCGTGAATCTTCCACAAAATACCGGTACATATAGTAATACATCAGCAGAATGAAAAAGGCAGCAATAATGTCGATGGTAGCAATCCTTGAAAGCGTATAGTGCATGCAGTCAAAGGTCAGAAGACCAGCGGTGACGGTAGCAATAAAGGTACTTTTAAATATTTTTTTAGCAAATAGATATATAAGAGGGATAAGCAGTATGCCAAAAATTACAGACATGAAACGCCAGCCGAAAGGATTCATGCCAAAAAGCAGCACCCCAAGGGAAATCAAAATCTTTCCCAGATGCGGATGCGTAGTTTCGTAGGTGACAAGTCCGTGAAGAAACTCATAAGCAGTACGTCCGTGATAGATTTCATCGAACATGGTGCCGGTCATATAGGTTTTGGATTCGGGCATCATCTCCTGTTCGTCAAAGAGGGCAGGATAATCAGCCGCATTGACGGGAACAAGAGTAGCGCCGTCCGACCCTGTGACGACCATTTCGTTGATAACGGCAGTATCATCTGTTGCAACGATGCCGAGATACCGCAGGCGGTAGTTTAGATCAATCTTATTCCAGGCAAATACAGATTCTGCAATGGCGTCCCCGTTAATTACTTCCCATGCATTTGTAACTTCATTAAATGCGGAAATAGAAAAATGCCTCGTGTTCAGGTTGCCTAAAAATACAGAAATCGATCCAATATCGGTGTATTCTCCGAAATCAAGGACGATATCCCTGTTTATGGTATCGGTTGTATAACAGGAAGAAGGCGCGTAAGTATTGCCTAGTCTGAAAAAGGCAAGTAACGTAAATAATAGAATTAAAATGACCATACAGATATAATCGGTTCTGGTAAGCTTCTCTGAATCTAAGCACCCTTCCTTTTCTTTCATAAATGTCTGTTTCATCTTGCAGACCTCCTTTAAATGTCTTAATTCATACTACTAAAATCCAGTCTTTTAGCCACCTGAGTGAGAGACCGTATTCCCTGGATACGGGAAAACCGGAAACAAGAGGAAAGAACAGGAAAAAGCAGAGTACGACAATTGCCATATAGACGGTAATCATCTTTTTCCCATATGGAAAATGTTCTTTTATATGCAGCATCGTATATCCTATCATTAAAATCATGAACAAAGAAGCCGGAAAATAATGATAGATATAGGTAGTCCGGCTGACAAACATCCACGGAATATATTGGGCAAGGTAGGAAATACATAAAAATCCTGCTTTTTTATCCTTTTTTAGAATCCAGCGGAATAACACGTAAAGCTGGCAAAAAATACCCGTCCACCAGATGGCAGGGTTTCCCATCGTGCTGATAGAACTCATTTTGCCGATACCCTCCATGCTGCTGGTACAAAGAAGCGGCATCCAGATAAAGGGCCACTCATAAAAGCGGGAACTGTAATAATGTTCATCCACCAAGGTCGAGTGATAGGTAAATATATATTGGGATGCTTGTATCACCTTATCGATTAAGCCGCTGTGGGTAAAGCCCACGACGGGGATAAAAGAAAGTACGTATACTGCTCCCGGGATCAGAATAAAGAACAGGCAGCAGAAGAAGAAAAGCCGAAGGGTCTGCTTTCCCGGGTAATGGCTGATGGTATACCAGATAAAGAGTATGGCAAGTCCAATGCCGGCAAAGACGCCCGTCCATTTGGTAGCGATGCCAAGCGCCATGCTGATGCCGCTAAGGGCAAGAGGAAGATAGACCTTTGGAGGCGGAAAGACATCCTTGTGGGAAGAGGCAGAAGCACGATAGAGGGAATCTTCTGCAAAATACCGATACATAAAGTAGTACATCAATAAAATGAAAAACGCCGCAAAAATATCAATGGTTGCGATTCTTGAAAGGGTAAAGTGCATGCAGTCAAATGTAAGGAGTGCAGAGGTGGCAGCGGCAATAAAGGTATTCTTAAAACTCCTTTTTGCAAACAGGTATATAAGAGGAATGATGCATATACCAAAGAGCACAGACATAAAGCGCCACCCGAAGGGATGCATGCCAAACAGGGAAATTCCTAGAGAAATCAGGATTTTTCCAAGGGGAGGATGAACAATTTCGTAGGCGGGGAGTCCGTTGAGATATTCGTAAGCGGTACGTGCCTGGAAGGTCTCGTCGAACATGCTGCCTGTCAGATAGGTGTTTGCGCTAGGCAGCAGTTCCTGTTCATCAAAAAGGGTGGGATAGTCGCCGGCATTGACAGGCTGGATGGGCGTGCCGTCAGCTCTTATGAAGACGATTTCATTTATGACTGCTTCATCATCCTTTGCAACAATGCCTAGATACCGAAGACGGTAATTGATAGCCATCACATCCCATGCAAATGCTGATTTCACAAAGGTATCCGGGATAAATACGTCCCAAGAGCCTGTGGCTTCGTTGAATGCGGAAATGGAAAAATGCCGGTTGCCCAGATGACCTAAAAAGATGGCGGCGGAGACAACATCAGTAGATTCACCGAAATCAAGAATGATGTCAGGGTTTTTTGTGTCGGCAGTATAGGCGGAAGAAGGGATAACGGTATTGCCCAGCCTGAAAAAGGCAAGTACTGCAAAGATAAAGACAAGAACTAATTGGCAGATATAATCAGCCTTAGTCAGAAATGCAGAATCGGATGTTTTTCTATTTTGATTCTTTAGGGTCGTTTTCATTATTGAAAAATCTCCTTCTGGAATAGTCTTCCTGAATAAGTATAGCAAGTTATAAAAACGGTTACAATAGTTATAAAATTTTTTGTTACAGGAGGCTTTATCATGAAAACATATATGCAGATCACCAACATTCACGGGAGAGAAATACTGGATTCCAGAGGCAATCCCACGGTTGAGGCGGAAATAACGCTGACGGATACCATGACAGGAAAGCGGTATGCGGGAAAAGCATCCGTGCCTTCAGGGGCAAGTACAGGGCGTTTTGAAGCTGTGGAGCTGCGGGATGCGGAAACCAGGTATTTTGGGCTTGGTGTAAAAAAAGCGGTGGGTAATATCAACACCAAGATCAAAGAAGCGATAGCAGGAAGGAACGGACTCAATCAGGTCGAGATAGACCGCATCCTGATCGAAACAGACGGAACGGATAACAAAGGAAATTTAGGGGCGAATGCAACGCTGGCGGTATCCATGGCGGTTGCAAGGGCAGGTGCAAAGGCACTCAACATTCCCCTTTATCAATATTTAGGCGGCGCCTATACAAGGCTAATGCCGGTGCCGATGATGAATATCTTAAACGGAGGCAGGCACGCTGCCAATACGGTGGACTTCCAGGAATTCATGATTATGCCGGTACAGGCAGAAAATTTTGCGGACGGGCTGCGCATTTGCGCTGAGATTTATCATTTCCTTAAAAAAATACTGGAAGAAAAGGGGCTTGCCACCAGTGTTGGCGACGAAGGCGGGTTTGCACCTGACCTGCCGGATGCGGAAGCAGTCTTAGATTTAATCGTGGCGGCAATTGAGAAAAGTAATTATTTTCCAGGGCAGGATATTAAAATTGCCCTTGACGTAGCATCCAGTGAATTATACAATGAGAAAACAGGCATGTACCATTTCCCAGGAGAAAGCTCTCTTAAAGGAAGTGAAGTAGTGCGTGATACGTCTGAAATGATTGCCTACTATGAAGATTTGATTTCCAAGTATCCCATCTTATCCATTGAGGATGGACTGGCAGAAGACGACTGGGATGGATGGAAGCACTTGACGGAGCGTCTTGGCGATAAGATCCAGTTGGTCGGAGATGATCTTTTTGTGACGAACACCAAGCGGCTCGATGCAGGGATTAAGCTTCATGTGGCAAATGCAATTCTAGTAAAAGTCAACCAGATCGGTACGGTTTCAGAAGCCATGGAAGCGATTGAAATGGCACAGAAAAATGGATATAAGGCAGTGATATCCCATCGTTCGGGAGAAACGGAAGACACCTTTATTGCGGATCTTGCTGTGGCGGTTAATGCCGGTCAGATTAAGACAGGTGCGCCCTGCCGAAGTGACCGCGTTGCAAAATATAACCAGCTTCTGCGCATTGAAGAAGAGCTTGGCAGCGTTGCGTCCTATAAAGAACCGTTCAATAAGATTTAATTAGGGTTTCGGTTTACTTTCGATTTTCGGTTGCTTCCAAAAGATAGATGGTATCAGGATTACAGATGATGTCTGGAACACATAAGAAGAGAGGAAAAGAAACAAATGATAAGAAAATGCAGAGCAATGATACGAAGAATCTGTGCTGTAATGCTGGTAGCTGCGTCACTTAGCATGATACCTGCCGATAAGGTCATGGCAGTTACGTCAAGCGGATCCATCGCAAGAGGAATCGATGTGTCCATGCATAACGGGACAGTCAATTGGGGACAGGTGGCAAATTCAGGGATTTCTTTTACGTTTATCAAGGTGGGAAGCACCAAGAGCGGCGTGGATCCGCAATTTGCTGCCAATATCACGGGCGCACAGGCAGCAGGATTAAAGACGGGTATTTATCTTTATTCTTATGCAACAACACCGGAGCAGGCAGCAAACGAGGCGAATCTCGTATTACAGTGGATAGAGCCATACACGGTAAATTACCCCATTGTCTTCGATATTGAGGATAAGTGCCACAAAAACTTAACCGAACAGCAGCTGATTGACATCATCAATGCGTTCTGCACGACAATAGATGCTGCCGGCTATTATCCCATGGTTTATTCCAACAAAAATATGTTTGTCCAGAAGCTGAGCATCACAGGATGGGATAAATGGGTAGCACAGTATAACGATACCTGTGAATACAACAATAACGTGTGTTTCTGGCAGTATTCCAGTCATGGAAGTGTAAATGGAGTAGGCGGAAGGGTTGACGTCAACTATCAATATAAAGATTACAGCAGTCTCATCATACCGGAGGGTTTTATTGAACATAATGGGAATGTGCGCTTTTACCGCAACTGGAAAATGCAGAAGGGCTGGATTGCACATAATGATACGAAATATTATCTGGACGGAGCGGGAAATCTGGTCAGAGGATGGTTTACGGATGCCTCCGGCACCTATTATCTCTCCCCGCAGGATGGAAGCATTGCCAGAGGGCAGTGCCGAATAGATGGCGCGGATCATTATTTTACGGCGGACGGCATCAAGACCTCAGGATGGGTAGTGCTTAATGACCTTAAATATTTCTATGATCCTGCCAATAATGGCACTATGAAACGGGAATGGCTCAGCGATGAGAAAGGAAATTTCTATTATTTTGATGCAAATGACGGACATATGCTGACCGGCGCACAGGTGATCGGCGGAAAGAATTATCTGTTCAGTCCAGAGGGGATCCGGGTTACAGGAATGAATGCAAGAGAAGACGGCTGCTACTATTATGATCCTGCTACAGGTGAGATGGTGACGGGCTGGTTTGCGGCATCGGATAAGACCTATTATGCAGATGAAGCAGGGCACATTGTGACAGGCATTTATGAAATTGACGGTCAGGCTTACTATTTTGATGAGACAGGCGCGCTTGTAAGAAATCAGGATTTAGAGCTGAATGGAAAAGCCTATCACACAACACCGGAAGGTGTGTTGACAGAAGTCGAAGCGGCACAGGCTGGTGAGGGCGAGAACGCCGCATAATGATACAAAAGAAAATAAAATACTTGAAATCTGCCTATTTATGTGTTACACTAACCATTGCTTGGCATTAGGAGGTGTAGGAATGGGAGCATTAAAAATCGTTATTCAGATAATTTTTATTATATTATGTATAGCACTTACAGTGCTTGTATTGATGCAGGAAGGCAAATCGGCAGGTTTAGGCGCCATAAGCGGTGCGGCGGAAACATACTGGGGAAAGAATAAGGGGCGTTCCATGGAAGGAAAGCTGGTGAAGCTTACCAAGTATCTCGCGATTGGGTTTATGTTGCTGGCGATTATATTAAATCTTAATGTATTTTGAGACTTAAAGCATTCTTGTAAAAGAATGCTTTTTTTATCATAGGGATTTTCGCGGAGTGCAGTATTTGCTGTATGTACGCATTGCGGCAGGTTGAAAATATGTCGCTAAAGCGAGCCGATGTTCGGCAGGAGAGGAAAATAAGAATTGGAAATTAGGAAAGAGCGTAGAAATAAAATATGTGAACTGGTGGAAGCAGATTTTTATGTCCCTATGAAGGAAAAAGAGTTGGCAGATTTTATGCAGGTAAAGGCAGAAGAACGAGGTGAGCTGAAAGAAATTCTGTCTGAACTGGTTAAGGAAGGAAAACTTCAGATGACCAGACGGGGAAAGTATATCAGGGGAGATGGCACACCTTCCCAGCTTTCAGGTACTTTTATCAGCAATGCCAAAGGATTTGGGTTTGTGGAGATTGAAGGACAGGTACAGGATCTCTTTATACCGGAAAATGAAGTAAACGGAGCATTTCATAAGGACAAGGTAGTGGTAGAGCTTCTGCCGGGACAGCATGGCAAAAGGCAGGAAGCAAAGATCATATCCATTTTATCCCGTGAACTGACACGGGTCGTGGGAACTTTTGATAAAGCGGGGAACTTTGGATTTGTCATTCCTGACAATGAAAAATTGCCTTCGGATATCTTTGTGCCCATAGAACGTTCTAAGGGAGCGGTCACAGGGCATAAGGTGGTAGTAGAACTGACAGAATACGGAGATGAAAAGCATAAGCCGGAGGGAAAGATTGTTGAGATTCTTGGGCATGTCAATGATCCCGGAGTGGATATTCTTTCTATTGTGAAAGGCTTTGACCTTCCTATGGAATTTCCAGAAAGGATTTTAAACCAGGCACAGCGCGTGGCAAAGGATGTAAGCCTTAAGGATATGGAAGGGCGCAAGGATTTGCGTACAGTTTTGATGGTGACCATTGACGGAGAGGATGCAAAGGACTTAGACGATGCCGTTAGCCTTTCAAAAGAGGGAGATAAATATCTTTTAGGCGTGCACATAGCAGATGTGACTAATTATGTGCAGGAAAATTCAGCTTTGGACCGTGAAGCCGAAAAGCGGGGAACTAGTGTTTATCTGGTAGACCGGGTGATTCCCATGCTGCCTCACGTACTTTCTAATGGCATATGTTCCTTGAACATGAAAGAGGAACGGCTCGCACTCAGCTGCCTAATGACTTTAAATGAAAAAGGCGAGGTCATTGACCATGAAATTTCAGAGACGGTCATATGCGTAGATCAGAGAATGAGCTATACAGATGTCAATAAAATTCTGGAAGGAGATACTGATACCCAAAAAAAGTTCGACACATTTGTGCCCATGTTTTTTTTGATGAAAGAGTTGGCCGACATTGTAAGAGAAAAAAGAAAGAAACGCGGTTCTATTGACTTTGACTTTCCAGAAAGCAAGATTCTCTTAGACAAGGATGGCGTACCTATCTCCATAAAGCCTTATGAAAGAAATGCGGCGACGAAAATCATAGAGGATTTCATGCTTCTTGCCAATGAAACGGTGGCGCAGCATTTTTACTGGATGGAACTGCCCTTTGTCTATAGGACACATGATTATCCCGATCCGGAGAAAATCTTAAAGCTTGGCACCTTCATCAATAATTTTGGATACCACATTAAGGTGAAAAGCGGTGACAATGAAATACACCCTAAGGAAATTCAAAAGCTTCTTGGAAAGATAGAGGGCACTGAGGAGGAAGCGCTGATCAGCAGGCTGGCTCTGCGCAGTATGAAGCGCGCACAATATACTGTGGATTGTACCGGTCATTTTGGACTGGCATGCCAGTTTTACTGCCATTTCACATCTCCCATAAGAAGATATCCCGATCTTCAGATTCACCGCATCATAAAGGAGCAGCTGCGGGGACGAATGAACGGGGACCGGATAGATCACTATCAGGCGATTCTGCCGGAAGTGGCAAAGCATGCTTCGGAAATGGAGCGCAGGGCAGATGAAGCAGAGCGGGAGACGGATAAGCTAAAAAAGGTGCAGTTCATGGAACAGAAGATTGGTGAAGTCTTTGAGGGTGTCATTTCAGGAATCACATCATGGGGAATCTATGTGGAACTGCCGAATACCGTGGAAGGTTTGATTCATGTATCGAGGCTTTTCGGAGATTACTTTTATTACAGTGAGGAAACCTATGAGATGATCGGCAGAGATACAGGCAGGAGCTTTAAATTGGGACAGAGGATCCGGGTTATGGTAGACGGGGTGGATTATTTCCAGAAGAGTATTGACTTTGTGCTGGCGCTGGAGGAAGATAAAGAAGAGGATTGATTTTTAACCTGAAAGGATGGTGCGGAGGATATGGCGAAAGAAGAAATGAAGCTGGTTGCAAACAATAAAAAAGCATATCACGATTACTTCATAGAAGAAAAATATGAGGCAGGTCTGGTGCTTCATGGAACCGAAGTGAAGTCTCTGCGCATGGGTAAATGCAGCATCAAGGAAGCTTTCATACGGATTGAAAGCGGCGAGGTGTTTATTTACGGCATGCATATCAGTCCTTATGAAAAGGGAAATATTTTCAATAAAGATCCCTTGAGGGTAAGGAAACTTCTGCTGCACAAACAGCAGATACGCAAACTGATTGGAAACAGCTCCGAGAAGGGATACACAATTGTTCCTCTGCAGGTATATTTTAAAGACGGCAGAGCAAAAATAGAGATTGGGCTTGCCAAAGGTAAAAAACTCTATGATAAGCGTCAGGACATAGCCAAAAAAGATCAGAAAAGAGAGGCCGAAAAGGAAATGAAAATAAGACTCCGGGTATAAATTGGGAATAGAGGTTGCATTTTTGGAACTCCTTTATTATAATAAAATGAACAAGGGATAGTAAAGGTTTCGACAGGGGTCTTGCAGCTGGAGAAGCTATCCGCAGGCGATGCGTCAAATCGCAAAAATAAATATAAACGCTGAAGATAATTTAGCATACGCTGCCTAATGGCAGCTGTCCGACCTAGTGCACCTACACATTAGGAGCTGGGCATCGACTATGTAGGAAACGACACAGGTTAAGCTTTGCACCTGTGGGCGTATCATGAAGCTACTGAATAAACCGGGGTGTCGGTTTCCTGGTTTAGGAGGGAATGAGGGTTTCCCGAAATAATCGACTATGATAGTAGAAGGACAGGGAATGGGTCTTTGGACGCGGGTTCGACTCCCGCCTATTCCATAAAAAATAGTTGACAGAACCAATGAAAGTGAGTATATTAATATCAAGTCAAAATCAATAATTCAAACCGATGAGGAAGAGGAGTAACCAGTCGGAACTTTCAAAGAGAGCTGCAGGTGGTGGAATTGCAGTAAAGGGATGTATGGCGAATGGACTTTCGAGGATGGCCCGAACGAATAGTAGGCGCTGGCGGGAAACCGGATCCGTTATCAAACCGGCATGTATGATAGTACATGAATGAGTGGACATTTTGTCAATTTGAGTGGTACCGCGATAATATTTTATGATATATTACCGTCTCAAGCATAGTTGCTTGAGGCGTTTTTTATATGCAGAAAATGATAAAACAGCAGAGGCGGATTTAATAAAAACGCTTCGGAATGGAGGAAAATTATGAAGAAAAAAACAGTATCTATTTTGATGGCTATTGCAATGGTAATGGCTATGACTGCCTGTGGCGGCACCGGCAGTTCGGAGACTAAAGAGACATCAACCACGGCATCAACTGCGGCAGAAGGAAGCTTTACGATTGGCATTTCCCAGTTTGCAGAGCACGGTTCTTTAGACAATTGCCGGGAAGGTTTTCTGGCAGGTCTTGCAGAGGAAGGAATTGTAGATGGCGAAAACCTGACGGTTCTTTTTGATAATGCGCAGGCAGATATGGGCACAGCAAGCACAATTTCCGACAATTATGTATCCCAAAAGGTGGATTTGATCTGTGCGATTGCGACACCAAGCGCAATGAGCGCCTATAACTCCTGCTTAAAAACAGAGATTCCTGTCATCTATACGGCGGTATCGGATCCGGTAGCAGCAGGACTGGCAGGAGAAGACGGTGCCAGTGCAGGAAATGTGACGGGCACATCGGATGCACTTCCTGTGACGAATCAGTTGGAAATGATTCGAGAAATTTTACCGGAAGCAGAGAAAATCGGCATTTTATATACCACCAGCGAGACAAATTCCGAAAGTACCATAGCGGAATACAAGAGATATGCTGCTGATTACGGGTTTGAGATTGTAGAAAGCGGTATCAATACCATTGCCGATGTGCCTATGGCAGCCGCTGATTTAGCTTCCAGAGTTGATTGTATTACAAACCTGACGGATAATACAGTGGTATCTGCACTGCAGACGGTCCTTGACGCTGCAGATAAAGAAGGCATACCAGTATTTGGTTCCGAGGTGGAACAGGTAAAAAATGGTTGTGTTGCATCTATGGGATTGGAGTATTTTGAATTGGGCAAACAGACGGGGGTTATGGCGGCAAAGGTATTGAAGGGCGAAGCAGAGGCTTCAGCACTTCCGTATGAGGTCATCACTCAGGCAAGTCTTTATGTGAATACTGCCGCAGCAGACAAAGCAGGGCTTATACTGGATGATGAGTTTGTGAATCGTGCGCACCAGAAATTTGATGAGATTATTGTAGAATAAGATTGATTTAAGGAAGGCAGGTAAAAAAAGTGGCTTTGATATTAAGTGTTTTAGAACAGGGAATGATATATGCCATCATGGCGCTGGGGGTCTATATTACTTACAAAATACTGGATTTCCCGGATCTTACTGTGGACGGTAGCTTCCCCATGGGAGCCGCCATCGCCTGTATCCTGATTTCAAAGGGAATGAATCCTTATCTGACACTGCCTATTTCTTTTGCGGCAGGGGCGCTGGTGGGGATGATCACGGGGATGATTCATGTAAAGCTCAAAGTGCGCGACCTGCTTTCCGGTATTATTATGATGACGGCATTGTACACCGTCAATCTGCGTGTGGCAGGAAGAGCCAATCTTCCTATTTACAATCAGGAAAATATCTTTGATAATCAGTTTATAGATACAATTTTTCCCGCATCAATGGAAAAGTACAAGACAGTCGTGATTATTTTTGTTATCATGATTCTTACCAAGTATCTTTTGGATTGGTACATGAACAGCCAGTCAGGATTCATGCTGCGAGCAGTGGGCGATAATGAAACAATCGTCACATCGCTCGGTGTAGACAAGGGAATGATTAAGATTATAGGTCTTTCCATTGCGAATGGTCTTGTAAGCTTAAGTGGATGTATATTTGCCAATCAGCAGCGCTTTTTTGAAATATCCAGCGGTACGGGTACTGTGGTGATTGGGCTTGCAAGCGTCATCATCGGAACCAGCATCTTTAAGAAAGTAACCTTCTTTAGAGTGACCAGCAGCGTTATTATCGGATCGCTGCTTTACAAAGCCTGTGTGGCAATCGCTATCCGCGTGATACCTGCCTCTAGTGACCTTAAACTTGTAACGGCAGTTTTGTTCCTTGTGATTTTAGTGATCGGAACGGATAGAAGGAAGAAGGTGAAGAAAAATGCTTGAGCTTAAGAACATATACAAAAATTATAATCCGGGAAGCGTCAACGAGCTTTGCCTTTTTGAAGGCTTTCACTTAAAAATTGAAGATGGAGAATTTGTATCGGTAGTGGGAAGCAATGGCTCCGGCAAGACCTCCATGCTCAATATCATCTGCGGCAGCATTGATGCGGATGAAGGACAGATATTGGTAAACGGGGAGGATATAACAGGTAAAAAGGATTTTCTTCGCCAGCGCAGGATTGGGCGTGTCTATCAGGATCCAGCGAAAGGAACCTGTCCTGGGATGACGATTTTGGAAAATATGTCTATTGCGGATCACAAAGGCAGGACATTTGGACTAGGACGTGGGGTGAAGAAGCATCGGATGGAGGCATACCGTGAAATGCTGCGTCCCCTTGGAATTGGACTGGAAGATAAAATGTACACAAAGGTGGGGGTTTTGTCGGGTGGCCAGAGGCAGGCGCTTGCCCTTTTGATGTCAACCATGACGCCAATTGAATTTTTGATTCTGGATGAGCATACAGCAGCGCTTGATCCCAAGACGGCGGAGATTATCATGGAATTGACAGATAAAATCGTAAGGGAAAAGAAAGTGACCACGATCATGGTAACCCATAATCTGCGGTATGCAGTTGAATATGGAAACCGTCTTATCATGATGCATGAGGGGAACGCAATCTTGGATAAGTGTGGGGAAGAAAAGAAACAGATCCATACAGAAGAAATCATGAGAATCTTTAATGAAATCAGTGTGGAATGCGGCAATTAAAAGAAGGGGTGAATCGTTTGGCTGATAGAACAGAATTTTGTGCAGAAGGATATCGTTTTGCGACAACAGATGATGCAAAACAGGCGCTTTTGGAGAAGAAGAAGGCAGCATATTTTGAATCTAAACTTGTAAATAGAAATCCGCAGAATATGCTGTCGGTATATGATAAGATTCTGGATGAAAAGGTGTTTCTGACGCCGGCAGGGTGGGAATACTTAAAAAGACTGCAGGAGGAATTGCGCCTTTTGGGAATTGAAGAGGAAAAAATAAGGCCAATTCCTATGTATGTCACTTTTGTTCATCATAATAATAGGGAAGAAGCATCTGCAAGGCAGAGAATAAAGCCGGCAAAAAAGAAAGATGCAGCAAAGTCGAGGTTTATCATTTCTGTTTTGATCAATGTGATTTTAGGTTTTATGGTGGCAGCGATGTTTGTTATTTCACTAAACAGCAGCAACCCTAATATTTTGAATTATAAAAAGAATATTGAAAATGAATATGCAGCGTGGGAGCAGGAGCTTACTGAGAGGGAAAAAGAACTCCGGCTCAAGCAAGCGCAGCTGGAGCAGGACCAGGCAGATGTGGAAGCGGATAAAGAGGATTGATGGACAAAGTCAGAGCCTTTATCAGATTTTGTGGAATTTTTCACAAATTAAACATATATTTGCGCTATACTGATAAAAGCATGAGCAGTACAGATACACTGGCTTATGACTTTGGAATCAAGAGGGCATTGGTATGGATAGAATGAAGATTCTCGTGGTGGATGATGAATCACGAATGAGGAAACTTGTAAGGGATTTTCTTGTAAAAAATAATTATGAGGTGGTAGAGGCGCAGGATGGCAGCTGTGCACTGGATCTTTTTTATGAGCAGAAAGATATTGCGCTTATCATTCTGGATGTCATGATGCCGAAGATGGACGGTTGGGAAGTCTGCAGAGAAATCAGACAATATTCTAAGGTGCCTATCATCATGCTCACAGCAAAATCAGATGAGAGGGATGAGCTTCAGGGATTTGGACTTGGCGTGGATGAATATATTACAAAGCCTTTCAGCCCTAAGATACTGGTAGCAAGGGTGGAGGCGATTTTGCGCAGGACAAACCAGCTGGGAAAAGAAGAAACGCTGGAAGCGGGAGGCATTATGTTAGACAAAGCGGCACATAATGTCATGATAGATGGAAAAATCGTCGATTTAAGCTATAAAGAATTTGAACTTTTGCATTACTTTATGGAAAATAAAGGAATTGCGCTGTCTCGTGAAAAAATATTGAACAACGTCTGGAATTATGATTATTTTGGGGATGCAAGGACGATTGACACACACGTGAAGAAGCTTCGGAGCAAGATGGGGGAAAAGGGCGATTTTATTAAGACAATATGGGGGATGGGATATAAATTTGAAACGGAGAACTGAATCTTATGGAATATTCAATCCGAAAACAGTTTGCGCTTGTATTTGGACTGCTCATGGCAGGAACGATTCTTCTCTGCTGGTTTATCAACAACACATTCCTTGAAAAATACTATCTGGAAAATAAACAGAAAACGATGTTGAACGTTTATTCTATTATCAATAAGGCATCCAATGAAGGAACCATAGGGACAGAAGCGTTTGATATTGAATTTCAAAAAATCTGCGGCAGAAATAATATTAATATTATTCTGCTGAATGCAGAGACCAGAACCATTAAGACTTCGCTCAATGATTATGAGATCTTAAGCAGGCAGCTGATGGATTACTTATTTTTGAAGGAGGAATATGATTCCGGGAAACTGCTTATGCAGGAAGAAGATTATGAGATGTTGATTAAGCTGGATGTGAGAACCCAGCTTGAATACGTGGATATGTGGGGCGTACTTGACAATGGAAATCTTTTTCTGTTCAGAAGTTCTTTAGAGGGAATTAGGGAAGGCGTTGAGCTTGCCAACCGATTTCTTGCGTATGTGGGAACTGGGGCGGCAATTTTTAGTGCCTTGATTATTCTTTTGGTTTCTCGTAAAATAACAGAGCCGATTATGGAACTCACCAGAATTTCAGAGAGAATGCGGCATCTTGATTTTGACGCCAAGTACGAGGGGTGCAGCAAAACGGAAATTGCCCTATTAGGGCAGAATATCAATGAACTCTCAGAAACGCTGGAAATCACCATTTCTGAATTGAAAAGTGCAAATAATGAATTACAAAGAGATATAGAAAAGAAAAATAAAATTGATGAGATGCGTAAAGAGTTTTTGTCGAATGTGTCTCATGAACTGAAAACCCCTATTGCATTGATTCAAGGATATGCGGAAGGGTTGAAAGAGGGTATCAATGATGATGAAGAGAGCAGAAACTTTTACTGCGAGGTCATCATGGATGAAGCATCTAAGATGAATGATATGGTTAAAAAGCTCCTTTCGCTGAACCAGCTGGAATTTGGCAATAATACAGTTACAATGGAGCGCTTTGATATCGTGGCATTGATAAAGAATTATCTTCAATCGGCGGAAATCCTGTGCAGACAAAAGGAAATCACGCTTCGGATGGAGGAGAGTCTGCCCATCCATGTATGGGCGGATGAATTCATGGTGGAAGAAGTTTTTAATAATTATTTCAGTAATGCAATGAATCATGTTGCAGAAAACGGAGTAATTGATGTAAAATTAACTTTGAGGGAGAATGCAGTTCGCATTTCAGTGTTTAATACGGGGGTGCCGATTCCAGAGGAAAGCATTCCGCATATATGGGAAAAGTTTTATAAAGTAGACAAAGCCAGAACCAGAGAATATGGAGGCAGCGGAGTTGGTCTTTCTATTGTGAAAGCAATGATGGAAGCTATGAATCAGAGATATGGCGTAATCAATTATGAGAATGGAGTTGAATTCTGGTTTGAACTGGAAATGACGGAGCGAACCTATTAAAACAGTGCGTTGAGCATGAAATGCAGTACGCAGTCGCATTAGGATTAAGAATCATTAAATTTACGTAACCGAATCTGTTCACAGGTGGAATGGATTCAAGCGGGAAAGGCATGGAAATAAAAAGATGAAAAGAAAAGCAATAAGCGGCGTGACAGCATTGCTGGCAGTCGCACTTATGACAGGATGTGGGAATGCGATACCTGAATTAAATGACCAGCAGCAGGAACTGGTGGTGGAATATGCGGCAGAGATGGCGCTTAAGTACGATGTCAATCGTGAAAGCAAATTGGTTGAACTGACATTGGAACAGGACGCGGCACCGTCCGCGCCGACGGAGGAAGGGGCAGAAAAGGAAACTGCAGATGAAAAAGAAAATACAGATGCGCCAGATACAGAGGCAGGTCAGCAGGAGGAAGCGCTGCCGGATGTGACGGTAATAGATCATACACAGAGTGCGTCTATTGAAGAGTTTTTGAATTTGGATTCTGTAAAGTTTACTTACACTGGCTGTGAAGCATATGATTTTTATCCTGACCAGAATCAGGAAGAAGAATTTTATTTTGTAATGAATGCAACGCAGGGAAATAAGCTTCTTGTTTTAAAATTTATGGCAGAAAATATATCAGGTGAAGAAGCCGTTCTTGATTTGAATCAAAGCCAAACCAGATATACGCTTAACGTGAATGGAGAAAGAAAAAATGCGTTGACTACAATGCTGTTAAATGATCTGGCATATTATCAGGGAACAATTGCTCCTGGTGAGAGCGTAGAGCTGGTTCTGGTATGTGAGGTGCCAAGTGAACAGGCAGAAATAACGCCCACATTAGAACTAACTATGAAAAATGTAGAAAACAATGCTACAATTTCACTGAATTAAAGCGATAAACTGTCATGTCACTATCAAAAAGACCCAGAAAACGGGTCTTTTTCCGTGTTTTCTAAAGTGTGTAAAAAATTTCTACAAATTTTTTAAAAATAGTGTTGACATTATGGGGGAGGGGTGGTATAGTATATTTCGCTGCGGGTGATAAATCACAAAGAACCGCAGATAGGACCTTGACAAATGAACAGCAATGCAACCCTGAAAATTCAAAAGAATTATTCAGAAACGAACGGGACAG
>JAIDFQ010000030.1 GCA_029054245.1 Lachnospiraceae bacterium | reverse complement strand
GATAAGAATTGTCATATCTTGATTCTTACCAAGAAAGAGGTATTTTTTTCCAAAGACACAAACTATTTTACACTACCGATGAAAAAAAGAAGCTATTTGAGACTTAATTGAAAAGGCATTGGGTGCAGCCTCTATGCATGCTTTATTCGGCATGTAGATTGCACCCTTTTTTCATGTTTACCTATTGTTCTTTTCATTATATGTTTTATCTTTATCACCTTCAATATGACTACCTATCTTATTTCAAACACTCTATTGCTTCATTAAGGCTAATGCACTTGGCATAACGATTTTTCCACATTTTTTTATTGTAATAATAATATGTCTTTTCACCTGACATATATTTATTCCCGTGTGTTGAATTACAAAATTCTGGTACAATCATCTCCATATGAATTTCAAATCCACCTTTAATGGTCGCATCAATATAAGTATCTGTATATAATCCGACTATCATAATTTTACTTTCATTTATAGTAGATAAATAGTCTACCAAATCGACATTCATAAATGCATTGTCATCATATAACTCAAATATATTTTTTTTATTATCTAGAATAAGTTCTTTATGAATATCACTTCTTTCATTCTTTTCCTTTCCAACATATATAACTTCTACCTTCCGCTCCCTTGCTACTTCTATTAATTTCCTTATATTTGTAAAAAATAAATCATAACGCCATAATTGAGGTATTATATTTTCTTCTTGCACATTAACCACCATTAAAATCATTTTTCCACTCCACTTAACTTATTTTCACACCTTGAATTTACATTTGCATAAACATGCTTTTTACATCCGTTAAAGACACACTTTTCGCCTTATTTTCATCCCATACCATCTCATTATAATATCTATAAGTACATTCTGCCGACATATATTCATTATCAACAGTTGTATTACATTTTTCTGGTACAATCATTTTAAATCCATGTATCCCTCCAGCCCTAATTGTTGCGTCGATACAATAATCAGTCTGCAAACCAGCTATTACTATTGTATCTTCTCCTTTTTCAAGAAGATACTCTCTTAATCCAGTGTCTCTAAATGCACTATTTACCTGCTTTATATATATTTTTTCCCCCTCTTCGGGTAAAAACTCTCTATAAATTTGAAATTCTTTACTATCTCTCAACATTCCTGGTTCTTCGTGACAAATATAAATAACTTCGATATTTTCATTTCTAGCACTAGAAATTAATGTTTTCATGTTATAAATAAAATTTGTCTTATCATACAATTTTTCTTGCATTATTGCATTTTGTACATCTACTACCAATAAAACCATTAATAGCCCTCTTTTCTTGTTCTTATAAATGCTTTAATCTATTCAAAAATAAATATAACTCTTCTCTTTCTATTTTTTCAAGAATATCCTTTCCATCTTTGCTACAAACAGATAAATAATATTGCAAATCTATCAAATATGTCCTTATTTTTAATTCTTTATTATCATTCCTATTTGTATTTATACTACCATTTTCTATGTCAACTGAAAATGAATCCAAACTATCGCTAAGCCCCGTCCCCTTATATTTCAAAAAACTATCCTGCATTTCATCATTTATTGAGCAGCCATTATTTTTCCAACAGTTCCGACAATCAAGGCAAGCCGAAATATTGCATCTATATGCATCAACAATTTATACTCATCTATCTTTTTTTTCGGTAAATTTCTTAATAAGTCTGCTCATATCACCATTTATTCTTGGAGAATCATTTAATATCAAAGTTTTCACAACAATCTCATTTCGGATTTTGTAAATAATCAGCTAAAAACTTATCATATCATATTTCGGGATGTTCATCATCAAAAAGTTATTATATTTAATAAAGACCAAAGGACTATCTCGCCCCTCGGTCTTTGCCCTTAATTTTGATAGCCGTATCTTTTGGCAATACCGGACAAGCCGATTTTCAGAATGTCTATTTCCTCATTCTTGTGGTCAATTTTGCTTTGCAGTCCGCCTGTTAATTCTACACATAAAAATATAGTGTTTCTGCAAACAGGACAGCGTATCCATTCTGATCTATTGTTTATATCCATAAGATACCTCACTGATAACACCATCAAAGTAAACAAAATCCCCATCGGAATAATTCCAAACAGCTTGAAATTTTGTAGGGTACTTAATACCATTTTCGGAAAACTGGTATTCACCACAAAGAGCAGACCACGGTACATATTCCATACTTCCGTCCGTTCCAGCAACAGCTCTGTCATTTGTGGTAAAAGAAATCATTTCATACTGTTCATTAAAGGTAAAGATTCCGCTTGCTGTTTGTCCTTTGTAAGTAATTGTTGCCTGTACCTCAAAATCTCTTATTTCCTCAAAAGTGATATAGTCTTGCAATAGGACAGTAGGAGCAAACAAACTTTCTGCAAGAAAAGTAGCAAGGCAAGCCTTATCCATATCTGCTCCTGTCTGATCGAATAAGGTAATAGCTTTAGCAATCACGCCTTTCATGCCGCCAGTTCCATTTTGATAGTAATCATATCCCTCAAAAGGAATACCAAACATACTGCTGTCAATGAGTGCCATTCGGCAAGGTTCATTGATAAAGTTATATTGTGTATAATCGATTTTCAGAGTAGGGCGGTCTTTGCCCTGTGAAAAATCAACATTGTGGTATTCCATTTTCAAATAGGACATTTTCGGTGTTCCAATGTAACCGCAGTTTTCAATATATCTTTGAATGGCTGTCGGCAAATTTACAAAATCCTTATCTGTAAATGTTTCTTTATCAACTGATAACTGATTTTCAACCAAAAGAGCAGATATATCATTTTGAAATTGCTTTTTGGCAGGTGAATAGGGAATGTTAAACCATATTATCAATGTCCCGACAATAACAAGCAGTACCACCAATACAACAAACATTCTTCTTTTCCTCACTTTCTTCATCAGCTTAATTCCTCCGCATATTTTTCTACCCGTTCCATGCCCGCAAATAGTTTCGCATAAAGACGGAAAAGCTGTTTTATTTCGCTCTCACTGAAATCTGAAAACAGTAGCTTCAAAGACTGCAAATGGCGTTCTCCCATTTCTTCTGCATATTGACCTACTTTATCGGTCAGCTCAATACGGACAGAATTATTTCCGCCTAACATTAAACGGACAAATCCTTTCTTTTCAAGAGCTAACGCTAACTTTTTTATGTTCTGTCTTGAACAGCCCATAAGGTTTCCGACATTCGTTAATGTGCGTGGCTCTGGGCAGCAAGCCGCCATTGCAAGTAATAACCATTGCTTCATGGATATTTGTGTTTGAAGTTTCTCACCCGCTGTCTGCATACGGTTTTGCAAAACAAAGATACTTGAAAATATTGCTTGTACCCTGTGTTCAGTATCGCAGTCGTATTCTTTAAAAATTTCGTCCATTTTCATTAGTCTGTCCTCCAATCTCGATGGTAACAAGTTACGACTGTTCAAGTATAGTAACTTATTACTGCTTTGTCAATGTTTTTCAAAATTTTCTCTCATTTTTCCTCTTCCGAAGTCATACGTCAGCTACCGAAAGCCGAGGGCGGTCATTAACGAGCAAAGGGAGCGTGCAAAGCAGATGATGATTGCTAATAATAAGTCAAAAGGAGTTTAAACAAATTTAAATGGAATTGTGTGTACAGTTGTGGTAAAATAACAGCGTTAAATAATTAAACAAATTGAATTTTTCTAAGCTAAGGGAGAGTAAAAGAGTAGTGGATAAATTAACAATTAAAAAAGCTCGCTTAGGTCAGACTGACGAGATTAATGAAATCGTAAATAAAACGATAAAAGAAATATATTCAAAATACTATTCGAATGAAGTAGTAGATTTCTTTTTGGAATTACATAATCGTGATAATATCCATAATGACATTTCGGAAGACAATACCTATGTGATTGGTTGTGGAGCCACCATTCTCGGAACAGGAACAATTAATCAAAACGCTATTTCAAGGGTATATATAACTCCGAATAATCAGAATGAGGGAATTGGAACCAAGCTTATGGATTATTTGGAAAAGGAAATCATAAAGAATTATTCGTATGTAAATATAGATGCATCGTTGCCGGCTACTGAATTTTATCGCAAACGAGGATACGAGCTTTTACGACAAGCGGAGCATTCAGTTGCAAATGGTAAATTATTGTCATATTCAATTATGCGAAAAAGAGAATTTAATATAGACCCAGCTTTATATAATGCCCCATCTGTTCTTGTTCGAAAAGAGATTGAATTGCAGGGGCTTGATTTTGATGAATATCAAACAAAGGTTCCAAATAGAGTTTATTTGTTGGCTGATAGTCTGTTTGATACGATGCTCGCAAAGAATGTTGGTAAGCTTACATTTGATGTCGGTGGAGGCATATATGTAATGAATCATAACAGCAATTTAGGTTTTGCAAAGGGTGAGATGTGTTCGCCAGGGCTTGCAACTCAAGCAGAGGATTTATATGCAGCAGGAGTTAAGGAACTGATTCATGTAGGATTTGCCGGTGGGAATAAGATTGGAGATTATGTTCTTACCGATGGGGCTTATAACGATACCTCTATTACTAGATTATATGGATTTAAGGGTGAACTAATCGAATCAACAAAGGATTTGACAGATTCTTTTTGTATGGAGTTGGAGAAAAAGGGGATATCCTGTATTCGCGGTTATCATTGGACAACTGACGGTGGATATGTTCAGCCTGAATGGAGAGGACGATATTATTTAAACGATATGGGTGCTAAATGCGTTGAGATGGAAGGAGCAGGATTATTTACAATAGCAAATTTCCGTTCCCGTAAGGCAACAGCGATATATGTTGTATCTGACAGTGGATCAAACGATGAATGGAATCTTGGTTGGGGTGAAAGTACTCTTGAAAATAGTATTCAGAAATTGATTGATGCACTAGCGAGAAGTTGAATTTTCACATTTGAAAATCAAAAGCCGGCCAAGAAGCTGGAATCGCTCAATGTTTTTTTTGTATAACGATTTCCTCACCACCTTCTTTTGATAATACATAAATATTACCTGTATCGCAGGTAACAGACATTGCAGGTATATTACTGATCAATTCTCTGTTATTTCCGTCCTTGCCGCAGGAATACAAACATCCGCCGTCAGTCCTGGAAACATAATAGATCGACTGCTCATCCATGCAGAAATCATATGCAACTATATTTTCATAAGTGTAAGTTTCATTACTTGAAACATAATATCTTGTTAAAACCCCCTGTTTATTTTTGTAAAAAATACTTTCCCCATCGAATGAAATATTTCCGTTTGTAGGAATATCGAGCTTTACAATTTTTCTGGTAGATCGGTTTACTTTTGTTATACCATCATTGTCAATGAAAAATATGTTTTCGTCACTCAAAAAAAAAGCGTGGTGAAAATCCAGAAACTTCCATTTATCTCCCGTTACATAGTCAATGCCCAAAAGAGAACGCCCAGAATTTGTAATCTGCTCAAAAATTATTTTTTCCTCAAAGGTATTCAAATTCAGCTCTATCACCGAGACTTTCGTTATATTGCTGTTATAGTTTCCCACACGGTTGACATAACTTTCCATAACCGATGTGGTATAATACAGATATGGCGGACACACATAAAATGCACGTACTTCTTCTTCATCAGAAAATACCCCAAACATAGGGGAACGTACTAAAGAATAAGTTGCTCCCGTGGAAGTATTTTTAAGGCAATAATCAAAAGTCCCTGCATCCCTTATGATTTCGTATCCCATACAGTCATAATCTGCCGATGAATTATAGACAACACTTTCCGTTTTTCCACGGCCTGAGCATCCCGTCAATGCCAACGCCAGGCTCAGTATGACAACGAAAACCTCTGCACGCTTCTTTTGTCCTGACCTCATCAGCCATCTGTTAGAATTGCGCCGTAAAATCCAGACAACAGCCAAAGTACATAAAAATACGGATACAAACAGCAAGGTCAATAGCATAACCGTATTAACCTCCGCAAAAATAATTTTATCATCACCCGTCAGGGCATCACTCAAAACAATATCTCCTGAAAAAAAGTCTGTTCCAAGCAGAAACGGCAGCGGTAATGGCAAACGGTAAACGCTGGTCTTCGATAAGCCTATATAGGGAATGATCACTGACACCGCACCTGTAAGCAGGGTTATCGCATACTTTTTTGCCAAAACAGAAAGGAACATCAGAAGTATCGTAAGAAACACACCGCCAAACATCCGGAGCAGTCCTATATATACATATCCCTCCAATAGCGATATACCCTTGCTGCTGTCTGCAAAGTAACGAATGCTTTGAATCGGATAATCCCCATTGGGCAGTCCGTATTTGAACCTGTAAAATTCGTATTCAATAAGCGAGATACTTAACGACAGGAAAAGGACAACCGTAATCATAATGAGCAGCTTATACAGAGAGCTTTTTCGCCCCTCCCGTGAAGTCAAGATCAGAGTATCCATCTGGCAACTGTACTCAGAACAGAAAACAGGCGTAGCAATCAGCAAAATGCCAAGGAAAAGAATGAAATTAAGCGTACCTTTGCCAAGAAGCCCCATCCATCCGTTTGTCTGGAGAAAACAGCGGTTCCCCACATTTTCGCAGATATAGAGATATTGCTGATAGATAACCTCAAATCCATTTTGCTGCTCCAGAACCTTCTCCATTTCCCGGCTCTCTTTTTTATATTCACTTTCACTGATTTTCCCGTCATAGTAGTTTTCCAAAAGGCTGTTCTCTCTCTCCTTAGCTTCCGCAATCCTCTCCGCCTCCTGCTCCAGATAAAGGGAAGATTCCTCGGTGCAGTATCCGTTTACCTTTTCCAGATACCATTCATATTCATTTTTATACTGCTCCATTGCGTTATCATAAGGGCTGTCGGACAAGGCGAGCCAGACCGTGCCAAGCAACAGGACAAGGGCAATATAGAACAGCCCCCTTTGGTGGAACATAATCTTTTTTACTTCGTACATAAATCCAGACATTTTATCCTCCTTTCCCGACAATAAGAGTTCCTTTTAGAAAGCATCATCATTGCCGTTATGGAAACCACCCCTACGGTTATGCCCAAAAAAATTGCTGCCTGGAAACTCTGTATCGGATATCCTGCAAAACCAATAAACTCAGTCTTGCTGAATAGTATGCGGTTAGCAAGCAGCGAATACGGATTTATAATCTTGAGCCAGATATTACTGAAATAGCTCTGTGACGCACCTGTAATAATGAAACATAGGGCTGCTCCGAAATCAGCAACAAACGGAACAAGGGTATTACGCCAAAACATGGAAATCAATAGAAACACCATGCTCATCGTCCATACGCCGACTGCCCTTATCAATGCGGACAGAATCGCATATTGCCATAAATTGCAGTTTACCGCAGCCGTGCTGAAATTGCTGACAGCATACAGCGGAAGATTCCCTCCTTCCTCTGTTCCGAAGAAATACGCAAAACCAATATAATCCACAACAGAAAACCATACAGCCACACTGATTACAAACAAAGAAGCAGCAGCAATTTTAGCCAATGTGGTCTTTTTACCGCCGCCCGGATTTGTCAGCAGCAGCATATCCATCTGCGTTTCCTTTTCGCAGACAAAGGTGCCGATAACCCCGTACAAACAAAGAAATAAAACCAAAATGCCCGAAAAATCATAGTTCAGATAATAGTTATACATTTCCTCATAGGCAAAGGCTTTTATGTTCCGCCCGGAATAAAGGTTATAGATCACACTGTTTTTACGCACTTCATAAGTCTGCCCCCGTTCTTTGTAAACAGCAGCATTTTCTTTTGCCCTCTCTGCCACTTTAAGCGCATAAGTCCGATAATGATAGAAATATTCCATAGGTTTCACATAGTATTTTTCCAGGATATTCCGGTCACTATATATATTCCCCGTCATCATATCCGGATTGTCTTTGGCTGTACTTGCTGTCATATCAGCCGTAGCATCTGCTAACGGCTGATATATGGAAAGAAGATGATTGATTTTTTCAGCAGTAATCTCCCCTCTGTAATTCTCATAGAGCTGCCAATATACGCTGTTCCAACTACAGCTGTCATTTCCATCCGCCAGGTAAGAATACGAATGGAATTCGCTGTTTATTTTGAACAGGTTCATTACACTGAACAATATGAGTACAACAAGTATTGACCGCTTGCAAAATAATTTGTAAAATTCATATTTGATTAAGCGTGTCATGTTATCTCTCCCTTAACTCATTACACGCGGATGTCTTACGACTCTCGCGGCATTCGTCAAATGCTCGTGCAAGCACGGCACTTGACTCATTGCTCGCGGATGTCCTACGACTCTCGCGGCATTCGCCAAATGCTCGTGCAAGCACGGCACTTGACTCATTGCTCGCGGAGATAATACAGAAATACATCTTCCAGGTTAGGGGAAGCTTTTACTGCGTTTGCAGCAGGCAGCATATCGCTTACGATTCTTACGGAAAAGTGTTCCCCTTGCTGTTTCATATTACTGACATAGTATTGGTTGCCAAGTCTGGCAGCATCTTCCGCATTTACTGTCACCTCCCACACTTTCCCATAGATATTCTGTTCTAATGTGTCGGTATTTCCCTGCGTAATTAAGGAGCCTTCCTTCAAGATAATAATCTCCTTTGCAATACACTCCACATCGGAAACGATATGGGTGGCCAGCAAAATTGTCCGCCCTTGTGCAAATTTTGAAATCAGGTTACGGAAGCGGATACGTTCACTCGGATCAAGCCCTGCTGTCGGCTCATCTAAAATAAGAATTTCAGGATCGCCCAGCATCGCCTGGACAATGCCGACCCTCTGCCGCATACCACCGGAAAGAGCGCCAATCTTTTTATCTTTAGCGTCTGAAAGATTGACAATGCCCAGAAGCTCCAAAGCCCGTTTTTTTCCCTGTTCGACAGGGATTCCTTTCAGCGCACACATATACAGCAGAAAATCCATCACCGTAAAATCCCGGTAGAAGATAGGATATTGAGGCATATATCCGATTTTTGACAGGAAGTCCTTACCCAATGTTTTTGCATCCTGCCCGTCAATCAAAACCGTTCCGCCATCACTGCCCAAAATACCCACAAATATATTGATCAGTGTTGTTTTTCCCGCACCGTTAGCGCCCAAAAGCCCATAGACACCCTCCGCAAGTTCCGTGGTAAAATCCTTCAGGGCATATTTGCCCAAGGCACACATGCCTTTATACTGCTTTGAAACATTTCTTAATGATATTTTCATCAAAAATTACCCCGCAAAGTCAAAGGTTGTTATCAAAGTGCTTACCTCATCAATGCCTCGTCCAAGCACAACGATACAGGTACCG
Organism: Lachnospiraceae bacterium; assembly: GCA_029054245.1. Classification (GTDB taxonomy): domain Bacteria; phylum Bacillota; class Clostridia; order Lachnospirales; family Lachnospiraceae; genus Suilimivivens. The sequence continues at coordinate 6,339 of JAIDFQ010000030.1, read as the reverse complement.
GATTCATCCAAAATCAAAATCTGTGGAACACGCAGGAAATAGGTACTGTTACTGTCCCAAACGGTTTCCGTATGGATACTTTTTCCCGATGCCGCATCATATATGTTGATTGTAACGCTGTCTTCTCCCAAAATAGAAGTAGCCACATATTTCCCCTGACCGGAACAGTAAACACCATCTTTTCCCTCACTGCGGCTTGTGAATGACATCGTTTTTTCTGTATTGGATATGGTATCAAGCACCAGCAGGGTTCCATTATTTTTGTCAAAACTCTGGGGCATAATAAGCAGGTTTCCGCCTTTTTGCACTTCTTCCGTATTCACCTTGTAATCCGCCTTTTTTGTAATTGTGAGATTTCCGCTGTCTGTGGATACCGTGCCATAAACACTGACCCCATCCCCACCAATGGAGGTATCTGTAGCCATGCCTACATAGATTAAAGTGTCGTTTCCCGTAAAGGCAAGGCTTTCCATGGTTACAATCTGCATATTATCTGCTATGCCTTCTTCGGAATAGTTCAGAATGGTGCGCACCTTCCGGGAAGAAGTATCATAGAGGTAAAGCCCCTGAAGTCCGCCGAAAGCAACCTGTTTTCCGTCCTGCGAAATAGCGATTCCTGTGATCTGTATAATAAAATCATTACTTAATAATCCGCTAAAGGAAATGGTATCCTGAATAGCAAAGTCCTTATTCAGTATGTATCCATTGACACCGCCGCTTTCTGATGTGGCAAATGAACCGTTGCTACCTCCTCCGCTACCGTTTCCCTGACCAACAACAAAGTAGCCGTCCGCATAAGCCTGTACGCATAAATCGTCCATGGAAATATCCGCATTTGCGATAGTTTCGCCTCTCCCCGCATCGTAAAGATAGAGTTTATCTGCTGCAACAATAATCCGATTGCCACCGGCATAATAGCAACCGCTGACCTTTCCGGAAAAAGCTGAATCCTTAACTGTGCCAACCTCCATAATCTTTTTATCTGTACCGTTATCATGCAGATTAATCACGTTGATATCGTTGCTTTCATTTACGGTATTTTCCAATATATCATCTTCTTCGGATTGCAACTCAATCTTTATGGTTCCATTTTCAGAGCTGTTCCCATTCTCCTGTCTGTTCCCACAGGCCGACAGATTAAACATCAAAGCAAGCATAAGTATCATACACATCCATTTTGTTTTCATTTTTAGTCCTCCTTGTATAATAAAATTGAACCTGTTTTACTTGTAACTAAATTTTCGTCCGCTGCGACGGCTGTCGCATAAAAAGTATTGAAACCATCCAACTTAGCGGTGTCTATGGTTGCTTCAATGATCCACACATGTCCTTTGCTTAATGTGACATCACAGGAAACCGCTTCATCAAAAGATATGGGCTTATGGTTTAAGAAAAATGATATGCCATACCTTGCGCCTGCCGTTCCACAAAGAGTGTAGCGCGCGGTAAGCGTATCTTTACCGGTAAGGTCGATATTGTCATACAGCACTTCGTCGTTATAGACAAACGTCCAATAGACACTGTTATCCAGGGTATCCATTGTAACGCCATTCCAGCCAGCTTTCACAAGCTCGTTCTCAATAAAAGAGGAAGTGACTTTTTCCTCTGAAATGCTGACATCACGGAAAACAGCTGCACTTTCTCCATAAATGCTGTCACTTTCCGGAGCATCCTCATTAAAATGCAGTTTCAGCACTCTTTCAAAGCTTTGATGATACCAGCCGTAGCTTGAGGTTTCTTTCATATCAGGCTGGAAATCGGGCCTGGTGACGCTCATGACCGTCATATTCAGGGTATCACCCTTTTTCCCTGTGTCCGGTGTGAACACAAAGGAAAATTTCTCTTCATGCTTTTCTGATGTATGGAAACAGTGGAGATACTCATATTCCGCCCCCGTGTCGTTTACCTTGTAGGCTTGCGGCTTTCCGTCCAAAAAAAGCAAGAAGCCAATGCTATCCAATTTCCCCTCTGATGAAAACTGATAGTCTAAGACAAATTCTCCGCCATTATACTCATAAGGCAAAACACTCTGGTCATCCGCTCTGGCGGGATTCGCTTCCCCATGGCTGAGAAACCCTAAATCTCCGTCCTCCTCTGCTCCGGCGAATGGGTCTTCTTCTACGTTTTGCGGTGGGGCGTTCTCGTCCGCAATGTTATAATTTCCGCAGGCCGTCACAGTAAATGACAAAACAAAAACCATGGCTAATGATAATAATCGCTTTCGCATTGTCTATCCTCCTTGTTTTAGATTCGACTTTCATTATAAAGACCAAAAGTCAAAATGTGGTCAAGGAATAGAAAAATTTGCGGTATTATCCCTTTCCATAGGTCTAATGGCGTTTGCCTGTGCTGTTCCGTCTAATAAATGTATCAACTCACTTTATTGACTGCAAGTTTAATTGTTACACAAGCTCCACTGGGAGCAACATTTGAAAGTTCTAAACTTCCGCCGTGTTTCTGGCTAAGGACACGGCTTGTAGCCAATCCCAGACCCATATGCTCTCCCGTTTTATCCTCAGAATAAAGAAAGGTGTTCTTTTTACGGAGCATTGCCCTTGAAAAGCCTGTGCCATCGTCAGATATGGTTATCATAAGCATACCATCGGTAAGGGAATACCCAAAATTCACCTTGCTTTTGGCATATCGAATGGCATTAGAAAAGATATTCTCGACAATACGGTAAAATATCTGCTCGTCTAATTTCACCTGACATTCGGATATGTTGGAATGGTATGCAATCTCCAGGCTATGTTGTTCTGCGAGAAACGAAAGACTTTCCGTAGCTCTTCTCAAAAAGTCCGGTAATTGAACTACGGAATACTTTGTTTCCGTTTCTTCAATCGCATTCAAGTCACGGATGTAATCTGTATAATGTTCAAGCCGTTTTGCCGTTATCGCAAGGTTAGACAGTGTATGCCGCAATTCCTCGTCACTTAAGTTTCCATCTGCTAAGCACTGCTGCATATATTCCACATATCCCTCAACAATCGCAATGGGATTTCTGAGGTCATGTGCCACTGACGCCTGCAAAATCCTGCGCTGCTCGATCATGTTCCATAGCTGACGGTTATTATCATAGAGTGCCTGCCGCATTTCTTCAAAAGCGGTGCAGAGCCTTCCTAGTTCATCATTCCTGCTATAATCAACTATAAAATCAAGGTCTTGCTCCCGGATATGTCTTGTTGCATCGGCAAGAACCTGAATGGGCGGCGACAGTTCTTTCCTGTAAAACCACCATGCGCACAGCATGATACCTATAATGGAATAGACAAAAGGAAACAGCACCATAGAAATGCCTGCCGCTCTGTATACTAACTTTTGCTTTGGGCGAAGCGTTGAGAAACCGGACTCGATTTTCTCTATTATGAATTCCGTATTCTCCAGAGTTACATCCGCTCCAGTAGGAACGAGCATATTCACCTGGGCAGGTTCGTCAAGGATAACCCTCTGCCCTCCCTCTAATACCCTCCCATCTGCTATGACCGTCCGGGTATTCAGCCAGACTTCCTGAGAATCGGGAAGTATCACTTTCTGTATACGGTAGCATCCATAAATCGTCAGGACAGATGCTGCAAAAACAAGAAACATTGTAGCAGCTACCGCACAGATAAAAGCTCTTTTCATTGATCTGGGTTTCCTCATTTTTTCCATCTGTACCCCATCCCCCAAACTGTTTCGATGTATTCCCTGCCTGTAGCTTCCTTCAGTTTATTCCTGATCTTTCGGATATGCTCTTTTATGACTCCACTATCTCCTTCGGCATTCAGTCCCCACACGGCTTCATAGATGCGCTCCTTGTCGAATATCTGATTGGCGTTACGCATCAGAAACTCCACAATATCAAACTCACGGTTTGACAGGTTCAGAGGCTTTCCCTCATAAAAAATTGTATGTTCCGCGAGATTTATGATCAAGCCCTGGGAAGATACGATTTTAGGCGTACACTTGCTTCGTTCGTCCCTCCGTAGGTGAGCCGCCACTCTTGCGGTCAACTCTTTCAGGCTGAACGGCTTGGTTATGTAATCATCACCGCCAGCCTGCAAGCCGTTTACCTTGTCCTGTTCCGTAATCCTGGCTGTCAGAAACAAAATGGGGCAGACGACATTTTTGCGGATCAATTTGCATAGCTCCAGCCCGTCCATTTCCGGCATATTAATGTCAAGCAGGATCAAATCCGGATAGATATTCAGCATGGATATTGTCTGCTCTGCATTTTCCGCTACAAAAGTCTCGTATCCACATTTCTGTAAGTGACTTGCTAATAACTCTGTCAGCATTTTCTCATCATCAACAATAAGTATCTTATACGCCATAATAAAAACCTTTCATAAAATATTATAAAATCTAAAAGTCAAAAAGTAGTCAATATACCGGTATCTATAACGACCGTCCGGCATCATATCTTCACCATCTTTGAGATTGCGACCTTTAATATCTTTTCTCCGTTCTACCATAACAACCGCCTCCTATTCTTCTTGATTTTCTCCCTTGTATACATATCCAGTTTCTTGCCAGAACTTCATAGGCGATATGTAATAGTCATACTGAGAACTACCCTCTTTCTTAAAGGCAATTCCGACATTCTTTCTGTCATGGTGTGTTCTCCTTTCATTTTGTCAAGCCCCGGCAGGCATTAAACATCTAGTCACTCTGGACCCTCTCACTCTCTCTTATCCTGTTTCCCGGTGTCATGTTGTACTCTTGCTTTCCGTTTCCTTACTCCCGTCCACCTTTGCTTGACTTGTTGCGTTTTTTGAGTTTTTCTTTAATTTTATTTTTCTTTTCTTTAACTTTCTAAATACATATTGGCATTCATTTCTTTAGTTGTCAATACTTTTTCTTCATTTTATTAAAGATTTTATTTACATTCTTTGATAATGTGCTATAATATAAATATCAAAACAGAAAACGAGGTGCATAAAATGATTAAGTACTACAAATTATTAGACACCCTCAATCGTCGCTCTATGACAAAGGAGGAACTTCGTCAACAAATTGGAATATCCTCCGCTACAATGTCTAAAATTTCAGCGCACAAAGCTGTTTCATTGGATGTTATAGATAAAATATGCCGCGCTCTTAATTGCCAGCCCGGTGACATTATTGAATATGTTCCCACTGATACCACAACAGAATAACATCGTAGAAAGGAGGCTAACTGAGGATATTTCCACTTTGCTTGATCTCATTGAGCATGACAAGCCAGGTGTATTGGAGAAAGTCGATCCGTTTCTTCCTCCATTTGGGCTGTAGTTTCAACATTTTCATACTGCAAGACCTCTATTCGCTTCAGTATGGTCTGCATTTCTTCCATTTCTGCTTTCATATTTTTGATACTGGATACAAGCATTGCCAAAAGTGTTATGAATACAATGAGAAATAGCCAATCCCCTAACTGTTTTCTTTTTCTGTTCTTTAAACTTTTTCTATTTATCCTGACATTCCCACTGTTGCAAAGCCTATATTTGTCCCATTCACTCCAAGCGGCTGCACATCTAGCTTCTGTATCAGTAATGTCCAGATAACAAATCCGGCGATAAATGTACTTCCTATCCATAATAATCTTTTTCCATGTTTCTTCATTGTTCGTTGTCCTTTCTCTTTCAAGTTTCTGCCCATCGGCTTATTTTAAAAGTAACAAAAGACCTCAAAAACATAAAGAAACGCAGTGTCACATGCGTGACACGATTCGTATCACGCACAAAAACACTCTTTCTTACTCGTTTAATTAGAAAAGTTGTCCAGAAAGTTTCAATTTTTCTTTATAAGAAAATCCTTTATCAAATTCTTCCACTTCATCTTCAACCACAAAATATCCTTGTGGTGGTGTATACTCCCCTGCTATGCCATTTAAATATCCTGGAATCAGTTCCTTGCAAAGGAAGAAGGACGAATCTGCATCCATATACAAATTAAAAGACTCCATTTACGGAAAGCAGGATGAAATAAAGTCCACGAAGCTCATTCGTGAAGCAACTATTACCAAGAACCGTACCAACAACAAAGCGTATGTTGAGGGTATGGTGGATATCATTACCTCTTATGACGCAGCTATTTTTGCAGTTATTATGGACAAGCCCGATGAACCTATTATTGTTCCGGTGCATCATCTCCCAAAGCAATACTATCTTCTTTTAAAAAAGGTTGAATTTTACTGCAATCATCATCACTATGGCAAAGCAATGATGAAGTCAGCGATGAGGAAATTGATGAAAATGCCGATATTTCTGAATAAATTTCGGTTGACTTCATACAAATATGATGTATAATCCCGAGTTTGACACTTGTGAACGTAAAAAACGGCTACAGTTCCAGTAATTATGCGGGCTGTAGCCATTT
>JAIDFQ010000003.1 GCA_029054245.1 Lachnospiraceae bacterium | reverse complement strand
TAGTCCTCCTCTAAAAAACTACTAGTTTTTTCGTGTTTTTTAGAGTGTCTCACAAATATGCTGATTAGCCAAGGCGCAGGATTTGCCCCTTACTTAGGCTACTCCCAGTGTCGTCTTGTAAGCGTCAAATCACTCGCCTTAACTAAAGTCCGACTTTGTGCCATACTATAAAAAATCTAAAAACTCTTTGGAGTTTTCGCAGTTTTTATAGGAGGCTAAATCAAATGGACAAGTGTACACGCGAGGTTCGCAAACAGTATTGGAAAAATATCATCAGCCAATGCCTGCAAAGACCAGAAGGCATGACCGCCAAGCAGTGGCTTGATGAAAACAACATTTGCGAACAGACTTACTATCATTGGCTCAAAAGAATCCGTCAGGAAACTTATGAGTTCGCAACCAATTCGGCTAATACAGCATGCGTGCAAACAATGCGCAGCGAAGTTACGTTTGCGGAAGTTCCACTACCGGCCTTGAATCCTGTTGCGCCAAGTGAAAATGGATTTCGTCCGGATATTACCATACAGACCGGCTCTGTACTCATTGGTGTTTCAAATACCGCATCCGATGTGCTGCCAGGCAGGCTGTTTGAGGTGATCAGTCATGCTCGCTGAAGCGGCCGGCGTTTCGAAGATTATCATTGCCTGTGGCAGAACGGATCTTCGAAAGGGAATCGATGGCCTCGCGCAACTAATCGGAACAAAGTACGACATGAATCCGTTTGAGAAAAATGTACTCTTTCTTTTCTGCGGCGGACGCGGAGACCGGATTAAAGGTCTCTTGTGGGAGGGCAATGGATTTTTGCTTTTATACAAGAGACTGGAAGACGGCTCCTTTTCATGGCCTCGTACTCCTGAGGAAGCAATGCAGCTTACACGTGAGCAGTACGAAATGCTTATGATGGGATTAAATCCTGTCCGGCCTAAAATAAGAGAGGTCAATCCTCAGAAAGTATTTTAGTTTTGTGCAAAACAGAGATTTTTTTGCAGGCATTTTTCTTATGAATATTTCGCTTGTACGCTTTGGTGAAGCATGTGACAGGGCACCTCACAGCAGCATATGTGCGATATAGATATTTTTTTGAACCTTGAAAACTCTATATTTCCTTGCCGTATATGCGTCATATACAGCGCCTCGCCCATAGGCAGAATGACGAAAAAGGACATCCTTCTGATTGGCTTATTTTCGTGCTTTGCTGTATAATGGTAATCAGTAAAGGAGCTTTCAGATGAGTCAGAAACATACACTGGATGAACTGAATAACTTAAGCCGCAGAGAACTCATTACCATGATACTCATGATGCAGGGACAGCTCGATACGCTGAATGACAACATCGAGAAGCTGATCGAACAGGTTCGCCTTGCAAACAGTTACCGTTTTGGTAAGCACTCCGAAAAGCTGAGTGTTATCGAAGGACAGATATCGTTCTTTGATGAAGCAGATGCCATGTATGATAATTCTGCAGTTGAGCCGGAAGCTGACGAGGTCATCTCTGTAAGAAAAGAGAAAACCAAAGGTCAGAGGGAACTCGATTTGAAAGAATTCCCGGTTGATGTAATACCTGCCCACAGTGTTTCCAAAGAAGAGCTTGATGCATTCTTTGGAAAAGGGAACTGGAGAAAAATGCCGAATGAAACATACAAACGCCTTCGGCACGAACCGGAATCCTGGACAGTAGAACTTCATACCGTAGAAGTCTATGTCGGTACAGACGGTGACCATCAGGATGAATTCTTAAGAGGTCAAAGACCAAAGGATCTGCTTCGAAACAGTATCGTTACACCATCATTATTAGCTTCTATCCTGAACGTCAAATATGTCAATTCTTCAGCACTTAACCGTGTTGCACAGGAGTTTGAACGAAATGGTGTAACCATTTCAAAACAAACGATGTCGAACTGGATTGTGAAATGTGCGGATAAGTATTTTGCTCCTTTTGTAGAACGGATGAAACAGGAACTGTTAAAACTTCCGGTCACCCAGTCAGACGAAACGCCGACTCAGGTCATTGAAGACAGCGACCATCCCAACACGAAGTGTTATATGTGGGTGCACCGCTCCGGTGAACTGTACACACAACGTCCGATTGTAATCTACGAATACCAGAAAGGACGTGATCAGTCAGTATCATCTGGTTGATAAAAAGTTGCCGGATGTTACAAATGCGAATTGCTGGGCACATGCAAGACGAGATTATGCCGATGCAATCAAAGCAGCTGATAAAGGTAATCCGGCTGCACTGAAGAATTCTATTGCACATCAGGCTCTGGAGCGGATTGCAAAGTTCTATGAAGAAGATGGTAAATTAAAAGATTTACCACCGGAAGAACGTCTTCAAAAGCGACAGTCGATTATCAAACCGCTTGTTGAGGATTACTTTACGTGGGTAAAAGAAATACTCTCCGATACAACGGTACTTCCAAAGGGCAAAACAGCCGATGGGCTCAAATACAGTCTTAATCAGGAAAAATACCTAAAGGTATTTCTTGATAATCCGGATGTTCCGATTGATAATTCAGCTTCAGAGCGGGCCATCCGAACATTTTGCCTGGGCAAGAAGAACTGGATGTTCCATAACACTGCGAATGGTGCCAATTCAAGTGCACTGGTTTATAGTATTTCGGAAACCGCAAAGCTGCATAACCTTCGTCCGTATTATTACTTCAGATATATACTCACAGAGCTGCCAAAACACTGTGACGAAAAAGGAAATATAGATCCTGCAAAACTGGATTACTTAATGCCATGGTCAGAAAGTCTTCCGGGAGAATGCAGGAAACCACGCCGCTCATAACCAGCGGCGTTTATTTTAACGTCAGGCGCATGGTTTGACGCTTACGTCGTCTTCTAACGCTATCTTCGACCCACCTTCCGTAAATGTCAAATTCTCCGCCCCTTGATAAACTAAGCGCCGCTTACCGCGGCGCTTAGTTTATCAAGGGGCGGAGAATTTGACGTTTACCTTCGCTGTGCAAGGGAAGCCTGTCTTAAAAGTATTTCCGGGGAGAATCCGCCACAACCGATCGTTCCTGTAAGACCGGAGATTTAGCGCTTACGGAATATATGGGATAATTTTTGCTCATAGAGCGCTTGTGCAAAATAGAGAAATTTTGAGGATGCTGCCCTGCATCTGCAAATGCAGGGAAAACATTCTGAAAGTGCCACAGAAAAGCAAGACATGAGAAGGGTTTAATTACTCCATCAACCAGGAAAAATACATTAAAATGTTCCTTGACGGCGGAGAAGTCCCAATAGACAACAACCTGAAACCGTATGATTATTTTGAATACTTGGTCACCGAATCTTCCCGCGAACTGCCGGAAGCCCGGTAAAGAAGAGATGAAATAAGACTGGAGCAAATCTGTCTCTATCATACAGGTTTGCTCCTGTTTTGTATAGGTACGGACTATCTACCGTTTACTTTTATTATGAATCTCTTCCAAATATTCTTTTAAATATATTTCAACTTGTTCTTTGGCTCCTAAAATAATATCATCCATTGACATATTGTCTTCAGTACTGTTTTCCAATATATCAAATGACGTTCTATTCATTATTCTCCTTTATCAAAATCCGCATTATCATACACCCTATGCATAGAAAACCACTAACTATCATCCATGATTTTCTATACCCGATAAACGATATTATTAATCCTCCAACTAAAGGGCTTAGTATGCTTCCCGCTTTATAGAAAGAGTTGGCTACTGATGATATCATACCAACCTGATTCTTATTGACATCTTGCACCAAATATGGCATATAACATACTGAAAACAAAACTTCTCCTAAAGTAAAAATAAACATTGCAATTAATAAACTTAATTTATTTAAAGATATTCCATACGTTAAGTAACCCACCGCAAAAACAAATTCTCCAAAGAACAATGTTTTAGACAATTTTCTTTGACCAAAAATTTGGGTTACAATAGGTGATAAAAAAATAACTAGTACAGAATTAAGACCCACTAAAAAACCATAAAACACCGTAGAATTGCTACCAAGATATTCTTTTAAGTACAATGGAAGAAGAAACTGAATTTGTCCATAAGCTATGGCATTTAATATTAATAAAACAAAAAACTCTTTTTTATTATAATCTACAAAAAGCTTATTCTTTTTCACTCCTTCATCATTGTTTGTTTTACCATCTGAATATATATAATCATTTGCTAAGAACAGGTACAAAATTATGCAACTGATAATTGTAGTTATCGCATCAACTATAAATATAATGTTAGGGTTAATCTTAAATATTGTTCCCGCTACAACGCTACCCATTCCAAACCCGACATTTTGCGCAAAATATACCAATGAAAATGCATTTGTCTTCTTATCACTATTACACTTATTTCCTAAACAAGCATCTATGGCAGGCTGTGACACACATGATACGCTAAATCCTAGTCCTGAAAAAAAAATCTTAGCTGCTACATTATTAACAAAAACTACAATAAAAAAGCATATGGCTGAGCATAACTGCGGAAGTATAGCTACAGCTTTATTATTACATTTTTTGCACAAAAGCCCACCCAACAATGTCATCGGGATTGAAATAGTATTTATTACAGCTAATATTATTCCTACTATTGCAACAGAAATATTGAGATTCCCTGTCAGATACAAACTCAAAAAGGGAAACACAAAATATCCAAGCGCATTCACCAGCTTTGCAATTGCAAGAACGTATATTTCTTTTTCTAAACCCTCATATATCTTAAATAGCTTCTTTATCATTACTCACAACCTTTATTGTTATTTTTTTATCAGCCTCATCTAATATTTTCAAAATCTCTGGCATGCTTTTATATTTTGCCAATATAAAACCTCCGTATATCGCCTGCCTTGCTTTAACGACATCTCCAACTTTAATAAATGGCTGTGCAATATCTACTCCATCAATCTTTTTTGCATCGTCAAATCCGTTTATTTCTACAACTCTACCTTCATTGGCTACGACCATAGTAAACCCAACATTTTTTCTTTCATCTATCTTTATTTCTGGTTTTATTCCCGTTCTTATATCCAGAAGAACCTCTAACATATTAATGCCTGTCGATCTTAAAACTGATTCTATTATAAGACCTCCTCCAGAGCGCGCATTGATTTCTAACAATCTTGGTCCCTCTTTTGTAACTTTTAACTCCACATGACTTATTCCATAATCATAATCAATTGCAGACAATATTTTTTTTGTCATTTCTTCTATTTCCTTAATTTGATTTATGGAAAGTCTTGGTGAAGGTGTTATCAAAGTTTTTTCTATAAAATATGGTTCACACACATTACAGTATTTATCGTGAATTGCTACAATTTCAGTCTCCTTATTATATGTGTAACTTTCAACACAAACCTCAATTCCATCTAAGTATTCTTCCACAATCCAATATTGTTCAGTAGTTTCTTTCATAAAATCATGAAAAGGCATCTTTCTTCGATTATCAATTAAATCTTTTGTCTTCTCAAATACTTCATCTAAACAATTTATCTGAACAACTGCGCAAGATCCTGATGCATTTAGTGGTTTTACAATAATCGGAAATTTTAAGATATCACTTTTATCAATTATTTCTTGCACACTACTAGCCAAAAAGAATTTAGGTGAAGGAACCCCTCTATCTTCTAAAAATTGCCTGGTCAGATATTTATTTCTTGCTCGCTTTACAGACGCATACGAAGATGAATAAGGTAAACCTAATATCTCTGAAGCTTCTGCAGCAATTTCAATTCCAAAATCACTTGAAGAATATATCATAGCAATCTTATGTTCTTGATTAAATTTTACGAGTTCGCTAACAACTTGATCAATATTATATCTATCGGCCTTTATAAAATAGTCAGCCTTATCTCCATCATATTTTTCGCCCAACACAGCTATTTCATAATTTCTTTTTCTTAAGACTTTATAAAAATCTTCTTTCTCAAGTACCGCTGGTACAATTATAATAACCACTTCTTTTTGCATTGCAATCCCTCCAAAAACTTTTATTCTTTTATACATTCAATAAAACAATATGGAATATTTAATTCTATTCCACCATTATTAATCGACTTCTCATTTAATCTTTTTCCAGCCTCATCTAAAAGTAACTCAGCCTGCCCTTGTGGCAAAATATTTCTCCAAGCATCATAAAAATTATATTTTATCTCATGATAACCAAACATAGCCTTATAATCCCTAAATTTATAATTGAAACTTGACTCATTAACAGTATTTATTATAAAACCATTGTCTTTTAGGGATGTAAGTAAATAGTCTATTGATTTTCTTTTTATATATATATGTTCATGTAGTTTTTCAATACTATCACTCAATCCTCTTTCATCTAAAACATTTTCCAATGCTTTATAAAAATCCATCATAGTCTGAGGAAGATTTTGCGATATTAATAGATGTCCATGTGGCTTCAACATTTTATAACACTTAGAAAATGCTTTATCTATATCGGATAAATTATTAAAACCATTACAAGATACTATTAAATCAAAAAAATTATTTTCAATCGTGTATTGATAAAAATCTATAGCCACTGATTCAATATTATTAATTCCAAACATTCTTATCTTATCATTGAGCTTCTTTATGGCTGTTTTTTCTATATCTAAAGCATAAACATGTGATTTTATTCCCAACCTCTGTGCCAACTCTATCGATAAAAAACCTGTTCCACATCCTATATCAAGTACATTTTTATCATAGGAATAATCTACATATTCAAGAATATCAAGTGCAAACGGAGCAGACCACAACGGCAATTGATCTGATATCTGTATACTAATTAAATTCTTATCCATTATATCCTTTTCCAACTATAATTTTTCTAGTTAACCCTTTACATAAATGTTGTGCAATCGCACTTTTTTATCATTTCTTCTATCACTGACCGCTTTGCCTCCATCACTGTTTTCAATGAATCTCCTTTGAATATATTACCTAATAAAACAGGCTTTCCTATATCACAAATAATTATATCCCCATTGCTATGTAAATGTAATTGTTTTTTACCTTCTATGCAATACGGAAATTGAACTTTTCCTTTTTTGTATTCACTCGATATATTTCTAAAAAAATCACCATTCTTATCTACGCATACACATGTAACATACATTTCATCGTCTTCATGCTTATTAATAATTAAACTTTCAATCGCTTCTATAGTTTTACTATTATCTTGCTTTATTTCCCATGTAGCTTGTGGAATAGGCGTTTGAATTTGGAACTTTCTTACCCCCAAATCATAGGCATAGTCATACAACTTTCCCACATCGTTATTGATTATTTCTTCAAATAGAATTGATTCTGTAATTACATCAATCTTGCCCTGTTTACATAAATATTTAATGTTATTAGCAATTTTCTCAAATGTTTCTGTTCCTTTTTTATAATATTTATCATGCATTTTTGCTTCATAATGATTTAATGAAATATGTATATAATCAAGTCCCGCTTCCGCTAACTGGTCTATTTTTTCTTTATCTAAGAGACTTCCATTAGTGTTTATCTGTGTTTCAATCCCCCATTCTTTACAATACCTTATTAGCTCTAGGCATTCATCAATGAATATTGTAACCTCGCCCCCTGAAAGTTTTATTCTCTTCAAATCTGGAAGTTCAGTTATATTATCTACTATAGTTTTAATATCCAACGTGTTATGCTTCTTATTTTCATATGCACCACAATATGGACAATTAAAGTTACACAAAGAAGTAAGTGCTATTTCAAGCGCCTCTAACTTAATATCATCTCTCTCCGCATTAATTTCTATATCTTTAAATCCCATTTAAACTTCCTCCCCAGATAGCAATTTAAGCTTATTAAAATATTAAGGTGTATATATTACTGGAAATTCAATATTCTCATCATTTTGAATGAACTGCATTATCTCTTTGGATGAATAAACTTTTCCACAATATCCACTAATCCATGATAAAGCGCGCTGTTTATCACTTTCCAATGTTGATGTTATACAGTCAGAAACAGCTACAACATTATAGCCTCTAAAATAAGCATCTGCTCCAGTTGTCTGAATACATATTTGCGCCTGCATTCCTGCTAGCAATAATGTGTCAATGTTATTTGCTTTTAATACATCATCCAACTCTGTCTCATAAAAACCACTGTCTTTTCTTTTTTCCATAACTATATCTTTTTCAGCTTTGAGTTCATCAACTAACTGTGCTCCTCTTGTACCTTTAATGCAAGGAATCTTTCCATTAAAAAATTCAACATGATCGGTCTCTTTGCAAATAATCTGCTGATGTATTATTAAGACATCATTTTCTCTCAAGAACATTAAAAATGAAATAATGTTAGGAAGGATTTCTTTAACTCTGGCTTCTCTTTCTGGACTTTTCTGTATTAAATCATACTGTAAATCAGTAGTTAATAATGCCATTTTTCTTGAAACTTTTACTCTTGTATCGTTTACCATTTTTCCACCTCGTATCTCTTATTCATAGTTCCACAATAAATCTCTAATTTCCTTTTCCCTTTTATCAAGGGTTTCTTCATTTTCGGCACATAACCAGAATAAGCCTGGAATCGTTGCCACTCCTGTTGTCGGACAAACTTTTTCGCCATCTCCAACAAAATAATTATGACCTTTATATTCAGGAATTGAATTTAATTCTGCTATTATTTCTTTATTCGGCATTTTAAACTCTATTTCTTTACTACAGTAAAAGAAGCAAACCTTACCTATAGTGTTCAACTTAACCATATCATTTTCTATTTTAGATTCTTTTCCCAAATAGCTATCCACAGATAAATCTACTAAATTAGGTTCATAAGTATGATTAAATAAATATGGTCCTACTCCCCCATGAAGACGAGCTCCTGCTTCTACCATTACTGGTCCCTGTTCAGTATTGATAATCTCCATATGAATAGGTCCAACTTTAATTTTTAATGCTTTAGCAGCCAATTTTGCATATTTAATGATTTCTTGTAAATCATCATTCGATGGTTCTAATGTTTTAAGATCTTTATAAACAAAATCACATTCATTTAATTTTATTTTTGTATACTTACAAACTGATGCAATTACATATGTATCGCCAAAAGCAACCATATCAACTACATATTCTGGTCCCACCATAAAATCTTGAATAACATATCCCTCATTCATCTCTCCAACAACATTTATATTATTCCAAGCTGATGAATATAATGCTCTCTTGACTTCATCTCTTCCATTTAACATAAGGACGCCTTCAGTTCCAGCTGAATTAATCGGCTTGATTACATATTTTTTTGTTTGTGAAAGTTCCTCACATATTTTGTCTACATCTTTGATATTCTTCACTAAAATAGACCTTATATACGATATTCCATTATCCCTTAAGGCATACTGCATCTCATTTTTCTTTCTTCGTATTAAACTGGTCGAAACTGGGTTTCCAGATAATCCCAATTCATCTGCCAAGAATTCCGCCAGATAAATAGCTGATTCACATCCAGCAACTATTGCAACAGGATTCAATTCTTTTAACTCATTTAAAATCTCAGGTTTCCAATGATATATTTTTATAAAATCATCTGGAATCATAGAACTCATAAAATGCTCAGTGAGAGAATCCGATGACATCACAGCTATGCATTCTATTCCTCTACTAACGAAAGCTTTAGCATACATTCTTCCTGTTGATAATGGATCTACAATTATTATTTTTTCCACTTTTAACTCCTCCTTTTATTTATGAATTGTAGGCGTTTGCGAAACGCCACAAGCCGCATAAATACGGCATTTTTCTTTAACAAAAAACAAATAACTCCTCACTGGA
>JAIDFQ010000029.1 GCA_029054245.1 Lachnospiraceae bacterium | reverse complement strand
TTGCAAGGCTCTGGCGAAAAATCGGCAATTTCACTTACAGAATGGTGAGGTATCAGGGGAATCCGGCATGGATGCCGCTGGGCTCTGTCCACGTTCGGTTTGAAATACCTATATCCATTTTGTTAGTGAAATCCGATTTGAAGACGAGACTTGCAAAGATAAAATAGGCGCCGCCCGCAGATGCCGTTGCTTTTCCCACCCCTTATCCATCCTGCCCCCTTGCGGTCTGAACTGTAACTCCATCTGGTATTTCTAATTCATAACTGCTATAATGAAAAACATATCCTTATAAGATTTGATGAACGAGGTGCATATGACAGGACTCAAAGGGGAGTATATCAGGGTAAAGAGGCACAATGGTGGAATCATCACTTACGGCGGAGACCAGGGATTTTTCTCAGATGCATCTGCGGATCCGGCAGAAGCGCGCAAGAGACGTATGGGGTGCGGGATTGTAGCGTTTGGCGATCTGCTCCTATATCTTGCCGGTCAGAACAGTCAGTATCGCTTCAAGGGAAGCGAACATTATGTAAATCGCGTCCTTTCAGAAGAGGCGTACAAAGACTATTTTAATGACAGGTATGTGTTCCTTGGTGGTCTGCCTGCAAAGGCGGGTAAGGGATTGAGCGGTTTCAGGCTGCAGGGCAGGTTTAACCGCATGGCGAAATCAGAAGGATGGAAGCTGTATGCTAAATGGGGGCTTAGCAGCAGAAAGCTTTATGGCAGAATGATAGAGATGCTGGAGAAGGACATTCCGGTTATTTTATGCATACCGCTTATGATTTTTAAAAAGGACAAAGAACATGGAATCACTTTCTATAAAAAAGAGGAAAAGGGGTATAGCAAGGCATGCACGGTTTCTGCGCATTATGTTGTGGTGACAGAGCTTTTAGAAGAACAGGATGAGATTTATATGGGTATTTCTTCTTGGGGAATGAAATATTATGTTAACTGGAGGGAGTATGATCAGTTCATACATACCCACTTTATGGGGACAATATTAGGGAATCTTTTATATATCAAATGAGAACGGCAGGTCAAAGGTTATGAAAAAATACAGTATGCTTACCGACAGTCCCGGTAAGTCTTTATTCTTTTTTGCGCTTCCCATGATTTTGGGAAATCTTTTTCAACAATTTTATTCTACGGTGGATTCCATTATTGTGGGGCAGTTTGTGGGTGAAGATGCGCTTGCGGCGGTGGGAGCATCTTACTCGTTGACAACAGTATTCATTATGATTGCCATTGGGGGCGGAATTGGCGCGTCTGTAATCACCTCCCAATATCTGGGGGCAGCTCTTTACAAAAAGATGAAGACTTCGGTATCTACAGCGCTTATCACTTTCCTGGTGGTAAGCGTGATACTTGGAGGATTTGGGCTTTTTTTCAGCAGAAGTATATTGATGATGCTGAACACGCCGGGGAACATCATGGAAGATGCCATATTATATCTAAAAATTTATTTTGTGGGACTTCCGTTTTTGTTCATGTACAACATTTTATCCTCGATTTTCAATGCACTGGGAAACTCCAAAACGCCGTTGTATTTATTGATCTTTTCCTCGCTGCTGAATATTGTGCTGGATTTATTCTTGGTAGGTGTACTGGGATTTGGAATTGCTGGGGCGGCGGTGGCAACCGTATTCGCCCAAGGACTTTCTGCGGTTATTTCCTTCTGCATTCTGGTGCGTATCCTTAAGCAATACGAAAGCAGTCAGGAGGATGTGCAGGAAAATTGTGAGGATAAAGAAGAAAAGAAGCAAGAACAGCCGCTGTATGATAGGCAGATGCTTGGCAATATGATTAAGGTTGCAATTCCTTCCATGCTGCAGCAATCTATTGTTTCTATCGGTATGCTGCTGGTGCAGTCTGTCGTCAATGGCTTTGGTTCCTCAGTTTTGGCGGGGTATACGGCGGGCATGAGGATAGAATCCATCTGTATCGTGCCGATGATTGCTTCGGGAAACGCTGTCTCTACCTTCACGGCGCAGAATCTGGGCGCAGGAGAGCCTGAAAGGGTAAAAAAGGGGTATCTCGCGGCAGTCAGGATGGTAGCCGCTTTCGCAGTAGTAATCTGTATTTTACTTTTCTTGTTCCATGAGAGCATAATACGCTCCTTCTTGGAAGCGGGAAGCGATCAGGCAGCTTTTGAAACCGGAAATGCCTACCTGTCATTTATTGCATTCTTCTTTATATTTCTTGGGCTTAAGGCAATTACGGACGGAGTTTTGAGAGGTGCTGGAGATGTAGTGGTTTTTACGCTTGCGAATCTTATAAATTTAGGGATACGCTTGACGGCGGCATTTACGCTTGCCCCGATGCTTGGTGTACAGGGCGTATGGTTTGCCGTGCCTATGGGGTGGGCATCAAACTATCTGATTTCTTTTGTACGCTATGTGTCTGGGAAATGGAGCAGGAAGAAGCTGATACAAGTAGAAGATGCGTAGGAATCTACTTGAGTTATATGAAAAAGGCGGTGCACATGAAATGTGCACCGTCTTTTGATTCAAATAAGCTGGCTCGTGAAGCGTGTATTCCTTGTTTTGGCTTATTGTGCCGGACCACCGTTGCTGTCGTCTGGAGGAGCAGCGGGTTGCTGTCCTGCAGCGGCAGCCGCGGCTTCTGCAGCCTGTTGTTGTAATAGAGCCTGTGCAGCTGCAATTTCAGCTCGTTGCTGTTCTATAATTGCTTCTATGCCTGGTTGTGTCATAAATTCTGCATTATGAGGACAAAAGCCTGTCTGGTTCTGAGGAACGGCTACGGTAGAAACGCTTCCGTCTTCGTTTGTTACCTGCTGCATCACAGAAGAACCCTGCTGCAAGAGCGGATGCTCAACCGGCGTCAGCTCCAGTACGCCCGGAACGCCGAAAGGACACTGTTCGCAGGAAGGCAGGTTAGTATACTGACAGATCAGACCCTGATAGTGGACATCACAGCTTTCAGTAGGTACGGTTCCCTCTGCAAAATATTCAGTTCGTAGCGTTCCATCACACAGTCCTGCAATAGGGAGCTTGCCGGAACGTGCACATACCGTTGCCTGTACAATACCGCTGGAGGGCATGGGGAAGGATTCATTTGGCAAATCCTCATGTATTTTGGACATAACAGCACGCCAGAGCTTTTTGGCGACATTTCTCTCGTCACCCTTGCGGAGTTTGGTATTGTTGTCATATCCTGCCCAGGTAGTAGCAGTATAGTAAGGTGTATAACCTGAAAACCAGATATCATTATAATCAGAAGTCGTACCCGTTTTTCCGGCAATGGACATGTTACCGAAATTAACGGAACCGCCGGTGCCCTGTGTTACAACATCCATCATAGCATCCGTTAATAACCATGCGGTGGTTTCCTTGATGACCTGCTTGGAATCAGGTTCTGTGTTATCTAAAATGATATTGCCGTCGTGATCGATTACCTTTGTATAAAGTTTGGGCTTAATATATGTGCCGCCGTTGGCAATGGCGGCGTAAGCAGCATTTAATTCTTCGTTTGTGACACCGTCTGTTAGTCCGCCTAAAGCAAGGGACTGCTGAATATCAGAAAATATCTGAGTCTCACCATTTACAACAATTTCCTTGCGGTCCACCACGGTCGTAAATCCAAAGTTCTTTACATAGTCAAAACCAAGCTGAGGTGTAATGATAGTCAGCGTTTTAACGGCAATGATATTCATGGAATCAATGATGCCCTGACGCAGAGAGTTCAGCCCTCTGTACTCGCCGCCCCACCAGTTGCTGACAGGTCTGCCATTGGCATAGTTAAATGGCGCATCGTTTAAGACTGTGGCAAGCGTTAGTCCCGCGCTGTCAAGAGCAGGAGCATAGGCAGAAACAATCTTAAAGGTAGAACCGGGCTGCCGCTTGGTGTCAGTGGCGCGGTTTAATGTCTTACTGCCTTCCTTGGGACCTCTGCCGCCTACCATGGCGACCACATATCCGGTGTGCTGATCCTCCACAGTGATAGATACCTGCGGCTGGGGTGTCAAGGTAATGCTTTCACTGTATACCTCTTCACCGGGACCGACGACAACGCTTTTATAATCTTCAATCTGTGCATAAGCATCTTCCTGTGAATCATAAATCAAATTAAAGGAAGGATTTTGTTCTCTATAATGTGCACGGAACATTTCTGTACTGTGATTTTCAAAATCTCCATTTGCCTTTTGGACGGTCAGAGCATAATTCAAATACCATCTGGTGTTGGCAGGATAATTTTCTTCGTTGGAGAAAACCTCGTCGCAAATTGCCTGAATATGCGGATCCTGAGTGGAATAAATCTCCAGACCGCCGCTGTAAAGCAGCGTAAATGCCTGTGTTTCATTATAGCCGGCAGCCAGAAGATCGTTCATAACATCATCGGTTAATGCGTCAACAAAATATGTATTAACCAGAGACTCCTCCACTTCTTCATTGACAACTTGAATACGGGAGTAAACATCGTCAGCTATGGCTGTATCATATTCTGCCTGTGTGATATAACCCTGTTCCAACATGTATCTAAGAACCTTTTCACGTCTCTCAGCATTTTGATCGGGATGGGAAATGGGGTTATACCTTGAAGGATTTTGGGTTATGCCGGCGATAACGGCACATTCAGAAAGCGTCAATTCACTAACCGATTTGTTAAAATAACGACGGGAAGCCGCTTCAACGCCTAAGGTATTTTGCCCGAGGTTGATGGTGTTCATATAATTAAGCAGGACATCATCCTTGGACATGGTTTTAGTCAGTTCGATGGCAAGATATTGTTCCTGGATTTTTCGTTTCATACTGTCGGCAAATCCTTTTTCACTTGTCCAGTCGGTAAAAACATTATTCTTCAAAAGCTGCTGGGTAATGGTACTTGCACCTTCTGAGAAATGAAAACCATGTGTAATGCCTACATAGGCAGCTCTGAAAATACCTTTAATATCAATTCCGTTGTGCTCATAGAAACGTTCATCCTCTATAGCAACAAATGCATGGGCGAGATCTTCTGGAATCATATCCTGAGTGACTGGAATTCTGTTAGAATTTTGGGAAATCAGTTTTGAAATCTGGTTTCCTTCCAGATCATAGACAAAGGTAGTGAAACCAGTAGGAGTAACCTGTACATTATCAATGCTGGGGGCGGAGTCAATGATACCTTTAAAAACACCGAATCCCATGCTGATGGCGATAATGCCAACTGCTAAAATACAGAGCAGGGAAAGATTTAAAACAGATAAAAGTATTTTCTTTCCAATCTTTGTCGATTTTGTATGCAGGGATTTTTGCTTGGCTCGAATCCCTTTTTTGCTGTAGTTCATTTATGTTCCTCCGTATAGATTGAAATCTAATAGAAATTTGCAATACTTAGAGTATACCAAAATGTGGCACTGAAATAAAGTTTTTTTATGGTTTATTAAGAATTATTCACATTCAGCTATAATTTTATTCCCATCTGTGATAAACTTCAAGTCATAGAAAAGATTAATCATGAACTTACTACTCAGGGAGTAAACAGTAAGGAGTTGCTAGGCAAATAGGAGGGATGCAGAACATGGATGAGTATAAAAAGGAGTTCCCGCCATATAGAGTGGTATATCAAGAAGGAAATGGGGCGTATGAGGAAAAGAAATCACGTTTCATTGCCAGCATAGCCCCTGCATCCTCAGAGGAGGAGGCAGTTTCCTTTATTGAGTCCATCAGGAAAAAATATTATGACGCCAGGCATCATTGTACTGCATTTATAATAGGAAGGAACAAGGAACTGACTAGGTGCAGCGATGATGGTGAACCCAGCGGCACAGCAGGAAAACCAATTTTGGAAGTACTGCTTGGCGCAGATGTGACGAATGTGGTGGCTGTAGTGACCCGATACTTCGGCGGCACCCTTCTTGGAACCGGAGGTCTAGTGAGAGCTTACACACAGGCAGCCAGGGAAGGAATAGAAAATGCCGGAATCGGCATCATGCGTTATAAAACAGAGATGACTATTGAAATAGATTATACAGATGTAGGAAAGGTTCAGTATCTGCTGGGCAGCAGAAAAATCGATATTTCGCAGTCCAGATATACAGACAAAGTGGAATTTGATATTCGCATTTCCAACGAAGAAAAGGGGGAAGTCTCTAAAGCACTGACTGAGGCAACCGCCGCAAGGGCAAAAATAAATGTCATAGGTGCTGGTTATGATATGGACATAGAAAAAAGTGATCATAAACAATAAAATAACATACGTTTCATATGTTGACAAAGAGGAGTCCTTGGGCTAAAGTAAGAGATGGTAGAAATTGAAAGCGTTTCAAGAAAGGTGGTGGTTTTTATGAAGAAGAGTATAGCAGGCAGCAGTACTGACATCCCTCCTCATGAACGGAGCATAAAAATCACATATCAAGGAGAAATGCTATGGAAGAAATTAAGGAATTTGATGTAGTTAAGGAACTATTGGAAACAAAGCAGTACACCAGACTCCGTCAGAAGATGGCAGAAATGAACACGGCTGATATTGCTGTAATCATGGAGGAGCTAGATGAAGAGGAACTGCTGAAGATTTTCCGTATTCTGCCTAAGAATATGGCAGCGGATGTGTTTTCTTATCTGGAGGTGGAAAGTCAGCAGTTTATTATTACCAGCCTGTCAGAGAAAGATGCGGCGGGCATCATCAATAATCTGATGGCAGATGATGCAACCGACCTTTTGGAAGAAATGCCTGCCAATGTAGTAAAAAAATTGCTCGCAAATGCAAATCCGGAGACCAGGCGGGATATCAATCATCTGCTCAGATACCCAGAAGATTCCGCTGGAAGCATCATGACAGTGGAATACGTAGATTTAAAAGAAAATATGACGGTGGAGGATGCTGTCGCCCGTATCAGAAAAGTGGGCGTGGACAGTGAGACCATCAATATTTGTTATGTGTTAGATGCGAAGAGGACGCTGGTGGGAACGGTGGCGCTGCGGTATTTGCTGATTAGTCCCGGCGATGCAGTAATCGGGGATATCATGCATGAAAATGTTATTTATATCAACACACTGATGGATCAGGAAGAGGTTGCAAGGCAGTTCCAGAAGTATGACTTTACAGCGATGCCGGTAGTAGATAACGAAAACCGTCTGGTAGGAATCATTACGGTAGATGATATCGTAGATATCTTACAGGAAGAGGCAACGGAAGATATGGAAAAGATGGCAGCTATTGTGCCGTCGGACAAGCCATATATGAAAACAAGTGTTATTGATACTTGGAAGAAGCGTATGCCCTGGCTGCTCTTGCTGATGATTTCTGCGACCCTTACTGGAAGCGTTCTTACCACCTTTGAGGATGCTTTGATGGCATATGGAGTTTTGATTGCGTATATTCCGATGCTGATGGATACGGGAGGAAATGCCGGAGGGCAGGCAAGTGTTACCATCATTCGTGGTTTATCTCTTAATGAAATAGAATTTAGTGATGCATTACGAGTGTTATGGAAAGAAATAAGGGTGGCTGTGCTCTGCGGAATCACATTGGCAGCGGCTAATTTTGGAAAGTTGCTTTTGCTGGATCGGGTAGATATGATGGTGGCGCTGGTGGTATGCTTAACGCTGGTTGCTGCAATCATGATTGCAAAAGCTGTGGGCTGTATGCTGCCTATGCTTGCAAAAAAAATCGGGTTTGACCCGGCGGTTATGGCAAGTCCTTTTATTACAACGATTGTGGATGTATTATCACTTCTGGTATATTTCCAGATTGCCACCCATCTTTTGCATATTGGATAAAAAGACTCCGGTCAACGATTGACCGGAGTTAAATTTTATTGATTTTATGGATGCTATATGATAATTAGCATCCATTTCCTTTGCATAGGATGATTTAGGGAGCGCGCTTCTCATTGCTTTAAGAAAGAGAAGCGGAGCGCATGGCAGCACGCTTTCTCATGGTAGGATCGAGAATCTTTTTGCGGATTCTAAGTGATTTTGGAGTGACCTCCAAAAGTTCGTCTGTATCTATAAATTCAAGTGCCTGCTCTAAACTTAAAATCTTTGGAGGAGTCAGGCGGAGCGCTTCATCTGCGCTGGAGGAACGGGTATTTGTAAGCTGTTTCTTTTTGCATACATTCAGTTCAATATCTTCCCCCTTTCCATTTTGACCTACAATCATGCCAGAATATACTTTTTCACCAGGACCGATAAAAAGGGTTCCCCGTTCCTGGGCGTTATATAAGCCGTAGGTGATTGCTTCGCCAGCTTCAAATGCAATCAGGGATCCCTGCTTGCGATACTGGATATCGCCCTTATAGGGACCATAACCGTCAAAAATGCTGTTCATGATTCCGTTTCCTTTGGTATCTGTCATAAATTCGCCCCGATAACCGATTAAACCTCTTGAGGGAATGGAAAAGGTCAGACGCGTATATCCGCCGGATACAGCCCCCATGTTCTGCAGTTCTCCTTTTCGCTGGCTCAGCTTTTCAATGACGGAGCCGGAAAATTCTTCAGGAACGTCAATGTAACAAAGTTCCATGGGTTCTAATTTTTTCCCATTTTCATCTGTTTTGTAGAGAACTTCCGCTTTACTGACGGCAAATTCATAGCCTTCCCTACGCATATTTTCAATCAGTACGGACAGATGCAGTTCGCCTCTTCCCGATACTTTAAAGGCTTCTGTGGTATCTGTTTCCTCCACCCGCAGGGAAACATCGGTATTAAGCTCACGGAACAACCGGTCTCTTAAATGACGGCTTGTGACATATTTACCCTCTTGTCCGGCAAGGGGAGAGTCATTGACGATGAAATGCATGGCAATGGTGGGCTCTGAAATCTTCTGGAAGGGAATGGGCGAAGGATTTGAAGGAGAACAGAGCGTATCACCGATATGGATATCAGAAATACCGGATATTGCTACGATAGAACCAATGTCTGCCTGTGTGACTTCTACCTTATTTAAACCGTCAAATTCGTAAAGCTTGCTGACTTTTACTTTTCTTGATTTGTCAGGATCATGGTGGTTGACGATGACCACCTCTTGATTGACTTTAATGGAACCATTGTCTACTTTTCCGACGCCAATCCTTCCTACATATTCATTATAGTCAATGGTACTGACAAGTACCTGTGTACCGGCATCAGGATCGCCCACAGGTGCAGGGATGTAGTCAAGAATCGTCTCAAACAATGGAATCATATTGGTGCCGGGTTCCTTTGCATCAAGAGTAGCGGTTCCTGCTTTGGCGGAAGCAAATACAAAAGGACAATCAAGCTGTGCCTCGTCTGCGTCTAATTCAAGAAATAGTTCCAACACTTCATCCACAACCTCGTCGGGACGGGCTTCTGGTCTGTCGATTTTGTTTACACAAACAATGACAGGGAGCTTTAGTTCAAGCGCCTTCCTTAACACAAATTTGGTCTGGGGCATGGCGCCTTCAAAAGCATCTACAACTAAAATGACGCCGTTTACCATTTTCAGGACCCGCTCCACCTCGCCGCCAAAATCTGCATGCCCAGGGGTGTCGATGATATTAATCTTGGTGTCCTTATAAGTTACAGCCGTATTCTTTGAAAGAATCGTGATTCCTCGTTCCCTCTCGATATCGTTGGAATCCATCACACGCTCCGCTACTGCCTGATTTTCGCGAAAAACACCGCTTTGCTTAAGAAGCTCGTCCACCAGAGTCGTTTTACCATGGTCAACATGGGCTATGATTGCTATATTTCTTACATCTTCTCGTTTCTGATTCATATTTTTACTCCTCATATCGTCCTTATCACATTTCAAACTGTTTCAGTATAGCACCACCTTTGGAACTTGTAAATATGAAATAGTAGAAGTTATAGAGGCGGCAAAAGTGACAGAGGGCAGTTTCGTCTGGTGGCTAAGGGACTGACACGGATAGGATGTGGGATGTCCGCCTGTGAGAGGGCACATGTTATCGTTTCCGGCTCGTCTTAAAATCGGATTTCACTAACAGAATTGAGTATAAGTATTTCAAGACGGACGGGGCGCAGCCAAGCGGCATCCGTGCCGCACGGCTGCTAATCCGGCATCCATGCCGGATTCCCCTGATATAGAGCAATTCTGTAAGTGAAATTACCGATTTTTCGCCAGAGCCCGGAAACGATAACATGTGCCCTCTCACAGGTGGACTTCCCACATCCTATCCCGTGTCAGTCCCTTAACCACCAGACGAAACTGTCCTCCGCCCCTTTTGCCGCCTCCGGCTTCGCCGCATGCGGATCTCCATCTAAATCTTGTCATTTTTTATAACCTTACATTATATCGCATCGAATCATTTACCTTATAATTAAGAAGGTTTGAAAGAGTAAAGGGGTGGAAGGTTTCAGGGATAGTGTACTGCGGCAGGGCTGGGAACAGGCGGGATGACAGGGGCTTGGGGATCAGACGGACTAATCTATGGCGG
>JAIDFQ010000028.1 GCA_029054245.1 Lachnospiraceae bacterium | reverse complement strand
GAAGCTTAACCAGAAGGAGAGATAGTGGAAGATGTAAGGGAGATATGGAACCTGGTATTCGGTTTTGAAGGTATGACTTTTTTGTAAGGTATTATAGTTGAAGTAGATAAAAAGCAGTATAAACTGCTTTTTTTTATTGTTTGAAATAGAGATGTATGTTATAATTTTCTAGAAGGTAAATGCGGGTGTGAACCTGAAAAGAATGAGGTGGAAAAAATGGATACAAAGATTCTTCTTGAAAACGGAACTAATGAACTAGAGGTATTGGAATTTACGCTGGATGGTAATGCATATGGAATTAACGTTGCAAAGATTAAAGAAATCATTCCTTATCAGCAGATAACACCTGTACCGAATGCGCATCCCAGTATTGAAGGGATTTTTATGCCGAGAGACACCATGATTACGGCAATTGATTTAAAGAATTGTCTCCAGCGCGGTGTGTCTACAGAAGGTGGTCTGTTTATTATTACAAACTTTAATAAATTGGATATAGCTTTTCATGTAGATGCTGTAATGGGAATTCACAGGGTTTCCTGGGAGAACATAATTAAACCTGGTGCAACTGTTTCAAGTGCAGAGGAAAGTATTTCTACAGGAATCGTTAAGTTAAATAATAAGCTTGTTATTATTCTTGACTTTGAAAAGATTGTAACAGATATCAATCCTGAAACAGGACTTAGAATAAGTGAGATTGAAGAGATGGGTGTCCGGGGAAGGAGCAACATTCCGATTCTGATTGCGGAAGATTCACTGCTTCTCAATCGCTTGATTGTTGATTCTTTAAAGCAGGCTGGTTATGTAAATCTGACACATACCTGCAATGGTCAGGAAGCATATGATATTATTATGAAGAGCAAGCAAAATGGAACATTAAAGAGCACGGTACAATGTATCATCACAGATATTGAGATGCCGATTATGGATGGTCATAGGCTTACCAGACTTGTCAAAGAAGATGAGGAGACAAAAGATATTCCGGTAATTATTTTCTCATCTCTGGTCAATGATGAAATGAAGAAAAAGGGTGAATCTTTAGGCGCTGATGCGCAGTTATCAAAGCCGGAAATTGCAAATCTCGTTAGACTTATCGACCAGCTGGTTGGTCAGGAACAATAAGCAATTTTACATCTAAAAAAGGGCCGGAATTTTTCCGGCTTTTTTAATGCGGTGGGAAATGCGACAGAATTTTCTGCTGCATGAATTGCCTTAAGGCAACACATATATTTTTATGGGATGAAGGAAATGGTAGAATATATAGCTGAAAAATTGAAAAAGGCAGATCTTGTCTTGGTTGGTCTAGGTGAAGAAGTAGATGCGCTTACGGATCTTAAAAAAAATCCGCAATATTTGGATTTGGCGCAAAAATTGGAGACATCATGGATACTTTCTTTTGTTAATAAAATAGAAATGGAAGGGGGATTGAACAAAAGAAAGGAGCTTTACCAATTATTATCTGCATGTCTTCGAAAAAAGAATTATTTTGTTGTATCTGTCTGTATGGATGGGCTGATTCATCATTCTGGACTTAGTCATGACCGTATGGTGGCGCCATGTGGGGGATATGACAAGCTACAATGCAGCGAAAGATGCAGTACAGAATTATACGATATCCCAGAAGAAACAATAAGGCAGGTTAAGCTATTTCTAAATGGTGAAAGACAGGAACGGGAATTGACAGTTCCTATTTGTCCAAACTGTGGAAAGCCTCTTGTATTTAATAATGTGGATGCTTTGCATTATGTGGAAGAAGGGTATTTGGATCAGTGGTCTGTCTATAAAAAGTGGCTGCAGGGAACGATGAATAAAGAAGTTTGTGTTCTTGAAATCGGTGTTGGGATGAAGTATCCGACCGTAATCAGATGGCCGTTTGAGAAAATAGCTTTCTACAATAAGAAAGCAGAGCTGTTCAGGGTACATAGCAGGTTATATCAGATTTCGGAGGAAATAAAGGAAAGGGGACATGGCATTTGTGAAAAGCCAGAAGATTTTATTAAGGAATTGTCTAAAATGCTTTAGTATGTTAAACTAAATATGTGTTGCCTTTTGGGGAGCATATAGAGCGGAGAAAAAGAAAGCAGAGGGTTTTATCAATGGCTACTGATGAAGAATATCTTGACAGTTTGTTAAAATCAATGACTGATAATGAATCGAACAGATCAATGGAAGAGGTTATGAGGGAAGTCTCAAAAACTCCGAAGGAAGACGATGTATCTTTTGGCGTAGAAGATTTCTTTGAAAATTCTTCAGAACTGAATGATGATATTCTGGAGATTAATGATATTATTTCAGAGATGAATGATGATATTCCAGAGATAAGTGATAACATTCCTATAGTGGAGGATTCTGTTTTAGAAACCGATAACGCCAATGGAGAAGAAGCAGCGCTCGAACAAGATGAATGGAAACTCAGCCTTGATGATATACTGGCACAGGCGGATGCGCAGAGCGGCGAAGCGGAGTCAGATGGTCTTTTTGGTGTGTCTGATTGGGGAAATGAGGATCAATCTATAGATATCCCAGATGCCCCGGAGGTTTCAGAAGATACACAGAAAGCGGATTCGGCGGAAACAGATAACATGGATGTGACAGATCTAATTGACAGTATGGACAATGCGGACATGGATCTGGCAGAAATCAATGGTCTGTTAAAGAGAGCAGATAATAAAGAGAGTGCTGATGATGATATGCTGGCATTACTTGAAGGGGTAGATGTCGCTCAAATGGATGCTTTTTCGGATCCTGATGCGGATTCTGAATTTTCTATTTTTTCTGAAAGCGATCTGGAAAAGAGCGCCAGCTATGGAAGTGATTCACCGAATCTGTCCGATAAGAAGAAAGAGAAAAAGAATAAAAAAGAAAGAAAGAAAAAAGAAAAAAAATCAAAATTATTTGGCAAAAAGAAAAAAGATATGGATGCGGATTTTGTGGAGGAAACAGAGGATACCCCACAGGATGGTCTGAATCTAGATAGTCTTTTGGATAATGCAGAGGGCAGTGCCGGAGAGAACGATGATGATCATGTAGAGAAGAAGACAGGCTTCTTTTCGAGATTATTGGATTTTCTGACGGAAGAGGAAGAAGAGGAAGAGGCTTCTGATGGAAATCAGGAAGCAGAAGAAGGAACTGGCGAAGAAGGGGATAAGAAAGCATCGAAGAAGGATAAGAAAAAGAAAAATAAAAAGGGCAAAAAAGGGAAAGATCAGGAGGAAGCATCGGACGAAGAAGCCGATGAAGAGGCAGAGGATAAGTCAAAATCTAAGAAAAAGCCTAAAAAAGAAAAAAAGGAAAAGAAAGAAAAGCCGCCAAAGGAAAAAGTAAAGGGTGAAAAGATTTTAAGCACGAAAAAGCTGTTAGTGCTGATTGCATTTTGTGCAACAATAATCACGAGCATTGTAGTTTTCAGCACATTCCTTCCAGAATATGCGGATAAGAAAAATGCGAACGAGGCTTTTTATGAAGGAGACTATGAGACAGTATACAAACTGCTTTATAATAAGCAGTTAAATAACAGCGATACCATCATCTTTAACAGAGCGAGAATTGTCTTGAAACTTGAAAGAAAGTTGCAGTCTTATGAGAACAATATGGCGCTCAATAGACAATTGGAGGCTATTGATGCGCTTATGCAGGGTGTGAAGTGTTATTATGAGCTGACCAGTGCGGATACTTATGGAGCTGGTGAAGAACTGGACGGTCTGTATCAGCAAATCTGTTTGATCCTTCAAAACAATTATGGTATTTCTCCTGAGGAGGCTATCGAAATAAATGCTTATGACAACGTATCATATACCATGAAATTAAATTCTATCTTAAATGGAACAGCATTTTCTATGCCTGAAGATGCGACAACGGAGTCTGAATAAGCTATTTTGACGGAGAAAAAAGATGACAGCAATTATTGACTATGACGCAGGAAATATTAAAAGTGTTGAAAAGGCACTTCTGAAGTTAGGCGAGCAGGCAGTTATTACCAGAGACAGGGAGGTGATTCTGGGTGCAGACAGGGTCATCCTGCCTGGCGTAGGAGCTTTTGGAGATGCAATGCATAAGCTGCGTTCCTATGGACTCGAAGAGGTTATTCATGAAGTGATTCGCAGAGGAATTCCCTTTTTGGGAATTTGCCTTGGTCTGCAGCTGATGTTTGAGAGAAGTGATGAAAGCGACGGCGTAAAAGGTCTTGGTCTGCTTAAGGGGGAAATTCTCCGTATACCAGACGAAGGTGGAATTAAAGTACCGCATATTGGATGGAATTCGCTTAAGTTTCCAAATGAAGGAAGACTGTTTCAGGGGATATCGGAGGATTCCTACGTATATTTTGTGCATTCCTATTACTTGAAGGCAGAGGAGGCGGGGATTGTGACAGCATCCACAGAATATGGGACGCTTATTCACGCATCTGTGGAGAAAGATAATGTTTTTGCCTGCCAATTTCATCCGGAAAAAAGTTCGCAGGTCGGTCTTGCTATTTTAAAAAATTTTATAGGTATAGAGCGGCTTGACGGATAGGGCTGTATAGCTCTTTTTAAAAATTGCGGAGGAATGGGAGATGCATACAAAAAGAATCATTCCCTGTCTTGATGTAAATAACGGCAGGGTGGTAAAAGGAACAAATTTCTTAAATTTGAGAGATGCCGGTGATCCGATTGAAGTTGGAAGGGAGTATGACAGGGCGGGTGCGGATGAACTTGTCTTTTTGGATATCACAGCTTCTTCTGATGCGAGGGCAATTAAAGCAGAGATGGTAAGAAAGGTTGCGGAAACGGTGTTCATTCCATTTACCGTAGGAGGCGGCATCAGAACGGTGGATGATTTCAAGATGATCCTGCGGGAAGGTGCGGATAAGGTGGCAGTGAATACGGCAGCAATCATGAATCCTGATTTGA
The DNA here is from genome assembly GCA_029054245.1 of Lachnospiraceae bacterium. Classification (GTDB taxonomy): domain Bacteria; phylum Bacillota; class Clostridia; order Lachnospirales; family Lachnospiraceae; genus Suilimivivens. The sequence goes on along the minus strand of JAIDFQ010000028.1, from coordinate 53,819 downwards.
TCAGTGAGGCGGCTGATAAATTTGGCAGTCAATGTGTCGTTGTAGCAATCGATGCAAAGAGAAGGGCCGATGGAACAGGATGGAATATCTTTAAAAACGGCGGTCGTGTTGATATGGGGATGGACGCTGTGGAATGGGCAATGAAAGCGGATCAGCTGGGAGCGGGGGAAATTCTTCTGACCAGTATGGACTGTGACGGCACCAAGGAAGGCTATGATATCGAACTCACGAAGGCGGTAGCAGAGAACATATCGATTCCAGTCATAGCCTCAGGAGGAGCTGGGAAGAAAGCGCATTTTTATGAGGCGCTTGCATACGGAAAGGCAGAAGCAGTGCTTGCTGCATCTTTGTTTCATTATAAAGAACTGGAAATAGGTGATTTAAAGCATTATCTTATGGAAAAGGGAATATCTGTAAGAGTTTAAGTGCAAAGCAGAAGAAAGAAGGATAAAAGCCATGGCAATGATTGATAATGACTGGCTTACGTACATTCAGGATGAATTTAAAAAGCCCTACTACAAGGAATTGTATACATTTGTAAGGCAGGAATATAATACGCATGTAATTTATCCGCCTGCGGATGATATTTTTAATGCATTTCATTTTACGCCGCTTAGCGAGGTAAAGGTTTTGATTTTAGGTCAGGATCCCTATCATGGGGAGCATCAGGCACATGGGCTTTGTTTTTCGGTTCTGCCCGATCAACCCGAGCTTCCACCTTCACTTCAGAATATTTATAAAGAGCTTCAGGATGATTTGGGCTGTGAAATTCCCAATAATGGTTACTTAAAGAAATGGGCGCAGCAGGGTGTTTTAATGCTCAATACGGTGCTTACCGTGCGTGCCCATCAGGCTGGGTCCCACCAGGGAAAGGGATGGGAGCAGTTTACAGATGCCATTATTCAGGCTGTAAATGCCCAGGACCGTCCGATTGTGTATTTGCTGTGGGGAAAGCCTGCCCAGAGCAAGATTCCTATGCTTACCAATCCGAAACACTTGATTTTGAAAGCACCGCATCCAAGCCCGCTGTCTGCTTATAGAGGTTTTTTTGGATGCAGGCATTTTAGCCAGACGAATGAATTTTTGAAAAAGAATGGGATTGCGCCTATTGATTGGCAGATTGAAAATATATGATGGAATAGCAATTTTGTAATAGATTGACCCGAAAGTGCGGCGCGGCAGGTAAGGCGGAGCATCCGCAGAAAAAGTCTGTATCAGACTTTTTCTGTGGCAGTCCCGATTTACCTGCCGCACCGCACTTTCGGGATAGGTGCAAAGTTTTACTTTTATAATAATTGGATGTTGACAAAATATGAGAATGCTATTATAGTAGTTCTAGTAAGAACTACTATTTTTTAAAAGAGCAGTGAAGTGATTTTAAGAAAAAAGAAGGGCGCGGCGATGGGATGGAAGAAAATGTAGTATTGGAAAAGCTTGGCGCTTTTGGGCTTACCAGGCAGGAAGCAAATATTTATCTGTGTTTATTCAGGCAGGGGGAGCTAAATGGGTATGAGGTTGCTAAGTATACTGGAATATCACGTTCTAATGTTTATAGTGGTCTTTCAGCGCTGACGGATAAAGGAGCTGCTTACCTGATTGAGGGAAATTCTAATAAATATATGGCAGTGCCAATAGTGGAGTTTTGTGAAAATAAAATTCGTAATTTGAATCAGGAAAAAGAATATCTGATGGAGCATATTCCTTCTATTCATAAAAAGGAAATTGGGTATATTACCATATCTGGAAGCCAGAATATCTGGGATAAAATGATCTGCATGATTAAGAAAGCAGAAAAGCGGATTTATATATCGGCATCCAAAAAGGTAATTGAAAAACTGCAAAATGAGTTTTATGAAGTCATTTCCAAGGGCATTAAGCTGGTCGTAATAACGGATGATGAGATGAAAGATTTGGAGAAGCTAAATGGGAGCATATGGTATGCCGGCAGTGCAAAGGAGGATAACATCAGACTAATCATCGATTCAGAGTATGCACTGGCAGGCGAGTTGACGGGGGAAAAGGAAAACACCTGCCTGTATACAGGACAGAAAAATTTTATCACAGTTTTTAAGGAAAACCTTAGAAATGAGATTAAGTTAATACAGTTGCAAACTGATACAGTTGCAAACTGATACAGTTATAAAATGATATAGCTTCAAGTTGATATAGTTACAAGGAGGAGGAACAAATGAATAAAGTACCATTTATTACAAAAGAAAAGGCGCAGGAGATTGCAAAGACATACCCCACACCATTCCATTTATATGACGAGAAGGGAATCCGGGAAAATGCGAAAGCCGTAAAGGAGGCATTTTCATGGAATTCTGGGTTTAAGGAATATTTCGCAGTAAAGGCAACGCCTAATCCCTGCCTGATCCAGATTTTGAGGGAATATGGCTGCGGCTGCGACTGTTCTTCCATGACGGAACTGATGCTCAGTAAGGCGATGGGGGTCGAAGGGGGAGACATTATGTTTTCTTCCAACGAGACGCCGGCAGAAGAGTATGCATATGCTGCTAAAATAGGGGCAATCATTAATCTGGATGATATAACACATATCGATTTTGTGGAGAACATTCTTGGGAAATTGCCAGAAACAATGAGCTGCCGTTATAATCCTGGCGGTGTATTCAAAATGAGTAATGGAATTATGGATAACCCTGGAGATTCTAAATACGGTTTTACCACTGAGCAGATGTTTGAAGGTTTCCGCATCTTAAAGGAAAAAGGAGTAAAGAATTTTGGTATACATGCATTTCTGGCAAGCAATACTGTGACCAATGAATATTATCCGATTTTGGCAAAGCAGCTGTTTAAGCTGGCGGTTCAGTTGGAAAAAGAGACGGGAGCCGACATTAAATTCATCAATCTTTCTGGAGGAGTAGGGATTCCATATCAGCCGGATCAGGAGCCAAATGATATAAAGGTCATCGGGGAAGGGGTGCGTAAAGTATTTGAAGAAGTTTTAGTCCCCGCAGGTATGGGGGATATTGCCATTTATACAGAGATGGGACGTTTCATGATGGGACCATATGGACAGCTTGTAACCAAAGCAATCCATGAAAAACATATCCATAAAGAATATATCGGTGTGGATGCCTGTGCGGTGAATCTGATGCGCCCTGCAATGTACGGTGCATATCACCATATCACCGTTTTGGGGAAGGAAGATGCGCCCTGCAATCATAAGTATGACATAGCTGGTTCCCTGTGTGAGAATAACGATAAGTTTGCAGTGGATAGAATGCTTCCACAGATTGAAAAAGGGGATTATCTGGTCATTCATGACACAGGTGCGCATGGATATGCCATGGGATATAACTATAATGGAAAACTGAAATCCGCTGAGCTGCTTTTAAAAGAAGATGGAAGCGTAGAAATGATAAGGAGAGCAGAAACACCCAAGGACTACTTTGCTACCCTTGATTGTCTTGACGTTTACCAGAATCTTGAAAAGGAATTTTAAAAAGAACTTGTCAATGGCAGCCGGGTGTGGTATTATAATATTCGGCTGCAATAATAAAAGCCGGCGTGTCGGAATGGCAGACGAGGCAGACTCAAAATCTGTTGTGGGCAACCACGTATGGGTTCAAGTCCCATCGCCGGCAGTAAGAAAAGGTTTGGAAATCCAATAAATTGGATATTTCAAACCTTTTCTTTTTAACATAAAGATATACAAATGAAATAACGAAAAAAACAAAAAAAACCACGTCAATTGTATAAATATATAAAAATAATAACAATATAGTCACAAAAACAGACAATTTGACGAAAAGATATTGTATTGTACTTGACATTTATTGGATATAATGCTAACATATAGCCATAAAGGAAATATATGGGGTGTTACTGTTCGGCAGGCAAGACCAAATTTTGTAAATGAATCACATTATGTAGATTACATTATAAAATTTGGTCATTTTTTTAGGATTTAACATATAATGCTTATCTTTCAGATAACCTCTATAGGATGAAACAGATTTTAAGGGCAATACACAGGAAAAATTATGGAAGTTATAAAAATAATCAATAATAATGTAGTATCATGTGTTGATAAGGACGGCAGAGAACTTGTCGTTATGGGAAAAGGGATTGGCTTTGGCAAAAAGCCGGGGCATAGCATAGAAGAAAATCTTGTGGAAAAGATTTTCAGGATGGATAACAAAGACAGTTTAGAGCGGTTCAAGGAGTTGCTTTCCAATATACCATTGGAGTATGTTCAGCTTTCAAACGAGATTATAGCATTTGCGAAGTCTTCCATTGGTATTGAACTGAACCAGAATGTATATCTTACGCTGATAGACCATATACACTTTGCAATTGAAAGATTCAAGAAAAATATGCATTTTGCGAATGCGTTGTTTGGGGAAATTAAATTGTTTTATCCCAAGGAATATCTGGTTGGGAAGTATGCGTTGCGCTTGATTGAAGAAAAGACGGGGCTGCAGATGCCTGATGACGAGGCAGCATCCATAGCTCTTCACTTGGTAAATGCAGAGTATGATTCCAGAATAAGCGACACGTTCAGGATGACAGAAATGATTAGGGAAATGTTTGAACGTATTGAAAACAAATTTCCACAATTCATCGAAAATTCCATGCATAAAGACTGGCTGGCAAGCAATTTAAAATATATGGCGCACCGTTTATTAAAGATTGAACCGGTTGAGGGATTGGAAGATGAAGAATATCAAAGTGCAATTAGGAAAAACTGTATAGAAGAATGCAGCGTGGCTGATGATATCAATGCATTTCTGGTGGAAAAATATCAGTGTTCTATGACTACAGAAGAAAAACTTTATCTTGCGATAAGCATTAAAAGAACCAGGGACACTTATAAAATATGAATAAGCTGAGTGCAGACGGATAGGGAGGGCTTCAAAATGGGACTTTTTGATTTTATGAAAAGTAAGAAGGGAACAGTGATTTCTTCTCCGCTTAAAGGGGAGTGTATCCCCATCAAGGATGTAAAGGATCCTACTTTTGCAGAGGAAATCCTGGGGAAAGGAATTGCAATTATTCCTGCAGAAGGCAAGGTGTATGCGCCTGCGGACGGAGTGGTGAGCACGGTGTTTCCTACCGGTCATGCAGTGGGGGTGACGACACCTGACGGGGTGGAAATACTGATTCATGTGGGGATGGATACCGTTGAACTGAAAGGGCAGTTCTTCCGGACGATGGTGGAGGCAGATCAAGAGGTGAAAAGAGGTGACCTGCTTCTTGAAGCCGATATGGAAGAAATCAGCAATGCAGGATATGACACGGTGACGCCTATGATTATCTGTAATAGTTCTGAGTTTTCTGAGATTACATGCAAGATGGAAGGAATGGTGGAAGTGGGAGAAGAAGTGATGACCTGCTTTATGTAAGGGAAATTGCAGCATAAGTGTTCCAAGGAACAGCGGCAAATTAGGAAGGTAGAGGGACTGGACGAAACGCTGCTTGAACCAGCAGAGGGATTTCGGAAGGCAATCTATAGAAGCAAAAAACAATTCATCATTTTGTAGCTAGGGCAAAATGAAAAGACAAGGGGGTAAAATTTTATGATGAAATATTTACAGAAACTAGGTAAATCATTGATGCTTCCGGTAGCGTGTCTGCCTATCTGTGGTATTTTGATGGGAATTGGATATGCGCTATGTCCTGCGACTATGCAGGGCGGTGAAATCACCGGATTTTTAAATCTATTGGGTTTCTTCTTGGTTAAAGCAGGTGGTGCGTTGATTGATAATATGGCATTGCTGTTCGTTATTGGGGTAGGCGTCGGCATGGCAGATGATCATGATGGCACAGCAGGTCTTGCAGCATTTGCATCATGGCTGATGATTACAAATCTGCTTTCTGTAGGTACGGTTACTACACTGATGCCTTCTGTTGCAGACAGCGCGAGCAAGACACTTGCTTTTTCAGCGATTGCAAATCCGTTTATCGGTATCCTTGCAGGTATTATCGGAGCAACTTGCTATAACAAATTTAAAACAACAAAATTACCGGATTGGCTTTCCTTCTTTAGTGGCAAGCGCTGTGTATCCATTATTTCTGGTGTTATTTCTATTGTTGTTGCAGCAATTTTACTGTTTGTATGGCCCATCGTATATGGTGCTCTGCTTGCATTGGGTAATGGAATTGTAGGACTTGGACCGGTTGGCGCAGGTATCTATGCATTCCTGAACAGATTGCTGATTCCTACAGGTTTGCATCATGCTCTTAACAATGTATTCTGGTTCAATACCATTGGTCTTGGCGATCTGTCTCACTTCTGGGCAGGCGACACAAGCGCAGATGTTTCCTGGAGTCTTGGTATGTATATGTCAGGCTTCTTCCCTTGTATGATGTTTGGTATTCCTGGTGCAGCACTGGCTATGATCCAGACAGCAAAAGAAGGCAAGAAGAAAGTTGCAATTGGTCTGGTAGCTTCCGCAGCTGTTTGTGCATTTGTCTGCGGTGTTACAGAACCCTTTGAATTTGGTTTCATGTTCCTTGCACCTGCTTTGTATTTGATTTATGCATTGTTATATGGTATCTTTACAGTGATCGTAACATTGGTTGGGTTCAGGGCTGGTTTCAGCTTTTCAGCTGGTGCAACAGACCTTGTTTTCTCGGCGCCGCTGCCAGCAGCTGCGAATACATGGATGATTATTCCGTTAGGAATCGCAGCGTTTGCAGTATTCTATCTGGTATTCCGCTTCGCCATCGTGAAGTTTGATTTGAAGACGCCTGGCAGAGAAGATGACGATTTAGAAGCAGAAAAGAAAGTCATTCTTTCCAATGATAACTTTACAGACGTTGCCAAAGTCATTTTGGAAGGACTTGGGGGTAGAGGAAATGTGAAGTCTCTTGACAACTGTATTACAAGACTTCGCCTGGAGATCAAGGATTACACATTGGTTGACGAGAAGAAGATCAAATCAGCAGGAGTTGCAGGTGTGATGAGACCGAGCAAGACTGCGGTGCAGGTAATTGTCGGAACCAAGGTACAGTTTGTTGCTGACGAAATGAAAAAGATGTTATAAGGTATTATAATTCTATCATAATACCGAAACCCTAGCATGTCGGAGGTCCCCCGGGACCTCCGGTATTTTCAATCAATAAGCTATCCCACGAAGTGCGATAGCGTTTGATACAATAAGCTATCTCACGAAGTGCGATAGCGTTTGACACAATAAGCTATCTCACGAAGTGCGATAGCGTTTGATTATATAAAACAAGGGAAAGGAGTATTTCAGAATGAAAATCATCAGAGCGAAGGATTACAGGGATATGAGCAGGAAGGCGGCAAACATTATTTCTGCTCAGATTATTATGAAACCAAACTGTGTATTAGGACTTGCCACTGGCTCTACTCCTATTGGAACCTATGATCAGCTGGTGGAGTGGTATAATAAAGGTGACTTGGATTTTAGCGAGGTGACGACGGTTAACCTGGATGAATATAAAGGGCTTACGAGAGAAAATGAGCAGAGTTATTATTATTTTATGAATGATAAGCTGTTTTCCAGAGTTAATATTAATAAAGACAGAACCTTCCTGCCGGACGGAATGGAGCCAGACATTGATAAAGCGTGCAGAGATTACAATGAAATCATTTCATCTGTAGGAGGTGTGGATCTACAGCTTTTAGGGCTTGGACATAATGGACATATCGGATTCAATGAACCGGGGATGGCTTTTGAGGCAGAGACACACTGCGTGAATTTGACGGAATCCACCATGAAAGCGAACCAGCGTTTTTTTGCATCTATGGATGAAGTTCCGAAACAGGCATATACTATGGGAATTAAGACGATTATGCAGGCAAAGAAAATCTTGATTGTCATAAGCGGTGAAGATAAAGCAGAAATTGTAAAAGAAGCTTTTTTTGGACCGATTACACCGAAGGTACAGGCTTCTGTATTGCAGCTTCACAATGATGTTATAGTAGTTGCAGATGAAGCAGCATTGTCTCTGGTGAAATAAAAGGATTATTTTTGACAGGGAAGGAGCGTCTTTTTTTTATGATTATTAAAAATGCCAGTGTGTATACAGAGGATGGAAGATTTTTAAATAAGGATATATGGATAGAAAAAGATCATTTTGTGGACAATGAGGAGAAAGTAAGCGACAAGACGGTTATTGATGCGGCGGGATGTTATGCAATACCGGGGCTTACAGATATTCATTTTCACGGATGTGTAGGGCATGATTTCTGTGACGGAACGAGAGAAGCAATCGATGCAATGGCAGCTTATGAAGCTTCTGTGGGCGTGACCAATATTGTGCCGGCGACCATGACGCTGGGAGAGGATACGCTGCTGGAAATATGCAAAACAGCTAAGGCATACAGGGAAGAAGGAGCGAAGGAGAAGCGGGCAAGACTTTGTGGAATCAATATGGAAGGTCCTTTTGTTGCGGCATCCAAGAAAGGGGCGCAAAATGGCGCCTATATCAGAACGCCGGATCTGGATATGTTTGATAAATTGAATGAAGCTTCGGGTTTTATGGTAAAGTTGATTGCCATTGCGCCGGAAGTAGAAGGGGCGATGGAGTTTATTGAAAGAAGACATGAAGAAGTAGTCATTTCCCTTGCACACACAGCGACGGACTATGATACGGCGGTTCAGGCATTTGAAAGAGGCGCAAATCATGTAACCCATCTTTACAATGCAATGAATCCGTATACCCACAGGGCGCCAGGACTGGTCGGAGCAGCTGTTGACACGAAAAAGGTTGAGGTTGAACTTATTTGTGACGGCGTGCATATCCATCCCGCCGCCGTTAGGACCACCTTCAAAATGTTTGGAGACGAACGCATTATACTGATCAGCGACAGCATGATGGCAACCGGACTTAAGGACGGAGATTACAGTCTGGGTGGTCAGGCTGTAAAAGTAGTAGGCAATCTGGCAACACTTAAGGATGGAACCATAGCGGGATCTGCCACGAACTTGATGGATTGTCTCAGAACGGCAGTGCTCAAAATGGGAATCCCGCTGGAATCCGCCGTTAAATGCGCAGCAGTAAACTCGGCAAAAAGCGTGGGCATTTATGACCGATACGGAAGCATTACACCGAAAAAAAAGGCGAACGTAGTCTTGCTTAAAAAAGAAGACCTGGCACTAAGACAAGTTATCTTAGAAGGGCAGCTAATATAAAAGCTAAATTAGAAATCTATCTGCAAAGAAAACCGCACATAAGAGGAATATAGCCTTTCCGCTGTATTCCTCTTTATGCGTCCTATATTTACTTTGGCGCCATTTTAGTGTATATTTATTAAAGTGAGATTAAGTGTAGGCATTACAGTGAGGAACTGTCATGACATGTAAAGATGCAGAGAAAATGATTTCTTTATTTCTTGAAGATGATCTTGAAATGGATGATCTGCGGAAATTTTTGGAACATATAGATAATTGTAGCGAATGTAAGGAAGAGCTTACGATTCAGTTTCTTGTTTCAGAAGGAATGGCAAGGCTGGAATCCGGCAATGTGTTCGATCTTCAGAATGAACTTAAGTATTGTATAGAAGAGGCGGGGCATACTTTAAAATTAAGAGAAAGTATGCGGTGGCTTTTGTATGTAATTCAGGGGCTTACTGTGTTTGCTGGGATTATATTGATTATATTATTGGTGATTTTATTTTGAGCCTGTTTTATGTTGGAATGTTTTTATGGATACTGGCTTAGGCGGGAAGGATATGGGGTAAGGATGAAAAAGATTGTTTTGATAGATGGGCATAGTATTTTGAACAGAGCTTTTTATGGTGTGCCGGATCTGACCAATAGTGCAGGACTGCATACGAATGCCGTTTATGGATTCTTGAATATTATGTTTAAGATATTGGAGGAGGAGATTCCTGATTATCTGACGGTGGCTTTTGACGTAAAAGCGCCTACCTTCCGCCATGAAATGTATAAGGAATACAAAGGAACCAGAAAGCCTATGCCGGAGGAATTGAGAGAACAGGTGCCGGTTCTCAAAGAAGTTCTTTTGGCTATGGGAATTAGGATGATGGAAAAGGCAGGTCTGGAGGCAGATGATATTCTGGGCACATTGGCGAAAAGGGCAGAAAAGGAGGGAATGGCGGTTTCATTGGTTTCGGGCGACCGTGATCTTTTGCAGGTTGCAACGGATAAGATTAAAATCAGGATTCCTAAAACCAAGGGCGGCAGGACAGAGATAGAAGATTATTATGCTGCTGATGTGGAGGCGAAATATCAGGTAAATCCTGTCCAGTTCATTGATCTGAAGGCACTTATGGGGGATACTGCAGATAATATTCCAGGTGTTCCCAAGGTAGGAGAAAAAACAGCGACGGAGCTTATGATTCAATTTGGTTCGCTGGATGATATATATGCCCGTGTGGAGGAAGTGAAAAAGAATTCCATACGTGAATCATTGAAAAATAACGAAGAACTCGCACGCCTTTCTAAGGCGCTGGCTACGATTAATGTTGACAGCCCATTGGAATTTTCCTTTGAGGAAGCAAAAGTGCAGGACTTTTATACAGAAGAGGCATATGTGATTTTAAAAAGATTGGAATTTAAAAATCTTTTATCCCGCTTTGAAAAAGGGATATCCAATGAGGATATCACGTCAAAATTCCAGATGGTTGAGGATCTTAGCGCATGTGAATGTGTTTTTGAACAGGCGCTTGCAAATAAGGATCAGGAGATTGGATTTGCAGTACTTAAGGATAAAGGGCAAAAGGAACTGGTGGGTATTGCGCTTGCATTTGCAGATGGCAGGAGTTTTTTTGTGCGTTGCCAGGGACTTTTAACGGAAGGCTACCTGAAAGAAAAGGTGGCAGGGATGGCTTTGAATGGCAGGATTGCCTGCGGGAACATCAAAAATACTTATGATTATCTTGGGTGTGATGAGACGGAGCGTTTTTTTGATGTGATACTTGCTTCTTATCTGCTCAATCCATTGAAAAATGATTATACAGTCGCAGATGTGGCAAATGAACATTTAGGGCTGATGATTCCAGAGCGTGTCCAGCAATTTGGAAAGGTATCGCTTTTGGAGGCACTGGAGGATAAGCCGGAGGCATTCATACAGTACGCTTGTTTTCTTGCTTATGTCAGCATGGCGGCAGCGCCAGTGCTGCGCGGCAAGCTTGAGGAAGCAGGGATGCTTGCTCTTATGAAAGAAATTGAGATGCCCCTTACGTATGTGCTCTATGATATGGAAAAGGAAGGCATTCTGGTAAAACCGGAAGAACTGAAGGCATATGGGGAAGCGCTGACAGGGCGGATACATGAACTAGAAAAGAAGGTTTATGAGCAGGCGGGGGAAGAATTTAACCTGAATTCCCCTAAACAGCTTGGGGAAATCTTGTTTGATAAACTGAAACTTCCCGGAGGGAAAAAGACAAAGACCGGTTACTCTACGGCGGCGGATGTGCTTGAGAAAATGGCAGAGGAGCATCCAATCGTGGCAGATGTGTTAGAGTACCGCGGTCTTGCCAAATTAAAATCCACTTATGCGGATGGATTGTCTGCGTTTATAGGAGAGGACAGCCGGATCCACTCTACGTTTAATCAGACGATTACAGCCACAGGGCGTATCAGTTCTACGGATCCAAATCTGCAGAATATTCCTATGCGCATGGAGCTTGGCAGGAAAATTAGAAAAGTATTCGTGCCGGGGAAGGACTGTATCTTCACAGATGCAGATTATTCCCAGATCGAGCTGCGGATTCTGGCACATATGTCGGGAGATAAGCAGTTGATTGAGGCTTATCGCATGCATGCGGATATCCATAGAATAACGGCATCCCAAGTATTTCATATTCCTTTTGATGAGGTGACAGATTTACAGCGGCGCAACGCGAAAGCGGTTAATTTTGGTATTGTATATGGAATCAGCTCCTTTGGCTTAAGCCAGGATTTAAGTATTACAAGGAAAGAGGCGGCAGAATATATTGAACAGTATTTTGCGGCTTATCCGGGGGTCAAAAATTTTCTAGATAAAGCGGTGGCGGATGCCAAGGAAAAGGGTTATGTGACGACTATGTTTGGCAGGCGCAGACCAGTGCCAGAGCTAAGCTCCAGTAATTTTATGCAGCGTTCCTTTGGGGAGCGGGTTGCCATGAATTCACCTATACAGGGAACGGCAGCCGATGTAATCAAAATTGCCATGATAAGGGTCTACCGACGGCTGAAAAAGGAAAATCTAAAATCAAAATTGATTTTACAAGTGCATGATGAACTGCTGATCGAGACGTTAAAAGAGGAAGCGCAGCAGGTGAGGACTATCTTGGAAGAGGAGATGAGCCATGCCGCAGAACTTATGGTGCATTTGGAAATCGATCTGCATGAAGGGGACGACTGGTATGAGGCGAAGTAGCAGGTGAGTATATGAAGGTGATTGGCATTACGGGCGGAGTCGGCGCAGGAAAATCCGCCCTATTACAATATATCGGGGAAAAATACCGCTGTATGATTCTTTTGGCGGATGAAATTGCCCATAAGGTAGAAGAGCCGGGGCAAGTTTGTTACCAGGAGCTTGTAAGGCTTTTTTCGCCGGAGATTTTGAACGAAGATGGCACAATACATAAAGGAAAGATGGCGGCACGGATTTTTGAGTCGGAGGAATTGCTTCAAAAGGTAAATGAGTTGATTCATCCGGCAGTCAAAATGCGGATTCTTGATGAGATCGCAGCAGCGAGGGCAGAGGGAAAGCTTGATTTTTTATTTGTCGAAGCGGCGCTTCTTATAGAAGACGGTTATTTGGACATTGTGGATGAAATGTGGTATATTTATGCAAGAGAGGAAGTCAGGATCAGGCGGCTGCGGGAATCAAGAAATTACACTGACGAGAAAATCCATGCGATTATGAAGTCGCAGCTTCAGGAAGAGGAATTCAGAAAGTATTGCAGTGTCGTTATTGATAATAGTGGAGATCTGCCTGCCGCCTTTCGGCAAATTGACAGAAAATTGGGAGAGTATCTGTGATGGATGGAAAGAGATATACGGGACAGCTGGTGTTTGGGCTTGATATTGGTACCAGGAGTATTGTTGGAACCGTTGGGTATAAAAGCGGAAATCAGTTTGTCGTGGCGGCTCAAAGGGTAAAAGAACATGAGACCAGGGCCATGCTGGATGGACAGATACATGATATCCAGAAGGTGGGAGATACCATTCGCATTGTAAAAGAACAGCTGGAAGAGGCGGTGGGACGGAAGCTCTCCGAGGTGTGTATTGCAGCCGCAGGTCGTGTCCTTAAAACGGTGACGACACATGTGGAATATCCGTTTATTGGGGATAAGGAAGTGGATCAGGAGGATATTTACGGTCTTATCTCAGCCGGAGTGGAGAAAGCTTATCAGGAATTTCTTGAAAAAAAGGAAGAGGACGAAATAAAGTTTTATTGCGTGGGGCATTCTGTCGTCAGATATTACTTAAACGGATATCCTATGGGAAATCTGGAAGGGCATAAGGCAAGGACCATAGGAGTGGATCTGATCGCTACGTTTCTGCCGGATGATGTTGTGGATGGGCTGTACAAGGCGGTGGAGCTGGCGGGGCTGTCGGTTAGTAGTCTGACCTTGGAGCCTATCGCAGCAATTCAGCTAGCCATACCTGAGCGGTTCCGCATGTTGAATATCGCATTGCTTGATGTGGGGGCAGGAACTTCTGATATTTCCATCACAAATGACGGATGTATTTTGGCATATGGAATGATTCCTGTGGCAGGAGATGCCCTGACGGAAGAGATTGCCAGACATTGTCTGGTTGATTTTGCCACAGCGGAGCAGATTAAGCGTGATGCTGGGGAAATGGAAACGATTTCTTATATGGATATTATGCTTCTGCCACAGACGATTACCGGTGAAGAGGTGAGAAGAATAACGGCAGGTCTGGTTGATGATATGGCGGTCCAGGCAGCAGACAAAATTAAGGAGTTAAATGGGGACAAGCCGGTCAGCGCAGTATTTGTAGTCGGCGGCGGTGGAAAGATTCCCGGATATACAGATGCAATCGCAGATAAACTTGGTATTGCAAGGCAGCGTGTGGCGCTTCGCGGAGAAGAGGTCATGCAGCAGATTGTGTTTGAGGAAGACATTAAAAAGGACAGTCTCTTGGTTACGCCGATTGGCATCTGCCTCAACTTTTATGAACAGAGCAATAATTTTATTTTTGTAAGCTTTAATGATAACAGGATCAAAATATATGATAATAACAAGCTGAATGTGGCTGATGCTGCCATGCAGGTGCAGTTTCCGAATGATGGTCTGTTCCCTAAGAGAGGGAAGGAACTTAACTTCACGGTAAATGGGAAGCAGCGCATGGCAAGAGGACAGTTGGGAGAAGCTGCTATTATTACGATTAACGGAGAGGCGGCAGACATTCATTCGCCAATCCACGCGAATGATATCATTAGGGTGATGGAATCGACTGCCGGGGAAAAGGCGAAAATGGCGATAGGCGATCTGCCAGAAACGACGGAGAGCCTTACCGTGTTTGTCAATGAAAAAAAGATAGAGGTGCCGAGGTTTGCAAGTGTTAATGGAAGCTTACAGTCTAAGTATTATGAGATTCAGGAAGGCGATAGGATTGAGATTCTGAATTATTATACAGTGGGACAGATTGCAGAATTTATGGATGTTGTGCTTGATCCTCACATGAATCTGTATGTGAATCATATGTTGGCAGATAAAAATACACCAGTATATGAAAATTTTTCAGTGTCATGGACGCTGGGGCAGCCATTTAGGGCGGATACATCAGCCGGGGAAATCAAAAATCGTGATGAAGAAGAGTCAGATGTAGAAAATGTAGATGCCGAAGATGCAGACGTAAATGATACAGATACAAAAGATGCAGACACAAAAGATATGAGTAAAGAAGTTGCAGGCATAAAGGAGCAAGAGGCGAAGGATGCGGATAAGGAGGATGTGCCGAAAACAGAAAGCGAGGGAGAGCCTTTAACGAATGGAACATCGATTCAGGTGATTGTCAATCACAGTCCGATTACGTTAAGTGGTAAAGACAGATATATTTATGTGGATGTGTTTGATGCAATCGATATTGATCTGTCAAGACCTCGGGGAAAAGGAATCGTTACGACTTTAAACGGGCGTAAGGCGCAGTATATGGAGCCTATTGCGTCGGGAGATGTGATAGAAGTGTATTGGCGGTCATAAGGAGGCACAGGTAAAAATGAGAATTTGCAGTATCGCGAGCGGAAGCAGCGGAAATTGTATTTATGTAGGATCTGATACCACCCATCTTCTGGTGGATGTAGGGATCAGCGGAAAGAGAACGGAAGCGGGGCTTAAGGAACTTGATTTATCCATGCGGGATATTGATGGGATCTTCATCACCCATGAGCACGCAGACCATATTGCTGGGCTGGGTGTGCTTGGGAGGAAATACGGTGTGCCTATTTATGCAACAAAAGGAACCATTGAGGCAATTAAGAATACCGCTTCAGTGGGGGTGATACCAGAGGACTTATTTTTGCCGGTTCGTGCAGATGAAAAAATCATCATAAAGGATTTGGTGTGTAATCCTATGAAAATTTCCCATGATGCGGCGGAACCAGTGGCGTATCGGATCTCTCATGGAAAGAAAAAAGTGGGAATCATAACGGATCTGGGCACTTATAATGATTATACGGTAGAATCCTTGAGGGGAATGGATGCACTGCTTCTAGAAGCCAATCATGATGTAAATATGCTTCAGGTGGGACCGTATCCTTATTATTTGAAACAGCGTATTTTGGGCGATAGAGGGCATTTGTCCAATGAGAGGGCAGGGCAGCTCTTGTGCAGTCTTTTGCACGATAAGTTACAGGCAGTAATGCTGGGACATTTAAGCAAAGAAAATAATCTGCCAGAACTTGCCTATGAGGCAGTGCGGGTAGAAGTGACGATGGCGTGCAGGCATAGGGAAGAGGAGGAAAAAAGTCCATCTGGAATGAAGACTTCTGATTTCCCTATGTATGTTGCGGCAAGAAACGAAGTATCTAAAGTAATACATATTGCATGATTAAGAAGATATAAAAATAAGAAAGGCATGGTATCAAATGAATAAAACGATTATTACGGTAGTAGGAAAAGATACGGTGGGAATTATAGCAAATGTGTGTACCTACCTTGCAGAAAATAAGATCAATATCCTGGATATATCCCAGACCATTGTACAAGGGTACTTTAATATGATGATGATTGTAGACACCAACCAAATGGAGAAGCATTTTGGAGAAATGGCAGACGAACTTAAGGCTTTGGGAGAAAAAATAGGGGTGGATATCAAATGTCAGAAGGAAGAGATTTTTGATAAAATGCACAGAATTTAGATGGAATCTATGTGATATTGGAAAGGATAAATATGATTAACTTATTTGAAGTAGTGGAAACAAATGAAATGATTACCAAGGAAAATCTGGATGTCCGCACGATTACCCTTGGCATCAGTCTGCTTGACTGTATCGATTCGGATTTAAACAGGTTGAATGAAAAGATTTACCATAAAATATATGATGCCGCCAAGGATCTGGTAAAGACAGGGGATGAGATTGCCAGGGAATTTGGAATCCCCATTGTAAATAAACGGATTTCGGTGACGCCGATCGCACTGGTTGGCGGTGCAGCATGTAGTTCGATTGAGGATTTTACATCTATTGCAGTGACCCTTGACAAAGTGGCACACGAGGTCGGCGTCAATTTTATTGGCGGCTATTCTGCACTGGTATCTAAAGGAATGACAACCGCAGATGAACTTTTGATCCGTTCCATCCCGAAAGCATTGGCATCCACCGAGCGGGTGTGCAGTTCCGTAAATCTGGGATCCACCAAAACAGGAATCAATATGGACGCGGTGCGGCTTATGGGAGAGATTATGATACAGACAGCGGAACACACCAAGGCGCAGGATTCTTTGGGATGTGCAAAGCTGGTGGTCTTTTGCAATGCACCGGACGACAATCCCTTTATGGCAGGCGCTTTTCACGGTGTGACAGAGGCGGACAAAATCATCAATGTGGGCGTCAGCGGACCGGGTGTTGTGAAAAATGCACTTTCAAAGGTGAGAGGAGAAAACTTTGAGGTTCTTTGTGAAACCATCAAGAAAACTGCTTTTAAGGTGACACGTGTAGGGCAATTGGTGGCGCAGGAAGCTTCTGCGCGGCTGGGAGTGCCTTTTGGTATTGTAGATTTATCGCTTGCACCTACCCCGGCAATTGGTGACAGCGTGGCAGATATTCTTTGTGAAATTGGACTTGAATATGCCGGAGCGCCAGGGACCACGGCAGCGCTTGCACTTTTGAACGATCAGGTGAAAAAGGGGGGCGTCATGGCATCCTCCTATGTGGGAGGGTTAAGCGGCGCTTTTATTCCGGTCAGTGAGGACCAGGGGATGATCGATGCGGTGGAAGCGGGCGCGCTTACCCTTGAAAAGCTGGAGGCGATGACCTGTGTGTGTTCAGTAGGGCTGGATATGATTGCTATACCGGGAGACACAAAAGCGACCACAATTTCAGGCATTATTGCAGATGAAATGGCAATCGGTATGGTGAATCAAAAGACCACGGCAGTACGTATCATTCCGGTTATCGGAAAAGGAGTCGGTGAGACAGTGGAATTTGGTGGACTTTTGGGGTATGCGCCCATTATGCCGGTAAATCCGTTCTCATGTGATGCGTTTGTGGAAAGGGGCGGGCGGATTCCAGCGCCTATACACAGCTTTAAGAATTAAGGGGTAGCAAAAACAATTGTGTAGGGAGGTTTCGGTATGGATTTTAATGCGGTTTATCACAGGGCAAATGATAATTATTGTTATCCCTTGGATGCGGAGCGACTGGTTATCAATATCAGGACAGGATGTGATGTGCAGTATGTCAACATCATCCAGGGAGATCCATTTAGTGCGGGGATTTTAGGCGGCGGTGAGATGTGGACGGGGGATGCTATGAATATCCCCTTCAAAAAGAGACTGAAAAACCAGCTATGGTGGACGACAACCATTGAGCCTTATTATAAACGGCTTAAGTATTTTTTTGAGATTAAGACTGAGAATGAAAAGTGGTTTTATTTCGAGGACGGCATCGTCAGTGAGGCACAGATGAATCTGGAGGGAAGAAGCCGGCAGTGTTTTGTCTATCCATGGATGAATCCGGGCGATATCAATGAAACGCCTGAATGGGTCAATAAGACGGTCTGGTATCAGATTTTTCCGGAACGGTTCTGCAATGGGGATTCTTCTAATGATCCTGAAGGTGTGCTTCCATGGAGGGAATCGGGCAGCGTTCGGAATGAAGAGTTTTTCGGTGGAGATCTGCAGGGAATCATCAATAAGCTGGATTATTTGGAGGGACTTGGCATTACGGGGCTTTATTTGACACCTGTCAATGAGTCGCCCTCCGCTCATAAATACGATACCTCGGATTATACAAAGATTGATTCTCATTTCGGGGATGAGAATACCATGTGCACGCTGGTACAGGAGGCACATAAGAGAGGCATCCGCATTATGTTGGACGGGGTGTTCAATCACTGCGGCGCCAATTTTGCGCCTTGGCGGGATGTGGTAGAGAGAGGGCCGGAATCGGAGTACTATGATTGGTTCATGATACAAGATTGGCCTTTCCATTTTGATCAAGGTGCGGCACGGACAAGGCAATATTATAGCTTTGCATTTTATGATGATATGCCCAAACTGAACACCAATAATCCCAAGGTGCGGGAATATTTTTTGAATGTGTGCGAGGAATGGGTGAGAAAATATGATGTCGATGGCATCCGGTTGGATGTGGCAAATGAGATTTCCCATCTTTTTTGTAAGGAGCTGCGCCGGCGCATGAAGGCAATTAAACCGGATATCTATATTCTGGGGGAAATCTGGCATGACGCAATGCCGTGGCTTAGAGGAGATGAGTTTGATGCGGTTATGAATTATCCTCTGGCAGAGAGTATCAAGGACTTCTGGATTGACAAATCACTGTCAAATGAAGATTTTGAATATACCATCAACAGATGTTATACAGGTTATATGCAGCAGACCAATGACGTTATGTTCAACCTGTTAGACTCCCATGATACCAAGCGCCTGCGCTCGGATGTGAAAAATATGGACGAGTTTTTCCAGCAGCTGGCGGTACTGTTTACCATGCCGGGAAGCCCTTGCATTTATTATGGAACAGAAATCGCTATGGAGGGAGGCCACGATCCTGACTGCCGAAGATGTATGCCGTGGAGCAAGATTGAGGCAGGAGAGTATGACGAGCGGATTGAGATGGTGCGCAGTCTGATCAAGCTCCGCAAGGAAGAACCGCTTCTTAGAGACCGTAATTTCCATTTTCCCAATAAGATCAATAGGCGCAGGGTCATTGAATTTACCAAAGTGGGATGGATGGACAATTATGTGGAGGTCATCATTAACTGCGAGGAAGACGACATAGAGATCCCAAGGGAAGGGGAAGTGCTTTATAAACGTCATTATATTGATAGTACGCTTCTGAAAAATGGAATTTTGATTCGGAGAATTAAGAAATAAGTTAGGAAAAAATTAAGATTATCCGCGTTGTCTGACTAGGCATTATATGCTATAGTTTGTATGGAAATGTTGACAAAGACACAAGATTATGAGGTATGACATGAAAAAGAATAGAAAGTTCACTTTGGCAGCAGTACTTGCAGGGATTCTTTTTACAGCGCTTGCCGGGTGCGGAAAGAGCGGAGGAAATCAGGCAGGAGAAGACGGCGCGAAAGAAGGAAGCGTGTATGTCCCCGAGTTTATGCAGTTGGATCTTACATGTGATTATATGGATTCCTTTGTGGCGGCAGGGGATGTTGCATATATCAGTGCCTCTACCTGGGATGAAGAAGCAGGATATAGCGGTGTTGTATACAAATATGATTTGATGGAAAATAAGGCACAGCAGCTGTTTGAGCTGGGCGAAAATGAAAATATTTACGGTATGATTGTAAACGAGGACGGCACGCTTACCATGGTCAGCGGCAGTGATAACTATGTTTTTGACGAAGAAGGGGAAGTGGTTGAGAACAGCTTTAAGATGTCTGCATTCAGGATATCTGCGGAAGATGGGACGGTAATCGAGGAAAGCGACATCACAGAACGCTTTCCAGAGTCAGAGTACATATATATACAGCGTATGTGCGGCGATGCGCAGGGAAATATTTATCTGAGCGATGGCAACAGCATGATTTGTGTATTAGACAAAAATTATCAAAAGCTATGCGATATCGACATTGGAGATCAGTGGATCAACAGTATGGCTGCTTCAAAAGAAGGAGATGTATATGCATCTGTTGACGGAAAGCTAAAGAAAATCGATCTGGCAGGGAAAAAAATCGGAGAAACTGTTGGAAATCTTGAAATTGGCTGGGGCGATACGTTATATACGGGAATGAACACGAGCTTTTTGGTTAGCAGCAATAGTCAAGTATCTGTTTTGGATTTGTCCGCAGCAACGAAGGAGACATTATTTAACTGGATAGATGTGGACATCAATGCAGAGAATATACAGTATGTGGGAGAACTTTCTGACGGACGTATCTGGGCAATCACGAGGGAATACAAAGAAGAGGGCGGAGCAGCTTATGAGCTGGTTTGTTTTACCAAGAAGGACAGATCAGAGGTGGCAGCCAAGGATGAAATTGTTTTTGGTACCATGTGGATGGATTCAGATATCAGAAAACAGATTATAGATTTTAATAAGACCAATAGTCAGTACCGTATCGTAGTAAGAGAATACGGCGCGGATGATTATGAGTCAGGACTGATACAGCTTGGGGCAGATTTGACCACGGCAAACTGCCCGGATTTGATCAATTTGTCTCAGGTGGATTTTGCCCAGTATGCAAGTAAGGGTGTCTTAGAAGATTTATACCCTTATATGGAGAAAAGTGGCATCAAAAAAGAAGAATATCTGGAAAATATATTGAAAGCATATGAAGTAGACGGCAGCTTATATGGAATCATGCCGTTGTTCTACATCAACTCCATTGCAGCCAAAACTTCTCTAGTGGGGGAGGAAAATGGGTGGACGCTCACGGAAATGCTTGATCTGGTGGATGAGGTCAATCCGCCTTATGTGATGATGTATGATTCCAGAAATACCATGCTCTGGTATTGTGTATACCAGGATATTGATGAGTTTATTGACTGGGAGAGCGGCGAATGCTTCTTTAACGGTGAAGAATTTATAAGAGCGCTTGAATTTGCCGCCAGATTTCCGGATGATGCGGATGTGGATTACAGCGAGCGGGAGTCAATTGAGACTCTGCTGCATGAAGATAAGGTTCTGCTCATGCAGACCACCCTTAGTTCCGTTCAGGAATATCAGATGATGAGAGGAATGTTCGGAGAGGAAATCACTTATGTGGGATTCCCGAATAAAGAGCAGAAGGGAAATCTGGTCGTATCTGCAAGCGGAAGCCTCGGCATGTCCTCCAAATCGAAGTATAAAGACGGGGTCTGGGAATTTATGAAGACGCTCATTGAAAAGGAGTATCAGGATAGTCTGGTTAATGAGCATGGAAATTGGGGATTCCCAATCAGAAAAGAGTCCCTTGAAAAGCAGTTTGAACTGGATATGACGCCGAATTATTATGAGGATGAGGATGGAAATCAGATAGAAAATCCTAAGACGACATGGGGATATAATGATTTTACCATTGAGATTATGGCAGCCACACAGGAGGAGGTGGATGCGGTAAAGGCACTAATTGCATCTGCCGAGAAGGTTTCTGGAAATACAGACCAGCAGATTATAAATATCATTACGGAAGAGACAGAGCCATTCTTCAAAGGGCAGAAGTCAGCAGCTGATGTGGCAAATATCATACAGAACAGAGTGCAGATTTATGTAAATGAGAACAGGTAAGTCGAGAGAGGATAGGAATGCATGTTTCTAAGAGCAGGGAAAAAAGAAAAGCCCTGCAGCAAGAAAATGACGGGGCAAAAAAGTCTGTCAAAAAAATAGAAAAAACCGGCAGTAATCCGAGAACGCGCAGGGGAAAATGGATATCCGCAGGATATCTGTTTCCCAGCGCCGCCGGCGTGCTGCTGTTTTTCGTACTGCCTTTTTTAATTGTTATTTACTATTCAGTGGTAGACAACCCAATCAGTCATCAGTTTGTGTTTCTGGACAATTTTGTCATGGTTTTTCAGAATGCGGCTTTTCAGCAGGCGGCAAAGAATACGCTGACCTTTTCAGCATCGGCGGTTCCGCTGGCAGTTGTTTTATCCCTGCTTCTTGCGATGATGCTGGAAAGTAAGATTCCGTTTAAGAGTCAGTTCAGAACCTTCTTTTTAAGCCCTATGATGGTTCCTATCGCATCCGTGGTTTTGATTTGGCAGGTTTTGTTTCACTATAATGGTATGATGAATGAGATATTGGCATTTTTCCACGCAGATAAGGTTGACTGGCTTAATTCGCCCTACGCACAGGTGGTCATCATTATTCTTTTTTTATGGAAAAATCTGGGCTATAATATGATTTTATTTATGTCTGCCTTAAGCAGTATTCCAAAGGATATCATTGAAGTTGCAGTATTGGAAAGCGCATCTTCCTTTCAGATATTCTGGCGTATCAAGCTAAGATATATGTCTTCAACGATTCTGTTCGTGACGATCATGTCCCTGATTAATTCTTTTAAGGTTTTCAGGGAAATCTATCTGCTAAAGGGAGAATATCCATACGATACGATGTATATGCTGCAGCACTTTATGAACAACACATTCAGTAGATTAGATTATCAGAAGATGTCGGCTGCGGCAATCATGATGGCGATCGTGATGGTGGTTATCATAGGAATTTTATTCCTTACCGAGAATCATTTCGGAAAGGATGTGGAAGGATGAGCGAGCGAAAGGGTACAAAGCACAGTGCAGAAGAACTTGCATTGCAGCGCTGGGATAAGGAAGTTAAAAGAAAAAAGAAGCTGCGGGATACCAGACATTTTGTCAGAATTTTGTTGGCAACGATGATAGCAGGCTGTTTTGCGGTGCTTTTTCTAATGCCTATCGTGCTGACGATTACCAATTCTTTTATGTCTGCATCGGAGATTTCAGCAAATTACGGTCAGGTTTTTGCCACTACAGATACGGGAGGAAAGGTTTATATTTCAGATAAAGTGAATTTGAAATTTATACCGGATATGGTTTCCTTCAGCCAGTATATTACGGTGCTTTTGAAAAGTCCTGAATATCTTTTGAAGTTCTGGAATTCTGTGATTTTGGTGGGACCGATTGTAGTCTTTCAGCTTCTTGTGGCGGCAGGCGCGTCTTATGGTTTTACCAGATACAGGGGGCGTATAAAGGAAATTATCTTTTTTGTTTATATTATTTTGATGTTGATGCCCTATCAGGTCACACTGGTGCCCAACTATCTGGTAGCAGACTGGCTGCATGTGCTGGATACCAATTGGGCAATCTGGCTCCCGGGTATCTTTTCTCCTTTTTCGGTTTATCTTTTGACCAAATATATGAGGAGGATTCCGACTTCGGTGATGGAGGCGGCACAGATTGACGGGGCAGGGGAATGGCAGATTTTTAGGCGGATTTGTATGCCCCTTTGTAAGGGGGCAATGTGTTCTATCGCAATCTTGATTTTTATTGATTATTGGAACATGGTGGAGCAGCCTTTGATTTTATTATCGGATCAGGAGAAGCACCCGCTTTCCGTCTTTTTATCAAAGATCAATTCGGGTGAGATCGGGCTGGCGTTTGCAGTGGCAACGATTTATATGGTACCGCCGATCTTGGTGTTTTTGTATGGGGAGGACTATTTGGTAGAGGGAATCACCTATCAGGGCGGAATCAAAGGATAACAGCGGATTTTAAGGACGCAGGAAAGGCAAGGGATTGAGATTATGAATGAAACGGATGGAAGAAAGAGAAGAGAGTGGGTCAAAAATGCGGCAATCATCTTTTTGACGATCATGCTGCTGCTTACTTTTTTTTCAAATACGATAATGAATTATTCCCTGCCGGAGGTGGCGACCCAGTATGTGCAGAGGGGTTCCATTACAGCCAAGGTACGGGGAACAGGAAATGTGGAGGCAACAGACCCTTATAATGTTGTGGTAAAGGGTTCAAGGGTAATTTCCAGTGTCGCAGTTAAGCAGGGCGATCTGGTGGAAAAGGATCAGGTTCTCTATTATCTGGAGGATGCGGAGAGTGAGGAATTAAAGCAGGCAGAGAAAGAGCTTGACGATCTGCAGCTTGCCTATATGAAGGGTCTGTTCGGCAATAATGTGTCTTCTGAGGTCATCAGCAAGGTGGCTAATGGAAATATTGATGGCTTTGCTTCCCTGCAGGCAAAAGTGGCAGATATGCAAAGCAGGCTGGATGCAGCGGAAAAGCGGGTGAAGGAGTGTACGGATGCGTTGAATAATTTATCCCTGCAAAGCACTGTCAACAGCAATAATGCGGATGTCAATACCATAGAGGCGGAAAGTGCGGTGACACAGGCTGACCTTGATCTTACAAATGCACAGAACTCAGCGGCGAATGCGGAGAGGGCATTTAATGATAAGATTGCTGCTGAAAAGGCGCAGGTCACAAATGAGATCAATGAGCTGAAAAGGCAGATAGAAGATGTGCAAACGTTAATCAATGGTGCGGGAAGTGTAACAGATACGATAATAAATAATGGTGATTTCAATTTTAGCTATAATCAAAGTGGTAATACTGGCGGTGAAAACAGTGGTAATAATAGTGGAAATGTTTCGCTAGAGGGAATAACGTTGCCTGTCGATAAAACAACTCAGCTTGCAGAATATAGGAGTATGCGTGATGAAGCACAAGCACTACGCGATAAAAAGCTGGAGGAAATTTATGATGCAGCAAAATCTGGAGGTTACGGCGAAGGCAAAAATATCAATGAATTGAAAGCATGGATTGACACAAGCGATAATTATGAGAGCTACAGGACTTTGCTGCAGGATTATGATACCGCAGAAGCGCAATATAATTATGCCGTTCAGAAGCTTTCTGAGGCGGAAGAGAATCTTTCAGGATATGACAGCAATGTAGAAATGCTGGCAAAGCTAAGACAGCAGCTGGCAGCAAAAGAAGCAGAGCTTAATAATATATCGGCGATTACTTATCAGCCAGGGGACACGGTAAAGTCTGCTCAGGATAAGCTTAACCAGGCAAGAAAGAATCTGGCAGACCAGACCAATGCAAATAAGTATACTTCCGCTTCCTATCAGAACCAGCTTGCCAATGCGGAAGCTGCCCTTAAGAATGCGCAGGCAGTGTATGATCTGCTGAAGGAAGAGCAGGCGGAGATGAATGCGGATATCAATGCAGAGCTTGACCTTTCAAAGACGAGCAAAGATATTGCAGACAAGAGGGCAGAAATTGCCAAGCTGAAAGAAGAGTCCATGGGAGCTGCCATCACAGCGCCTGTGGCGGGAACCGTTACTTCTCTTGCCTACAAGGCAGGCGAGACGACCAAGCCGGAAGAGACTGCTGCGGTGATTCAGGTGGAAGGAAAAGGATATACACTGACGATTTCTGTGACCAACGAACAGGCAAGAAAGGTTCAGGTGGGAGATACGGCAGAGCTTCAAAATGCATGGTATTATGACGATGTGCAGGTGATTTTAGCGGCAATTAAGCCGGATCCTGACAAGCCGGGACAGAATAAACTGCTTGAATTTAATGTGACAGGATCCAGCATCCAGGCAGGGCAGGCACTTAATGTTTCGGTGGGACAGAGAAGTACGGATTATGAGCTTGTGGTGCCAAACAGTGCCGTCAGGGAGGACAATAACGGCAAGTTCATTTTGATCGTGGAATCCAAGAGCAGCCCGCTGGGCAACCGTTATATTGCCACAAGAGTGGATGTAGAGGTTTTAGCTTCTGATGATAACAATACGGCTATTTCAGCCGGACTTTACGGATATGAATATGTCATTACCACTTCCACTAAGCCGGTGGAGGCTGGAAAGCAGGTAAGGCTGAACGAATCATAAACTTATGAGACGGCTAGGGCGGAAAGGAGAAGACAGATGGCTTTAAAGATAAAAGATTTTTTTAAATCCTTATCCATAAAACAGATTGTGTTTTCGTTGATTGCCTTGATGTCTTTTATTCTGTATCTGATCCTCACCCTCTGGTCTGATTTTAAGGTGGCGCATTTGATCGACCAGCAGGCGGCAGCGCGCTGGGATGAGGAGGGCGGCAGCGCCCAGGTCAGCTGCTTTTTTGCAGAGCGCGTGGAAGTGGATGAATATATGATTATGAGCTTTGAAAAACAGTTGGAACAGAGCCTTAATGAGGTGCTTTCCGAGGAAGACAAAAAAGGAGAAAAAGGGGAAAGGCTGTTTATCGATGCATACAGTTCTATGGGGACGATTGAGGTCATAAGTGAAAAAGGACAGTTAAAAGCGTCAGCCATAGGAGTGGGAGGAGATTTCTTCTTATTTCATCCGATACAACTTGTATCCGGCGGCTATTTTTCGGGCAGCGATTTGATGAAGGATGCCGTTGTGCTGGATGAAGATGCTGCCTGGCAGTTATTTGGATCCAGTGATATTGCTGGAATGACGGTATGGATTGGAAATGTACCTCACCATGTGGCGGGGGTGATCAAACGGCAGGAAGGCAGGTTTGCCGAGCGGGCAGGACTTGATAAGACGATTGTTTATGTCTCAAATGAGACTCTTGCGGAATATGGAACCAGCAGTGGAATCAGTGTCTATGAGGTGACAGCGCCTAACCCGGTGAAGGGCTTTGTTTATAATTGTATCAAAGAAAAATTGGGAGTAGAAGAAACAGATATGGTCATGGTAGAAAATTCCTCCCGTTACTTGAAAGAGGCGCTGATACCTGTTATTCTTGACTATGGAACCAGATCCATGCAGATCAGTGCGGTCAGGTTCCCCTACTGGGAGAATATCGCAAGAGGGTGGGAGGATGTAAAGGCACTGATTTTATTATTTCAGTTTATTTTCCTGATGATTCCCATCATCATTATTGCGGTGTATGTAATTGGCAAATGGCGGCATAGAAAATGGACCTTAAAGGATGCCGGGCATTTTCTGATCGATGTGAAGGATCAGATGGTTTTGAAAATGAAAGGGGAAAAGGATAGATGGCAGGACTTTTAAAAAGAGGATTGAAAAAGAGTATCATTTTACTTGCGATGGTATCTTTAGCGGTCATTTGTTTTGCTGCATGCGGAAAAAAGGAAGTAAATGATCCACAGGCGGCAGCTGTTTCCAAAGATTATGTATACAGGATGCAGGACGTGGACTTGGGGGTGAAAGACCAGAATATCAATCAGATTGTCCGCGCAGGGGATAAGATTTATGCGTATGGATATTCATGGTCGGATGATGGATCGGACTCGGCAATCGTCTTCTTTGAACTGAAAGAAGATGGAACGATAGGGGAAAGCCACCGCGTTCCCCTGATGGAGTATGCGAGTATCAATTCCATCAGCATGGACGATGATGCAAACATCTATTGCATCAAGAATGATTATCATCCAGCAGATATGCCGCAGGAGGAACCTTCAGAAGAGGACGGAGAGGATACGGCAGACGATGGGATTGAAGATGATATGGCATTCGAGGATGCAGGAGAAGTAGAGTATATAGATGATTATTATCTTGTAAAGATGACCCTTTCCGGAGAGGAGTTGTTTTCTGTCAAGCTCAATGACATACCGGATTTTGCACAGTTGGGGGCGGATAATGGGTATTTGTACGTAAGGGATCTGATTCTTGACAAGGAGAGAGGAATTTACGTCAATTCATATGGCATATTTATGAAATTTGACTTTGAGGGTAATTACTTAGGGGTCATGTCTCAGAATGGAAACCAAAGTGTGTTTGAAAGTGCAAACTTCATTACGCTTGAGGATGGAGGATTGATTGCTGTTTTTTATGAAGAAAACGGCATGTCTATGGCAACTGTTGATTTGGAAACCGGAACAATCGGAGAGAAGAATCAATTTCCGGGATCCTCCTATAACTATTTCTTTTATGCGGGGAAGGGGTACGATCTGTACCTTACGGACAGTTACGGTGTGTATGGATATAACATAGGAGATTCGGACAAAAAGCAGATCATGAGTTTCATAGATTCTGATTTGGACATTTATGGTCTATATCAGGTAATAGGAATGAATGGCGAAGATTTTTTTGCAACATATGATGATATGGAGACGGGGAATAATGTGCTTGCCTTATTTACAAAGGTGCCTCCAGAGGAGGTTAAGGAGAAACAGGTCATTGTGCTAGCTATGGCTGATTCTAACTGGAATGTGAGGCGCAGTGCAATTAAGTTTAACAAAGAAAATGAAGATTATAGGATCTCCATTCTGGATTATGGTTCCATATATGCTACGGACGGCGATTATATGGCAGGGATTAACAGGCTCAATACAGATATTGCCTCAGGGAAGGTGCCGGATATTCTTTTGGTCAATTATGCAATGCCGATGGAAAGTTATATTTCAAAGGGACTTTTTGAAGATTTCAAGCCATATATTGAAAAGGATGAAGAACTAGATATCAATAATTTTATGCCAAATATCTTGGAAGCATTTTCTGTAAACGGAAAAATGTATTCCCTGGTTCCGTCTTATTCCATTCATACGATCCTTGCCAAGGCTTCCGATGTGGGAGAAGAGAGAGGATGGACGGTACAGGAGGCGATGGATCTGCTTGCCTCAAAGCCGGAGGGGACACAGCTGCTTGAAAGTACGACGAAAAGCACGATGCTTATGTATTGTATGTCCATGTCTGGAAACCAATTTATTGACTGGGAGAATGGCACCTGTAATTTTAATTCAGATGAATTTATTCAAATGCTTGAGTTTATTGGAACCTTCCCGGATGTGATAGATGATGATATTTATACAGATGAATATTGGAACAATTATGAGTCTATGTGGCGGGACGGGAAAGTACTTGCATCCGTATACTATCTTAGCAATTTCAGAGATTATAATAACATTGAAAAGGGGAGCTTTGGAGAAAAGGTCACTATGATCGGTTTTCCTTCTTCCAATGAAGACGGCTCCGTCATTTCTGCGGATATGCAGTTTGCATTGTCTGCAAAGTCAAACAATAAAGAGGGGGCATGGGCGTTTTTGCGTACCTTCCTCACCGATGAATATCAGAAAGAAAATATTAATTACAGCTTCCCTCTCAGCATAAAGCGTTTGAATGAGCTTGCTGCGGAGGCGATGAAAAAACCCTACTATATGGATGAAAACGGGAATAAACAGGAGTATGACAGCACGTATTATATCAATGGTCAGGAAATCATCATCCCACCGATGACAAAGCAGGAGACGGAAGACTTTATGGAACAGCTTTACAGTTTTACGCAGGTTTACAAACAGGATGATATGCTGTTGAACATTATTACGGAAGAGTCGGCGCCGTATTTTGCGGGACAAAAGAGTGCAAAGGATGTTGCTTCCATCATCCAGAGCAGAGTGCAGATTTATGTAAATGAGAACCGTTAGAATCCATTGCACTATTGGAGGGGCGGATGAAAAAGATAGAACAAAACAGCTTATACTGGGCACTGCTTAGGATCTCGATTATACCTATTGTGCTGTTGGTATTGGTTATAACGGCTTTAAGTACCAAGAGTCTGGCGGATTCTATTGGGCAGGAGGCACAAAAAGGACTGAAGAATTTAAGCAATACCATCCTCATGATGTATGATGAATTGTATCCGGGAGATTATCATGTGATAAATGAGGATGGGAGTGTTACTCTGTTCAAAGGGGAATATCAGATCAGCGGTGATTTTTCTATTGTTGATAAAGTGAAAGAACATACGGATGCTGATGTCACTTTTTTTTACCAGGATATACGGATTCTTACGACCATTATGGATGATCAGGGTGGGCGTATGACGGGAACAAAGTCCAATCCGGTGGTGACAAAGGATGTATTGGAGAGCGGAGAAGAAGCGTTTTATCCGAGTGTGCTTATCGACAATAAGAAATACTTTGCTTATTATGCGCCGCTTTCTAATTCTGACGGCAGTTGTGTCGGAATGATTTTTGTGGGCAAACCGTCAGAGTATGTAGACGGACTTGTGCGGCGGGCGATATTGCCGATTTTGCTTTTGGCGATTACGGCAATTTTGCTTGCAGGATTTTTTACGATTCGATTTTCGGGGAAGCTGGTTGACGCAATACGAAAGATGGAAGAATTTCTGGAAAAGGTCACTAGCGGTAATCTGCGTGCGCAGCTGGATCTAAACGTGCTCAGGCGGAACGATGAATTGGGTGGAATGGGAAAACATGCGGTAATGATGCAGAAATCCTTAAGGGAATTAATTGAACAGGATATTCTGACGAAGCTTTATAACAGGCGGAGCGGAGAAAAGATGCTTGCGCAGGTACAAAGCGACTTTAGGAAAACCGGTGTCCCCTTTAGTATAGCGCTGGGAGATGTGGATTATTTTAAAAAGGTAAACGACACTTATGGGCATGAGTGCGGTGATATTGTATTAATCCATCTTGCAGATAAATTAAAGGCGCATATGCACAGAAAGGGATTTGCTGTAAGGTGGGGAGGAGAGGAGTTCCTTTTGATATTTGAAAACTATGGTCTGGAGGACACGGTAAAATCTGTGGAGGAACTGATGGAACAGATCCGCAATACAGGCATAGACTATCAGAAAGAAAAGGGAATCCGTATTACCATGACATTTGGCATTGTGGAAGGCAGCAAAGAAAAAATCGATTACATAATAAGAGAGGCAGATGAAAAACTCTACCTTGGAAAAAAACAAGGGCGCGACCGCGTCGTTTATTAAATGTCGGTAAATAGTTTGTAAAGGATTTATGTCAGCTGCGGAAGGATGATTGGCGATTGTTTTAGTTCGTTTAAGGGTTGCTTACCGGTATAATGAAATACGGCGGACTCGTAGACAGATGCGCAGAAAATATCCTGCTGCAGCATGGCAAAGGCTTCCCTGTTCAAAAGGGAAGCAGCATCGGCAGGTTTTGAAAGCAGCGGAATAGAGCTGCTTTTTTTGATGGCAGAAAGGAGTGGGGAAGCTTCTTTTTTAAAACCTAATAGCCTGGCATAAGGGGCATAAAGCTTCCTTGAAAGCAGGGGAGGACGGAAATATTCAGGGGTTTTGATATTGAGTAAAATATGCATCATCACCCGGCTTAGACGCGTGTAAGTAATTTCTTTTGTCTTTAAAAGATGGCAGAAATCAGTAAAACTGGTGTAGTTGGCAAGATTTTTGCAGATTTTATCGGACAAATCGGGGGTGCAGTCTAAATAGGCTGAAAATCCATGGTCTTTTTCAGTAAGCAGCTTATAATAAAGCAGCATAGAAAAAGCATCTTCCTGAAGATGGGATGCGGGAAGTCCGTATTCTGTGATGAGCTGGTATACCTCAGAGGGGACATATCTGGCAACCAACTCAGGGGTCTGGGTTAAGGCATTTCGTATGGCTGATGCAGAGATATATTTGGAAGAATGCTCTGAAACAGAGGTATTATGGTAGCCGGCATCCTCACGCTTTATGGTAAACGGGCGGATAGGACTTTTCGTGGCAAGCAATGCCTTGCAGTACTCCATGCCAAGGATGTTGTTGGGATAGGAAAAAAGGGCGTTCAGTTCCTCGGCGTCTGGGTAGGTAAAAAAGATTTCTGACATGGCATCTGCTCTTGCAGCCGGGAAAGGCAGACCGCACTTTAAGCCTTCCCGGATGATAGATGTCAGCTGGTCAGCCTGCCGGATCATGGTGCCGGTACACTTTTCAAAGAGAGAGAGGTTACCGGATTCACTTCCGAATGATAAAATGTCAACGACATTTAATTGGTTCAGCAAAGTGACAGCACCGTCAGCAAAAAACTCTGCGCTTGAAAGAGCATAAAGGCTTGGCAGTTCAATTACAAGATCAGCGCCGCCTATAAGCGCCATTTTCGTCCGGATATATTTGTTGCACAGTGCAGGCGCCCCGCGCTGAACGAAATCGCCGCTCATAAGAACAAGGATAAAGTCTGCTCCTGTCTGGCGTTTTGTCTCTTCAATCTGATATTGGTGTCCATTATGAAATGGATTGTATTCGGCTACTATTGCTGCTGTTTTCACGGATCATCCTCGCAATTTTCAGCATAAAGATGCTGTATTTTTTTGATAATAATTTTGTTAATTAAAATGTATCATAAAACTTGTCGGTAGGCAAATTTTGTATTAAAATTTACACAATTTTTTATCAGGTTATGCTTGCCGTAAAAAGCGGTTTGAAATATAATTTTTAGTAGAAATAGCAGGAAGCCAAGGTCAGAAAGAAGCTGGCTTATATCTTGCAGGAAAATGAAAAGGCGGGCGTGAAAGGAGAACGGGGTATGTCATACATTGATGTGATAAAGGACAAGGCAAGGATGGATCGAAAGACCATCGTTTTGCCGGAAACAACGGACAAGCGGACGTTGATTGCAGCTTCACACATTGTAAAAGAGGGGATTGCAGATATCATAATGATTGGAAATGAAGAAAAAATCATGGATGGCGCTACGTGGCTGGAGATAGAGCTTGACGGGGTTGAGATCATTAATCCGGAGTTGTGCGATAAGCTGGATGATTATGTGAATCTTTTGTACGAGACAAGAAAGAATAAGGGAATGACGCTTGAGAAAGCAAGGGACATCCTTCTTAGTGATTACCTTACTTTCGGGGTCATTATGGTAAAAGCAAACGATGCCGATGGCATGGTGGCAGGCGCTTGCCACGCAACGGCGGATACCCTGCGCCCCGCCTTGCAGATCTTAAAGACGGCGCCTGGTGTAAAGCTGGTTTCAGGCTTTTTCCTGATGTGTGTGCCGAATTGTGAGTTCGGTGAAAATGGAACCTTCCTGTTTGCCGACTGTGGATTAAACCAGGATCCCACACCAGAGGAATTGGCGGCGATTGCAGATACTTCTGCCAAGAGCTTCAAGAGCCTGGTGGGAGCGAAGCCGATTATTGCTATGCTGTCACATTCTACCAAGGGAAGCGCCAAGCATGAGCTGGTAGATAAAATGGTGGAGGCGACCAGAATCGCACATGAACAATATCCGAATCTTATGCTGGACGGAGAACTACAGACAGATGCCGCGCTGGTACCCCAGGTGGCAAAGTCAAAAGCACCGGGAAGCGAAGTGGCTGGTAAGGCGAATGTGCTGATCTTCCCCAATTTGGACTGTGGGAATATTGGATATAAGTTGGTGCAGAGACTGGCGAACGCAGAAGCTTACGGACCGATGCTTCAGGGAATTGCGAAACCGGTCAATGATTTGTCTAGAGGATGCTCCTGGCAGGATATTGTAGGTGTGGTTGCGCTTACAGCGGTTCAGGCACAGTTGGCATAAGAATATTCAGATAGGCAGCTTTCTGGCGCAGGAAATGCCTGTGGCGGAACGGATTGTGTTCCCCTTGGAGAGCTTTTGGCGTATAGCTTTAAAATAAAAAACGGAAAGGAAAAATCATGAAAGACATAAATGTTCTTGTAATCAATTGTGGAAGTTCTTCTCTTAAGTTCCAGCTGATCAATTCGAAATCAGAGGAAGTGATTGCGAAAGGACTCTGCGAAAGAATCGGTATTGAAGGAAGTAAAATGACGTATGCACCTGCTGGCGGGGCAAAGCAGGAGACAGAAACACCGATGAAAGATCATACGCAGGCAGTGGAACTAGTGCTTCATGCACTGACAGATGCGAAGACGGGGGTAGTAAAGAGCCTTGACGAGATTGGGGCAGTAGGACACAGGATCGTGCATGGGGGAGAAGATTTCGCGTCTTCAACTCTCATTACAGATGAGGTCATGAAAGCGATTGAAAAATGTAATGACTTAGCGCCTCTTCACAATCCTGCAAATTTAATTGGGATCAGAGCCTGTATGGAACTGATGCCGGAAACGCCGATGGTGGCTGTTTTTGACACGGCGTTTCATCAGACAATGCCGGAGGAGGCTTATCTTTATGGTATTCCCTATCATTATTATGAAGACTATAAGGTTAGAAGATACGGCTTCCATGGAACCAGTCATTCTTATGTATCTAAAAGGGCAGCGAAATTGTTAGATCAAAAATACGAAGATCTGAAGATTATTGTCTGTCACTTGGGGAATGGAGCCAGCATTTCGGCAGTAAAGAATGGAAAGTGTGTGGATACTTCCATGGGGCTTACGCCTTTAGAGGGACTTATTATGGGAACGCGCTCAGGGGATCTGGATCCTGCAATCATAGAATTTTTGTGTAACAAGGAAGGCAAGTCCGTAAATGAGATTTTAAGCGTATTAAATAAAGAATCTGGTGTACTGGGCTTATCGGGCGGTTTTTCATCCGACTTTAGAGACTTGGAAAAAGCATATCATGCAGGTGATGCTGCCGCTGTAAGGACCATGAAGGCGTTTGCTTATAGAGTGGCAAAATATATAGGAGCCTACACGGCGGCAATGAACGGTGTGGACGTGATTTGCTTTACCGCGGGAATCGGGGAGAATAACCCTCTTACAAGAACCATGGTGGCATCCTATCTTGGCTATTTGGGGATAGAACTTGATGAGGAAGCAAATGCGAAGCGTGGCGAAGATGTCCTGATTTCCATTCCCTCAAGCAGAACAAAAGTATTTGTCATTCCAACGAACGAGGAGCTTGCGATTGCCAGGGAAACCGTTGCATTGATTTAAGCAGGGAGAAGAGGACGTGAAAAAAATCTATGCAGGTATTGACAAATATTGTAACCGCCGTTATAATTGTTGAAGTGTGTGATTCATAGGGAGCTTAATATGTTGATTAATCTGACAGATGTATTTACATCTGAGGGAAAAGACAGAAAAGAAAGTTTCATATATGAGCCGGATTGCTTTTCTTACATGGGAAACGATTACAGGATATGTGACAAATCGCCTGTAGAGATGACATTTTCCAATCTGGAGAATGGAAAGATCCTAATGAAGGGCAGGATGGATCTGGCACTTGAAATTCCCTGCGACAGATGCCTAAAGATGGTGAAACAGCCTATACATTTGGAGTTTGAACAGGAAGTGTTTTCGCCCGATGCAGGTGAGCAGATGGAGGATCAGGACGAGCAAGGATTTATGCTTTTATATGAGCTGGATACAGAAGCGCTCCTTTATGGTGAAATCTTAGTTAATATGCCTGTTAAGGTTTTGTGCAGACCGGACTGCAAGGGAATCTGCAAGCAGTGTGGGCACAATTTAAATGAGGGAGAATGCGGGTGCGATACCTTTGTCCCGGATCCCAGAATGGCGGCTATTAAAGATATCTTTAACGCGGATAAGGAGGTGTAACGATGTCTATTTGTCCTAAGAATAAATCTTCAAAGTCAAGAAGAGATAAAAGAAGAGCAAACTGGAAAATGAGTGCTCCTACATTGGTGAAGTGCAGCAAGTGCGGCGCGCTGATGATGCCTCACAGAGTATGCAAAGCATGCGGCTCTTACAACAAGAAAGAAATCATCAGTGTTGATTAAGCGAAACTGGTAACAAAGCAATCCAATAAATGGGTTGCTTTTTTTGTCCTGAAGGATTGGATTTAAACGCTTGTTGCTGCGAGAGGCAAATATCCTGCGGCAAGTAATGGAGCGTGAAAAGAACACATGGAGTAAAAGATGAAGTCACCCGATAATAACTACGATGTCGTGTTTGATGATGCGATAGAGCAGTATGGAGATATGATATATAGAATCTGCCTGACTATTGCAGGCAATGCAGAAGACGCCAAGGATGCCTTTCAGGAAACCTTTTTGCGGCTGGTGAAAAACAAGGATAAGATTACATGCGAGGAACATTTGAAAGCATGGCTGATCAGGGTCGCTTCTAATTGTGCGAAGTCTGCGGCTGCCAGTACGTGGAACAGGACCACGCAGGGGCTGGATGAGGAAGCCGCTGGCGGGGAGGCTCTATATAAGCAGGAGGAAAACGGTCTGCTCTCGGAACTACAGAGGCTTCCGAAAAAATATTCGGTAACGTTGTATTTATATTACTATGAGGAATATTCTGTCAGGGAAATTGCTGTGCTGCTTCAGAAAAAGGAAAACAGCATCAAGACCCTGCTTGCCAGAGGTCGGAAGCTTCTGCGGAAAAGTCTTGAGGAAGGAGGGGAGATGGATGCAACAGGAAGATAGGAGGCTGAACAAAGCATTTAGTGACGCATACCGGAATGTAAAAGCGCCAGAAGCACTGAAAAAGGGCACTTTGAATCAGATGCTCGCAAAAGAAGAAGGGTTGAAGCGGCAACCGGAAAAAGTGCAAAAAAGAAAGCTTCCGGTCTGGTATTATGGCGCTATGGCGGCTGCCGTATGCGTGGTGGTCTTTTGGGTCAGTGCATTACGATCTGACGGAATTACCTATGTGACTATGATAGAAGAGGGCGTTTTTTATGAGGAAGTAGAATTAAAGGATGGATGGATTCGGTTTCTGCCAAACAGGGTCATCATTTCAATCTCTCCCAATGCAGGTCAGGCGGGTTTTCAAGGGGAGGATAAAAATGGACTGCCTGTTGAAAAGGAGACAGAACCAGAGGAACTGATCCAGACAAAGAGCGGCGGACAATTGAAGTTTTTTAAGACAGATGGGCTTTTGACACCGGAGCTTGCAGAAGAAGACTGGTCTTATATTGGAGAACAGAAAATATATGTCTCTGTGTTGAAAACAGACGGAGTGAGATTTCATGCGATTTATGAGAGAGGGGGTTCCGCGTATGAAGTGATTGGGGAAAATGTGACCCAGAAGGAGTTTATTGATTATCTGTATAAGAAAATAAAATAGGAGCAAATGAAACCTTTTTGCCCGTTCCGCAGTATTTACTGTAGAGGGAATGATTTTACTTCTCTTTAAACAGTAAAGATATATGAGGAGGAACGAAAATGAAAATGAAAAAGCTGATGAAAACCGGTATTGCTGCTGGGATTGCCGCTGCTTTGCTCCTTACGGGGTGCGCGCAAAGCGGTACAAATGATGGAAAGACAGATACAGAAACGAATAGGCAGGCAGTTGAAGAGGGAGGCGAATCGGAGAAGGCAGAAGAAACGAAGGAAATAGCAGAAAAAGAGGATACACAGTCAGATTTGCTTGTCCAGGAATTAAGGGAAAAGTATGCGGCGGAAGCAGCAGAGTATGATGGCAATGTCATTAAGGTGAATAGGGATGAAGCGCTTAAAATTGAAATTGGTTATAATCCATGGTCAGCAGACAAAGAGATTTCGGAGAGTTATGTGATTTATCAGGATGCAGAACTGAAATATCCGGTGGAAGCAGGCAGCTATGATTATGATGAAGGGGCTGGGATGCTAATCATAGAACCGCCTTTTTATGGAATTGCAGAAATGGATTCAGATGAGATTGAACTGGATCATTTAAAGGGAAATTATTTGACAGAATATGAAGAAAACGGCTGGGGTACGATTTCGCAGTATTATCTGGCAGTCAATGTGGACACGAAGACGGGAGAACCAATCACCACGCCTGTCATTACTGTGATTAAGGTCAATGCAGAGATTACGCAGGCGCCTGCTCTTTCCTTTGACCAGACGGAAGAGGGATACGCGCGCTTTTTCTGGCAGGAAGTGAAAGGGGCGGAAGGATACCTCTTATTTATGGTAAACAAAGATGAAGAAGGGCTTTGGGACAGCACGAAAGTGTTTGCAGACGTAAAGGGAACACAATGGGTAAGCAGTGAGGAAGCGTTTGAAGCTGAGGGAGAAGTGCTATCCTTAAATAGCAGATTCAGTCAGTACTATACATCTGAAGATATGGAAGCATGGATGGAGGAGACAGACAGCTTTTTGCAGGCGTATAAAATTGAGGAGGCGTATGATGCATACTGGAGTGAATATTTTGGCGTGATTGCTTATAACAGTAAAGGGTGCTCGCCCATAAGCAATCTGCTCAGCGCAAAAGATCTGGCACATATGCTTCCAACGGAGAAGGCATCGTTTGGCAATGAAGAGAGCTTTTATGATATTGAGGGGACAGCGGATCTGCCGGCTGTTATGTGCGTGACCATGTGTGACGGCAGTACCGCCCAGAAGGTCCTTGAATATGACGTGGAAAGCATACGAAAAGAAGAGGAAAATAATTTTTATTATATATCAGCAAAAGCACTCAAAACACCGTTCACGGAAGAATTTCTGGTAAGCGACGTAAAATGGGATACGTTGGATGAAGATCTTTCCGCAATCATGGAGCGTCAGGAAAAACTGAAGAACAAAGGCGGAAATGTGGCGCCTTCTCTTACCGTGGAGGAGGAAGCGCCGCAGTCCCCGGTGAATGAGGGCGTATCTTCTAATGAAGGGAAGCAGGAGGAAGAGGGCGAAGCGATGGCTCATATCACTGCCAATTCAGCGCTTAGCGAGTACATAGCGATTCATATGCTGCAAACCAGGAGCGTAATCGATTTGTCGGATTTCCCGGAAGCTGCCGATACGCAGATGATCATTGATGCCTTCTTTGAAGCACAATATCAGAATCCGCTTATTTTAGGCGTACAGGGCGGCAGCATAGACACCGAGGAAAGAACCCTTTTTGTAGAATATGATTTTGACCGTGAAAAGACAGCACAAAAACAGCGGGAAATCAAAGCGCGCATCAATGAAATCAAGGATGAGATTATCACCGATAATATGAGCGATTTTGAAATAGAAATGGCAATCAATACTTATCTGTGCGAAAATGCACGGTATGACGATGATGCGCTTGAAAACGCAGAGAAATACAGTTTTACCCAGGTGGATGAAGAATTTTATGATTCCTTTACCGCCTATGGTATTCTGGTAGACGGTGTGGGCGTATGCGCCAGCTATTCAGCCGCCTTTAAGCTGCTGGCTGATGCGGCAGGACTGGATAGCATTGTAGTGACCGGCTACCTTGAGGGAAGTGTGCCTCATGCATGGAACAAGGTAAAAATAGAAGATGAATGGTATATAGTAGATGCCACCAACAATGATAATGACTTGATCGACAACGCCCTCTTTAATCTTTCAGACAGTGCGGCATACGGAACGTTGGTTGAAGGTGACAGCTTTGTGATAGCCGGAAACAGATATGACTATATGGCAAATGAAGATACACTGGAATACTACCATGCCACAGACCGCTATTTCCCACAGGAAGAAATTGCAGACCAGCTTGCAGAGCAGCTTATTTCCGAGGGAGAGGCTCTTTTAAGGACAGATTATGATATTGATGACGAAATCTTTTATAAAATTGCTCAGCAGGCGGCGGTCAAAGCAGAGAAGAACATAAACGGATACTACTGGATGGGAGTCATTCGCTTGGAGGAGTAATCGGAAGTAATGGATGTTTCTTGCATGCGGGATTTTGCCATGTCATTTTGTGTGGAGCTGGGTCCCTTTCGGGCGGTTGAACGGTTTACAACGATGAACTATTGTGAAATATTCTCTGCATTCAATTTTTTGCTTGATTTTTATAATATGGTCTAGTATAGTTAAGAAGTACTTGAACGGAGGAATGAAATATGGCAGAATTTGTAAACGTAGCAGTTGACGCCATGGGTGGAGATAATGCACCTGTAGAGATTGTAAAGGGTGCAATTGATGCAGTAAATGAGAATCATCATGTGAAGGTTTATTTGACTGGACAGGAAGAACTGATAAACAGGGAACTTGCGAAGTATACCTATAATAAAGATCAGATAGAAGTTGTTCATGCATCTGAAGTGATTGAAACTGCAGAACCGCCGGTTATGGCGATCCGCAGGAAAAAGGATTCCTCCATTGTAAAAGCACTTTACCTTGTCAAGGACGGGACTTGTGATGCTTATGTATCTGCGGGGAGCACAGGCGCTACCTTGGTTGGAGGTCAGGTGATTGTAGGAAGGATAAAAGGCGTGGAGAGACCGCCTCTTGCCCCTTTGATACCTACTGAAAAAGGTTGTTCCTTACTGATCGACTGCGGCGCCAATGTGGATGCAAGACCCTCCCATTTGGTGCAGTTTGCCAAAATGGGATCGGTGTACATGGAAAGCGTTATGGGTGTGAAGAACCCGAAGGTGGGCATCGTGAATATTGGAGCAGAGGAAGAAAAGGGAAATGCGCTTGTTAAAGAGACGTATCCGCTTTTAAAGAACTGCCCTGATATTCATTTTATTGGAAGTATTGAAGCAAGGGATATTCCGGCTGGGGATGCGGATGTCATTGTGTGTGAGGCGTTTGTTGGAAATGTTATCTTGAAAATGTATGAAGGCGTAGGAGGCACTCTGATCAAGAAGGTGAAGGAAGGTATGATGACTTCCTTAAGGAGTAAGATTGGTGCGCTGTTAGTGAAGCCTGCACTGAAAAATACTTTGAAGGCATTTGATTTAGAGCAGTACGGTGGAGCGCCGTTGCTGGGGCTGAATGGTCTTGTGGTTAAGACCCACGGGAGCTCTTCGTCTATTGAAATCAAAAATTCTATTCTGCAATGTATTACCTTTACAGAGCAGGATATGAATCAAAAAATAAAAGAAAAAATAACAATGGAAGAAAATTAGAAAGGAAACTGGAAAATGGAATTTGAAAAATTGAAAAAAGTAATTGCTGACGTACTCAACGTTGACCCTGAAGAAATCACGATGGAGACCACTTTTGTGGATGATCTGGGAGCCGATTCCTTAGATGTTTTTCAGATTATTATGGGAATAGAGGAAGAATTTGATATTGAAATTCCGGCTGAAGGTGCAGAAAAAATAACAACTGTGGAAGAAGCAGTAAATATGATCAAAAATGCATTGAACTAAAAAGCCCACTTATGGGCTTTTTTTTCCGAAAGGATGAAATATGTATAAACAGGAAGAATTGAAGAAACTGGAAGGAAAAATAGGTTATGAGTTTAAGAAGAAAGAACTGCTCCTGCAGGCCTTGACCCATAGCTCTTTTTCTAATGAACAGAAAATCAACAAATTTAAAGATTATGAGAGACTGGAGTTTTTAGGGGATGCAGTTTTAGAATTGCTCTCCAGCCGGTTCTTTTTTGATACTTATCCGGAGATGTCGGAGGGAGAAATGACACGGCTTCGTTCTTCCATGGTCTGTGAGCCGGCGCTTGCTTTCTGTGCAAGGGAACTTTCTCTTGGAGCGTATATTTTGCTTGGTAAAGGGGAAGAGGCTACTGGCGGCAGAAAGAGAGATTCCATTATTTCGGATGTGATGGAGGCTGTGATAGGGGCAATCTATCTAGACGGCGGAATCAAAGAGGCAGATCAGTTTATCAAAAAATATATACTTTCCGATTTAGAGAATAAGCAGCTTTTCTATGACAGCAAAACATTGCTTCAAGAGAAAATGCAGAAACAGGGCAGAACGATAACTTATGAACTGGTGAGTGAGACAGGACCGGATCATGATAAGGTCTTTACTGTGGAAATCAGAATTGACGGTAAGGCAACTGCCAGGGGCGAGGGCCGGAACAAAAAATCTGCACAGCAGCAGGCAGCTTATCAGGTGCTGCTTGCCGAAATGTCGGAAAAGTAGGTGTTGTATGTATTTAAAAAGTATTGAGATTCACGGATTTAAATCCTTTGCAAATAAACTAGTGTTTAAGTTTCATAATGGAATAACTGGTATCGTGGGACCAAACGGCAGCGGCAAAAGTAACGTTGCTGATGCGGTCCGCTGGGTACTGGGAGAACAGAGAATCAAACAGCTTCGCGGGGCGTCCATGCAGGACGTCATTTTTTCGGGAACAGAAATGCGTAAACCACTGGGGTATGCATATGTAGCGATTACATTGGACAACTCGGATCATCAGCTTGCCATTGATTTTGATGAGGTGACTGTGGCACGGAGGATCTATCGCTCCGGTGAAAGTGAATATCTCTTAAATGGCGCGCCGTGCAGGTTAAAGGATGTAAATGAACTGTTCTATGATACTGGTATCGGAAAAGAAGGCTATTCCATCATTGGCCAGGGGCAGATTGACAAGATCCTAAGTGGAAAGCCGGAAGAGAGAAGAGAGCTTTTTGACGAGGCGGCAGGAATCGTGAAGTTTAAGAAGCGCAAAGTGGCGGCACAGAAAAAGCTGGAGGATGAAAAGCAGAACCTAATCCGTGTGAACGATATTCTATCAGAGCTGGAAAAGCAGACAGGTCCACTTGAAAAGCAGTCGGAAACGGCGAAGATTTATCTAAAAAAGAAAGAGGAACTTAAGACCCTGGATGTAAACATGTTTCTTATCGAGAACGATCATTTACAAGTTCAGCTTAAGGATGCCCATGAAAAATTTGAAATTGCCAGCGGTGATCTTGAGCAGACTACGCAGCAATACG
Source organism: Lachnospiraceae bacterium (assembly GCA_029054245.1). Taxonomy (GTDB): domain Bacteria; phylum Bacillota; class Clostridia; order Lachnospirales; family Lachnospiraceae; genus Suilimivivens. The sequence goes on along the minus strand of JAIDFQ010000028.1, from coordinate 11,600 downwards.
AAAAAATCAAAGAAGAGTATGAACAGATCCAAGGGCAGATTGAAATGCTGGAGGAAACAATTTTAGCGGAACGAACTTCTTTGTCCGATACCAGTATGCTTCGCGGCAGGCTGGAGGGGGAAATCAATGTCCTGCGGGAACAGATTAAATCTGCGAAGAGCAATGAGGAACATTTTAGGTCCAGAAGAGAAACCGTCTCAAAAGAGATGGATGAAAAGCTAAGAGACAAGGAAACGATTCTTGCAGACAAAAAGGTAATCGATGAGCAGGTTGCTGAAATCGAAAATGCAAGAAATGAGGCAAGGGAAAAGCTGCTTGCTGTTCAAAGCAAAATAGAGGGGTTAAACAGTGACATTGAATCTGGCAAGAATACGATCATCGAGGCGCTGAATTCAAGAGCCACGATTAAGTCAAAGCTGGGACGCTATGACACGATGACAGAGCAGATCAATATTCGTAAGGCAGAGCTTACGTCCAGGCTTCTTCGGATCAAATCGGACGAGGCGGCACAGGAAGAGGTTATTAAGAACCTGCAGGAAGAATTTGAGCGTATCAATAATGACATTCATGGACTAAATGATTCTCAGGAGCAGAAAGAAGAAAAGCTTGCGTTAATCAGGGAAGAACTTGCGGGAAAAGACCAGAAACTGCGGGATACCCAGGTGAGTTACCATCAGGAAAAATCAAAGCTGGAAGCCTTAACCAATCTGACAGAACGTTATGAAGGGTATGGCGGCAGTGTCAAAAGGGTGATGGAATGCAAGGAACGTGAAAAAGGGATCATCGGTGTCGTTGCGGATATCATAAAAGTAGATAAGAAGTATGAAACTGCCATAGAGACGGCGTTAGGGGGCAACATTCAGAATATTGTCACAGATGATGAAGAGACGGCAAAGAGAATGATTGCATTTTTGAAGAAGACAAAAGCAGGACGTGCCACCTTTCTGCCGCTTACCAGCATCACAAAGCCTCAGGAGTTCAAGAATCAGGATGCCCTAAAAGAACAAGGCGTCATCGGTATGGCAGATGAACTGGTTTCCATAGATGAACGGTACAAAAATGTGGCAAAAGCCATGCTGGGCAGGATCGTGGTCGTCGATCATATAGATCGTGCTGTAAAAATTGCCAGAAAGTTTGATTATGGAATCCGTATGGTGACGCTGGAGGGAGAACTTCTGGTACCTGGCGGCGCAATCAGCGGCGGCGCTTTTAAGAACAACAGCAATCTTCTTGGTAGAAGAAGAGAGATGGAAGAGTTGGAGGGCAAAGTTAAAAAATATCTGATGGAGATTGATGCCCTCTTAAATGAAATCGAGCAGACAAAAGATGAGAGAAATAAACTCCGAATAAGCCTGGAAGAAGACAAAGCATTGCTGCAGAAGAAATTTATCGAACAGAATACGGCAAGGCTTAATGTAATCAAGGCGCAGGAGCGCAAGGATGAGGCTGCGGAAGGTTCTATGGAGCTTAAGGCAGAAGAGAGGGAAATAGAAAACCAGATCAAGGAAATTCGGGCGAATAAGCAGGAAATTCAGAAAGAATTGGAAGATTCAGAGCTTCTGGAAAAGAAGGTAGAGCAGCAGATCAGAAAGTTTCAGATGGAGTTGGATGAGGCGCGCAAGGAAGAATCCGGGCAGTCCGCCCATGTATCGGAATGGGATGTTGAAGTAGAAAAAATGCTGCAACAGCAGGATTTCCATCAGCAGAATGTAGACCGTATCGACGGCGAGATAAACCGCTTTGCAAAAGAACTGGAGGAAATCAACGAGGGGCTTATGCAAAGCGGAGAAGATACGCAGAAGAAGCAAAGCGATATCGCATCTATTGAGGAGACAATCGCCGCTTCCCACACTACCCAGGGAGATACTGAAAAGAAACTGAAGGAAGATGTGGAGAAAAAGGAACAGCTGGCTTTAAAGCAGAAAAATTTCTTTACGGACAGGGAAGCTCTGGCGGAGAAGATGACGGGACTGGATAAGGAAGTGTACCGTTTGAATTCTCAGAAAGAGAAATTCCAGGAAGCCCTGGAAAGTCAAATCAATTATATGTGGGATGAATATGAGATCACACTTTCGGATGCCGCATCCCTAAGAAACGAAGAAATGACTGACCGTGTGGCAATGAAGAAGGAAATCGCTTCTTTGAAGGAGCAGATCAAAAAGCTGGGTGATGTCAATGTCAATGCAATTGAAGACTATAAAAACTTGATGGAGCGGTATGTGTTCCTTAAAACACAGCATGATGATCTGGTGGAGGCAGAAAAGACGCTGGAAGGGATCATCGTAGAACTTGATACTGCTATGCGTAAGCAGTTCAATGAAAAATTTGCCGAAATCGGAAGAGAATTTGACAAGGTGTTCAAGGAATTATTTGGCGGTGGCAAGGGAACGCTGGAACTTATGGAGGATGAGGATATTCTGGAAGCAGGCATCCGCATTATCGCACAGCCTCCTGGAAAGAAACTGCAGAATATGATGCAGCTTTCCGGTGGGGAAAAGGCGCTCACGGCGATTGCACTTTTGTTTGCCATTCAAAACCTGAAGCCTTCCCCTTTTTGTTTATTAGATGAGATTGAAGCGGCACTGGATGAAAACAATGTGACACGGTTCGCAAAATACTTACATAAACTTACCAAAAGTACACAGTTTATCGTGATCACACACAGGCGCGGCACGATGGAAAAGGCGGACAGGCTGTATGGTATTACCATGCAGGAAAAGGGTGTCTCTACACTGGTAAGTGTAAATCTGATTGACAAGGAGCTGGATGACTAATGGCAGGATTTTTCAGTAAATTAAAAGAAGGATTAAGCAAAACGAGGAACAATATTGTCCATGGGATTGACTCTGTATTCAGCGGGTTTTCTTCGATTGACGAAGATTTCTATGAAGAGCTGGAAGAAATCCTGATTATGGGGGATATTGGTGTAAATGCCACAAGCGACATACTGGACAGGCTGCGCAGACAGGTAAAAGAAAACCGTATCAAGGAGCCTGCCGAATGTAAATCATTTTTGATTGAAAGCATTAAGGAACAAATGAAGGTGGAGGAGACCGCCTATGAGTTTGAAAACCAACAATCGGTAGTACTGATTATTGGCGTAAACGGAGTGGGAAAGACCACATCCGTGGGGAAGCTGGCGGGCATCCTGAAAAATCAGGGAAGAAAAGTACTGATTGCAGCGGCGGATACTTACAGGGCAGCCGCCTGTGAACAGCTTACCGAATGGGCAAACCGTGCAGGGGTAGATATCATCACAGGCGCCCAGGGAGCAGATCCATCCAGCGTGGTCTATGACGCGGTGAATGCTGCAAAGGCAAGACGCACAGATGTACTGATCTGCGATACGGCAGGAAGACTTCATAACAAAAAAAATCTGATGGAAGAATTAAAAAAGATGAACCGCATCATAGACAGAGAGTTTCCGGGCGCACACCGGGAGAATCTGATTGTATTAGACGGGACTACTGGTCAGAATGCTTTAAATCAGGCAAGAGAGTTCGGAGAAACTGCAGATTTAACAGGAATCATCCTGACAAAGATGGATGGAACCTCAAAAGGCGGTATTGCGGTTGCGATTCAATCAGAACTGAATATACCGGTGAAATATATTGGTGTAGGTGAGAAACTGGATGATCTGCAGAAGTTTGATTCGGAACAGTTTGTAAACGCACTGTTTGATGTAAGTGAACAGACGCTACAGGAGGATTGATTACCATGGAAGAGAAAATGCTGACATTAGAGAAGTTTGAAGAGGCATCTGAAACAGTCAGAAAAGTGACTCAGGAAACCAAACTGGTATACAGTGATTTTTACAGTGCACAGACGGGAAACAAGGTATATTTGAAGCCCGAAAATATGCAGTTTACGGGTGCATATAAGCTGCGGGGGGCTTACTATAAGCTGAGCACGCTTTCAAAGGAAGAGCGGGAAAAAGGATTGATCACTGCTTCCGCAGGCAACCATGCACAGGGCGTTGCCTATGCTGCAAAATGTTATGGCGTTAAGGCAGTTATTGTTATGCCCACGACGACACCGCTAATCAAAGTGAACAGGACAAAAGGTTACGGGGCAGAGGTGGTACTGTTCGGAGATGTCTACGACGAGGCGTGTGAGCATGCTTATACGCTTGCCAAGGAAAACGGGTATACCTTCATTCATCCATTTGACGATCCGGCAGTTGCAACAGGACAGGGGACCATCGCAATGGAAATCTTCAAGGAACTTCCTCTGGTGGACTATATTCTGGTGCCGGTGGGCGGCGGCGGTCTTGCTACAGGCGTGTCTACCCTGGCTAAGCTTTTGAATCCGAAGATAAAGGTAATCGGTGTGGAGCCGGAAGGCGCAAGCTGTTTAAAGGCATCTATTAAGGCAGGAAAGGTGGTTACTTTAGACCATGTAAGCACCATTGCTGACGGTACGGCGGTGAAGACGCCGGGAGAAAAAATTTTCCCTTATTTATGCAAGAATCTGGATGATATTATTGCCATACCGGACGAGGAACTGGTGGTAGCGTTTCTAGATATGGTGGAGAATCATAAGATGGTGGTTGAAAACTCAGGTCTTTTGACGGTAGCAGCGCTCAAGCATCTTAATGTGAAGAAGAAAAAGGTGGTATCCATCTTAAGTGGCGGGAATATGGATGTGATTACCATGTCCTCGGTGGTACAGCAGGGGCTGATTATGAGAGACCGGATATTCACAGTGTCCGTGCTGCTTCCTGACAAGCCGGGAGAATTAAGCCATGTAGCAGATGTGATCGCAAAGCAGAGCGGCAATGTCATCAAACTGGAGCATAACCAGTTCGTATCCATCAACCGGAATGCCGCTGTGGAGCTTCGCATAACCCTTGAAGCGTTCGGTACGGAGCATAAGCACCAGATTATGCGTGCGCTGGAGCAGAATGGATACCAGCCCAAAGTGGTCAGAACGAACATTTAAACATTAGTTGTATTTTTATTCAAAAACCGTATACTCTATAGTATACGGTTTTTCCGGCAATAGAAAGGAGACGGCACATGCGGTTGATGAAAACAGTTAAAAAGTATGTTGTGATTACCGTTGCAGCTGTTTTGTTTGGGGCAGGCATCAGTCTGTTTATCGATCCGAATAATCTGGCGCCGGGCGGCGTATCTGGTCTGTCCATTATATTAAGCCGTCTTGTGCCGATTGAGACAGGAACATTATTTATGCTTCTGAATATTCCCATTATAGCTTTAGGGGTGTGGAAATTTGGATGGAAATTCATTCTTTCCACCTTGTATGCAATTTTTGTATCCTCTGCTGCGACCAACATTTTTCAGAAGATGGAGCCTTTGACGAAAGAACCGCTTTTGGGGGCGCTGTTCGGCGGAGTGCTTGTGGCAATTGGGCTGGGATATGTGCTTAAGTCTGGGGCGACCACGGGAGGAACCGATATTATCGTAAAGTGTTTGAAGCAAAAGAAGCCGCATCTGAAAACGGGTACGATCTTTCTTGTGATAGATTCCATTATCATTGGAATCGGCGGCATTGTGTTTGGGAACATGGATACGGTTCTCTACAGTGCGGTGTCGGCTGTTGCCACTTCCCAGATGCTGGATCTGGTCTTGTATGGGAGGGATGGGGCAAAAATGATTTATATCATCAGTAGTGTCCCCACAGCCATTACAGAGCGGATTTTAAAAGAACTAGAGGTGGGGGTGACCTATCTTTCCGGGACTGGAGCCTATAAAAAGGAAGATAAGCAAGTTATTTTCTGTGTGGTCAAAAAACAGAATGCCTATAAGGTGGAGGAAATCGTAAAGCAGGAGGATTCCAGCGCCTTTATGATTATCTCAAGCGCTGCGGAGATTTATGGGGAGGGCTACAAAAGCTACTTTGGCGAAAAACTATAGCGGCATGAAAATGGAAGGGATAAACAATTGAAAAACATCAGATTTCATAATATACTTATCTGGTAAAAGGTTTTTCAAGGAAAGGTTCAGAAGAGAAGATGAATAAGACAGCAAAAAGAAACAGAAGAAAGCAGCAGATGAATCTGATCACCAATATTATTTTCAGCCTGATCACCCTGATGGCACTGACGGGGTGTATCATTCTGGTTCTGCAGAATTACAGCTTAAGAAATGAAGGGCTGGAAGCCATGAGCAGACTTAAGGAAATGGAGGAACTGCAGGAAGAATATATTTATACCCAGTCAGATCTGGATTCTTATACAAGGGAAGCGGTTCTTATTGCAGAGGAAGAAGAGAGGCGAAATACCTTAGATGAGCTCAAACAAATGATGAGCGCCGGGGATAGTACCGTTTCTGTGCTTCGTACCCTTTTCCCGGAGGATGTGGTGGTCTTTGCGGACGGCGGTTACTCCTTTTTTCCCATACAGGAAAATTTAAAAAAGCATGAATATGTATATGACAATTTTGTTACGCAGGATAATAAAGAGATTGTTTATTTAAATGGTGCGGATACCGTTCTGTCGACAAAGGGGATTGATGTATCAAAACATCAGGGAGAAATCGACTGGGAAAAGGTTTCAGAGGACGGTGTCACGTATGCATTTATCCGTGCTGGATTTAGAGGAAATTCGGAAGGAAAGCTGGTGGAGGATGAATACTTTGCGGACAATATGGAAGGCGCCTCCCGCAACGATATTCATACCGGCGTTTATTTTTATACCCAGGCGATAACCCCAGAGGAAGCAAAGGAAGAAGCTGAATTTGTGTTGGATTTAATAGAGCCTTATGATGTTACATACCCTATCGTGCTTGATTTAGAAGAAACCGGAAGTGATTCGGCCAGAACAGCAGAGATGACCAAGGAAGAGTATACCGAGACCGCCATTGCTTTTTGTGAGACCATCAAGGAAGCAGGGTATACGCCTATGATATACGGAAATCTGAAGACCTTTATGATTATGTTGGATATGGAACAGATTGAAGAATATGATAAATGGTTTGCCTATTATGATTCCACGGTCTATTTCCCTTATGATTTTGCAATCTGGCAATACTCTTCAAAAGGAAGAGTGGCGGGAATCAAGGGAGATGTGGATCTGAATGTGGGTATGAAGGATTATGCAAAGGACAGTGAGTAAGGAGCGCACATGGAAGAAATCCGGGAATCAGTAAAAAGCGGATATCTGCTGGAAAAATTTAAGATGTTTTATCTTAAGGACTCTGTGCCGGGCGAATATGTCTATCACTACCATGACTTTCACAAGCTGATTTGGTTCGTATCGGGAAAAGTAAAATACCGTATTGAGGGCAAGACCTATCAATTAGAACCTCATGATATTCTTCTGGTCAATAAAGGCGAAATCCATAGACCATTTGTAGATGCCAGTGTACCTTATGAAAGATATGTATTTTATATTTCCAGTGATTTTCTGGATGAGCATTCCTGCCCAGAAGGCAGACTTGATCTCTGTTTTCAGATGGCGGGCACAGAAAAGGGCAATGTGATCCGTTTATCACCTGCCATCAGCAGAAACCTGTTTGAAACCGTAAGACTGATTGAAAGAGTGGACAAGGATGGCGGTTACGCGCAGGATATGTATAGTCGGATATTATTCCTCAAACTCATGATAGAATTAGACAGATACTGCATCTGCAATCCGGAAGTTTTTCACAAGATGGCAAGATATGATAAGAAAATAGTAGAACTGATACACTATATCAATGAAAATCTTGGAAAGAACTTGACGATAGAAGCGCTTTCCGCAAGATTCTATTTGAGCAAATATCACATGATGCGTAAATTCAAAGAGGAAACAGGATATTCTATGCATCAGTATATTCTGGAGAAACGCATTTTGTCAGCACGGAATCTGATCCTGTCGGGGATGAGCGCAACAGCTGCCAGTATAGAATGCGGCTTTAAAGATTATTCTACGTTTAGTAGAGCATATAAAAAGTTGCTGGGGCAGATGCCCTCGGCGGATTATAAATGATATAGTGGGGAATTGCTGGTCGAAAGGCAGGAGCGTATGGCTGCGGACTGTTGGAATACAAAACATAAATGTCCTCTTTGAGCGTCTTTTGATCATATGACAAAAATGTCAAGCAAAAATGCTTGACATACCCAACTCTTTGTAGTATTCTACTTTAGGTGATTGCATATGGAAAGAATTGTGGAGCAGGGGCTCTTGTATGATTTTTATGGGGAACTGCTTACAGAACATCAGAAAAAGATATATGAAGATGTGGTATATAATGATTTGTCGCTGGCTGAAATCGCAAAGGAGAGCGGAATTTCCCGCCAGGGCGTGCATGATCTGGTAAGGCGGTGCAATCGTATTTTGCAGGACTATGAGGACAAACTGCATCTTGTGCAGCGCTTTATGAAGATAAAGGATAACATTGATCAGTTGCAAAAATTAACCGCTGACGAAGAGTTGACGAGGGAAGAACTGGTACAAAGAATCGGTTTGCTGTCCCGTCAGATATTAGAGGAGCTTTGATTTATGGCATTTGAAAGTTTAACAGATAAACTTCAAAATGTATTTAAAAATCTCCGCAGTAAAGGAAGACTTACTGAGGAGGATGTAAAGACTGCCCTTAAGGAAGTAAAATTGGCGCTCTTGGAAGCAGATGTCAACTTTAAGGTAGTAAAGCAGTTCATAAAGGCTGTGGAAGCAAGAGCCATTGGATCGGATGTGATGAACGGTTTAAATCCGGGGCAGATGGTCATTAAGATTGTGAATGAGGAAATGATTTCTCTGATGGGTTCAGAGACCACAGAGATTCAGATGCAGCCCGGAAAATCGATCACTACGATTATGATGTGTGGTCTGCAGGGCGCTGGTAAGACGACTACAACGGCGAAGATTGCCGGCAAGCTGAAATTGAAAGGGAAAAAGCCGCTTCTCGTTGCCTGCGACGTCTACAGACCAGCGGCAATCAAACAGCTGCAGGTGAACGGAGAGAAGCAGCAGGTGGATGTTTTTTCCATGGGGGAAAATCAAAGCCCTGTGGATATTGCAAAGGCGGCAATTGAGCATGCCAGGAAAAACGGTCACAATGTGGTGATTTTAGATACCGCCGGACGTCTTCACATTGATGAGGATATGATGACGGAGCTTAAGAAAATCAAGGAACAGGTGGAGGTGCATCAGACCCTTCTGGTGGTGGATGCAATGACCGGACAGGATGCCGTTACGGTGGCAAAAGAGTTTGACGATCAAATAGAAATAAGTGGCGTGGTCCTTTCTAAGATGGACGGCGACACCAGAGGCGGTGCGGCGCTTTCTGTCAAGGCAGTTACGGGTAAGCCAATTTTGTATGTGGGTATGGGGGAAAAGCTTTCTGATTTAGAGCAGTTTTATCCTGACCGGATGGCAAGCCGAATCCTTGGTATGGGGGATGTACTCTCCCTGATTGAAAAGGCGCAGGAAAATATCTCTATAGATGAAGAGAAAGAAAAAGAGATGGCTGCCCGGATGAAAAAGGGCAAGTTTGACTTTGATGATTACCTAGAGAGCATGAAACAGATGCGTAAAATGGGCGGACTTACAAGCATTTTAAGTATGATGCCTGGCATGGGAAAACAGCTCGGAAGTATAGAGTCAATGGTAGATGAAAAGCAGCTGGCAAGGACAGAGGCGATCATCTTAAGCATGACACCGCAGGAGCGGAAGAATCCAAAGCTTCTTAACTTAAGCAGAAAAAGCAGGATTGCAAGAGGCGCAGGGGTGGATATGGCGGTAGTGAACCGCTTTGTTAAGCAGTTTGAGCAGTCTCAGAAGATGATGAAGCAGATGCCTGGGCTTATGGGAGGAAAGGGCAGAGGTGGTTTTGGAAAGATGCGCTTCCCTTTCTGAAAAAGTTGAAATTAGAGACAGCCTGATAGAAAGGTGTTGTTTCTTTTCAAAATAAATCATTAATTTAAAAATGTGAGGTGAAAAACATGGCAGTAAAAATCAGATTAAGAAGAATGGGTCAGAAGAAAGCTCCTTTCTATAGAATCGTTGTTGCAGATTCCAGATCCCCTAGAGACGGAAGATGTATCGAGGAAATCGGAACTTACGATCCTAACACAGATCCCAGTACTTTTCATGTAAATGAAGAGCTGGCTAAAAAGTGGCTTGCAAACGGTGCGCAGCCGACAGAAGTTGTCAGTAAGATTTTCAAGCAGGCAGGTATTGAAAAATAACATGGAACCGGCAACTTGTTTGGAGGTGGACTATGAAGGAATTAGTTGAAGTAATAGCGAAAGCACTTGTTGAACATCCGGATGAGGTTGTTGTGACCCAGAAGGAAGAGGGTAAGCATATTACCATTGAACTTCATGTCGCTGCATCTGATATGGGCAAGGTAATCGGAAAACAGGGAAGAATTGCAAAAGCAATCCGTTCCGTGGTAAAAGCAGCATCATCCAAAGAAAATCAAAGAGTAGACGTGGAAATCGTCTAAACCAGAACGAAGGGCAGTTCGCATGGCGGGCTGCCTGTTATTCAATAAGCTGTCTCGCGAAGGATGGCAGTGTTTGATTCAAGATCTTGTGAATCAGGGAGGTTTGAATGGAAAGTTTATTACAGGTGGGAATTATTTCTTCCACTCATGGAATCAAGGGAGAAGTGAAAGTGTTTCCTACCACAGATGATGCAAATCGTTTCAAAAAACTGAAAGAGGTACTGCTTGATACGGGGAAAGAAACACTTAGTCTCAAGATCGAGTCCGTGAAGTTCTTCAAGCAGTTTGTAATATTAAAATTTAAAGGCTTTGACAGCATCAATGATATTGAAAAGTATAAAGGAAAGCGTCTTTTGGTTACAAGGGAAAATGCAGTGGAGCTAAAGGAGGACGAATATTTCATAGCAGATTTAGAAGGCGTGAATGTGGTATCAGATGATGGCAAATATAAGGGTGTTCTTGTGGAGGTCATTGAAACCGGCGCCAATGATGTATATGCGATTCGCTTAGAGGATGGAAGAATGCTTCTTATTCCGGCAATCAAGGAATGCATCCTTCTAGTCAATCTGGAAGAAAACAGAATGTTGATTCATGTGCTTGACGGACTGTTAGACGATACATCTGAGAATGAGGTAGAAAAGAAATCGTGAATTATTATGTGCTCACTTTATTTCCTGAAATGATTATGAGCGGGCTTTGCACCAGTATTATCGGCAGGGCTATGGAAAAAGGGATGATTTCCCTTGAGGCAGTCAACATCAGGGATTATACGACGAACAAACATAAGAAAGTGGATGATTACCCTTACGGAGGCGGGGCAGGTATGCTGATGCAGGCACAGCCGGTTTTTGATGCCTATCTGGCAGTTCGTGAGAAAATCCATAGGGAAGGCAGGCAGGGAGGAAGGGTTATTTATTTAACGCCTCAAGGCAGAACCTTTCATCAGTCTATGGCAAAAGATTTAGCGAAGGAAGAAGATTTGATTTTTCTCTGCGGTCATTATGAGGGAATCGATGAAAGAGTGTTAGAGGAAATTGTCACAGATTATGTATCCATAGGAGATTACGTGCTAACAGGCGGGGAGCTGCCGGCGATGGTGATGATCGATGCCATATCCCGGATGGTTCCTGGTGTGCTTAGCAATGAAGATTCCGGCGAAACAGAAAGCTTTAGTAATTATCTGCTTGAATATCCGCAGTATTCGAGACC
>JAIDFQ010000027.1 GCA_029054245.1 Lachnospiraceae bacterium | reverse complement strand
GATAAATTATTAAATGATGACGACCTGACAGCAGTTGAGCAGGCAAATGACACGACGAGTGAAGAAGAATGAGAGGTTTGAGATTATGAAAGATATGAAGATGAAAACAAAAACAATTCTGGGTTTTGCAATTCCTGTCGTACTTACAATTATTAATGTCATACTTGGAAATATGGCAGCAAAGAGCGTTATACATGTTGACAACCCGGAGAGATATTTGAAAAATTCTACCATTTTTTCTGCTATTGTGGCAGTGATTTCCGTAATTATTACGGTGGTGGTCGCACGGGCATTGATCAATGCAATTGACAAGAACGTAGGGCAGTTTTATGAAGCGGCAAAAGTAATTGCAATGGGACGCGTGGATGTAAACATAGTAAGATACCATGATGATGAATTCGGCGCATTGGCAGATGAGTACACAAAGGTAGTTGACAATATTAAGTACCAGTCTCAGGTTGCAGAGGAAGTTTCAAATGGTAATCTGACGATTACTGTTAATCCTAAATCTCCGGAAGATCTTTTAGGAAATTCCCTGAAAAAGCTGGTTGACGATAATCTTCATGTGCTGTCCAATATTAGTGAAGTTGGTTCACAGGTTACCATCAGCGCTTCACAGGTGGCAAGTGCAAGCCAGGCATTGGCACAGGGTTCTACCCAGCAGGCAAGCGCAATAGAGGAGATTACAGCATCCATCGATGAAATTGCAGAAAAGACCAAACAGAACGCAGAACAGGCGAATGAGGCATCCGGTCTGGTAGGTGAGGCAATCGGTGATGTAAAAGACGGGAATGAGCAGATGAAACAGATGGTGCTCGCGATGCAGGATATCAACAAGTCTTCTGAGAGTATCTCTAAAATCATCAAGGTTATCGACGATATCGCATTCCAGACAAACATCCTTGCATTAAATGCAGCCGTTGAAGCAGCAAGAGCAGGAGAAGCTGGAAAAGGCTTTGCAGTCGTTGCAGAAGAAGTAAGAAGTCTTGCAGCTAAGAGTGCGGCAGCAGCGGCGGAGACAGCAGAGCTGATTGAAGCTTCCATCAATAAAGTCAATTCAGGAAGCAAGATTGCAGACGACACAGCGAAGGCTATGGATGCCATTGCTAAGACGGTACAAAAGAGTGAAGTGATTATTAATGGCATTGCAGAGTCTTCTAACTATCAGGCAACTGCAGTGGCACAGATTGAGCAGGCAATCACACAGGTATCCCAGGTTGTACAGACTAATTCAGCTACCAGTGAAGAATGTGCAGCTGCAAGTGAGGAACTGTCAAACCAGGCATCAAGAATGAGAGAGATGCTTTCCATTTACAATCTTGGTTCAGGAAGCGCTTCCTCCTTCAAGGGTTCATACAACAGTTCAGCATCAAATATGAATGAACAGGTAATTTCTCTTGGAGATGGCTTTGATAAATATTGATGTATTGTGATAAAAACGCAGGGATGAAAGCCCTGCGTTTTTGTATTTCTGGAGATAAAAAAATCCAAAGGAGGACAAAAGCTCCTTGCATAAAAACATTATATTAGTGAAAATGTTTAAAAAAAATCTATATAAATTGTTGAAAAGGGCAAAGTGCAAAAAAATATTTCAGAAAGAGACATTTGTCCTATATAAAAACAGGGACATATGTCATAATTTGCCTATAAACTGGTTCTGAGATAAAGGAGGATACGTATTTATGAAGAAAAGACTTATTGCAATGACACTTGCAGCTGTGATGACGATTTCACTTGCTGCATGTGGATCTGGCGGCGGAAACGACGCAGGGTCAGAAACGACCCAGGCAGGAGCAGAGACATCTGGAACAGAAGCAGAGACATCTCAAACAGATGCGGAAGCATCCGGCACAGATATGAATATAGCTATGATTACCGACTCAGGTGATATTACAGATCAGAGCTTCAATCAGACTACATATGAATCATGTAAAAAATGGGCAGAGGAAAACGGTGCGCAATTTACTTATTATAAGCCCGACAGTGATTCCGATGAAGCCCGCAATGCCAGCGTTGACCAGGCGGTAGCAGGCGGAGCGAACGTCATCGTGATGCCGGGATACATGTTTGCAGCGGCAATCGTTGCACAGTCTGATATGTATCCTGATGTAAAATTCGTGGCATTAGATGTAGGCGAAGGTGATCTGTGTGAGAAGGGCGTAGGCGAGGGATATGATTATAATCCTGCGAACTGGGATGTAACAGAATATTACAACACAGACAATGTATATTGCTGTACTTATCAGGAAGAAATCTCAGGTTATATGGCAGGATATGCCGCAGTAAAATTAGGTTATAAACATCTGGGCTTTTTGGGCGGCATGTCCGTGCCGGCGGTTACACGTTTTGGATATGGTTATGTGCAGGGAATCGATGCAGCAGCCAAGGAGCTTGGAATCGAAGGAGATGTACAGGTTGAATATGTATGCGGCGGTCAGTTCTATGGAGATGCTGATATTACGGCAGCGATGGATACATGGTATGGGACCAAGGGAGTAGAAGTCGTATTTGCATGCGGCGGCGGTATCTTTACATCTGCAGCAGAGGCTGCTGTAAAGGCAGGAGGTAAAGTGATTGGTGTGGATTCCGATCAGGCGCCTGTTATTGACCAGTATGCAGAAGGATTGACAGTTACTTCCGCAATGAAGGGACTTGCAGCAACCGTCAACACAGTTCTTACAGATATTAAGGATGGAAAATGGAGTGAATACACAGGAAAGATTGATAATCTTGGTCTTGTATCCGACAATCCAGAAGAAAACTTTGTGCAGCTTCCCATTGGAAGCACACAGTGGGGCGATGGCTTCTCAGAGGATGATTACCGCGCGCTTGTAAAGGCAATCAACAGTGGCGAAATCAAGATATCAAATGATATTACAGCAATGCCGGCAACATCAGTTACAGTTACAGACTATGGCAGTGTAAAATAAAGAATAAGTACGGACGGCAAAGGGGGTGGGTGATGATCCTGCCCCCTTTAGACTTACAGGAAGGAAAATTATTTCCTGAAAAGAGCAGGGAGAGGAGGTATGTTTGAAATGGCGGAATATGCAATTGAAATGCTGAATATAACGAAAAGATTTCCCGGGATCATAGCAAATGACAATATTACGCTACAGCTGAAAAAGGGAGAAATCCACGCTCTATTAGGAGAAAACGGGGCAGGAAAGTCAACGCTTATGAGTGTGCTTTTTGGATTATATCAGCCGGAAGAGGGGGAAATCCATAAGGATGGAAAAAGGGTTACGATCAACGATCCCAACGATGCCAATGCTCTGGGGATAGGAATGGTTCATCAGCACTTTAAACTTGTGGAGTGCTTCAGCGTACTTGACAACATTATTCTGGGAGTGGAGACCACCAAGGGGGGCTTTCTCCAAAAGGAGGAGGCAAAGAAAAAGGTTATTGCATTGTCTGAAAAATATGGGCTATATGTGGATCCTGATGCGTTGATAGAGGATATTACGGTTGGTATGCAGCAGAGGACAGAAATTTTAAAGATGCTCTACCGCGATAATGAGATCCTTATCTTTGATGAACCTACGGCTGTGCTGACGCCTCAAGAGATTCAGGAACTGATGGCGATCATGAAAAATCTGGCGGCAGAGGGGAAAAGCATCTTATTCATTACCCATAAGCTTGGAGAGATTATGCAGGTGGCAGACCGATGCAGTGTCCTTAGGAAAGGTAAATATATCGGTACAGTGGACGTTAAGGACACGACACCAGAGAAGCTTTCAGCAATGATGGTTGGACGCGATGTAAACTTTGTGGTAGAAAAAAAACCCGCAGATCCAGGAGAGGTCGTGCTCGAGATAAGTAAGATGAGCGTTGCTTCAAAGAGACACAAAAGTAACGCAGTAAACGGGGTATCCTTAAAGGTGCACAGAGGTGAAATCGTCTGTATTGCTGGGATTGACGGTAATGGACAGACAGAGTTCGTGTATGGACTTTCTGGACTTGAACCCTTAAAGAGTGGGACGATTACCATGAATGGTACTGATATTACACATATGCAGATTCGCAGGCGTCTTGTTTCAGGGATGAGTCATATCCCAGAGGATAGGCACAAGCATGGGCTTGTATTGGACTACACGTTGGAAGATAATATTGTTCTTCAACGATATTTTGAACCTCAGTTTACCAATAAGTTTGGGTTTTTAAAGCGGAAAGAGATTCGGGGGTATGCAAACGGTCTTATCGGGCAGTATGATATCCGGTCAGGACAGGGGGCGGTTACAAAGGCGCGCTCCATGTCTGGCGGCAATCAGCAGAAGGCAATTATTGCCAGAGAAATCGATAAGAATCCGGAACTTCTAATTGCCGTCCAGCCGACGAGGGGATTGGATGTGGGGGCAATTGAATATATTCATAAACAGCTGGTTGCCCAGCGGGATGCAGGAAAAGGTGTTTTGCTTGTCAGTTTGGAGCTGGACGAAGTCATGAACGTATCGGACAGAATTTTGGTTATGTATGAAGGGGAAATCGTAGGAGAATTTGATCCAAAGAAGGTTACGGTTGAGGAATTGGGTCTTTATATGGCAGGTTCTAAGAGGAAGGAGGCAGGAAAACATGAATGAAAAATCCCAAAAAAAAGAGAGCATTTTAAGAAATAGTGGCTTTCAAACGATTCTTGCCTCAGTGCTTTGTATTCTGCTTGGTCTCCTTGTAGGTTATATCGTGCTTCTGATTATCAATCCGGCAGGTGCCGGCAAAGCAATTTTAGCAATCGTAAAGAATTTCCTTTATTATCCCAGCGCTGTCGCCGCTAAGAAGTATTTTGGGACGACGCTGGTAAAAGCCTCCGCGCTTTTGATGTGTTCGCTATCAGTGCTGTTTGCTTATAAGGTGGGATTATTTAATATTGGATCGGCGGGGCAGTATGTGGTGGGAGCAGGTGCGTGTCTGTATTTTGGACTGAAGCTGGGCATGCCGTGGTATGTATGCTTAATAGCAGCAATCTTGGCGGCAGCAATTGTGGGCGGCATTTCCGGTGCGCTCAAGGCTTATTTCAATGTAAATGAAGTCATTTCCTGCATCATGCTGAACTGGATTGGGCTTTACTGTGTAAATATGCTGCTTACGCAGGTAAAAGAGCAGTCTACGCCTTATACGAGGGCGCTGTCTGGCACCAATAAGAGTGCACTTATTCCCACGCTGGGACTGGATCAGCTTTTTTCCGGCAATGAATTCGTTACGATTGGCGTTCCTCTTGCGATTCTCATGGCAGTCATTGTGTGGGGGGTTCTGGAAAAAACGAAATTTGGCTATGAGCTGAAAGCCACAGGCTTCAACAAGCATGCAGCAAAATACTGCGGCATGCGTGAAAAACGAAACATTATACTGACGATGATGATTGCCGGTGGGCTTGCAGGTTTTGGGGCAGGTATTTTTTATCTAACTGGAATCGAACAGTGGATGGTTCAACAGACGAGCGTTCCTGCCATGGGATTTAATGGTATTGCAGCGGCGTTTTTGGGAGGGTTGAATCCTGTGGGAACGATTTTTTCATCCTACTTTATTCAGCACATTACAAGCGGCGGAACCTATGTGGATAAAACCATGTATTGTACACAGATTTCAGATTTGATTTCTGCATTCATCATTTATCTATGCGGTTTTGTTCTTTTCTTCAAAATATGGCTGAACAGATTTTTGGATAAGAGAGATGAAAAACGGGCTGCAAAGGAACAGAAAGGAGGCGAAGCATAATGTTGTTGCTGATTCAATATACATTAATATTTGCTTCTGTTCTGGTGCTTGTTGCACTTGGCGGATGCTTTTCGGAGCACAGCGGCGTCATCAACATCGGACTGGAAGGAATCATGGTTATGGGAGCCTTGGGAGGCGCACTTATGATGAAATACCTTCCTGCCGGGCTGGCGGCACCCGTTATTATTTTACTCGTTATACTGGCGAGTGTTCTTGCAGGAATGCTCTTTTCACTGCTTTTGGGTGTGGCGGCAATATCCTTCAAGGCGGATCAGACGCTGGTAGGGACTGCGCTTAATCTTTTGGGACCGGCGATAGCAGTTGTGCTGGTAAGGGCAATCAATACGGCGGAAAGTGTGGATAATGTTTCATCTGCAGTGTCATATGGGCAGCCCAAAAAGGCGTTTATCACTTATATCGGTAAATTTGAATTTAATGCGTGTATGTTGATTGCACTGCTTGTCCTAATTGCTGCATACATTGTATTGTATAAGACAAAATTTGGCTTACGGCTCCGAGCGTGTGGCGAACATCCGCAGGCGGCAGATTCTGTAGGAATCAATGTATATAAGATGCGCTATGCAGGGGTTCTTATTTCAGGAGGACTGGGAGGCTTCGGCGGGCTTGTATATATCACCGCAGGTGTGAGTGAATGGAAGTTTGAAAACGGCGTGGCAGGATTTGGATTTTTGGCGCTGGCAGTTATGATCTTCGGACAGTGGAAACCGGTCAATATCGGACTTGCAGCGCTCCTGTTCGGTTTATTCAGAGCACTTTCCAATGTCTATACGGGATTTGATGCGTTAGTGGCGCTGAAGCTGCCGAGCACGCTGTATAATATGCTTCCGTATATCATTTCCTTGATTGTGCTTATCTTTGTTTCAAAGAAATCCAGAGCGCCGAAGGCAGAAGGAATTCCTTATGATAAAGGGCAGCGTTAGATAAACAGAGTTATTAGAAGGGCGGTCAGGCAAAGGCAGGGCTGCCCTGAAGCAGAAAGGAAGGTTTTGTATGAAGAATTATTCTGAAGATGCGAGCAGACAATATCATATACAGGTAGCACAGGGCGAGGTTGGGCGATATGTGATTATGCCGGGAGATCCGAAGCGCTGCGTGAAGATTGCACAGTATTTTGAAAATCCGGTTTTGATTGCCGACAATAGGGAATATATCACTTATACGGGAACATTGGATGGAGTCAGGGTCAGTGTGACCTCCACAGGAATCGGAGGTCCTTCTGCGTCGATTGCACTGGAAGAACTGTATCGGTGTGGAGCAGACACCTTTATCCGCATCGGAACCTGTGGTGGGATGCAGACCCAGGTAAAAAGCGGGGATGTGGTAGTTGCTACGGGAGCCATCCGAATGGAAGGAACCAGCAGAGAGTATGCGCCTATAGAGTTTCCGGCAGTACCGGATTTATTCGTGACAAATGTGCTGGCAGATGCCGCCCAAAAGAAAGGATATCCCTTCCATACAGGGGTGGTACAGTGTAAGGACGCATTTTATGGGCAGCATGAGCCGGAAACGAAACCTGTAAGTTATGAGCTGATGAATAAATGGGAAGCGTGGAAGAGACTGGGATGTCTTGCTTCAGAGATGGAATCGGCAGCGTTGTTCGTGGTGGCAAATTATCTCCGTGTCAGAGCGGGGGCGTGTTTTCTTGTGGTTGCCAATCAGGAAAGAGAAAAGTTGGGAATGGAAAACCCAGTGGTGCATGACACTGATCGGGCAATTCAGGTAGCTGTAGAAGCCATACGTACATTGATTCACAATGATCAGGTAAAAGAATAGGAGAAAAGCAAATGAATGTGAATGAGATTTTGCAGCATGTAGACCATACCCTGCTGCAGCAGACAGCAACATGGGAGGAAATCAGGCAGATATGTGATGATGCCATAAAATATCAGACCGCATCAGTATGTATCCCGCCGGCATATGTGAAGCAGGCAAGCGAATATGTACAGGGGAAAATGGCAGTCTGTACTGTGATAGGATTTCCTAACGGATATATGACGACAAAGACGAAAGAGTTCGAGACAAAGGATGCCATTGCAAACGGAGCTGCTGAGATCGATATGGTTATCAACGTGGGCTGGCTGAAGGATAAAAAATATGATCTGGTGGAAGAAGAAATCCGCATTTTGAAGGCGGCATGTAAAGATAAGATTTTGAAAGTCATTATAGAGACTTGTCTTCTTACTGACGAAGAAAAAAGAATAATGTGTGAGATTGTCACAAAAGCCGGAGCTGACTATATTAAAACATCTACCGGATTTGCAGGCGGCGGAGCAACTTTTGAGGATATTAAATTGTTTGCAGAAAATGTAGGAGAAGGTGTAAAGATAAAGGCAGCCGGCGGCATTGCATCCATGGAGGATGCGGAACAATTTCTTTCCTTGGGAGCGGACCGTCTTGGGACCAGCCGCATTATCAAGATTGTAAAGAAGGAAGAGGCAACCGGATATTAAGCGTTGGAGAGAGGGAGTAGAATCGAAAAAGGTAAGAATGAGGTGAAAGTGAAATGAATGAATATAAGAGGATTTTTGTGGTGGTCCTTGATTCTCTTGGCATAGGGGCTATGCCAGATTCATCAAAGTTTGGAGATGACGGGGTGGATACCTTTGGGCATATTCTTGAAAAGATGGGATCTTTACAGATCCCGAATCTTGCAAGATTGGGCATGCTCAATCTTCATGCTGCAGGGGATATGGAGGGAGTAAAGAACCCTATGGGGCGGTACATGCGTCTTGGCGAGGCGAGCAACGGCAAGGATACAATGACGGGGCATTGGGAAATGATGGGAATTAAGACACAAAAGCCCTTTAAGACCTTTACGGATACCGGATTTCCTCCGGAACTGATTGCAGAACTGGAGAAGCAATGTGGGAAAAAGGTGATCGGTAACAAAAGTGCCAGCGGCACGGAGATTATTGAAGAGCTTGGGGAGGAAGAAATAGGAACGGGGGCAATGATCGTATATACATCAGCGGATTCGGTGCTCCAAATCTGTGGAAATGAGGAGACCTTTGACCTTAAGAATTTGTATCGATGCTGTGAGATTGCAAGAAAAATTACTATGAAGGATGAATGGCGGGTAGGACGTGTCATTGCACGACCTTACGTTGGGAAAAAGAAAGGTGAATTCAAGCGAACCAGCAACCGACATGACTATGCACTAAAGCCTACAGGGCAGACAGTACTTAATGCTCTTAAAGATGCAGGGCTGGATGTGATTGGCGTGGGAAAAATCAATGACATTTTTTGTGGGGAAGGAATCACGCAGACATACCATTCAGACAGCTCTGTTCATGGAATGGAACAGACCATTGAACTGTGCAAAAAGGATTTTCATGGGCTTTGCTTCGTCAATCTCGTAGACTTTGACGCTCTTTGGGGGCACCGCAGGAATGTAGAAGGGTATGCACAGGAGATAGAGAAGTTTGACCATAATTTGGGAATTATGCTGGAAGAACTGCGGGAGGATGATCTCCTGATCCTGACGGCAGATCATGGAAACGACCCTACTTATACGGGTACGGATCACACAAGAGAGTACGTGCCTTTTCTGGCATATGCAAAACGGATGGAGGGCGGCAGAGAACTGGAGAATGAAGATACATTTGCGGTAATAGGTGCATCGGTGGCAGAAAATTTCGGCGTTAAGATGCCGGAAGGAACCATTGGCTGTTCCATTTTAAATAAGCTGATATAGACACAAGGACAGGAACCGGGAAGAGAGAAGGCAGCACAGGAAAGGAGGACAATTCGTGAAAAGTGGAATTTTGTATGATGAATTGCCATTTCTGAAGGACGTGGACAGGGAAAGACAGGAGCAGTTTGAAGAATATTTTAAAAGCGCGCCGCTGTGGCTGATGGATGCATTTCAGACGGAAGAATTAGAAAAAGGGACCATCTTTGTGAGGGAGGGAGAGCCGGCGGAAGCGGTGTACTTTGTGGTGAAAGGAATCGTGGAAGCGGTGGATTACCGTATTTATGGGCTGCCCTATGACTATATGCAGTTTGACAAGGTTTATGCTTTTGGCGGAATGGAATTTATCATGGACCTGGATACTTATAAGACCACCCTTCGGACGCTGACGGACTGTACGGTGGTGAAGATTTCCAGGGTAAAATTTGAAAAATGGATGTACGCAGATATCAGGGCGATGAAGCATGAGGCAAAGCAGGTAGGGGAATATCTGTTGAAAGAGGGACGAAACAGCAGGCTTTTTCTTTTCCTGCAGGGAGCTGACAGGCTGGCGCTGTTATTGGTCGAGCGTTATGAGAGATACAGCAAAAACGGTATTTTGTTCCTAAAAGGGAATCGGCAGAATCTGGCGGACGAAACGGGGCTGTGTATTAAGAGCATCAGCAGGGGGGTAAAAAAATTCATGGAAGAGGGTCTGATTTCGAAAGAGGGCAATCAAATCATTGTCGATAAAAAACAATATGATGGACTTAAAAAAATGGTTTCCCTGAAAATTGACTTAGGCTGATAAGAAGGAAGGGGTGGGAATATGGGCTATCGGTATCTGGATATGGATACGTATAAGAGAAAAACACATTTTGCCTATTTTAACAGTTTGTCCTATCCATATTGCGGTATAACCGTAAATGTTGATATTACAGATTTATTAGAGAAGATAAAAAAAGAGGGACTGCCCTTTTTCTTTACGGTCTGTTTTTGTGTATCTAAGGCGGCAAACGGCGTTGCACAGTTCAGGCAGAGGATTCTTGACGGTAGGATCATTGAATTTGACAGATGTAAAACTTCCCATACAGTGGCATTAGAGGACGGAACTTATTGTTACTGTACGCTGGAGGATGACATGCCCTTTTCAGAATATACCGTGGATGCAGCCCTAAGGCAGGAGGAGGCAAAGCAGATGCATACGATTGATGAAGAGGAAGACGAAGTGTATGATAAATTTTTTATATCTACGCTTCCCTGGATTTCCTACACAGCGATTGTGCAGCCCGTTCCTGTTCCGGCGGATAGTAATCCACGGATTACATGGGGAAGATATTTTGAGCAGGGCGGCAGGATCCTTTTGCCAGTGTCGGTGTTATGCCACCATGCGTTAGTTGACGGCGTACATCTGGCTCGTTTTTATGAATTACTGGAAGCGCAGTTTTCGTTGTTGACAAATGAATAAAGCCCAAAACGTTGCGGTGAGAGTTGTTACCAAACAAGATGCAAAACAAGACGAGTAAGGAGCGATTGCTTTTTGCCCGTCTTTTTTAATAACATAAGCCGATGGGATGCGTAAGATAGATATAGCAGAGATTATGATGGCGAACGGGAGAATGATCATGGCAAATCAGAAGTTGGAAACATTACTTAACCTTGCACTTGAAATAGAGGAGGCACAGCGGCAAAAATCCAATCAGCTGGGTGTCGGATTTTTTGAGGAAACAGGCACATGGGAGCTGATTGTAAAGTACAACGGAGATATTGGAAGGCTTCAGAGCAATGTGATTCGGGTGGAAGAATTGATTGCAGGATATGCGATTGTGACCATACCGGAGGGACTAATTGACACATTTTCCCAGCTTGATGAAGTGGAGTATGTGGAAAAGCCCAAGCGGCTTTATTTTTCTACGCTGCGGGGAAAGCAGGAATCCTGTATTTTTCCGGTTACTGCAAGAGATCCTTATCTGACCGGAAGGGGTGTTTTGATCGCTGTGATAGATTCTGGAATCGACTTTGAAAATCCAGAGTTTCGTGATGCACAGGGAAACACAAGAATCCAGTTTTTGTGGGACCAGACTTTAAATGCGGATCAGGTCAACCGTAGGCTGCCGGAAGAAAATGAGGAATTTGCCGGAAAGGCGGCTCCGCCGGAAGGATTTGATGTGGGGGTGGAATTTTCAAAGTACCGTATCGATGCAGCCTTAAGGAGCCGCTTTCCACAAAGTATTGTACCCAGTATAGACAGTTCGGGGCACGGAACGGCAGTAGCTGCCATAGCGGCGGCAGGTGGAAGGCTTGCGGAAGGGCAATATCAAGGGGTGGCGCCGGAGAGTGAGCTTCTGGTGGTAAAGATGGGAACGCCCAGACCGGATTCATTTCCAAAGACGACGGAATTGATGCGTGCCATGACATATGTGGTCAAAAAGGCGGTGGAACTGGGAAGACCTCTTGCAGTTAACTTAAGCTTTGGCAATACGTATGGCTCCCATGACGGAACCTCCTTGGTGGAACGCTTCCTTGACAATGCGGCGGAGATTGGAAGAAGTGTCGTTTGTGTGGGAAGTGGCAATGAAGGGGCAGCAGGAGGGCATGTATCCGGCAGCTTCGGGATGAACAGCCGTCCTTCGGAAGGCAGGCGGGTGGAATTGAGCGTTGGAAACTATCAGACTTCTGTCAGTGTCCAGCTTTGGAAAGAATATGTAGACATTCTGGGAATAGAACTGATTTCACCGGGAGGAGTGGAAATGGCAGTCGATATGCAGATGCGGGGAGGAAGAAGCGTGACGATGGAGGATACGCAGATTCTTATTTATGTAGGAGAGCCGTCGCCTTATTCAGTGAATCAGGAAATTTATTTTGATTTTCTTCCTGTAAACAGATATGTGAATCAGGGGATTTGGACGATTCATATCTATCCGGTCAAAACAGTGACGGGAAATTACGACTTATATCTGCCAAGCAGTGTGGTACTGAATACGGGCACCCGTTTTTTTGCCCCTACGCCAGTCAAGACCTTGACGATTCCGTCTACATCTTCCAAAGTCATAACGGTGGGAGCGTATGATGCTGGTTTTGAAGCTTATGCAGATTTTTCGGGAAGAGGGTATCCGCTTATGAGCATCCCGGGAGAAAGGATTTCACAGGGGGATGTCAAACCTGATCTTGTTGCGCCGGGAACCAATATAAGTACCATTGGTCCAAATAGTACCTTTGTGCAGGTGTCTGGAACCTCTTTTGCAACGCCTTTTGTGACGGGAAGCGCGGCGCTTATGATGGAATGGGGGATTGTGAGAGGGAATGATCCGTTTTTGTATGATGCTGTTATAATTGGACTAAGAAGAAAAACCTGTAAAACAGGGGATTCTGCTTAGTCCAATTTCATTTCACCGGGTTTTCAATGCCCGGAAGTTAAGTAACGTTACTAAAAGGCAGGAGGACGCTCCTGTAAATGTTCTTAGTTATATAGAGGACAAGTTTCCACCTAAAAGGAGGGGTGTTTAAAGATTACAATTAGCTAATTGTATCATGAGAGATATTTAAGTGTGTTTGAGTTATTCGTTTATATATAGACTAAAAATGATAGGAAAAGGAGAAGATTATGGAACAGATTTACAGGATAGGCATTGACCATGGGTATGGCAACATCAAGACCGCCCACCACATTTTTGAATCCGGCGTAATTGAAAGGGAGAGGGTATCAGAACTGGCAGGGATGACCGTAGAGTATGAGGGGAAATTTTATGAGATCGGCTCTACCCACAAAGAGTATCAGATGGATAAAGTATGGGATGAGGATTATTATATCCTGACGCTGGCGGCATTGGCAAAGGAACTGAAGGGGAGGGGCTTATGCAATGCATCCGTCATCCTTGCAGTGGGGCTTCCCATCAAGTGGCTTGGGGAGCAGGGAGAAGATTTCCGGAAATACTTATTACGGAATAAGGAAGTCACCTTCCGGTGCAATGATACCCGATACCATGTGAAGATTGAAGATGTGGAAGTCTATGCACAGGGTTTTGCGGCTGTTGCGGCGGACTTGCCCGGCTATCAGGGATTTAACATTGTGGCGGATATCGGAAACGGTACAATGAATGTTATCTTTATCATTGACGGGAAGCCGGATTCCAGCCGTTATTATACGGAGCGGTTCGGCGTGGAATGCTGTGTGGTTGAGATGCGGAGCGAACTGACGAACAAGGTACATAGCGTTGTGGATGACTGTATTGTGAAAAAAGTATTGAAAGACGGTACAGCGGATATCGGGGAGAAATACCTGAAAGCTATCGGTGAGTGTGCGTCAGACTATACCGACAGGATCATGCGGAAACTGCGTGAGTATGGCTATAATGAAGAACTGGCAAAGCTCCATTTCCTTGGAGGCGGCGCTATGCTGATGAGGCATTTCGCAAAGCTGAACCAGGATAAAGTGCATTTCATTGAAGATATCCATGCAAATGCAAAAGGCTATGAGTATCTTTCTAACCAGAGGCGGCTGCGGAATATCAGGCGTGGATAAGGGGGCGTGTTTATGGGGAAGAGACAGGCAATAAAAAACATTAAGCGTGTGTCCTGCCGGTTTGATATGGATGTGCCGGAAGAGCGGCGGGCATGGCAGATTTTACAGGGCAACTACCGGGAGCCGCCGGACGGGAAGAAGCAGGATTACACCAGTATCATTGCCAAGGCAATGGTTGGATATTTTGACAGGGAAGAGGAAGCCCATCTTACCCATGAGGAGCTTCTTGCAAAAATACAGGAGGGCATCCGGCAGGAAGCGGCGGAGATAAAGAAATGTTTTCCACAGACGCCTTATCCTATGATGTACCCGTATATGCCGATGGCAATGCCGGGGATGCAGGCAGAGACGGTGAAGACAGGGAAAACGGGGCAGGCGGGGGAGCAGATTAAAACGCCGGAAACAGAAGAGCTGAATGAGGCTGCCCTTGACTTTATGGACAGCTTCATGGGCGGATAGAAAGCTGCTGTGGTTTCCTCTTGTATATAAAATTAAATTAAAGTAACCAAAAGGACATTCCATCCTGTGTCAGGCGGGTGTCCTTTTTTCATGCAGATTTTTAGGGAAAGGAAAAGGATATGGAACTGAATGAAATGGAAAAACGGATGCTGTACCAGACACAAGGGAGTGAGCGTTACGCCATCCTGCATGAGCTGTTAATGGCTTCAAGGTATGCCAGAGACCCGGTGATGAACAATTAAAAGGGCATGACATCATGGCGCTGGAGCGTTTTGATCCGGAGGTGCGGCACATGGTCATTTTTGAAGTCCTTTCAGGTGATTCTTTTGTAGGTGATAAAGGAGACCGGATGCGCCTGTTTTTAACGGATGCCGGATACCGGAAATTTCAGGAACGCCAGGAAGAGGGGGAGATAAAGATACAGGAGCATAGGAAGGTCACGCCGGACGGACACCTGCATCGTGAACACAGCAGAGACAGAGACTGCATCCGGTAGTTTGGAGATTTGGAAAGGAGAATATAGATATGGCTGTATTCAGGGTAGAGAAGACAAGGGATTTTACCGTCATGAGCAACTATCATTTACGGGATGTGGAACTGTCGCTGAAAGCAAAGGGGCTGTTATCCCTGATGCTTTCCCTGCCGGAGGATTGGGATTACACCACAAAGGGGCTTGCCTGTATCTGCAGAGACGGTGTGGATTCCATCACCAGCGCATTAAAGGAATTGGAGAACCATGGGTACCTTACCAGACAGCGCACCCGCTATGAAAACGGGCGTTTGGGGGATATTACATATACGATCCATGAGAAACCGGTAAGCGAGGAAGCAGAGGTGAGACTGCCTGAACCGGAAAAACCTGAACGGAAAAATCCAAGACAGGCAAGCCCTAAACAGGAGGAACCCGCACAATTAAATACTGAACAATCAAATACTGACGGATTAAATACCCATCAATCAATCCATCCGGCAGTACCGGAGGCGGCGGGCTGCCATGATGGGATGGATAGGATGGAACTGGCAGAGGCTTACCGGGAAATCATCTGTGAGAATATTGAGTACAGCATCCTTGCAGGGCGGCATGGGAAACAGCGGATGGATGAAACGGTTGAACTGATGCTGGAAGTAGTCCTGTCAAAACGCCCCTATATCCGCATTGCCGGGGATGATTTCCCAAGGGAGGTTGTCAGGAGCCGGTTCTTGAAGATCAATTCCAGCCATGTGGAGTATGTCTTTGGCTGTATTGATAACAACACCACGAAGGTAGGGAACATCAAGGCATACCTGCTGACTGCGCTGTACAATGCCCCGGCAACAATGGACAGCTACTACCGGACAGAAGTGAACCATGACCTGTATGGAACATAAAGGTGGATGCCCGTATAGAAAACCTAAATATGCAGAAAGGAGGCAATTTTGAACGAATATCGGATGAATGACGTGGACTTACAGGAGTTCCTGCATTCATTCAGGGATGGAGACGGAAAGCTGCCATCAGATTTTGAGCAACTGAAGACAGAGGGGCATTACCTGATCCATTGGGATCTGGAACGTGCATTCTGCCTGAAGGAAAGGGAAATATATTTAAAGGACACCATGGAGAACCTGCTGGCAAGGTCAATCTGCTTTTTCTCCGATATGCCCGTATCTTTTGCAGCCCATGTGAAAGCATCCGGCAGGGCAGACATTGAAGTGCTTGATAACCGCAGGCTGTCGATGGAGGTTAAGGAGAAACAGCTAAAGGGAAAATCCATCACCGTTAAGTATAAGGACGGGAAAACAGACAAAGGCCCGCTGAAAACAGAAAAATACATCAAAGGGCCTTTTGGGGAGAAAGTGAATACCATCCACTATGCCTGTGTGGCGGACACCCTTCTGTCGCTGCGGAGGGAAGTCTATTCCGCTTCCTACGAAGCAGCAAATGAGCGTTCCCTTTCAGCGGCAGTGCAGGAAATCCACAGGAAGAGGGAGCGCACCCTTCCGGTAAAGCCGCCGGGAGTCCTCCGGGGAGTGATGGAGGATTTGAAGCTGCTGCTGGCAATCCGGCAGGCCAGGTATCAGCATGGATTGCCGGATGAGGAACGCATTGCCCGGCTTAAGGAGCAGATGGAAAAGGGGGATTACATAAGGATATCCCCGGAGCTGGCGGCAAAGGCGAAGCAGTTCAGCCTCCCCAGATTTTCTTTACGGAAAAGCGGGGATATCGGTTACGCCCATGAAGTACAGCCCGGAGATAAAAGCGTCCTGTTCTTCATGAAAAAGGACTGGATAAAAATGTTGGACATCCTTATCAATGAAAAGCCTGTGTACTGCTCCCGGGAACTGCTTGTAGCCATGAAGATGGAAGCGATGCAGGAAACGTCCAGTGCAAGGACAGAAAAAGAGGCGGAAGTTTTTGGCTCAATAACAAGAAAGCTGTCCTGTTTTCTGGAAGCGGTAGACAGGCATAACCTGACGCATATATTGAAAGGACAGGCAAAGGAATGGGTGCTGCCGGAATTTATCTCACCGGATGAAAGGAAGAAACTATCCAGCCTGTACCGTTTCCCAGAAAAGGAAGTGATGATGGTGGCTGACCGGAAAACCTGTTACCCCAAAGCCATGGCAAGGTAGGCTGGTGGGAAGTGCGGTGGGAAGCCGACCCCCCCAAATACTTCCGCTTGGCTGCCCAAGACCGGGGAGGGTGGGCGGTGTCAAGGATTTTCGGCTAGGACTAAAATACTTGATACCGCACGCACTCCCCGGTACACTTGCTGGGAGCGGAGTATTTGGGAGAGGGGAAAAGTGTCAGGGTGCAGTCAAAAAAGGAAAATCCTATTTTGATTGGCGTAAAAATCAGACAGTTTGGCGTAAAGGAAGGAAAATTTGACATCTGACTGGCGTCACCGAAAAATGAGGAAATTTCATTGGCGTTAATTTGTTTCAGATTGGCGTCAGGGAAAAATAATTGGCGTAAAAAATAACCGGATTGGCGCTGCGGAATAGGAAACTGGCGTCATATTAGATGGATTTGGCGCTATTAGCATAAAATTAGTGGATTTCATGGGGGTTCGGGGTACTCCCCGACAAGATCTGCATTTCGTGCCCACGAAATGCGTATCTTGCGGCGTTCCATAGAACGCCCTCTCCACAAAAGGAAGGAGTGGCACATGGCAAGACCGAAAGGCGAAAATGTAATCAGGAAGCACTTCAAACTGACCGAGGAGACAGCAAAACTGTTAGCAAAACGCTCCAAAGCTGAAAATATGAATGAATCGGAATACATCCGGTATCTACTTCTGAATCAATCGGAGCATCCAAAAAGCAGGGAGCTGGAAGTAGAAGTAATGCGTCTGCGGAATGAGATAAATAAGATTGGTGTTAATGTGAACCAGATTGTGAAAAATAATAATTCCCATATATATAATGAAAATGAAAGAGAAATTTTGGAGGAAGAGATTTCACGAATAAAAGATTTAATGAGCGTGTGTATTGGTTTGTTTTTAAAGATATAGAATAATATAGTGTCTTCAAGGACATGCACAAGAGTTCTATATAGCGATACAAATATGTAGTGTGGCAGAAAAGTACATAATATGGTAAAATATTACTGATTTTATAGTGAAACTCATTTAATCCCCAAATTACATGGTAAAGAGATAAAGAGGATATCATGACAATTCAAGAAAAACTGATAGATAATAAACCAAGAGAAACAAGTGGATCAAGATCAGCCAATCGATTTGATTATCAAAAGGATTGGGCATTGTGTAAGGCGTTAGAGCTTCAATTAGAAGAAGATAATTATGTTATTGTTTTAGACTTTCATGACGATATTTTAATTTTGGATTCTGACATTTCTCCTGATAAGATAGGATTTTATCAAATAAAAAGTAAAAAATCAGGGGTTTGGACAAAGGCTGCCTTAATTAAACATGAAACTGATAAAATGTCTATTTTGGGGAAATTATTGTACAATTATACGATTTTCGGGAATTTTGATATAAGTCTTAATTTAGTTAGCAATGCAACTTTTGACATAAAACTGGCAGATAAAACAAAAAGTACAGAAAAAATTTCTATCTCATTAGAGGAGTTAGATGAAAAAGAGAAGGTTGGTATTTTTAAGAAAATAGAAGATGAGTTGAACATAAATTTAAAAGATAAAGCTAATCTTACATATCTTAGAGTGACAGAACTGGGAGCGAGCGGTCATGATACCTATACTAAGGGGAAATTAGTGGAATTTTTCTCAAAATATGAGAATGGGAAATATGATGTAAATGCAAACGCTGCTTATGGTATTTTGTTTTCAGAATTTAAAAGGAAAAATGATTATGAGTGGAGTGTTGACAGTTTTGATGAGGTGTTAAAATATAAAGCGGTTACAAGGAATGACTTTGAAGAATTAATTAATTTGTTGATAAAAAGTAGCAAGCAGTATACAGAGTGGAAAGATGTTGAGCAGGAACTGTCATCAAACGGTATTGGTTTTAAAGAAATATCTAGGATAAAAAAGAAATGGGTAGACTACGAGCTACAAAGATTGGATGCAAGTAATGAAATTGTACAAGAATTGCAAAATGATATCTGCCAATTAATTAATGATGAAGATGATGCTACCTATATAAAAATGATGTATTCGATACTTAAAAAATACTCTTTGAATAAAGGATATCCATATCAGATTATTGGCATAGATGAAGCATATGTTAAGGCAGCAATTTTATTAGAATTAAAATCATGGAGTCCGGATGATGAATAGCAAAGAAAGAGAAATTAAAAATTTTCAAAAACTAATAAGAAATCTGAGGAACAGAAATTATGAGAAAACTACTATTCAAAGAGTTGATAATTATATCTCTAGTGGAAAAAAGCGCAAGGAAAATAAACCTTGATGCGGATATAACAATAGTTACCAGTAAGCAGAATGACACAGGAAAGTCTTGTGTAATTAAAAGCTTGTATTACGCATTGGGGGCTGAACCATTTAATTTTCATAAAGAATGGAAGAAGATACAACCTATAACTATTCTTAAATTTATGAATGAGGGTACAAACTATTGCATTATGAGGAAAGATAGAATTGTGGCTTTGTTCGATGGAGAAATGAAATTAGTACGTTCTTTTAATGGAACGGGAAAAGAATTAGCAGAGTTTTATGTAGATTTTTTGAATTTTAAATTGAAATTGGTTCATTCATCCAGCTTGGAAAGTCAGACACCTTTTCCGTCCTTTTACTTTTTGCCATATTATATTGATCAAGATGCAGGGTGGAAAGCAAATTGGAGTTCCTTTGAACATTTGAGTGCATTTAAAAAATGGAGGAATGATTTAGTCGAATATCATACAGGGATCAGGCCCAATAAATATTATGAAGAGAAAGCTAAAAAAGCTATTTTACAAGATCAGAAAAGTGAATTGGATAATGAACTGAAAGTGATCTCTAAAGTTTACAATCGGACAATCAGTGAAACGAAAGTAACAAATCTTGATGTTGATGTTAATATTTCTGATTTTAAAGCTGAAATTAATGAATTAGTTACGTCTCTTTCAAGGTTATCAGAAAAAGAGGAAAGATATAAAAGTAAGCTCAATAAGTTATTTGATGAAAAGGTTTTAATAGAACATCAAATAAATATTGCAACAAAAACACAGAAAGAGTTACGAAAAGACTTGGAATATGCTCAATTGCAACCAAGTGAAATTATTTGCCCAACTTGTGGATGTGTTCACAAAAATTCAATAGAAGGAAGATTTTCAATTGCTCAAGATGAAGACCGCTGTTATCAAGTTATTTTAGAGCTTCAAGAGAAGTTATTTAATATAAATAAGAAAATAGAAGCAGAAAAGGAGAGTTTTAAAGATTATTCAGATGAAAAAAATGATATTGAATCTATACTTAATAGAAAAAAGGAAAATATAAAATTTAGAGATTATGTAGATTCCGTTGGCAAAAAGAGTTTTAATGTGAATTTGAAAAGAGAAATGGCTCAAATTGGTACTAAGATTAATGGATTAAAGGAACAATTAGATGATATAGATAAGGAAATGGACATCTATAATAATCCAGAGCATAAAGATGGTATAGTAAATTACTATATTGAAAATATGAGAAAAAATTTGCATTCTCTTGATGTACAGAAGCTAATGGAAAAAGAGTACAAGTCAATAAGTTGCCAAATTAAAGAAAGTGGCAGCGATTTATCAAGAGCGTTATTGGCATATTATTATGCAATTTTAAGTACAATGGCTGCATATTCAAGTACGATAGCATGTCCTATTGTCATTGATTCACCTTTACAAAATGAGCAAGACGAGCAGAATATTAAAAAAATTTTAGAATTTATAAGGGATAAGAAACCAAGTGAAATGCAGTTGATATTGGGATGTGTAGGCATGGATGGGTTAGAATTTAGAGAGGATGCAGTTATTTTGAATGGAGTTGAATTTAAAAATGCAAATTGTTTATTTTTAGATAATAAATATGCGGCATTAAGCAAGGAAGAATACCCTAAGCTTTTTGAAGAATTGAAAACGTATATTGATATACTTATATTAAATGAAGAAAACGATACCGTCTTAGAAAGAGAAGAAAATTAGGGCGAAGCTGTAAAAGCTATATATTGAGGAGGTTTTTATCGCAATCACAAAACTATCCTGCATCCACCAGACAGGAAAAAAATACATGGCTATGCACTTAGCAAATGCTATTTCCTACATCACAGACAAAGAAAAGACGCAGGACGGCTTACTGGTGGGAAGCCATAACTGCAACGCAGATACTGCCCTGCAGGAGATGCTTGCAACAAAGCGGAAGTATGGGAAACTGGACAAGCGGCAGGGCTACCACTTTATTATATCTTTTAAAAAGCAGGAGGTAAGACCGGAAACTGCTATGGAGATCACGCAGAAGTTTGTGGAGAAATATTTTGGGGATGGTTTCCAGTGCCTGTACGCCACCCATGACAATACACAGCATGTACATTCGCACATTCTTTTCAACAGCGTGTCATGGCGTACTGGAAAGAAGTACCGCTACGAAAAAGGCGATTGGGCAAAGGAGATACAGCCCATTGTCAATGAACTCTGCAAGGAGTACGGTCTTTCCATACAGGACATTGAAGTTGGCACAGAAGAAAAACCGCTAAAGAAATGGGATAAAACAAGACAGGGCATTTTCAAATGGAATCACCAGATCTGGTTAGATGTGGAGGATTCTATTTCTTTTGCCACCGGCTATGAAAATTTCCTGAAATTAATGGAGCTGAAAAGATATGAGATAAAGCAGAAAGATGGGAATATTTTACTGAAACCTATGGGAGAAAAAAGCTTTATCCGCCTTACAGATATTTCAGCCCATTATACAAAAGAATCCATAGAGGATCAGATTGAAAGGGGCATACGGCGTGAAAACAGCCGGACGGGAAACCGTACTCCAAGGATTGTTGGATGCAGGAAAAATTACAAAAAATATATGCCGCCGACATTATACCAGAAAGTTTTCTTTGCAAAGATGTACCGTACCGGGCAGCTTAAGCGCAGGCCCTACAGCCAGATGTGGCGGTACAGGGAGGAAGCGGCAAAGTTTGAGAAATTACAGTCGCAATACTTGTATCTTTGCAGGCATAACATCCGTTCCGCAGAAGAGTTAAAAGGGCGGGCAGATATTCTTAACACGCGAATGAAAAATCTGGATGAAGACAGGCATCAGATATACAAATGGCGGTACCCGCATAAACCAGCCCTTGCGCTGCTCAAAATAATCGAAGAGAATGAGACACGTGCTTCCTATTACAAACAGGGGAGCATTTTTTATGCGCCTTATTATGAGAAATGGAAAGAAGCAGCGGAAGCCCTGATTAAAAAGGGCTACACAGTCGGGCAGCTTATGGAGATGAAGGAGACAGTACAGAATCAGCTTGCGTCAGTCGCAAAAACCAAAAAGGAGATCAGGAAAGAGGAAAATCTGATAAACAGCATCCTCTATGAAAAGTGTAGGATGCAGGTACTTGAGAGGGAAATGCCAGAGCCGGAAATACAGGATATACCAAAGCAGAATGTAAAAGAAGCAGATATGGCAGGGAAAGGTACTGCTGAAAATCAATGGAAAGGGGGTGGTGCAGGAAAATCAGGGCCTATGGGAACAGATCATATGCCAGCCCAGCCAGACACATATCACATGGAAAAACAGCCAGCCCATAATAGGAATCAGGAACAGGCAAGATAAGATTACGGGAAAGGAAAACAGATGGGGAAAAATTTAAGAACTATGACAAGGCAGGAGCAGACTGCCTATTTCAAATCCAAAGATTACTGCGAGGAAGAGCTTAAGGTTGTGATAAACGCAATCAGCTACGGCATCAGCGCAGATTATTTACTGCTTTTTGAAGATACCACACTCCCGGCAGAGACCATGGAAAATATGTTCACTGCCATGAAGGAAGATTATGGCATGGAGGCGGCATCCTTCCTCTCCACGATCCATAAGGGGGAGAGCGGGCGTATCATACTGGAAGCTCTGAAATCAGGCATACCGCTCCAGGAATTAAAGGAAATTTACCGGGAGGATATGATCCCGATTGACCTTAGGGAAAAAATACTGCCCCTTATGCGGGGCAGGGAGACAATACCGGAGAAGATCGGGGAAAAGATGGAATTTATTACGGAAGCAGTAAAAGAACTGAAAGAAAGCCTTTTAAGGCAGGACGGTTTCATAGAGGATTTAAGGAAATCTATGGAGGAAAAGCCGGATATCTTTCCAGCGCCGCAAAAAGGAGAGGAAGCTGAAGCGGAGGCTGGTGCAGCGGATGACGCTTACTATCTGGAACTGGAAGAACAGTTCCGGCAGGCAAGGGAGGATGCGGAACGGCTTTTAGAGGAACGGGAAGAGACAGGGAAAAGGTTAAGGGAGCTGGAAACGGAAAATAAGAACCTCCATGAGCAGCTATTGCTGCAGCAGTCGCTTGTATCGGAGTTACAGGCAAAGCATATCAGGGATGCACAGGAGAGCCAGCGGATAAATGACAGTCCTATACTGAAAGACTGTCAGGCTGTAAACAACTGCCAGAGGATGGGATATAGGGAAAGCAGGAGGGAAAAACATTCCGGCCTTTTGTCCGCATTCAATTTCCCGTTTACTCGGAAGAAACCGGGGCTGATGGAGAAATTAGCGGGGGAACTGGATGCCGGGCAGATAGCGGAGATACGCCTTGGCATTGAGGACGGACTTACGGAAGGGCAGCTTGCTCTTCTTGCGGATAAAGCTATGGATGCAGAAAAGATCAGGGAACTCCGCATGACCATGAAGATATTAAACGAAAGGGGGCAGGGGGCATGACACAGTGTTTACAGGATTTCATTTATGCATCAGAGGATTTTAAGGGAAAAAGTGAAAAGCTGGCGCAGTCCATAGAGATTAACAGTTTCCTTTTAGCTGACAGCAGTACCGAAAAAGCAGGGCAGAGAAATACCATACTTAGTAAGCTGTGCAGGCAGGCGGCACAGGCAAAGGAAGCAGGGAACGCTATGGAGGCGACAATGCAGAATCTTGAAAAGGAACTTGCGGCAGTGAGAGACCGCCAGTACCAGCAGCAGAAAGAATTGCAGCAGTCCAAAGGGCAGGAGAAGGGGGCTTCCAGATGAGCAGTGAGATTACGGATGCGGTACAGGTCATCCATATATTGTTTGAAGGCACAGACCTATTTCTTCGTGTTGCCGGTGCAGGAATAAAACCGTTGAAGCAGCTTGCGAAGCTTTTCATGGGAATCCTTGCAAAGGAAAAAATGGAAGGGAAGACATCCATGAAAAACCTCCTAAAGCGTGGCGGCGATATGCACGTTTTCAAGTTCCCGCAGGAGCAGCTTAAGAAAGTGGAAGCGATGGCAAAGAAATATGGTATCCTCTACTCCCTGCTCCCGGATTTCAATAAGGACGGTATGAGGGAAATGGTATTCCATGCGGAATCCCTTCCCCGGATGAATGCCCTGGTCGAAAAGCTGAAAGCAGGGCAGGTCATGGGATTGGAGGAATATTTCCAGGACACTTCCGGCAGGGATATAGATAAATTTTATGAAGAAATGAAGGGCAGGGCAGCGGAAAAAGGAGCAGGAAAGGAAACAGAAGCTATGCAGAAAAATACAGCCAACAGGGAGCAGAAACAGCCATGGATGGAGACAGGTTATCTGAAGATGAAGGATATTGAGGCGATCCCCTTAGACCAGAGGCTGAATATCTTAGACCGCTACCAGTCCGGGGAATATGACCCCATCACGATCACGAGCAAATTAGTCACTGAACAGAAAGAGGATCATGTGACGGTGCGGCTCCCAAGGCAGTCCGGTAAATTTATCCGAATCCCGGCAGAGGACTTCTATTTCCCGGAAGGGAGCCGGACAGCGCTGGCCTTCCTTAAAAAGAAAGAGGAAATGAAGGTATATACAGAGCATGGGAGCGAAATGTTTTCCATGAAGGGCAGTGAAATCTTCCATAATTATTTTGATACCGTCAATGCAAATATCCGCACTGCCATGGAGCATAAGGCAGATGAAAGGGAGAGGGATCAGGGAAAACGGGAAGGTGACAGGACGGCAGGAACCAGACCGTTGGAAGCAGGAACAGCATCAAAAGACAGGACAGAAAAAACAGGAACATCCAAAGGCACAGCAGATAAAATAAAAAAAACCGAAAAAGAGATAAAAAAGATCAAACAGATCAAACAGCCGGCGAAGGGCAGGTGAACATTTGAAGAAATTAAACGTGTTTACCTGTCTTTTTTATGGGATCGCAGTTGCCGGATGTATTTATATAGGGTTTTTCCTTGGCAGTATCATCCATCCGGGCATGACGCTGTATACTTTTGTTCCGGCACTTAAGGAGCAGATGGCGAATCCGCTAAAAATTAAAGTGACAGCCTATACTCCTTACACCATGGCGGCAGTATTCTTAATTGTAGTTTTATATATCATGGTACAGAAAACAAGCCAGAAGAATTACCGTTTCGGTAAGGAGCATGGTTCGGCAAGGTGGGCGGATGCGGCAATGCTTACAAAACAGTTAGGCGATAAAGGCGGCTACCACCGAATCCTCTCACAAAACCTGCGCCTGTCCATGAATACAAGAAAGACCATGCGCAACAACAACATCTTCTGTATCGGCGGCTCCGGCGCAGGCAAGAGCATGTTCCTCATCAAATGCAACATCATGGAGATGCAGGGCAGTTTTGCCGCTACCGATCCAAACAGATAAGTATAATAAGGTTATAGGGAAGCGCGCACCCTCAAAGAAAGGAGGTTACACACCATGAAGAAGCAGACAGAGAAAGACAAACTCACCGCCCTATACGAAAGGCTCTCCCATGACGATGAGCGGGCAGGCGAATCCGTAAGCATTGAGAACCAAAAGCGGATTTTGGAGGACTACGCAAGGAAAAACGGCTTTTCCAATATCCGGCATTTTACTGATGACGGAATCCGGGGAACTACTTTCAAGCGTCCGGGGCTGGACGCTATGTTAGACGAAATCCGGGCGGGGAACGTGGCAACGGTTATCATCAAAGACCAGAGCCGAATCGGGCGTGACGTGGTTGAAGTGGGGCTTTTGAAGCGAACCTTTGACGAGTACCATGTGCGTTTTATCGCCGCCAATGACAACCTTGACACCGCCAATGGCTTTGATATTATGTCTATCTTCCGTGACGTGATAAACGAGTGGTATGTTGCCGACACCAGCCGCAAAATCAAGGCTGTTTTCAAGTCAAGAATGGAAAAGGGCTTGCGCTGTTCTGTCAGTGTCTGCTATGGCTACCGCGCTTCCAAAGAGGAAAAAGGCGAATGGATAATTGACGAGGAAGCCGCCACTGTTGTGCGCCGTATCTTCCAGAGCGTCCTTGCCGGGGAAACCATAGCCAGCATAGCAAAGGAACTCCGCGCCGAGAAAATCCCTATCCCGTCCGAGCATTGGAAACGGACGGGCGAGCCAGTCCGGGCGGCAAAGTACGCCGACCCCTACGCATGGTCAGCGACCACTATCGGCTACATACTGAAACGCCCGGAATATATGGGGCGCAAGGTACTGGGGAAAACCATATGCGAGAACTACAAGACCAAGAGCAGCCGCAAGACCGCGCCGGAAGAACAATATATCTTCGAGGGCGCAATCCCCGCCATTGTGGACGTGGAAACGTGGCAGACCGTACAGAAGATACGGGAAACCGTGCGCCGCGCCCCGAAGCGGCAGAACGCCCCCAACCGCTTGACCGGGCTTTTATACTGCGCTGACTGCGGTTCAAAGTTGACACACCGATACAACCTTGTGCAAGGGAAATGGATAGAGGACGCTTTTATCTGCTCCGGCTACCGCCATTTAATCCATGACTGCACCATGCACCATATCCCTACGGCAAAGATTGAAGCCGCTATCCTTGCCGTTATTCAGCGTGTGAGCTGGTATGTGCGGCACAATGAAAAGGAGTTTACAGAGCGTGTCCGGGAAGCGTCCGACCAGAACCAAGAGAAAACCGTCAAGGAATGTAAGCAGAAAATCAGCAAGGCACAGAAGCGGCACAAAGAGCTTGACGGGCTTGTGAAAAAGCTGTATGAGGGCAACGCCACGGGCAAGATACCCGACAAGCATTTTACCCGGCTTCTTGCTGAATATGACGAGGAACAGACCGGGCTTGAAACGTCCAGAGCGGAATGGCAAAAGCAGATTGAAAGCTGGAACGCTGATAAGCTGAAAACAGACCAGTTTATCCAGCTTGTGAAACGCTATACCGACTTCTCCGAATTGACAACGCCCATGCTCAACGAGTTTATAGAAAAAGTGATTGTGCATGAGGGCGAGGGGCGGGGGAATGACCGCCGCCAGCGGATAGACATTTATTTAAACTTTATCGGAGCGTTTGAAGTACCCGCCCATATCATCACCCCGGCAGAGGTAGAGGAACAACGCCGCCAGCAGGAGGAACAGGAAGCAAAGGAAGCCCGGTCAAAGGAGCTTGAAAAGGCGCGGTACGAGAAGCGCAAGGCAGAGAAACGGGCATTTACCGCAAAGAAAAAGGCGGGGCTTCTCACCCCGGAGGAACTGGAAGCCGAGGAAAAACGGCTTGCACACAACCGGGAGCGGCAAAAGGAATGGCGGGAGAAACGCAGAGCCGCCCAAGCCGCCTAAGAAAAAATCCATAAAGGAGCTTATGGAACTGGAAAAAACCGGGGCAGAGCTTACGCCGGAGGAATCAGAACGGCTTGCGGCGCACCGCCGGAAAAAAGCCGAACAGCATAAGGCGTGGCGCGAAAGACAGAAAGCCGGACAGCCAAAGACAAGGACGCTCAAAGAACTTGCCGCCGCCCAAAAAGAGGGGGAAACCTTAACGCCGGAGGAATCGGCACGACTGGAAGCCCACCGAAGCCAAAAGAAAATCGCAAGGGAGAAACTAATACAGCAAGCCGAAACCGACCCGGCAGCGGCGGCAGAACTAGCAAAACAGAGGGCGTATTCTTCCGAAGCCACCAAGAAATCCCGGCAGAAAATGTATGAGGAAGCCGCAACAGGAAACCCCGAAGCAGTAGAACGCTATGAGAACTATCTTGCGTCAAGGAGGGAAGCATATCACAGGAAAAAACAGGAAGCAGAGAGAACCGCATAGCCGTACCCTCTGAACTTCAAGAGCCGGAAAAGCAAGGGCGCATTGTGGAAATGTGCATAACAGGCTATGGAATCATGGATAACTCTATTCACAGCACATGGAAAAGCTAAAGGGCAGCTTTCCCACGTCCTGCAAACAGAGTTACCCACAATTCCAAAAGACAGCCAGTTATACACATTACCACCAATGCCGACGGCGGCGAAATCTCACCTTACACCGACCTATATTTTTTACTTAGCAACAACCAGATTGAGTTGTTGTTATTTTTATTTTGGGGATTGACTAAAATAGTAAAGATGATATAATGTACTTGTACATTAAGTACATTTAGAAAGCAGAGGTGGTGAATCGTGGAAATCATTATCAGTAATAATGCCAATAAACCGATTTATGAACAAATCACATCACAAATCAAGGCAATGATAATGAGTGGAGAATTACAGGCAGGTGACGCAATTCCTTCTATGCGGGCTTTGGCAAAATCAATCCATGTAAGCGTTATTACAGTCCAAAAAGCCTATGAGGATTTACAAAGGGACGGATTTATCGAAACTACGGTTGGCAGAGGAAGTTTTGTGTCGGCGCAGAACAAAGAATTTTATCAAGAGGAACAACAGCGTATAGCCGAAGAACATTTACAGGCTGCCGCTGAAATAGGGAGAATGAGCAATATTTCTCTTGAAAAATTGACAGAATTATTAACTTTATTTTATCAGGAGGACGAATAACATGGAAAACATTTTAGAATTGCAACAGATATGCAAGACTTTTCCAAAGTCAGATTTTATATTGGATAAACTCTCTTTTTCGTTGCCATATGGGGCTATTCTGGGCTTTGTTGGTGAAAACGGCGCAGGTAAAACTACTACGATTGGCTGTATTTTAAATACTGTCAGAAAAGACAGCGGTATGGTAAAGCTGTTTGGAAAAGAAATGCGGGATATTGACACAGATATTCGTGAGAAAATTGGTGTGGTTTATGACGGAGATAATTTTCCGGGTTTTTGGACAGCGAAACAATTATCTCAAGTTATGGAGGGAATTTATACACAATGGGATAATTCCTTATTTCAAAAATATTTAGAGGATTTTCATTTACCCGTTAAACAGAAAATCAAACATTATTCCAGAGGAATGACAATGAAGCTGGCTATTGCAGTCGCCTTGTCGCACCACCCGCAATTATTGATTTTGGACGAAGCAACCAGTGGTTTAGACCCCATTATGCGTGACGAAATGCTGGACGTTTTTCTTGAATTTGTGCAGGAAGAAAGCCATTCTATTCTTTTATCTTCTCATATCACAAGTGATTTAGAAAAAGTTGCAGATTATATCACATTTATTCATAATGGAAAATTGATTATGACCGTATCAAAAAATGATTTGGTATACAATTACGCTGTTATGCGTTGCAAGGAAAGCCAGTTCCTTGCATTAGACCCCAGTGATATTATTGCTTACCGAAAACGGGATTTTCAGATTGATGTTTTAGTTGCAAATGGGAAAGAAGCACAACGAAAATATAAAGGTGCTGTTGTAGACCATGTTTCTGTTGATGAAATCATGTTGTTATTGGTAAAGGGGGAGCGAGTATGAAAGGACTGCTTAAAAATAATTTTTTAACTGTTTATTCTAATGCGAAAGTTTTTTCGATTTTTATGCTTATATTGGGGCTTTTTGTTGTTGCAGTTATCAGCCAGCCGCTTCTTATTGGTTACGTTCTGCTAAGTATGGTTGGGTTTTCCGTAAATGCAATTACAAGTATAAAAAAAGAGTTTATTTCAAAATGGGGAAAATACAAATTAACTTTGCCTGTAAAGAGAGCTACTATTGTGAAAAGCTATTTTATCAGTCAACTAATATGGCTGCTTGTTGGAATACTATATGCAGGAATCGTTATAAGTTCATCATGGGCATTGCATGGCTGTCCTTATGACAATAGCATTGACGTAGTTTCAATATTTGCATTGGGAATTAGTGTAAGCATTTTTACAGGAGCATTTTTCTTTCCCCTGCTTTATCTGGGAGGCGAAGAAAGAAGCGATGTATTTTTAGTAATCAGCTTGCTTTGTGGAATTGGTGTTGTATTAGGAATTATTAGTGTGCTTAACCTTTATTTAGCTCCCGGTGTGACTACAATTCTATTAAGTGCGGCTATTTTGCTTTTAGGTTCTTTGCTGGTGTTTGCTTTATCCTATCCGTTGACCGTGGGCATTTATGGTAAAAAAGAATACTAATTCAACACCCCATGTAAAAGAAAGAAGGAAATGATGAGTGTAAGGGAGTTGAAAAAAACCAAATGGGTTTTATGCCCTGTTTGCGGAAATAAGACAAGGCTACAAATACGGGAGGATACAGAATTAAAAAACTTTCCTCTCTATTGTCCGAAATGCAAACAGGAAAATTTAATTGACGCTAAAGAACTGCATATAACCATTATCAAACAGTAACTTGAATAAAGACAAAGAGCCAGACGCATAGACGCAGAGCCGACAGACTTGTGAGAAATGAACTGCTCCCTGTCAAGTAGACAGTGGAAAAAACAAAAATTTTAGCTGTCAATCACATTTTTGTGGTTGGCAGTATTCTTATGCTACACATGCTAAATGTTTTCTATATTCTATCGGGGTCATACAGTTTAGGCGTTTTTGATACCGGTGATTATTGTAGTATTCTATGTAATCATATACTGCTTCTTTTAACTCATCATAGGTATGAAATTTTTTGAGATAATACATTTCGGATTTCAGCATCCCCCAGAACGCTTCCATTGGACCATTATCTATGCATCGGGATACTCTTGACATACTTTGCGTCATTCCTGCTTCCTCAAGTTTTTTTCGGAAGGATTTTGAGGTATACTGATATCCCCGGTCACTATGAAACAGAGGTTTTACCTCTGGATGTTCTTGACGGGCTATATCAAAGGTTTCAAAAACGAGAGCATTGTTATTTGAGCTTCCAATAACAAAGGAAACAATGCTTTTGTCTGCCAAATCCAAAATGGCGCTCAGGTATGCTTTGCCATTGATTCCATACTTCATCTCCGTTACGTCTGTCAGCCATTTCTCTCCGAAATGGTCAGCATTAAATTCTCGGTTAAGAATGTTTTCTGCTGTGATTTCTGGTGTTGATTACACATAGTTTTTTCTTCTGCGTCTGCATACTGATTTTAATTGTAAAATTCTCATAAGGCGCAGAATCCTTTTTTCATTGACATGAAATTCATTCTCCCGGTTCAATTTTATTGTCATCTGCCTGTATCCCAGAATCCCATTCCTTTCCTCATAGGCATCTTTGATAAGGGCACACAGTTCCTGATTGAATTTTTCGTTCGCGCTGATTTGTCGGTTAAGCCATTTATAATAAGCAGAGCGTGGAATCCCCGCAAATTTGCAGAGTTCGGATATAGAGCATTTCTGTTCGTCATGTATTTCCTGTATTGCCAGATAGAGCGTTTCATTTTGTACCTGGCTCAGAACCGCCTCCTTTCGATTTCGTCGAGTTTTTTTAAGAATGCAATCTCCAATTCCGCTTTTCGCTTTTCTGCTTGAAGAAGCCTGTTTTCCGCACACAGCTTTTCCAATTCGGACATTTCATTCTCTGTTTTTCTTTTTCCTCTTTTATCAACAAGGCCTGGGGCGCCATCCGATTGATATTTTCTTATCCATTGATAAACCTGCTGATAAGATACCTGATATTTTTCGGCTGCCTGGGCATAGTTCATTTCATGCTCAATGCAGTATTTTACAATTTCCACCCGTTCATCGTATGTAGTTTTTCTTCCCTTGGTCATGGTACTGGTTCCTCCTGTTCCAGAAGACTTTAGATTCTCATGACCATTATACTTCATAATCCAGTTTCGTAACTGTTTATCTGAACGGATTCCATATTTTTTCTGGATTTCCCTTAACGTCCCTTTGCCAGAAAGATAATCACAGACAGCGTTGCGTTTTGTTTCCGCTGAATAGGCACTGAGCTTTTGGGTGGTTTTTAGTCCTTCGACCCCCAAAGACTGATATATTGTTACCCATTCGATAATCCTCGTTCCATTCGTTCCCAAGCTTCGGGTGATGCTTTCTGTTGAACAGCTTCCTTCCAGATATTTTGTGACGGCAGCTAATTTCATTTCAAAAGAGTATTTTGAATGTTGTCCCATAAAATATGCTCCTCCTTATAGTGACAGTTTTATTATTTTATCTGTCTACTATAAGGGGAGCATATCATTCCCGGATGCTTCCAGAAAAGGCTACAGCTTTAAAGGATGGTATGAGGATGAAGTACTGACAGTATTTGCGGGAAACGCAGGGGAGAAGCATTATGCACCCCAGAAAGATACCTCTTATTATGCCGCATGGGAAAAGACGGAAGCTACCGTCACCTTTGACGCAGACGGTGGAAAGATGGAAGGTGGAGACATTACCGCCAAAGTGGGTGATACTATTACACTTCCTGACTGCACTAAGGAAGGCTACGAGTTTACCGGCTGGTATGATGGAGATACCTGTGTCGGTCAGGCAGGGGAAGAATACACAGTCTCTGATGACGTGGCATTGAAAGCGCATTATGAGGAGAAAACAGCGGATATCTGTACAATCACTTTTGATGCGGATGGTGGAAAGATGGTAGGTGGTACAATTATTGCGAAAGCAGGCGATACCGTTACCCTTCCAAACTGCACGAAGGAAGGTTACGAATTTACTGGCTGGTACGATGGCGATACCTGTATCGGGAAAGCAGGGGAACC
Organism: Lachnospiraceae bacterium; assembly: GCA_029054245.1. Lineage (GTDB taxonomy): Bacteria > Bacillota > Clostridia > Lachnospirales > Lachnospiraceae > Suilimivivens. The sequence continues at coordinate 26,423 of JAIDFQ010000027.1, read as the reverse complement.
ATACACTGTTTCTGCTGATGTTACCCTGAAAGCCCGTTATGAAAAGAAAGAGGGTCAGGCGGTCATCTGCACCGTTACCTTTGACGCTGACGGTGGCGAGATTGCAAGGAAAAGCATTTCCGCAGAGAAAGGCAGCGCAATTATCCTTCCTGCCTGCACTAAGACAGGCTATGAGTTTTTAGGCTGGTTCTTAGCTTCCGACAATAGCATCTGCACCGGACAGGCTGGCGAAGAATTTACTGTACAGGGAGATATTACTTTAAAGGCACATTTTGAGAAAAAAGAGGCAGTGAAAGTTACCATTACTTTTGATGCAGACGGAGGAAAAGAAGTAAATCCCATCAAAGCAGAAAAAGGCAGTATCATCCGCTTACCCAAGACGGAAAAAGACGGTTATAGCTTCCTTGGATGGTACACAGAAAAGGACGGCGGCATCCTTCTTGGAATCCTTGGCAGTGAGATGAATGCGGTCAGGGATATGACAGCCTACGCACTTTGGGAGAAGGAAACAGAAAAAGACACTGATAATGACGCTGATCCCGAAACCTGTAAAGTGACTTTCCATGCAGGAAAAGGAACGGTCAAGGTAAAAGAGATTACCATTATTAAGGACGGAAGCCTTTACCTTCCCATGCCGGAACGTGAGGGGTATGATTTCACAGGCTGGTATCTGGATGATGACCTGACGCAATTCGCAGGGGCATACCATGATACTTACCGCATTACCAGAGACACTTCATTTTATGCAAAGTGGGAAAAATCAAAAGAAAACAGCGGCGGTAATGGAGATTCAGGAAACAGTGGAAATACAGAAAATGGAGACAGTAGCAGCGGTGACAATACACAGGGTAGCGATAATGCTAATGAATCCTTAAATACCTACACCATCAAATATGATGCCAACGGTGGCAAGACAAAAAATGCATCTGTCAAAGTAGTAAAAGGCGGCAGTGTGAAGCTCCCGGCGGCAGAGCGTGAAGGATATATTTTTAAAGGCTGGTACACAGACAGGCAGGTATTTATCGGAACCGAGGGAGAGACCTATAAACCCAGCAGGAGCATCAGCCTCTATGCAAGATGGGAAAAAGCAGAAGAAAACAATACCAATGGGAAAGATGACCAAAACACTTCGGACAAAAATCAGAATACAAGCGGAACTGTCTCCGGCAATTCGGCAGGCAGCCCTTCAGATAAAAATACAGATACCAATACCGGAACGGAAGGAGGGAATGGAAATGCAGGAAAAGGATCAGAGCCGGTTATCCAGACTGGCTATGCGTCACCCTTTTATCTTCTTGCTGCCCTTGGGCTGTGCGGCGTTGTGCTTGCTGCTGCATCTGTGCTTGAAGGGAAGAAAATTTGTCCTTAAAGGACAGATGGAGAAAAGCTGCCTGTAGTGGATGCGTATTATAAGGATATATTTTATGGTACAGGAACAGGCAGGGATCAAATAATGCTGTGATAACCACAGTTTGAAATGCGGCAGGGGCTTTTGCTCCTGCCTTTTGAAACCATGGCGGCAGATACCCGGAAACAGATTCATTTGAATATGGCGGTATCTGCCGCTATTTACATAGAAGAAAGGAAGCGCATGGAAAAAATAAAATATTTCACACGCTGGCTTGGGGAGAAATTTTTCCCTGACCTGCCGTAAAAGAAAAGACAGCGGATTGCAGTACAGATCATAGTGGGAATTTCCCTTGCCCTTGTCTGTATGGCAGGCATGGGGATCTTCCGCTATAAGGCAGTGAAAATAAGGATATCAAAGGCTGGCTCTGCATCCCTGATACCTTAATCAATTTCCCCGTAGTGGGAACGGATGACAACGCCTTTTACCTCTCCCATGATTTCACAGGGGATAAGAGCAGCGCAGGGTGCCCGTTCATGGATAAGGACACGCAGGTATGGGATTTCAACCGTATCATCTACGGCCACAACATGGGTACAGGCTCCGATGCCATGTTCTCCACCCTGTTAGATTATGAGGAGGAAGATTATTTAAAGGAACACCGGACCGTCTATTTTACAGATGCCTATGGGAGTGCCGCCGCCTATCAGGTGATGGCAGTTGTCAAATACAGCATAGACGATTTGGAAGAGTGGGATTTCCGTACAAGGAACCATGAGGATATGGAAAGCTACAATGCATGGATGGAGGAACTGCAGGGAAGGGCATTGTATTATACAGAACCTGACCATGCTCCTGTCAGTATCATCACCCTTGCCACCTGTGACAGGCGTGTGCATGGGAAAAAGGGAAGATTCCTTGTCATAGCAGGAAAAATTTCCTGATAGAAAAGCAACTACCAAGGATAGTTTTATAAAGACCTTTGTTTGGATTGTTTGCAGAATACATCTGAAAAAAGAACATAATGGACAATCAGAAAACAATATAGTGGAATAAGGGAAACCGGAGGAACTGAAATGGTAGTTGCTGACTTTGATAAATTGAAAAATGTGGATGTCCGGACAGTGGATATCAGTACGTTGACAGATATAGGGAAGATAAAGATTAACAGGGAACTGCCAAAAGCGGATCGTTTGCGTGCGTTTGTAAGGGAAGTAAAAAATCCATTTTGCTTTATATGCAATGGAATGGTGGTCAAAATATCTTATTGTGATACAAATGAAAGCCTTGAAAATAAACTTGCAAAGTTATGCATGGAAATGGCAGAGGTTTAACATAATTCAGATAATGTTTAGCCTTTCTATGGACAATTATTCTGTGAAATGATATAATAATCATGGACGAAGCATAACCCCAAATAGAACAGGTTTGACAGCAAACATGACTATTTGAGGTGAGCATATGGAAACAAATCTAAATACAAAAATATATAATGCTGACATTTATCTGCGCCTGTCAAAAGAGGATGGAGATAAAGAGGAAAGCGACAGCATTACAAATCAGAAAGAACTCATTTATGAGTATCTGAAATCCAGAGATGATATCAGAATCCATGAAGTAAGGGTGGATGACGGTTACTCTGGTGTTAGTTTCGAACGTCCGGCATTTCAGCAGATGTTAGAAGATATAAAGGCGGGGAAAGTGAACTGTGTAGTTACGAAAGACTTATCGCGGTTTGGCAGGAACCACATTGAGGTAGGGAAGTATCTTGAGAAGATATTTCCGTATCTTGGTGTCCGTTTTATTGCTGTTAATGATAATTATGACAGTATCTTGAGCGATACGCAGACAGATCATATAATTATTCCGTTTAAAAATCTGATCAATGACGCATACTGCCGGGATATCAGTATCAAAATCAGAAGCAATCTGGAGGTTAAAAGGAAAAAGGGTGATTTTGTAGGCGCATTTGCTCCGTATGGATATCGGAAATCGGAGGCAGATAAAAGCAGGCTGGAGATAGATGAAGAGGCGGCAGAGACAGTCAGACGCATTTTCCGTATGTATCTGCAAGGCAAAAGTGCCTATAGGATAGCAGAGGCATTAAATAAGGAAGATGTGCTTACGCCAATGGATTATAAAAAAGAACATGGAAGCGCCTTTTATACAGGATTTAAAAAGAATTTGAAAAGTGAGTGGACGCATGTACATATCCTGCGGATTTTGAGTAATCAGGTTTATACAGGAAACCTTATTCAGGGAAAAGCCACCACGCCTAATTATAAGGTAAAGAAGAAGGTAAAGAAAGGGCCGGATAAGTGGAACAGAGTGGATGATACCCATGAAGCTATTATTCCAGTGGCTGATTTTAATAACGTTCAGGAACTCTTGCGGCTTGATACCAGAACCGGTGCTGCGCAGGAAAAAGTATATCAGTTATCCGGTGTGGTGAGGTGTGGCAACTGTGGCGGAAATATGATCAGAAAAACAGTTCCCTCCGGCAATAAGAAATTTGTTTATTATGTGTGCGGAAACCACAAGGCTGATAGAACTATTTGCAGCTCCCATAACATTAATGCAGAAAAACTGGAGCAAAGCGTTCTGCTGCTTTTAAATAAACAGATTGAAAGCGTGACAGATTTAGGCAGCATTTTAGGAAAATTGGAGGAAATACAGAAACAGAATGGAGAACTGGCAAAGAGGAACAGGCAGGTAATAAAGAAAAAAGAAGAAATTCAAAAGTACTGTAATTTGCGCCTTAGCCTGTATGAAGACTACAAAGAGGAACTGATAACAAAAGAGGAATATATGGAGTTAAAAGAAACTTATGGGAGGCGTATACAGGACGCAGAGCAGGGGCTTGCGGCATTGGAGGAAGGGATAGAACTGCTTGCGGCAGGTTTTGGCCATACCTGTAACTGGATGAATGAATTTAAAAAATATGGATATCTTGAGGAGTTGTCGAGGGAAGTAGTAGTTTCTTTGATTGATAAGATATGCATATATGAAAAAAAGGATGGGGAGCGTTATCCGAGGATAGAAGTCCGTTTCAGGTACGCAGAGGAATTTGAAGCAGCTTTGAGCCTGATTGAAGATGTATCTTCAGATAGATGTGGATTACCGGAAGAAAAGGGGGAAGCAGGATATGGCAAGAACAAGTCGGAAGACTGAAAATGTGTTATCAAAAAACACAGCTTTTCCTATAAAAGCAGCCTTATATGTCCGGCTGTCAAATGAGGATAATGGAGGAAAGGGAACAGACAGCATCCATAACCAGCTTGAACTTTTGCTGAATTTTGCAGAAGGGATTGAAAATATAGAGATTGTGGAAACCTATACGGATAACGGAAGGACAGGAACGGATTTTGACAGACCGGAATGGGAACGGATGCTTCAGGATGTAAAGGCGCAGAGAGTAAATTGTATCATTGTGAAAGACCTGTCCAGATTTGCACGCAACTATTTGGAAGCCGGAGACTATCTGGAAAAGATATTTCCCTTCTTAGGCGTGCGTTTCATTGCAGTAAATGACCAGTTTGACAGTGAAGGTGTAATTTTTAAGGAAAAAGATCTGATAACGGAATTTAAGAACATTGCAAATGATTATTATGCCAAGGATATATCTAAAAAAATTATGGCGTCTTTCAATACAAAAAAAGGACAAGGGCAGTTTATTGGGAGCATGGCGCCATATGGTTATATTTTGCAGGAGAATCATTTCATAATTGATGAACCGGCGGCTGCTGTTGTCAGGCGCATCTTTTCCATGAAAATGCAGGGGAAGAGTTTTCATGAGATAGCAAAAGTACTGAATCAGGAAGAGATACCGTCGCCAAGCAGATATGCAGGAGAACGTGGAGTGAAAAAATATAAAGGCTGCGATCATATCCTGTGGCAGCCGCAGGCAGTCAGCAGGATTTTATATAACCGGGTTTATGTTGGGGATTTGGTACAGGGAAAATATAACCGTTCCATCTATTCAAAAGAAAAGCAGGGAAAAAGGAAGGAAGAGGTATGGGAGATAGATAAGGATGCCCATCCTGCAATTGTTGACAGAGAATCTTTTGATAGTATACAGAAGATAAGGGAAAAAAACAGGAAAACATGGCAGGATAAACAGGGTGAAACAGGGTACGAGAACATATTGGAGGGGATTCTGGTATGCGGTATCTGCCATCATGTACTGAGAAGAAATAAGGATGTGAGAAAAGGAAAAGCACAGTACTATTTCTATTGCGGCTCTGCCTATAATTATTCTCAGGTAAAATGTGATACCTCTTCTATTGCAGATTATAAGATTTTTGATACGGTATTCCAGCAGATTAAGTTGCAAATAGATTTGGCTGTGGAAGCAAAGGCAGTGATAGAACAGATGAAGAAGTCAAGTCATTTCGCTTCACAGCTTAAAAGAAAAAAGCAGGAAAGGGTGCAGGCAAAGGAAGAATTAGGAAGATATATTTATCTGAAAACAAATATCTATGAAGACATGAAGCAGGGGATTTTGACAAAAGAGGAATTTCTGGTAGCAAAAGAAAAATATGCATTGCGGATTGCAGAACTTGAAGAGGAAGTTAATAAAAAAGAAAAAGAACTTGAGGATTTTGAGCAGTGCATGAATGGTTCAAACAGATGGATGAAGGCCTTTTTGCATTTTCAGGGAGCGGAGGAACTGACAAGGGATATGGCGGTGGAACTGCTGGAAAAGGTAGAAATGTTTGGAGATAAACGTGTGCATATCAAATTTCGGTTCAGAAATGAATATGATTATTTAATGTCGCAGATAGAGACCGAAGAGAAAAAAGGAAGTGATGAATATGGAAGAGAGATTTGTAGCTGAATATTTGAGGCTTTCTATGGAAGATGGAGATGTGGTGTCCGATAATGCGAAAGAAGAAAGTAACAGCATCCTTCACCAAAGGAACTTAATTACTAGGTATTTAAGTGATAGGAACTTATATCCCGGAACGCAGACGATTGAGTTTGTGGATGATGGATATAGTGGAACAAATTTTGAAAGGCCTGCGGTAAAGCGAATGTTATCAATGGTCAGGGAAGGAAAGATATGCTGTATTGTTGTCAAAGATATCTCACGATTTGGCAGAAACTATTTAGAGGTTGGAGATTATCTGGAACAGATTTTTCCTTTTATGGGTGTTCGTTTTATTGCAGTGGGAGATGGATATGACAGCGCTGATTATGAGGGAACTACCGGAGGGATTGAGATAGCGTTTAAGAGCTTCTTATATGACATGTATAGCAAGGATCTGTCCGTAAAGATGCGTTCCGCTCTGAAAATCAGAAGAAAGAGGGGAGATTTTATCGGTCCAAGACCGCCTTTTGGATATCGCTTTTCTGATAATAAAAAGGTACTGGCGGTGGATGAAGAAGCAGCAAGTTACGTGAGAAAGATTTTTGAGCTTGCCTGTAATGGGTACAGTACCGGAAAGATAGCAATAAAACTGAATGAGGAACATATCCCAACACCGGGTCAGTATAAAAATCGTGAAAGGATGCAGTACCATATCTTGGATGATGAAGGGTATTGGAATCGTAAAATGGTTCTTAAGATATTGGAAAATAAGGTGTATCTTGGAGTAGTGGTAAATGGAAAATATAGAGTGACAAAAGTTGGAGGAAAACAGTTTAAGCGGGTAGCGGATGAAGAAAGGATATGTGTTTCAGGTAGGCACGAGGCGATCATCACAGAGCAGGAGTTTTTGAAAGCATCGGAAGTGATAAGGTGTCGGGGATTCCAGAAGGGAAAAGAACATAAGGGAAAGCAGGAAAGTATTTTGCTTGGAAAACTGCGGTGTGGAAACTGTAAGAGAAGCCTGAACCGGATTACCTGTACGAAAGTGCCTTGTTTTATCTGTGAGAGGGAGAAATACAAGGAAGGAGGCGGATGCTTTAGCGGAAGAGTAAAGGAGCCGGAGGCAGAGGAAATTGTTTTAAAATATATCAATCAGAGAGTGGAGGAGCAGCATAAGGAGCAAGGATGCAGAGAGAAGGAATTGCAGGAACAGGATGGCGGTTTGTTAAAGCATGGTAGTGTACAGAAAAAGAATAAAAGTGCTTTGCTGGAAAAGAAATTAGAAACTTTAAAAGTAGAAAAACAATATCTATATGAGCAGTTTAAATTGAAGCAGTTGGAGAAGGAAGCGTATTTAAATAAGGTGGATGCGTTGAGAGAAGAAGAACGGATGATATGTGAGGAGATTCGGAGCACGAAGGAAAAAAGAGATGTTGATATAGAACAGCAAGGGAATGAGAGTAGTCAGCAGGAAGTATATTGTCTTACGAAAGAGATGGTGGAACAGATGATTGATGCTATCTATGTTAATGCTGAAGAAAAATATGAGATTGTTTGGAAAGAAAAAGTGAAAAATAATTAATTTTATTAGTCCTTACTTGACAGTCGCATATGGGGAAGAAGAGTTTGATATTGTGTGGAAAATAGATAAATAGTAGAAGTTTCTTATTCTTTGTGTTACAATTTTATAGAAAAATTGATAAGTTTTAGATTCTGACAAATAGTGATACTGTTTTTGAGGAATATATGTAATGGAAAATTTGACAAAATTTAATTATTCTGAAAGAATATCGGAAAAAAGGAAAATGGGTAAAGCTGATGATGCAATAGATATTGCATTGCAGGCGAAAGAAAGATATCCGGAAGAAAATATTTTTGAGAAACTTTTAGGGGATATCTATTTTCAGGAGAAAAGATATGAACTGGCTGGAACTGCATATATCAATTTCCTAAAAAAAATAGGGAATAAGATACAATATGTAAAACATTTTGCTTATTTCATGCAAAGATATTCGGAGATTGTCGAAAGAGAAGTGGTTGAAGAATACTGTCATAAAGTTGAAGAAGGCATAGACAGTGGAGGGATAGATAAATTTGTGATACCGAGTGTATGTGAAATACTATCTCGATATGTTGAACCTTTTAAGATAGAGTTTTTTCAAGATGATAATCACTTTAAATCAGCTGTTGGATATTTGAGTGAACTAGAAGGTTCATGTCAATTATATATTCTGTATTATAAGATTCTTTCTTTAAAGCATTCCGAAAGAAATAAGCGTATTGATAAATATGTTGTCTCTTCAATGGAAAGAAAGGAGATGTATAGGGAAGCACTGCAATTGATAGAAAAAGTTTTAAATTATGATAGAGATCAAGTTGCAGTCAGAACACTTTTTCGAATATGCAGGAAACTAAATGATTATTCATCTGCTGAACGCTATATCTTGAATCATCCGGAAATAAAATCACAAGAAAATTTCAATGTTCTTTATGAGATGGTTTTTTACTATTCAAAAATAGGTGACATAGAGGAGCGAAATGAAACTTTAAAGAAAATTGAAAAATGTGGCAATAATAGTGTACCGATTATGCGTACATTGTACAATTTTTATCTTCAGTTTGGAATGCTTGATAAAGCTGTTGCTGTAACCAATAAAATTGCATCATTAAATCAATCATATAAGGAAAAAAGTGAAAGAAAACAGCAAGAGGAAGACGCTGCCTTGGCATTATTGGTTGTTATAAAAGAACTTTTTGAAGAACTTGAGCATAGCCGAAAACTCATATCTATGAGTGAGCTTTTGAAGGGGTTTTCTCATGAGTTAGGACAGCCAATTACAAATATACGTTATGGTGTGCAGTTATATCAGATGAAGATGCAAAAAGGAGTTAATACGCAAGATGAATTAGTAGAATTGTTTGATGATATTTTGTCACAAACTTTTAGAATAAAAAAATTATTGTCTCGTTTTTCACCAGTGGTCAATGAAAAAGAAAATATGATTGAATTTAATGTAGCTGAAGAAGTAAAAAATGTATTTAATGAATTTGTGTCCAGGCTGGAAAAGGAGAATATTGAATGGAAGGTATTGGAAAATGCTGATTTTGTATTATATGGAGACCATGTAAAGTTTGATCAAATATTTTATAATTTAATAGGAAACTCTATTTATGCCATTAATGAGAGGGGAATAAAGGGAAATATTGCTGTAAGCATAAAAGAAGAGGACAATTCATATTTTATCATATTTGAGGATAATGGAATAGGTATTGCGTCTGAATATTTGGATAAAATTTTTGAACCGTTTTTTACAACAAAAGATCACACGTTAGAAGAAAATGGTGGTGGAGAAGGTCTGGGATTATATATTGTTTGGAACATTGTGCAGATGTTTGGAGGAACTATAAAGGTAGATAAGCAATTTGTAAATGGAGCCAGATTTATTATCGAGATATCCAAAAAAGAAAAAAGGAGAAGTGAAGATGAATAAGATTTTAGTCATTGAAGACGAAATAATGACTGCAAAAAATGTAAAGGCAGCATTTGAATTAAATGGTATGGAAACAGAAATAGCCGAGGATGGAGAATCTGGATTAAAGTTAATTAGGGAAAAAGAATATGATTTGATTTTATTGGATTTAAAAATGCCTAAAATGGGTGGTGAAGAAGTACTAAAAGAAATCAGAAAAATCCGTCCATATGTTTTTGTTGTTATTTATACTAATTTTAGTGATTTTACAGATCTTAAAGTTTTGGCAAATATCGGTATAGATGGTTATGTGAATAAGGGGCCGGATGCAGATTTACAAGAATTAGTAAATATTGTGAAAGAGAAGTTAGAACCATTTTCTATAGAAAATGCGAGAACTATAATTGATAATGCAAAAATGGAAGAGGTGTAAACAAACGAATGAAAAAATATTTGTTGGATACAAATGCTTTCTTTGAAATGTTGAGTTTTTTTGTCGGTAAAAACATAAGAAGTGATGGATATGATTTTGAAGATATCCAAAATGGAGAATGTTATATTTCAAAAATAACAGAACTTGAAATTTTATCTGTAATTGGAAAGTATGGAAGAGGTGAAGCCGCGCAGTGGCAGAAATGTACAAGACAAATCCATGAGGATGGAACAAAATGCAATTATAAATATTTCCATAAGGGGCGAAAACCTTGGAATAAAAAATTATGTAGAGATATGCAAAAATTGGTAAAGGAGATGATAACTGGCAGTAGTCCGATATTAAAAGTGAAGGTTTTGGATGTCAATGAGACAATAATAGATCGGGCAGAAGGTTTTATGATGCATGCATCTAAACATAAATTTGGTTCTCAGGATGCTTTGATTGCAGCTACCTCAATAATCTATTCATTACAAGAAGAACCGATGATTGTAGTTACTTCTGATAGAGCATTAAGAGCAGCTATGATTGAAGAAGGGGTAGGATTTATTGTTCCTGGATATCATGAGAATATAGAAAATGAGTGATTAAGATACATATTGATTTGACTTGATAAGAAGAAATGTAACGTAAAAGACATAAGAAAAATATAATTTGTCAAAATGCTGTAAAATTATGAGTAAATAATTTTGCAGCATTTTAACAAATATAAGGGAAGATATATGAAATAGAAAGATGGAAAATATAAAAAATAGAAAATCTATTAGTCCTTACTTGACAGCAGCATATGGGGAGAAGGTGAAGGCGTACTTGAGGAGAGGAGCCAGACCGCTGAGAGGGGAGAGTGTGTATCCGAATGATAAGGTGGGGTATGGGGCGCTGTGTGTGGAAAATAGTCTGCCGATTTGATTCCTTGATAGCCAAGAGATTAGTCTGCCTTTTTTAGAAAGGATGAAGTAATTATATAAATTAAAGTCAAATGATGCTCTTAAATGAGGTGGTATTTTGGAATATGTAGTTGTTAATTAGCTTATTTCATTTTATACTTTAAAAGTAAAATATATAATAAATAAACGAGGAGGGAGTAATGCGCCAGATACAATCACGATTTGGACAACATATAATAATTTACTTTGGATAATATTTACACTGGTGGCGGCTATTATTAGTATGTGATTTACTAATATGTCCATAATGTGTATTTGCCTAGACGGCTATTAAGAAAGTTGAAAAAGTGTATATGGGAGTTGTTCCTCGAACAATACATAAAATAGTTTTGTGTGAGGAAGATAACCCAAACTAAAAGTAGGAGGTTATAAAATTGAAACAAAGAGTTCTTTCAGTTACTTTAGCACTGTGCTTATGCATTTCTTCCCAGTCAGTGGCACACGCATTTCAGGAAGACCCTTCGCAGCAAGAGGATGTTTTTTTGGAAGAAACCGAAGATGGATCGGATATCAGTGACGATGTGACCACTGCCCCACCGGAGGACCCTCCGCAGCAAGAGGATGTCCTTCCGGAAGAAACCGAAGACGAACTGGATACCCGTGACGATGTGACCACTGCCCTACCGGAAGACCCTTCGCAGCAAGAGGATGTTCTTCCGGAAGAAACCCTGGACGGATTGGACACCAGTGACAATATTAGCCCTGCCTTGCAAGAAACCCTTTCGCAGCAAGAGGATGCTCTTTTGGAAGAAATTCCGGACAGACTGACCACACGTGATAGTACGATCCCCACCCCGGCGGAAGCTTATGAGGCAATGATTGCCCTGAAGGATAAGGATGGGTATAAGGAGGGAACGACCTGGACCAACGAGGAGCCATATTCAGACGCAAGGGGATATTACCATTGGAAAGGCGGAATCCTTGATGGAAAGAATATCAGTGGTGTGGGCTGCGTAGCCTTCGCATTTATACTCAGCGATGAGGCATTTGGCAGTCTGCCAGCCAGGATGTACGCAGAGGGTGAGTTTTCATTTGAGGATATAAAAGTCGGGGATATCCTGAGGGTAAACAATGACATCCATACTGTGATTGTGCTTGAGGTCAGCGATGTGGGCGTGGTTGTTGCCGAGGGAAACATCAGCACTGGAGACTACAGAGGTAAGGTCCATTGGGGACGGGGAATATCTAAGGAAGAGGTGATGAGCAACACCAGCCATTACATCACTCGCTACCCGGAAGGCTATGTCCCGCCGGATGATCCGGAGGCCAACGAATCTATTGCAGCTGGATCTCTTGACGGAAGTCTTGCCTGGAACTTGACGAAGGCGGGTACGCTGACCATCTCCGGCAGGGGGGCTATGCCGGATTTCAACAGTACCGCAGACCAGCCGTGGAACGATAACGGTAGCCAAATACGGAAAGTGGTTATTGGGGATGGCGTTACCAGTATCGGTTCCTGCGCTTTTTGGAACTGTGGGGTTATTAGTGTAGAGATTTCCTCCAGTGTGACAACAATTGGCAACAGCGCTTTCCGCGGTTCCCCGATTATTTCTGTGACCATTCCCTCCAATGTGGAAACCATCGGTGACAGCGCTTTCCGCGAATGTCAAAATCTTAGTTCTATGACTGTTTGCGAAGGGGTGGGCACAATCGATCAAAATGCTTTTCGTGCTTGTACAAGTCTCACCTCCATAACCATGCCTGCCAGTATTGGGGAAGTGGGCAATGCAGCATTTTTTGAGTGTACGGCAATGCGAAGCGTAACGTTTGCTTCCGGCAACAAGCAGGTAAAGTTGGGTGACAATATGTTTACACGATGCTACTGCTTGATGAATGTAACATTGCCTCAATATATAGACTGCATTGGTACAGGTATGTTTCAGAATTGCATAATGCTTGCCGGAGTGGAAATCCCGCAAGGTGCGGAAAGAATTGGAGAGTCGGCGTTTGCTTCCTGCTCCAGTTTGACTACTGTCATAATTCCGGACAGCGTAACGACAATAGGGACAGCCGCATTTTCAGCTTGTTCGCTGGAGGATATATACTTTACCGGCACCGAAGCGCAGTGGAATCATATAAGTAAAATAGGTGATACAGCATCTGCAGTGTCAAAGGCAACGATACATTATAACTACACCCCCGTCCCAAGCCCTACCCCCAATCCTGATGAGAGTGACGACAATGATAACAACACCGGCGATAATTCCGGCGGGGATAAGCCTGGAAATCCTTCCAGTGGAAACAACCCAGGCAGTAGTTCAAGTGACAATGCCAGCAATAATACGGGTTCTAACAGTGACAAGGCTAAGAGTAACCCTGAGGCATCATCCATTATAAATTCAGGCATAAAAACGGTTGTGGAAACATGGAAACCGGCAACTCCTGATGAGATAAGACGGTATGCCTGCATGGGGAAAGAAGCAGTCCAGTATACCCTGTCAAAAGATAATGCCTACCAGATTGCCATAGATAATGCAATGCAGGGACCTATGTGCTTTAAGTCTTTTGAGGCAATCCTTGGGGATTATACGATTGGGAGGACTTATAACATTTACTCGCTTTCCGATACTGCCTACAGCATGGATAAGGAAATACAGTTTACGATAGAAATCCCGTCAGCCATTTATAAAGAAGACAGAGAGTATAGGATGATCTGTGTTACAAAGGATGGGCAGCCGATTATTTATAACGATACAGACAACAATCCTGAAACAATCACAATAAAAACGAATAAGTTCTATGCTTATGCATTGATTTACAAGCAGAAGCAAAATGATGGTGACTTGTGAAGGCAATTTGTACATTGTACATAAATAATAAAGATACATTTTTTGTGTAAAAACTCCTTTGTATTATTTGAATAAATAGGGTATAATCAATAAGAACGTGTGGCTTAAACTGCGTAAATCCGGTTACCAGCCATGCGTTTTTTGTTTTATAAAATAAAGTTATGTATGTTCAGCGTGTAGCCTTTGGCGTAAATCCAGCCGCCAGGGCTATGCGCTGTTTTTGCATGAAAGGAGACAGACATGGAAACAAAAACCAATTCATTTTTGATGGAGGAGCCGGTCTTACGGCTGATGGGGAAATATGCAGTTCCCTGTATTATTTCGCTCCTTGTGGGCGCCTTATATAATATTGTTGATCAGATATTCATCGCCAACGCTTCTTATCTTGGCTCATATGGGAATGCTGCGAATACAGTGGTATTCCCACTGACCGTGATTGCTCTTGCCATAGCCGTCATGGTGGGTGACGGCTGCTGTGCTTTTGTGAGTTTAAGCCTTGGGAAGAACAGAGCAGAGGATGCAGGCAGGAGCATGGGCAACGCCATCCTGCTTACGGTGATTTTCAGCCTTGTGCTGTGTGTGGTTTACTTTACATTTGACAGTCAGATTATTGCAATGTTTGGCGGGACAGTGAATGAAGAGACATACAGCCACTCAAAAGAATATTTCTTCTGGATCACGCTTGGCATTCCGTTTTATATGTTTGGGCAGGCAATGAATCCGGTGATTCGTGCGGATGGCAGCCCCAAATTTGCTATGACGTCAACGCTTGCAGGGGCAATGGTTAATGTTATCCTTGACCCGGTTTTTATCTTCGCATTCCGATGGGGGATGATGGGAGCGGCTGTGGCAACAGTGACCGGCCAGATTGTGACGGCGGTTCTTGCCATATGGTATCTGACCCATACAAAGACAGTAAAACTGGGTAAAGGAGATTTTAAGCTGAAAAGGGAAATTGTGCTAAAGACATTAGCCCTTGGCATCTGTAGCTTTCTGTCACAGATATCCCTTGTGGCGGCGATGGCGGCAATTAATAATATGATCCGGCGATACGGGGCGATGGACGCTGTATTTGGACAGACGCAGTATGCGCAGATACCGATGGCGGTGGTGGGAATCGTGATGAAGTTCTTCCAAATCGTGATCTCCATTGTGGTCGGGATGGCGGCAGGGTGTATCCCAATTGTTGGATATAACATGGGCGCTGGGGCAGGCAGGAGGGTAAAAGAGCTTTTCACGAAGCTGCTTATGGCGGAAACATCGGTAGGTATTCTTGCGCTTGTCATTGTGGAGTTTTTCCCAGGCTGGCTGATTGGCATTTTCGGTGCAGCTAATGAGAGTGTTTATTATACAGATTTTGCAATCCGGGCATTCCGTATCTACCTTTGCATGGTAGTGTTTGCCTGTGTGAATAAAGCGGCATTTATCTTCCTCCAGGCAATGGGGAAAGCTTACGCCTCAACTATGCTTTCCATGGTCAGGGAGATCGTGTTCGGAGTTGGGTTTGCACTTATTCTGCCTAGGTTTTATGGGCTGGACGGAGTCTTGTACTCTATGCCGGTATCGGATATTTTAACATTTATCATTTCTGCTATTGTTATTTTCCTTACTTACAGGCAGCTTAGCGATACGGCTGGAAAGCCACAGGATATTGTGCATTTTTCTTAGACAGTATGATACCATTTTTGTTGAAAATGACCTTTGATATTTAAAGGTGAAAAAAGTACAATGTTATTTGGAAATTGAATTAGGCAAAATTAACGACACATGTGGCGCGCCGCGCGTAAATCTGATTACGGTACGGGTGCTGCAGGTGTCTTTTTTTGCGCAAAATAAAGGAGGATTTATGGAAAACAGTAATTATCTTGGCACGGAAAAAGTTGGGAATCTGCTGCGGCGGTTTGCAATCCCCTGCATCTTTTCCCTTATTATTTCATGTCTCTACAATATTGTAGATCAGATTTTTGTGGGAAACGGCGTAGGCTATCTGGGCAACGCTGCCACTGGCGTAATTTTCCCGATTACAGTAGTAGGATGGGGGTTAAGCCTGTTTTTTGGTGATGGGGCTGCTGCCGCATTGAGCGTTTCTTTGGGGCGCGGAGAAACAAAGGATATACATAGGAGTGTAGGCAGTGCAATTATGGGATCTTTCCTCTCCGGCGTGGTGGTGATTGTCATTGCGTATCTGTGGGGTGATGGTCTGCTCCGCCTGATTGGCGCAACGGATGCCAATATCCAGATGGCTCATGATTACGGTGCAATCATCTTCATTATGATGCCACTTGCCATGACTCAGAATACCTTGGCATCCATTATCAGGGCAGATGGCAGCCCGAAATATGCTATGATGGCAATGCTTACCGGGGCAGTCATCAACATTATCGGTGACCCGGTGGCAATATTTGCACTTGACATGGGAATCAAGGGTGCAGCCTGGGCTACCATCATTGGGCAGTTTGTCAGCTTCCTGATTTGTGCGGCTTATTTAAGAAATTCCAAGACTTTCCGGGTGAGCGCTGGCAGCTTCAAGCCAAGTATTATGCTTTTGAAGCCGGTAATGGCCCTGGGGACTTCCAGCCTGCTGACGCAGCTTTCTATTGTAGTCATTACGGTTGTCAACAATATCCTGTTGGTGAAGTATGGCGCACGTTCTGCTTATGGTGCGGATATCCCCCTGGCGGCATTTGTAGTCATTATGAAGCTCTTTCAGATTGTATTGAATGTTGCTATTGGCATTGCCGCTGGAGCACAGCCGATTGTGGGCTATAACTACGGTGCAAAAAACTATGACAGGGTACGGGAACTGTTAAAATTGATGATTAAGTGGACGGTAATCGTTGGTCTGGTCTGTACCATTGCATTTGAAGCCATTCCCGGCGTGTTTATCCGAATGTTTGGCTCGGCAGACGATCCCGTTTATTTTGATTTTGCTGTACTTTGCCTGCGAATCTATCTTTCTCTTATCCTTGTTACCTGCGTGCAGAAGGTCTGCGCTATCTTTTTGCAGTCCATCGGCAAGGCAAAAGCAGCCGCACCTTTATCTGTCCTGCGGGATGTGCTGCTGATTGTTTTTTCCTTGCTGATTCCTATTGCCATGGGTGTCACTGGTATTTTCTGGGCGGCGCCGCTTGCTGATATAATGGCGATTCTGGTTACAGTAACAGTTATGGTCCGGATATGGAAGGAATTAGCGCATGGGACAAAAGCCGAAGAGCCAGTAGCCGCCATCCGTCCATCCCGACAGGGGGTGATTATCACGATTGCAAGGGAACATGGTTCTGCCGGAAAACGGATTGGTCAATTGGCAGCTAAACGGTTGAATATTCCTTGTTATTACAAAGAACTGGTGGCAGTTGCCGCCCAGGAAAGCGGTCTGGCCCAGGAATTTATCTCCAGTATCAATTCCGATGAAAATGCCATTATGAGGGAACTATACCTTACTGCTGACCCGGTGAAGCGCGCTATCGAGGCACAGGAAAAAGCTATCCGGCGGATTGCGGATGCAGGTTCCTGCGTCATTATAGGGCGATCGGCTGATTATGTGCTGCGGAACTATCAGGATGTAGTGCGTATTTTTATCTATGCGCCTAAAAGTTACCGTGAGAAAAAGGTAATGGAGATGTATGGGGACAGCCCAGAAGATGCTAAAAAGAGTATTGCCCGGTCTGATGCTGCTAGGGCCGCCTATTACAAAAGTGTTTCTGGGAAGGAATGGGGAAATCCCCATGGTTATGAATTGTGTATTGATGCATCGGTAGGCGAGGAGGCTGTTGCAGACCTAATCTGCAGCTATATCGCTGGGGTGGGCAGATCGTAAGGGCTGGACAGTCCATAAGGAGTGGACAGACCGTAAAGAAATTGCCGTATGGCTCTTGGAGTGGGGAAACCCACTTCGGGGGCTTTATTTTTATGTGTTTTTTTGTTTCAAAGAGCAGGCAGTGCAAGGGAATTACTTATTTTTAGTTAGGTACCTTGACATAAAACTGCTGATGGATTATAATCAAGGTACCTAATAAAAAGGAGGAATGATTTATGTCAGAAAAAAATATTTGCCCTGGTTGTGGGAGGCATTGTGACTTGAGCGAGCCGCACTGCGGCAGAGGGGAAGAATATCGCCGCACCGGGAAAATGCCGGAGCAGCAAAGGAAAAAACATGATCTTAAGATGCGTATGGCGCATTATCATGCCGCAGATATCAATGACAAACTAATTATTAATCTGCGCGATTTGAACCATATGATGCGCTTGCTTTATGAGGGAAAAGCAAGCCAGAGGCGTATTTTGATAATCCTGAATGAGTCAGAAACGATTACACAGAGGGATTTGACAGAGCGTTTGGGAATCAAACCGGGATCGGCAAGTGAAATCCTTTCTAAACTGGAAAGCGCAGGATTGATTATCCGCACACAGAATGAAACTGACCGTAGAACAACGGATGTCTGTTTGACAGATAGTGGCAGAAAACTTGCGCAAGAGGCTTTGGAACAGCGCCAAAAACGGCATGAAGAAATGTTTTCCTGTCTTTCGGGGGAAGAAAGGCAGGAACTATTGTCACTGTTGGAAAGTGTCTGTGCTGATTGGAGAACTCGCTACAGGGAAAACGGAAAAGTGCATGAACATGGACACCGCGATGGTCATGGGTACCATGATGGACATAGACACCATGACGGTTCGCACGGTCATGGAGGAAATTGACCATGTGGAAATATATCAGACAATATCTGTTTTTTGCTATCATTGCAGGCTTATTTATGATAGGTGAGGTATTGATGGATTTGATGCAGCCGGGAATTATGAGCCAGATTGTAGATGATGGTGTTCTTGGTGTGAGCAACGCAGGCGTTCCCAATCTGCACCTGATTTGGAGGCTTGGGCTGCAAATGATAGGTCTTGTTTTGTTGGGAGGGCTTTGCGGCTCTCTCAACAATGTGTTTGTACATATATCCAGCCAGAATATTGGGAATGAAATACGGAAAGACTGCTTTCGCAGGATCATGGATTTTTCCTTTCCGCAGCTTGACCGATTCGGCACTGGTTCTCTTGTAACGAGGGTAACGAATGATACTACTCAGGTGCAGGTATTTGTTTCACTGTTTGTACGGGGGATGATCCGCACCTTTCTTCTCACATTTGGAAGTATGTATTTCATGTTTCGGTTGAATCCAGGTTTTGGGTTGATTGTATTGTGCGCCTTTCCATTTCTTGTGGGCGTCATTGTTTTCTGCCTGTGGAAGGCAAATCCTTTATTCTCCAAATTACAGGCACAGCTTGACTCCATTAATGCTATCATGCAGGAAGACATATCTGGCATACGTATTATTAAAGCTTGCGTCCGGGAAGCTTATGAAAAATTGCGCTTTGGGAAAGCGAACGATGCACTGATCAAAACACAATTGAAAACCCTTGTGATTTTTGCCTTTATGAATCCTCTTACCAATGCATTGATGTATGTGGTTGTTACTATCATCTTGCTGGCAGGATCGTTTGAAGTTGGAAACGGCAGCACCACGCCTGGAATCGTCATGGCGGCGATTACCTACACCACGCAGCTCCTCAATGGTATTTTGATGCTCGTCATGTTGTTTCAGAATATTTCCAGAGGGATTACCTCGTGGAAACGGGTAAAAGAGGTACTGCACAGTGAACCGGAACTTGTAGATGGTTTTTATGACGGGACAACGCAAGTACAAGGAGAAATTGAATTTCGTGACGTTTCCTTCTCCTATCCTGGAAGCAGCCAGCGTGTGCTTTCACATATTAATTTGACGATACACAAAGGAGAAACTGTGGCAATCATGGGAGCGACCGGATGTGGAAAAACATCCCTGGTCAGTCTGATCCCCCGCTTTTATGATGCAGACATGGGCACCGTTTTGGTGGACGGAATCGATGTTAAGGAATACCGGCAGAAGGCGCTTCGGGAGAAAATTGCCATAGCCATGCAAAAAAGCGAGCTGTTCAGCATGACAATTGGAGAAAATATTGCATGGGGGTTGCAGGGAGCGGACGGTATGTTGTTAAAATCTGCAGCATCCATTGCACAGGCGGATGAATTTATTTCTTCCACTTCAGAAGGATATGAGACTGCCGTAGCAGAGCGCGGCATGAGCCTGTCTGGCGGGCAAAAGCAGCGGATCTCGATTGCAAGGGCTGTCTTAAGGCATGCAGAAATTTTTATTTTTGATGATTCCACCAGCGCTCTTGATCTGAAAACCGAAGCAGATTTGTATCAGGCGTTAAAAAAGTCACATCCTGAAAGTACGAAAATCATCATTGCACAGAGGATTGCTTCTGTGCGCACAGCAGACAGAATTGTTGTCTTGGAAAATGGCAGTATTTCAGCCTGTGGAACACATGAGGAATTGTTGAAATCCTGTCAGACTTATCAAGATATTTACCATTCACAGATTGGAGAGGAGGCTGAAAGCGCGTGAATACAAATCAGAATCAAAAACCGGTCGAGCGTAATATTCCCGGCATGATGAATCGGCATGAACGCTTTGCACAGACGGAATACGCGGACAATATTGGTGCAACCATAAGGCGCATTGTCACCTACTTTATGCATGAAAAAAAGCTGGTGATCTGTATGTTGTCGATTGTTGTATTTGGCACGCTATGCGGCATTTATGCACCGAGTCTGCAAAGTAGTGCCATTGATATGATTGCCAAAGAAAAATCGGGCATCCTCTCCCATACGCTGTTGCTTATGCTTTTTGTTTATCTGCTTTATAGCGTTTGCGGATTGCTGCAGGGATTATTTAGCGCGCGGCTTGGTCAGAATGTTGTGAAGCGGATGCGTCAGGAGTTGTTTGGAAAGATAATGGAACTGCCAATACGCTATCTTGATACGCATTCCCACGGTGATGTGATGAGCCGGATGACCAATGACATTGAAAATATTTCTACTACGGTTTCGCAATCGCTGCCTTCGCTGTTTTCGGGTGTGCTTACGATAATCGGTACCGTAGCAATTATGCTGTGGTATTGTTGGCAGCTCGCCCTGCTCAGTTTTGCAACTGTACTGTTGACATTTCTGGCAACCAAAATCCTTTCAGGAAGGGTGCGCAGGTTTTCCCGCCAGCGTCAAATGTTGCTTGGACAGTTGAACGGAACAGTAGAAGAAATGGTTTCCGGGTACCGCACTGTTGTCGCATATAATCACCAGAATATCACAACAGATGATTTTTGCAGCACGGCGGATTCTCTCACGAAAGCTGGGATTAAAACGGATATATTCAGCGGTGTTATGGGACCAGTCATGAATTGTATCGGTAATATCGGTTTTGTCATTATTGCCGCTTTTGGCGGATATTTTTCTGTGAACGGGCTGATTTCTGTGGGGGTGATTTCTGCTTTCATTGTCTACGCGAAACAGTTCAGTCGTCCCATCAATGAAATTGCGCAAATTTATGGACAGCTTCAAACGGCGATTGCCGGTGCAGAGCGGGTCTTTGCTGTACTGGATGAAGAGGAGGAGGACGGAAATGGCGAGGCGCTTGCGAAAGAGGAAAAAGCGGTCATCACATTCAAAAATGTGAGTTTCTCTTATGTAGCAGAAAACCCTGTAATCAGGAATTTTACGCTGACTGTTCCCACGGGTAAAAAAGTGGCGCTGGTCGGCGCAACTGGGAGTGGGAAGACCACGATTGTCAATCTGCTTATGCGGTTTTATGAGATAGAAAGTGGAGAAATCTGCATAAACGAACAAAATATAAGGGATGTTGCAAAGGGAAGCTTACGTCAGAATATTGCCATCGTTCTGCAGGATACGGTCTTGTTTTCCGATACCGTCCGTAACAATCTGAAATACGGAAACGATGGGGTTAGAGATGAACAGTTGACGGAAGCGGTAGAAATGAGCCAGTGTCGGGATATGATTGAGCTTTTTCCACAGGGATATGACACAGTGCTGACTGGCTCTGGTGCGACAATCAGCCAGGGGCAGAGGCAGCTCCTTGCCATTGCCCGTACTTTTGTTGCAAATCCTAAAATTCTTATTTTGGATGAAGCAACATCCAATGTGGATACCCGTACCGAAAAATCGATACAGGATGCCATGCAGCGCATTATGCAGGGGCGCACCAGCATTGTGATTGCACACCGACTTTCTACAATAAGAGATTCCGACCTTATCGTCGTTATGGATCACGGCGAGATTGTAGAGAGCGGTGACCATGAGGCATTGCTTGCGAAAAAGGGTAAATATTATGAGCTGTACATGACCCAGTATGCAGGAGTTGCAACCTAATAAAAAAAGGAAGGAGAACAGTTATGAAAGCAGCAATTTATTTGGGACAAGAAAATGTGGAGGTCAGAGAGGTACCAAATCCTGTCTGTGGTGATTATGATGTTATCATCAAGAATATCTATTCCAGTATTTGCGGTACTGATGTTGCCGTTTACACGCATGGACCGGGTACAGGACATCGGGTGGATGTGGGAGGCGAATTTGGTCATGAGACCGTTTCACGTATTGTTGCTGTTGGTAAAAAAATCACGGACTTTGAGGTGGGAGAGCGGGTTTATCCGTATCCTCTTTATGCCAAAAACGATACAAAACGTGCTGGAACCATAGGTGGATTTTCCGAGTATATCCTCGTTCCAGAAGCAAAACGAAATCATTCGCTTTATGCGGTTCCTAAAGAAATATCAGACCGCCTTGCCTGCCTGATTGAGCCGTTTACCGTTGGGTGCCGTGCAGCAAGGCGAGGACAGCCGCAAAAAGGAGAAAGCGCTGTGGTATTTGGCTGTGGCACAATTGGTCTTGCGGCGGCGGTTGCTTTGAAGTACTTCGGCATGGACAAGGTCATGCTCTGTGACCGATCTGGGTTCCGCTTGGAAATTGCCGAAAGGTTAGGATTTGCTGTCTGCAATACAGAAATGGAAGATTTTGTTCAAAAAGCAACTGCATACTTCAAAACGGCGCGTTCTCTGACGGGTCTTGTACCCGACATTGATTGCTGGATTGATGCAGCTGGGGCGGAAAGTATTCTGGAATCTTTTATGCAGCATGGAAAAATCATCAGCCGGTTTGTAGTGGTAGCAGTGAACAATAAACCACGAGAGCTTGATCTTTTACACCTAACCTATGCCCAGAAAAGCATCATCGGTTCCGGCGGATATTTTCCAGAGGATGTCAGGGATGTTATGACAATCATGGCAAGCGGGAAATGGAATCTGGAATCCATTATCACACAGGAATTTCCGCTGGAAGAAATCTCTAAAGCAATTCAAACCGCAGCCGACACGAGCAGAGCATTTAATGTAACAATTGGTTTTTGAAATTAACGCCTATATAAGTTAATTGGCTTTTGTTATCATACTTTCTTGAAAAATCGGCAACAACGTATCCGTATGAGACATTAACAGTTCCTGAAAACGAAATCTTTTTTCATGCATATAATTTATTATAATAAATGCAACATCACTCAATATCAAATATGAATGAGGTGGTTTCAATTGAATAATTTTAATACGAACTGGATGTTTAATCCGCCGAATCTATTCGGCATGGGAACGCCCAACAGGAACTGTAATCGAAACGCAGCCCAGCCTTCCGCTGATTTTATAAATGAGACAAATACTGCTGTATCAAATCATTCTCAGCATATTGGTACTGCGGAATCGGAGGAATATGATTCTTCCTGTTACTGTGAATCTGAAGCGATGGAATCAGGGGAAGTACCGGGACAGTCCGGCGTTACTTTTGAACGCGGTGAGCCGGGACCAATGGGACCGAGAGGAGAACCCGGACCACCAGGCTGTCCCGGTGAACGTGGGGAAACCGGTCCGCAGGGCGTTACAGGACCTCAGGGACCGCAGGGCGCTACCGGACCAATGGGACCAAGAGGAGAACCTGGTGCACGTGGACCGGCAGGACCGCCTGGTTATCCGCAAAACAGTATATTTGCATCGTTTTCGGGTCAGGAGCTAATTATGCCGGAGAGTGCCAGCCTTCCACTTAAAATTGAAATACCGGATGTAACCCAAAATATATCTCTTTGTAATAACTGTTCCGTCACACTGACGCCAGGCTATTATGCCATCAGCTATTATATATCCACGGTGATGAAAGGGCATGGATTCATAAAACTGACGCCAATAGTTAATAACTGTAAGCAGACTATATATACCGCATACGCAGAGACGGCAAAGCGGAAGGAAATGCTGGTGATATCAAGATATTTCATCATTGAGATACCAGTCGGCTCCATGCTGTTTTTTGCGTGGAATTCTTCAGCAGGAGCTTCCAAAATCAATATGAATATGAGCATAGAAAAACTCTGTAGGCAATAAATGAAAAAGGAGAAAGATGCGTATGCCGACAATAAGTCTTTGTATGATCGTCAAAAACGAGGAGATGCATATTGCACGCTGCCTCGATAGTGTGGCAGAACTCGTTGAGGAAATAATAATTGTAGATACCGGTTCGACTGATCGGACGGTAGAAATAGCATCCAGTTATACCACGAATGTCTATTCGTACCCATGGAAAGATGATTTCTCGGATGCAAGAAACTATTCTTTTTCCAAAGCGTCTATGGACTACTGTATGTGGATGGATGCCGATGATATTCTAAAAGAGGTGGAAAAGGACAAATTTCTGCAGTTAAAGCAGTCTTTGTCACCGGATATAGATATTGTAATGATGAAATATAATACTTCTTTCGATGAAGGTGGTAAACCTTCCTTTTCTTATTTCAGGGAAAGATGGATTAGAAATTGTGCGCAGTATCGGTGGATTGGTGCAGTCCATGAAGTAATTCCACCAAATGGCAAGGTGATATATTCTGATATTGCAATTTGCCACAAAAAAATAGGTTCTGGGGATTCTGACCGGAATCTGAAAATATACTGTAAGATGATTGCAGACGGAAGGTTTTTGGAACCGCGGCAACAATATTATTATGGGCGGGAGCTATATTATCACAAGCAATATGAAGAGGCTGTTTCAGTGTTAGAACAATTTCTTCTTTCAGCAGAGGGCTGGATTGAAAATAAAATAGAGGCTTGTTCTATTTGTGCCAATTGTTATTTTAGGCTGGGGCAGGAACATTTGGCTCTGAACACTCTTTTGCGCAGCATGAGCTTTGACTTGCCAAGAGCTGAATTGTGCTGTGAGATTGGGAAATATTTTCTGGAACATGGAAATTACCATATTGCCATCTATTGGTATGAAACTGCGCTGAATACACCTAAAAATGAATTTTCCTGTGGGTTTATTCTGCCGGATTGTTATGATTATATCCCGTTTTTACAGTTATGTGTATGTTACGACAGATTAGGAGACCGACAAAAGGCAAAAGAATACAATGAAAAAGCCGGAGCTTGTAAGCCTTATTCCCAGTCATATCTTTATAATAAACAATATTTTGATGGATTGTAAATTTTTCGGAGCGTGTTTGTAACACGCTCCAATTGTTTATAAGGCGGTTTATGTAGCGTGTTTTTTGTTACTTTTTACTCCGTGACCAGTAACTTGAAATTGGCTTTTTAAGTTTGTAATGCGAAGCCCCAATTGCCTCCTGCTTCATGTTCTCCCAAAACTGCGCAGTTTATGGGAAGCCTAGGACTTACCGATAACTTTTTTCGACAAAAAGTAGCAATCATTTCAAAGTTACATAGAATATTTGTAAAAAAAGATACTTTTAGAGTGCTTTTTACAAATAATTAAAAAAGGATGTGTTATGGGTGAATCAAAATAATTTAGGTAACTATTGTCAGAATCAATGCCATCCCCCCTGTTGTGAACGCGGTCCTGCGGGACCAAAAGGGGATCAGGGTCCTATGGGACCACAGGGGATTAAAGGGGATACCGGCTGCCCCGGTCCGAAGGGTGACAGAGGAGACCCAGGTCCTATGGGACCGCAGGGTATTCCTGGGGCTCCTGGCGCAAGAGGTCCTAGAGGAAATACAGGACCGGTAGGACCTACTGGAAATACAGGACCAAGAGGTTATGCAGGACCAAGAGGTTACGCAGGACCACAGGGTATTCAAGGTATCCAAGGGGTTCGTGGTGATATCGGACCAAAAGGTGACCCAGGATGTGAAGGACCTAAGGGAGATATTGGTCCTCAGGGACCAGAAGGACCAGCGGGACCAGTCGGTCCTGCCGGCCCACAGGGAGACATCGGACCGCAGGGACCCAGAGGTATTCCGGGACCAACTGGACCAATCGGTCCAACTGGATCTATGGGACCTCAGGGTGTGACTGGTCCACAGGGTATTCAGGGTGTGACGGGACCGATTGGAATCCAAGGACCGAAAGGCTGCCCGGGAGATGAAGGCCCGACCGGGGCAACAGGAGCAACAGGAGCAACCGGGGCAACAGGAGCAACAGGAGCAACCGGGGCAACAGGAGCCGATGGAGCGACAGGCCCGACCGGGGCGACGGGAGCCGATGGAGCAACGGGAGCAACCGGGGCAACAGGAGCCGATGGAGCGACAGGAGCAACCGGAGCAACGGGAGCCGATGGAGCGACAGGAGCGACCGGGGCAACAGGAGCCGATGGAGCAACGGGAGCAACTGGGGCAACAGGAGCAACGGGAGCAACCGGGGCAACAGGAGCCGATGGAGCGACAGGCCCGACCGGGGCGACGGGAGCCGATGGAGCAACGGGAGC
>JAIDFQ010000026.1 GCA_029054245.1 Lachnospiraceae bacterium | reverse complement strand
GACTGTTTTTAGTCGTTTATAATCCCTTATTTCTGCTTCAAGTTTGTTCCCAAACTGATAGTAGTCGCAAGGTTCATAGTGTATCTGCTTCAAAACGTATCTGTTAATTCCGTCTTCAACCAGATAAGAATATCCGCCTTTCCCCTTTCCTAATAATTTAATGATTTTATATTTTTTCCCCTTTACAGCCATTTCTTTATTCATAATTTGTTCTCCGATAAATCCTGATTTATAAAACTCGTTGAGCGACAACCACAGTATAGTGATCCGTGTCGTATGTAATCCCCGTCTCCTTAAAATTGTTTTTATGCCAAAAATGCTCTGCCTGGGGATTGCCTTTCACCCAACCAAGCCGTACACTCGAAAGCCTGATGCCGGCCAGATAGCGGCACAAACCGTCAATCATGCTGCTTCCAATTCCGGTATTTTGAATCGACACCTCTGTCATAAAAAAGCCAATGAACGCAGTTTTTTCATCCGGATATGCCATAATAAAATCCAGTACAGCGATCAATTCTTCCCCTCTGTAGTACCCTACATAATATTTGTCGTACATTTCTTTATTGGGAGGCAAGGCTTTCATATCATCAAGAATACTCTGCTCTGTCACAAATGGCGGACAGTATTGGTAATACAATCCATTTTTACTGCACAGTAAATATATATCTGCGACATCCGCTTTCTCCATGCGGCGTACAGTATAATCATTAGAGAAAAGAGATATATCTATTTGCGTTTTTAATGGAGCCATCAGGCCAGAATATCCAACTGCTTATAATCTGCGATTCTCTTTCTGGCCTCCTCCCAGGTGAAACCGGAGCGGACAAAATCATAGTCGCTCCAAATACGCTGGAGTTCCGCCTTGATCTGAGGGACATCCTCCAGCCTGTCCGCACCGGAACGAACGTAGTAGTCGGGCAGCAGGGCGCAGGCCACGATGCTGCTCTCGGCCTGGGGCAGTTCCTCCATGCCCTGGCTCAGAGCGGCCAGCAACCGTAGGTGGTTGTCGGTATAACCATTGAGTTCCTGTTCCACTCCAAACGGGCCGTTCAGGTCGAACAGTTGGAAGGGAACCCTACCTGGAACCTCGATCTCGCCACTGTAATAGACTGGCTTGCCGTTGAGTTCATAGAGAGCGTTGCACATATCCATCAGGTGCTGATAGGCTTCTTGAGAGGGTAAGGTCTGGAGGGAGTGAAACATCAAATCCACAGCCCAATCCAGTTGGCCCAGCACCTCACAGCCCGGCAGCCTGGCCAGTCGCTCCCCCAGCCGCACCAACCGGGCAATGGACAGCAGACCCCACACCCGGACTTGGGGGTCGCTCAGTTCCTCCGCCCTGGCCTCAATTTCGGCGGGAATGGCGTTGTAGAAAAGTCCGTCCTCATCCTCCAGCCGTCCAATGCGGTCGGAGCAATCGTCCATCAGTTTCTCCCCCACCTTATCATAGATATTGTCGTCAGCACTGTAAATAGTGTCCGCCCGGTGAAGCCACAGATGGGCCTTATGCAGGTCGCCCACATCCATAGCGGTCACGCCCAGCTCGTAATAGGTTCTGGACACCCCAGCCCAGTCCTTTTTCCTCTGGAGATCGGCCAACCGCTCATCCGGGGCTTTCACTTCTTTTTTCCCAAATCCAAACATAAAAATCATCTCCTGTTGCATTTTGTTGACATGAAATAATCAGACCATCTTAAACGCTCTAATTTATATTTCCCTAACTTGGCCCGAAGCATAGCTAAAATTGATCTCGATTGATTTTCAATACACTTCCTCCAAGGCAAAGCCCTAAGAAACACAATGATAAAATGGCAGTAATTAGATACTCAACTGAAAACGAACTTGCTGTAATTGAGCTTAGTTGAATCATGGGCGTGAATTTCAAAAAGGACACATTACGGAATATACTTGGAAAGCCTGTAAAGAACAGGGATAGTGCAACAGATATGGCCATTGCTATAGCCGCCTTTTGAAACAGAATAGTGGCCAAGAAAAACAGACCCATAATGCCTAAATAAAGCGGAAGGGATTTCACAAATAGTACAATGAAATCAAGCGATAGTGACACATACGATGTTTCAATTCCGCATATTACCGCAGTAAAAGTAACGCTGAGTAACGGGTAAATAAACAGGAGAATACAACAGCCTAAAAGATAGTAAACAAACTTTGCACAGATGACAGATGCTCTTTTATATCCAGCGGCAATATAGTGATACAGCAGTCCGTTAGAATAATCCTCTGACAGAATAATGGTGCCGTACACAGAACTGCCTAAAAGCATAACAGCAATATCTCTAAAAACACTTCTCAAAGCAGCCTCTGCGCTGTTGTAAGATCCCGTTAAGATAGCTATAAGAGCAAAGAAAAACAATGCGGCAATAACCGTCCAAAGAACACCCGAATGTGTAAATCTATATCGCTGTGCCTTTATCATATTTTTCATGGACGCTCCCCCTTTACACAAATCAACATGATTTCATCAATCGTGGCAGGGTTGATCTGAAAACCGGGATATTTCTTCTGTATGGCGTCTCTATCTGTAATCAGCATTTCCCATTCGGCACTCTGCTTTCGGTAATAGAGAATATCGGCTGGGTCTATTTCTGCAAATTGTGTCTGCCTACATTTGATGATACCGTACTGACTCTTTAGCACGTTTTTAGCTTCGCAGAAAACGATTTTGCCCTGGTGAATAAACACAATAGTATCAGCGATTTTCTCCAAATCGCTTGTGATGTGGGATGAAAGCAAAACCGAGTGCTTGTGATCAGCAACGAAATCCTGAATCATATTGAGAACATCATCACGCACAACAGGGTCAAGTCCGCTTGTCGGTTCATCCATAATCAAAAGCTCTGGATTTTGGGAAAGAGCAACAGTAATCGCCAACTTCATTTTCATTCCCTTTGAAAGTGACTTGATCC
>JAIDFQ010000025.1 GCA_029054245.1 Lachnospiraceae bacterium | reverse complement strand
CGCAACAAGAATACAATAGAATTTCTTGGCATATGGGAAGAAATGTATAATGCAGACTTCAATGCTGCCGCCTATGAAGAAATCATGCTGGAGGCAGGATTAAACCGTTTTATTATGTCGGTTAAGCAATGGGTATCCCGCACAAATTCAAAGGGGATTGTGGCAAAAGCAGGACGGTATGGCGGTACATACGCATATAAAGATATTGCGTTTGAGTTTGCAAGCTGGGTGTCTCCGCAATTCAAATTATACCTTATCAAGGAATTTGAGCGGTTAAAGAAAGAAGAACAGGCTTTACTTGGATGGAGCGCAAAGAGGGAATTGGCAAAAATAAATTACCGGATACATACAGATGCAATCAAAGTCAATCTTATTCCGCCGGAACTCACACCGCAGCAGACTTCAGTCATATATGCATCAGAGGCTGATGTGCTGAATATGGCATTATTTGGCATGACAGCGAAGCAATGGCGTGATAAGAATCCTGATAAAAAGGGAAATATCAGGGATTATGCAAGTATAAATGAATTGATATGCCTGTCAAATATGGAAAACATTAACGCGGTGTTGATCGAAGATGGGCTGAACCAGAAAGAACGCTTAATAAAACTTAACAAGATTGCCATACATCAGATGTCTATTTTGGAAGAACAGACTACAAAGATTTTGAAGTGATTTAATTCCCCCGAATTCGGGGGAATTAAAATTACCACAGTTCAAGGATGTCTTCCGCATCCACCCACATCTGCATATTTCCCTCAAGATATAATCTTGCGTATTCAAGCGGTTCATCTATTGCCAGAGCATTTAAGGCACATTCAGAGCAGGGAGTGGTTTTCAATCCTTTTTCTGCTTTATTGCAGTCTATCCGCAAGAAATAACCTGCATAGGTGTATACGTCAATACTGTTATGGTGGATATTGTATGTTGCGTAAATCATATTCATATTATCTGTCCTCTTTTCATTTTTTGAAAGTATTTCAATCAGTTTACCAATTCCCGTATATTTTGTGTTATAATGTTTTATGTGATTTTGTTTCCCTCATTTTTTCCCTTATCAGGCTTGTAATGTCCTGTGGGAATATATAACACGAGGGAAACTTTGAGGGAAAGTTCACCTGTGATAAACTTAGTGTTTTCAAGGGTTAGCGGAAAATTTAATAACAAAATATAACAGCTAATACTTCCCTTAAAAATCATCAAATCACAATCGGCATTGTGCGCCCAGACGAAGGGCGGATAGTCTAACAGGTGGAAAGCCTGTCTGGAAAGGTCTAACCAACCACCAGTAGCGAGTCTTGGGTGGATGGCAGTAATGTTATCTGCTAAGCGTAGACAGTGAGGAAATAGGGAAAGTGATTGAGCCTCGAAATTTTGACATTCGGAGGGCTGACGCTCTAATTTCGGCGGAAAGCAACACAGGCGGCATTGTTATGGTGAGATGTTGTCTGCTTTTGCGGGGTCAAAGAGCTTTTCATGTTTCACATTGTGACTATCCAGTCAACTGGGGAGAGCCTGATGTCCCTTGTTTTTTTCAAGTATGGCAAACAACGCTGAAACGGAGGATGCCAAACAGATGTCAGGCAGTCGGATAGCTTCATAGTACCGAAGAAGCCGGGCAACTCTGGCAGAGAGAAGGGGGCTACATAATAACGGTCTCTCTGAGGACACACCAGCCGTACTCAGGGACGGAGGTACTGATGAAAACGAAATTGGAGAGAATAGCAGACAAATCGGTCCATGAGCCGAAACCGGAGTTCACATCTCTGTACCATCTGATAAATAAAGAGCTGCTGATACAATGCCACAGGGAACTGGACGGCAGTAAGGCAGTGGGGATTGATGAGGTGACAAAGAATGAATACGGAAAGAACCTGGAACGGAATATCGATGGGTTAGTAGAAAGGCTGAAAAGGAAGTCATATAAGCCACAGCCATCGCTTCGGGTATACATTCCGAAAAGTAATGGAAAACTGCGCCCGCTGGGGATTGCAAGCTACGAGGACAAAATAGTCCAGTTGGCTTTGAAGAAGATACTTGAAGCAATATACGAGTCGAGATTTCTGAACTTTATGTATGGATTCAGACCAAACAGGGGATGCCATGGTGCAGTGAAGGAACTGTATAGAAGACTGAATTTCACGAAGATATGTTATATCGTGGATGCAGATATCAAGGGTTTCTTTGACCATATGGAGCATGACTGGATTATGAAATTTCCTGATTGTCTACGCAGATGACTTCATTGCAGGATTCCAGTACAAATGGGAAGCGGAGAAATACTATGGGCTTCTGAAAGAGCGGATGGAAAAGTTCGGGCTGGAATTGGAAGAAAGCAAAAGCAGGATGTTGGAAAGTGGCGGATATCCGGCAAAATCGAAGCAGAAACGCGGAGAATCAACAAGGCTGGAAACATTCGATTTCCTGGGATTTACATTTCATTGCGGACGGACAAGGAAAGGAACAGCATGGATGATACCGAATACAAGCAGTAAGAAATTTCGGCAGAAATTGAAGGACATGAAAGTCTGGCTATATGCAAACCGAGACCAGAAATTAAAGAAACTGATGGGAATGCTCAATCTGAAACTGACAGGACACTATAGGTATTATGGTGTCAGCTTATTCTAAAACTGTAAATGTTATTATGAAGAGCCGTGTGCGGGAAAGCCGCACGCACGGTTCTGTGAGGGGCTGGCATCGTGAGGTGCTTGTCTACTCGACTGTGGCGATGGTTTAAATGAGTTCAGTCCAAATGAAAAAACAAATGGAGTAATGAATTTGCAAGTTGGTAAATACAAGAAAGGGGGATTGGATGATAGCTATAGAAACTGATAGATTGCTTTTAAGAAATTATAAAATGACGGATTTTGAGGATATTATACAATATTTTTCAGATGAAGAAGTTAGCAAATATGAAGATTTTTATCCGATGTCAGAAGAACAGGTGAGAAACATTATTGCTGAGTGGAAGGATATGAATAACCGACTTGTCGCTGAATTAAAATCAAAACAGAAAGTTATAGGAAGTGTTGGCTATTGGATAGATGATGAAGGACATTATTGTATAGACTATGATTTTAATCCCAGATATTGCAGAAAAGGCTATGCAACAGAAGCAAGTAATGCACTTGTTCATTACTTATTTGAGTCCGTGGGTATTAGTGTAATTTATGCAGATTGTGATGTGCAGAATGTATCATCATGGAAACTTTTAGAAAGATTAGGATTTCAACGTATACATCAGCTTGATAATCAATCATATAAAAATGATGAAATTGGAAATCCAATTTTAATTAGTACGTTTTTATATGAATTGGATAAAGAAAAATACAATAAATCTAAGTAATATAACTCAAATTGAACAAGTAAAACTTGCCAACATTGATTACAATGTGAATGAATAATCAGAGTGACAACTTTCCGTTTCATGAACTGGAATTTTGAAATCGGAGGAATATATTATGAACAATATCTGGTCAAAAATGTGCAGGGTATAATGACACTGTATCTCAGTCGAAAGCTGAGATTTGACGATGTGTTCTTTGAACAATATAAAAAATCGTTTGATCTGGATGAAAACTTGAATATAAAAATTTTAGAGATTGGATGCGGTTCCGGAGCCTTGGCAGAATCATTACACAGATGGTATCCTAATGCACAGATCACCGCAATAGACAGGGACAGCAATTTCATTTCTTTTGCAAAAGAAAATATCACTGGGATTGAATTCAGGGAGGGGGATGCCACACAACTTCCGTTCAGTGATCATTCATTTGATCTCACCCCGGACGCACCGAAGTATTCCGCACAAAACGTTTTGGTGGCACATGCATCAGAAACCGACGAATGAACTCTTCACCGGAGATTGTGACACTTTTCCACTGTCCTTGATTTTTGTAATCCTTTGCAGCAAAGGTGGCAGAATTATCGGTCATGCTCTTGATGCGATAGTTGCTGATGGCGATCCTGTGAGTGTACTTTCCAAGATAACAAATCACGGATTCAGCACCATTAAAAGGTTTCAGCTCTGCAAGATACTTGCCACGGAAAAGACGGGAAACAACCCGGATTGGGAGAAAGAAATGTGAGGTCAGCAACAGGCTTATTGGTGCAGCGCAGGAAATAGCCGACATCGCTGCAGTAGAGGTGAATGGTTCGTTCTCTAAGGTTGCGTTTTTTTGCAGCTTGGCGGATAGATCCCAAAATATGTCCGTACATTGTAAAACCTCCAAAATAAGTAGTGTTAATAGTTACAGCTACCTATCCGGAGGTGCATTGGCATCATAATTACGATTGCATGTGACAGAAGGAAATGTTATTATTTTCATAGGCAGTGGGGCTTTCTTGGTTCAGTTGTATAGAGTGGTAACTAAACAATACCGAATTATGAAAGAAATTTCCACTGCTTTTTAGATAATGGAAAACTGCGCCACAGCCTTGGCAGGTCATCGCGCAGCGATTTTGTTCAATCAGATTTGAAGGGATGCAAATGTGTGGAGAAAATTATATGAAATAAGTTCTATATCGTATCAAATCAGGGTAGTGGAAGAACCTGATTTAAATAGTTTGTTGTTGGTTAAACCTGATGCTTCTATACACGCTGATAGATTTCAACAACAGAATAGCGGGAAAGCGGTTTATTTTGGCGCATTTATCAATAACTATGCGATTGGATATGTGTTGTTATCGCTGGATAATAAAAAAGATGTTATGCCATATACAAATCAAGAAAAATGTGCAGATATGATTGATTTGCTGGTAATAGAACCCTTAAGGAATTATGGTATTGGAACCCGGTTGTCGTTGGCATGTGAAGAATATTGTAAAGAAACCGCAATTCCCTATTTAGGACTTGATGTAAATCCAGTAGACAATTCTGCGGCAAAGAGATTGTATGAAAGATTAGGATATCATGCGGTCGGTGAACTACATTTAGACGGTGTATATGAATATACCGATGGACAGGGCAATCAAGGGCAATATGAAGATTGGTGTATAGATATGATAAAACGAATATAATGCCAAATTCAAATTTATTAAGGAGGACAAAACAGTGAACAAAGAATGGAAAAGGTTATATGAAGAAGCAATGAGCGTTTTGAATCCCCTTGATGTTTCAAATAAAATGTGGGTAGGGAGTGTGGCATCTGCCGTACTCACGAAAAAAGGTAATATTTATAAGGGTATATGCATTGATACGGATGGCTCTATAGGGATGTGCGCGGAAAGAAATGCTTTATCAACAATGCTTACATATGGCGAAAGTGAGATTACAAAAGTGGTTTCAGTATATAAAGATGGAAATATAATTCCATCTTGTGGTATTTGTAGAGAATTTATGATGCATTTAGGCGGAGATGTGGAAAATATTGAAATTCTATTGGATAAAGAAGGGCGGACAACAAGATTGATTGATTTGATGCCTGAATATCCACGACATAAATAACTTTCAGTTTGTAGAATTGTAGCCAGCTAAAAATTGAATAACAGCCGTACATACAGAGTGGCACATTGAAACAGGAAATCAAGAAAAGGTTTCCTGTTTTTTGCGCTCATTTTTGGCATTTTCAAAAATCGCCAGTTTTATGCCATGCAAAGGGGATAGAAAGAAATTCCCTCTCCTGTTTGGCAAATCCGTAGGCTGTCCGTGGAGGGCGAGCGAAAAGAAATTTTCAAAAGTTCCCGCCTTGAAGTTTGAAGTTTTACAGAAAGTAGGTGAAGCTGTTGGCAACGTTCAAACATATCAGCTCTAAAAATGCCGATTATGGAGCAGCCGAGCAATACCTAACCTTTGAACATGATGAATTTACCATGAAGCCCACTCTTGATAAAAATGGGCGGCTTCTTCCTCGTGATGATTACCGCATTTCCTCTCTGAATTGCGGCGGGGAGGATTTCGCCATAGCGTGTATGCGCTCCAATCTGAAATACGGCAAAAACCAAAGAAAAGAGGACGTAAAGAGCCACCACTATATCATCAGCTTTGACCCCCGTGACGCACCCGACAACGGCTTGACCGTAGACCGGCGCAGGAGTTGGGCGAATGGTTTTGTAAAGAACATTTCCCCGGACACCAAGCGTTGGTATGCACCCACCCGGACGGGCATAACCACAGCGGCAATATCCATGTGCATATCGTAATCAATTCTTTGCGGATTGCGGAAGTGCCATTTCCGCAGGCAGGCTATGATATCCCTAAAATAGTGGAAAAGAATACAGGGAAAAGAATTCACGCTGTCAAATCCGCTATTCACGCTATCGGCATTAGAAAAGTTTTCAGTTTTTTCGATATATAAGATGAAAGCTGGAAGGAGGTGGATGTGATAAGAATTGCAATCTGCGATGATGAAAAGAATATAAGGGCTTATCTCCGCACACTTGTCAGGAAGCAGGATTCGGAGAGTGAAATTACAGAGTATGCATCCGCTGATGAATACCTGTCAGGCGGAATGGAACACGACCTGCTGTTTTTGGATATAGAGATGAAAGGCGCTACATCCGGCATGGATGGCATGAGCATGGCAAAACAGCTAAGAGGCATGGAGCTTGACAGACAACCGGTCATTATTTTTGTAACGGGCTATGAAAAATATGTTTATGACGCTTTTGATGTGGATGCATTCCAATATCTGCTGAAGCCTATTAATGAGCAGAAATTTGCTGAAGTTTTTACCAGGGCAGCAGGGCAGATTTTATCCGAGGCGGAGCAGAAAAAGAAAACACTGGTCATCCAGTGCGGAAGTGAAAGCAGGGTGATACCGTTAGACAGTATTTATTATCTGGAAAGCCGGAACCATAAAGTATTGCTGTACTTAAAAGAAGGGGAACTGGAATACTACGCAAAGATCGGAGATCTGGAGGAGGAACTGGCGGGGCAGTTTTACCGGATACACAGGGGATACTTGGTCAATCTTGCCTATGTTGAGGGATATGACAAGACCGAGGTGACACTTGCGAATGGGGACAGACTGCCCCTTTCAAAAAAGTATGATGACTTTGCGACGGCATACCTGCGGTTTATGCAATAGGAGGGGAAATTTTGAGCGAAACGGGTTTTATACTGTTCCAGCATATCGTGGGAGGAATTGAAAGAGTCTTATATGCAGCCTGCATGACGTTTCTTTTTTATCCATTTATGGCAGGGCGTAAAGAACAACGGAAAAATGTATTAAAAAAAGCTGCTGCAGTATTTTTATCCTATGTGCTGGCATATCTGGCCTGCGAAGCAGCATCCGTTCCGGGGTGGCTGTGCATGATAATCCTGATTGTCCTACTGGTGTCTGCCTATAAAATTTTAGGGATGGAAAAGGAACATGTTTTTTTGCTTGGTGTGCTGTTTTTTGGAATCAAGGATATATGCAGGTTAATAACAGAAAGTCTGTACTATATTCTCAATATGAAGTTCCTGCAGGGCTTATACAACGAAAATGTAATATACCGTAATGCTGCCGTGGGTTATTCTGCCGTAATGGTACTGCGGTTTGGCCTTTTATTTCTCATGCTTTTGTTTATCAGCCGCAGGCTGCGGAAAGAAGCGCTGGAATTACACGCAAAGGAGCTGTGCTATTTATGCCTGATACCAATTGCGGGCATTCTGTTTGGGAATATTATTTTCCGTCTGTTTTTCGCTGAGACTGTGAAGGAAAATGTATTTTTTCTGCTATACGAGCAATACCCGGTATTTATCGGCTTAGTGCCTTTGATAAGTGTTTTGTTTTATGTGGGGATTGTGGCCACGGTAATGTCCTATCAGGAAATGATAAGGCTGCAGGAAGAAAAGAAGAAGCATTTTGTAGAGGAGCAGCAGTTTCGGGCAATACGGGAAAGGATGGGGGAAGTCGAGCAGTTTTATGACGGCATACGCAGGATGAAGCATGAAATGAAAAACCATCTGACGAATATAAAGGGGCTGGCAGGAAGCGGCAGCTATGAGGAAATGGAACAGTATATCGCCAAAATGGATGAAAGCCTGGATGTGTTTGAGCTTACCATCAGGACAGGTAATGCCGTTACGGATGTGATCGTGAATGACAAGCAGAAAGCGGCAGACAAACAGGGCATAAAATTCAGTTCGGAGTTCCTGTATCCGGCATCGGACGGGTATGACGCATATGACATTGCGATTATCATAAATAATCTCCTGCAGAATGCTTTGGAAGCCTGTGAAAGGATGGCAGGAGGGAAAAGGTATATTTCCCTTTCAGGCAGACAGAAAAAGAGGTTTTTTCTGATATGTGTAAAAAATTCCTTTGAAGGGGAGGTGGCATTTGACAAAAACAATCATCTTCCGGTTTCCACAAAAGGAGCAGACCTTTTAGGAAAACCGGCCGCCATGCATGGCATAGGCTTATCCAATGTTAAGCGTGAGACGGCAAAGTATTTAGGAAATATGGATATCAGGATCAAGAAAAACGAGTTCATCGTAACAGTATTGTTACAGGAAAGGAGCAGAAATGGGCAGCACAATCAATGTAAACTACATGACAAAGACGTACAGTGATTTTTTGAAGAATTACGAAGCAAAGGGCAGCGGCCAGACCAAAACCACGTCTTTTAGCGACAAGGTGACTGAAAAAAGCATGGGAACCCAGAATATATCAGAAACAGGGAAAGCGGGGGCTGTTTCAACAAAGGACATGACAATGGAGGAATACAAGCAGTATATCCATGACAGGATTTCACAGATTCCCATGCACCCGACCCGTATGTCGGAGAGCATTTCCATCAATATTTCTGAGGCAGGGTTTGAGGCCATGAAAAATGACCCGGAATATGAGGCGTGGGTGCTGAATGATTTGCGGACAGGATGGGCGCAGCCGGACAGATGGGCAGGTGTCTGCGGAGGGGCCTATTCCACAATTTATTATGGCGCGACAAAAGAAGAATGCCATGCGGAGATGTGGAGTGCAGGCTACCAGAACGGGAGCGGAAAAAGCCTGTTTGACGGCAGGGCGGAAGACAGTTTCTGGGAGCGCAGGGCAGAACGGAAAAAACAGATGGAAGCACAGATAGAGGAACAGCAGGAAAAGAAGCGGATACAGAAAGCCACAATGGAGAAGAGCAATGCGCATAAAAGGCTGATGGCGCAGTGGGAAAGAGAGACTGTATATTCTGATTCGGTTCTGGCAAAGTCAGGAACGGTGTCAACAGCGAATGCCGCTTATGAAGCAAATTTCCTTATGGCAGACGGCGGTTCAATCTAGTATCAGGCTGCCCGGACTTACCATAAGGGGCATGTGTGGCTCCGAATGACAGAGGGACCGCCGTTGAAATATTTTATCAAGGAGGATGATATTTATGGCAATTTCAGGAGTAACGGATTACGCGAACACTTATGCGGCAGACAGGGCAAACGGGATCAGCACTCTTAATGGGGATTCGCAGGCGTACCTGAATCGTCTGAAAGAGAAATACCCGGATGTGAACATAACGGTGGCGGATTTCAAGAATGGGAAACAGGAAAATGCCTATATGCTTGGGAGCAGGGGCTATAACAACATAGCGGTTTCTTCCAGCATCATAGAGAAGATGGCATCAGACCCGGCAGTGGCAGCTAAACACGAGAAAGTCTTTGCGGAAATGTCCGGCAATTCGGAACGGATAGAGAAGTTCGCAAGGGAGAATAATGACGAGATACTCAGTGCAGGCGCCCTTATTGACAAGAATGGGAAAGTATCTTACTGGATGGTCGGCAGGAGCAAGGAAACAATGGAGAATCCTGGCACAGTCTATAAGGAAAAGGTACAGAAGCAAATAGCGGAAAAACGTGCGAAGAAGAAAGAGGAGGAAGCCATAAAGGAGAAGAAACTGGCAAAGGCGGAATCCGTGGAAAAACTGATGGAACAGATAAAGGCGGGAACAAGCCGGTCTGTGAAAGTGCAGGAAGAAGGCAAAGGCGCACAGTTGGATTTGACCATATAAGCAGGGAGGTATTTATGATGCGTATAGGAAATAACAGTCAGGGAATCTGGCAGCTCCTTTCAAATAAGAGTTTTCCGTTTGCAGGGAAACAGGGGGGTGTAAGCAAGGGAAATGAAAAAGCAATAGCAGACTTGCTCTCCGGGCGCAGGAAAAATTCTTATGGCGTAGAAGGCATGAGGATAACAGGCAGGACAGATTGGAAAAGGATCATTAACGTATCGGATGAAATGAAACAGCACGTCTTTGAAGATGTGAAGAAGGAATTTTATAAATATGGCGGAATGTCTGGCGATAGTACCGCTGAAACAAATGCGTATTATGACAAGATACATTCTTATGTGAAAACGCTGAAAGCGAGTGACCGTTCTCCGGCTACATGGACGCTGAGCCAGCTTCATTTAGATCTTGCACACGCAGTAACTGCTGCGGTTAAGGAAAAGGTGCCAGGCTGGACGAATGGCAAGCCGATCCCATCAGATGTACTGGATGGGATTTTTGCAGATGAGAGCATTACATCAATGGTATCCGGGAAATCCGGCACGGCGGAAGGGCTGGATATACAGATATAATCTTTACGCTGTATTCCTGCGCCATTTTTTCTGGGAACATGGGGTTGATGTGTAATTTCCTTATATTCGACAAGAAAAGATACGTTTGTCGAACGGTTTTTAAAAAAGTTTCATTACAATACGTGCTGGACTACCTCGAACAGAAAAGGGCAAAGAACAACGGGGAGCTTGACCGCGTCATCATGGAGGGGAAGCACCAGCCCATCGTCACCAAAGAAGAATTTGAAAGGGTGCAGGGCCTGCTTG
Organism: Lachnospiraceae bacterium; assembly: GCA_029054245.1. Taxonomy (GTDB): domain Bacteria; phylum Bacillota; class Clostridia; order Lachnospirales; family Lachnospiraceae; genus Suilimivivens. The sequence goes on along the minus strand of JAIDFQ010000025.1, from coordinate 1,982 downwards.
CGGAGTGGAATGCGGAATCACGGAACTACCGGAAGAACAAGGGCGTCTATTCGGAGGACCTCTGGCGGAGGAAGCTGCGCTGCCAGTGCGGCCATGCCTTTGCGAAGACCAAGTGGCATACCAAGACGGACTTCGTCACCTACACCTATAAATGTTATGACCAGACCCGGACGGGGACGGTGGCGGCAAGGCTTAAGAACGGCTTAAGCATCGAGGGCGTCTGCCGAGTGTCGCTGGTGCAGGACTGGAAGATGTACACGATGGCGCAGAAAGTCCTCCACGCCGTATTCGATGACCCGGAAGGTACGCTTAAGAATGCGGCGGCGGTGCTTGGGTGCGGCACCGCCGGGGTGGAGCAGGCGGAAGTCCTGTGGGATAAATCCATCATAGAGGAACGGCTGAAAAAGGAACAGGGGCGCTATGAGACGCTCCTTGACATGAGGATGAACAACGAGATACCGAAGGAGGTATTCAGCCGCAAGCAGCAGGAGGTTGAAAAAAAGATTGCGGAGCTGGAACAGCAGATGATGCAGTACGGGGACGTGAAGCCTGTCACGGAAGCGGATGGCAGCGGCAAGCTGGATGGCCTGCAGAGGCTCATGGAACAGTCCACCATGCCGGAGGACGGGGAGTTTTCAGAAGAAGAAATGGATAAATATGTGTCAGGGGTGAGGGTTTACGAAGACCGCTTTGAGTGGCTCTTAAACTTAAATCCCGATGCCCGTGGAGGACTGGATAATGATGCCGGTTCCCCCGTTTATTTTAAGAAGATAACGGTCACGCCGGATGACGAGCGGGCATGGTTCAAAAAGCACCCGCAGTGGTCAAAGTCCAACAGGTACGCGGAGTTGGAGACATGGATATTCATTTAGAAACGAAAGAGACAGGGCGGAAGGCTGTGCCACAGCCTTTCCGCCCTGTCCGGCATTTTGCAGTTACAATTCTGTGTTCATTTCTTTTACTTCTGTTGGCAGGCATTTCCTCAGAAACATGGCCTTGCAGTCGGAAAACCCAAGCAGGTAGGCGAGCATCCCAAACCGGGAGCCCAGCGCGTTCTGCACGCTGACGTACCGGTCAATCAGCAGCCGGATTTCTTTTGATAAATCCATCCTGTCCAATTCGCCGGAGTAAATGTCCGACTTTCGGAGAATCGCCTGATATTCCCCGTCACCGCTTACAATTCCATTCATGATGCCGTTCATGCGGGTGTCCATGAGCTGGTACAATGCAGAATCTTTTTCCAATCCAATCCCTCCTGACCTGGTGTCGTATCTTAACTCTGAATTTGGGAGTTGGCAAGTGGGAAAATAAAAAAGCCGGATACTATCTTGTAGCGTCCGACATTTTCTAATAAAATGTTCATAAGGGTGCTGCCATAACGGTAGGCGGCTAGTTCTTCTGCGGAGGGACTGTGACCCTCCGATTACATAGAAACCTGTGTGCAGAAATCTGGGAAAGGAGGGCTGAGTGGATGTTGACGATTGAAGGATTGATTTCAGTGCTTGGCTTATGCCTGATCTGCTTCGGTCTCGGATAAGCCATCGGAAGCAAGGATAATAATAAACCACAAAAATAGCCGCCCTTAGTCTGGAAAACTTTGCGGCTATTTTTGCAACTAATAATTCGGACTAGCCGTCTATCGGCAGTACCTTTATGTAAATATATCCTAGCAGATTTATAGGGAATTGTCAAATTGGGCGGAGTATTCCGCTGAAACCATTCTATATCGGATTCCGCGCAAAATCAAGACAGTCGTTCTGATAATTCTCAGAACGACTGTCTTGATAGCTTACATAAATCACACAAAAAAATAACCGCCCTAGCCAAAGGATGCGAGTCCTTTTTTGTGCTTTCATTGTAGCAGATTTCCCTGCGTCTGTCAAACGCTGCGGAGCCGGGTGTTTGACGGGTGTTTGACACTTCTTTTTAACATCATATCGCAAAAATCCTTTATTTAAGCCAGTCATGGCTTATTCTTTTGT
>JAIDFQ010000024.1 GCA_029054245.1 Lachnospiraceae bacterium | reverse complement strand
GGGATCTTAGCTCAGCTGGGAGAGCATCTGCCTTACAAGCAGAGGGTCATAGGTTCGAGCCCTATAGGTCCCACGAATCAATTTTATATTGATTATGCCGGCGTGGCGGAACTGGCAGACGCACAGGACTTAAAATCCTGCGGGACTAATCTCCCGTACCGGTTCGATTCCGGTCGCCGGCATTCTTTTGAAAGAGACCTAAGTTTTAGGTTTCTTTTTACGTTACACGGTAATTGGGCAGAACGAGCAAATATAGGCATATGGAGAAACGAAATATGACGATGGAAGAAACAATTCAAAGAATCAATGAGCTATATCACAAATCTTTGGCGGAAGGGTTAACGGAAGAAGAAAAAGCAGAACAACAGATGCTGCGGCGCAGATACATTGACAGTGTGAAGGGGAACTTACAGGGGCAGTTAGACAGCATGTCGATTCAAAGACCTGACGGTACGATTGAAAAAGTGAAGAAAAGAAAAAAAGAATAGGCATGTGTGCCTTTGAAAGAATGAAGGTTTAAATGGAAAAAATGATTTGCATATATTATAATGATACAGTGTGCAAATGTGAGAAAGCAAAAATAAGGGAAATGGTAAGTGAAATGGAGGGTAAAGATGAGCAATTATAAGATGAGCACGAAATGTGTACAGGCAGGTTATACACCGGGAAATGGAGAACCCCGCCAAATACCGATTATTCAGTCTACCACATTTAAATATGATACTAGTGAGGATATGGGGAAGCTGTTCGATCTTGAGGCATCAGGATATTTTTATACCAGACTTCAGAATCCCACCAATGATTATGTTGCTGCCAAAATTGCAGAACTAGAAGGGGGAAGCGCTGCCATGCTTACTTCTTCGGGGCAGGCAGCCAATTTTTTTGCACTTTTTAATATTTGCGAGTGCGGCAGCCATATCGTATCCTCTTCTTCTATTTATGGTGGAACGTTCAACCTGATTTCTGTGACGATGGCGAAAATGGGAATCGAGGTTACTTTCGTTTCACCGGACTGTACCGAGGAGGAACTTGATGCTGCTTTTAAAGAAAACACAAGGGCAGTGTTTGGGGAGTCCATTGCCAATCCAGCGCTTACCGTTTTGGATATAGAGAAGTTTGCCAGTGCCGCCCATACTCACGGGGTTCCGTTGATTGTGGATAATACGTTTCCGACGCCGGTCAACTGTCGTCCAATTGAATGGGGAGCGGATATTGTCACCCACTCCACGACAAAATATATGGATGGGCATGGAGCGGCAGTAGGTGGCGCAATCGTGGATGCAGGAAAGTTTGACTGGATGGCACATGCGGATAAATTTCCAGGGCTGTGTACGCCGGATGAATCCTATCATGGCATCACTTATGCAGAAAAATTTGGAAAAGAGGGAGCCTTTATTACCAAATGCACTTCCCAGTTGATGCGGGATTTAGGGTGCATTCAGTCTCCTCAGAATGCTTATATTTTAAATCTGGGACTGGAATCCCTCCATGTGAGGATGCCGCGCCATGTTGAAAATGGACAGGCAGTGGCAGAGTTTTTAAGCCGTCAGCCACAGGTGGCTTATGTGAATTATCCAGGACTTGCGGGAGATAAATATTATGAGGTTGCGCAGAAATACATGCCTCATGGAGGCTGCGGTGTGGTTTCATTTGAATTAAAGGGAGGACGGAAAGCGGCAGAGTCCTTTATGAAGCATTTGAGATTGGCAGCCATTGAAACTCATGTGGCAGACGCCAGAACCTGTTGTTTAAATCCGGCGACTTCTACTCACCGCCAGATGACGGAAGAGCAGCTTGCCGCAGCAGGAGTGCCGGCAGGGCTGGTTCGCATTTCCTGCGGTCTTGAGGATAAAGAAGACTTGATTGCCGATCTGGCGCAGGCGCTGGCAGCAATATAAATCGACGAATCTTTTTGTGCGCATCAGTATGGCAGTGAAGCCGGATGCAAAGCTGCCGTGCTATCACAAACAGGAAAGGTAAAATAGAATGAAAAAAATATGGAATTTGTATAAAAAATATGAAGAACTTGTCAATTATGTGATAGTCGGCGGTATGACTACACTGGTGAGTTGGGGCGCTTATTTTGCCTGTGTGTGCACTTTCCTAGACGCAGAAAATGCAATCGAGCTGCAGATAGCCAATGTTTTGTCATGGATTGCAGCGGTGGCGTTTGCTTATGTGACAAACCGTAAATTTGTATTTAAGAGTAAAGAAAAAAATATTTTGAAGGAGGCAATGCAGTTTTCCGCATCCAGGGTATCAACATTGCTCCTGGATATGGTTGTTATGTTTGTAATGGTGACGCTTTTGGGAATCCATGACGGAATCAGCAAGATTACGTCAGCGGTGCTAGTTACCATTGCCAATTATATTATCAGCAAATTTTTCGTTTTTAAAAAGAAGAAAGAGGAATAAAAGATTATTTACATTCGCATACTATTCCTGGAGGTGTGGATGCGAATGGATAATAATTTTACGGATCTTCCTCTGGGGCTTGGCATGGCGCTTATGATGAATGAGCGCACAAAGCAGGGCTATGAGAGCTTAAGTGAAACAGAGAAAGAGCATATTATTTTAAGATGTAAGGATGCAAAGTCCAAGACGGAAATGGATAAGATCATCAATTCTATTTCGTCTGAGGATGGACTCAGAGATTTGCTCAAAGGACCAAGTATCGGTTAACGTGAACAATTTTCTGGAAAAAATAAGAAGAATCAAGTATAATGAAGTACGAGCCTTTAGGCTCGTGCTTTTCTATATACAAATCTACAAGCAGAAGGGAGAGAAGGGTGATCGGGACAATGAGAATATTAGCGGCGGCAATGTCAGTGGTCATGATGCTTTCGTCTGGGATGCTGGGAACGCTGGGAAATCCAAGGAGCAGTTATGGGCTTGGCAGCGCCGCCTATTTAAAAGGAAGAAATCTGCTTTACAGTCTGTATGTGGACACGACAGAAAGCAGCTGGAACAAAGAGAAAAAGGAAGAAGTGCTTTCTAAATTAGAGATTGCGTCTGCCTACATAGAAAACAGTGCAAAACAGTACCATGAGAAAGTGGAACTTGTCTGCAACTGGCAGGAAAATCAAGATCTTACGGGAAGTGCGAAAATAAAATTCCCTATTAATGACAAGGTCGATTTTGTGGAAAAATTAGATCAGGAGATTGCATTATGGGTGGAGGAAAAGGTGGATTATGATGCCCTCATGGAAGCATATGAGGCAGAGGGGATTGCGCTTTTGGTTTTTGTCAACAATTCGGTCTCTTCGTATGCTATCGTATTTGACGGCATGGACAATCCAAAAGAAAGTGTGGTCCTGGCAGGAGAAGAGACACCTGCCGCCTATGCCCATGAGATTCTGCATGTATTTGGTGCGCATGATCTGTATAAAGATGCGGAATACACAAAGGATGTCACGGATTATGTGAAAAAAGCCTATCCCATGGAAATCATGTATACGGTGACAGATGCAAACGGCAAGAAATATGAGGATCAGATTGTAAATGAGATATCGCCCATCACGGCATATCATCTTGGGTGGATAGATTATACGGAGGAAATCGACGTATTTCCTCAATTGAGAAGAAAACAGAAAAATGAAAGAGAGAAAACATTATGAAAGTAAGTGAAATTATTGAAGCAAAGAAAAGCAATGGGAAGCCGGTTTTGTCATTTGAAATCTTTCCGCCCAAAAAGGAGGAGGCATTAAAGAACATTGATGCAACGCTGGAGAGATTGTGTGATTTGCATCCTGACTTTATCAGCGTAACATTTGGAGCCGGGGGCAGTGCAGTGGATAATCAGACGGTGGAAATCGCCAAAAAAATCAAAAACAATTATGGTGTGGAGCCGATTGTGCATTTGACCTGTCTACACTACGGAAAAGAAGAAATCAGCGTGCTTTTGGGACAGCTAAAAGAAGCAGGGATTGAAAATGTACTTGCCTTAAGAGGGGATGTGAATCCGAATGTTCCAATGAAGCATGATTTTGGCTATGCAAATGAACTGGTAGAATTTATCAAAAAACAAGGGGATTTTCACATCAGTGGAGCATGCTATCCAGAGACGCATTTAGAAGCGCCTGATGCAGTTACGGATATACGCAATCTGAAAAGGAAGGTGGATGCAGGCGCTTCACACTTGGTGTCGCAGTTGTTTTTTGATAATGAGGCATTTTACCGTTTTTACGAAAAGACCAGAATTGCAGGAATCGATGTACCGGTAGAGGCGGGCATCATGCCGGTCACTAACAGGGCGCAGATCGAGAGGATGGTCAATATCTGCGGCGCGAGTCTGCCTAAGAAATTTGAAAAGATTCTTCATAAATATGAAGAGAACAAAGAAGCGCTTTTTGATGCCGGGATGGCATATGCCATCAATCAGATCGTGGATTTAATTGCAAATGATGTAGATGGCATTCATGTATTTACTATGAATAATCCCAAAGTGGCAGGAAAAATCTGTGACGGAATACGGAACCTTATTTAAGGGGCACAGGTATGAAAAAAAAAGTATTAATTACCGGCGCTTCACGGGGAATAGGAAAAGAGACGGCGCGTGTTTTGGCAAAGGAAGGATATGACTTATTCCTAGTGTGCAGAAAGTCAGAAGAGGAACTTGGAAGAATAAAACGGGAACTGGAAGAAGAGTATCAGATTTCCTGCCAAACTGCGCTATGTGATGTATCGGATCCGGCACAGGTGGAAACAATGATGGAACAGGCGGGGCAGGTCCATATCCTTATAAATAATGCAGCGATTTCTTATGTAGGTCTTTTGACTGATATGACTTTAGAGCAGTGGCATCAGGTGATAGATGCGAATCTGAACGCTTTATTCTATGTAAGCCGGCTTGTGATACCGCAGATGGTGCGCCGCAGAGAGGGAAAGATCATTAATGTATCTTCTGTCTGGGGAAACATAGGCGCGTCCATGGAGGTCGCTTACAGCGCTTCCAAAGGTGGTGTGAACAGCTTTACCAGGGCTCTTGCCAAGGAACTGGCGCCTAGCGGCATTCAGGTGAACGCAGCCGCCTTTGGCGTGATTGATACGGGGATGAACGCCTGCTTTTCCAAGGAAGAGATGGAGGCGCTGAGGGAAGAGATTCCGGCAGACCGTTTAGGAAGTGCAAAGGAGGCGGCGGAAATGATCCGTCAGATTATATTGTCTCCCCCTTATCTGACAGGGCAGGTCATCACCATGAATGGAGGATGGAATTAGTGAAAGGAAGAGATTTATGATGTATGATGTTGTGATAATTGGATCAGGTCCTGCTGGGCTTTCTGCATCCATTTATGCAAAAAGGGCTGGTCTTAAGGCGGTTACGCTAGAACAGAATCCTATGAGCGGAGGGCAGGTCCTTAATACCTATGAAGTGGATAATTATCCGGGACTTTCCGGTATCGGCGGATTTGATTTAGGGCTTAAGTTCAGGGAGCATGCTGATAAGCTGGCGTGCGAGTTTAAAGAAGCTTCGGTCCGCACCGTGAGACGGGAAGAACCAGAAGGGTTTACAGTCGTTACACAAAAGGAAGAAATCAAGACAAAAACGGTTCTTGCGGCTATGGGAGCTACTCATGCCAAGCTGAACATACCAGGGGAAGAAGAATTTGCAGGCATGGGCGTATCTTATTGCGCTACCTGTGACGGCGCCTTTTTTAAGGGAAAGGTGACAGCTGTCATAGGCGGTGGGGATGTGGCTGTGGAGGATGCTGCTTTTCTATCGAGAGGCTGTGAAAAAGTATATTTGATCCACAGACGGGATGAGCTGAGGGCGGCAGCAGTTTTACAGAAAGAGGTAATGAATCTACCCAATGTGGAAATACTCTGGGACACGGTGGCAGAGAAAATTGAAGGCGATGGGCAGGTTAAGGCGCTTCACATAAAAAATGTAAAGACAGGAAAAGAGGAACGTCTGGTAATAGATGGTGTCTTTGTGGCGGTAGGGATCGTTCCTGCAAGCGATATTCTTAAAGAGGTGGCAGAGTGCGATGCAAAGGGATATCTGCTGGCAGGGGAAGACTGTGCCCTTGATACGCCGGGGTTATTTGCGGCAGGGGACGTACGGAAAAAGAAACTTAGGCAGATTGTCACAGCTGTGGCTGACGGCGCCAATGCAGTTACTTCCATACTGGAATATCTGCAGAGTACGAAAGTATGATGATTACAAAATTGTAAAATTTGTTCCAAAAAAATTTTAAAAATTTTTGCTTTGCAAGAGGGAGCCTGAAGGAGAAAAGTGCCTTTTTTAGGCTCTTTTTTGTGGATTTGCTACTAGATATAGTAATCTGGGAACTATTTCCTGCGGTTGACAGATGAGGCTGTAAGTGATATATTTATTAACAGATGTAACAAATTTGTAATAATTCACAAGATTGCTGAAAGAATTACGATAGATAAGGTGATAAAGCGGAGGTTATCATGCAGAAAAGAAATGTAAAAAGAGCAGGACGCGTTGCCGCATGTGCGGTGTCAGCTGCAATTATGTTTTCCAGCATGCATTTAGAGTTAATAGCAAAGGAAGCTAATGGACTTCCTTCGGCAGGCATAGATTATTTCTTATCTGCCAATGCAACCAGTGTAAAGAGTCTTAAGGAGGAAGAACCAGAGAGAACCTCGTCGGAGGAAAATATAGATGAGGATGCAGAGGAAATGGCATTTCCTACAGCGACTGCTACGGCAACGGCTGCTCCGACCGCAACGGCTACGCCAATGAAAGAGGATGAGGAAAAGGAAGAAAAGGTCATTGAAGAAACAATGATGGCTTCCACTACCAAAACAGTAAATCAAAAAGAAAGAGAACTTGAGGCAAAAAGAGAGGAAGAAGGGTTTAAATCTCTGGTGATTGCCAGGGTCAATGATTACGTGAATGTAAGAAGCATTCCCAGTGAAGAGGGCGAGATCTTAGGAAAGTTGTATGATAAATCAGTAGGAGAGTTTATCTCTGAGGAAAATGGCTGGTATAAGATTACGTCCGGCAGTGTTACCGGATATGTAAAAGCTGAGTACTGCGTGACAGGTGATGATGCAGTAGCGCTCGCAAAAGCAGTCGGAACCAGAATTGCAACGGTTACGACGACCACATTGAAGGTGAGAGAAGATCCCGGTCTTGATACGACTGTGCTGGGGCTGGTGCCGATTGAAGATCAGCTTCTGGTGACAGAAGAACTGGACGGCTGGGTCAAGGTGAACATAGAGGAAGGTGATGGATATGTGTCAACAGATTATGTCACACTATCCACAGAATTTGTAAAGGCAGAATCTAAGGAAGAAGAAGAAGCAAGACTTGCCAAGGAAGCGGCAGAGAGGAAGGCAGCGCAGGAGGCGGCAGCCAAGGCAGCAAGGGAAAGACAGGCAGCGCAGAGCAGCTCTTCTTCACAGCAAAAAGAAGTGATCGCACCAGTCATTACTTCTGGAAGCGGCAGTGAATTAGGTAAATCAGTGGCAGACTTTGCTTGCCAGTTTGTGGGCAACCCTTATGTATGGGGCGGCACCAGCCTTACCAACGGTGCAGACTGTTCCGGTTTCGTCATGAGTGTTTACGGCAATTTTGGCGTCAGCCTGCCTCACTCATCAGCGGCAGACAGAAGTGTGGGATCAGCCGTGAACGGACTTGAAAATGCACAGCCAGGCGATATCATATGTTACTCCGGTCATGTAGGAATTTATGTAGGAAACGGACAGATCGTTCATGCTTCCACAGAAAGAACTGGTATCATCATTTCTAGTGCTAGCTATCGTTCCATCCTTTCCATTAGAAGAATCTTCTAAGGAAGCACTGGTTAATTGCTGTGTTAATCAACGTTACCCAGAAAATGAAAGAAACACATAGATTGAAAAGGACATTTTCATTTCCATGAAAATGTCCTTTTTAAATGTCATAATTCGTGCTTGTTTTTCATAGGCTGGTAGATGTTCAAAATGTGGAATCTGTCACGGTAAATGAAACCACGTATACGATGAGATAGAAAGGAAGAAATTGCAGTCGTTTTTAAAGAAGATATCTGAAATTTTTTTTATCCCTAAAAGACCTTGACAAAAGCGGACTTGTACAAGTTATACAAAAGCGGAATCTTTGTGTTCAAAAAAAGAATTACAAGGGAAAATACAACAAAAAAGATATCCACATGGAGAAGGTGATAAACAAAGCATTTTTGAGTTATACACGGAGTTATCCACATTATCCACCAACGAAATAACGAAATTCCTCTTTTATGTGATTTAGAAATCAGAACGGGCGTTTTGTGAATTGTGATAGTAAGGCGGAAAAAACAGATAAAATGTCGCAGAAGGAAGGAAAAGGGAATTGTCCGAAAACTAACATGACGCTAAAACCAGAAATAGGAATTGTTGCATAACAGATACAAGATGTGGTATAATGTTTACACAATAATCCAAGGAAAGGATGATGAATATGAATTTTATTATTGCTGGCAAAAATATTGAGGTTACACCGGGGTTGCGCAGTGCAGTCGAGGATAAGATTGGTAAACTGGAGAAATATTTTACTCCGGAAACCGAAATTCATGTGACACTGAGCGTTGAAAAGGACAGACAGAAAATCGAAGTTACCATTCCCGTAAAGGGAAGTATCATCCGTTCTGAACAGGTGAGCAATGACATGTATGTTTCCATCGATCTGGTGGAGGAAATCATAGAAAGGCAGCTTAAAAAGTACAAGCATAAGCTGACGGATCACAAACAATCAGAAAATTACTTCAAGAAGGAATTCCTTGAGAAGGAATACATGGAAGAGGAAGAAATCAAGATCATCCGTACCAAGAAATTTGATATCAAGCCCATGTATCCCGAAGATGCCTGCATCCAGATGGAATTATTAGGACATAATTTCTTTGTATTTTTCAACGCAGAGACAGAGCAGGTGAATGTGGTTTACAAGCGTAAAGGAAATACTTACGGATTAATTGAACCGGAATATTAAATTGTATTTTATAACAAAATATGAATAAAAGAAAAGATGTGTAGCAGTCTACACATCTTTTTGTTATAATTTAACATGTTAAAAACAAGCGTTAGAAAAGCAGACATTTGGAGTTGACAGATAGATTGGCGGTAAACTGCACAATTAGAACTGGAAGGAAATTGGTTTCATGTTTGTGATTCATAGTGTTGCATTTTTGATCTTATTATTGTGTATTGCGTGGAAATATAAAATACAGTTGGTAGAGTCGATTCCGGTGGGCAGCGCCCTGCTGGTTCTTCTCCTTTATATGCTTTCATTTTTCAGGATACTTTCTTTTTCTGATTTTATAGCTTTGGCAGGTCTGGCAGCATTTGCCATTTATGTGTTGAGGCTGACAAAAAAGCAGCGTAGGCTGCTGAAGGCATTTGCCTTCCAGGAGCTTTTAAGTCCCAGCGCATTGACTGCTTTTGCAATGACGGTAGTCGTTGCTTTATGTGTAAGTGGTAAAGCGGTGAGCTGGTGGGATGACTATAACTTTTGGGCGACGGATATAAAGTCTCTTTTTTATCTGGATGGATTTGCACCTAAATATGCAAATGTGGCAGCCGAGTTTGGAGATTATCCGCCTGGCACTCAGATGATGAAATGGTGGTTTGCGCATTTTTCACCGTCAGGATTTAAGGAAGGTCTTATGTTTGCCGGGTATTATTTTATGAATCTGGCGTTTCTTTTTCCGCTGCTTAAGGGTATGAAAAAGAGAAATATTTTTACGATGGCGGCAGGGGCAGCAACACTTTGGCTTTTCCCGGCAGTGGCGGAGGTATTCTGGTGCGATGGCTGTTGTGCTGACCTGACCATGGCGGTGGTGTATGGTGCATTTCTTACAGCGGTGATAGACAGAAAGAGTCATGAAAGATTCTTTTATTATGGACGTCAGGCACTATACCTGATGGTACTAGTCCTTTGCAAAAATACGGGATTCATCTGGGCAGCATTTGGACTTTTGTTTGACTATGCGTATCACTGGATGATGCATGGAAAACTGGGGGCTGGCAAGCAGGAAAAAAAGGCAGACCGGTATGGGCTGTTTTTTGTCACGCTGCTTCCGATTCTGACAGAAGTTTCATGGCTGTCATTTTGTGTGCTGAACAGGAGAGTAGCGAAACTGACTGGAACAGCGATCCAGATGGCGATGGGGGGGATGCACATTCCGGCTTATCAGGAGGAGATGGTAAAGGCATTTGTGGAAGCATTCCTCAAATGGCCTCTGCACAGATGGAAGACAGTTGCAGTTGATTTAAGCCCCCTTGCGCTATATCTGTTACTTCTTGTATTTTTCTTTTTATTGTATAAATATCAAGGAATGGATAAGAAGACAGCAGTCCTTGTGGGAATCTTTTTTGCAGTTTCAGGCGCCATATTCTATGCAATCAATTTGCTCAGCCATCTGACGATTTTTGCAGTGGAGACCCAATATCTAGAACCCTTTGGCATGGTCTCGTCCATTGAAAGGTATGGGGCGCCTTTTACGATAGGCGGATTGTATCTGGCAGCATTTTTTGCCCTAAATGGGAAAAAGCCCAGGGCAGGCGCTATCCTGTGTATGCTATTTGTGCTTTTGACCACAGACTATAATAGCAGCTATAGAGCGCTTATTGGCTACAGGGGAACAGTGGATGAAATTGTGGCAGAGCGCGGCGAAATTGTGGATGAAAAGGCAGAAGATTTCTTAGAAATACTGGATTCTGTGGAAAAAGGAAGTATTGGACGGGTATTATATTTAAGAGATCTATCGGATGTGAGCTGGGTAAGGAATACCTATGTGGGATTTGAGGCTGCGCCAGTATCGGTCATGTATGGAAATGTGGATACTGCTGCGAATGGAAGTCAGGATATCGTGAATGCGCTTTTGGATGCCCATGCAGATTTTTTGTATGTGGATGAGCTTGCAGGGAACGGGGAAGTGTTGTTTGCTCCATTGCTGAAGGATTCGGAATTCGAGTACGGCTGTCTGTACAAGGTGATGCAAGAGGCAGGAAAGCTGCGCCTTGTGAAATTTTAGAAGGGTTATTAGATGGTATGAAAAAAGAGGAACAAAGATGGGAAGTGCCGATTATTATCCCCTCCTATGAGCCGGATGAGAAGCTGCCCGCACTGCTTCATAAATTAAAAGAAGCGGGCTTTCGGAACATGGTATTGGTGGATGACGGAAGCGGGGAAGCATACACCCATTTTTTTAAAGAGGCGGAAGAAAAATATGGGTGTATTGTTTTGCATCATGCAGTGAATCAAGGGAAAGGAAGGGCGTTGAAAACGGCATTTCATTATTGTCTTCGGGAATACAAAGAAATGCCCGGTGTGATTACCGCAGATTCTGACGGACAGCATTCACCCGATTGTATTCTTTCATGTGTGGATGCCTTGTTGGAAAATACAGATGCGCTGATTTTGGGGTGCCGGTGTTTTGAAGGCGAGGATGTGCCGGCACGCTCAGAATTTGGTAACAAATGTACCAGAGTGGTGATGAAGTATCTGACAGGCATTACCATCAGCGATACCCAGACCGGACTAAGAGGAATTCCCACCGCATTTATGGAACAGCTCCTTACGGTGAAAGGAGAACGGTTTGAGTTTGAGACAAATATGCTGCTGGAGACCAAAAACAGTAAAATCAGAATCGTGGAAGTGCCGATTCGCACAATCTATATAGAAGAAAATAAGACAAGCCATTTTCATCCCATAAAGGATTCCATGAAGATTTACATGATTTTTGGGAAATTCCTTTTTTCCTCTATTTCTTCCAGCGTGGTAGATCTGGCTTTGTTTTCCTTATTCTGCTTTCTGATGAAGGACAGGCAGTGGGGAAGTATCACCTATATTACGGCATCTACCATTCTTGCAAGGATTCTTTCAGCGCTTTACAATTATACCCTGAATCTTAAGGTGGTGTTCCAGAGCGAGGGGGCGGTAAAGACCACCCTGCCCCGCTATGCCCTGCTTGCGGTAGTGCAGATGGCGCTGAGCGCATTTTTAGTAAACCGCCTTTATCCTTTGTTCGGAGGGGCAGAGGTAGTGGCGAAAATACCGGTGGATGTATTTTTGTTTTTTGTGAGCTTTGTGATTCAGCGGGAGTTAGTATATAAGGATCATTCGTAATGGCTATGCGTCAGGAGTTGCTTTTGGGGAACGGTCTTTTGTGTATTCGGTGACTGCGGGGTCCTTCATTTGGAAATGGCGGAACCATTCCTTAGTCTCTTGGTTCTTTTCTGTGAGGGAGCGGTTTTTATAGAGGAATCGGGTCAAGGCGTAGCAATCGATCCAGATTTCATTATTGCCTTCTTTCTGGGATTCATCGAAGATAAGCTGTAGTCCCCAATGGAGATGGACAGTATCGATGTTATTGGTGTTTTCCTTGGTGCTGTAGCCGGTATGCCCCATGTAGCCGATGACATCTCCGGCAGTGACCACGCTTCCTTCTTCAAGGTCAAGTGCGTAGGGAAAATTTTGACGCAGATGGGCGTAATAATAGTAGCGTTTGCCGTCAAAGCTTCGGATGCCGATGCGCCAGCCGCCATATTGATTCCAGCCAAGCGCTTCTACATAGCCGGACTCGATTGCAATTATGGGCGTTCCGATTTGGCCCATCATGTCGTGCCCCAAATGCTGCCTTTTATATCCGTAGCTGCGGGAGGAACCGAAATCATCATAATCACTGTATTCAAATCCCTTGGCAATGGGGGAGAAGGCTTTCAGCCCGTATACCTTTTTCCAGATTTTGCCTCCATTTTCATCTTCCTGCTCTATTTCATATTCTCCCACCATGCCGCCAAGAATCGCCTCATAGGCTTCATAATAGTAATCATAGTATTTCATATCTTTTGTCAGTTCCGCAAGGGTGGTCTTGCCCTCCGAAAGCTCCGATGCCAGTTTTTTAATCAAAGCGACACTGTCTTTCCCAAAAGACCCTCCGCTTTTGGCACCTGCGTAGGCAAGCAGTTCAATCCAATTCAGGTGCACGGGGGAATCATAACTTTGAACATCCAGATCGTAGGCGGTACAGAGCGCTTCATACGAAACATTAAAGTCCACCCATTTAATATAGTCACCGTTGGTACCAGCGGCAACTTCGATGGCAGAATACTCTTTTGTAGTAATGCGATTTTCTATGAGAAGGCAGACTGCTGCAAGCAGGAGACAAACGGCAAGTGTGGTAAGATAACAACGGATTTTTTTCATAGGACACCTATTACAAAGCAGGTTACATAAACATATGTATCCCAGAGCAAATTTATGCGTACAAAAAAGTCCTGGGGCTTCGGACTTTTACTCTGTGCCGGAGCATCCTTGCATCCATGCTGTAGCCCTGCTCTCCCAGGCTTAACTTATGCAAATTTTTTATGAATTGCCCACGGAATAGATTGCAAAAAAAAGTGCCCTATGATATAATAAATCTGTTCGCAATGATAAAAAATTAACAATCATTGCAGAGAAAAATAGAACAAGTTTATCATAAAACGGAGGAAAGAATAATGGCAAAAAAAGTAGTTTTAGCCGGCGCATGCCGTACTGCTATCGGTACAATGGGTGGTTCCTTAAGCACAGTACCTGCCGCAGAGCTTGGAGCAATCGTAATTAAAGAAGCTTTAAACAGAGCAGGGGTAGCACCTGAGGCTGTAGATCAGGTTTATATGGGATGCGTTATCCAGGCAGGACAGGGACAGAACGTAGCTCGTCAGGCTTCTATCAAGGCAGGTTTGCCAATTGAAGTGCCTGCAGTCACCATGAACGTTGTATGCGGTTCAGGTCTTAACTGCGTGAACCAGGCGGCACAGATGATTATGGCAGGAGATGCGGACATCGTTGTTGCAGGCGGTATGGAAAATATGTCCATGGCTCCTTATGCAATTCCTCAGGCACGTTATGGATATAGAATGAACAATGGTACACTGGTGGATACCATGATCAAGGATGCACTCTGGGATGCATTCAATGATTATCATATGATTAAGACAGCAGATAATATTTGCGAAGAATGGGGACTTACGAGAGAAGAATTAGATGCATTTGCATTAAAGAGTCAACAGAAAGCAGAAGCGGCTCAAAAGGCAGGCGCATTTGATGCCGAGATCGTACCTGTTATGGTGAAAAAGAAAAAAGAAATGGTTGAATTCAAGGTAGATGAAGGCCCTCGTGCTGGATCTACGATTGAAGGACTTGCTAAGCTTCGTCCAATCAACCCTGATGGATTTGTGACAGCCGGCAATGCATCCGGTATCAATGACGGTGCAGCGGCAATCGTTGTCATGAGCGAAGAGAAAGCAAAGGAATTAGGTGTTAAGCCTATGGCTACCTTTGTAGCTGGCGCACTTGCAGGCGTAAGACCTGAAGTGATGGGTATCGGTCCTGTGGCATCAACGAAAAAAGTTATGGCTAAGACTGGCATGAAGATTGAAGATTTTGATATTATCGAAGCAAACGAAGCATTTGCAGCACAGTCTGTTGCAGTAGGAAAGGATTTGGGAATCGACGTTGACAAACAGCTCAATCCTAACGGAGGCGCCATTGCGCTTGGACATCCTGTAGGAGCTTCAGGCTGCCGTATCCTTGTTACACTGCTCCATGAGATGCAGGCAAGGGGTGCTAAGACTGGTCTGGCAACGCTGTGTATCGGCGGCGGTATGGGATGCTCAACCATCGTTAAAATAGAAGATTAGATCACAAACATGAAAACATGAACAGAACTTCTAAGGAGGGAATATTGCCTTAGAAGTGCCATGTTTCATGTAAGAATCATGTGGGAAGAATGGCTCTTCGGGGTCATTCTTCATTGCGCGTTTATGAAGGATGTACGCTTTGAAGGTTATAGGGAATATCAACAATATGATTCGTGACCGCAGGCGGCATAAATATAAAAAGAAAAGGAGTCGTGAAAATGGAATTTATCGTATACGAACAAAAGGGCGCCTATGGCATAATCACCATCAGCAGAGAGAAGGCGCTTAATGCACTCAACTCAACGGTATTAGAAGAACTGGACCAGACCCTGGATGCAGTCAATCTTGATGAAGTAAGATGCCTGATCCTTACAGGCGCCGGACAGAAGTCTTTTGTGGCAGGTGCAGATATCGGAGAGATGAGCACACTTACCAAGGCAGAAGGAGAAGCCTTTGGAAAGAAAGGAAATGATGTGTTCCGCAAGCTGGAAACTTTCCCTATTCCGGTAATTGCTGCAATTAATGGATTTGCACTGGGCGGAGGATGCGAAATCTCCATGAGCTGCGACATCAGAATCTGTTCTGACAATGCAGTGTTCGGACAGCCTGAGGTTGGACTTGGAATTACGCCGGGATTTGGCGGTACACAGCGTCTTGCACGTCTGGTAGGCGCTGGCATGGCAAAGCAGATGATTTATACAGCTAGAAATATTAAAGCAGATGAAGCGTTAAGGATTGGTCTTGTAAACGCTGTTTATACACAGGAAGAGTTAATGCCCGCAGCAGAAAAGATGGCAGCAGGTATTGCAAAGAATGCTCCTATTGCAGTGCGCAATTGCAAGAGGGCGATCAACGAAGGCTTAGACGTGGATATGGATCAGGCGATTGTTATCGAAGAGAAATTGTTCGGCGACTGCTTTGAGACAGAAGATCAGAAATATGGTATGGCATTCTTCCTTGACAAAAACAAAGATAAAGTGAAAGAGCCTTTTAAGAACTGCTAAAAGGAGCCTAAGGATTTTAACACTGTCATAAGACAGTGATAAATACAAAACCAACATAATATAGGAGGATTTGAAAATGAAAGTAGGTATTATTGGTGCAGGTACCATGGGTGCCGGAATCGCACAGGCATTTGCAATGACAGATGGATACGAAGTATGTCTTTGCGATATTAAAATGGAGTTCGCTGAAGGCGGAAAAGCAAGAATCCAGAAAAACATGAATTTCCTGGTAAGCAAAGAGAAAATCACACAGGAGAAGGCTGATGCCATCATGGCTAAGATTACCTGCGGTTTAAAAGATATTTGCACAGACTGCGATCTGATTGTAGAGGTTGCACCTGAAAACATGAAGATCAAGAAAGATACCTTCAAGGAACTGATGGAAATCGTTAAGCCGGAGTGCATGTTTGCATCTAATACATCTTCTTTATCTATCACAGAAATCGGCGCTGGTCTTGACAGACCTATGATTGGTATGCACTTCTTCAATCCTGCTGACAGAATGAAGCTGGTGGAGGTCATTGCCGGTGAAAACACACCCGATGAGATGGTAGAAAAGATCAAAGCAATCTCAGTAGAAATCGGCAAGACACCTGTACAGGTAAAGGAAGCGCCCGGCTTTGTTGTAAACAGAATCCTGATCCCTATGATCAATGAAGCAATCGGCATTTATGCTGACGGCACAGCAAGCGTAGCTGATATTGACGAGGCTATGAAGCTTGGTGCAAACCATCCCATGGGTCCCCTTGCATTAGGCGATCTGGTTGGTCTTGATATCGTACTTGCCATCATGGAAGTACTGCTGAACGAAACAGGCGATCCGAAATACCGTCCTCATCCCCTTCTTCGCAAGATGGTACGTGCAGGAAAGCTTGGAAAGAAAACCGGAAAAGGTTTCTATGATTATTCTAAGTAATACAATATTAAACACTTTATGGAGGAATCAATATCATGGATTTTATGTTAACAAAACAACATGAAATGGCAAGAACTCTTTTCAAGGAGTTTGCAGAAAAAGAAGTTAAGCCTCTGGCGCAGGAAGTAGACGAGACAGAAGTTTTCCCCAGAGGAACCGTTGAAAAGATGGCGAAAGCAGGTTTCCTTGGCATTCCTGTACCGAAGGAGTACGGCGGACAGGGCTGTGATCCCCTTACTTATGCTATGTGCGTGGAAGAACTTTCCAAGGTCTGCGGCACCACAGGCGTTATCGTTTCTGCTCATACCTCTCTTTGCTGTGATCCGATTATGACCTACGGAACAGAAGAGCAGAAGCAGAAATACTTAGTTCCCCTTGCAAAAGGTGAGAAGTTAGGCGCATTCGGTCTGACAGAGCCCGGTGCTGGAACAGACGCACAGGGACAGCAGACAAAGGCTGTTTTAGAGGGAGATGAGTGGGTGCTCAACGGCTCTAAGATCTTTATCACAAATGGTAAGGAAGCTGATATTTATGTTATCTTTGCAGTAACAGATGTTGTTACAGATGCAAAGGGCAGAAGCAAAAAGATGATTTCTGCATTTATCGTGGAAAAAGGAACGCCCGGATTTACCTTTGGTACAAAGGAAAAGAAGATGGGTATCCGCGGTTCATCCACTTATGAATTGATTTTCACAGACTGCCGCATTCCGAAAGAGAATCTCTTAGGACAGGCAGGAAAGGGATTTGGCATCGCTATGCATACACTGGACGGCGGACGTATCGGTATTGCAGCACAGGCACTTGGTCTTGCAGAAGGCGCGCTGGATCGCACGATTGAATATGTAAAAGAAAGAAAGCAGTTCGGAAGAGCAATCGGCGCATTCCAGAATACACAGTTCCAGCTTGCTGACATGGCTACTAAGGTACAGGCAGCACAGCTTCTTGTTTACAAGGCAGCTATGGCGAAGGCAACACAGAAGGTTTATTCCGTAGAAGCAGCTCAGGCTAAATTGTATGCAGCGGAAGTTGCAATGGAAGTAACCACTAAAGCAGTTCAGCTTCACGGTGGATACGGCTACATCAGAGAATACGATGTTGAGCGCATGATGCGTGATGCGAAGATCACTGAGATCTATGAAGGAACAAGCGAAGTACAGAGAATGGTTATCTCCGGTGCATTGCTTAAGTAAGCCGGACTTAAGATTGGTTTAAGCAGATGCCCTGTTTGCAGGAGCAGATGCGCAAGACAAAAAGATTAATTTATAAGGAGAGATAATACAATGAAAATTGTTGTTTGTATTAAACAGGTACCTGATACCAAGGGCGGCGTTAAGTTTAATCCCGATGGTACTCTTGACAGAGGCGCAATGCTTACCATTATGAATCCCGACGACAAGGCAGGATTGGAAGCAGCGCTTAGATTAAAAGATCAGTACGGTGCAGAAGTAACGGTAGTGACCATGGGTCTTCCCAAGGCAGAAGAAGTGCTTCGCGAAGCAATGGCTATGGGCGCAGACAAGGGAATTCTGGTAACAGACAGAGTACTCGGCGGCGCTGATACATGGGCAACATCCCAGACACTTGCCGGTGCAATCCGCAATCTGGAATATGACCTGATCATCACAGGACGTCAGGCAATTGATGGCGATACCGCACAGGTTGGTCCTCAGATTTCAGAGCATCTTGGAATTCCTGTTATTTCCTATGCACAGAAGATTCAGATTGAAGGCGACAGCGTAATCGTTGAACGTCAGTATGATGACAGATATCACGTATTAAAGGCAAAAATGCCTTGCCTGATTACAGCGCTTGCTGAATTAAATGAGCCCCGTTATATGACTCCCGGCGGAATTTTCGATGCATACAACGCAGAGATTACCGTATGGGGAAGAGCAAACTTAGTTGATGTTGAGGATTCCAACTTAGGACTTAAGGGATCACCTACCCAGATTGCAAAGGCTTCCGACAAGGTAAGAAAGGGAGCAGGCGAGAAGGTAAATCTTGATCCTACAGAATCCGTGGAATATATTATCGATAAATTAAAAGTAAAACATGTAATCTAATTACTATGATGGAGGTTCAAAATGAATATTCAAGATTATAAAGGAGTATTTGTCTTTGCACAGCAGGTAGACAATGTACTCAGCGGAATTGCTTTAGAATTAGTTGGCAAAGGAAAAGACCTTGCGAAAGATTTAGGCACAGAAGTAACGGCAGTTTTGGTCGGCAGCGATGTAAAGGGACTTGCTGATGAACTTGCTGAATATGGTGCAGATAAAGTTATCGTTGTGGACGATCCCGAACTGAAGGAATACAGAACAGAGCCTTATGCACATGCCCTTGCATCTGTAATCAACGAGTTCAAGCCAGAAATCTTTTTAGTTGGCGCTACAGCAATCGGACGTGATTTAGGTCCCAGAGTGTCTGCAAGAATCCACACAGGTCTGACAGCAGACTGTACACAGCTTGACATCGGCGATTTCCCGATCAACCCGATTCCGGGCAGGGAACAGCTTCACAATCAGCTGCTCATGACACGTCCTGCATTCGGCGGAAACACAATTGCTACCATTGCATGTCCTGATTTCCGTCCCCAGATGGCGACCGTTCGTCCGGGTGTTATGCAGAAGGCACCCAGGGAAGAAGGAAAGAAGGCAGTAGTTGTAGAGTTCAATCCTGGATTCACACCAAACGATAAGTATGTAGAAATCTTGGAAGTTGTAAAGGCAGTTTCAGACGTAGCTGATATCATGGATGCAAAGATTTTAGTATCCGGCGGACGCGGCGTTGGAAGCCCTGAAAACTTCAAGATTCTGGAAGACCTTGCAGAGGTTTTAGGTGGTACGGTAAGCTGCTCACGTGCAGTTGTCGATGCAGGCTGGAAGCCCAAGGATTTACAGGTTGGACAGACAGGCAAGACCGTTCGTCCCAATGTATACTTTGCAATTGGTATTTCCGGTGCGATTCAGCACGTAGCAGGTATGGAAGAAGCAGATATCATCGTTGCAATCAACAAGGATGACACAGCTCCTATCTTCGACGTAGCTGATTACGGTATTGTAGGCGATTTAAATAAGATCGTTCCTGCACTTACTGAAAGATTGAAGGCAGAGCTTGCTGCAAAATAAGACATAGGAAAAGCTGGTGGGAATGAACTTTCCTGCCAGTTTTTTTATAGAAAATCAGAGGAAAAGGCAAAATGAAAAGAATTTTGGTCGTGGAGGATGACAGAGGGCTCCGTGAAGGAATAGAGCTGGCGCTTAGAAGGGAAGATTTGACCTTTAGCTTGTGTGAAAGCATTGCAAAGGCAAGGAAAGCGCTCACCGGCGGCGTGCTGTTTGATTTGATTCTGCTGGATCTGAATCTGCCTGATGGAAGCGGCTATGAGCTGCTTAAGGAGGTAAAGGCAGGCAGGGATATTCCTGTCATTATCATAACTGCAAATGATATGGAGATTGACGAGGTGCGAGGCTTAGAACTAGGGGCAGAGGATTACATTACCAAACCATTCAGTCTGATGGTGCTTCGTGCCAGGATCGACAAGGCACTGAAAAATGCTGGGAAACAAAAGAAGGAAGTCTATCGCTTTGGAAATCTGTCTTTTTGCTTTGAAGAGATGCAGATAAGGCGCGGCGAAGAGGAGATTGTCTTGAGTAAGACAGAGCTCAAATTGCTGCAAGTCCTTGTTGAAAATCAGAACATCGTCATGGGAAGGGAAAAGCTGATTGATAAAATATGGACAGACGGGGCAGAATTTGTGGATGAGAATGCTTTGTCGGTGGCGGTCGGGAGGCTTAGAAGTAAATTGAAGGAGGACGGAGAAGGACATCTGCAGACGGTTTATGGAATCGGATATGTGTGGAAAGGAGAAATCAGATGAGATTCCCGCGATTGGGCGTAATGAAGCGGCTTGAGGAGATGCTGGAGGACGCCATAAATGATACTTTTAAAGAGAGCGTCTATGATGAAAGCAGACTTTCCAGACTGGAAGTAAAGTGGAAGAGATTTCTTTCTTCCTCTGTGAGTTCCAATCACCGGCTGCTGGAAGAGCAGAAGAAGATTAAGATGTTGATTTCCGATATCTCCCATCAGACGAAGACGCCCCTTGCCAATATCCTTCTATATACGCAGCTTCTGCAGGAAAAGGAAACAGATCCAGAGCTCGTGCCAATTGTAACAAATATCAAAGAACAGTCAGAGAAGCTGGATTTCCTGATTCGGTCACTAGTAAAAGCCTCTCGGTTGGAAAGTGAAGTGCTTATGCTTAATCCTAAGCAGGAAGCGATTATGCCATGTATCAGAGCGGCAGCCGCCGGGGCGGAGGAAGCGGCTGCTTTAAAAGAAATCAGCCTGATTATAGAGGAGACGGATGCAAAAGCAAATTATGATCGGAAGTGGACGGAGGAAGCAATTGGAAATCTGTTGGACAATGCCATAAAGTACAGCTCTGCGGGCAGCGAAGTGAGGGTCAGGGTGACAGAATATGAAATGTTTGCCGCCGTTTCTGTGACGGATTCTGGAATTGGAATCAGAGAGGAAGAGCAGGCGCAGATTTTTGAACGTTTTTACAGAAGCGCCGAAGTGGCGGAGGAAAAGGGCGTAGGAATTGGTCTTTACCTAGTGCGTGAGATTGCGGCGAAACAGGGAGGCTATGTGCGGGTGAAGTCAAAGCATGGCGCAGGAAGTACCTTTTCCTTATATATGGCAAAATAAAGATTCTTTCAAAATTGTTAGATTTGAGACACGGGAAAGAAAGGTTTACCTGTTATAGTTTAGAAAAAGATAACTTACAGGAGGCAGTCTCATGATTATTTTGGAAACAAAGGGATTGAAAAAATATTACGGAGAAGGAGAAAGTCTGGTAAAGGCGCTGGACGGAGTAGATTTAAAGGTAGAGCAGGGAGAATTTGTCTCTATCGTGGGAACCAGCGGAAGCGGAAAATCCACGCTGCTGCATATGCTGGGAGGTTTAGATTATCCTACAGAAGGAGGGGTGCTGGTGGACGGCAAGGATATATCCTCTCTAAAAGAGGATGCCCTTGCGATTTTTCGGCGAAGGAAGATCGGCTTTGTATTTCAAAGCTACAACTTAGTGCCGGTTTTGAATGTATATGAGAATATTGTGTTCCCAGTTCAATTAGACGGAAATCAGATCGACAAAGGCTATGTGGATAAAATCATAAAGACTCTGGGACTGGAGACGAAGATAAGCCGTCTGCCATCCCAGCTTTCCGGCGGACAACAGCAGAGGGTCGCTATTGCCCGTGCTCTTGCGGCAAAGCCCGCTATTATTCTGGCAGATGAACCTACGGGAAATCTGGATTCCGGAACCAGCCAGGATGTGTTGGGACTTTTGAAGGTGACGGCAAGGAAGTTTGAACAGACCATTGTCATGATTACCCACAATGAAGAGATTGCCCAGCTGGCAGACCGGATGATTCGGATTGAAGATGGAAGAATTGTGACAGGAGGCGGCAAGGCATGAGGAGAGTAGCAAACAAGAAGATCATCCGCATCCTGTCATATAGGACCATGCGGGAAAAGAAGTGGAAAAATATCATAGCGATCATGGCAATCGCACTCACCACCTTGCTGTTTACGGCTCTATTTACGGTGGGCACTTCCATGATGGAGTCCATGCAGGAGGGAATCTTCCGCCAGATCGGCACCAGCGCTCACGGCGGCTATAAATATCTTACAGAAGAAGAGTATGAGAGAATCAAAGCGGCAGGCGGCTATAAAGATATTTCTTATGATATTGTAGCAGGATTTGCGCAGAACCCGGAACTGAATATGCTGCAGACAGAGGTGCGCTATGCAGAAGATAAGATGGCAAAGTGGAGCTATAGCTATCCTGAAAGAGGCGAAATGCCAAAGGAGATGAATGAGTGCGCCGCCAGCAGTAAGGTGCTTGAAGCGCTGGGGGTACCTCTTAAGCTGGGGGCAAGGGTTCCGCTCACCATTGTGACCCACGATAAGGATGGCAGGGAAAAGACGCTGAAAGAAGAGTTCATCCTAAGTGGATTCTGGTATTCCAATGAAGCTTCCCATGCACAGGAGCTTTGGATATCAAAAAAGTGGGTGGATGAGAATGTGGATTTGCTGGAGGAAAATTATTACAAACGTGAAGAAGAAAGAGGACTTTTTCATGCAGAGGGGACGATTCAGGCAAGCGTATGGTTTGATTCCTCCTATGACATAGAGTCCCAAGTCAGCGACCTGACAAAACGAGCAGGTTTTGCCGAAGATGAAGTGAGGGAATCGGTCAACTGGGGGTATGCCACCGCCACCATGGATGGGATGACCATGGTACTGGGAATCGGGTTATTAGGCATTATCATTTTGTCAGGATACTTGATTATTTATAATATCTTTTATATCAATGTGAGTAGTGATATCCGCTACTATGGACTTTTAAAAACCATTGGCACCACAGGAAAGCAGTTAAGAAGGATGGTCCGCACCCAGGCGCTTTTGCTCTCCGCAGCGGGGATTCCTATCGGACTTTTTGCTGGCTGGTTTGTTGGGAAAATGCTTTTACCCTTCATATACACCGCGGTCAACGTCTCTGTAGAAAATATTTCTCTTAATCCATGGATATTTGCAGGCTCGGCGGTGTTTGCCCTGTTCGTGGTCTATCTAAGCTGTATCAAACCCTGCCGCCTGGCGGCGAAGGTATCACCCATAGAAGCGGTTCGTTATGTGGAAAACAAACAATATAAAAAGAAAGAAAAGAAATCCGGCAGGATTTCGGCGACCCGCCTAGCTGCCGCTAATATGGGAAGGAATAAGCGCAAGGCAGCAGTAGTGGTGGCATCTTTGTCCTTGAGCCTGATTCTGTTAAATGGAACCTATTGCCTGATCAAAGGATTCAGCTTTGATGAGTACGTGAAATCATATCTTTTGGCGGATATGCAGGTTAGCCATTACAGCGCGGTAAATATGACAGCGCCGGAGCGCGATTATGAAGCGGTTACAAAAGAGGCGGTACAGGAGATACAGAGGATTTCAGAGGTAGAGCAGGTCAGTTCTTTGCAGTGCAGATCTGGTCAGCTGACTTACCCGCCGGAAGTGCTGGAGAAATTTGCAGCATATTGGAACCCGGAGAAAATAAGCGAGAAGGGGCGGTTTATGGAACAAATCGTGGCAGATATCATGGAAAGCGGAACGACGAGCGGATGCAGCTATTGTCTTCCTGACGACCTGATTCCAGAGCTTTCCCTACTGAAAGGAGAATTAGATCTTGAAAGATTTAAGCAGGGCGGATTTGCACTGTGGATTCAAAGAGACGATGAAAACTTAATCTCTGTAGGTGATAAGGTTACTCTGGGAAGTAGCGATGAGTCTGCGCCTTCAAAAGAACTGGAGATCATGGCGATTGTGGATTACCCATATGCCATTAGTACCAAAGTCTGGTTTTTGGGAGGCGAAGAATTTGTACTTAGTGAAAAGGACTTTGAGGAACTATATGACACAAGAGGAGGCATTCACGCCTGCATCGATGTGACAGAAGGGACAGACAAACAGGCAGCTGCAGAAATCACGGCACTGCTTGAGGAGAAATTTCCTGACCTGGTATTGATTACCAAAGATTCCTTAAGAAGCGAATTTGCGAAAGAAACACGGATGTTCTCTGTGGTGGGCTGCTTACTTGCGCTTATCCTGGGGCTGATTGGCATCTTAAATCTGATTAACGCCATGATTACCAGCATTCTTGCAAGAAAACAAGAATTTGCTATGATGCAGGCGGTGGGCATGACAGGAAAACAGCTGGAAAAAATGCTCACCATGGAAGGTATTTGGTACGGCATCTTTACCCTTATGATTTCACTGACCTTAGGAAATGTGGTCAGCTGTGGATTGATTTACATGCTTGGAAAAAATATGGCTTACTTTGAATGGAGCTTCCGTATCCTCCCCATGGTAATCAGTATTCCCGTAATCCTTCTTATATCCATCATCCTGCCGGTAATCTGCTACCACAGCATGTGCAAAAAGAGCATTATCGAACGCCTAAGGCTGGCAGAGATGTAACAGAATTACCGATCGGTACGATGGGTAAAATTGGGATTCGTAAGATCAAGTCCCGTTCCCTGTTTTATTGGATTCGTTTCTTTTGGAACTATTTTTGGAGGAGAAAATGGAAAACTACAGTCGAACTGTTTGCCGAACTCTAAGTTAGCCTGGATCAGATTATATTGCAGTAAAAGCTTTAAAGTGTTGGAGAGACACTCGGATGTATTGCAGTTTACTTCACATACATCTTTAAGGGAATGGGACAGATTGAGGATATCTAATGAGGTTATTGCCATAGGGACTCCATAGGATACGATTTCGATATAAGAGCGGCTTGTGCTTAGCCGTTCTTTTTCTATAGTATATGTGCAGAAGGATGGTTATGTGCGCAAGACAGAGCCAGGGATGGATTCACGGGCAGAGCATAGCGGCAGACAGCGCATTCATGTGTTTGTCGTGAGGCAGAACAATCCTGCATTGCCTTTTGGTGGGTTTGTTGATAGAATGAAGAAGGTAAAATGAATTATAAAGTGACTGGGAGAGTCGATGGATATGACACGGGTGATTTTTAGCGATGCAAGGCGGAAGAAAGAGGAAAAGAGAAGGATGAAGGAGCGCAGAAAAAGAAGAAAGCGTGTCAACGTAAGGATTGAGAGGACGGTGTCCTTTCTGGCAATCCTGATATGCGTTGTTTTTTCTGTGCTGGAGATATTGGAGAAAAAGCAAATAAAGGGTGGAACTGGAAGAAAGGAAGGGGCAGCAGGCGATGAATGAGAATATAATGACGTACGAAACAGTGGATTTAGGTGATAATGACGAAAATGTCATTATTATTGACCAGACGAGATTGCCGGGGAAGGTGGAGATGATTCATCTTAGGACGGCGCAGGAGATTTGGGATGCCATTTATCTTTTGAAGGTTCGAGGGGCGCCGGCAATCGGAGTGGCGGCAGCTTTTGGGATTTATGTGCTGGCAAGGCAGATTGCAGAGGAAGAGACGGAATTTGATGGGTTCTATAAGAAATTCAAGGAGCAGAAGGATTATCTGGATTCGGCAAGACCCACTGCGGTTAATCTGGCGTGGGCGCTGAACCGGATGGATCGGGTGTGCAGGCAGGCATATGAGGATGGAAATGATGTGCAAAAGATTTTGGAGATTCTTGGCAAAGAGGCGAGAGAAATAAAACAAGAAGACATCAGGGTATGCAAAGCCATAGGCGAATATGGCTTAAGTCTTGTAAAGCCGGGAGATGGGATTTTGACGCACTGCAATGCAGGGCAGCTTGCAACCTGTAAGTACGGAACGGCGACAGCGCCGATTTATCTGGGGCAGGAGAGAGGGTACCAATTCCGGGTCTTTGCAGATGAGACGAGACCGCTTTTGCAGGGGGCAAGGCTGACGGCGTATGAATTGCACAGCGCCGGGGTGGATGTGACTTTAATCTGTGACAATATGTCAGGCATGGTTATGAAGAACGGATGGGTCAATGCGGTGTTTGTGGGATGCGACAGGGTAGCCGCCAACGGGGATGTGGCAAATAAGATTGGGACTAGTGTTGTGGCGGCAGTGGCTAAGCAGTATGGGATACCGTTTTATGTGTGTGCGCCTACTTCTACGATTGACTTGGATACGCCTACAGGTGCAGAGATTACGATTGAACAGCGTCGGGAAGAGGAGGTCACACAGATGTGGTATAAGGAGCGGATGGCGCCGGAGGGCGTGAAGGTTTTCAATCCGGCGTTTGATGTGACGGATCATGAATTGATTACCGCAATCGTGACAGAACACGGCATAGCAAGGGCGCCTTTTACGGAAACCTTGTCAAAGTGTAAATGACAGCATGAAACGGCAGAGGCGGGGGAGTAACGTTTTGCAGACTGCTTTGCCGATAAAAGAAAAGAGGTATCTTCCAGCAGGAAAATTGTTGGAAGATACCTCTTTTATAGGCTCTGATGTTTCTGTCACCCGATTAACCCAATTCCATACATAAATGACATAATAAATTTGATATGTATGTAATATATTGTCTGCAGCGCATTGTATATAAGTTATTTGACAGAAAAAATTCTTCTAAGCTTTTAATTTAAACTGTCCGACTAATCCTTCCAAATTGTCAGACTGTGCGGACAGTTCTTCACTTGTAGCGGAAGTTTCCTGTGCTGCAGCTGAGTTGTTCTGAATTACTTCAGAGATTTGTTCCACGCCCATTTCCAGCTGCTTCATGGCATCTGCCTGTGCATCAGATAATTCGCTGATTTCTTTTGTGGAAGCAGCCAGCGCTTTGATTCCCTCGATGACAGATTCAATAGCGGCTGTGGTTTTTAAAGTAATTTCGTTTCCATGTTCAATTTCTATGATGGAATTTTCAATCAGTTTTTTGGTGTTGATTGCTGAATTGGCGCTGTCTGATGCCAGCTTACCGATTTGATCTGCCACAACGGCAAATCCTTTTCCTGCTTCTCCTGCTCTTGCAGCTTCGATGGAAGCGTTTAGGGATAGAAGATTTGTCTGGGAGGCAATGTCTTCAATTTCAGCAATGATGTTTGCAATCTGCTTGGAAGTATCATTGATTCGTTCCATTGCAGTGTTAAGAAGCTTGATGTCTTCGTTGCTCTTTTCAGCGGACTTTTCAAATCCCTCAGCATCTTTATAAGAACGTTTGGCTTTCTCAGAACTGTTTATGACTGCTTCTGTGATATTCTGGATGGTTGCTGTGAGCTCTTCTACGGAACCAGCCTGATCGGTTGCACCCTCTGCCAATGCCTGTGCGCTTTCAGCCATCTGACCAGCGCCCAATGCAACCTGCTCTGCCGCTTCATTTATGTTTTTGAGAGTACCATTTAAAGAAGAGATGATCATTTCAAGCGCTTCGGACAGGACTTTGAAGTCACCCTTAAACTCTATATTGGAAGTAATGGTGAAATTGCCTGCAGCGGCTTCACTGAGGCATCTGCTCAATTCACTGATATACAGTTTAAGACTGTCAGTAGCTTCTTTGAAAGAATCAGTCATTTCGCCGATTTCATCAGGATACATTTTTTCAATTTTGATGTTTAAATCTCCATGTGCAAGCTTAGCAGTTGCTTCCATGATGTGCATGATAGGATCTGACAATAATTTAGCCACAAATTTGGAGAATTTTGTAGCAGTTAAAACAGAAAGTAAAGTAACAACAACAATCACACCCAGGATAATATATGTCTGAATCCCTAAAGAACGTGATGCCTCATTTCCTAACTTTACATTCAAGTCAATCAGTCCTTCTACAGCATCCGTAAGCTGCTTTAGGATGGGCTTGCCTTGGGAAATCAGCATGTCACGGGCTTCATCATTTTTATTTAGCATTGCAAGTTCCTGCACCTCGGCAAATATGCGGCGGTATTCGGGCAGAGTGTCTTGAATGATTTTAACGTATTCTTTTTCTGCTGCCGTATTGCAGTGCTGCACCATGGTAACGGCAGCGGCGTTTGTGATTTCTTGTGTCTGCGCTAATTCAGCAGCTGATTCCTGTAAGGCTGCTTCATCTTCTAAGAGAATCATTTCTCTTATAATCGCTGGTTCTTTATTTAGGTAGGTACTGAAGATACCGATTTCACCTTGGGAAAATCCGGTGGAAACTAAAGCATTGCTATATTGAATATCATGAATCAACAGAAAAATAAGACCCAAAACGCCTGAGATGCTGGCAATGGCAACAACCAATGCAAAACAGTATCTCAGCTTCATTTCAACCTTCATATTTTTAATTTTGTTTAACATAAAATTCTCCTATTCTCCCTTTAGGAACCAATCTTGTATGATTCCCTATTTTTTAATGCGGTTCAGCCTTCGGAACCATTGTATGAAAAAATGGCGTAAGGTCTGAATAAAGGTCCTTTTATCTGTGAACAGCTTAAATACAATACTATATTCTTATGTCAAGGTCCGGGTTATGAAATCGTATACCTATCTGTAGGTTTAGTGGGTATACTGCACAATTAGAGTATATTTTATTATATCATTTTTGGAAAAAATTACAATAAAATAGGTGAAATCAATAGCCCGAATTTTTCAGTTCGGATACAATCTGGATATAAGCTTCGATTACGTCAAAGCCTTTATAGTCTTCCCTCTTTAAGTCAATCATGTCTCCATGGGAAATGCCCCGCCTGCCGGTACTTACAAAGGTTTTTTTGAAATGTCCCCACTGTGCTGATTCGATACTCACAAGTCCGTCATTTTTGGGAGCTCCTGCGAGAAACATAAGGAGATTGGGAATGCTTAAAAGATTGTCCCCAAGGGTGTGCTTTACATAAGATGCATAGCTTTGATAATAGACGCGCGGGGAGTCCTTGTATGTTTCGTTGAATGTTTCGCAAAATTCACTAGAAAGCTGCTTGCTGGCATGGTAGCAATCCGGCGTTGAATCGCCCAGTATTCTATAGGAGGAGTCAAAGAAGGAAGCAACCAGGCGATAAACAGGATCTGGCAGCTTATTCAAAATATTTAAAAGTTCCGACCCTCTGTGAGGGGTGGATATGGTGGTTAAGGATGCAACTTGATTTTCCATATGTAAGCCCGAAATCAGATAACGGGCATCAAGACCTCCTTTAGAGTGAGCGATGATATTTACTTTGTCACATTGATTTTCCAAAAGTACTTTTTTGATGGTATCCTTGATAATCAGCGCATTGTCTTCAATCGTTCCCCATGCCTGCTGATGACCATAGTAAAGAATAGCGCCGTTACGCGCCAGTTCTGTTGGAATGCGTCCCCAATAATTGAAATACTGCAGATCCCGAAATCCAATTCCATGGAGCAGGATGATAGGGTACTTAGTGGCACAAACTTCAGAATCTGCACGAATCCGTCTATTCTCGAACCGATAGACTTCCGCATCATATTCAATCTTTGCCCGCTTACTCAAATATCTTGCAAGAATCAGATTGACCAGCGGCATCCACAAAAAGAAAACACACACCACTCTTTTCCAAACCCCAAGACTACGGCAGGTACACAGAATCCGTATACATCCATTCAAAATAAGAAAATAATAAAAGAAGAAAGCAATCACCGCATCAAACAAAACAGTATATATTCCACTGCCGGAAAACAAAACAAGCGCATAACCATATAACCTAAAAAAATAAAGAAATGGCTGTACAAGTATTCCCCAAAAACATAACCGAAAAATCCGCGTCGCTCCCTTCATAATCTTAAGCCGAAGCGAGACCTGATTTTTATCCCTATAAGGCATAATGTGCAGACAACACAAGACAACAACATAAACAAAAATCAACAGTATGGAAAAACAGGTATATAAAAGATACTTCCCATCTTTAAAATCCCAACCATAGCATAAATCATATGCAATTACGCGCAGCAACTGCAGCAATAGAATAATATGCGGTAAAAATATCATGTTCCATCCCTCTTTTAATTTTATAAGTCTGCGTTTGCATCAACAATTTTATTTTATCATAATTTCCTAGCCGGGACAAATCTGGGAAATCAATCGATAGGAGCGCTCCTAAAGCTGTGGTGGATTAGGTTTATGTGAGTCAGTGGCATTTAAGCAACCGGGGGTGCTTTTATATCGAAAGGGGCTGAAAATATTTTACATTTAAGATAATACTCATTATAATAAATACAACAATTTCTTTAGCGAATGGTTGGGGAAAAGTATATAGTAAAGGCGACAGAAAAAATAATTAAAGTACAGGAGGCATGCTATGCAGAATGATAAAAATATTGTTCATCGCTGTTCATGGGTAAATATGGACAATCCGCTCTATATTCAATATCATGACACTGAATGGGGGATTCCTGAGCATACTGATGAGAAATTATTTGAAATGTTGATTTTGGAATGCTTTCAAGCAGGCTTGTCGTGGGAGTGTGTCTTGAATAAGAGAGACGGATTCAGACAGGCTTTTGATGATTTCGATGTGGAGAAAATAAGTCAGTATGATGAGGAAAAATGTGCTCAATTATTATCCAATCCGAATATCATCCGCAACAGGCTTAAAGTATGCGCCTGTGTAACGAATAGCCGCATATTCATGGAAATTCAAAAAGAGTATGGCTCTTTTGATGCTTATATCTGGGGCTTTACGGATGGAAAAGTCATTTTTGAGAGCTGCGATATCAGGTCAACCTCACCGCTGTCTGATCAAATTTCAAAGGACCTTAAAAAGAGGGGAATGAAGTTTGTAGGCTCCACTGTTATATATGCATATTTGCAGGCGATTGGCATTCTTAACGGACATACGGAAGAATGCGATTGCTGTAAGGAAAATAATGTCCTTGGCATATAGGGCAAGTCTGTTAGAACACGTCCATTGTGTAAGTTTACCAAATCTTATTGACATTATTTTGATAATATTACTAAAGTTACGATTGTTTAAAAATTTATATGGACAAGATAAAAGGATTAATGGTATTATAGTACCAGCAAAGTGGAAACGTTGCCGGAAACGTTGCCAACAAAAACCGTGGATTTACAAATCAAATTAATTTTAGGAGGAAAGATACTATGCAGGTACAGTCGATGAAAAATGAGGAAAAGCTTATAAATAACATTATGTTTATTTATATTCTTTGCGTTGGAATTGCGGGATGGGGGTTTGTCATGCTTCTGTTAAACGGCGGAATACGGGAGTGTATTTTTCTGTTTTCTGGCTTATTTGCAATTCTTACAAAGGTTTTTGAAAACCACCTGGGAAGCAGGGCAAAGTATGTATATGCTTGTATCCCTCCCATTATAGGCGCCATCACAGCTGCATTTTGTGGACCAAGTGAAAGCGAAGGTTATGTGTGCCTGACACATTACTATTTTGTAACCACATTGCTATTAGTGCCATACTATGAACAGAAACTGCTTAAGGTAAGCGCAGCTGTTACTGTTGTGGTGAACGCAGGACTGATGATTGCATTTCCGGCAGGTTTTTTAAAGCTTCACAATATAATTGGATGGATTTTTACAGGCATTGTTTATGCCATATTGGTTGCGGCATGTTGTTTTATCAGCTATCGTGCGACTGCGCTGTTTGCCATGGTGGAAGAAAAGGGGAACGAAGTAGAAAAGATCCTGAACTCTGTTGAAGAGTTATCGGGGAGATTGTGCACAGCAGGTTCTTCTCTTTTACAGATTTCTGAAAATGAAAGTGCGTCGGCAGAAGAATTGGCAGTGACCAGTGAAGAATTAGTGAAAAACAGCAATATGCTCAGTGGGAAAACGGATGAAAGCATGGCAAATTTAAGTGAATTAAAGGAATGGGAAGGTGTTGTAGCCGATAACGTGGAGCGGGTTGAAACCACATCCAAAGATTTACTGGACAAATCATTAGAAAATGAAAAGCTGCTAAATGATTTGCAGGCTGTCAACGGGGAAGTATCGCAATCCATGAAGCAGACAACGGATGTTACACAAAATTTGTCTGATGCAGTGCAGGAAATAGGGGTTACGTTGAAATTAATCAGTGATATTTCCTCATCAACAAATCTGCTTGCATTAAATGCTTCCATAGAAGCTGCAAGAGCAGGCGAGGCAGGAAGAGGCTTTGCTGTGGTTGCAACGGAGGTAGGCAATCTTGCAAACAGTACACAGGAATCGCTTCGAGTTGTTGAATCGGTTATTGAACGGGTACAGCAAAACGTTAGGGAAATCACGAGACAGGTAGAGGAAAATTCTTCTAAACTGGGTACGCAGAATGAATATTTTTCCAATGTATTCCGGAGTATGCAGGACATGACTGCACTGCTTAATGTTTCGGTTGATGCAATTGGTACACTGGGGGATACATACAGTAAGCAGGCGAATGTGATTGAAAAGACGGTATCCATCAATCAGGATATTGCCGAAAGTATTAAAAGTGAAATTGACCAGTTTCATTCCATTAATTCTATGGCGGAAGGAAATGCAGGTGATACGGCAGAAGTTTCCGCACAGGCAAATGCAATTAATGAGATGGTAGATGAAATGAACAAGCTGTTCCAGCATAAAGAATCATAATTACCCACTTTTTCGTATAATAACATGCTGACGTTTTTGATGGCGCATCCCGATATTTTTAGGGATGCGCCAATTTCGTGAAGCAGTTTCAACAAAGCAATGTTAAACGTATGTTCTTTCTCTATTTCGGACATGGTCTCTTTTGGAATCGTCCCAAAAGCACCGCTACATTCGATCCCCGCCTCCAGTAAAAGAATAGTGGACACCAGCCCCCAAAAGTAGTAAATTATTTATAAATGAAAATTTTTAGCGCTGCTTTGCAGGCAGAAAGGAAATCAAAATGGCAAATATCATTTCAGATGAAACCATTGAATACGTAGGAATTCTGGCAAAGCTTGAACTTTCAGGCGAGGAAAAAGAGCAGGCCAAAAAGGATATGGGAAGTATGCTGGATTACATTGACAAACTAAGTGAATTAGACACTGAGGGCGTGGAACCCATGTCCCATGTTTTTCCGGTAAAGAATGTATTTCGCGAAGATGTTGTAACCAACGGGGATGTACGGGAGGAGATCTTAAAGAATGCGCCCGGCGAAAAGAACGGTATGTTCGTAGTGCCCCGTACATTTGAATAGGAGGATGGCAGATGAATATACTGGATATGACTGCTGTTGGTCTTGCAGCAGCAATTAAGAACAAAGAAGTGACGGTAAGACAAGCCACAGAAGCTGTCCTTGCACAGATTGAAGAAAAGGAAGCGGCTTTTCACTGCTATGTGACGGTAGATAAAGAAGGCGCGCTCTTACAGGCAGAGGAAGTGCAGAAAAAAATCGATGCAGGTGAACTTGACGGACCCTTAGCAGGAGTGCCGGTTGCCATCAAAGACAATATGTGTACCGCAGGAATGCTTACCACCTGTTCCTCAAAGATTCTGGGAAATTTTATTCCCACATTTTCTTCGGAAGCAGTGCTGAATCTGCAAAGAGCAGGTGCGGTGATTTTAGGAAAAACCAATATGGATGAATTTGCCATGGGCTCCACGACGGAGACCTCTGCTTACGGAGTGACGAAAAATCCATGGAACCCGGAGCATGTGCCAGGGGGGTCCTCGGGCGGAAGTGCAGCGGCAGTAGCCGCAAACGAATGCTTCTATGCCCTTGGTTCGGACACGGGCGGTTCCATCCGCCAGCCCGCATCTTTTTGCGGTGTGGTTGGGTTAAAGCCAACTTACGGAAGAGTGTCGCGCTATGGACTCATTGCGTATGGATCATCTTTGGATCAAATTGGACCTCTTTGCAAAGATGTGACGGACTGCGCTGCTATTATGGAAATTATCGCTACACATGACACCAAGGATTCCACTTCCGTAGAGCAGGCGGATACAGATTTTACGTCTGCGCTGGTAGACGACGTGAAAGGAATGCGGATTGGGATTCCCAGAGACTATTTCGGAGAGGGACTTGACCCAGAAGTGAAAGATGCGGTTCTTAAGGCAGCTAAGGTGCTTAAGGAAAAAGGCGCTGTGGTGGAAGAGTTCGACTTAAGCCTGGTGGAATATGCCATCCCAACCTATTATACAATTGCTGCTGCAGAGGCAAGCTCCAACCTGGAGCGTTTTGACGGCATCAAATACGGATACCGCACGGAAGAATATGAGGGACTCCACAATATGTACAAAAAATCCCGCTCCGAGGGATTTGGCGCGGAGGTAAAGAGAAGAATCATGTTGGGAAGCTTTGTCTTAAGCTCCGGCTACTATGATGCTTATTACTTGAAGGCACTGCGCGTAAAAGCGCTCATCAAAAAGGCATTTGATGAGGCATTCGCAAAATATGATGTGATTTTAGGACCTGTGGCGCCTACCACGGCTCCTAAGCTGGGGCAGAGCTTATCGGATCCTATTAAAATGTATTTGGGAGACATCTATACCATCTCCGTCAATCTTGCCGGTCTGCCGGGGCTTAGTATGCCCTGCGGCATGGACGCTAAGGGGCTTCCCATTGGACTGCAGCTGATTGGCGACTGCTTTAACGAAAAGAAATTGATCCAGACAGCCTATACTTACGAAAAGGCAAGAGGGGCATTTAGCAGAAAGGAGGACAAGTAGTATGGCAAAACAATACGAAACAGTCATCGGACTTGAGGTCCATGTGGAACTGGCTACCAAGACCAAAATTTTCTGCGGATGTTCTACCGCATTTGGGGGAGAACCCAATACCCACACCTGTCCGGTCTGCACCGGTATGCCTGGCTCATTGCCGGTATTGAACAAACAGGTGCTGGAATATGCAGTGGCGGTGGGGCTTGCCACCAACTGTACCATCACCCAGTACTGTAAATTTGACCGCAAGAACTATTTTTATCCCGATAATCCACAGAACTATCAGATTTCCCAGCTTTACCTTCCCATCTGTCGTAACGGTAAGGTGGAAATAGAGACGGAAAACGGAAAGAAATTTGTAGGGATCCATGAAATCCACATGGAGGAGGATGCGGGCAAGCTGATTCATGACGAGTGGGATGATTGTTCCTTAGTGGACTATAACCGTTCCGGCGTTCCCTTGATTGAAATTGTCTCAGAACCAGACATGAGAAGCGCAGAAGAAGTGATTGCCTATCTGGAAAAACTGCGTATGACCATACAATATCTTGGCGCCTCCGACTGCAAGCTGCAGGAAGGCTCCATGCGTGCGGATGTGAACTTGTCCATCAGAGAAGTAGGGGCAAAGGAATTTGGCACCCGTACAGAGATGAAGAACCTGAACTCTTTTAAAGCAATCGCAAGAGCCATTGAAGGGGAGACGGAGCGTCAGATCGACCTTTTAGAAGCAGGAG
This sequence comes from Lachnospiraceae bacterium, assembly GCA_029054245.1. GTDB lineage: Bacteria > Bacillota > Clostridia > Lachnospirales > Lachnospiraceae > Suilimivivens. The sequence continues at coordinate 23,086 of JAIDFQ010000024.1, read as the reverse complement.
AAAAGGTGATTCAGGAGACCAGAAGATGGGACGATAACAAGGGCGAATCCTACGCTATGAGAAGCAAAGAGGATGCTCAGGATTACCGTTATTTCCCTGATCCTGATTTGGTGCCCATTGTACTGGACGATGCCTTTCTTGAAGAAATCCGCGCAAAGCAGCCGGAATTCCGGGAAGAAAAGATGCGCCGCTATAAAGAAGAATTTGATATTCCCGAATACGATATTGAAATCATTACAGGAAGTAAGCACATGGCTGATATCTTTGAGGCAACGGTAGCTCTCGGCAGCCAGCCCAAGAAGGTATCCAACTGGCTGATGGTAGAGACCTTGCGGCTCCTTAAGGAAAACAGCATGGATCCTGAGGATATACGGTTTTCACCGGAGAATCTGGCAAAACTGATTTCCTTAACCGACGCAAAAGCGATCAACAGCTCTGTGGCGAAGGAAGTCTTTGAAGTTATGTTCAACGAAGACATTGATCCAGAAAAATATGTGGAAGAAAAGGGGCTTAAGACGGTAAATGATGAAGGAGCCTTACGCAAGACTGTGGAAGAAGTTATTGCAAATAATCCCCAGTCAGTGGAAGATTACCGGAATGGCAAAGAAAAGGCAATTGGATTCCTGGTAGGACAGACCATGAAAGCCATGAAGGGGAAGGCTGATCCTGCTATGGTGAATCAGCTGCTGAAAGAACTTTTGTAGGATGGAATGGGCAAAAGTATAGAGAATATACATGTAAAACAAAACGGCAGGAAACGCTTTTGGTGTAAGGAAGAATTTTAAATCGGATTCTACGATACCGGAAGAGATTCCTGCCCTTTCATTTTACATACATGCCTTAGCGGTGTCGTGGCTTTTTTGCAGCAGGAAGCCTTGGAAGAAAAGGCAGGAACGTCAGGGAGGAAAAGAAAATGATGAAAACGAGGGTAAAAAAATATACAGATGGCGCAATGCTATGGATTGTGCTGATGCTGCTGATGATAGCTTCGGCAGGGTGCGGCAAAAAAATACAGGAAGAAGGTAACGCGGCTGTGGTAGACCTTATGACAGGCATTACATCGAACGGCACAGGGCAGGAGAATGTAGACCTTAGTCTCATGGAAGAAAGCACAGTAGCTGTCACAGATTTTTCGGTAAAATTGTTTAAAAGCAGCTTTTCTGACACAGAAAACACATTGATTTCGCCACTGACTGTTTTATATGCGCTTGCTATGACTGCCAATGGGGCGGAGGGAGAGTCGCTTGCCCAGATGGAGGAAGCGATTGGACTTTCCCGGGAAGAAATGAATGAGTACTTGTATGCCTATAGAAATCAAATGCAGGAAGAGATGGAGAAGAATAATAATTGTACGCTGGAGTTTGCCAATTCTATCTGGCTTAAGGAGGATGAGAGTCTTTCGGTAGAGCAGGATTTTCTACAGATCAACGCAGATTATTATGATGCGGATATTTACCGGCTCCCTTTTGACGAAGCGGCGGTTCAGTCTGTAAATGATTGGGTAAGTGAAAGTACAGATGGGACGATAGATGAGATTTTATCCCAAATGCCTGAGAACGCTGTTATGTATTTGATTGGTGCGACAATTCTGGATGCCCAGTGGAGTGAGACTTATAGTAGTCATCAGGTTCGTAAAGGGGTGTTTACGAAGGAGGACGGAACCACTTGCCAAGCAGAGTTTATGTATGGTACAGAATATAACAGCTATCTAGAAGATGATAATGCACAGGGATTTTATAAAGATTATGCGGGCGGGTATGCATTTGCGGTGCTGCTTCCAGATGAGGGAATCAGCCTTTCCGATTATGCCGCCTCCCTCACAGGCGATAAGCTTCACAAGATTTTGACAGACAAGGTTCAAGGGTTGGTTCAGGTGAACACGGCAATTCCTAAATTTGAGACTGTGTTTGAAAGGGAAATGAGCGATATCCTTAAAGGTATGGGAATGGAGGCTGTATTTGACGGCAGCAGGGCGGATCTTGCAGGGATTGGTACCTATGAGGGGGCGAATCTTGTAATGAATCAGCTGCTCCACAAAACTTACATTGCAGTTGATGAGCAGGGGACGAAGGCGGGCGCTGTGGCTGAGGCGGAAGACTATGCGATAGCTGCGGAGGAACCGGAAGAAATTGAAATTAAGACGGTATACCTTGATCGGCCCTTCATTTACATGATCATTGACAGGGAGACAAAAGTGCCTGTGTTCATAGGGACTGTGATGGAGGTTCAAAACAATTCATAGAGGAAGCAAATTTTTCTTGCCATAATGAATACTCTATGATACAATATCCCTCGTCGGCAAACAAGTGTCCGTGAATCAAAAACAATCAAAGACATGTGTGCGCTGTAGAGAAACAAGCAAGGACTTATGTTTACTACGGGGAAACACTTTGTAAGCATATAGGTAGAAAGCTGTATAGGTGCAGGCTATGGGAACCAGATATTTTGTGGTGAAAGAACAGGCAGTGCCGGAGGTGCTTTTAAAGGTGGTGGAAGCCAAAAAGCTCTTAGACACAGGCAGGGTGCACACGGTCAATGAGGCAGCAGACCGGGTGGGCATCAGCCGCAGTTCTTTTTATAAGTACAAGGATGACATATTCCAGTTTCATGAAAACTCCCAGGGGACGACGATTACCCTGACCTTCCAGATGGAAGATGAACCGGGACTATTGTCAGATGTGCTTAAAATTGTCGCCCAGTTCGGTGCAAATATTCTGACCATTCATCAGAGTATTCCGATTAACGGTGTGGCATCCCTAAGCTTAAGCGTTCAGGTGCTTCCCACCACAGGGAATGTCTCGGAGATGCTTGAGACTATGGAACAGCAAAAGGGCGTCAGGAACGTCAAGATTTTAGCCAAAGAATAAAGGCAGAGTGCAAGGAGGAAATAAAAATGATTCAGGTAGCAGTAATGGGCTACGGCACTGTGGGAAGCGGTGTTGTGGAAGTCATTGAAAAGAATAAGGAAGAAATCAATAAGAAATCAGGAGAGGATATTAACATAAAATATATATTGGATCTGCGGGATTTTCCGGGCGACCCTTATGCAGATAAGGTGGTTCATGATGTGGAGCAGATTTTAAATGATCCCGAGATCAAGATTATCTGCGAGACCATGGGAGGACTTAAGCCGGCATATGATTTTACCAAGAGAGCGCTTAAGTCGGGAATCAGCGTGTGTACCTCAAATAAAGAACTGGTAGCAGCCCACGGACCGGAGCTGATTCAGATTGCCCATGAAAATAAATGTAATTATCTGTTTGAGGCAAGTGTAGGCGGCGGCATTCCCATCATCCGTCCGCTGAATTATTCTCTTACGGCAGAGCGGATTGATGCGATTACAGGCATTTTGAATGGAACCACCAATTATATTCTTTCTAAGATGGAAAAGGAAGGCGCTGATTTTGAAGATGTCTTAAAGGAAGCGCAGGAAAAGGGGTATGCGGAGAGGAATCCGGAGGCGGATGTGGAAGGCTATGATGCCTGCCGCAAGATTGCAATCCTTTCTTCCCTTATGTGTGGTAAGAATGTAAAATACGAAGATATCTATACAGAGGGTATTACAAAGATTACGGCAACGGACTTTGTCTATGCCCACGCAATGGGAAAGACCATTAAGCTCCTTGCACAGAGTAAAGAGGTGGATGGCAGCTTTTACGCCATGGTCGCTCCCTTTATGATCAGCAAATCTCATCCCCTTTATATGGTAAATGATGTGTTCAACGCAGTCTGTGTCCACGGCAATATGCTGGGCGATTCTATGTACTATGGAAGAGGCGCAGGAAAGCTTCCCACAGCAAGTGCGGTAGTATCCGACGTGGTAGACTGCGCAAGACACATCGGCAAGGTCATCATGTGCTTCTGGGATGCCCAGGACGTGGCGCTTACAGGAATCGACCAGGCAAGCCGCAGGTTCTTTGTGCGCGTGGCACAGGATAAAGAGAGTCAGGCGCTGCAGGCATTTGAGAGCGTCAGTGTGATTGAGGCGGATGTGGAAGGAGAGTTTGCCTTTGTCACAGACGAGATGACAGAAAAAGAATTTAATCAGAAGGCGAAAGCGGTAGGAATCATCAGCCGGATCAGAATGGAATAAAATTTAAGAAAGTATAGAGAAAAAGAGATGTCAGATAAAAAATATATTATCGTGTTAGGTGACGGCATGGCAGATGAACCAATTGAGGAGCTGGGAGGGAAAACACCTCTTGCCTATGCCAGTACCCCTGCCATGGATAGACTAAGTAAGTTATCACAGGTAGGGCTTGTGCACACTATTCCCGAAGGAATGAAACCAGGGTCAGACACGGCAAACCTTTCCGTTCTGGGATATGATCCGAAGCTATATTATTCAGGGCGTTCGCCATTAGAGGCGCTCAGTATCGGCGTACCCATGAAGGATACGGATGTGGCGCTTCGCTGTAACATTGTTACGTTGTCGGAAGAGGATGTTCCCTTTGAGGAAAGAACGATTATTGACCACAGTTCAGGAGAAATCAGCACAGAAGATTGTGCAGTCTTGCTTGAGGCGGTTAAAAAGGAACTACAAAGCAAGACTTATCAGTTTTACGTGGGTACCAGCTATCGCCACTGCCTAATCTGGAATCATGGCAGTGTAATCGAATTATCCCAGCCCCATGATGTGCTGGGGCAGGTGATTGGCCAGTATCTTCCTGCCGATGAAAATCTGCTTTACATGATGAAGCGGAGCTATGAGATTTTAGTGAATCATCCAATTAATATAGAAAGAAAAAAACAAGGATTAAATCCTGCTAATTGCTGCTGGTTCTGGGGAGCCGGAACCAAGCCAATGCTTTCTTCTTTTCAGGAGAAGACCGGAAAGAAGGGGATGATGGTTTCTGCTGTGGATTTGTTAAAAGGAATTGCGGTGGGGGCAGGCATGGGCGTTGCAAAGGTGGAAGGCGCCAACGGTGGACTTCACACCAATTATGAGGGAAAGGTGCAGGCAGCGCTCGACGCACTTAGAAACGGCTATGACTTCGTATATATTCACGTGGAGGCGCCCGACGAGATGGGGCATCAAGGAAGCGTGGAGAGAAAAGTGCAGGCGATTGAATATTTAGACCAGAGAGTAATCGAACCTTTGACAAAGGCGCTGGATCAGGATAAGGTGCCCTACCGGCTTTTAGTAATGCCGGATCATCCTACACCCATCAGAGTCAGGACCCACACAGCAAAGAGTGTTCCCTACCTTTTGTATGACAGTGCAGACCTTAGCAAGGAGAGCTGGCAATACAATGAAAAGGAAGCAAAGGAAAGCGGAAACTTTATTCCTTTAGGGCATACGATAATAGATAAACTTTTTGAAAAGTAATGACAGGATTGTGAATGAAGGTTTGTGAGGAGATATAGATTATGAAAAAGGTTGTTAAATTTGGCGGCAGTTCTCTTGCCAGTGCGGAGCAGTTTGTAAAGGTGGGAGATATCATTCATGCGGATGCGGAAAGACGTTACGTGATTCCATCCGCTCCGGGAAAACGGTTTTCAGATGATACCAAGGTCACGGATATGCTTTATGACTGTTATCATCTTGCAGAAACAGGCAAGGAATTTAAGAAGGAGCTTGCCGCAATTTCGGAACGTTATCAGGAAATCATAGACGGGCTTTCCCTTGGCATTTCTTTAAAGGATGAGTTCAAGACCATTGAAAAGAATTTTAAGGAAAAAGTAGGAGAAAATTATGCTGCATCCAGAGGCGAGTACTTAAATGGGATCATCATGGCGGCATATCTTGGATATGAATTTATTGATGCGGCTGAAGTGATCCGCTTTACGGATGAAGGAGAATTTGATTCTGAATATACCAATCAGATTTTAGGGCAGCGCCTTAATGGAGTGGAACGTGCTGTCATTCCGGGATTTTACGGAGCATATGGGGATGGCAGAGTTAAGACTTTCTCAAGAGGCGGCTCTGATATCACAGGCTCTATCGTTGCAAGAGCTGTGAAGGCAGATGTATATGAAAACTGGACAGATGTGTCGGGCTTTCTTGTAGCTGACCCCAGAATTATCGAAAATCCTGAAGGGATTGAGACCATTACCTATAGGGAACTGCGGGAGTTGTCTTACATGGGAGCAAGCGTGCTTCACGAGGATGCGATCTTCCCAGTCAGAAGAGAGGGAATCCCCATCAACATCCGCAATACCAATCAGCCTTCAGATGAAGGGACCTGGATTGTGGAGAGCACCTGCCAGAAATCAAAGTATGTCATTACAGGAATCGCAGGAAAAAGAGGCTTCTGCTCCGTTAATATAGAAAAAGCCATGATGAATGCCGAGATTGGATTTGGCAGAAAAGTCCTGCAGGCTTTTGAGGATAATGGAATCTCCTTTGAACATGTGCCCTCAGGAATTGATACCATGACAGTGTTCGTCCATCAGGATGAATTTATCGATAAGGAGCAGAAAGTGGTATCTGCCATTCACAGACTGGCAGACCCGGACAGTGTGGATATCGAAGCGGATCTTGCCCTCATCGCGGTGGTGGGACGCGGCATGAAATCCACAAGAGGAACGGCAGGACGTATTTTTTCCGCCCTTGCACATGTCAACGTCAATGTAAAGATGATCGATCAGGGCTCTAGCGAGCTGAACATCATCATCGGCGTTGCAAATGATGACTTCGAGACGGCAATCAAGGCAATCTATGATATTTTCGTAATCGCACAGCTATAAGAAATAAATGATTACAGCTAGGGATCCGCTCCTTTTGACGCAGGCAAACGTTGAAGGGGCGGATTTTTATGACAGTGGGACTATTAGACCAAACTGTTAGGCTTTTATTACTTGAAAGTTTTAATAAAATATACTATGATAATATAACATACATTTCCCAGCCGGGGATTGCGTGAAAGCACAGGAGGATATCGAGAATATGAATGAAACATATGTAGAATGCCTAGTAAAAAGAAAAACCCCGCCCCATCTGAAAATGCTTAAAATCCTATTGGTTACACTAACGGTTGTTTTTGTGCTGGTGGGATTTATTTTGATTCCGGCGCTGCTTTTTGGCATCGCATTCGGAGTGGCAGCTTATTTCATGCATTTAAATACGGAGTTAGAGTATGAATACCTGTATGTGGACAAGGAACTGACCGTGGACAAGGTCATGGCAAAGTCAAAACGCAAAAGAGTCGCAGTTTTTTCAGTAGAGAAGATGGAAATCGTGGCGCCTGTTAAGTCTTGGCACCTTGACAATTATAAGAATAGAAATGACAAAGAGGTTGATTACAGTTCCAGAGAAGTAAAACAGCCTGATACCAGATACGTATTTTACTATGAAGGCAGACAAAAAGTCATTTTCGAGCCAAATGAGGATCTTATCAAGGCAATGCAGTTTGTGGCGCCCAGAAAGGTATTTAAAGATTAAGACGGCAGTAATGTAACAATCAAACATAGATTACACTGATAGGAGGAGAAAAAATGGGTCAGATAATTGGTGAAGGAATTACCTTTGATGATGTGCTGTTAGTGCCATCCTATTCAAAGATTGTTCCCAACGAGGTGGATTTGACAACATGGTTAACCAAAAAGATTAAGCTCAACATTCCTATGATGAGCGCAGGAATGGACACTGTCACAGAGCACAGAATGGCAATCGCCATGGCAAGGCAGGGAGGCATTGGTATCATCCATAAGAATATGTCTATTGAAGCGCAGGCGGAAGAGGTGGACAAGGTCAAAAGGTCGGAGAATGGTGTCATAACAGATCCCTTCTCGCTGTCACCAGATCATACTTTGGGAGATGCAGATGCACTTATGGCAAAGTTCCGCATTTCCGGTGTCCCAATTACAGAGGGGCGTAAGCTGGTGGGAATCATCACCAACAGAGATTTGAAATTTGAAACAGATTTTTCTAAGAAAATTAAGGAATCTATGACCTCCGAAGGACTGATTACAGCTAAGGCAGGTATTACACTTGAGGAAGCAAAGCAGATTCTTGCTAAAGCAAGAAAGGAAAAGCTTCCTATCGTAGATGATGACTACAATCTAGTAGGTCTTATTACCATCAAAGATATCGAAAAGACAATTAAATATCCTTTATCGGCAAAGGACGAACAGGGAAGACTTTTGTGTGGCGCTGCTGTGGGAATTACGGCAAATGTGCTGGATCGGGTAAGTGCACTGGTGGACGCAAAGGTAGATGTTGTGGTGCTTGACAGTGCCCACGGACATTCAGAGAATGTGCTTCACTGCATTAGAATGATCAAAGAAAAATATCCTGACCTACAGGTGATTGCAGGTAATGTGGCAACCGGGGAGGGAACAAGAGACTTGATTGAAGCTGGAGCTGATGCAGTCAAGGTAGGCATCGGACCGGGCTCTATTTGTACCACCCGTGTGGTTGCTGGTATCGGCGTACCTCAGATTTCCGCAATCATGGATGCATACGCTGTTGCCAGAGAATATGGCATTCCGATTATAGCAGACGGCGGCATCAAGTATTCAGGCGATATGACGAAAGCAATTGCAGCAGGCGGCAACGTATGTATGATGGGAAGCATGTTTGCAGGATGCGATGAAAGTCCCGGAACCTTTGAACTGTATCAGGGGCGTAAGTATAAAGTATACAGAGGAATGGGATCTATAGCAGCTATGGAAAACGGAAGCAAAGACCGTTATTTCCAGGAAAATGCAAAGAAACTGGTGCCGGAAGGTGTGGAAGGCCGTGTGGCTTACAAGGGAACCGTGGAGGATACAGTATTCCAGCTGATGGGGGGCTTACGTTCCGGTATGGGGTATTGCGGAACAGGCAGCATCGAAGAACTGAAAGAAAAAGGCAGATTTATTAAGATATCTGCGGCATCTTTGAAAGAAAGTCATCCTCATGACATTCATATCACCAAGGAAGCCCCGAACTACAGTGTGGATGAATAGGGAACAGGAAACGTGCAGGAAGTGGAAGGGAGTATTGTTGACGTGGGCAATCTGGGAAGCGCCGGCAGCAGGCAGGATGCAGCGTTGCTGCTGAAAAGCCTTATAGAAGAAAAGGTGCTGGAAAAGTGGCAGCAGCATTTTTGTGACGTTACGAACGTGTTTTTGTGCTGTGTGGACAGCAGTGGATTTCCACTTACTGAATTTGGCGGTAAAGAGGAAGAAGCGGATAAGATCAAATGGATTATTGACGGGGAGCAGGTTCTTGCTATGTTATCCCGGGTATCTGAAAGTACACTGGAAGATCAGGCGATAGAGACGACTGCGTATCCGAATATGCGCCTGGCAGTGATATCTGCCAGGCTTGACGGGGAGCCGTTTTTAAACTGGCTGGTCTGCGGTGTGCTTTCTGATGAAGAAGATCTGGAAGATTATGAAAAACCGCCGCTTGAGGGATTTACCCATACAATCTCCAAAAAACAGTTTTCCAAGGTAATAGATACCTTGAGAAATGTGACGCAGACTATGCTTAAATATAAGCTTTCCGCCATCAATGCCCAGGCGGAGAGCAGGCGCATTCAGTATTCCGAAAAGGAAATGAGTGAGAACCTAAAAAGAAGCGAAGCGCTTACTGAGATTGTACAGTTCTTGGAAAGTGATGAATCAGCGGAAAGTGTCGTGCATAAACTGTTAAAAACAGTGGGACAACTTCTAAATTTGAGTATTGCAGTTCTCTACGAAATCAAAGAGGACAGCGAACATGTGGACTTCATATCCAGATGGTGTAGAAAGAATGTGGTATGGGAGTTTGAAAAGGAGATGCATCAGGGGGTGCCTTTACTTCTGAAAGGAAAGAAAACCCTTGTCTTATCACAGAATTCTATGCTGAATGCTGGTGAAAGAGAGCAGATGCAGATGCTCGGGTTTAGGGCAGTCATTGTCATACCGGTTGAAATACACAAAGCCGCCTCTATGCATGTCTGCTTTGGGGAAATGACAAGGGAGCGCAGCTGGAAGCTGGAAGAGATTAAGTTTTTGAACGATTGTGTTAAAGTCTTGCGGAGTATTTTGACAAAAAATATGCAGAGGGAATCGCTCTTTAATACCAATGCTTCCTTAGAGACGATACTTGACAACGTGGGCAGCAGTGTATATGTAAGGGACCTGACCACGGGAGAAGTTCTCTTTACCAACAGAAGCATGCGCCATGTTTTTGGGCGGGAGCTGAAAGATGGAAGCATGAATGTGATGTTGGACGATCAGGTGCGGCGTGAGAGCGGGAGCAGGGAATTTTACTTTGAAAAAAAGGATTGCTGGTATGATCTGTATTATATAAGAATGAAGTGGATAGACGGCAGGCAGGCGCTTCTATGTGCATTATATGATATTACAGACAAGAAGGTTTTTCAAAAGAAAACAGAGCAACAGGCATATACAGACTTCCTTACAGGAATCTATAACCGTATGTGCTGTGAAAGGGATCTTGCCAAATATGTGGACGAGGCTAAGAACAATCTGACCAAGGGAGCGCTGCTTTATCTTGATTTGGATGACTTCAAGCATATCAATGATGGTTTAGGGCATAAATATGGAGATGTCCTATTAAAGTCGATCTCCCACAGTTTTCAGCGCATTGAGGGAATTAAGAACACGTGTTATAGAATGGGCGGTGATGAATTTGTCATTATCATACCGCCTGAGGAATATGAGAACCGCGAAAGAATCATTACATCCATAAGAGAAATCTTCATGCGTCCATGGTTTCTCAAAAATTCGGATTATTATTGTACGATGAGTATGGGGGTCGTAGAATTTCCGGATAAGGGAGATGCGGTGAATGACCTGATTAAAAAAGCGGACATTGCCATGTATGAGGCTAAGAAAGAGGGGAAGAACAGAATTTCTTACTATTCTGACAGGATAGAGTCTCAGTCGGGCAAACGTCTTGATATGGAAAAGAGCATGCGTGATGCCACGGCAGGAGGCTATCAGGAATTTGAGGTATATTACCAACCGATTATTGATATCAGCAAAGAAGAACTTCCATGCACAGGCGCGGAAGCGTTGATTAGATGGAATAATGCGGATCTTGGTTTTATACCGCCGTCAGAGTTTATACCGCTGGCAGAATATTTAGGATTGATTAATCCCATCGGAAACTTTGTGTTGAAGGAGGCATGCAGCTGCTGTAAGAAGTGGAATGATAACGGGTATCCTGATTACAAAGTGAATGTAAATCTTTCGGTGGTTCAGCTTTTGCAGCCAGATATTGTGGAAAATATTGAAAGGGTAGTGAAGGAAACTGGCATTAAGCCGAAAAACCTTACACTTGAGGTTACAGAAAGTCTGGCAATCAATGACATGGAGCGCATGCAGGAAATTCTTGACAGCATTAAAAAGCTGGGAATCAGAATTGCATTGGATGACTTCGGAACCGGCTATTCTTCATTGAATCACATCAGGGAAATACCTTTCGATGTAATCAAGGTGGACCAAAGCTTCATTAAAGATTTAGAGAGAGATGAATATGCCAAGTCATTTATCAGAATGGTAGGAGAATTGGCGGAGGCAATCGGTGTAAATGTCTGCATTGAAGGCGTTGAGAACAGAAGACAGTATGAGATTCTGTCGGAAATGTGTGTGCTGCTAGCACAAGGATATTATTTTGACCGCCCGATGGAGCAGAAGGCGTTTGAACGGAAATATACGCCGAAGCTTAAGCGTAAAGCCAGCAAAACAACCAGCAATACTGATGTGTAAATTCTGCTTTAAAAATTGCTTTTAGTGTGATATCATAACTAGTAGCGCGTTTCTTAACGTATTTAGGCGTTTAAATTAGGAAACTACTGTAGGAGGTAAGGCTTACTGTCATCAAAGCAGATGGGCCGCAAAAAAGCATGAGTGAAAATGAAATAAGCGTAAATTCGTCTGAGGGAGAAAAAGAAACGATTTCCCGAAATTTTATTGAACAGATGATTGATAAGGATTTGGCAGAGGGCGTGTATGACACGGTGCACACGAGATTTCCTCCTGAACCTAACGGATATCTGCATATCGGACATGCCAAGAGTATTCTTTTGAATTATGGGCTTGCTCAAAAATATGGCGGAAAGTTCAATATGCGGTTCGATGACACCAATCCTACCAAGGAAAAGACAGAATTCGTAGAGTCTATCATGGAAGATATCAAGTGGCTGGGAGCAGATTGGGAAGATAGGCTTTTCTTTGCTTCAAACTATTTCGGGCAGATGTATGAAGCGGCAGTGAAGTTGATTCAAAAAGGAAAAGCATATGTATCAGAGCTTACGGCGGAGGAAATCAAGGAATACCGCGGAACCCTTACGCAGCCGGGCAAAAATGACCCGAACAGGGACAGAGGTGTGGAAGAAAACCTTATGCTTTTTGAAAAAATGAAGAATGGTGAATTTGCAGATGGTGAGAAGACGCTTCGCGCCAAGATCGATATGGCATCACCGAATATCAATATGCGCGACCCGATTCTCTATCGTGTTGCCCATATGAGCCATCATAATACGAAAGATCAGTGGTGCATTTATCCTATGTATGATTTTGCACATCCCATTGAGGATGCTATTGAAGGAATCACTCATTCTATCTGTACATTGGAATTTGAAGATCACAGACCTTTATATGACTGGGTGGTAAGAGAATTGGAATATCCCCAGCCTCCAAGGCAGATAGAATTTGCAAAAATGTATTTGACCAATGTGGTGACAGGAAAAAGATACATCAAGAAGCTGGTTGAAGATGGAATCGTAGATGGATGGGATGACCCTAGGCTGGTTTCCATTGCTGCGCTTAGGAGGAGAGGATTTACGCCTGAGTCTATTAAGATGTTCGTAGAGCTGTGTGGTGTCTCAAAGAGTAATTCCTCTGCAGATTATGCTATGCTGGAATACTGCATCAGGGAGGATTTAAAGCTGAAACGTCCCCGTATGATGGCAGCCCTTGATCCGGTTAAGCTGATTATTGATAATTATCCGGAAGATACAACGGAATTGCTGGAGGTTGCCAACAATCTTGAAAATGAAGAGATGGGTACCAGACAGGTTCCTTTTGGCAGAGAACTTTATATTGACCGGGAGGATTTCATGGAGGAACCGCCAAGAAAATATTTCCGCCTTTTTCCGGGAAATGAAGTGCGTCTTATGAATGCTTATTTTGTAACCTGTACGGGCTGCGTGAAGGACGAAAACGGCAAGGTGGTCGAGGTGCACTGTACGTATGATCCAGAGACAAAATGTGGCAGCGGATTTACAGGGCGCAAGGTAAAAGGAACGATTCACTGGGTGCCTGCCAAGGAAGCAATCAAGGCACAGGTAAGGCTGTACGAGAATATTATTGATGAAGAAAAGGGTGTTTACAACGAAGATGGAAGCCTTAATTTGAACCCAAATTCACTTACCGTTTTAAAGGAATGCTACTTAGAGCCGGCATTAAAGGATGCGAAGCCGTACGACAGCTTCCAGTTTGTACGTCAGGGATATTTTTGTGTGGATGCAAAGGACTCAAAAGAGGGTGCGCCTGTGTTTAACAGAATTGTATCATTAAAGAGTTCTTATGTGCTGCCCAAGGCATAAAGAGCAGTTTATAACATTTTAATGAAAAGAAAGAAGAAAGGGATAGGTGTTAGAAATGGCTGGGTTATTATCTGGTTTAGGAAAGCTTGGACTTAAAAATCTGGAAGACATGGATTTGTATGAAGCGGAAAAGAAAACAGAGGAGCAGACGCCTGCTGCGAAGCCGGCGGCGCCAGTGGTACAAGAGAGTGATTTCCTTTTTGACAAAAGTTACGAATGTACGATATGTGACGGTAAGATCAAAGCGAGGACAATGAAAGCAGGAAAAGCAAAGCTTTTGCGTGCAGATACGGATCTTCGCCCAGTATATGAGAATATTGAGCCAATCAAGTATGATGTCATTATCTGCCCGCATTGCGGATATGCAGCGCTTACGCGTTACTTTAAGGGACTGACTGCGTCACAGATGAAGGCGATCAAGGAAAACATTTCAGCTTCATTCCAGCCGATTAAAGAGGAGAAAGATACATATACTTATGAGGAAGCCGTGGACAGATATAAGCTGTGCCTGGCCAATGCAATTGTAAAGCATGCAAAGGCAAGTGAAAAGGCATATATCTGCTTAAAGACAGGATGGCTGCTCCGCAGCATGAGGGAAAACCTTGATAAGGAAACAGAGGATTATGACAAAAAGGCAGCAGAACTCAAGGAGCAGGAGGATGAATTTATCAAAAATGCATTGGAAGGATTTTTGGCAGCAAGACAGTCAGAAAGCTATCCTATGTGTGGCATGGATGAAATCACCATGGAGTTTTTGATTGCAGCGCTTGCGATGGAAAGCGAACAGTTTGATGTCTCTTCACGTATCATTTCAAATATTCTGGTTTCGCCTTCTGCTACCAGCAGGATGAAGGATAAGGCGAGAGATTTGAAAGAAATGCTTATGGCAAAGATGAAAGAGAAAAGCAATTAGTCATGAATGATCTTACGATACAACTTACGGATACAGGTAAGGAGTGCCTGTATCAGCAGATTTATGTATATATCAGAGATGAGATAAGGAAAGGGAAGCTTCTTGCAGGTGAGAAGCTTCCCTCAACTCGTTCACTGGCACAGTACCTCCAAGTAGCGAGAAGTACAGTGGATTTTGCGTATGGTCAGCTGGTAGCGGAGGGCTATGTGGAGGCAAGACCCTGCAAAGGTTATTTCGTGAGCAGTGTGGAGGAATTGTTTCACTTTTCCGTTGACTGCGAGAAGGGAACTGAGGCTGGCATAAGCGCCAGAGAGACAGTACAAAAGGAGAAGTCCCGCTACGATTTTTCTCCCCATGCTGTGAGCCTTAAGGATTTCCCGTATGCAACATGGAAGAAAATAACAAAAAATATTTTGGTGGATGCAAACAGTGAGATGTTTGCCTTAGGAGATGCCAGAGGAGATCAAGAGCTGCGGGAGACCATCAGCCGGTATCTACATTCATCCAGGGGAGTCAACTGCCAGCCGGAGCAGATTATTATAGGAGCCGGAACGGATTATCTATTTATGCTTCTAGAAAAGATTCTTGGAAGACATGTGCCGATTGCCATGGAAAATCCCACGTACAAGCGTGCCTACAGGGTTTTTCAATCGTTTGCCTATGAAATTGTGCCGATTCCCATGGACGGAAGCGGAATGAATGTAAAGGAACTACGAAAGACCAACGCGAGGGTTGCCTATGTAATGCCCTCTCATCAGTATCCTACAGGAGTGGTGATGCCCATTGGGAGAAGAATGGAGCTGCTTAAATGGGCGGGGGAAGGACAGGACCGTTATCTGATAGAAGACGATTATGACAGTGAGTTCCGCTATAAAGGAAAGCCCATTCCATCTCTGCAGGCATCGGACCGCTTAGGCAGAGTTATTTATATGGGAACTTTTTCAAAATCCATTGCACCGGCGATTCGTGTGGGATATATGGTGCTCCCCTCAAAATTGCTTCAGGTTTACAGGGAAAATTGTGGGTTTTACGCGTCTACCGTATCACGTATCGATCAGCGTATCTTAAATGAATTTATCAGGGATGGATATTTTGAGCGCTATCTTAATAAGATGCGAAAGATATATAGGAGCAGACATGACTTTCTTTTAAACCAGCTTTTACCGTTTGAAAAGGAGTTTACCATATCAGGAGAAAATGCAGGTCTTCATATCCTGCTCACCAGTAAAAGCCGTATACCGGAAGAGACGCTTATTAAGTCAGCAGCAGAGGAAGGGGTAAAGCTGTATGGAATGAAGGATGCCTGTATGAGAGGTGGAAATATGGATACCCACTTTGCCGACACCTTACTGATGGGCTATGGGGCATTGGAAGAACAGGATTTGATGGCAGGGATTACATTACTAAAAAGAGCCTGGGGTATCTATTTGTAGAATATCCCAGACTCGGCAGGCTGAACTATCACGGTGCGCTTTTACAGATCATCATCAAAAAATTCTTCAACTGTTTCTTCTGAACCAGAGGTCTTTGGCTCCGCATCAGGCGTCTGCGGTTTGGCTTCGCAAGTTATGTCGGAAGCTTCGTTAGAGGAGGCTTCGGCAGAAATTTCTTCGGAAGGGGCGTTTGCAGTATCCTCTGATTCTGTGCTTTTTTCTTTATTTATTGCGGTTAAGTCTGTAAAGCTGCTTTCAGGAGTAGATTGCCCTGCTTTAACGGATTTAACGGTTTCTTTTACCTGCTGAACGGAATCAGCAAGTACGCCCTTTGCCTTCTGGAAGGCTTCAGAAGCCATTGCTTCTGCTTTATCAAACTGCAAGGACACATAGGAGCGCTCTTTTTCTGCGCCGGTATCTTCATCAAGATCCTCGCTGAAATCGTCAAAATCATCATACGTATCCTCATCGCCCTGGGCGGAAGGAGTTTTATCTTTTGTTTGTAAGTAATGATATGCCCCGTAAGCGGCAGCGCCGGCTACTGTTGTGAAAAGTAAAAATTTACCAAATTTTTTGGACATAAAGGTACTCCTTTCGGTTTTCAATTACATTTAACATTATCTTAATACTATTCTGCGAAATTGAAAAGAGAATATGTATAAAAAAAAAATAAATTTTTTTTGGGAAATTTATTTGCACATACCAGATATGGTGGAAAGAAAAAAAACAGGCACAAGTTTAACGTAAACGATTGAAGGCGGGGAAAAAATATGTTATATTTAGTTTCGACTCATAAAGTCAACATAGGTGCAGTGCAGGAAGGTTTGTGGAGAAAAATTAGATGAATGAAAAGTTTTTTGATTTGAAAAAGGAAAAGCAGGATAGGATGATCAATGCGGCGCTCAAGGTGTTTGCAATGAATGGATATGAGCATGCGAGCACGGATGATATCGTGAAGGAAGCAGGGATCAGCAAAGGTCTTCTGTTTCATTATTTTATCAGCAAGTTGGGACTTTATTCCTTTATTTATGACTACAGTGTCAGATATATCCTGTTGGAGCTTTCTACAGGAGTATCGAAGGAAGAAACAGATTATTTTACTCTCCTTATGCAGATAAAACAGTCACATCTTCAGGTTATGAAGAACTATCCTTATATGCTTCAGTTCATTAGTAAAAGCAGGGAAGAGGATGTAAGTGAGGCACTTGTGGAAACAGAGGAAAAGCGAAACGTGCTTCCTGGACAATATGAAGAGATTATGGAGAGGGCAGATCTTAGCAGATTTAAAAAAGAAGCAGACGTGAAGAAGCTTACCAAGGTCATAGAGTATACGTCGGATGGTCTTATGACGGAACATTTCAGGAATGCTTCCTTCCAGCCGGAAATTTATTACAAAGAAATTGCACAGTATCTGGAGATGATGAAGAAACTTTGCTATTAAATAGCTATGTAAGCAGGAAGATATATGAAATATAGAAGGGAAATATTTCCTAAACAGAGGAAAGAAGGGGTGTGCAGGTGAAGGAAAAGCTTTATACGATACCGCTGAATGATGCGGTAAATGCAGATGATGAATGTCCTTTCTGCAATATAGAACGGGCGGTAGAACAGGATATTATGGATTTTGTCTTAGGTTCTGGTTCCTCCTATATGGAAAGCGATGTGAGAGAGGCAACTGACCGGGCAGGTTTTTGCAGGGCACATTTTAAGAAGATGTTCGATTATGGCAATACCCTTGGAAATGGATGGATTTTAAAGACCCATTATATGCAGATGAATAAGGAGATGAAGGAACAGTTTAAGAAATTCATACCTTCTAAATCGACATGGATGGGTAGAATGAAAAAGAGCGGTGAAAGGGAAAATGCCATTGGCATCTGGGTACAGGAGAAGGAGAAATCTTGTTATATCTGCAACCGTTTTGCAGATACTTATGACCGGTATATGGATACCTTTTTTTATATGTATAAAAAGGATGAGGATTTTAAGAAGCGGATTTTGGGCGGCAAGGGTTTTTGCCTGCATCATTTCGGCGATTTGTGTGAATACGCAGAAAGCAGGCTAAGTGACAAAGAAAAGAAAGAGTTTTATCCGGCAATGTTTGAACTTATGGAGAGAAACATGGAAAGGCTTACAGAGGACGTGAGCTGGCTGGTGGAAAAATTCGATTATAGGAACAAAGATGCGGACTGGAAGAATTCGAGAGACGCAATCCAGAGGGGCATGCAGAAACTGAAAGGAGGCTATCCAGCCGACCCGGTGTACAAGATGAATAAATAGCGGATGCTTTAAAAGCATTTTCCTGCTACAGGAAGAACGTGTGCGTATTGACGCACACGTTTTTAGATCCATCCTAGTATTTTTCCGATCCAATAGCACAGTCCTAAAAACCAGCTTGTGAAAATGCCGTAAAGGATGACAGGACCGGCAATGGTAAAGATTTTGCAGCCTATACCGAATACCTGTCCTTCTTTTTTGAATTCGACGGCAGGGGCTGCCACGGAATTGGCAAATCCGGTGATTGGTACCAGAGCGCCGGCGCCGCCAAACTTAACGATGGAAGGATAAATATTGAATCCGGTTAAAAGGACGCTTAAAAGTACAAGGACTAAAGAACAGAAGCTGCCGGCAGTTTCCTTGTCCATGCCCATTTGATTGGAAGCAAAATTTAAGAGAACCTGCCCGATTACACAGATGATGCCGCCGGTGATAAATGCCTTCAGCATCTGCAAATATAGATTATGGGTAGGAGTGATGGTCTTTACATATTCTTCGTATTCTTTCTCAAGATTTAGTTTTTCTTCGCTCTTGGGTTCATTCATAGCTTGTCACCTTCCTGAATAATTTATGTTAGTTTATGGATTTCATTTAAAATTATGCAGAGTGTGAAAAAAAGTATGTAGGTAAAATATATATGCAGGCTTGTATGATACGCGCTGCCTGCCGAATAAAGAAAATGGAAATGTAATAAAAATGTAACAGATATGATGCAAAAATGATGCAAGCATCCATTATAATTGAATCGTGAATATGACAGGGAACGATAAGAGGAAGTGTTGTTATAGGAATAAAAAACCATTCTGTCATTCTTGTACATTTATGGCAAGGGTGTTAAAATGGATATCACAAATCAAATGATAAGTGCAGGGGAATGTTATGGTCAGTTTTTCCAGCTTTGAATTTCTGTTTCGCTTTTTACCGATTTTTTTAATTTTATATTTTATAATACCAGCAAAATACAAGGAAATAATGCTCCTTTTAGGGAGCCTTGTTTTTTATGCCTTTGGAGAGCCAGTGTTTATTCTGGTACTCATCGTGACGACGCTTGTCAATTACAGTATAGGCATGCAGAGCTGGAAGCTGGGTGAAGGGTTTTCGCTTCATGAATGGCAGAAAAATAAACGGAAAAAATATATGATGCAGGCGGTTGCGCTGGATGTGGCAGTGCTGGTGATTTTCAAATTTCTTGCCGTATTTGTCGATAACACCTTGCTTCCTCTTGGCATCAGCTTTTACATTTTTAAGATGATTTCTTTTCAGATAGACATGTGCAGGGGAGAGCTTTGGACCAAACCAAAGTTTAGGCATGTGGCAATTTATTTTACCATGTTTCCCCAAGTGACATCCGGCCCGATCATGCGGTATCATGAAGGAGAGTTTGAACGTGAAAGAACCTTAAGCCTGGAGCAGTTTGAAGATGGACTTAAATGTTTTGTGGCAGGTCTTGGGATGAAGGTGCTTTTGGCAGATCGGCTGGCAATTCTGTGGAACGATTTGCAGATGATCGGATTTCAAAGTATTTCCACGCCGCTTGCATGGATGGGAGCATTCGCTTATTCCCTTATGCTGTATTTTGATTTTTGGGGATATTCTCTGATGGCGTCGGGACTTATGGTGATGCTGGGATTTGGCTTTATAGAGAATTTTCATCATCCTTATGCGTCGAAGAGCATTTCTGAGTTTTACAGAAGATGGCATATGACGCTGGGAAGCTGGTTTCGGGATTATGTGTATATTCCCCTTGGAGGAAGCCGTTGCGGGAAGAAGAAGCTGATTTTCAATCTTGCCGTGGTATGGCTGCTGACAGGTATTTGGCATGGTAATGGCGTCAACTATGTAATCTGGGGAGTCGTGCTGGGGATTTTGATTATTTCTGAAAAAATGTTTTACGGAAAAATTCTTGGAAAGATTCCTATTTTAGGCAATCTCTATGTTCTGGCAGTCATCCCGCTCACATGGGTGGTTTTTGCCATAACAGATTTAAGGCAGCTGGGGATTTATTTCGGGCGTTTGTTCCCACTTTTAGGAGGCGCCGGTCTGGCTGTAAATCCACAGGATATCATAAAGTATATGCAGAATTATAGTATTTACTTTATTGTTGGCATTTTGCTGTGTATTCCGGCGGTACCCGATTATATTAAAAAACATAAGAAGAATCCAATCATCATACTGCTGTATGTTATTTTGTTCTGGACTTCGGTTTATTTCCTTGCCAGCAGCGCGGGAAATCCATTCATGTACCTGAAATTCTAGGGCAGTAAGACAGATTGCGAAAGGTATGGTTTATAAAATGAAATTGATTAAGAAGTGTCCGGTTTTCCTATTACTGGTCAGCACAGGGCTTATTTTTACAATTATCGGAATGATAGGCAGGATGAGCGTCTATTCCGAGCAGGAATATCATCCATTGACAACGCCGGTTTTGGCGGTCATGTTCACTGGAATCAATGACGGCATTTACCCTTGGCAGGTCTTTACAGGGGAGAGCGCCCAGGCGATGGCACAGGGGAATATAGCACAGAGGGCGCCGGAAAGTGAACTGGAAAAAGAATCGGGAAATGCATCGGAAGGTGGTCAGATGGCGGATGTTTTAGAGGCAGAGAAGGAGGGTGCGGAAGAAAAAGAGACTTCCGGTGAAAGGAGTGTATCATCCAATACTCTTGCGAAAGAGGAAATGAACCCTACAGCAGCAGAAACTAAGGCACTGGGGGAAAATGAGGAACATCAGGAAGAAGAGGATGCGCCGTTTGAAAAGATAGAGCCGGCAAGAGAGAGCACCAAGGAAGAAATCCAGAATCATATTTCGGCAGATCTATATGGAGATGCAGGTGTCTTAAGGGCAGCAAAGTATGAATTTTCTGACGTTGACGAAAGTTATTTTGATGATGCTTTGTTTATTGGGGATTCCAGGACAGTAGGTTTAAGGGATTACACGGATTTGTCGGAGCATGCTGACTTTTATTGCGAGACTTCTCTTACAATCTACAAGGTATTAGAGGAGGATTTCGGAGGTCAGGGCATGGTTGAAGAAGCCCTTGAAAATAAGGATTATGGCAAAATCTATCTTATGGTGGGCATCAATGAGCTTGGCAGGGGAACCACGGAAGAGTACATGGCGGAATATACAAAGGTGGTAGAGCGGCTCCATGAATTAGAGCCGGAAGCTAAGATTTTTGTTCAGGGCGTCATGCGCGTTACGGGAGAAAAGAACAGTTCAGATGCCATTTTTAACAACAGCAATATCAATGCAAGAAATAATGCCATAGCGACGCTGGCTGATAATAAACAGATTTTTTATATTGATGTAAATGAAGCTGTCTGTGATGAGGAGGGGAATTTGATTTCGGATTATACGTTCGACCAGATCCACCTGCTCGGCGCATATTATGATTTGTGGAAACAGTTTTTGCTTGCCCATGGGGTGACCGCGCTGTAACCCACATTGTAACCCACATTGTAACCCACATTGTGGGGAGAGAATTGAAACATAAAACGAATAAAAATCTCCAGATGAGAAAAACTAACCAAAAGTAAATCGTCTGGAGGTTTTTTTATGGAAACAACGGTTGGAGCAATTTTTGAGCAGGGGGAAAGAAGCATTAAAGTGCCGATACCTGTTTATATAAGAGCAAGTGCATCAGTGGCGGGAACCAAGGAAGGTCAGGGACCCTTTGGAGACTGTTTTGATGTGGTGGGAAAGGATGACAAATTTGGCTGCCAGACATGGGAAGAGGCGGAGAGTACCCTACAGAAAGAAGCGCTTACGCTTGCCATTGGCAAGTCAGGATTGAAAAATGAAGAAATCAAGTATCTGTTTGCCGGCGATCTTCTGGGACAATCCATAGCCAGCAGCTTTGGATTGGGAGCTTTCCAGATTCCTTTGATTGGAATGTACGGCGCCTGTTCCACCTGTGGGCTTTCTATGGCAATGGCAACGGTGATGATTGCAGGCGGCATGGCAGAACATGCGGCATGCGTGACATCCAGCCATTTTGCCAGCGCGGAGAAAGAGTTTCGCTTTCCATTAGGATATGGTAACCAGCGTCCTCTTTCCGCTACATGGACGGTAACAGGAAGTGGAGCGTTCGTCTTAAGCAGTGTGAAAAGTGATACGGACAGGGCGATGATTTCAGGGTTGACCATTGGTAAGATTGTGGATTTCGGGTTGAAGGATTCTATGAACATGGGCGCCTGCATGGCGCCTGCCGCCTGCGATACCATTTATCACCATCTGACAGACTTTGGAAGAACCCCGTCCGATTATGACAAGATCATAACAGGGGATTTGGGAAGCGTGGGGCAGAAAGCACTCTGGGATATGATGAGGGAAAAAGGAATGGATATTTCCAAGGTGCATATGGACTGCGGAATGGAGATTTATGATCAGAGTCAGGATGCCCATGCTGGAGGAAGCGGATGCGGATGTAGCGCGGTTACTTTGTCTGCCTTTATTTTAAAACAGCTCGAGGAAGGAAAATGGAAGCGAGTATTGTTTGTTCCTACGGGGGCACTGCTGTCCAAGACAAGCTTTAATGAGGGGCAGAGCATACCGGGGATTGCACATGCAGTGGAATTGGTTGGATGTAGGTGAGGGAATAGCAGGTTAGCAGGGCGGCTAGGCGGGCAGTGGTGCGCTTGGGGACTGGTTTAGATATTGCTCTGTGACAGATAGCAATTCCTGTTGGGGCGGCATGGCAGCGTCTGGTTTTAGCAGCGGGCGGAGCAAAAGTTTGCGACTGCGCCTATGTACAGCGGTAAGAAGGATTAGACAGACCTTAGTTTGGTATTAGATACCGGACGCAAACGGCGTATTGCCCCATCCATGGGGCAAATTACGCCTTCGTCGGACGTCCTGTCCGACGCGAACATATATAACATTTCGGTTTTCATTTCCATTACTGACACAACATTGAATCAACCTTACCTTCCGGCAGGAATGCACCGTCAGGGGAGGGAGTTGGGGGCGGGGG
>JAIDFQ010000023.1 GCA_029054245.1 Lachnospiraceae bacterium | reverse complement strand
TTGATAATCAGGTATTATCCTTTGTTGTACTATTATAAAAATTCCTATTGTTTTGTATAATTCCTTTTTGTGGTATACTTATAAATAATTCACATCATAGTTACATATACGCTCAAGAAAAGCCTTTGCAAAAAGGAGCAATTTTAATGAACATATTAATGATAGGAAATGGGTTTGACCTTGCACATGGTTTGCCGACGCAATATAGAGACTTCCTGCATTTGGGGCAAAAGGTAGCAAACGCTTAAAACCCTTTTTACTACCCGAAGGGCATACAAAAAATGCGTAGAAGAATCTAAAATGGAAGTTATTACTGAAACTGCAGCCGTTAATGAATTGTATACATGGAATAGCGAGAAAGGATAATACACTTAATTCTAACAATATGGTATTGGGCATAGACGAATACTTAGCGGATGAAGAAGTACATTTTCGGTCATTCCCTAGATGCGACAGATGGGGATGTTCTAAGGAAATTGCTTTGTAATGATATTGTGTATACGAAAATATTTTTTTACAGAGAGTATGAGGAGGATAAGCGCAATTTGGGCAAGCTGATTAAAAATCTTGTCAAAGTGATAGGACAGGACGAATTGATTGCACGTACCGGAGGAGAGAAGCGGTCAATTGAATTTGTGCCCCTGGGTGTCTTTGGGGAGACTTAAGAAAAATGGCATGAAGCTCAGCGTAATGTAAATGAGATTGGTTCTGAGTATATCCATTCATTTGCTTCAGGATCCCAAACAGCAACGGCTGCAAATAGGAGAGTGCCGTTTGGAAAGTCAGATACATCAACATCACACCAATTGTCTTCGCAGGTATATTCCCGCTCTGTTTCTGCATCTAAAAAGGGATCATCGGCTTCTATCCTCAATTTGTAATTATCTTGGTTGGCGAGGGGAAGCCATTCAATATGTATTTTGTCGTCACTATTACGGTTGACCCTGTTTCCTATGTTATAGATTGCTGTTTCACATACAAGGCTGCTTTTTGAACCTTCTGCCATGTCGCTGGCGGGTGTACCCTCGGGGATGGAATCCGGCAGCACTACCTGAAGGGGAGCAGGCGGAGCAGTTGGCGGTAAAGTTGATTCATAAAGAGGCGTAGAAGAATAAACAGATTCAGGTGACGTAGACCAGAGAGATTTTAGGTCTGTCCACGCACTTTTGACTAAATCATAGCCGGTAAAAAAAGCCACAATGCTCAGTAAAAGAGTTGCACAACTAAAAAAGCCTAAGACTTTTTCAATAATTACGTATTTATCTTGAAGGCGTATCAGCCCCCATGCGATGATACATATAATAAATAGTAAAAAAATGTTCATAGAAGCACCTAATAAATGATTTGAAAATCTGCTTGAAAAGGAGACATCTATTTTATAGTATCAAATCGGAAAGCATATGACAAGAAGTAGGAAACAAGAATGAGGGAGAAAGTTTTATGAAAAAAAATGCAGTAATGTATCTTTTAATTATTATGCTTATTTTACTCCCATCCTGTGGGAAAAAGGAAGCAAGGGTATTTGATCCTAAGAACTATAGATATCATGATGGGGTTGCATGGGTGCAGCTTTATAAGACCTATTTTTTCATTTTTGAAATGACGGATGGAGTGGTCTGTATTGGAAAAGATGGAGTAGAAATATTCAGCATACCAGGCATCACGAAAGCACATGTATCTGATTTTTGTAATGGTATAGCTTTGGTTAAAGGACAGTATATCATAGACAAAACGGGAACTGTGATACATGATCTGCGCGATGAGCTTAACGTTGAGGCGATTATGTTTTCCAACCATTGTTTTGATGGGTTTATCTTTGCCGTCACAGAAGTCAATGGCGTTGAGATGACAGGCGTGCTTAACAGTAATTTGGAATGGGTGGTGGAACCTACTTCAAAACTAAATGACATGGAGGCGGAATATCATTTTTTATATCATAATAGATCTAATGGCTATTATGATGTATTGGAAAATGAATTTATCGATAAGGATGAATTTCGAATGCGGTTCTTAATGAGAAGCTTTCCAGAGAGTGGATTAATTTTTCTTTCAAATGCACACTCTCTTTCTGATGCTCCCTCTGAAAGATTGTTTACTTATACAGCCAATGGAATAAAAGGTGAAATTGTGTTAGACAGATCCTGTGATACAGGTTTCTATAATCGGGATTTAGAAATGGTATTGGATTTGTCTTGCTATCCTTCTGCTAAGGCATTGTCTGATTTTCGTGATGGTAAGTGCCTGATTGAATTTGAAACGGAACAAGGAGTTACCTATACAGGGCTTATCAACTTGGAAGGCGAATTTGTTTTTATCTATGAGGGGAAGTATGTTAGTTACAACTCAAAAAAAATACGATTTAAGGATTGCTATTTTGATTGGGAGGGAAATTGTTTCGAAGAGGAATTGAATTAAAAATCCAATTGATAACAGGTAAATGAAGAAGTTATTTCGATTCATTTTGCTGACCTTGTACACATTGTGGTATACTGATATCCAAGGGTATTTCTTGGCCGAATGAGAGTGATGTGGCAGAAAGTGCCAGATATGCACTTTTTTTCTATTTTTAATCATGTTATTCTTAAGAATGGTAGAATTACGGGAAAGGTAAGAATATAGGTATGAATATTGTTTTATTATCAGGTGGTTCCGGCAAACGTTTGTGGCCGTTGTCAAATGATATACGGTCTAAGCAGTTTATTAAAATTTTCAAAAAGGAAAATGGAGATTATGAATCAATGGTGCAGCGTGTCTATCGACAAATCTGTAAGGCAGATAAGGCGGCAAATGTGACTATCGCTACGTCAAAAGCACAGGTATCTGCGATTCATAATCAGCTAGGAGATAAGGTGGGGATTTCTGTAGAACCCTGCCGTAGAGATACGTTCCCCGCGATAGCGCTGGTAAGCGCTTATCTGCATGATGTGCAAGGAATTTCAGAGGAGGAATCAGTGGTGGTCTGTCCGGTTGACCCTTATGTGGAAGATGATTACTTCCAGAAGCTGACAGAGCTTAGTGCGCGTGCGGCGTCAAGCATGGCGAATTTGATATTGATGGGAATTGAGCCCACTTATCCCAGCGAAAAATATGGATATATTATTCCAGAGAGTGGCACAGATGTTAGTAAAGTATCTTCCTTCAAGGAAAAGCCAGATACGAAAACGGCAGAAGAATACATTGCGCATGGAGCTTTGTGGAATGGCGGCGTATTTGCTTATAGATTGAAATATGTTTTGGAGAAAGCACATGAACTGATTGAATTTTCGGATTATCAGGATCTGTTTTCAAAGTATGATACGTTGACAAAGATCAGTTTTGACTATGCGGTTGTTGAAAAGGAAGATAATATAGAAGTCATGCGTTTTGGAGGTCAGTGGAAGGACCTTGGAACTTGGAATACGCTTACGGAAGCTATGGAAGAGCCTAGCATTGGCGAGGCGATGATGAATGAAAAATGTGAAAATGTTCACATTATCAATGAGCTGAATGTACCGGTGCTGGCAATGGGGTTGCATGATGTGGTAATCTCTGCGAGTCCGGAAGGAATACTTGTCTCTGATAAGGAACAGTCAAGCTATATTAAACCTTTTGTAGATAGCATTGACCAGCAGATTATGTTTGCAGAAAAGTCATGGGGAAGCTTTCGGGTTCTAGATGTAGAGGCGGAAAGCATGACAATTAAAGTGACTCTGACCCCCGGGCATCGGATGAATTATCATAGTCATAAATACCGGGATGAAGTGTGGACAGTTATTGCAGGTAAGGGGCATACAATCGTGGATGGTATGGAGCAGGAGGTCAGTACAGGCGATGTGATTACCATGGAGGCAGGCTGTCGTCATACAATTATCGCGGAAACAGAATTAAAATTAATTGAGGTTCAGCTTGGCAAGGAGATAAGCGTTCATGATAAACAAAAGTATCCACTTGAATAGCCCTTTTTTGCTAAAGCCATGCGGAAAAAATTACTTGTGGGGTGGCAGTCGGCTGAATGATGATTTTGCCAAAGGTATAGATATGTTCCCCTTGGCAGAAACCTGGGAGTGTTCCACCCACCTGGATGGTCCAAGTATAGTGGCGAGCGGGAAAGACAAGGGAAATACATTGGCAGATGTAATACATCACCATCCTGAATATTTGGGAGACAATCATCAGAAAAAGGAGGAACTTCCGATACTGGTTAAGTTCATTGATGCGAGGGATGATCTTTCAGTGCAGGTGCATCCGGATGATGATTATGCAATGAAATATGAAAATGGTTCTCTGGGGAAAAATGAATTTTGGTATGTGCTGGATGCGGCGGAGGATGCAAAGCTGGTATATGGTCTTTCCAGAAGAGCAGATGCCGAAACTTTAAAAAAGAGTATTGAGGATGGGACTGTTGAAAAGTATCTTCAGAGAGTGCCGATTAAAAAAGATGATGTGTTCTATATCAAGGCTGGTACGATTCATGCAATTGGAGGGGGCGCTTTGATTGCAGAGGTGCAGGAGAGCTCTAATTTAACATACCGCATGTACGATTATGACCGTGTGGATGCTCAGGGAGAAAAGCGAAAGCTCCACGTGGATAAGGCGCTTGAAGTGGCAGATTTAGAAGGGGGCATGCCGCCTGGTCAGATTTTGCGAGTTTTAAAATTCAAACCTGGATGTGCAACAGAGTTTTTGTGTCGGTGTAAATATTTCCAAGTGGAGAGGATGCTGATCAATACGGAACGGCTCCGGGAGATGGTCAGTTTTCGTACTACAATCCTTTCCTTTCAGGTATTATTGTGTATAAACGGATGTGGAACATTATTTTACGGAAATTGTGAGGCAATTCATTTTTTTAAGGGAGATTGCATTTTTATTCCGGCAAGTTCAGTTACGATTAAAATTCACGGGAAAGCGCAATTTTTAAAAATAAGTTGCTGATTGGCGGAGAATACTGCCGGAGCCAGCTTTGTGCCAACCGCTGGAAAAGGGGATGCATGATGGATAAAACAACAGAAAGAAAAGTGACAGCAGGATTGCTGACAGGCATTACGATTTTTCTCCTGCTGGTTTTCATAGCGAATCTTTTTCATTTTAATTACTGCATGAATGCCGACATTGCTTCTGATGCAATATTGGGAGAATTAATCTGGAACAGCAAAGAGATCATACCTGATGCTTGGTATGTGGCAAACGAACTCAGACTGATCTGCACGCCTAATGTAGCAGCCCTTTTTTATGGCTTGACTGGCAACATGACATTGTCAGCGGGTCTTGCCTGCTGTATGATGACGGTACTGATTTTGCTTGCGGCATTGTACTTTGCGAGGGAAACGGGAGTGAAGAAAACGAGTGGACTTATGATGGGATTTCTTTGCCTGATTATTCCGTCTG
This sequence comes from Lachnospiraceae bacterium, assembly GCA_029054245.1. Lineage (GTDB taxonomy): Bacteria > Bacillota > Clostridia > Lachnospirales > Lachnospiraceae > Suilimivivens. Next base: position 23,534 of record JAIDFQ010000023.1, on the reverse strand, counting down.
GGTTTATCATGCTGGAGCTTCTTTATTTATTTGCTGCTTATTATGCAATTCACGCGGTGATATTTTTTATTACCTTAGGTATGTATGCTTCCTTTATCAGAAATTGTAAAATTACCTATAAACTTGCGTGGGGGATTTTGTTTTCGTTCCTGCTCGGCTTGCAGGGAGTCAGGGGGATCCTGGTTATTTATGGTCCCTTACTTGGGATGGAAATGATAAGAAATATCTATTTTATATATAAAAAGCATAAAAGAAGTATTTCAGATATTTATATAAGCCTATGGACGTTACTATTGTTTGCTGTCAGTTATTTGGGGACCTTGTTTCCATTTTCGGTAGGGCAGGGATTTTCTAGAAATATACGGAAAGGATTTCCAAAGCTGCTTACAGTAGTCATACCGGATATGGTGCGGGCAATTGGATTTGAAAATGCTAATTTCCTGGGGGAAATATGCCTTGGCGTGTTGCTTTTGCTGACGGTTTATATGCTGGTGCATGTTCTGCGTCTTTTGTGGAAGCGGGAGATGGAGCCAGTCCACTGGGTGTGGCTTGCCATGTGTATATCTCCGGTTTTGACAGGTGTGATAGTAGCGTTTACGACTGTGGAGAGTACGGAAAGGTACTATTTTGCTTTTCTATTTCTCTTACCCTTTTCTGCCGTCCTGGTGTGGGAAGAAAGCAGAAGCGTGATAAAATGCATGATAGGAGTTAGCGGAATCCTTCTGGCAGTGTCTAATTTTGTGCAGGTGTACCTGCCGGTTATTGGGGCGCAGGAGCCGCCGCTTACCGAAGAGTATCAGGTCACAGCGTTTTTAGAGGAAAATAATCTGCCTATAGCATATGCGACATTTGAAAATGCAAATACGATGACAGTGCTTTCAAATGGGGCTATCCGCGTATACCCGGTGGCATCAGTGGAAAAAATGGATATCTGCAAATGGATGACAAGCACAGACTGGTATTGTCCGAACATGCCGTATGAACAAAAAACGGCATATGTCATCACGGATGCTGAAAAAGACCGCTTTGCCGCATTTTTAAATGAGAAAGGCAGCAATGTGGCGGAGGCAGAAAAGATTGGAAAATATACGGTTTTTGTTTCCGATTACAATTATTCAAATTTGGGGGCAGATTAAATCATTAAAGGCAAATCTGGAGAGAATATGAAGGAACAAAAAATTATAAGGATATTAACTTATTTTTATTTAATACCGTTTGCACTCATGGTGGTATTTAACATCTTCAACAGTCTATTAAGGACAACTTATTTTGACCTTTATCAGGTGATGGAGACAGCAAGGTATAAGTGGGACAATCCCTTCATTGTGTTGGCGGCGTCAGTGGGGATCATTGTGTGCTTTTATTTCCTGATGCGGACCAAGTGGGTGAAAAAGATTCGGATCGAGAGACTTGCCTTGATTTACAGTGCTGTTGTATGCTTGTTGATCGTTCTTCTCTTTAGGAGTGTTGTTACCTGCGACAGCGGATTGATTAGTGACATTGCAATCGAGTTTATGCAGAAGAATTATCGTGCATTTGAACAAGGGGAATATCTTTATCGCTATTCTTTTCAAATTGGTTTTGCAGCGCTTCTTGAGCTGATTTATTATATTTTCGGTGTGGAAAATTTTATTGTTTTTCACCTGGTGAATATAGTCTGTATTGTGATTATCCTAAAAATGGTGGGAAAGATTACAAAGGAATTGTTCGATGAAGAACGTGTGGGCAGGATAGAAGCAGTTTTATCTATGGGAATGCTTCCTCTTTTTCTCTTTTCTACATTTGTGTACGGAGATATCATAGGATGGAGCTTTGGCGCATGCAGCATCTACTTTTTGATCCGATATCTGAAAACAGACAGATGGCAGAACATTTTAAAGGCGGCAGTGCTGCTGTCAGCTGGAATTATTGTAAAATCCAACATTAATATATTACTGGTGGCGGCAGTCGCTGCCATTATCCTGCATTCTATCCAGAAAAAAAGATATAAAATGTTGATTTGGGTGATAGGGCTCGTGTTGATTTCCCAAGTTGGTGTATGGATTGTAAATGCTGTCTATGTTGCGCGGGCAGGTCTTTCGGAGTTCCCCAAAGGGATTCCCAAGATTGCATGGATTGCGATGAGCATGCAGGAGGCTGATGAAGGGGGATATGCATGCGGTTGGTATAACGGTTACAACTGGACTGTTTATGGTGATAACGACTACAATCGGGAATTGACTACACAGGCATGTATGGAGAATCTTAAGGAGTCTATGAACAGATTCATACATGAACAGCGTTACGCACTTGATTTTTTTTATAAAAAATTTACTTCCCAGTGGAATGCGCCTACTTTTCAAGCGATGATCACAAATGAATGGAACAGCCGGCATGTGGACAATCTATCTTCTTTGGCACAGTTCTTCATTTATGGCACGGGCAGGGATGTACTTTATGAGATAATGAACATTTATCATTTTTTTATGTTTCTGTGTACAGGAGTATATTGCTTTTTCATGCGCAGGGACTGGTCTTTGGAGCGTGCCTATTTTGTGCTTAATATTTTTGGCGGATTTTTGTTCCATATGATTTGGGAAGCGCAGTCAAGGTATATTTTAGGATATTTTGTTCTCATGCTTCCGCTGGCGGCATTTGGTCTGAATAAGATATTGAAGAAAATAGATAAGAGAGAAAAAGGAGGAATCATATGAAAATAGCAGTTGCAGGAACCGGATATGTAGGATTGGTGGCAGGCGTGTGCTTTGCAGAAAAGGGATACCAGGTAAGTTGTGTGGACATCGATGAGAAAAAGGTAGAAATGATGCGCCAGGGGATATCCCCGATTTATGAAGAGGGGCTGGAAGAACTGATGCAGAAAAATAATGCCAGAGGAACGCTGCATTTTACTACAGACTATGCGGAAGCATATAGGGATGCAGATGCAATTTTTATTGGCGTTGGTACACCGGAAATGCCTGATGGAAGTGCAAACTTAAGCTACATAGCAGAGGTGTCCAGGCAGATTGCTGAGACCATAGAGAAGGACTGCCTTGTAGTCGTGAAGTCTACCGTTCCGGTTGGAACTAACGATAAAGTAGAACAGTTTATCAAAGACTTCCTCGTGCATGACGTAAAAGTAGAGGTGGCATCCAATCCTGAATTTTTGGCACAGGGAACAGCCGTACATGATACCCTCCATGCCGCAAGAATTATCATTGGTACAGAAAGCAAAGAGGCGGAAGCGCTTCTTCAGAAGATTTATGAGCCCTTTGATCTTCCAATCGTTTCCGTAAAACGCCGTTCTGCCGAAATGATTAAGTATGCCTGCAATGATTTTCTTGCACTTAAAATTTCTTATATGAATGACATTGCAAATCTATGCGAACTGGTAGGCGCCGACATCACAGATGTGGCAAAAGGTATGAGTTATGACGAGAGAATAGGAGCGCGCTTTTTAAATGCTGGAATCGGGTTTGGAGGAAGTTGTTTCCCTAAGGACACCAAAGCCCTTAAATTCTTGGCAAGAGAGCATGGCTATCAATTGAAAACAGTGGAGGCATGCGTAGACGTAAACAGCGCGCAAAAGACCCGCTTGTTTGAAAAAGCAAAAGAAAGAATGATTTCCTTTAACGGTTTAAAGGTAGCAGTGCTGGGGCTCACCTTCAAATCCGGCACAGATGATTTAAGGGAAGCCCCGTCCATCGATAACCTGAAACTCCTTCTGTCAGCAGGTGCGGAAATTTACGCTTATGACCCCAAAGGAACGGAGCGCTCCAAACAACTTTTCCCCGAAGGAAAAAATGACAAAGGCTCTATAAACTACGTTTCCACCCCCAAAGAAGCCTTGACCGGAGCCCATATATGCTTCATTTTCACAGAATGGCCGGAAATCAAAGAAATAAGACCGAAGGACTTCAAGGATCAAATGCATACCCCTTTGGTTTATGATGGACGAAACCTATACAATCCGGCGGAAATGAAAACAGCCAACGTAGAATATTATAGCATAGGAAGATAATTGCTATCGTTTCGCCTTAAATGGTATCATCCCGGCAGTATTGGAACTGCCGGGATGATACGCTCTTATAGAGAGACTATTTTCCATCAATTAACACCCACACCTCTTACTAATGATATACCTCGGTCTAGCCTTGATCTCATCATAAATTCTGGAAATATAATGTCCAATGAATCCCAAGCTGATCATAAGTACGCTTCCAATGACCAATTGCAGAAGAATCACCGTCGTGAATCCTTCCAAAGCAGTTCCTGTAAAGTAACGGTACAGCGACTGAACCCCCAGGACAATGGAAGCAAGAAACATGATCCACCCCAACAGTGAAATCAATTGAAGCGGTGCGCTGGAAAAAGAAGTGATGTTCCGAATGGCATATTTCGTGAGACTCCACAAGGACCATTTGGAAGCGCCAATCTCTCGGTCTTGTACCTCAAAGGGAATCGTGGCGGTCTTAAAACCTACCCATGACGACAAAGCACGGAAAAAAGGAGCGCGCTCCGGCATGATAAGAAGCGCATCCACTGCTTTTCGGTCCAAAAGCTTAAAATCAGATGCCTGTGACATGTCAATGGCGGTTACTTTGCTGATGATGCGGTAAAATGTTCTTGCGCAGAATGTATGCAGCGGATTTTCCTTTCCGCGGGAAGATTTGACGCCCTCGATGACTTCAAACCCTTCCTTCCAGAGGCGGTACATTTCAGGAATCAAAGAAGCAGGATGTTGTAAATCACAATCCATAATCAAGCAACAGGCGCCTTGTGCAACCTCCAGACCGGCAAAAATAGCTGCTTCTTTTCCAAAGTTTCGCGAAAAAGAGATGCCCTTTGCCTCCGTATGCGCAGAAGATAATTCCTGAATACGTGCATAGGTTAAATCTTTAGAACCATCATCCACAAAGATGATTTCAAATGGAATATGATTTGAATTCAATATTTCGCAAATGGTATGAAAGGTCCTTGCGATATTATCCTGTTCATTGTAGGAAGGGATGATGATGGATAGCTTTTCTCCGACTGGCATTTATATAAAAACTCCTTCATTACACTTATGAATCTATGTTAACTATATTATAACGATAGTATAGCCATAGTCATTACAGCTTAAGTATATATGAGAAACGGAGGGTTGGCAAGGTTTGAAAATGGATTTGACGAAACAGACCGGCGAGTATACAATAAGAACATTATAGGGATTTTCAAGAAAGGCATGGATATCAAATGAAAGAAGATTTGGGGACAAGGTTTGATTGTTCAAAGGAAAGATGGGATAGAAAGATTAGGAAATTGATTACCCCTAAGACGATTGCTGTTTTTACTACAGCTGTTTATGTATGCAGTCTGATTCCGCTTCTCTGGATTGCCTGGTATAATTATCCAAGCGCAGATGATTACTCTATTGGAAGCAATTGTCATCAGGTATGGATAACAACGCATAACGTGTTTGCGGTAATCTGGCAGGGGATTGTGAGAGCAGCAGACGACTGGGCACATTGGATGGGGTATTTTACTTCTAATTTTCTAATGGCGATGCCGCCAAGCAGTTTTGGAGAGAGAGGGTATGTCCTGACCACATGGATGATGCTGGGGATGCTCAGCTTTTCTGTGATGTACTTATTTCATGCAATTTTCGTGAAAATGTTTAAGGCGGATAAGTTGCTTGGTCATAGTGTTTCCATGTTGGTGCTTTTTGTATCCGTTCAATGCATGTGTCCGGCGGGACGATGCGAGGCTTTTTATTGGTATAGTGGGGCGGCAAACTATATTTTCGTCCATAGCATGTCTTTATTTTTCTTTGGACTTTTGATTTCAGCAGTCTACGATCAGGGAAAGAAGCGAATATGGGATTTATGTGCGGCCTCTTTTCTTGGATTTTTGGTCGGCGGCGGAAATCAAATGAGTGCGCTTAATGGGGCGATTGTCCTGCTGATGGCAGTTGTGCTTATCAGCGTATGTAAAAATTGGAATAGGTGCAGGGCGTTAGCAGTGCCTATAGGAATCTTTTATGTGGGGTTTGTACTTAATGTGGCGGCTCCCGGCAATTGGGTGCGTGCCGAGGATACAAGTGGGATGAATCCAGTCAAAGCGGTGCTGGTGTCCTTTTATGACTGCCTTGACAGGGCAATGAGCCAATGGACAACCTGGCCTGTCATTATCATTATGATTGCATTGATTCCCTTATTTTGGCATATGGCAGATAAGATTTCTTTCCGCTTCCCGTGTCCGCTGGCGGTGCTGCTATTTGGTTTTTGTATGACATCAGCCATGATAACGCCTCCTATATTTGCGGTGGGGAATATGGAAGCAGGAAGGCTGCAGGCGCTTGTCTACTTGATGTATATACTAACGCTTTCATTAAGTGTGGGTTATTTGACTGGATGGGTGCAGAAAAGGTGGGCGCACGGGCGAAGAGAAGAGGCGTCAGGTTCTGCTGGGCAATTTTCAGCAGAAAGCTGCTGGTGCCTTGCAGGATGCATTATTTTCCTGATGTTTGGTTCGGCGCTTACGATGATACCGGAGCCTCACTATTATACGTTTTCATCGGCGCTTACCGATTTAGCAAATGGGAATGCAAAGGCTTACGGTGATGCGCTTAAGGCGCGTATGGAAATCTACCGCGGTGCAGGAGAGGGAATCATAGAGGTGGAACCCTTGCCGGTGCAGCCTGTTCTTTTATATTTCTCTGATATTAAGGAGGATCCTGAAGATTGGGAGAACAAAGGAGTGGCAAGATATTATGGGTTTGAAGGCGTGGCTGTAAAGAAAAATTAGGAAACTGACAGGAACAAAGAAATAAAAGCGGATGAAAGAGGAAGTCGATGGACTTCTTCTTTTTTCTTTTTCAGGGTGTCCTGTCACAGGACAAGAAACGGAAGGGAGTGTAATAAAATATTTGTGTTAAATTTTTATGGAGATCAGTCATGGCGCGAATCATTGATTACGAAACGCAGAATGTAGTGGGCGAAAAAGTCAGGAAATATAGGATTGAAAGAAAATTAAGCCAGAGGGAATTGTCGGAAAAGCTGGAGATGTATGCAATTTATATATGCCGGGGGTCGATTTCGAGAATTGAGAGCCATGAGAGGACGGTAACTGATTTTGAGCTAAAGGCAATGGCGGAAATCCTGAAGGTGCCAATCGAGGAACTATTTGAAGAGCGGTCGGATTAAGGGGACGTGCGATGACATGAAATCCAGCTAAAAAAGAAAGGAAAGAGAGAACAAATGAAGAAAAATGAATGGAAAAAGAAAATGCTGGCGAAAATGGCGGCAATCACCCTGATCTTGGGGATGGCATCAGGAACAGGGGCGGCGGTTGAAGTACAGGCGGCAGAAAATCCTCTTATCACAGGACTGCAGGTGGTGGCATCAGAGGATGGTACGCTTCTCATGGCACAGTGCGATTATCAGAATTATGATGACAAGAGCGGTTGCGTGATGACACTGTATTTATATCAGGTAGGAACAGAGAATCAAATGTCTATCGCGGCATACAAAAAAATTCCTTCTAAAGGGGAAGGAAAAGAGACGGCAATCGCGGTATCTGTTCAGGATGGAATTTATCTGGCATCTGTAGGTATGGATTACGGCGGAAGAATCATACAGATTAATTCGGAGCACTATTACCGTGTGACCCGGTGGGGAAATCAGGTGGAAGTTACACAGATGCCTGATGAAGATCAAAATAGCGCATCAGATAAAGAAGCATCCAGAGGAAGGAATACATGTATTCATGATTTGGAAGAGGAATTGGTCCGACCGGCAACGGCGGAATGCGATGCGCTTATGGCAAAGCAGTGCACAATATGCGGTGCGGTTCTGGATTACGCAGAAGTGCCCAATTCGGCTTATGCCGCATTTCAGAAAGAGACAATTGAGGCGATTTTGAATGCCAGTACCGATGAAATCGTCATCAGGACACAGCGTTGGATCAGTTTTCACCAGTCTGTACTGGAGGCGATTTCCTTAAGACCGGATGTGGAAGTCATGATTAGATATCGGTATCAGGGAGAAGAATATGAAGTGACGATTCCGGCAGGAGCAGAGATGAGGACGTTGGCTGATGAAAATGGATTTTGTGGATTTCGGTATCTGAATCTGATATTTGACGAAAGCGATTTATGAGTATAAAATAGAAGCATTAAAAAAATAAACTATCATAAAGGGGATCATATGAATACTTTAGACCCATCCAAACGTTATTTGATTACTGGCGGCGCCGGATTCATCGGTTACTTTTTATCAAAGGCGTTGCTTGAAAAAGGAGCGGAGGTAATCGGATTTGACAATATGAACGATTACTACGAGGTTTCGCTGAAGGAAGACCGCCTTGCAATTTTAAAAAAGGAGCCGAAGTATCACTTTATCAAGGCAGACTTGGCAGATAAGGATGCTGTATTTTCTGCTTTTGAAAAATTTAAACCGCAGATCGTGGTAAATCTGGCAGCACAGGCAGGGGTACGTTACAGTATTGATTGCCCGGATGCTTATATTCAATCTAATATCGTAGGCTTTTTTCACATTTTGGAGGCATGCCGAAACTATCCGGTAGAGCATCTTGTCTTTGCATCTTCCAGTTCCGTTTATGGAGGAAATAAAAAGGTGCCTTTTTCTACAGATGATAAAGTGGACAAGCCGGTAAGCCTTTATGCGGCGACGAAGAAATCCAATGAGCTGATGGCATATTCATACAGCAAACTCTATGGTATTCCTTTAACAGGGCTTCGGTTCTTTACCGTTTATGGACCGATGGGCAGACCAGATATGGCATATTTTAAGTTTGCAAAGAAGATCATGGCAGGGGAGCCGATTCAGATTTATAACAATGGGGATATGATGCGTGATTTCACCTATATTGATGACATCGTAAAAGGAGTGGAGAACATGCTTTGTAATCCTCCTGATGAAGATGAAAATGGTGCATTCTACAAAATATACAATATAGGGAATCATAAACCTGAAAAATTGATGGATTATATTGCAGTGCTGGAGAAGTGCCTTGGCAGGAAGGCGAAAAAGGAATATTTGCCTATGCAGCCGGGGGATGTCTATGAGACCTATGCAGATGTGGAAGATTTGATGAAGGATTATGGTTTTAAGCCAGAAACAACGATTGAAGAAGGACTTGGTAGGTTTGCGGAGTGGTTTTTGGAATATAATAAGGAAAGGTGAATAAAATATAAGGAAGGAAATCAGTTGTTAAGAATTGATTAAGGTTCCTGAAAAAAATCTTAATTTGCTTCTTAGGATGTGCATTTTGGTTAAAAATGTGCTATTCTTTGCTAGGATAATTTATCTATGTAAGCAGTAAGAAGTGGAGGAGTGCAGAACATGAGAGTGGTCAAATCCAAAGAGTGTATGTGTTTGCTGTTGGCATCTGTTCTGGCGATATCGGTATTGGTTGGATGTGGCAGAAAACCAGAAGAAAAGAAGAATGAAGAAATTCTGCCTGAGAATATTGTCATTACAGAGACTGGAGAGGTGATAGAGGAAGAGACGCTTCCTTCAATAGCGCCAATTTCGGAAGCGACGGCGACACCGGAGATTATAATGCCGGAGGTTTTGCTTCAAGAACCGGAACAGGAACAGGTAATTACCGAAGAGGATCAGAGAGAACCTCAAGGAAAAGAATTGCAACTGGTATTCTTGGGAGATAGTATTTTTGACGCCAACAGGGATGGAACGGGGGTACCGTACTTAACGTCCGTTGCATGTGAGGCAGACGTTTTCAATCTTGCTATTGGCGGCACCTGTGCGGCAATTGAGTATGAGGAGTCAGCAGAGTCAGCCAAATGGACTTCCACAAGCCTGGTAGGGGTAGTCAAAGCGATCATGGGTGACATATCAACAGATATTTTTTCCGGAAAAGCGACGAAAGATATCTTAGATAACCCGAATATTGATTTTTCGCAAACAGATTATTTTATTGTAGAATATGGCATGAATGACTTCTTTAGGGCAACGCCCCTTGACAGTGCGGACCGGGAACTTTTTGATTTGAGAACTTATGCTGGTGCACTCCGCTATGCAGTGGACAATTTAAGGGAGGTTGCACCGGATGCGACGATTATTTTATGCTCACCCAATTATGCACAGTTTTATGACGGAACATGGATGATTGGAGATGGAAATACCGTTAATACTGGATACGGCACCCTGTTTGATTATAAAGGGATATGCAATTATGTGGCAAACGAAAAACAGGCTTTGTTTTTTAATGCTTATCAGGACTTAGGAATTGACGGTTATACTGCGGAAGAATATCTGGAAGATGGCGTTCATCTGACAGAGGCAGGCAGAAGGCTTTATGCGGAAGCGCTTGCCCATATGATTTTGAGCTATGAGGAAACAAAAAATAATTAAATTATTTATTACAGTTCAAAATATACGCCGGCATGCTTTGCGTGCCGGCGTTTTTATGGTATGATAATAACGTGTGTGAAAAGAAATACATGTCTGCGACGATGGAGAGGAAAATGACAGATATAAATAAAAGGCAAAAATCAGATAAGGTCATTATGGCAGCAGTGTTTCTGGGATATCTGATTTTTAATGGAGTTTTGCTTGCACGGCATGAATTGTGGAGGGATGAGGCGAATGTATGGCTGATGGCAAAGGAACTTTCCCCGTTGCAATTATTTTCAGAAATTAAGTATCAGGGGCATCCATGCCTTTGGTATCTGTTGATTATGCCTTTTGCCAAGGCAGGTCTGCCCTTTCAAACGATCAGTTTTATCAGCTATTTGATCATGGCGGTTACGACAGGTCTGTTCCTGTTTAAAGCGCCTTTGAGTAAGATTGCAAAAACAGCGGCAGTATTCAGTCCTATATGCACCTATTACTATGCGGAAATAGCCAGGAATTACTGTCTGATTGCGCTGCTGCTTGTGCTGCTGGCACTGTGCTATCCAAAGAGAAATGAACGCTGTATTTTGTATGGGCTGCTTTTGGGACTTTTGGTGCAGTCTGATGTAGTTGTTTTGATGGCAGCAGGAATGATCTCCCTGATGTGGCTTAGCGAGAGCGTATGGAAATGCGTGAAAGAAAAAACATGGGATCCTTTTCTGAATGTTTTGAAGGGTATTTGGATTCCGCTTCTTAGTCTGTTTTTGCTGATTGCGCAGTTTTATAGAGTTTCTGACAGTCCGGTATTTCAGGTCAGCAGTTATGGTTTTATGGAGCTGCTAAAAGAAATTCAGAATTTTGCCTGCTGGATTTTGATACGACTGACAGGAAGAGGGGAGATTTTTTGCCAGATCTTTCTGCTCGCGTTTTTGGTTCTTTTGCTGGCGGCATCTGCTTATTTGAAGAATCTATGGGCAGCAGCCGTACTGGCGGCAGCTTATCTGTTTGAGGCAGCATTCAGCGTTATGATTTATCAGCTTCATATCTGGCATTTTATTGCGCTTTGTTATGTAATGCTATGGATGGTGTGGGTGCTGTATTTTCAAAAGGAAGAAATAAAACCTGCCGGTAAGGGTATCGGGAGGACGCTTTGGGGCATTCAGGCATTGGTGGTGATATTGGCGGTTTGCATGTTTGCGCGTTGGAATAATAAGGAAGAGACGTCCAGTCTTGCAAATGCACTCCATGGCTCCTATTCAGATGGGATGTATGCAGCGGAATATATCAGAGAAAATATACCCCAAGAGGCACTGATTGTATCTGTGAACGTGCCTCACGCTTCTACGGTGCTTGCTTATTTACCAGAATACACTTTTTATTTTGCGGGAAACGGACAAAAAGAGACGTACGCAAACTGGAGCGATGAGCAGAGCAAAAGAATCAGTTTTGAGGAACTTTTTACGTGGGCAAAGATAAACTTTCCAGAGCAGTCTGAATTTTATCTTTTAGACAGCGGAGAGAGTTGTCTTAAAGAGGCAGATGATTTAGCAAAGTGTGAAATTTTGTATCAGACTTTTGGGGAGACTGCCCAGGGCGAAGAATATACGATTTATCGGGTTATACTAGGATAGACTGTATTGGCAGTGCCTGCCCATCGCGGCAGGAACAGTAGTGACGATACAGGTGAAAGGGATGTAAGGATAAATTTATGTCAAAGCAGTATGATAAAATTATTATCGGTGCCGGTCTATATGGCTTATATGCCGCTGACTTTTGCGCGCGGCGGGGACAGCAGGTTCTGGTACTTGAATATGACAGCGCGCCTTTTATGCGGGCTACCTATATCAATCAGGCAAGGGTGCATATGGGCTACCATTATCCCCGCAGTCTGACCACTGCGGTTAAGTCGGCTGGATATTTTAGACGGTTCGTGGAGGATTTTGGATTCTGTATTCATGATAAATTTGAGCAGATTTATGCCACCTCGGACAAGTTTTCATGGACCAATGCGGCGCAGTTCAAAGAATTTTGCAAGGCGGCAGGCATCCGGTGCGAGGAAGCGCCGATTTCCAGATATTTTAAACCGGGAATGTGTGACGGCGCGTTCCTTACGGAGGAATATACCTATGATGCCAAGATATTGCAGAAATATTATGAGGACAGGCTTTTTGAAAATGCCGCCATCCAGATGGTTTTTGATGCCCGTATAGAGCGGATTATAAAGCAGGAAGGATTTTTTCAGGTGCAGATGGAAGATGGAAGCTTTTATGAAGCGCCTTATGTGCTCAATGCGTCCTATGCCTCCGTAAATCAGATTATTGATAAGGTGGAGGGGATAGAGAAGGAATTGTTCGATATCAAATATGAACTATGTGAGATTATATTATGTAAACCATCTGGCGCGTTGAAGGATATCGGAATAACGGTTATGGACGGCCCTTTCTTCTCCATCATGCCTTTTGGGAAAACGGGTTTGCACTCCCTTACTTCGGTGACATTTACGCCCCATGTGACCAGCTATGATACAAAGCCGGTGTTTTCTTGTCAGAATATCAGCGGGCCGGGAGGCAGTAAGTGCACGCCGGATAACCTTGGAAATTGCAGTGAATGCGTGTATAAACCGGATTCGGCATGGTCTTATATGTCTCATTTGGCTGATAAATATATGAAACCGGAATACTCGTATTCTTACGAGAAATCCCTGTATTCCATGAAGCCGATTTTAAAAAGCTCTGAGGTGGATGATTCCCGTCCCACGGCGATTAAGGTCATGAGCAGGCAGCCTATGTTTGTCAGCGTTTTATCTGGGAAGATCAATACGGTGTATGATTTGGATGAATATCTGATGTTGGAATAGATATAATCATGAAAGTTTTTAACAGGTATATTTGTGATTGCCCGAAGATTCATGGGCTGAGCAAGATGGGAGATAAACAGATTATGAATAAAAAAGAAAAAAAATTTATATCGCTTGTCGTTTATCTGCATGATGTGGCTTCGTACGTGAAATATTTTTTGGATACGGTTCTTCCCGTATGTCAGGAAAATTTTGAGCAGTATGAGCTGGTATGCGTGGATGATGCCTGCACAGACGACACCATAGAGGTCCTTCGGGAGTATGTGGAAAGCAGGCAGCTTAAGATGATGGTCAATGTAGTTCACATGAGCTTTTTTCAGGGATTGGAAAGCGCCATGAATGCGGGAAGGGATATTGCAATCGGAGATTTTGTCTTTGAATTTGATGACATTTTTGTGGATTATGAGCCGCAGGCGCTGATGCAAGTGTACCGCAAATTGATTGAGGGAAATGATATTGTGGCGGCAAGCAGCAAAGGAAAGCTGCGTATGACTTCGAAGATATTCTATTCTCTGTATAACAGCACCAGCAGAGGAAATGGCAGAATCGGACCGGAGACCTTTAGGATTGTTTCCAGAAGGGCAATCAACAGGATCAAGTCTATGGGGCAGTATATCCCATACCGCAAAGCTGTTTACATGAATTGTGGACTGAAGGCGGACACCATTTTCTATAGCAGCAAGGATGTGAATGTGAGGGTCAAAAATAAGACGGTGACTTCAGAGCGGACTGCGCTGGCGCTTGATTCTTTTATTTATTTTACCAATGTGCTTGAGCGGGTATCGGCAATCATATGCGGTATATTCCTGGCAGTTATTATAGGAATGGGAATTTATATTATTTCTGATATCTTCAATCATACAAGACCAGTAGAAGGATGGCTCTCTACTATGGGCTTTCTGGCGCTGGGCTTTTTCGGCGTGTTCGCACTGCTTACGATTATCTTAAAATACCTGTCCGTGTTGCTTAACCTTATTTTCAAGCAGCAAAGATATTTGGTTTCAGATATAGAAAAGGTGGTAAAAAGTTAAAAAAATTGTGACGCTTCAGAATGGAGGAAACGATGAGCACAGAAGAATTATCGATTAATTTATTGTTTCCGGTGCTGAATGAAAGGCTGCGGCTCCAGAGTGGTATCGAAAGGACAGTTGCCTATCTTAGGGAAAATGTTTCGATTCCGTACTGTCTTACGATTCTGGACAACGGTTCAGAGGATGAAACGCCCGAAATTGGGAGAGCATTGGAGGAAAAATATCCAGAGGTGACTTACGTCAGAGTGGGAGAGCGGGGCGTAGGTGTCGCGTTCCGAAAAGGGATTGCCTTAAACGAATGTGCACTGGTGGGATACATGGACATTGATTTGTCCACTGATATTAAATACCTTGGGCGGACCATAGAGCTGTTTACAAAAAGACCCGAATTGGAATATGTAAATGGAAGTCGGTTCAGCAAACAGTCCGATACAAAGGGGCGAAAATGGTACCGCAAAATCACATCCATGGGGTTGGTATTTTTGCTGAAGACGATTTTTCATATGAAAGCGACAGACGCAGTTTGCGGCTTTACCTTCCTGCGGAAAGAGACGGCAGAAAGGCTTGTGGCAGCAAGCGGTAATGACAACGGCTGGTTTTATACCATAGAATTTCTGCTGCGCGCAGAGCGCATGGGCGTTGTAATTTACGACATGCCCGTTAAGTGGCAGGAAGATTACAATACCACGGTGAAGGTATGGAAGACTATTAAAAATTATCTGGTACAGATATATAGGTTGAAAAAGACGTTCAGGCAGGAGAACAAGCGCAAGTAGGCTTGCATCGAGTTGAAGTGGAGGAAAGTATGCTAAAAAGAATTGATTTGACAAGGGATTATAAGAAGCATCAGAAGGAATATATGGAGGCAATTGGAGCGGTTTGCGAGGAGACCGCGTTTTCAGGGGGACGGTTTGCAGATCAGTTTGATAAAGAGTTCGCCGCATACTGTGGCGTACCCTATGCAGCAGGGGTCAACAACGGCACGTCCGCCCTGCACTGTGCAATGATGGCGCTTGGAATCGGAGCGGGTGACGAGGTGATCGTGCCCGCAAATACGTACATTGCAACAGCCTGGGGTGTTACTTATACAGGCGCAGTGCCGGTTTTTGTGGACTGTACAGCGGATACATGGGAGATCGACCCTGACAGCATTGAAGAAAAGATCACAGATAGGACGAAGGCGATCATAGGTGTTCATTTATACGGTCAGCCTTTTGAATTTGGCAGGGTGAAAGAGATTGCTGATAAGCATGGTCTTTATGTGGTGGAGGATTGCGCACAGGCCCACGGCGCACTCTATGAAGGAAAAATGGTGGGGAGCTTGGGGGAACTGGGGTGTTTTAGCTTTTATCCGGGCAAGAATCTTTATGCTTTCGGTGAAGGGGGAAGTGTCACCTGCTATAAAAAGGAATATTTTGACGCGATCACTACTTTTAAGAACCAAGGATGTCAAGTCAGGTATTATCATGATGTGATAGGGTATAATTACAGGCTGGAAGGACTCCAGGGAGCAGTTCTTAGTGTGAGCCTTAACTATTTGCCGCAGTGGACAATGCGGCGCAGGGAAATCGGCAGGCGTTACTTAAGAGAAATTACCAACTTTCGTCTTACCATGCAGACACATCCTGCAAATACGGATCCGGTGTTCCATTTGTTTGTAATTACGGTGGAGGATCCAGATGATTTCATTGCCTATATGGGAGAGAAGGGGATGGAGTGCAACAAGCATTATCCCGTACCTTGTCATCTGCAGAAGGCGTATGAGCACCTTGGGTATCAAAGGGGAGACTGTCCCAACGCGGAATATCTGGCAAGTCATTGTGTGACGCTGCCCCTGTTCCCAGAGATGACGGATGAAGAGGTGGAGATGGTGGTGGATGCCTGTAATCGGTATCAGGCATAAGATAAGAGATGAAGTGATTCTTAATATTTTTTGAATATTTCTTAATTTTGGAAAAGAAGCCTATAAAAGGGCTTCTTTTTTGTTATACTAACATCAGATGTATCGAGCGCTGGTTTTTGAGAAATCAGTTTGTGTTAAAGCCAAGCTTTTAAGGAAACGGTTTTTGCGCAGCAATGCATAATGTAAAAATGGCATTACGGCAGCATGTGGAAATTCCCTTTCTGTGAGAAGACGGGCGGCAATCAAGAGAACGTGAAAGTATATTACGGAAAATAGAATGATAGGAGGCGGAAGTCTTGTTTGTGTCAATGTTATTTCCTGTTTTTTTAGGAATTGTCGTGACATTGTTTTTTGCGTTGCCTGCAAAATGGCGTCCGGTCTTTCTGCTGGCGGCAAGTTATGGCATTTGCGGATGGATGGATTGGCGTTCTTTGCTGGTACTTGTAGTGATATCCTTCAGTACATGGCTGGTGGGAAGGAAGATTGAAAAAATGCTTGCCAAAGGCAAAAGGCGCGGTGGGAAAATTTGCGTGCAGGCAGCAGTGTCTGCTTACGTTTTGATTTTGTGTGTCTATAAATATATGCCTGTTGTTTTAAAAATTGCCGATTTGAAAGGGAGAGCAGGGGAAAGTGTGCTGCGAAATCTGGTCATGCCGATTGGATTGTCCTTTTATTTGTTTCAGGCGATCGGTTATCTGACAGATGTTTATAAAGAAAAAATTCCGGCGGAAAAGAATTTTGTGCATCTAAGCTGTTATCTTGCGTTTTTCCCTAAGCTGGTGAGCGGTCCCATTGAAAGTGGGCAAGATTTTCTGCCTCAGCTGGAAACCTCCGCTGCGGTGACGCTCAAAGACAGGGGACGGCTGTCCACAGCGCTGTCTTATATGCTGTGGGGATATTTTATGAAAATGGTGGTGGCTGACCGCTTGGCTGTGACGGTGAATCAGATTTTTGCAGAGCCGTCTTTGTTTGACAGCATCTGGCTTATCATAGGCGTGTTTTTCTATACAATTCAGATTTATTGTGATTTTGCGGGGTATTCTTATATTGCAATAGGCTGTGCCCGGATTTTTGGAATTCGTTTAACGGAAAATTTCAAAGCGCCGTATCTTGCGGTGAACATCACCGATTTCTGGCGCAGATGGCACGTTTCCTTAAGCGCATGGCTTAGGAATTATATTTACATTCCGTTAGGCGGTAATCGGAAAGGTTTTGCCAGAAAATGTATCAATACCATGATCGTGTTTCTGATTTGCGGGATGTGGCATGGCGCTGGATTCCATTTTGCGGTGTGGGGGATTTTGCATGGGGTGTACTCGGTGGTTGATGCATTTGTACGGCAAAAAGGATGGAAAATAAGAGGCGGACGGATAATTACATTTATATCCGTTAGTTTTGCCTGGATTTTCTTTAAGGCAGATAACCTTAAAGCGGCGATTGCATATATTACGGCAATGTTTACTGCGGGAATCCGCCCGGATACATGGAATCAGACAAGAATGCATTTACAGCTGAATGAAGTGGAAATTGCTTTGATTGTGCTGAGCATTTGCGTTGTCTGGGCGGTTGATCTGTTTTGCAGCAGGAAAAAGCTTCATTTACCGGTACTGATTCAACAAAAACAGAATGCAGTGAGGTATCTGATATTCTATCTGTTGATTATTGCTATTTTTATATTTGGAATGTATGGTCCGGGGTATCATACGGAGCAGTTTATTTACATGCAGTTTTAAACGGCAGGACGAGGAGCAGAAAGGTGAAAAAGAATTTAATCAGAGTTGGATTTGTAATATTATTGCTGATCACCATTTATTTATGTGTAAGTATATTAAGCATCAAATCTAATCATGGAGTGAATCAGAGTGCCGGGATGTACTGGCAGCCAGAAGAATCGATTGATGTGGTGATGATGGGAACCAGTCATGTTCACTGCGGTATTAACACGGGACTTCTGTGGGAAAAATACGGCATTGCCGCATATGATTACAGCTGTGCGGAGCAGCCGCTTTGGATGACATATTATTATCTGAAGGAAATGTATAAATATCAGACGCCGAAGGTGGTGGTATTGGACGTTTATGCGCCGGCAAGATTTAAGGAAGATTATCAATATGATTGGATGGCAGAGAATGTCTATGGGATGAAATTTTCACTTAACAAAGTGCAGATGCTGTCGGTCAGTGTGGAGCTTCCAAAAATGTCGCAATATTTCCCAGATTTTGCAATATATCACAGCAGATATGATGACCTGGAAGAGGAGGACTTTAACAGCTTTTTCTGGGATAGCCAGGAGAAAGAAGCATTTAAGGGTTATACGCCTTACTGGAATAGAAGACCCCAGAACAAAATGGATGTTTCGGAGGATAGGAACGATGGACTGACGGCTAAATCCGAGGAATATCTGCGGAAAATTATCTCCTATACAAAAAAGAAAGATAGCAAGCTGGTATTGATTGTGACCCCATATATTATGACTGCTGATGATAAACGCGCCTATAACAGAATCGAGGAGATTGCAGCGGAGGAGGGGATCACTTTTATCAATTATAATGAGTATTGTGATGCAATTGGTCTTGATTTTGAAACAGACTTTAATGATGAATCACATTTGAACTATTGGGGAAGCTGCAAATTCACGGATTATCTTGGAACATTTTTAGGATACTACAGCGAAATACCCAATAGAGGAGGATTGGAAGAATATGAATCATGGGATGAAAACGCCCGCATGATCCGGGAGGAATTAAAGCGTTATGAAGAAGGGACGCTTTCGCGGTTAGAGTGATGCTGTATAATCATAATTACACAAATGTTGCCTTTTTAAGAAGCATCTATTATAATAAAGTCCATAAAATAGAAGGTGGTTTATGATAGGATGCATTGCAGAAGGAGAACTGGAAACGGAATACATGTGTTTATGATTATAAGTGCATGCCTGATGCTGTTATTGCTTATGACAGTTTCCTATTTGCAGACGGATCATGAAAAGGAATTTACAGATAAACTGTTTTTTACCTGTTCGTTAGACGGACAAACCATACAAATTGGGCTTTGGGAGGACGAAGAAGAGGCAGTATATTACCTTTTTCTGCCCTCCTGTTTTGCGGAAAAGGAGATAGAATTGATTCTCTCTTATGAGGAAAGCTATGGCCGGGTGAAGATAGACGGCGTTTCTTACCAAGCTGGTGCAGTTTTTCATGAAAAAGGAGAGGAAGAAGCGCATCATATAGAAGTAAAAGGTCCTTTGGGCAACATTTATCTGGACAAGTCCTTTAAAGTGCTGGTATCTGAAAACCTTCCTTTTATGATGGTTACGGTGGAAGATAAGGAAGATCTGATTCGTTTAGATGAATTTGACAATAAGAAATATATTGAAACAGGCACTGCGTGTATATTGGATGAAGAGGGAAGGCTTGTGTGCAGTGAAAAACTGGACAAATTTAAGATAAGGGGAAATCTCACTGCAACCTTGGATAAAAAGCCCTTTACCTTTTCTTTTAAGGAGCCGATTGGCTTGTGTGGAATGGCTCCGGCGGTCAAATGGAATCTGCTGGCAAATGCAACGGACGGCTCTTATATTAGAAACAAGGTAGTATTGGATCTGGCAAATAGGAGCATAGACGCTTATGAGCCAGATGGGGAATTTATGGAGCTGTATTTAAACGGTCAATATATGGGAATGTACTTGCTGACGGAAGCGGTGGAAATCGGCGAAAATCGGATAGCCATTGATCCCTTAAACAGTTGGTTCTTAGAAATAGAATTGGATTTTCGTCTGGAGGAGGAGGAACCCTTTGTGGTGTCTGAGAGAGGGCAGATTTTTGCGCTTAGGAATGCAGACGGAATTTCAGAAAAGGAAAAGAGACAGATCGAGAGGATGGTAAATGATATTGAGAGCGCGTTGTTTGCCGGGGACGGTATCAGCAGCATAAGTGGGAAGAAATTATCTGAGCTGATCGATATAGAATCCTGGGCAGAAATGTGGTTGATTCAGGAAATATCAGGGAACCATGATACTGGTATAGCCAGTACGTTCGCTTATGTGACGGATAAGGAAGAACCGCTTTTATATGCCGGTCCGGTATGGGATTTTGATGGGACGATGGGAAATGTCAATACGGTCATGTTTGAAAATCCATCAGCGCTTACAACTTCCATCGAGCAGTCGCGCCCTTTAGGGAATGCCAATCAGAACAGATGGCTTGCCGCCATGTACCGGAATGATGAATTTAGAGAGGCAGTACAAGATAAATATATTCATGTGTTCAGGAGAAATTTGGAAGAAATCTTGGATGTGGATATGGACTTATGGGCAGAAAAAATCAGCCGGTCAGCAAAGCTGGATGCTTTTAGATGGCATGATAAGAGGCTTGATTGGATGTTTAAACTGCCAGAAGATTATTCTGTTTTTGAAGGAAATGATTATGGACGCTTTGCCGGGCTTTTGAGCCACGTGAAAATGGTAAAAAAATTTCTGACGGAAAAGAAAGAGTTTCTAGACAAGATGTGGATAGAACATGCTGATTTTTGTGTGGTGGAAGTAAAAAATGAATCTAAGGTCTTAAATCAGGATTATTATCAGACTGTATATTTTTGGGTAGAGAGAGGAAACCCGATTTCGGGACTTTCACAATATGAAACGATAGACGGGGCGCATTTTTATTATGTGGATGCTGACACAAAGGAAGTCGCAACGCAAGACACTGTCATTTGGGAGGATCGGGTGTTAGAAGGCATTTGGGTACAAGAAGGAGAATAATCATTGGAGCAGGATCACTACAGACATGAATATAAATATCCTTTAACACATGGACAAATTGTAATAGAAGATGCTAAAATAAGCGCAGTTGCTTTGCGGGATGTGCATGCAGGGAAAGATGGATCATATAATATCAGAAGCTTATACTTTGATGATTATGAGAACCTCTGTTATATGGAAAACGAAAACGGTGTGGATAACAGGGAAAAATACAGGGTACGTATTTATAATCATCAGGCAGACCGGATTAGTCTGGAGCTGAAGCGGAAGATTCGTGGAAAGACCAGCAAGAGTGCCTGTCTTATCACACAGTCTCAATGCAGGCAGCTGATGGATGGCGTCATTCCAAATGACATACAGCCAGACCAACAGGTATTGCAAAAGCTGGCGCTTCTGATGGCTGTGCGCCTGATGAAGCCGGTGGTTATTGTGGACTATGACCGGGTTCCCTATGTATACAGACAGCGGGACGCCAACGTGAGGGTTACTTTTGACAGCAACATTACTTCCGTCAGTGATGTCCAGTCATTTCTGGATGAGAAAATATGCGGAAGAGGGGTTCTTCCCGCCGGATGGGCGCTGATGGAAGTAAAATTCGACAGCTTTCTTCCGGATGAAATTCATGCGCTTTTGCAGCTTGACGGGTTGTCGGCAAGCACTTTTTCAAAATACTATCTTTGCAGAAAATTCAAGGGATGATACAGCAGTGCAGCATTTATGATAGAATACGAACAGAAAGGCGGGAAAATAAAATGGGTTTTTCGGATATATTTAAGAAAGATTTTCTGTCATCCTATACCAGCGAGAATATCAGTGTAATGCATATAGCGGCGGTGCTTCTGATTACTGCCGTTATTGCCGCCTATATTTTCATGGTTTACAGGCTCATAACCAAAAAGACCTTTTACTCAAAAAATTTTAATATCTCTTTGGCAGCGCTTGCCGTCACCACGGCAGCCATCATTCTGGCGGTACAGTCCAGCATCGTTATCTCATTAGGTATGGTAGGCGCGCTTTCCATCGTGCGTTTTAGGACGGCGGTCAAGGAACCTATGGATTTGTGCTTTATGTTCTGGTCTATTGCAGTGGGAATCTGCTGCGGAGCTCATATGACAGAGGTAGCGGTGGTGCTATCCTTAGTGCTCACCATTCTGGTTATGATACTTGACAGACTTCCGGTAGGACGTGCTCCCATGATTCTGGTGGCGAATTTAAAGGAATCCCAAAAAGAACCGCTGTTTACGCAGAAAGTGGCAGATTTTTGTAAATACTATAAAGTGAAATCAAGAAATATTGCTGCAGGAAAATGCAACCTGGTGATAGAGGTCCGCGCTTCAAAGGAATATGAGATGATGCAGGAGCTGGAACATTTAGAGGGAGTGGAGAGCGTCTCGCTGGTATCTCATGACGGAGAGGTGACCTTTTAATTGACGCCCTATTCATAAAATGATACTATAATACAGTTGGCGATAACTTAGAAAACATTGTGTTTAAGATAAAGGAGACAAACTATGTCAGTTAAATTTCATAATTTCGGCGGAACATTAGGGTGGAACTTACAGAAAAGATTCCCCAAGCTTTCCTCTGAAAGTTACTTAAAATTACAATTTCTTACCAGAAACAAACTTCAGGAAAAATATATTGATTACTTTTTCCAGGGCGAAGAAGCGCCTATGCCGCTGGTCGTCAATCTGGAGACGATTAACCGTTGCAACAGCACCTGCTCCTTCTGTACAGCCAACAAGAATGCAGAAAAGCGCCCTTACAAGCGCATGGAGGACGAGCTGTTCTACAGCATCATAGACCAGCTTCGCGACTGGGGCTATAAGGGACACCTGACCCTGTATGGCAATAACGAACCCTTTCTGGATACCAGAATCGTAGAATTTCACAAATACTGCAGGGAACAGCTTCCCGACTGTTTCATCTTCCTTTCCTCCAACGGACTCTTGCTCACCGTGGACAAGGTAAAGGAAATCATCCCCTACGTCGACCAGCTGATTATCAACAACTACTGCCGCGACATGAAACTTCACGGAAATGTGCAGGAAATTTACGATTATGCTAAGACTCATCAGGAAGAATTCAAGGACGTAGAACTTTTGATTCAGATGCGTTACATGGACGCAGTCCTTACGAACCGCGCAGGAAGCGCCCCCAACAAACAGAACACCCAGAAAATTATCAAAGAAACCTGCCTGATGCCCTACACAGATATGTTCATCTTCCCTGACGGAAGAATGGGAATCTGCTGCTGCGACAACTTCGAAGCAACCACCTTAGCAGACCTTACCAAGACCCCCCTCAAAGAGGCTTGGAACAGCGAAGAATACAAAAAACTCCGCCAGGCAATCAAAAAGAGCCGCGGAGATTACAACTTTTGCAAATACTGCGATTTCATCGATGCCGGATTACGTATGGACGTAGTGGACGATACTTTGAAGAACCGGGATGCGAATCACGGTGCAAGACAATCCCTTTTCAGAAAATGAATCAATTGATATGAATGAAGGGTAGGATGTGAGGGCACAGACCGGAAGCCGCCGGCAAAGGAAAAGCGCTGCGGAGCGCTTTTCCTTTGCCGGCGGCTTCCGGTCGTCGCGACGGGCAGGGGGTTAAATGGTGGGAGTTTTAACAAAAGGCG
>JAIDFQ010000022.1 GCA_029054245.1 Lachnospiraceae bacterium | reverse complement strand
TTCGTGCAAAATACGAATTCTTTCCTGTTTTGCTTCAAGATTGCGAACGAGCTTAGCGAGTTTCGCAATTACCTAAATAAATATTACATTGCCAATATGTATCACATCCTTTACAACAACCAATCTTATACTTCAACTTCTGAAATACTTTGTAACAAATTTCACTTACTATGATTACTTTCTAAAGATGTCAAGCGCATGACTCGTAACGCCCAACAGATCGGTTCGTTCACAGGTAGCAAAATGATACTTCAAATATAATTCAAAGGTATCTCTGTCCATTTTATCTATCGCCTCACGCATAAGCAACGCAGTACCGTCTGCCGCTACATAATGTAAACGTGTTGTAGAAAATACAGACATCAAGCTGTCAATATCCTCTTTACGAACAAGTTCAAACAAATCTTTGGGTTCTGATTTTGCAGCAAATGTTTCGGAATCAAGCAATCCATTTTTTATATATTCAGCAACATTGATATTGCTATGCATAAAGCCCTCATCAAGAAGACATCCGTCTGATATCACATAAGCAGCGAAAATCACACCATTGGGTTTCGTTACACGGATTGCTTCCTGCAAAGCCTTTTGTTTATCCTTTATCGTATATAAATGGTACAAAGGCCCCAGGATCAAGGTAATGTCGTATGTATTATCGGAAAAAGCCGATAAATCCAGAGCATTTCCCTGTGTAATCGTTACCTTTTCTTCTGGTTTCGTATTTTCACGAAACACTTCTATATTATGCTCTATCAATTCTATCGCATCTACCTCATAACCTTGACTTGCCAATGTATGGGAATACCGACCTGTTCCAGCTCCGATTTCAATGATACGATCACCCGGTTTTATATATTTTTCAATGTAACGCATGGTAGTAAGAAATTCAACGGAGCCATGTTTTCCTGTTAGACGCTCATCTTCATTATAGTGATTGTAGAAATCAATTAAATATGGACTGGTTTGCAACTTACCTTCCTCCTCACTCATTTTTTACTTGGTTAATGTTGTACCGAACTCTCGCAATCTGGTTTTTCCTGCTTTATAAATGCAGACAATACATTGATTACCATTTTTTTGGAACTTTCTGTATCTAATATGATTTTCTTTGTTGCTGTAAGAACCGCAATTCCATGGGAATAAAGAAACAAATCTAAAAAGATTGTCTTTGCCTGTTCCAATTCTATTCCTATCTCCTCAGAAAAAATTTTAGCTCGTTTTTCGTTATCAATTTCTTTATAAAAGTCTGTTGCCTCTGTCATATTCAAATCCATGTTATCCACAAACAGAAACTTAAATAAACTGGTTTCCTTTTGCGCAAAATCAATATAAGAAAGCGGAAGAGCCAAATAAAAATTGATTTTTTCCGAATCACAATAATTACTCACATACTGTTCATAGTATTCGTATGCAAAAGTAAAAAATTCGCTTTTTAACTCATCCATATTCTCATAGCAGGTAAAAATCGGTCTGGTAGAACATTGTAGTTTGTTTGCGATACTCCTTGCATTAACTGTTTGAAATCCTGTTTCTCTTGTGATTTGCAGGACAGTATCTAAAATCATTCCTTTTGTTATTTTTGCTTTCGGTGGCATATTGCTCCATTCCTTCCTAGTCCTTACTTAAATATGATACTTTTGTTGTGTAACTATTGTTGCATAACATTTGTAATTTGTCAAGCAGAATCAAAACCTTTCTCTTATGCTTTAATACCAAAAATAAATAAGTAGCAACCTGTTACCTATTACGAAGCCCTGATTAAAGTTACTTAAAACAATAGCTAATCCCCCAAATGTCTGTATACAAATTGGTTCCAGATAAAACCATTATCAACAATTATTGACAAGAATAGCAAGCACTGCCCATGTCCGGACACATGGGCGAAATTCATCATTCCGTCCTGCCGTCCGTTTGATGAAATTTCCATAGGGAAGTGTCCCTAACCCTCTTTGGTTTTCTTTCCGTCTTTTCTCTGCCAGTCCTTGACCTTTATCCGCAGATTTGCTACAATAGCACATGGATAAGTCTATCCAAAACAATTGAACAGACACGAAACCAGACTGTTGTAAACCAGACAAGTTACAGCAGTTTTTTTATGCCCAAATTTAGAAAGGACGATGCAGAAATGGCAAACAGGACACGAACCAACCGGAATGAATTTCACTTAGATGATAAAGAGCAGTATATCCTTGACGAGAAGTTTAAACTGTCCGGCATGAAAAGCAAATCGGCTTTCATCAGGAAGCTGATTTTATACGGATACGTCTATGATGTGGATTACAGTTTTCTGCGAGAATACAATACGGAGCTTGGACGGATCAGCTCCAGCCTGAACCAGATTGCAAAAAGGATTAACAGCACAAACCACGTCTATCAGGAAGATATGGACGAAGTAAAGGAGTTGATGAAACAGGTATGGCATACACAAAAATCCATGCTATCACAGCAACCGTTGATAAAGCGGTAGCCTACATATGCAACCCTGAAAAAACGGACGAAAGCATCTACATTTCTTCCTACGCCTGTGCGCCGGAAACCGCAGCGATTGACTTCAAATATACCTTAGACCACTGCCGGGAAAACAGCCCCAATAAAGCCTACCATCTGATACAGGCTTTCGCTCCCGGTGAGGTCAGTTTTGATGAAGCGCACCAGATTGGGAAGGAGCTTGCGGATAAGGTTTTAGAGGGGAAATATTCTTATGTTGTCACCACACATATTGATAAAGGTCACGTCCATAACCACATCATTTTTTGTGCCGCCGACAACATGGAACACAACAAATACCATGACTGCAAGCAGAGCTATTACCGCATCCGGCAACTAAGTGACGAGCTGTGCAGCGAGCATAACCTTTCCGTCATAATTCCCGGTGGGGAGCGTGGCAAAAAATACAATGAATGGCAGTCAGACAAGAACGGAACTTCATGGAAACCGCAGCTAAGAAAGGACATCAATGCAGCCATAAAAGCATCGTCCACCTATGAGGAATTTCTGCTCCTGATGCGGGCAAAAGGCTATGAGATAAAAGGCGAAACTTTTGGGGAAGATGCACCCAAATTTATCTCGTTCCGTCCACTAGGCAAAGACCGCTTTGTGCGTGGCAGTGTGAAATCACTCGGCAAAGAATATACGAAGGAACGCATCAAAGAACGCATTGAAATGAAACGGGAACGGAAGGCTGTTATCCCCAAAAGAGATTACGCCAACAGGAAGCTGGTTGACACTACTGATGAAAAATTCCAGAACAGTCCAAGACTGCAAAGGTGGGCAGCGATTGAGAATTTAAAGATTGCTGCACAGGCTTACAACGAAGCTGGCTCTATTAAGGAACTGGAACAAAAAATTGCTGCCACTACCACAACTGAAAAGGAAGCAAAGCAGACTGTCCGTAAGCTGGAGAACCGCATCAAAGACCTTGCAGAAATTATCAAATATGCGGAACAATACAAAGC
>JAIDFQ010000021.1 GCA_029054245.1 Lachnospiraceae bacterium | reverse complement strand
AAAAATTTTTTTTACAAGAATAAATTTGACAAAAAACTACAAAAAGGATGATTAAAAAAGTTTTCCGATAAAGTACACTATTCCGGACTTATATAATTAGAGCCTTTCCAGCTGTTTTGCTTTATCAAAAAAGGTACTTTTTGCCAAATTGCACTTTTCGGCTGCCTGCTTGAGCGTCATTTTTTTCGACTTCCATTCTCCATACACCTCACCAAAATTCTCTGGCAGCGTTATAGGCGGTCTTCCGAATCTGACGCCTCTTGCCTTCGCCGCCGCAATCCCCTCTGCCTGCCTTTGCCGGATGTTAATACGTTCATTTTCCGCGACGTAACTGAGCAGGGCAAGTACGATGTCACTGATAAAAGTGCCCAAGAGATTTTTTTCCCGCCTGGTGTCCAGAATCGGCATATCGATCACCACGATATCTGCCTTTTTTTCTTTCGTTATAATCCGCCATTGCTCATTCAAATCGGCATAATTTCTTCCAAGACGGTCTATAGACTTTATATATAAAACAGAGTTTTCATCCAATTTTTTGAGCAATCGTTTATACTGCGGTCTTTCAAAGTTTTTCCCCGAAAGCTTGTCCATAAAAATCCGGTTTTCGGGCACTCCTATATCACGCAGCGCAATTCTTTGTCTATCCTCATTCTGTTCCCTGGTAGATACCCGGATGTAACCATACTTTTTTAAATCTTCCATATTATGTCATTCCTTTCTCTGCATAAAAAATTCCCATCACTATTAACACAGTAATGGGATTGTTTTTAATATAATACCTTATCTTTCTTTTTTCGTCACTTGATATATCCACAAATCCTGCTATGATATTAATAAAATAATATGCTAGGAGCGGATACCATGCGTACAAAATTATTTATCAAAAACAGCATTGTCATACTGGTGACCAAAGTTCTCTGTTATCTTGCCGAATTTGTGGCGCGCACCGTGCTCATCCGTACGCTTCCCATGGAATATGTGGGTGTCACAGGACTTTTTACCAACATCCTCACCGTCCTTTCTCTGTCAGAGCTTGGCTTCGGTACGGTCCTCGTCTACAGCATGTATGTCCCTATTGCGCAAAATGACGAGGAAAAGCTTCTTGCTCTGACCACCTTTTATAAAAAAGTATACCGCATTGTCGCTATGCTGGTTGCCATTATTGGGGGCGTAGTCACGCCGTTTCTTCCCTACATCATAAAGGATTGCCCTGACCTGCCGGGATTATCCCTGTTCTATCTGCTTTATTTAGCAAACACTGTACTTTCATATACCTTTACCTATCGGCAGTCACTGTTCCTTGCTGACCAGAAGATGTATGTTACCAATTTCTACTCCAACCTGCTCCATATCATGAGAACAGTTGCACAGATTGTCGTTTTAGTCACGCTCCACAACTTTACGCTTTACCTATTGATACAGCTTCCTTTTACCCTATGTACCAACCTTCTCCTGTCCCATAAAGCAAAAAAGGCATATCCATTCCTGACTTCCGGAAAGCGTCCCACCCTTTCCTCAGATGAGAAGACATCCATCTTCAAGAATGTATATGCCATGTTCTATCACCGCCTTGGCTATACCGTTGCAAACTTCACCGACAACCTGCTGATCAGTTTCTTTCTCGGTCTTACGGCTGTTTCCCAGAACAGCTGTTATACCCTGCTGATTACTTTTCTAAAATCCGTTATCAATCCTTTGTTTTCCTCCCTGAATTCTGGTATCGGAAATTATTATGCAACCAAGACCAAGGAAGAAACCTACTCTCTGTTTAATCTCCTGTACTTTGCCGGGTTCTGGTTTTACACCTTTTGCACCATCAGTTTCTTTCTTCTTGTCAATCCTTTTATTTCCTTTGTCTGGGGCGATGCGTTTCTTTTTCCCCTCTCCGTTGTT
This sequence comes from Lachnospiraceae bacterium, assembly GCA_029054245.1. GTDB lineage: Bacteria > Bacillota > Clostridia > Lachnospirales > Lachnospiraceae > Suilimivivens. Next base: position 39,416 of record JAIDFQ010000021.1, on the reverse strand, counting down.
CTGCTGATCTCCGCCAATTTTTATGTGAGCGGCGTGCGCATGATTACGGTCACCTTCAAAGAGGCATTGGGTATCCTTTATCAAGACCGTTACAGACCCATTGCAGAATCCCTATTAAACCTGCTTCTCTCCATCCTTCTCGTGAGATTCTGGGGAATCAGTGGTATTTTTGCAGGAACCCTTATCAGCATGCTTTCCACTTCCCTCTGGGTAGAAGTCCGTGTCCTGTTCCACTACGGCTTTCAGCGGTCAGCAAAGCCCTTCTGGCTGGGAAATGTCAAGTATCTTGCCGCAGGGGTTTCAAGCTTTGCCTTGACCTTCCTATGCAGTCTTCCTTTTGATCTGCCGCCACTCGCACTCATAGGTACGCGGATTCTCCTGTGCCTCACGATACCTAACCTCTTCTTTTTGCTGTTCTTTCACCGGAGCAAAGAACTTCGCAATTTAATCGATATTTTAAAAGGCGTCCTCCGAAAATAGGACTACTGTTCCTCCATCCATATCTCCATATAATCTTCTATGATATAAAAAGGGGCTGGACCTGTTCTTAAAAGGAATTCATGAAATTCCTTTATATCAAAATCTTCTCCAAGCTCCTCCATTGCAGTGTCCCGAAGTTCAAGAAATTCCAGATATCCCACAAAATAGCTTAAATAACCTGCCGGATCATAAAGAACCGCTTCAAAAACAGCATCAAGCGTCTCCTGATCCACATCCATGAACCTGCTTAAGACTTCCTCCACATCCCCTTTGTCCCATCCATCATAGTGGATTCCCAAATCAATATATGCATAAAGTGCCAGCGACACTGCGGAATTTCTTGCACAGAGATCAACAGCAGCTTCACTCTGACCTTCAGCTGCATATTGATATCCATATTCAAATTCTACATAAGTCGCCCAGCCTTCCGTATACCCCTGATAAGAAAACAGGTTGCGGATAAGCGGCAGATCGCAAGATACCGTATAGGCATTTTGATACAAGTGCCCTGGATAGCCTTCATGTGCCAGCGTGGTATAAATCTCTCCCTTTCCCGTTGCACCGGCTTTCGTATATTTTTCATTGATATAAATGGAATTACTTTTTATATCGTCGATGGGAGTGGTCAGATAAAAAGCCGGGCTGAGATACTCCTGCATAGACGGATGCACATACTTAACTGTAAAGTCCACTTGCGGCGGCTTAGGGAAGTCCTCTTCCATCTTATTTAGCAGATCCTGCAGACCTTCTTCCGGTTCCATATCAGGAAAAGAAAAATTTACGATTTCCTCATAAAGTTGCGGATTTTCTAACGCTGTATCATATAGGTCTTGCATGAAATCGCTTATATATCTTTCGATTCTTTTCTGCATTCTTTTTATGGAGTCGTCAGTGCCCACCTTAGAGCGGACCAGATATTCATAGTATTCCTTTCCGCTTCCATAGTAACACAGCCCAAGTTCATTTGTACCGCTTCCTTTAAGCGCGCTCACCCCGTCAATCAGCGTCTGATAAGCATCCACCACCTCTGTCGTAATGATCTCATCATGTCTTTCCTTGTATTCTTCTCTTTCCTCCCTAGAAAGCCCTTCAAAAGAATCAATCTTGTCATTAAAGACCTCAATCATATAATTGTTTTCCGGATCCTCAATAAATTCTTCACACTGCTGGATGATCATGTCTGCTGCATTATCGGACATAAACAGACCTTCTTCTGCCTTTTTTTCTTCATACTCGATAATCTGTGCATAAAATTCATCCATTTCTGAAAGCAATGCAAGATAATCCTCGATGTCCTGCTCTGTGCGGAATGTATATTCCGCAAGAATAATCGGAAATTCCGCCTGATATCCTGAAGTCGGTTCTAAAAGCTCATCATAAAGCCCTAAATATGCCCCAGACATCTCTGTCTCTATGTAATCCACTAATATATCATAGGTGAGCTGCTGCTCTGTTGAAAGATCCGCCGCATAAAATGACTGAATCACCTTTCTCATTTCCTCTAAATCTTCCTGGCTCTCCCGCAGATTCTCAACAGAAACATCTCCCAACGTAATCGGATACTCCGTAATCCCGTAATTTTCCGGGTACGCAAGGGTATAGTGAAGGTTAATGGTATTTTGCGCCACTAACTCTTTAAACATTTCATCCATATAAGCATCAAAGGCGGCTGGATCATCCTGTACTTTGTCCTGTATGGCAATTTCGATAATCGCCATGATTCCGCATATTGTCAGGCAAATCGCTACAAATGCAATTGCAATTGCCGTCCACGCACTATATCGTCGCTTTGTTCCATTCTCCATTTAGAAATTCCTCCTTGGCAACATTGTTTCGTGATTATAATTGTATCATATTTCCATATTGAATCATACTCTTTTTCCCCTTTCCAGTCACCTAAAGTAACTGTTCATCCCATAATGGAACTTTGAAACTTTGCACAGATATGATACAATGGATGCAACTGACATAGCGGCGCAGGTCATGAACCGAATCAGATTCATTCCCCTATACCAGCCAATATTATCTAACACATAGCAGGGAGGAAGCAGAAATGTATCTTTTTACAGAAGACTGTCTGATTGGGGTATCCGAAATCGACAGCCAACACGAAAGGCTTTTTGAAATAATAAACGAAATTCAAGTTCTGTTAGAGGAAGACGTAAAAAGCGACCAGTATGACCGTATCGGCAAACTACTGGAACACCTAAAGCTATATGCCAAAGAACATTTCCAGCATGAGGAAGCCTACATGGAACGTATTCACCATCCTGAACTGGAACTGCAAAGACACCAGCATTCTGCCTTCTGTGACAAAATAAACGAGGCAGACATTCTGCTCTCTGGCAGCGACCAGACACGCTTCCTGGAAGATCTTTTGAAGTATCTTATCACCTGGCTTTACCGACACATCATCGGCTGTGACCTGATGATCGGTAAAATGAAACCAATCGCTGCAGGTAAAAAACTTCCAACATTTGCAGACGAATATCTGACTGGCATTAACCTGATTGACGATGAGCACAGGGAGCTGTTCCGCATTATCGGCGAAGTCCACCGCGTTATCCAGGATGAATTTATTGTTGACAAATATGATGAGATTGTTTATCTGTTGGAAGAACTGAAAAACTATACGAAATTCCACTTTGCAGATGAAGAAAAGTACATGCAGAGCATCCAATATGAAGGACTTGCCGCGCAGCAGCGAGCCCACGACGCCTTTGTGGCAAGGCTGGAAGAAATCGATTTTCACCAAATCGAAGGACACCAGCAGGAAACTTTGGAAGAAATCCTGGAATTTCTCACTGACTGGCTGATTAATCACATTATGAATAGTGACAAAAAAATCGGGACTCCGGCGCCCTGACTGATGCCGCAGACAACACGCTTTATTGTTGCAGGCTTCTGCGCAAAATCTGTCTCCCAGCCACACAATCTACCACACCGCCGATGCCATCCTTTAGCAAACGAACCTTCTCAGACTAAACGGATGGCATCCTCTAAAATCAGTTCCATTTCATCATTCATTTTTGTAAAACCAAACTTTTCATATAAGGGTCGTCCCATGTCCGTTGCCTCAAGTAAAACCGATGTAATTCCTTTTGATTTGATATCTTCCACCAATAGTTCCAACGTCCTAAACGCAATTCCTTTTCTTCTATAATCAGGATGTGTATACATGTTCATAATATATGCTTTACTTCCGCTGGGATTGTGATAGGTTGGCATGACTTTATAGTAGCTCACCGCCCCTGCCCCAACAAACCTGCTGCCGTCATAGACGAGATAAGCGGTATGCGTGCCACCCAATAATGCATTTTGATAGTAAAGCCTGGAATACTTTAAGGCCTCTGACATGTCAGCCTCTGCTCCCAGCTTATTGGCAGCCCGCAAAACCTCAATTCTTGTCCTTGTCAAGGTTTCTATATCCTCTATAGTTGCTTTTTTATAAATAAATTCATATCTTTTAAAGTCTCCGTCATCATTCTCCTTTGAACATTTTACATATATGCAGCACGAAATGCAACAACGATATAAAAAATAAACCTGACTTTACTATTTCGCTACATTCAAAAAAGCAGCTGGATATTTATTTTCCTAATGCCTTTATCGTAGTGATATTGGCAAAGCAAGAACAAATGTTTGAATAGCATTCTCCTGCATTTTGCCCTATACTATGAGTAAATGATTACGAACGATCAATTTATAACCCAGGAGCAATTATATGATGAGCGAAGATACGAAAGCAGCACAAACAAGCGGAAAGTTTACTGTTATATCGGCGATTATAGGCGGGGGATGCGTCATTATTGCTGCTATATTCGGAATGTTTTCAATTAATATCAATATGAAAAATGATTATAAAGAATTACAATTCAATAATTCTGAGTTGGTTGAAAAAATCAATGCCTTACAGATAGAATTCGACAAACTAAAAGTACAACTTGAAGCTGGCGAACAAGAGATCAATAATTTAAAAAATGAAATGGAAGCATTAAAGGAATCAAAAATAAGCATATTTGATTTAGATGCAATGAATACAAATGAACAATATTGGTTTGATTATTCAGACGGTCATTCTTCTGAATGCTTCATAGATACCAACAATGTAGACTATCTAACAGCACATATGGGATTCCATTATAGAACGAATAAAGAAGAGATTTTAAATCCAACATATCAGCTTAATGATAATTATTCCATATGCGAAGGGAAAATTATATGGTCTGCTGCAAATGAAGACTCCAAAGAAAAGGCATGGATTGAGTTTTATTCAGAAGACACCTTAATTTATACTACTGCTCCAATAGATATAAATAATAAATCAACGGACTTTTCTTTTAGCATAAAAGGAGTAAAAGAATTAAAAATTGTCAAGAATGGAACCGAACCTTTGTATGGGGAAATGGTAATTATTTATCCTTATTTGAATTTCGTAAAATAACGCTCTTTGAAAGAATATGATTTCAATGACTTAAATTTAGCATTGATAAACACAATTGTAACAACGAAATGACGATTGATAAGCTTGCATCAATAAAGCACAAAATACCGCACAAAAAATAAAGAGCCTAGATTTTACTAGACTCTTTCTCTGCGGAAGATGGGACTTGAACCCACACGAGCGCAATGCTCACAAGATCCTTAGTCTTGCTCGTCTGCCAGTTCCGACACTTCCGCTTGACTCACGCCACAAATGGTATAATACCACCTAACGCATCATAAGTCAATACCTATTTTCATTTTTTCTTCTTCTCGTTCACTGCTTTTTTCAATTCCTCTAAAGCCTCTCCAAAATACTTTGAACGCATCGTAGGATTTCCCTTCAGCAGCGCTCTCTGATAAAAGTCTTTAAGCCTTCTAAATTGAAGCCTGTGCTCCTTTTCAAACATATATTTACTGGTCAATTCAACAATTTCATCCCTTATCTCATCCATGAACTCCGTAGGATGAAGCTTAAAGCGTTCTTTCAAGGCATTGATCTTTCCTTCAATGCTTTCCATAAGTTCATCTGCCCGCATACTCTTTTCCTGCCTGCGAGTCTCACGTTCATCATTGACTACTGCGATAATGACATCAAGACGCTTCTGGATACGTTCCATCTCTTCTTTCGCCTTATCCAATCCAACCAAGATATCGCGCAGATCCATAGCTGCCTTAAAGGAAAGTGTAAAGTCAATGATAATATATACCGTCAACGCCACTGTTACGAACACTACAACCGTATAGGGAATCATGAATATTACTTTTTCAACACCCCTATGGAGAAATTCCGTCATTAGAATCGTCAAAAATCCCCAGGCTATTGTTGACGAAAGACAGATGTGTCCTTTAAAGTTAAATCTTTGATTAGAATAATCCCAATACCTAACCTTAAACAACGCTTCCATCGCCACTCCTGTCACCAGTTCCAATGCCGTAGCACCAATACAGCCTGCCACATAAGTCAGAAAAATATTATCCTGAAAAGGCATGGATACTACCAACATCATAATCGCGCCGCTCCCATAAATCGGCAGAAAAGGACCACGCATGAAACCGCGATTCACAAATTTTTTACTTTTGACTGATACAAACGTGGATTCAAAAATCCAGCCGAAAAAGCAATAAAAATAAAAAAAGAACAACCATTGAATTGCTGAATAGTGATACATGAAAAGTTCCCTTTCCCAAATATTCCTTTGTATTTTACATAAAGCTTATAATTTCATCTCTCGGCGGCTTTGTCTCTTTGACTAAGGATGCCTTAAGAACAGGTCCCTCACCGCCGTAATCTGCAAAGTATTCCTTTGTCACCTGCGCTGTCACCTGTACCCACTGCTTATCGGTAAGCTCGTCAGACTGGTCATATTCACAGGCAAACCCCAGAAAAGCCATATCTTCTGCGCAGCAAGTCATCGCCATACGCCCCGGTACAAAATATCCTTTCGGGAAATCCGCTGGCTTTAATACCATAGCCGTAAACTGGACCGTCTTTCCAATGTACCGCTCTAAATTATCAAGACTGTCCAGATACCATATTCCATAACCTTCATTGTCAAGCTCAATAACTGGATCCTCCAAGCTATAAGGAAGATCATCTTCAAAAATCTGGTTCACTTCTCCTTCAGAATCTTCAAAAATAATATCCGCCTGCTGATTAATCGCCTTTACGTTCCTTTTATAAACACTTAAATCCTCCACATCATCGCAGCGGTTAAAAATAATCATCTCTGATTTCCGTAACATTTCCGCCAACAGGGATTTCATGTTGGTAAAATACATTGGAAACGTAGATGCATCAATCATCGTAATCTGCTGCTCTATGGACCAGTGAAAAGGCAGTTTCATATTTTTATAATTCCACATACCATTATATTCAATGATAATGCGTTCCGGTCTATGCTTCTTTTCCAGTTCTATCAGATGAGCAGTCGTGAATTCCTCTTCCTCCTCAATCCTTACGATATCTGTACGACTCCTCTTCAGAAGTTTTTCATCGTACTCTTCTTCTCCTTCTTCACAGACAATCAAAAGCGTCCTTCCTTTTATCTGGAAATAGGGTTGGTCTAAAGTATAACAGATAAAACCTGTTTTTCCACTTTCAAGAAAACCATTTATCATGTAAACTGGTTTCATTTCGTTCCTTCTTTCTGCTCTTATTATTTTTCAAATAACGCTTTCAGCTTGTCTTCTTTTAACTTTGATCCGATTACACAGAACTTGCCTGTTACATCCGGTTTCCCGTCACGTACATTGCTCTCACCGGGTACATAATCAAAATATACCCATCCGCCTTCCGCTCCGGGAACCATCCCTTTTGCCCGCAGCACAAAGCCATATTCTTTTTCGTCCTCAAGCTCTTCCAAAATATGCTCAATATCCTCTTTGCTGTATGCTGCGGGAGTCTCCATTCCCCAACTGGTAAATACCTCATCAGCATGATGATCGTGATCATGACACCCACAGGTGCAATCCGGTCCATGCTCATGATGATGCTCATGCATACCAACCTCTTCGTGGTGATGATGCTCATGGTCACATCCTTCTCCATGGTGATGGTGATGTTCCTCTTCTTTGCTTCTGTTTGCCTTCAGTTCTGCCATCATTTCTGCTTCCAGATCTTTTGCTCCTTCTATGGTAAGCAGAATATCCTTCCCGTCCAGTTCCTCCCATGGTGTCGTGATGATGGTCGCCTGTCCGTTATGTTCTCTGATAAGTTCTATACATTTGCTCAGTTTATCTTCCGAAATACTGCCTGTACGACTTAAGATTATGGTTCCTGCATGGGCAATCTGATTGATAAAAAATTCTCCGAAATTTTTAATATACATTTTACATTTAGCAGCATCCACTACCGCAACTGCACTATTTAGTATTACTTCCTTTGTGTCAATCACATCCTGCACCGCCTTCATGACATCAGAAAGCTTTCCCACGCCTGAAGGTTCAATCAATATTCTCTCAGGCGTATAAGTTTTCATGACCTCCTTCAACGAAGTGCCGAAATCTCCCACTAATGAACAACAAATACAGCCAGAATTCATCTCCTTAATTTCAATACCAGCTTCCTTCAAAAACCCTCCGTCAATGCCGATCTCGCCAAACTCATTTTCAATCAGAACCACTTTGGTATCACCAAGCGCCTCTGCAAGCAGCTTCTTGATCAATGTAGTTTTTCCTGCTCCTAAAAAACCTGATACAATATCAATTTTCGTCATTTCCATTCCTTCTTTCCAAACCTTCCTGCACCTTTTACCGGTGTTTTTACATATAAAGTTACTTTCTCTTCTATCCCTGTCCTTTTATCGTATCATTATAATGGCTTAAATTTCATAAGTCAAATATGCTCCTTCCACAGTTCCTCCTTAAAACCGGGACAGACATAGTCTTTCGTTACAAGCAGCGGACGTTTTACCAGCATGCCATCTGATGCAAGCAGACACAGCTGCTCTTCCTCCGTCATATCTGCCAGCTTATCCTTTAATTTCAATTCCTTGTACAGATTTCCACTAGTATTAAAAAAACGTTTTAAGGGCAGACCACTTCTGCCATACCATTCTTTTAATTCCTCTGCCGTAGGATTTGCCTCCTTAATCGACCGTTCCTCATATGCAATCTGATTTTCTTCCAGCCATTTCAGCGCTTTCTGACAAGTGCTGCATTTTCTGTATACAAGTACCTGCGGTTTCATCTTTTATCCTCCTCTTTCTATTTTATTTTATACCTGCCAATCTACTGCATCGTACATGCACAGCCAACACTGCAAATGTAATCTTGATTGAAATCTAATTTTCCTCTTTAAAGAAGGAATCCGAAAAAGACAAGCAAATCATATGCCTGCCTTTTCATCCACTACCAATCCATATATAATATAGCATCATATCCTCTAGAAAAAAAGAAAAAAATAAAATCTATTTCTGAAAATTCTATAAATCAACAATCCTACTCCTTCTCACATAAATACAGAAATAGATGTAACAGTTCATCCCACAAGGACAGCGCAGCAGAACTGTTACAAATAGATACAAAATTACAGATTAACCTATTGAAATACCGTTAACAATATGCTAAACTATATGCAAAGCAAATGATTTCTATGAGCAAAAGCTCGTATTTGCAGCTAGGTCTGCATCTCACAGAACACTCTGTTCAAACATTCTCGAAATCCTGCTTTACCCCAATTATCAATATTCTGCAGGACAATGAATGCTAGAACAACCGCCATACATCAGATGATTTGTTCTTTTCATACATTTTCCTGCACAAAGGAGGAAATGTATGAAAAGTAATATCATTACGAAACTGGACGAACTGAATCTAATAGATAGATTCTTATTTGCCGAAACAATGGAAAACCGCGATGCCTATCAAGCTGCCGTCAGCATCCTGCTGGAAGATGAAGTTGAACTTCTTAAAAAACCAGAAACAGAAAAGGAATATCGCATTTCTCCTGGTTTAAGGCAAATCAGGCTGGATGTCATCAGTATGGACAAAAACTATAAACTCTACTATTCAGAAATGCAACAGCGCGATACCGGAAATCTGCGCAAGAGAAGCCGCTACTACCAGGCACAACTTGACGTTTCTCTATTAGAACCCGGATCCAAAGATTTTAATTTTCTAAATGACAGCTGCTTTATCCTGATAGCGCCTTTTGACATATTTGGGAGAAATCTGTACCGCTATACCTTTGAAGGCGCCTGCCGTGAATGCCCTGATCTAAAACTTGAAGATGGCGCCATTAGGGTTTTCATCAATACAAAAGGGGAAAACCACCGTGATTTTTCAATAGAATTTCTGGATTTTATGAAGTATATTATGACCACAACCGACGCTGTGGCAAATAATACAACAAGCAAAAAAATCAAGCTCATTCATGAAAATGTTCAAAAAATCAGATTATCAGAAAAGATGGGAGTGAAGTATATGCAGCTTTGGGAAGAAAAAGCATATATCATGGAAGAAGCACGCGAAGAGGGACTCGCACTAGGACATGCACAGGGTATTGAGCAAGGCATTGAACAAGGTATTGAGCAAGGTATTGTTGCTTTCATCTTAGATAATTTGGAAGAAGGCAAAAGTAAAGATACCATTATTTCAAAACTAATCAGACACTTTTCACTTTCAGAAAGCGCTGCGCTAGGTTATTATGATAAATACGGAATTTCATGATTTTACGCTATTTTGTCATCAAATCATAATAAAAAATGTATTGCTGAAGCGTCCCCTCATATCCCTTATATCTCTCATATGGAAATCCTCCGGGATACTGCTGTTTAAGCACCTTATTGATATGTGTATCTATCGGAAAAGCTTCTGTCTTATGTAATCCAAACAGGCAGACACATTCAGCTACTTTGACTCCTACACCGCATAGTTTAACAAGTTCTTCCTTTGCCCTTTCGTAATGCATCCCTTTCAGTGCGTCTAGATTCACTTCTCCCCTAAGGATGCTAGCTGCCGTATTATGAATGTAGCGGCTGCGATACCCTAAATTGCAGGCATACAGTTCCTCTAAAGATGCTGCTGCAAGGACTTCCGGACGTGGGAAATCATAGTATCGCTTTCCTGACTGTGCCTGTTTTTCTTCTCCGTATCTGCGGCAAAGAAGATCAATGCATTTTTTGATGCGCTTGATATTATTCTGTTGGGAAATAATAAAAGAAATAATCATTTCCCATAAATCCTGCCGGAGTATTCTGATTCCGCTTCCATAGGCTGCTGCCTCTATAAGATACTTGTCATTTTTATCAATCAGTTCTCTTATCCTGCAATAATCTTCCTCCAAATCAAAATAATCCTTCCAAATCTTCTCAAATTCCTCCTGTGTGCAAAAAAAAGTTATCTTATTCTCCTCCTGTTCTATTTCCAGGTACCTTCCGAACGCTGTCAGTGCATACTTTTCTTTCTCATCCTTCCCACAGTCTGCCTCTGTCAATCTTTCAAGTCGGAAACACTGACCGGATTCACAAATTTGTCTTAAAGAAAAATAATCCTTCGTAATCGCAACCATTTTTATCTGCTTTCCCCTATTTTCTCTTTTATCATCTGAATTTCTTTTTTGTGTCCTGCATCCTCCAGCGGCGTCTCAAGATAAAACGGAATATGTTTCAGCGCCGGATGCTGCATGACCTTAAGCAGTGCATCAAGACCGATTTTTCCTTCTCCGATTGTGGCATGACGGTCTTTGTGGGATGCAAAAGGCATCATACTATCATTAAAATGAATTGCACGTAAAAGTTCAAGCCCCAAAATATGGTCAAATTCTGTAAGAACGCCGTCCAGATCATGGACAATATCATATCCTGCTGCGAACACATGGCAGGTATCCAGACAGATACCGATTTTTTTCGGGTGCTTCACTCCATCCCGAATCTCCTTAAGTTCCTGAAAACTTGCACCTATTTCCGTCCCTTTTCCAGACATCGTTTCTAAAAGCACTGTAATCTGCTCCTGCCCAGTAATTGCCTGATCAAGACCTGCAATAATATTTTGAATGCCATTTTCTGTGCCAATACCTGTATGACTTCCCGGATGAAAGACAAGCATCTCTATCCCAAGTGCATCCATTCTGGCTATATCTTCTTTTATGACCATACAGGCAAACGTATAGACTTCTTCCTTTGCACTTGCAAGATTCATAGTATAAGGGGCATGTGCCAGTAAAGGACCAAACTGATTCCTGATCCTTATTTCCTGAAATACGTCTATTTCCTGCTGACTATAAACCTTATAGCCTGATCCCCTTGGATTTCGGCTGAAAACCTGCATGGTATTGGCATTCATTAAAACTACATTTTGCGCCGCTTTTGCAATCCCACCGGCTATAGACATATGGGTTCCTATGGTTAGCATAACTCCTCTTCCTTTTCCGGTCTCCATGCCTGACCGAATTTCACATCCTTAAACAGAGCAGTCAGCCCTGTAATCTGTTTCAATCGCAGCACCTCGTCCCTGTCCATACCAAGATGCTTACAAATCCATGCATCAGAACGTCCCAGCTCATTTAATTCTTTCACAATATTGCTCATAAGATCCACACTGTGGCTTCCCCTTGCCCGGTTATGACGTATTGTGCTTGCCATCCTCTTGTCAATCGATTTTTTGATGACAGAGACTGGAAGAAGCCCATTTTCCCTTTCATAGATATCAGGATGCTCCATCATAATTCTATACCGATGGAATCCATCTACTATCACATAAATATCTTTTTCATGGTTGTAATAGCAGACAATAGGCATCGTATATCCATCTTCCTTAATACTTTCATAAAGAAGCTTCATCTCTGGCGGCGCTACTGCATTAGGATTATAGGTATTGGGTTTTATCTTTTCGATAGGAACAGCAATCACATCGTAAGCAGGACTCTTATACTCCATATTCTACCTCCTCTAAGCTTTTGTATTTCAATCTTATTAGGTCAACTTTCTTCTGCTGCTGTCTGCTCATGCCAAATCCCATAAATTTGCATAAATGGTCATTTTTCAAAATACAAAAGCACATCCGCTTCCAGCTTGGAATATCTCTTGTCGTCTTAATATCATCTGTGTTGTCGGGGATTCTCCCTACGAAAACGACCCTCGTCTTCTTGCTTAAGGTATAGTTTGAAACACCATTCCTGCGGATCTGATATCCGTGATTTTCTAATTCCTGAATCGTCTCTTCGTCCAGACCGCCTCCTGTCGTATGCCAGAATTCTATGGACGTCTTAAATTTTTTAACATAGTTGTTGCGCAGTCTGGCTGGGAGTGTATCAAGTAAGAATAAGGTATAGGATTTCCATGTATGCCCTTCCGGCAATGTAATGCTCCGATATCCCATGGCTTTTGTCCTGCCATAAATATTCGTAAAATTTGCCCCCTGCACCCTACCTACTAGTTTGACCCAAATTTCCGGATCAATGACCCGGTACAAGTTCAAAGCATCCTTTGAATAGTCATTAAAAGGCGATGCCACACGCATCTGGGAAACCTTTAACCCCGCCATATGATAAAGATTATACAATTCATTGTAATCGTATTGGAAAAGATAATTTGCATGCCAGACATCTTTTGAAGACCAGTCATAAAGAGGCGAAGCGCACCAGACATCTTTAAATTGTTTTGTAATCCAGCATTCGCCTTCATACCCGTACTTCTTATGCAGAAAACCATAATATCTCTGCAAGGATTCATCCGCCCGCATACCAAGCAGACACACCGTTTTCTTATTTCCATGGGACTTTCTATACCAACGTCCGAATTGTTTCGCCAAATCCTCCTGGTGCATGCGATACCTGTAGGTGGTAATCGGATTATTTTCCATGTTGATGACATATTCCTTTTCTGGCATCTTTCTGACCCAGATTTCTTTCTTTGTATCATCCCATGGATACCAGTACATCTCATAACTGCTTAAGGCTGTGCGCGTCGCCATCGGGAGGCACACCCAGTAGGGTTCCACTTCATCTTTAATTCTTTCAAAGGTCCTCTCCACATATTCTGTCGTCACTGTATACTGTGCCTCAAAATCCTGATGAAAGACGCCAATTTTCCTTTGGGGATAATATTTTCTCTGAAAATCAAGAACCATATTCAACAAAAGACCGCTGTCCTTTCCTCCAGAAAAAGAAACGTAAATATTCTCAAACTCTTGAAAAAGAAAATGCATCCGCTCCTGCAGTGCCTCATATACATTTTGTTCCAAATATTTTCTTATCATCATAAATTCACCCGCATCCGTTTTTCCATATTTTGGAAATTCCGTTACTAGTGAATTTAGCACAGAAAAGAGGTTAATTCAACAAAATATGACAATCTTTTATAAAGTATTTATCTCTTTTACTCTTTCTAGACAAAGGATTCCCACTGCATCTGCCAGGAACCAGCCGATTGGAATCGCCCACCAAATCCCTAAAACACCGATCCGTGGAAGAGGCGCAAGCATATACGCAAGCAGCACTCTGGTTCCAAGAGATATAATCGTAAGCACCAATGACATCTCCGGCTTTTCCACCCCCCTGTAAAAGCCATACAGCAAAAACAGCAGTCCTATTCCACAGTAAAACAGCCCTTCTATCCGCAGGTATTCCACCCCTGCCTGAATGATCAACACCTCCCCCGCATCGATAAAAATGCCCATCAGCCGGGGTGCAAGCACAAAGATGCCCACAGAAATAATGCCACAAAAAGCCATGGAAACGGCTGCTGCCTTTTTCATCCCCTGCCTTACGCGCACTTTCTCTCCTGCTCCATAATTCTGGGAAATAAACAGAGAAAACGCGTTTCCAAATTCCTGAGCAGGCATATAGGCAAAGGAATCAATCTTTACTGCCGCCGCAAATGCCGCCATCACCACCGTTCCAAAGCTGTTCACTAACCCTTGAATCATCAATATTCCAAAATTCATCACCGACTGCTGCACACATGCAGCGGCAGAATTTCGTATCACCTCTGAAACGGTCTTCCGGTCAGAGAAAAATGCTCCCTTCTTGGGATGTAGCTCTGGCTCTTTTATCCACGTGTAAACACCGATTCCAACACCCGATACAGCTTGTGACAATACCGTAGCAAACGCCGCTCCGCCAGCTCCCATCTGAAAATAAACCACAAATAAAATATCCAAAAGAATATTTAGAACTGCCGCCGCTCCCAGAAAGCACAGTGGAATCACTGAATTTCCAAGCGCCCTCAGCAAATATGCAAAAAAATTATAGAGAAAAACAAAACCAATGCCCCAAAAAATCACCCATACATATTCATACATCAACGCATAAATATTTTCCGGCACCTGCAGAATATGAAGGATGGGATGGATGGCAATAAAAACCAACACGGTAAGAAGGATTGTCACTATGGAAATAAAGAAAAAGGAAGTCAGCATACTCTTTTTCATCTGCCCGTCCTCCTTCTTCCCATAATAAACAGAAATGACTGCCCCGCTTCCCATACATAAACCGATAATAATGGAAGTCAGAAAAGTCATAAGTGTATAGGCGCTTCCAACCGCCGCCAACGCCGAAGCCCCCAGATATCTTCCGACAATCAACGTGTCGGCTATATTATAACACTGCTGAAGCAGAT
This sequence comes from Lachnospiraceae bacterium, assembly GCA_029054245.1. Lineage (GTDB taxonomy): Bacteria > Bacillota > Clostridia > Lachnospirales > Lachnospiraceae > Suilimivivens. Next base: position 24,393 of record JAIDFQ010000021.1, on the reverse strand, counting down.
TTCCTAAAATCATGGGACCAGCAAATAAAAGCATGGTCCCAGTTACATTTCCCTGTGTCAAATCTTTTTTCATAACAACATCATAAGGTCTTGATAAATCTGTCAAATGCTTCCTGCCCCTTAGCCGTTCTTTTGAAAACGCCGGCATCGGAAAGCACCCGCATAAACACAAGACCGATTTCCTTTTCTACAATCTCATCAATATTAGTACTGTCTATTTTATCATATTTTCCCGCAAATTCCTCCGCCCAGTCTGCATGTTTTGCAAGCACTTCATCACTCCTTAAGTCCCTTCCTGAGAGAATCGCTTCCTTAAGCTGCTCCATTTCCTTCTTCAATCTGGCGGGTAAAACAGCAAGCCCCATTACCTCGATCAACCCTATATTTTCTTTCTTGATATGGTGAAGCTCCGCATGTGGATGAAAAACCCCCAATGGATGCTCCTGTGTCGTAATATTATTCCGAAGCACCAGATCCAGCTCATACTTCTCGTTTCGTTTTCTGGCTATAGGCGTAATGGTGTTATGCGCCTCTCCATCCGTCTGGGCAAAAATAAAAGCAGCTTCATCCGTATATGCTCTCCATTTATTTAAGATTACATCTGCCAGCGCAATCATTCTGTCTGTATCTGTGCCTGTTAACCTGATAACAGACATAGGCCATTTCACGATTCCCGCTTCCACATCCTCAAACGTTTCTACCCGGAAAGATTTCTCCACAGGCGCTTTCGCCATGGCAAATTCATAACGTCCTCCTTGAAAATGATCATGACTTAAAATAGAACCGCCCACAATAGGCAGATCAGCGTTGGATCCCACAAAATAATGGGGAAATTGCTTCACAAAATCAAACAGCTTGCAAAAGGTGTTATGCTCTATCCTCATTGGCACGTGTTGTCCATTAAACACAATGCAGTGCTCATTATAATAAACATAAGGTGAATATTGAAATCCCCACTCATCTCCCTGAATTGTCACAGGAATGATACGATGATTTTGTCTTGCAGGATGATTAAGGCGTCCTGCATACCCTTCATTTTCTCTGCAGAGCAGACATTTAGGATAACCGGAAGCCTTCGCTGTCTTTGCTGCGGCAATGGCTTTCGGATCCTTTTCCGGCTTAGAGAGATTAATCGTGATATCCAGATCACCGTATTCTGTGGGCGTGGTCCACTTCCTATCCTTTTTGATCCTGTATCTGCGGATATAATCTGAGTCACAGCTAAACTGATAATAATAATCAGTTGCTTTTCGAGGGCTCTCTTTATAAAGTTCATAAAATCTGCGAATCACTTCGCTTGGTCTTGGAAGCAGAACGCTCATGATTTTTGTATCAAATAAATCTCTGTACACCACTCCATTTTCTGCTATCAGTCCTGCTTCATAAGCATAATCAAGCATCCTTTGAAGAATCCCTTCTAAATCCGCTTCTGAAACCTGCGTTGGAGCCGCATCCTCCATCTCGTCTACCCCAAATAACGCAAGGAGACTGTTAATGGTATAAATCTTATCCTCTTCCGGTACCAAACCAGTTAAAACACCATAAGCTGTCAGTTTTTTGATTTCTTCCTGAATCATCACTTATACCTCTTCCTTTTATCTTTGCAGATGTCCTTAAAGTATTGTCGGTCCACCGCCAATTTCCACTACATAAAAGTCCGCCGCATAGCCAATCTTTGCCTGATATGCTTCTCCTACCTGCTGTACGAATCTGTCGATGGCATCCTCTTTTACGATGCTGACCGTGCAGCCGCCAAATCCTGCCCCGGTCATCCTAGAACCAATCACACCTTCTACCTTCCATGCTTCCTCTACCAGCGTATCCAGTTCTATCCCCGTCACCTCATAATCATCCCGTAAAGAAACATGAGAGGCATTCATCAGCTGCCCGAACAATGCGATATCATCTGCTTTCAGCGCCGCAACTGCCTGCAGTGTTCTCTGGTTTTCATAAACTGCATGCTTTGCCCTTCTTGCCCGCACTTCATCTTTGATTGCTGATTTATACTCTTCAAACTTCTCTTCCGTCAGCTCACCCAGACTCTTGATATCCACAACCTCTTGAAGTTCCCTAAGCGCCGTCTCACATTCTGACCTTCTTTCATTGTATTTAGAGTCTCCCAGCCCTCTTTTCTTATTGCTGCAGGCAATAACGATCTTTGCGTCTTCCAGCTTCACGGGTGCATAGGTATAAGATAAATCGGCTGTATCCAAAAAGATAGCATGATCCTTTTTCCCCATGGCAATGGCAAACTGATCCATAATACCGCAGTTGACACCGTTGAACTTATTTTCGGAATACTGCCCGAAAAGCGCCAAATCCAGGTTACTCAATTCAAATCCAAAAAATTCTCTAAGAATCGCCCCGGTCACAACTTCCACCGATGCCGATGAGGAAAGTCCCGAGCCATTTGGGATATTCCCATTCAGCAAGATATCCATCCCCTTGGGAATTTGAAAACCTTTCTCACCAAATGCCCACATAACCCCTTTGGGATAGTTGGTCCAGCCGGCATCCTTATAAGGCTTAAGATCTTCGATACTTGACTCGATCACCCCTAATGCTTCAAAATTCATGGAGTAAAACCGAAGGATACCGTCTTCCCTTACCCTTGCCGCTGCATAAGTTCCAATTGTCAATGCACAGGGGAACACATGACCTCCGTTATAGTCCGTATGCTCTCCAATCAGGTTCACACGTCCCGGTGCAAAAAACACCTTAACCCCTTGCGCATCTCCAAATACTTCTTCAAACTTCTTTAATATAATCTCTTTCATTTACTATTTACCTCCATAATGGAATTCCCGTCCTTTTTCTTTATTATAAAAAACCTGCCTTTGGATATCCATATCAGTTTGTTGTAAAAATCAGTCAAAATGTTAACCTTTCAACTGGTTGACCTGACTGATAAAATCTTCCACCTGTTTTAAATATTCCTTATTTCTTCTCGTTTCTCCCTTCTGCATTTCTTTACGGTAAGCAGAAGGCGACATCTTCTTTATCTGCCTGAATGATTTACTAAAGACAAGGGGGTCTGTATATCCGCAGGATAAGGCAATGCTCTCCACTGAAAGCGAGGTCAGCTGCAAAAGCTCCGTTGCCTTAGTAATGCGGAAAACCGTCAGAAACTGCTGAGGCGACATACCCGTTGCATTGTGGAAAAGAGTATAAAGATAGCTTCTGTTAATGCATACATAATCTGCCACGTCCGTCACCTTGATGGGGTTACAGTAATTACTCTGAATGAACTCCACTGCACGCCTGACGTAATGATCTGCCCTGCCGGTTCCTTTCGTTTCTTCTATGGTAATATCTTCTGCAATCAGCGACAAAAACAGTTGAAGCTGTCCGTTCCTCCTAAGGTCATTTGCCACCCCAAAGGTATTGTGCTCCATCATATCCTTCACTGCCTGATATAATTCTTCTCCCTTTTCGGATTTGAAAACAGGGTTTGTGATGGATAGCCCCATAGATTTTACCAGATCAGCCGCAATCGCACCTCCAAATCCAACCCATATATAAGTCCACGGTTCCTCTGCATCTGCTTGATAAAAAGAAAGTTCTTCCGGCGGTATCAGAAATCCATACCCCTGCTCTAAGGGATATTCTTGGCTGCCAATGGAAAATCTGCCTTTTCCGCTCAGTACAAAATGAATCAGATAGTGCGGCTTGATTGCCGGTCCAAAGCTGTGCAGAGGCTCCGTCCTCGACAAACCACAGCAATTCACAGAAAGCCCCTCATCTTTTCCTTTGGTAAACTCCAGCTTATATGCTTTTTCCACCCTGTCCCCTCCCCTGCATTTTTATGTAATCCGTTCCCTCTCACTTTGCCTTCTGCGCCGTAAGCAGCATGATCACCATGCCTGCTGCCGCAGAGACTGTGGCAAAGCCAAGCATACTGATAACGCCCAGACTGTCAATCAAGGCACCTCCTACCAGTGCGCCTGCCACGCTTCCTAAGGTATAAGTCATGGTCATATATGCCTGCCCCTTAATGGCATCCTGCTTTTCCATAATAGAATTCACATAGTAAACGGAAGAAACCGTAATCAGCGCCCAGCCCAGCATCTGAAATACCTGTACTGCATAAAATGAAGAAATATTTGGTGCCAACAATGTTCCAAGCGTCTTTAGGAAAAAGAAAATACCGGAAATGCGGAACCAGATATCACACCGCACTTTTTTCAGCATAAATGCAAACAGAAACATAGTTGGCAGTTCAAATAAAGAAGCCATTGCCATTGCCGATCCCATTTCTGCACTTCCGCCTCCTTTTTCTCTCACGATCTGGAATGTAAAGCTGTTAAGAAGGACATGGCTGATATACACCAGAACGCAGCCAACAAGAGTCACACAGAATCTAGGATATTTTTTGAAAAAGAGAAATAGATTTCCTTTTTCCTCCTCCGCCGTTTCAGAAACTTGCCGGAGCGTCTTCTGAAACGGAAAGAAGAAAACCCCAACAAGCAACATGCTTGATACCAAAAGCAGTGCAGCCGGCACAGCCACTGCGCCTATTTTTCCTGCCACAATGCCGACCACATATACCACAAAGGCATATCCCATGGAGCCTGTTCCCCTTGCCACACCGAAATTCAGCCTTTTCTTCTGATTGATGCTCTCCATTCCAAGCGCGTTCACCAACGGTACCAGCATCTGCATCATCAGAAGCAGAAGGGCATACAAACTGCCGGTAAAAATGGCTGACTTGTGATGCACTGCCAAAAGCAATATATTCACCACTACCTGTACAAGAAGAAACAGTATAAGCAAGATTTTTAATGACGGACTTTTTTCCTTATCTGCATATCCTGCCATCATTGGCTGAAGAATGGCTGAAAAAAGCCCTGCCACCGCTATCAGCAAACCGATTTGCGTGTTGTTAAATCCGCAGTCCAGCAAATACACACTGACAAATCCAATCGCCCCTCCAAACATCATCCAAAAAAAGCATTGAATAAACGCATAACGTACCGTCAATTCATCTTTATTTCTTTTCTCTCCCATTGTTCCTTTTCCTCCTGCATACAACGGATGCTACGCTTCGCCAGGCACCCTTATGTAAACAAAACTGCAAAAATGGATTTTGATATACCATTTTTGCAGTTCCAATTCAGTCAAATCTTCTACAAATCCTACTGACATCTCTTCACATGAAATCTTCCCAACCGCACTGTGCCACCAGAAACATCGGCATGAAACCTACTCTGTATCTCTGACTGCCTTCCTTATGGGAAGTATACATCCCGGTGAAACAGATAATTCATCAAGCCCCATTTTCAAGAAAGTCTCTGTGAGCGTCAAATCCGCTCCTAATTCTCCACAGATTCCTGCCCAAATTCCTGCTTTGTGTGCATTATCACAAACCATCTGGATAAATCGCAGTACAGCAGGGTGATGTGCATCATAGAAGGTGTCCAGCTTTGCATTCTGGCGGTCAATCGCCAACGTGTACTGCGTCAGATCGTTGGTTCCGATACTGAAGAAATCCACTTCTTTTGCAAGCACATCACTCATAAGTGCCGCAGCCGGAGTCTCAATCATAATGCCTTCTTCCACTTCACCGATGGAAACGCCTTCCGCTAATAATTCTTCTTTTACAGATTTGGATATCTCCTTAATACGGCGTACTTCCTCCACTGAAATAATCATTGGATACATAATCGCCAGATTACCATATGCACTTGCACGGAACAGGGCACGCAGCTGTGTACGGAAAATTTCAGGTCTGGTCAGACATATGCGGATTGCCCTGTAACCCAGTGCCGGATTATCTTCCTTATCCAGTTCAAAGTAATCCACCTGCTTATCTGCACCGATATCCAGCGTACGGATAATGACCTTCTTTCCGCCCATTGTTTCTACCACTTTGCGGTACGCCTGAAACTGCTCCTCCTCAGTAGGGTAATTTTCTGATTCAAGATACAGAAATTCGCTGCGGAACAGACCGATACCTCCTGCATCGTTTTCTATGACGGAAGCCAGATCACCCGGATTGCCGATATTGGCATACAGATTAATCTTCTGTCCCGACTTCGTCACATTTTCTTTTCCTTTCAGGGTAAGGAGCAGCTGCTTCTGTTCATCATCTGCTTCTTTTTTCTTAAAATATGCTTCCAGCACGGGCATTTCCGGATCAATGATAAGCTTGCCCTCATATCCATCTACAATACCAATCTTTCCGTTCCAGCTCTCATCACGATCCACGCCAATCAGGGCTGGGATCCCCATTGTCCTTGCAAGGATTGCAGTATGAGAATTTGCAGACCCGAGCCTTGTGACAAATGCCAGCAGCTTACTTTTATCCATCTGGACCGTCTCGCTGGGTGCAAGATCCTCCGCCACAATGATGACCGGTTCGTCACCGATATCACTGTCGCCCGCCCCGCCGCAGAGGATTGTGACCACGCGCTCTGTGATATCCTTTACATCAGCGCTGCGCGCCTTAAAGTACTCATCCTCCATATTGGCAAAAACTTCTGCGAAATTATCTCCAGTGACTGCCGCTGCATATTCTGCATTTACGTTCTGCGTGGAAATGATATTATGGACGGATTCATTATAGTCATCATCCTCCAGCATCATGGAATGCACGTTAAAAATCTCAGCATTCGCTTCCCCCACCTCCACAAGCGCCTTTTCATACAACTGACCAAGCTGTTCGATTGCCTTTGCCTTTGCCTCTTCGTATCTCTTGATTTCGGCATCCGCATCCTCAATTTTGGTACGCACCACCTTATTTTCTGCCTTACCATAAAGCTTGATCTTTCCTATGGCTATGCCGCCAAATATTTTTTTACCGCTTCGCTCTTCCACAGTTGTCCTCCCATTGACGTAAATTATAGATTATTTTTGAAAAAGTCTTCCATCTTTGCTGCCACAGTTCCCTCGTCTCCGCCTTCTACAGACACTGTCACTGTATCGCCTTGCTTCACGCCCAGGCTCATCAGTGCCATAAGTTTTTTGGCATCGGCGCTCTTGTCGTCCTTGGTAATCATAATGGCTGCGTCATACAGCTTCGCTTCCTTCACAAGCAATCCTGCCGGTCTTGCATGAATCCCTACAGGATCCGTAATTGTGTAATTAAATGATTTCATATTGCTTCCCTCCATTTTATACTCGTATTATTTTACATTATAGTTAATTTTACCAAAACAATACAGGATGTGCAATCATTATTCTGACAATTCAGCCTGCTGATTGCTATTTGTATGAAATCCCATACAGATTGCACCCTCCGGGCAGGATTGTGCACACGCTCCGCACCGAATGCACTCCGGAGAATCAGGTGTATTTACAGGATTCACTTCCATCTTGCAGACTTTTGCGCATTTTCCACAGTTCACGCATTGATTTCGGTCTATCTCCAAATGATACATACTGATTTTATTCATTAAGCCATATATTGCCCCCAGTGGGCAGATGGTCCGGCAGAAAAGACGGTAAATCAGAACACATCCTCCCAGTGTAACAATCAGTACCGCTGTTTTCAAAAAAAACAAAGCCCCTATGGTCTGCCTCAACTCCTGATGGGCAAGAAGCAGCGGGATTCCTCCTTCCAACATTCCTGCCGGGCAGATATACTGGCAAAAAGCCGGCTTTCCCATTCCCATGTAATTCGTTGCGACCACCGGAAGAATCAACACAAATACAATTAAAATTACATACTTTATATATAGGAAACCTTTCTTCAACTTTAGTTTAGGCGTCGGTATTTTGTGAATCAATTCCTGTATCAGCCCAAAAGGGCACAACCATCCGCACACGCTTCTCCCTAGCAGCACGCCCACTGCCAGCAGAAAGCCAACCACGTAAAAGCTAAATTGAAATTCCATTGACCCGCTCACCGCCTGCAGCGCCCCAATGGGACAGGCAAGGCTTGCCGCCGGACAGGAATAACAGTTTAACCCCGGGTTGCAGAACTGCTTCCATTTTCCTTCATAAATCTTTCCACCTTTAAAATTCAGCAAATGCAAATTGGAATAGCCAAAAGCAATTACCTGAAATAATTTTCTCTTGGCAGAAATTTTCAAACTCATGATGGCTCACCCCAATCCAATGCATTCCAAGCATATATTAACTGCTTTATTTAAAACGACGGCTGCCTCTCCTCTCACCGCCCCATACCAAATGAATGCAAAGGCTGCAGCCAAAGTGATTATGCTTACCGCTGTCTTCTTTTTACTGCCCATTTAAATATGCCTCCACAAACTGTTTATAGCCGTCCACATAAGCGCCCACGACCGGTTCCCCTACAAGATTTCCCTCCTTATCCACAAACAGTGTGGTCGGTACCCCCACCACGCCCTGCAAAATCTCTGCAAAATCACTGTTCGCAATAATCTGCGGGAATGCCGCTCCAGCTCTTTGTGTTATTGTAACTGCCATGTCATGGTGTTCCTTGTCATCATCTCCGGCAATATCTACAATAAGTCCTACGATCTGCACATTATCCGGCATTTCCTCCGCCCACGCACCAAGCTCCGGCATCTCCTCTATACAGGGCGGACAAAAAGTCCCCCATATGTTCACCACTGTCAAATCCTTTTGGGCAAAAATATCCTCTGTTACAGTATTCCCCTGCAAATCTCTTGCTGTAAATGAGGGCATCTGTCCCCAGACTTCGCTGCCTTCTTCTGATTCTGCAAAAACCTGAGCGTCATCGATCATTTCCGTACTGCCTGCATCCGATGCTGCACTGTCATTCTCTTTACTATTTACCTGCGCGCCTGTACATGCAGTCAGCATGATCGTCATGGAAAGTACGCATATCATTTTTGAGATTTTGTTCATAATAATCCTCCATTCTTGCTTAACCCGCGAATTTGCGCTTCAAATCTTCTTGTTCTCATCTTACAATCCGCCGAAAATATGTTCTTATATTTTACCACATTCCTGCTGTAATTGCTATTAAAAAGAGAGGAAAAGGGCAAGCCCGCAGCCTGCCCTAAAAAACACTATTTTACTTCTATTTCCGATTCAAACTGTAAGGTTTTATTTTTGAAAATGCAAACCGTATATTCAACAGGCGTCTCCCCATCGTTCATGATCCTACGTACCCTGATACAGGGATCGGAGTCTAAAATCTCAAGCGCCTTTTTTTCTTCCTCTGTAGGTATACATGCCGTAAATCTCTCTGAACCTTTCAGATTTTCTATACCGCATTCCTTAAAAAAGTTGTATAATCCTGATTTTTCAACCTTCAAAAGATCAAAGTGGGGGAACAGCCTTTGCGGAATGTAGGTTTTCTCTATCAGCGCTGGATTTCCGTCAAGATATCTTAGACGGTTTAAGTAAATTACACTTTCCCCTGGCTCAAGCAAGAGCCTCTTGCGTACCTTGTCCGTTGGTTCCATGATTTCCTGAAAACACAATATCTTGGTTGACGGATGAAACCCCTGCTCTTTCGCCATACTGCTGAAGCTGCCGAAGGTCGTGACGTTCATTTTTACCTTAGGTTCCGCAATAAAGGTGCCCTTTCCATGAAGCTTGACAAGTACGCCTGCGTTCACCAATTCCTGGATTGCCTGGCGCACAGTCGCCCTGCTCACACCATATTTCCGGCTAATCTCAGGCTCTGTTATAATCTGATCCCCTGGAAGCAGCTTCTCGTCTGAAATATACTTTACAAGTTCTTCGATCAGCTGTTGGTATAACGGTATCTTTCCCAACATAGTTTCTCCCCAGATTTTTCCTACTGTTCAAATTCACAGTTTAATCTTCGTATATAATCTTTCGCATATTTATCAGATTTGGAGGAAACAACCGTGTTAAATTCCTTCAAGAGCGGGTGCTGCTCCAGACAATCTAAATATACAGTAATAGTATATACTATCATTTGGAAAAATGGCAAGCAATAAATTGAGGACACTGACTGTTCCGCGCTGGTCTGCACGGTTAACACATTTTTATCCTGCTCAAGACCGTCAAAGCAGGTGAGCATATACGCCCGGTCCGTCACCTTACGGGTGGCACGATAAATATCCCTTACTCTCTTTGAAGTCTCTGCTGCTGTATCAAGAAAGAACACAGTATGTTCAGGCGCCAACTGCAGATTATACCCATGAATATATTCCTCCGTCTCCAAGGGAACGGCAAGAATCTTCATCAATTCGCTTGCTTTTAGCGCTCCCTCACACACAGCGCCGTATGCACCGCCTGCTGCACATAAAAAGGTTTTCTGTAAAGAACTTAATTCCTTTATGTGGGCATGGATAAAATCAGGCACAGCGGCAAGCACCTTTTCGTAGGCGGCAAATGCTTCCCTTAGCTGCTGTTTCTCTGCATTATACGTTTCTTCAGATATATGCCCCGTCCTTTTACCTGTTTCAAGGGCAAACAGCATGAAGAATAAAGCCAGCAGTGTCACTCCTTTTGTAACATAAGGCTCCTTTTCCTCCACGACACCATAATCAATCTCAAAATCTGCGTAGTCCTTAAAATCATTTTCAAGATTTGCAGTGATTCCTATCGCAGGTTTTCCCATTTCTTTTAACTTTTTAAGCGCATCAATGCTGTTGGTGCTGGCTCCGCTCTGGGATACAACAACAATGAAATCATCCTTGACCAAATCATAATGATAGTGCGTGAACGTAAATGGCGGCATCACTTCCACCAACGTCCCCATATATCTTCTCATAAAGTCAATCGCCGCTTCAGTCCCATTCCTGCTCGAGCCGGAAGCCACGATGCAGACAGATTTATACTTTCCTTCCATATACATGTCCACCATTGGTTTGGTCAGCTCATAAGAATTTTCAATGTTTTTTAACGCCTGTGCTGATGCTGCCTGCACATATTCATCCATCAATAATTTTTTTTCTGCCATAATTACACTCCTTATATTTGGTTAGGACGTCATGATGTTTAAATCATACATTCTATTCCCTTTTTTGTCAATATGTATAATTAATTTTTATTTTTCTAATTATTTATTGACACATTGCTTATTGTGTGATATTTTCTTTTTAAGAGATACGGACGTCATGACTATTTAAAGGAGGGTTACAATCAACATGGGAAATACACCTAACATTGTTTTAACAAGAGTGGATAACCGCCTGATCCATGGTCAGGTTGCCACTAACTGGCTAAAAACATATAATGCAAACCTTTGTATTGTCGCTGATGATGAGGTTGCAGAAGATTCCATGCAGCAGACATTATTAAAACTAGCTGCTGGAAATATGCAAATCAGATTCTTCACCATACAAAAAACGATCGACATTATTTATAAAGCAAGTCCTACACAGAAAATTGCAATTATCTGCCGCACACCCATTCAGGTGGCAAAACTGGTTGCAGGAAATGTGCCTATTACAACCGTCAATATCGGAAATATGCATGATGAAGAAGGAAAGAAGAAACTGCAAAGGACCGTATATGCAGATGTAGAAGAAATTGCAGCAATGAAGGAACTTATTGACAAAGGCGTGACTGTGGAGTATAGAATGCTTCCCAAAGATCATTCTATAGATATGGCAACGCTTCTATAACACTAGGGAGGGAGTAAACAAATGTCATTTGCACAAATCATCATTATCACAATCATCACCGGACTGGTCGGAATCGACTGTTATATGGAAGTATTCCAGACCTATCGTCCCCTTATTTTAGGAACTATCATCGGTCTTGTCATGGGCGATATAAAGACAGGTTTAATCATCGGCGCCACATTTGAAATGATGTGGATGGGGCTGATGCCGATTGGAGGCGCTGCACCTCCTAATATGGTAATCGGCACTGTAATCGGTGTCGTTTTCGGTATCGCCAGTGGAAAAGGCGCTGACGTTGCCATTGGCTTCGGCGTTCCCTTTGCCGTACTGATGCAGGGAATCGTCATCCTGATGTACACCGGATTTTCTTACTTCAACACTTCTGCTACCAAATATATCAAGCAGGGAAAATCCAAGCAATTTGATCTGATACAATTGAAAGCTTCCGTTGTCATCTTTTTCTGCTATGCAATCGTAGCCTTCCTGCCCATCTGGCTTGGCATCGACAAGGCTGAGGTCATTGTCAACATTCTTCCTGAATGGCTGATCAACGGTCTTTCCGTTGCCGGTGGACTGATGCCTGCAATCGGATTTGCAATCCTGCTCAACACCATGTTCAAAAAGGATTACATTATTTTCCTTGCAATGGGCTTTATTCTGGTAACCTATTTATCACTTCCAATTCTGCCCCTTGCAGTGATTGGCGTATGCATTGCGGTTTACGACTATATGATTTCCGGCAAAAAGGCAGCTGTGCTGACTACTACTACAGAAAGCGAGGATTATTCGGATGGAATCTAATACAACCTTAACCAAAAAAGATTTAAATAAAGTAGGCTTTCGTTCTATTCTTCTTAATACCACCTTCAACTATGAAAGAATGCAGGCAACTGGATTTACTTATTCCATGAAACCTGTCATCGAAAAAGTTTATGCTGACGATGAAGAGGAAAAGAAAGAACGGGAACTGAATCACCTCACCTTCATGAATTCTCATTCTTATGCCATCACATTGATTATGGGAATCTGTGCCGCCATGGAAGAGAGAAAAGAGAAAAAAGAATTAATCAACGGAATCAAAGTGGCGCTTATGGGACCTCTTGCCGGTCTGGGCGACTCTCTCGTCTGGTTCACCGCGATTCCGATTCTGGCAGGTATCGGCATTTCATTTGCCATGAACGGAAGTGTATTTGGACCGATCTTCTTTTTCCTGGCATTTAACCTGCTTGGCTTTGCGATCCGGTTTGGCTTTTTGCATATGGGATATAAACTGGGTATAGGAATCTTGGACAAGATCAGTGTTATCGGTGACAAAATCACGCGTGCTGCAGGTATACTGGGCATGACGGTAATCGGAGGTCTGATTGCCTCTTATGTTACCCTGAACACCGCTTTAACGATTACCTCCGGCGATGCAGTTGTGAATCTGCAGGCAGATGTATTTGACTCTATTATGCCTAACCTGCTTCCCATGCTGTACACCTTGTTTATCTTTTATCTGATCAGATCCAAAAAGAAATCACCGACCATGCTGATCGTAATTACCATTATCCTTTGTGTTATCGGTTCTTTCTTTGGTATCTTCTAAATACTTATTTTTATGAAGGCAGGGGCATTCTTTGTCGATGCTCCTGCCTCCCCTTAATCATCATCAAATTATTTCACACACGTATTACAGGAGGAATGTACATCATGACAGGAATTATTTTTACAGGGCACGGCACCTTTGCCAGCGGAATGCACAGCGCCGTTTCGCTTCTTGCCGGCGAATCAGATCATGTCCTTTCCGTTGACTTTCCGGGAGAGAGTGTAGAACTTTTAAAAGAAAAGCTTCATACCGCTATTTCTGACCTTTTTGAAAAGCAATGTCAGCAGATTATCATATTATGTGATCTTTTAAGCGGAAGTCCTTTTAACGCATCGGTTACAATTTCCCAAGGGCATTCAAATATTTACGTTATTTACGGCATAAATGTGGCGATTGCAGTGGAATTATGCCTTAGAGCTGATGATGCAGAGCTGTCTGAAGCAGATCTTTTCAGCGTGTTGGAAGACAGCCAGGAAATGACCGGATTGTTTAGGCTTTCGCAGGACAAGGAGGATACTTCCGGTTGTATGAATGACGGGATTTAAATTTCTTTATAAATCACCCTGCTCTCTGCTGCCGTCATAAAAAGCCAGTACACAGGCGGCAGAACCAGAAATCAGAGATTGCCACAATTTTTGCACTATAATTCCACAAGTGACCACTTACAGGTCTCCTTTGTAAATATCAGCTTGACAGTTTCCAGCCTGCCGCCTAAATTAATTCTGCATAAATGCTCTACCGTCCGTATGCCGGAATAGGTCTTCTCTTCCGATGTCAGCAGTTGTATTTCTCTTATGGTATGCAGCATTCCTTCCTCATCCATTACCTTGATGATCTTCGGAATGCTCCTGCCTTTGCTGGTAAACCAGCATTCACAGGCAATTTCTCTTTGGATTCCACGCAGAACGCCATGTTCTGTCCTTTCCGCTATATCCCCTAACCGAAAACCCATTACCTCACCTTCTCATTCCTATTATCCACAATTCTTTTTTCTAAAGGCAATTTCATTGCCTTGGAAATCCCTCCACTCATATGCTCGATTCTATCCTGTTTTAAAAAGGATGCCCTCCGAACGGCATCCGCACCAAATTTCTCACGTATGCTGTCTATCGACCGATCCAGCTTTTCCATTTTCTCATAGTCAGTATAATCGAATAAGGTAAGCTGTCTGTCATTTCCATTCCTTCTCACCCGGCTGGTATGCACTCCTAAATGTCTTATGGGTGTGCCATCCCATAATTCGTCAAACAGTCTGCACGCTTCATCATGTATCTCTTTTGTGATATTGGTTGCCGATTTTAGTACACTTTGATGTGACACATACCTTAAGTCATAAAAGCGGATGCTTACAGAAACCGTTTCTATCCGAACATCATCCTTACGGAGTCTGCGCCCCACTGTTTCAGCTAAAGACAGTAGAACCATTTTGGCAGTCTGGGCATCCGTCACATCAAACGAAATCGTTGTGGAATTGCCATAGCCTTTGTTATCCATAGGGACTGGCTCCACCATTGATCCATCCCTGCCATTCGCAAAATTCCAGATCACTTCCCCATGCTTTTTTAATACGGACTTTAACATGTTTACATCTGCCTTCGCCAGCTCGCCAATTGTTCGGATACCAAGAGCATGCAGTTTCTTCTCTGATGCACTGCCTACAAAAAATAAATCCCCTACTGGCAGTGACCACATCTTTTTCTCTATTTCTTCCGGAAATAAGGTATGCACACGATTTGGCTTTTTAAAATCACTTGCCATTTTCGCAAGCAGTTTGTTGTTTGATATGCCTACATTTACAGTAAATCCAAGCTTTTGATAGATCTCGTCCTTTATTGCATTTGCCGCTATCACAGGCACCCCAAAGAGACTCTCTGTGCCAGACATATCCATGAATGCCTCATCTATGCTGTACTGCTCCACCTTATCTGAATATTTCTCTAAAATCTCGATAAAAGCCTTTGAACTTTTTTCGTATAGTTCATAGTTGGGGGACACCAATATCAGGTTCGGACATTTTCGCAAGGCGTCTGTCACCGGTTCTCCAGTCTTTATATTGTATTTCTTGGCAGGAATAGACTTTGCAAGAATAATGCCATGTCTTTTGGATATATCTCCGCCTACCGCAGACGGTATCATCCGCAGGTCAAGTTCTCCGCCAAGGTGCTTTACCCTGTACACAGCCTCCCATGATAAAAAAGCACTGTTCACATCAATATGAAAAACGATACTTTCACCCATGCCGTCACGTCCTTTTCATCGTATCTTCTATCCTTCATTTCCTCCGCTTCTTTAGAGAAATAAACAGACAAAGGCACTCCGCCTCTGTCCGTTTCATCTTTTGTATCTTTATGAATAATATCATTATACCAGAACATCTGTTTGTAGTAAACGCTTTTCAATATATTATTTTTTCCAATTTTTGTCTATTTCTGTCTAAATATTAAAAAAGGCTCATCTGCTCAAAATCAGCTCTTCTTTCCAATAAGCATGGCACTTTATGGAGAAGCTCCTTGCCCTTCCCCCTATCAAATATCCACGGAATAATCTCACTTTTTTCCAGTATGAGCGGCATGCGGTCATGTACCGGTTTCATAGAAGAGTTTGCTTCCGTGGTAAGAATTACAAAGCAGTCTCCCTCCTGATAGTGGCTGTATATCCCTGCCATGAACAGCGTCTGTTTCTCTTGACGATAAAAAATATTCTTCTCCTTATTCCGATTCCACTCATAGAACCATGCCGCCGGTACCACTATACGCCTGTATTCCGTGCTTTCCCTAAATGTCTTTTTCTTCAATACGGATTCGCTTCTGGCATTGAAAATAACCTGTTTTTCTCGGAATCCCGGAAATCCCCATCGCTGCAGACTGCATTTCAGCTCCTGATTTGATGCCATCAATATCGGAGCTGTTTCTGTTGGATGTATATCTTTTGCCTGAAACTGCAGCTTTGATGAAACTGCTCTTTTTACTTTCTCACCTGCCAAACAAATGATCTGTTCAATTTCTCTTGCCGTTTCATCATCCACATAATATCTGCCACACACAAAACCACCCGCCTTTCCTCTAAATCCCATCTTATCCATTTTCCTGCATATCATTGAATGGCGGCTGTTTAAATACAGCCGAAATATCAAGCATCCAATCAACTATTATTGTCGGCACACTGTTTCAACACTTTCCTCAATATATAGTTGACGCATCATATGTTAACTGTATATAAAATCCAACTTAATGCCTAAATGGAAGAAATAGCAAACAGCTCTTCTCACAAACAAATCAGTTCGTCCAAATTCGGCTCGACATGTAATTTGGACAACAGACAGACCGTCTCCACATTCGCTGTCCAAGGAAACTGATCCACCGCCACTGCCTTCTCCACCACATACCCATTTTCCAGAAACACCTCAAGATCCCTTGCGAGACTGGAAGGCTTGCACGAGATATATACCAGTTTGTCAACTCCATATCCAATGATCTTTTTAAGCGCCTTAGGATGAATCCCATCTCTTGGCGGATCGAGAACGATCATATCCGGCTTTTCTTCAATTTCGTCCAACACCTTCAGCACATCTCCGGCAATAAATTCACAGTTATGTAAACCATTTAGCTCAGCATTTCTTTTTGCCGCCTCTACTGCCTCTTCCACAATTTCAACACCGATTACTTTTTTTGCCACGGGTGACATAAGCTGCGCTATGGTTCCTGTACCGCTGTACAAATCAAAGACAATCTTATCTGGCTTCTGTCCTTTGCACGCAGCGTTCAAATTTCCGATGTATTCTCTCGCTGTCTCATACAGAATTTCCGCCCCCAGTGAATTGGTCTGGAAAAAAGAAAACGTAGAGATCTTGAATTTCAGCCCAAGCAACTCTTCATAAAAAAAGTCCTGACCATATAAAATATCTGTTCTATCGCTCTGCACCACATCTGCCACTGAATCATTTACTATATGCAGAACGCCCGTTATCTTACCATCTAAATCCAAATTTAATATTTGATCTTTCCATTCATCTAAACGATACTTTTCCTTATTTTGTGCATCTATATCTTTATTTTCATCATCCATATGAGAGGTCGTCACCAAAGCGATTAAAATTTCCCCTGTACGATACGCTTTTCTCACCAGAAGATGCCGCAAATATCCTGTGTGTCTTAATCTGTGATAAAAACTGCATCCATCAAAAAAATCTCTGGTAAAAGACAGAATCCTCCTATAATCTTCATCCACAATCTGACAGTCCCTTACCGTAACAATATCATAAAAACTGCCTCGCTTGTGCATGCCCAGCGCCAAAGGTCCATCTTTGTATTCATCCCCAAAAGAAAACTCCATCTTATTTCGATATCCGGTCTGTGCAGGACTTCCTTTGATCCCCTCAAATCCCCATTTTTCACTCTGACCTGCTAATGCTCCTTCAAGGAGTTTTCTTACCTGCATCTCCTTTATTTTAAGCTGTTCTACATAGGGCAGCGACAAATAGGTGCAGCCACCGCATGCTCCAAAGTGCGGGCACGGACTGTTTACCTCCATTGGCGAATTTTCTTCGACCTTAAGAAGCCTTCCCTCCGCCCTCCCATTTCTTTTTTTCTGCACCGCAAAGGTAATCTTCTGCCCCGGCAGAACATTTTTCACTATGCAAATTCCATCTTCCACAATTACAACGCCTTTATTCGGAAAATCCACCCTGTCTACTATTCCTGTAAGCACCTGTCCCTTTTTCATCTGCCTGCTCCTGTTCCTGTCATATATCTGTATTCTCTTGCGGTAACTTTATTGTACCAAACGCCTGCCGGCTTATTGTACCAAACGCCTCTCGGCTTATTGTACCAAACGCCTGCCGGCTTATTGTACCAAACGCCTGCGGCTTATTGTACCAACGCTGGATGATATTTGAACCTAAAAATGGGATGTACACTTCTGTACATCCCGCATTTTCAGACCTTTATCTATTATTCTGCAAAATCATCCTCTGTTGCTGCGTTCGATACCTGAATCTTTTCTTCCCCATCTTCTTCATCTTCAAAGAAATCATCCTCGAAATCATCATCAAAATCATCTTCAAAGTCTTCCAAATAATCCGGCGTCATGTAGCGGTATACTGCATAGGCGATTGCTGCAACAGCAGCCACAGCTCCTATGATTGCAAGCACCCATAAAAGAGTGTTATTTCTCCTTTCCTCTTCCCTGCGATTCCAGTAGTCCTTTAATTCCTTGATATCGTGGGTCTTAACAAACTCCATCAATTCCTCAATTTTATTCCAAGTGTTCATGGTGTAGCCTCCCTTTCTTTTATGTCTTTTCATTCATCTCATTCTTAAAATACTTTTTGGATTATTATTTCCTTCTTGTTTAATAATATAACATTTACCGCCGATTTTTACTACAGTATTTTGAAAAACTTTACATTTTTTTTAAATTTTTCCATGTTATATTTTGACAAGTCTCGCAAAAGCAGCATACATAATCTTCTGACCGGCATCATCAAAATCCACTGTCACCTTATAGTCTCTTGGTCCAGGCTCTAAATCGGTAACCGTGCCTTCTTTATATTTTACGTGCTTTACTCTGTCACCTACATCGTAATCAGGCTTTCCACCGGTGACTGCTCCTATCCCCTTGCTGATTCCCGGCGCATTCAACGCTCCAATTCCTCCGGCAATGAAAGGCTTATTTTCCGCCGCCGTTCGCTTGGGCATCAATGTAGCAATGGGCTTATACTTATATGTCGGCCCTTCCATCGGAGTGAATTTAGCGGACGGCACATCCATAGGATTCAATCTGGGGGCTGGAGGGCGGTTATCCATCAGTTCTTCTGGAATCTCCTTCACGAACCGGCTCACTGCGTTCATCTGTGTTTCGCCGCGCACCATACGCATTTTTGCATAGCAGAGGGTCAAATCCTCCTTTGCCCTTGTCATTCCCACATAGGCAAGCCGCCGTTCCTCTTCAATCTCATCGGGATCATCTGAAGTAATCGTCATATAACTGGGAAAAATCCCGTCCTCCATACCTGCCAGATAGACATGCGGAAATTCCAGCCCCTTGGCACTGTGTAACGTCATGAGAAGGACTCTGTTGCTGTCATTTTCCACACGGTCTATGTCTGCCACAAGGGCAACTTCCTCCAGAAATTCTCCTAAAGTCGGCTGATCATGTACCTCCTCAAAGGCTACAATCTTACTGATTAATTCGTCAATATTCTCAATCCTGTTTTCTGCATCCTCCTCATCAGATGCCTCCAGCTCTGAAACATACCCTGTTGTTTCAATAACATCCTTTATTAAATCCTCCAGCCCATAAAATTCCAGCTTACTTCTAAAGGATTGTATCATGGTTACAAAAGGTTTCAGCTTCCCTGCGCTTTTCCCTATGCTCATGATCTCATCTGCCTGGCGAAGCGCATCATAAAAGCTAATTTCCCGCATATCTGCGTAATCCTGCACCTTGGCGATCGTTGCCGCACCGATTCCTCGTTTTGGAATATTGATAATACGCTTTACCGCCAAATCATCACGCCCGTTATCTATTGTTTTTAAATAAGCGAGCAAATCTTTTATCTCTCTTCTGGCATAAAAATTGGTTCCGCCAACCACATCATATGGAATTCCTTCCACAATAAAACGTTCTTCCAAAAGTCTTGCCTGGGCATTGGTTCTATAAAGTACTGCACAGTCGCCGTAATCTGCCGTTCTTTCTCTTTTTTTCCGTGCAACATCATCTGCAACAAATTCCGCTTCCTCGTAAGCATTATCAAACTGCCTAAAATGCAGCCTGCTTCCCTCACCCTTATCCGTCCAAAGTGTCTTACTCTTTCTTCCTTTATTATTGCGGATCACAGCATTGGCAGCATCCAAAACATTTTGCGTAGAACGGTAGTTCTGTTCAAGACGGATTACCTCCGCTTCGGGGTATACCTGTTCAAAATCGAGAATATTCCTTATATTAGCGCCTCTGAACTTATAAATAGACTGATCATCATCTCCCACCACACACAAATTACGATTGGCATCCGCTAAGAGCCTTATTAGTTCAAACTGTGCGGTGTTGGTATCCTGATATTCGTCCACCATAATGTACTTGAAACGTTTCTGATAACTGCCTAGCACTTCACTGTCTGCTTTAAATAGCTCTACCGTCTTTACGATCAAATCATCAAAATCCATAGCATTGTTTCTTTTTAATGCCGCCTGGTATTCCTTATATGCCTGCGCGATCTTTTGCTTTCTGAAATCACCCATGGCCTTCAACTCATATTCCTCTGGAGATACCAATTCATCCTTGGCAGATGAAATTGCAGACAAAACAGCCCGCTCCTTCAACATCTTAGTGTCAATCTGGAGACGCTTGCAGACATCCTTCATCACCGTTTTCTGATCATCCGTATCATATATGGTAAAGTGATTATCATATCCAATTCGATCCGCATAACGACGAAGGATACGCACGCAGCTTGAATGGAAGGTCGTGACCCAAATGCTCTCTGCCCCCATTCCAATTAGATTCTCCACTCTCTCTTTCATTTCTCCCGCTGCCTTATTGGTAAAGGTAATTGCCATGATATTCCATGGGCTTACCCCCAGTTCCTCTATCAGATAGGCAATTCGGTGGGTAAGCACGCGGGTCTTTCCCGATCCGGCGCCTGCCAGCAAAAGAACTGGTCCTTCCGTCGTAAAAACGCCTTTTTTCTGCTCTTCATTTAAAGTGTCGTAAATACTCATATATTAAACTCCTGCTATCTTCTATTTCGCTTCCGTAACATTACTGAAACTCCAAGCATAAATATTCAGCTCCACAATCGGTGTGCCACAGTATTCGCAAACCTTGCTTCCGGTTCCCCCTATGGGTGCGCCGCAGTTAGGACAGTTGATTCCAAGAGATAAATCTCTCTCATCCTCCACTTTCTGTCTGTCCTGTATATAAATAACATCTGTATTGTATCTTGACTGAGTAAGCATTTCTCCGCTTCCCTCAAGTAACTTTCCGCTTTCGTCCTCCAGTGTGTGGAAATATTGCAATGCAGTCTGAAATGTGATGATACACCGTCCGTTCCTCTTTTTATAATCAGAGATTTCTGTCCGATGTATTTCAATGCTCTTATAACGCTCTCTTTGCCCTGCTGCCTTAAGCATATCAATCCGCATTTCCAGCTTATCTGTTAGTTCTTTGTTCCCTTCTGTCAAGTTCCCTTTATTCATTCCATCCACAGCCATCAGATAAGAAGTCAAGACATTCTCTGCTCTGGCTTTCATCTCATCATACTGAAATTCAGGAAAGTCCCTCTTAATCTTCGGAAGATACAGACTGGTCATTGCTGAAACAGATTTGGGCGTAGAGGCATACTCTTCTTCCACTTGTCTAAGCCCTTCTCTGATATCCGACGTGCCAAAGGCATCCCTGGAAAAATCCTCAACCGCATTCTTCACCCTCATAATGCCATATGCCACACTGCCAATTATAATCAAAACAAGGATCAGTATTACAATGATTCCTATCATACCTGCACTCATAAACATTTCCTTCCTGTACACCAGAATTGCTTCCATATGCCCCCACAACACGGACAACTAAGCCCTCCTGTTCAAGGTCAAAATCCATGACCCCGAACAGGAGGGACATTTTTTATCTGCTTCCTACATCATATATACCGTCCTGGCATCTAAGTTGGTATCAAACCTACTTATTTATCTTTCCTCCGCTTTAAGGCATTTCTTCCTTTACTGCTGGATATCGCTTTCATCGAAGGGATCTCCGCATTCTGGACAAAACTTCGGCGGTTTGGCAGGGTCTTCCGGCTCCCATCCGCATTTATCACATTTATACAAAAGTTCTCCTGCCGGCTTCTTTGCACCGCACTCGGAGCAGAATTTCCCTTTGTTTACCGTTCCGCAGGAACAAGCCCACCCCTCCGGCTTCGGCGCTGGCATAGGTGCACCACATTCAGAACAAAATTTACCTGCATTGCCAGCCTTACCACACGCACAGGTCCAGCCCTGCTTAGCGGGCGCCGGTTCCGGTGCAGGTGATACGGGAGGCACCTGAGGTGTCGGAGTAGGCGCTGCCTGCTGCCCCATCTGGAATAACTGCTGTGCATTCATTCCGCCTGCCTGATTTGCCATGTTCATTCCAGCAAATGCCATCATAGGTCCTGTTGAGGTATTGGATGCTGCTGCTTTCATTGCCTCAGCCTGTGCACCAACCAAGGTCGCTGCCGCCATATTAGGATTACGCAGTACTGCGCTCTTTTGCAGTTCCTTGATCATCGCCTCATCTTCAGCCGATGCTTTCATAGCATTGACGCCAAAAGATACGATTTCGATTCCACGGAGTTCTGCCCATTTCGCAGAAAGAACTTCATTTAATGCATCCGCCAATTCCGCCGTGTGTGCAGGAACTGCACTGTAACGGATTCCCATCGCTGAAATCTTTGCAAATGCCGGCTGCAGAGCTGTCATAAGCTCTGTCTTTAACTGACTATCGATTTCACTTCTTTTAAAGTCTTCCTTCACATTACCGCACACATTTGTGTAGAACAAAAGCGGATCTGTAATCTTGTAAGAATACTCACCATTGCATCTAAGGGAAATATCGATATCAAGACCAATATTTTCATCCACCACACGGAAAGGAACTGGATTGGCTGTTCCATATTTATTTCCCATAATTTCTTTTGTATTGAAAAAGTAAACTCTCTGGTCCTTCGCCGTATTGCCGCCAAAAGTAAAACGCTTGCCTATTGTAGCAAAGGTATTTTTGATGTTTTCTCCAAGACTTCCGTATAGCAAACTAGGTTCAGAGGATGCGTCATAGACGAATTCTTCTGCTTCCGCGCAGAATTCTACCACCTTTCCCTGATCCACGATAATCATACATTGTCCCTCATTGACTGCTATCACTGAACCATTGGAGATAATATTTTCTTCTCCATTATTGTTTCCGGCTCCCCTTCCACTTGAGCGTTTTTTGCCCTTTGCAACCAATACATCTGCATCCAATGAGTCACAGTAGAAATACTCTCTCCACTGATCCGCCATCACACCTCCGGCTGCAGCAGTAATTGCCTTAATCAAACCCATTTACTTGTCCTCCTTTATTGCCCGGGTAACTCCCTATTGTTTTCCATTATATCGGTTTTGTCATTTGTTGTCTAGAAAAAGAAGTTGGCAGACAGGCAACTTCTCTTTGCCATTGCATACGATAAAGCATCAACTGCCGCTGTTTAAAACTTGGCAGCTCAAATCAAAAATGGAGGTCATTATGAAAAAAATACCATGTAATAGTAACGTGCACTGTTCGTCCCGCATTATCAAAAAAGCCGCCGCCCTAGTGCTTACCGCACTTCTCATTGGCGGTACATTAGCCGGCTGCGGAAAACAGGACGCAAACGTATCTTCCCCTGATTCAAGTTCATCTACTAAGGAAGTCACCTTAAACGAAGTTGCCCATTCCATCTTTTATGCCCCTATGTATGTAGCCATAGAGGAAGGGTATTTTAAAGAGGAAGGCATCGATCTTACCCTAGTTACTGGGTTCGGCGCCGACAAGACCATGACCGCTGTCCTGACAGATGAAGCTGACATCGGATTCATGGGAAGCGAGTCCACTATTTATACTTATGCTGGCGGCACCCAGGATTATGTTGTCAATTTTGCACAGTTGACGCAGCGCGCCGGGAATTTCCTTGTTTCCCGCACGCCTATTGACAATTTCAGCTGGGATATGTTGAAAGGGACTACTGTTCTGGGAGGTCGGGCAGGCGGAATGCCTGAAATGGTATTTGAATTTATTCTGAAGAAAAACGGAATTGACCCCAAGTCGGATCTTTGCATTGACCAGAGTATTGATTTCGGCTCCACTGCTGCTGCTTTTTCTGGGGGGCAGGGTGATTTTACAGTAGTGTAACTATTTTACTACTCCTTTAAGCAACGTCACTCCGAGGCTTCTATCCTGTACTTACTAATTAAGGAAGCAACTCCCAGTTTTTCAAGTTTGCGCTGGAGCTTCCTAGCATTATTAAGACTCTTGTATGCCCCTGCCTGCACAATCCAAAGGAAACCTTCTGGTGCAAGCTGTTCTGATTCAAATTCGTCATACTGGTGTAGGTTGTATCTCTCAATATAATTTATCAATGTCTCTGCATACGTCTGGGAGGTGGCATATCCGCACTGCTGCAGGTACTGGCATGCAAGGATATAGTTATCGCATCCGATTACGGATCCATACCGCAAAGTCCTGTCGCCGTCCGTGCTCCTTGTGGCGATATACTCATTGTGGTCAAGGATGGACTGCTCCCAGCTGTCGTATGCCCTCCAC
>JAIDFQ010000020.1 GCA_029054245.1 Lachnospiraceae bacterium | reverse complement strand
GATGTTGATCCTAAAACAAAGAAAGCTAAAATGCTGCCTATTTCGTTTTGTATCAAGGCAAGAAAACTTTAAGTTGGCTTAGAATAAGCTGTGGGCAGAGTGATTCGGTGTTGCATATAATGTATTTTATATGTTACAATACCGACTAAGGAAAGTACCCATGACAGGGTGGTAGCCTCCCGAGTTTATGAAAACCGGCGTGCCGGAATACATAGGAAGGGAGGTGGCGCCGATGACAGCTTTTGAAATCATTTCGATTTTCATTGGAATATTAGCATTGCTGATGTCCTTTGGTAGCTTAATTGTTGCGTTGCTTGCCTTTCTCGATAAGAGAAACAACAAGCGAAAATAAAAATGCCTATCCTGTCTGCCAACAGGATAGGCGGTGTCCGTAAGGACATTCTTTGATCTAAACTCGGAGCATCCACTTTGGAGTGGGTGCCTTCCCTTTGTATTGTTATAATACCATTGAATGTGAAATGTTTCAAGGGATTTCCGCTAAAATCTGTAGATAATTGTTTAGTAAATTTCGATTTCAGTTTCAAGTTTTGTGTAAACTCAAAAAACAGATGTAAGATTTATGAATAGTTGCAACGGGGCAGAGCCGGATTTTCTGGTTCTGCCCCTGTCTGTATTATACAAAGATTTCAGAACCTGTCAATGCAGCTTCTTAAAACATCTCTTTACAGATTCCTGTCGGAAAGTCTCTCCTCAAAATATATTTCCAACTGGGAATGGATAATGGATCTGGCCCCAGTCCTGCCGGTGGCCCGTTCATTTTTTGGTGATGTCCATCATTGCCAGGTACAGCATTTTTAACAGGCTGTCATCGGTTGGGAATACCGTCTTTGATTTTGTCACTTTCCGAAGCTGGCGGTTAAACCCTTCTATGGCATTTGTGGTATATATCAGCCGTCTGACTGCTTCCGGATACTTGAAATAAGTGGAAAGGGTTGCCCGGTTGTCGTGCCAGGATTTGTAGATTTTCGGGTACTTGGCGTCCCGTTTGTCTTTGAACAGTTCCAGCTCATTCAAGGCAGTTTCCTCTGTTGGGGCAGCGTATACCCGCTTTAAGTCCGCCATCAGTTTTTTGATGTCTTTATAGGATACAAATTTCGTGGAATTACGGATCTGGTGGATGATGCACTGCTGGATTTCCGTCTTTGGATAAACCGCTTCTATCGCCTGGGGAAAGCCGGAAAGCCCGTCCACGCAGGCAATCAGGATGTCCTCTACGCCCCGGTTCTTTAAGCCGTTCATGATGGAGAGCCAGAACTTGGCGCTTTCATTTTCTCCGACATACATCCCCAAGACGTCTTTCTTCCCATTCATGTCAATGCCTAATGCAATATAGACAGCACGCTTTACGATACGCCCCTCGCTGCGGACATGGTAATGGATGGCATCCATGAACATAACCGCATAGACTTCTTCCAGCGGGCGTTCCTGCCATTCTCTGACTACGGGAAGTATTTTGTCCGTAATACGGCTAATGGTACTGTCAGAAATATCCATGTCATAGAGTTCTTTCATGTGGGATTCAATATCGCTGGTTGTCATTCCTTTTGCGTACATGGAAAGGATTTTTTCCTCCATGTCCTGTGTCACGGTATTCTGGTATTTTTTGATAAGCTGCGGCTCATACTCACCGTTGCGGTCACGCGGGATTGCGACATCCATATCCCCATAGCTGGTGTGCAAGGTCTTCTGGGAGTGGCCGTTACGGCTGTTGTTGGTGTCCTTGTTTCGGTAATCATACTTTGAATAGCCAAGTTCCTCATCCAGTTCTTGATCCAGTACATCTTCCAGAATTACAGACATCATATCACGCATGACGGCATTTACATCTGTCCCATCCTTAATGTTGATGTTATTCTCTTTGAGATAACTGCGCATCATTTCCCTCATTGCTGCTTTTGTGGACTTTCATTTTTTCCTGCCATAATAAAACCTCCAAACTGAGTAATCTTATCTTACATCAGTTTGGAGGTTTACACAAACTTTGGGATAGTCCCGCAATAAAATTTACGGTCACATGATACTGATTCTGTAAATATAACTGTTGTTGTTTCAACTTTTGAATATCTCTTGATACAAGTATAATGTTATTTCCCATACTGGCAAATTTTTCGGCAAACGCTTTTCCAATTCCGCTTGTTGTTCCTGTGATTAAAACATTTTCCATTTCTTTTCTCCACCTGTGCTTAAAATAGCCTACATCTGTTTACTATGGGTCAGTATATATTCTGCTTTTACCTTATCAATGACTTTTCCGCCAATGCCAAAGTTTTTGTCCGGCAATTCCTTTATGGTTGTTACAAAAAATTCCTGTGGTATTTTCATGATTTCAGAAGATATTGCTGTTAATTGCTTTATCAATTCCTCTTTTTGCGTATCTGATAAAACGCCGCTTTCTACTGTGATATAAGGCATTTCCTATTTCCTCCTGTTGTTCCTTTTTAATTTTCTCCATGATTAAATAACTTCCATTCTTCGCTGTATGACATTTCTTTATAGGAAGAACTCGCTAAAAGTTTTTCATAGAATGATAACTTTTTTTGTGTCAAGTCAAATGCGTTTTGCAGATGAGTTATTTGTTTTTTAATATCCTCCATATGATTTTGCACCATAACTAAACGCTGTTCAAGGGTTTCCCCGCCCTGTATTAACAGTGAAACATAATCCTTGATGGAATGAATGGGGATATTTGCCATACGCATACACTGTATCATTTTTATCCATTCAATGTCCTCGTCTGTATATTGCCTGTATTTTTGGCT
>JAIDFQ010000002.1 GCA_029054245.1 Lachnospiraceae bacterium | reverse complement strand
GTAAGCGTCAAATAAGATAGTGGATAGAAAAATAACCACCAGCCGCTTATACTAAAGGGGCAGTGGTTATCTTATCGGCATCGTTCCTGTACCATGGGATCCCATGGCAGATAGTCATCCAGATATTCCGGATTTTCAAGAAATGTACTCCCCGGCATATCTGACAGGATATATTTTAGATACTTCATTGGCACAAGACCATTTGCTTTGGCTGTTTCTACCAATGTATAGATTCCGGCACTTGCGACTGCTCCTTTCGGGCTGCCTGCAAACAGCCAGTTCTTTCTTCCGATCACAAATGGACGGATGCAGTTCTCAGCAAGTGAGTTGCTGATGGAACAATGCCCGTCTTCCAGATAATTAAAAAATTCCTGACGGTGATTCAATGCGTAACCAAATGCTTTGGACAGTTTGGATTTTGGAAGTTCTGAGACGGCATTTTTTTCAACCCATGACCAAAAATCCTCGAGAAGAGGCTTCTCACGGATGAGACGTTCTTTTTTCTTTTGATCGGGCAGCAGTTCCTCCAGTTCTGCTTCTATATCAAACAACTGGTTCAGCCGAAGGACCGCTTCCGCAGGTTTTGATGCTTCAGGGGTATGGACTTCCTTAGGAAGCGCATCCACAAAGGCCCGGCGCAGATGGGTATAACAAAGACATCTTTTTACACCCGGGATTCCATTGTATCCGGAATAAGCATCCGTATGGATGCAGCCGTTATACCCGTCCAGAAATGCTTCCGGATATTTCCCACTCCGTCCCGGCTGATACTCGAAATACCGGATGGGAGTTTCTGCATCTTTAATGCTGCAGTAAACCCACATGTAAGAATCCGATGTATTTTTTCTACCCGGTTCTTTCAGCACCTGTACATGGGTCTCATCGATATGCAGGTGATCCTGTTTCAGCAGTTCCTGCTTCAGGCGGCGGACCACATGTGAAAGCCAGTCCC
Organism: Lachnospiraceae bacterium; assembly: GCA_029054245.1. Taxonomy (GTDB): domain Bacteria; phylum Bacillota; class Clostridia; order Lachnospirales; family Lachnospiraceae; genus Suilimivivens. Next base: position 1,600 of record JAIDFQ010000002.1, on the reverse strand, counting down.
GGAAGACGGCCAGAAGCCAGTTTGACATGGTCGCCCTGCCCAGCTTCAGTCCCAGGGCTTCCCATTCTTTTTCCTGGCGGTATAATGGGATGCCCAGTTCAAACTTCTGGTGGATCAGCCATGTGATCGTGGATGCGGATGCAAGGGAATGTAAGACCGGCGGATATGGAACCGGCGCTTTTTCCATATAGGGTGTTCCCTGTTTCCGGCAGGATCTGCACTCATAAGTTTCCCGGTAATGGTCAATGACTTTTAAGCTGGCAGGGATAAACTGTACTTCGGTACGGACGAATTCTTCTCCAACCTTTACCATGGAGCTTCCGCATTTTTCGCAGACCTGTTCGCTTTCATCTATGGTGTGAAGTACTTTGCTGTGTGGAAGGTCTCTGACCAGTTCTTCGCGCTGGCCGGCATATTTTCTTTTGCGGAGATGTTTTTCAACTTCAACCAGTTCTGGTTCTTTTGCATTGGGGTCTGCAAAATATTCCGTCTCATTAAAAAGAGACATCTGTCCCTCAATATCAAGGACGGATGTCTTTTCAGACTTTGTTCCATAAAGTTTACGGGTCAGGAAATCAACCTGCTCCTTCAGGAGCCGGATCTGCTGTTCCAGTTCTCTGATCTGGTTTTGGTACTGCTGTTCCCTGTCTGACAAATCCTCTGCCTCCTGCATTTTGATGGTTTTATTATACCATGAAAACGCAGGATTTCCCAGTGTTTCTGCGGAATTTCAGAGATTCTGCGGATGTTTTGGGTACCATTTTTGAACTGCCTTTGGCTGTTCCGGATTCAATCCTTCCAGAAGCCAGCGGAGCTGCTGTGCCGATATCTGTTTTGCCTCTTCACCGGTTCTGGGCCACTTTAGCCGTCCGCTTTCATACCGTTTGTACAAAAGGCAGAATCCGTCTCCTTCATAGTGGACTGCCTTGATCCGGTCTGCCCGTCTGCCGCAGAACAGGAACAGGGAATTACTGTATGGATCAAGTTTGAAACTGTACTGGATGATATCCACCAGCCCATTAAGCTGTTTCCTCATATCCGTGTACCCGGTACGGATATAGATGTTTTCCACATGGGAGATATCTCCTAACATGACTGCACTGCTTTCAAAATCTTTGCCAGTGATTCACTGGATGTATCTTCAAAAATTTCGATCCGCATATCTCCAAGCTGCAGGACTGCTGCCAGAGAGGAATGGGGAGCCTGCTTGTCAGGAAGAGAGACTTCTGTAAACCCGGAAGATGCTTCCGGTAAAAGGATCGTATTCCGGTCAGGCTGTGAATGAATGCCGTTACGCTTTCGGGGAAGTTCTTCAAGAGCAAGCCTGCGTATTTTGGCAATCCAGTAATAATAACTTTTTAAAGAAATCTGATTCTGTTCGCACCATGCCTGGTTTGTCAGTCCAGAGGCCCTGCATTGCCGGATGACATCCAGCCAGTATTGAAGTTTCACCTGCTTATCAGGAGTTAAAGATGAAATATCCATGGGATCGCTCCTTTTTCTTAGATTTAGAGTTTTGGGAGTGGACACTAAAAACTCTAACCCTAAGTTTACAGGAAAATACAGAAGATTTCTCTACACGTTCTTATTTGGCGCTTAC
>JAIDFQ010000019.1 GCA_029054245.1 Lachnospiraceae bacterium | reverse complement strand
TCTAAATATCTATCCACTACAATTATAGGGGAAACTTGAGGATCAGGAAATCCGCAGGAATATTTGACGCTTACGTTCCATGCGTTCCCTTCCTCCTAAAAATCTGCATGAAAAAGGACATCCATCCAGCACAAGATGAAATGCCCTTTGGCTTATCTCTATTCAATTTAATATACAAAGCAGTTTGCCGCTGTTATACTGCTTTCTAATGGTGTCTCGATGCTACATTAGCAGCATCAATACTGTTAAAAATCCCCCTGTCTAACATCACCTTTCCATCACATTATTACTATACCTCTTGATATTTCTGGCTTTTATCTTCATAATAAAGAAGCAGACTCCGGCCAGTTCCAGCTGCAATATATTCCATATAGATTTTTGATTTTGTCCAGTTCCGTCCAGAACTCTACTCCAAACCTTGTTAATTCAATAATCTGTAAGAGCATTTAATTTACAGGTACTTCTCTTAATTATTATATTCTTTCCAGACCGTTAACAAATTCATCCGAAAAACTACCTATTTTAGCTTGTCTAAGCTTACTTGAATGTCGATCCTTGACCCAAAATTCACACATATTAAAGTAATTAGGTAACCTACCACTTGTCGCATACAATGTCATATCCAGCAAAATGCCAACAGCTTCAAAGTTTTTCCCTTCTGGAGTTACATGTTCATTAATAATATGTATATATCTTAAGTTTACCAAAGCTTTTAGTATTTTTTCATGTTTTTTGTAAGAAACTACTGGGTAAAGCATTACATTTATCTTAGAATCTTTTACCCAATCTTCCAACCAATCCAATGCATCATCTATTGCCTGATTTGTAAATCCTATCAAATCAACTTCTCGATCACTTTCTTTTTCCTTCTTTAACTCTGAAATTATTGCATATAAATCATTTTTTGTTATTTGCTCATTCCTTCTATCTCTAGCATGTATTAATGTATTTGAAAATAATGCCATAAAATCTCGTGGTATTCCTCCAGAAGCCATCACAAGATAATATAATGTACCACTAGTAAATAAAGAATAAATATCGTTATCAGACAATCCTATATTCTTTTCTATTGAAATAAGTATTTTTACTAATTTAATAACTAAATTATCCATATCTATAAGATCGTAATTCAGAACAATCGTTGGAAAATCATCTTTCTTGCTAAATAGCCTTTGTCCATCATAATTAATTTTTACAGAATTCGGAATTGCAACAGCCTTAAAGCAAAATGCACCTCCACTCTCCTTATATATACCATGAAAATATTGCAAAATTCTAGGTTGATAGTCAAATTCTATTTGATAAAAATCATCTAAAAACAATACAATTCTTTCACCATATTTTTCTTTAACAAAATCATATAATTTCGCAAAGCATATTTTTAATTCATCGATAAGTTCTGTTCTTTTTACAGTCTTACTATAATTAGTGTCTATTCTCTTGATATTTTTACTTTCATCAATCTCTTCATATATATTTTCTTTTACGTTTTGGTAACTGGTAACCGATTGAATCTTAACAAGTAATTCAGACACTGGAAAACTGCCATCTGCGCTGCCCTCTACGAAAATTTTCTTATGAACATTTCTACTACTCTTCTGCGTTTTTGCATTGGTATTATCTCTGCTATCCTTATAGTCAAATTTTTGTTCTTCTGGTCGCGCCAAAATATCCTTAATCGTATTCTTTAACATTTCAACAGATTTTTTTATAGAAATATAATTTCCATAATCAGCTACAATATCCGAATCAACTTTTTTAAATTTCTTTCTTATAAATCCAAAAACTCCTTTTGTCTTATTTATATATATATCTTTATATTTCTGAATCTCCTCCTGATTCAAGAACTGATTCATTTCTTCTAAAATATCACTACATATTTGCAATATAACAGTATCAGCCTGTATACCGTTATATTTCTGACAATCAATATATACTTGCAAAACATTTTCTTCCTCAAATAAAGCTTTGCTAATGAATGTTGTTTTACCACATCCTCGTCTCGCTTCTATTATATGGCAACATGGGGCTTTTATTTTTTCATTTTCGTTACCAGTAGCAATATACTCTACACCACCATGCTTTCCATTGTTACTAACTAATCTTCTACGATATGTCTCTATAAAATTTATTAATTTATCTAATCGTGCATCATTTATATTCATAGTTTATCTCCATATACACTTCTATATTCATCATAAGCTTTTACCAACTAAAAAGCACAACATTACTATAACAAAAAAAGGGGTATTCATGCAACTTTCAGCTCCAATAGCAAACCATATAACACTTTCTATTTTCTTTTACAACACCATAATACTCATTGTTGAATAACCTACCATACATCAGTAAGAGAATATCACATCTCACACTCTCTAAACCAATATAACAGAGTACAAGATATCACATTCATAAACAAAGCTATCATTTTGCTAATTCTTCAAACACCTTCTTATTCTTTTGCAATATGCGAGTTGCAACAACTTCCAATGCTTCATTATCTGCGTCCGAATCTTCATGCAACTTGCTGTAACCAATCAAAACATATCAGGGTGAATTATTCTTTAGTATCACAGCAGCACCATTCTCATCCACCATTCTTGCTATCTCTGAAAAATTGGGGTTTGCTTCTGAAATAGACACCAGATTCTTTAAATCAATATACATACACACTCTTCTTTTTGTCTGTAATGATAGTACATACTACGTTTTAGGATAAATCCAACCTAATTATTTTATCTTATGCAAAATCATTTTCATGCATTTTTCATTCTCCATTCATAAGAATTTCATCTCATAAAGATACTCCATGCACCACCATCAGCACATGAGATATCTCATCACATACCGCCAGAGAATTGCTGTTCCTACCCACTTCATTCACTCCGATACGCTATTCTATATTCGATTTTTAATCCTCAGCCAAGCAAAAACCTAACCTTTTACACATCTACAAAAAACTATTGCTAAATGTTTCCAACACCATTAAAGGACGTGCAAATATCCAGTTTATCGGGTTTCTCAGACTTCTGTCCAGCATACTCTGATAATATATCTCTACCTTCTCTAATTGCTTAGATTTACTTGTTAAGGAAATGCACATTTTATCGGAATTATTAGAATCATACCTTGCATGCTTCACCCTAATACAAATTAATTAACTTTTTCGTGCATCAACAGCTTCTTTTTTAGCCGCAGCTTTTTGAATATCTACCATTATATGGTATAAATGCAGAGTTTGATTCGTACTGTCGCAAGCATGACATGTCATGCATAGATACATTGGCTTACGTACTATGCTATGTTTAATCAGTTCAATATCTCTCTGAGTTTTTTTTTCTGTAATATGCCAATCATTGCCTTTGGTCTCTTCAATCATTCTGGGTAAAATAATATTCTCATATTTTTCCCAGAACTTTCCCGGCTTTGACATGTCCGCCAAAATTAGAAAAAACGCTGTTGGAACATTTGCAGAATTATACCCAAAAATTTTCCGTATATGTTTCTGTATATTTTTATAGTCTGCATTTTTTAACTTTATTGTCTCTATAATACCTATCGAATCATTCTTATGACATATCAATAAATCTATCCTCCCAACGCTCTGAAAACCACTCTTCAATTTATCATTTGCTGTGCCTTCAAAAGTCTGATCCTTAAGATAATAATCCCAAATATCCTTACCGCGTTGATTGAACAAAATCTGCACAAATTTATTATAAGTGTCTTCATTTCGCGTTTCTGAATTACATATCAGATAGTCACTATATTGCTCCATCTGCTGTACTGCATTTAACACAAATTCCAATAAATTTGCCTCTGCCGGATTTTCCAAATTATCCTTATTCAATCTCACGAGCGCACTTTCCATCTCTGATAGATTTTTAAGACAATTCAAAGCGTATCTATATTTTTCAATCTCTGGTAACTCATTATATCGTGCTGTTGGTGTATTTCGTTCCAAAGAAACAACCGCCTCTTCTAATTCTCGTTGAAGCTGTAGTATTTCATTCGTTTCTCCGTAACGCAAAATAAGTTCATTAATATATTCCTCTGCCCTTTTAGATTTATTTTCTGAAATAAGCATCTGTATAACAAACTTTGCACATGAAAAATCATATTTCAGTTCCGCTGGGAGCCTTGAAGCAGATATCCAAAATTTCAAGTGGTCATTCAACATAATATATAAATGCATTTCATTTATAAACAAAACTTTTTGATCCTGAATCAATAGAACATCTCTATTACGTATTTCTTTTGCCAAATTTTCTGCTTTTTGTATGTATTTACTCTTTTCCGCTTCTGAAATATCTGTATGAGTACAAATTCTAACGCATGCCACAAAATAGTTAATATATGACGCACTGTTTGCATTTGTTTTCTTATGGCTGATACAAGTATAATATAATTGTTCTGCATTCTTTAGGCTTTCCAAATCATCCTTATTAAGATATATAAGTGCTTTATAAAATATTGATGAAGGATTCTTCTCATCAGATAAAATATCCTGCTCCTCTCCCATCAACAACTTCAGCCGAAATTTTGCAGACTGAATCCAAGATGCATATTGTTTTTCTATCCGTAACCCTTTCTTTTCTATTTTCTGCTGGAACTGTTTCAATAACTCATCGGCTTTCAGTACCAATTTCTGTTCTTTATCCTCACCCTGAAAACATATTTCCATTAGATAGTCAATTATCTGCATATAGGTAGGAATATAAAAGAGGTTCTCTGAAAAATCTTCCTCTATTCGTTGCACTAATATTTGAATCCATTTTTGACGAATATTAGGATTCTGAACATACCGTAACAAAAATATCAACTTTTCTGGCGACTTTTTAACCATTTCGTTCATAATCGTTGTTTGATTTTGGACATTTAACATAGGTATGATCTCCATACACCTATGTATCACAACTTCTGCCTCTAAAATACGAACGAATTCGGGATCCAACAAATCACATTGTTCTATCTGAACCCCTAAGATACATTCCACAAAAGCTTTTTCTATCTCGCTTCTGTTTTTTTCCCCTGTTTCTACTCTCCCTTCCATAAGAAGTATTGTCATTAGGTAAATCTGAATCATAGCAGCCATACCAATTCTTGACAAAGCAGAGTTTTCTTTTTTTTGCATATCCACATGTTCTCTATAAAATTCTGGCTTCAACAACTTTAAAAATCTAGTTGTTTCTTTTGGGTTTTCAGCCACTCCCTTCATCATAAAGATCCAGATTTTCTCTTGCCAAAAAGACCATGGAAGTACAGAAATAAGCGTATCTTCTGTCTGTACCCGTTCTAAAAATTTTAGTAATGTTTCAAAAAGCTGCCAGTTTCTTTCTTCTTTGCATTGCCTCCCTAGTAAAATAGTATATCGCGCAAATGATTTAACTATATCTCTTTCACTACTATTTTCAAATTCAGCATAAAAATATTCTAAAACTTTATCATGTAACAAATTTTTATGTGAAATATTTTTTTCATACCATTTAATGTAATCGTTATGGATGAGCTGCATATATTTTTGAATACCGGTTTTACTCATATACGTATTTTTACAATACCAATTACTTTTCTCATTTAAATACCAGATTATGTCTTTCACTACTGAAAGCCATTCTTCCTGATTTTCTCCTCCCAATCCATAATCTATTATTTCGAACATATTCTGGTTTAATTCTTCCAGAATTTTTTCCCCAATAGATGGAATTTTTGTCATTATGTCATAGTTCATTTCCCATATAACATCTGCCGCAACCACGTACAGTTTTGGACACCCAAGGCAATCTATAAGGAATTCAACATTTTCTATTTTAGCGGCAAATGTGGAAAAATTTACGTATAACCATGGATTTTGCATACATTTAAGAAATCGAATTTGATACTCTTTATTCACATTCTTATATTGATGTAGACACAGATAATAAAGCCGTTTTAACCTTTCCAATGGTTCTGAAAGGTTATAATTTATATTTTCATTCACATACAATATGCGCGCAATCAAGGTTTCCGGATAATCCTGCAAAAAATCTGTATATTGCCTATTTCCTTCTAAATTATGTTCTAAATATAATCTTCTTCTGAAAATTTTCTCCACCAATTCCCAAGAAGTATTTTCTAATTCTACCTCCAGTTTTTTTAAGCATATCTCAAATAATTCTTCGACATGTTCGCAATAACAATCTGGTTCCCAACATCGTTGAAAAAACTCCCAACATGAAAACCAATGTTCTATCTGCTGGTACATTTCAACCGTTTCTGGAATTCCCGTTTCAATAATTTCATCCCACCATTTGCCAAAGATAGCACTTCCGTACTGTAACCAATATTTCCCATGTGGATCTAAGTAAACCATACCATCTATGATTGCTAAAACACCTTCCAATTCTTCACATACTATCTGATCTGATACACGTAACCATATCTGGGAGCGATAAGGAATCTTTGACAATTCTTTCAAAAAAGAAAGGATTTGGGTTTCTTTTTCAGATGACAAACGTTCTATTCTTTCATAGAAATGTTGGTACGAAATATTAAAGAGCCATTCTTCTCCGCATGCAATCAGCCATCCCTCATCAAATAATTCCTGTTTTGAAAATAATACAGGCGTCTCTTGTTTAAACTTGCAGTATGCCTCATCCAAATATTCCATTTGATAAACGTTTTCTGGAGATATGGAGCTTTTTAATAACGCAAGCATCTTACATGCCACCCCACTATGTTCAAATATAATATCTCTTTCTCCAATACAGTCGGCTTCGCAGGAAACATGATAATTTCCCATATTAGCCATTTCTAACAAACGGATTATTTGCATTTTCTGATTTTCAATTTCCATACTATGTCTGTGAAGTAACATATCTTTCCATCCTTTTTATATTTTACCGCTTAATAAATACCGCATGAAACACCTTCGTGTATAGCTATACATGCTTAATTCTTCACTGAATTTTTAGGAATGAATTCCAATTTTAAGGTCATCCCCATTCCATCCGCCAAACGCTTTAATAACTTGAGCGATGGATTCCTTGTTCCGTTTTCCAGCTTGCTTATATCTGCCTGATTAATTCCTGTCCTTTCAGCAAGTTCCTTTTGAGTAAGATTTTGTGATATCCTTGCATCTACCATTGCCCGGATCACATCCATTTCCGGCTGAATATCTTCCCACTCTTTTCTAAACTCATCATCCTGAAATTGTTCATTTAGAAATTCCTGAAATTCACTCATTATTTTTCACCCTTTCCAAATAATCTTTACGATATGACTTTTCCAACTTTATTTCCCGCTTTGGCGTTTCCTGTGTTTTCTTAGATAAATCCATTTGTTATTACAATCTTTTTCCCATAATAGAAAAAATAAAGAACCCTTGTTATATCTGTCCCCACTTTTCCACGAATTTCAAATATTCCGTCATCTAAATGCTTACTGTATGGCTCTCGCAACTGGTTTCCTTTTTCCTCCAGTACATTAATTATCCCCAATACTTTTGCTCGCATTTTAACATCCAGACCAAGGATAAAATCTTTAGCCGGTTTTTCACTGTTATCTTTAGTATAAAATTCCACTTCAAATTTATCCATTGTAATCTCCAATTTATTTTCTACATTTAGCATATGGCAAATATGCCATATTGTCAACAAAGTATCCTCACGCTAGTTATATCTTTACGCCTTATTAAAAATACCCCATGCACTACCACCAGCACATGGGATATCCCATCACATACCACCAAAGAATTGCTATTCCTATTCACTTCATCCACTCCGGTACGCTATTCCATATTCAGTTTTTTAATCCTCAACATATCAAAAACTTAACCTCTCCCACACCTGCAAAAAAACTGTTGCCAAGTGTTGCCAACACCTTTAGAGGACGCGCAAATGCCCTGTTTATCAGGTTTCTAGGAATTCATTCCAGCATACTTATCCTCCCAGGAGGATATATCCTCCCCTAAGGAAGCCTCTGGGAATGCCAAAGCCGCATTTTCAGGGGCTTCCGCTATGTTTGATTCAATAAGCCCGTTTGCGAAGCGGGCGTTTGGTGCTTTTTTTAGGGATTTTGGGGTGTTGCCAATTCATATGTGTCCGCAGGTATTCTCCCGTCTTCCGTCTTTAAATTTACTCCGGTATATATCCGGTAAATATCTTCAAACATACAAGGCTTCAAAATATCACAATCATCATCCAAAGGAATCTTCTGATTCGATACATACTGAAGACAAATCTCAATCACTATAATTGCCAGCTTTACATTTTTCTTTTCATCTACCGCTTCCTCATAAATGTCACGATAAACTGCCGCTATACTCTCTGCATCGGGAAGATTACTCTGATTTGATAATTCTTATCCTGCTTGATTCCTGTTCTCTCAGTAAGTTCCTTTCATTTTATAGAAATCCTCGCTTTTTTGCTTCCTTCATCAAATGAGGTTGAATATCTGGATATGTCCATCTTTCCGGCACTTTGTCCATTATTGCAATTTTTTCAATTTCACTATGTAACTCTGCTTCAAAATGTTTTATATCGGCAAAGAATAACATTCCGAAAGTTTCCTTGCCATCAAAATTATCTGATGCTGTAACAGAATAGACACAGATAGGCTCTATATCAAATTCCAAAGCGCCTGTTTCCTCATACAATTCTCGCTTTGCCGTATCTATAATATTTTCCCCATGCTCCCGATGACCTCCGGGAACTTCCCATGTATCTCTCTCCTTGTGTTTACAAAAGACATATTTATTCTGTGTTTTGGATATTATCACAGCAAATTTAAGCAGTTCATCCTTCATATTTTCATAAAACTTAACCTCAGTCATTTCCGCATTTCTCCATTCGCCGCCTTAATTCGTCCCAATTGTTTATTGTCAAAATATCCCCTGACCTCATGTCCTCTCATGAATTTCTTTAGGGACAATGTGTCCTCCATGCAGTCACCACAGACTGCTATCCTCATAAACATCATTCCTTCTGTGAAATTTGATACAATCGTACTTATTATACCATATGCGTTCTATTTTCCGCCCTGCTAATTTTGGTTTTAAACACGTTATTTATGATATATATAAAACGTCTTTTTCTCTCACATTTCCCGAGAAAAAACGTTTTTCTTAAAAAATTATATCTTCCACACTTCCATCATGATTCTCCTATCATCTGCGCACAGGTCTCTTTCTTCTCCTTCCATCTATATGCTTTCTTCTCGCCCTATGCTTCTTTTTCTTCTTTCTCTTCCTTCTTGCTGGTTCTGTACCCTTATCTCTCACAAAGAAAAAAATGGCTCCTCCTGCAATAAGACCTGCCGCTAAAACTACACCCACGATGATCAGCAGATTTTTCCTCTTATTCCTTTGCGTATCCACCGCACCGCCGTTTTCCTGATCCAGCACAATCTCCTCCATATTTTCATCTTTTGCAAGGCCATCTCCTGACATCTCACCCAAAAGATTCCCCGGCTGGCTTCCCGTCAGAAATTCATTTTCCTCTTTAGAAATAAAAATGCTGGACGGCCCGTCCTTTGGCGCTACCACAGATACATTTCCTCTTGTCTTTACCTGCCCTGCTGCTGAACCGGCACCGGTTTTTATACCAGTGGGTACTTTTGTCGTCAAATCCACCAACTTCGTTCCTGCAGCGTCGCTTTTAACAATTTCTGTGGAAATCACCTGCGCATTTGCTGGATCGTTTACAAACTGCGTCGTCTCATCATACAGTCCATCATTCCGGTTATCTTTCCCGGAATCTTCGCCCGTACTTCCTCCCGGTTTCGTATCGGTATTTCCCAGATTGCCGCCAGTATTAATTCCCGGATCTGTACCGATATTTTCTCCCGGCGTATCTGCGTCAGGAGGAGGGGGCTTTGTTCCATTGCCAATCTGTATATTCACAGATGCGACTTCCCCCTCCACAACCGGTGTCTTGTCTCCATAAGATCCATTTGCTGTCTGAAAGGAATCCTGACAATAACTGATATCTGCTGAAACTGTCTTCTTGGAATCTGCCGGCAGAATCTGAACCTTTCCCAGATTAAGCCGTTCCTCCTCAAACAGACATTTAGTAGAAGATGCATAAATATCCAGTCTTCCCGTTTCCTCATTGTACACATAGCCATGTTCCGTTCCATTTAATTCCGGAGAAAACTGAAAATCCACTATAATCTGTTCCTGCCCCTGCGTCTTGATTTCAAGCGAGACAGAAACAGCAGTTATTTTTTCTTCCACCGCATTGCTCATTTCCAGCGAAACACCTACATCAGACTCGTCCTGGCTTAAGTCTACCCGGTCCTGTCCCGCCGCATACACCTGCGACGGAACAAGCAAGCCCAGTACAGCCAGTCCCATATATAATTTCTTCTGAATCCGTTTCAATTCCATCACCTGCCATTTGCTTATATGCTCTTTCCTCTGTGCTATTTACTTATTGTAATATGTTCCAGCGTATACGGAATGCGCAGGGGCAGCGTATCGCTTACAAGCCTTTGTCCCTCATTGGTCAGCGCCTGATCTACACGGTACAACTGTGCACGCACATTTTTTCCTTTCAGATCATTCGGAATTTTATCCGGCTCGATCCAGTAAATCCAGATTCCGTCACTCACTTCACCCAGCAATCCGTTTTCAGGCACCTTGGCAAGAATAATCTGTTCTGCTTTGAGCACATTATCTTCATCTACGCCCCCTACAATATTTCCATTTTCATCATAGATAACTACTACATTATAGGCAGGATTGCCTTTATAACTTCCGGTAAAGATCAAAGAATCTTTGGGAATCGTCTTTCCCTGCTCATAGGTATAATCTGCATTCAGAATCCCCACTGCTGCCTGTGTACTGTCCGCCTTTACGCCAAAGGAAATACTGTCCCCGGAAGGTCCTAGTAGATCAAGTTCTGCAACACACATTCCAGTTTGTCCCGTCGCCTTTATTCTTAAGTAAGCTGCATCATAAGTACATACCCACGGATCTTTTTGGGCATTTTCAAAATAAACGGTCTGACTTCCGGTCGTATTTTCAAAACTTCCTGTCTTTACCGTGGTCCAAGTGCTGCCATCCGTGCTCACCTCAATTACATAATTACCGATTGGCGTTCCCGACTTAACGGTATATTTTAATCCGCACACTTCAATCACCTGATTCATCTGAATCAGGATAAATGCCTCGCTGCCTGGCGTAAGCCCTTCATAGTCACTCCTATAATCATTGTCAATCACTTTATAGACACCTGGAGTAGGAACAGGCGCACAGGGATCATCTTCTGCTGCCTCACCTTGTACATCACTGACAGATAGCATATTCGTTGTCACGGTCCACATGGACTTATCCTGACTGCCATCATGAGAAATCCTTACATCACCAATCTTTGCGGTGTTGGAGCGATAGCCAAATTGATCCACCGCTGTGACTTCATACGTCATGACTCTATTGTTAATTGTGGAGATATGATCCACATAAGTCGTCCCCGTGGTAAATCCAATGACCTGACGCACCGGCATGCCGTCTTCATAGTGATATCTGGCAATTTCATATCCCAATACCACCTCCGGACTGGCTGTACTCTGAATGGAAACCGTCACTTCATTTGGTATTTTGCTGTCTGCCTTTACTGTGCTTTCGGAACTTATCACATCTTTTCCTTTTAAGGATCCGACAACGCCGTGCTCGATCTCATAAACTCTTGCATCATCTGTGAGATAATACAGGGCTCTTTCTTCCTTTTCAAACTGACTAGCATAGCTGATTGTTGATTCGTCAGGCACAAGCCCCCAGCGTATGAAAAACTCCGTCAAATCCTTCTCAGCTGCCGCACAGGCAAGGCGCATGATATTTTGGTCACTGCCGCCGTCCAGCCTTAAGTTCCCCCTTGCCCGGGACGGATCTCTGCTATAAGAATCAACTCTTGCGTAGAACAGATTTGCCTGCTGCTCCTCATAGCTGTCATAGGTCTTATAATTATAGCCTCTGTCATAGGCGAGGTGCAGCTGCCAGTACATAGCAAGATGGGTAAATACGTTAGAAGGTTTTCCGACCGTATTAGACGTCACCTTTTCATAAACCTTATCATAACTGAACCGTACCGTATCATTGCTGTCCTCTGACTTCGTCAATTGCGCAAAGTAGTTGTTCGTCACCTCCGCAATGGCATAGCTTCCCTGATTAATATTGTGCCCAATCTCATGGCTGATTCCCCAGCCAAAATATCTTCCGCTTATGTATCTGCCATTTTCATCTGACTGTACTGGCACAGCCGAAGATAAGCCAGAGACGGATCCCCATTCGATTCCGATATGATTTCCCGCGGCATACATAAATGCCCCTGCAAACATCCTCATATAGCGGATGTTCAGATGCTGCGCCGGTATCTGGTCCGTTGCCGGCACAGATGAACCGCTGCCTAGCCCCTTGTGCTGATAAAACAGCGCCATCATCTCCTCCATTGCCTGCAGCGACTGATCTAGGCGCTGTGCACGCTCCTCAGCAGTCCCCTTTCCAAGCCCTGCTAAAATCTGCTCTGCTGATACAGACAGCATCATCTGATCCAGCATAATATCTGTTGCCCCCAGAATACAATTCTGCTTATCGTAACTACGGTTCACTTTATTTCCTTCTTCAGTTCCTTCGTGGATCTGTCTGTGTTTTTCTTCCAGTGTCGCCACATGCTCTTCCAGCTCCTTCACATAAGAGGTGATACGTTCCATCCTCTTTGCAGAATCTGTGACACCGTAAAGATCAAGCACCGGTTCCCTTGCGCCGCCGCTTACCCGCACTGCATACTGGTCATTTTCATTGTTGCCGGTATATTGAATATAAAGCGCTCCGCCGCCTTCACATGCAAGGCTTTGGATGGCAGGTATGGTAATTTCATTCCGCCCCACCTTCAAACTAGCCACCTCTGTGGCAAACGCGCCGGACTCTGCATGATACTGGGTGGCAATTAGTTTTAGCGCTGCGTTCGACCCAGTCTTTAACTGGTTGTGCCCTACGTACACCACAATCTGCTCACCCTCATAGGCGGTGATGCCAAGAGGCTGCCATGCATTCAGACCGCTAAATCCCAAATGTCTGTCTTTAGCCGCGGTTATTTTTGCATGAATCTCCACCACATCTTGAAACTCGGATGACAAAAGACCTCTGGCATTATCCAGCTCTCTCTGAAGCATCTCTCTTTCAGGATGATACTCCCCGCTTTTGGCATCCTTCGTATCCAGGCGTTTTTGCAGGACATCAATAGACGCCTCTGTCACATCTGACTTAAGCATGGTATGAAGATCGTCTGCATACAATGCAAAGATATCACTTTCAAGGCTGTCATAATAATAAAAATTCACTTCTGAAATAACAATATCCCTCTGATTATTTCCTCTGGTAAATCCAAGCCTTACTTTGTTTGTCCGAATCGGCTGCGCCAGCTTAATCATATAATATTTTCTTCCGTTTGCATCCGTTCTCTGCAAAAGAGATACATTCCGCGCGCTCACCCCGTCTGGATGCTCCTGATCATAATAATATACATACGCTCCGCTATAATAACCGATATCTTCGACTTCTGCAAAAGCAATATAATTCATCTCATAATAATCATCAAAAGTAAACAAAAGCCCCTTGGTGGGAGCCGGATAACTTGCCCCATCATCCCAGTCCAGAACCTGGTAGTATGAAGCCGCGTCTTTATCCACTGTTCCAAGCGCACTGTTTTTGTCTGTATCCAAAGGACTGGATTCCATGGCTCCTCTTCCATGAGTGACACTTACGATATGTGCACTCACCTTCCCTGTCCCATTGGATTCATTTATTAGCTTATAGGCAGGCATCTGTGCCGGCTTGATAGTAATCGTCCGCGCCTCTGAATGAATAGATGGATTGCTTTCTCCCAATTCATTTACACCTGTCACATAAATTTCATATCTGGTTTCATCCTTAAGATTGGAAATCACATGGCGATTCTGTGTTACGCCCGTAATCTTACTATAGACATCTTCTCCTTCTGCCATATAATAAACATTATAGGAATCCGTATCCTCCATATTTTTCCATGTTAAGGAAATACGGCGGTATCCTCCCACTGCCTTCAGATTATCTGGTGCATCCGGCTTGCCTGAGATTACCGGGCTCACCGTGGAAGGTGCACAAAAGCCGCTGACCCAGGTGCCGTTTACAGACTGCACGCTTACTTCATAAATTTCACCATTTTTCAGCCTGCCGCCTTGAAAAGATTTCACTTCCAGATGGTTGGACGCTGCGCGCCTTGTCTCACTTTGTCCTTCATAGCTGATTTTCACCTCGTAACCGGTTATATTTACCTGGCTGTTCCATGTCACCTCAAAGGACTTATTTGCCCCCGTCAAGATCAGTCCGTCCGGTATATTCATGGTAGGCGCAGGAATCCGGCTTTCCATATCATTTAAAAATTCCACCTTGGAGATTTCCGCCAGATTTCCACCGTATTTCATTCCTGTAATGATCAGCGTCACCTTTTTAACGGCAATCTGCCCTCCAAGGTCGATTGTCAATACGCCGCTTTGCTCCTCCTCACGGGCAGACATCATACGGCTGTTTACCTCTACTCTGCCATTATTAATCTCTAAGGGCATCGGATCAGGCTGATCTTCCGTCTCCACCATAAGCAATCCACTTTCAATAGAATTCTCTCCCATGGAAATTGTTATCTGTTCTACGCGTCGGGACTGCTCCTCCCCACTGATCAGGTTAAAGCCAATTTCCACCGGTGAAGCTTCCGAAATGTCTGATCCATCTATGCTCTTAAGCCTTACTAAACTGCCATTGTCTTTTAGAATCTCCGCAGCATCTCCTATGATTTCTGTACTGCCTGTATTGACGTTTACCTGTACTGCACCGGGGGATACCCTGCTATACAGGGAGGCAGCTGTATCTGCGCCCTCGTTTATTCTCGCCCTGCTGTTGGTATAATATTGTAGATCCACAAGATCTGTTTTGCCATCTTTATTTAAATCAGTGAGATTCTGCGCAGGATCTCCTGTAAGAGCGCCATTTGTTCCCCTGCTTATGGCTTCCATAATGGCATCCTTATCAGATTCGTCAATCTTTCCATCCCGATTGACATCTCCAATCAGCATGACCCCTGGATGTGGTGCATCCTTTGTATACGCAACGCCGTCCAGTTCCACAAAACCTGTGTAAACCTCCGCCGTCCTGACATCTCCCTTTACCTCAATATCCTGTTCGTAGGCAAGAAAGCCAAATCCTGTCTGGTTACTTTCATTTTCATATATTTTCAAATGATAGGTGCCTGATGGAAGATCATCAAATGAAACCAGATGCTTCTCTGCATTGCGTTCAAGCACCACTTCCTTACTGTCCTCATTTTCCAGCGTAACTGTTAAAATAATCCTGCTGCTTTCATGTATTGGAAGGGCATTCATCAAAATGACCTCAATACCGCCTTTCACATCGGATGAAACCTGCCTGTCATTCCAGCTGCTATCCGCTATAGAAAAGGGCTGCGCCGAAGGTGTCGCCAGCGGTGATGCCGAAGGCGTTGCTAAAGGTGTCACAGTAGGTGATGCCTGGGCTGCTGAAGGTGTTGCCAGAGGCATCGCCTCAGATGTTGCCGTAGGTACTGCCAGAGGCGTTGCTTCGGATGTTGCCGTAGGTGTTGCCAGAGGTGTCGCCTCAGACGCTGCCGTAGGTGTTGCCAGAGGCGTTGCCTCGGATGTTGCCAAAGGCGTTGCCTCGGATGTTGTCTGGGGTTCCTTTGGCTGGTTCCAATCAGAAGGACTTTGGCTGGGACTTGCAACGCTTTTTGCCCCGTCCTGGGTCCTAATTTCTTGATTTTTTTCGTTCTGCTGGCTGTCTGAATCTGCATTATTCTGTGTTGTTCCAACAATATCCGTTCCGCTCGTTTCTGCTGCCCGAACCGGAAGGATGCACGTTGCGATTAGGCAAACTGCTACCAGCCATGCTGTCATTCGTTTCATACATCTTCTCCTTTTCTTTAGCCGCTTTTTACTTATTTATCATTTCCGCAGGATGAGAGCAGCTGCTCTTTGATAATCTGCAATTCCGCCTTCAACTCCTCCGGTGAAATATCGGTTCCCGTTATTCCAAATACGGCAAACATAGCTGATGCCGCCTGTATCCTGGGATTCTCAAGCGAAAATTCGCCTGCCTTTGTTCCTTCTTCCAAAAGCGCGGTCAGCCCTTCCGCCTGCCGATAAAAATTTTTAAGACGCATCTGATCTAGCAGAAACCTTGTTTCTGCTGGGTTTTCCTTATATTGATCGATCTCTGCCTTCTCGTTGACAAAATACATCTCGCACAGCGCAAACATCCTATCAATACGCTCCATAACAGGTATCTCATGCCTTGTTACGAGGGAAGCGAGAAATGGCGCCCACGCCTCATCCTCTTCCTCTAACACTGCTTCCATGAGATGCTCCTTACTTTTATAATGGTATAAAATCGTTCCCCGGACAACACCTTCTTCTTTCGCGATATCATCTATCGTAGCTCCCTGAAATCCCTTTTCCAAAAAGACCTTTCGGGCAGACTTTAGAATCTGCTGCTTTCGTAATTTTGTGTCATTGATTCTTTTCGGCATTCTATGTCCTTCTTTCACAGCTGATTACAGCTAATTTTTATTATAATGCTTACTGACTTTTTGTCAATAAGGAAGAAAAAGCTGCTTTTTTAGCGGAACCGACTGGCGACGTGACAAAAAATACATAACAAAGGATGCCACGCTTCGCGTGACATCCTTATGTAAAAAAACGGCTACACCACATTCTCTGGTGTAGCCGCCCTCTTATTTACGTCCGAATGGATTCTGTATCCTCCACAAAGTCCGTCATAAACTGTTCTAACGGATAAGGCTTTCCGAAATAAAATCCCTGTATGTAATCCGGTCCCATTTCACATATATCATTTAATTCCTGCCTTGTCTCTATACCCTCAACGCAAAGCTTTAAATCGATGCTGTGTGTCATATCGATCATGTGCTGAAGCAGGCTGCGTTCGTAGGAGTTGCTAAGTGCCTTCAAAGTAAAGGAACGATCGATCTTAATCGTACTTGGATTTAAATTATACAGATAATGAAAGTTAGAATAACCCGTCCCGAAATCATCCAGCGCCAGCGGGATGCCGTTTTCCTTAAGTCCCTCACAAAAATTCAGGAAAAAGGTATTCGACTCCAAAAAACCGCTTTCCGTCAACTCAATCAAAATACTGCCTTCTTTCAGCTGATACTTCTTAATTCCGGCTAAAATATCCTCCAATATATTGCTCTTTAAGACTTGGATATAGGATAAATTCACCGATATTCTAAAATCCGGTATCTTTTTTTGGATGATGCTGCATGCCTCCATTGCCTTATACAGCACCCACTTCCCCACTGGAATGATCAAATTGCTTTCTTCCAGGAGCGGAATAAATTCACTTGGCGCAATCACTCCTGTTTCTGGCGTTTTGAATCGAAGCAGCGTTTCTGCGCTGAAAAGGCGGTTTCTGCTGATATCCACAATAGGTTGAAAATATGCCTCGAACCCCTCAAAATCATGATTGACTGCCTGCCGCATAATATGAATCAAATCCTTTTTGCGTTGGAACAAATCATAATCGGTCTGAACATATACATAGCTCTTATTTCTGCCTCCATTCTTCGCCTCATTCAGTGCAAATTCCACATACCGCATCAGGTGATAGTAAGAATGGTCTTCAACAGCGGCAAAATCTAATATTCCCGCAGAAATCGTATAAAACACTTCATACAAGTTCTCTTCTATAAAGTGGTCTATTCTCCCCTGAATATTTTTGTAAAGCTGCAGCGCATCGTCTACACTGCGTCCCTCTAAGTCAATGACCACAAATTCATCCGCTACGATTCTGTATAACTTCTGCCCTGGAAGAATGGCTTCCTGGATACATTCTGCCGTCCGCTTTAAAACCATATCTCCGTAATCCATTCCTCTGTTTTCATTGATTTCCTTAAAATTATCTATACCGAGACGAAGCAGGAAACCACTCAGATGCTCATCGTTCTCTACCATCAATTCATTGCGCAGACTAGATTCTCCTAAAAGACCGCTTACATTGTCCGCCTTCTGCTTACGGCCGATTTCATTGATACATCCCACGAGAAATTCCGGTTCCCCGTCTTCGTCATTCAACACCATCCCCCTGCAGTTGATCCATAGCGGCTCGCCCTTCTTATCCAGCCAACGGTATTGAAGGTTATGAAAATCCTTTTCCTTATTAATAATCTGTTCCACATCCTGCACCAAAAGATCAAAATCAGAAGGATATACAATTTCTTTCAAACGATCTACTACATGATAAAATTGATTTTCAGACAAATCAAAACGTTCTACCGCATTGGGCGATATATAATAAAAGTCATTCTTGATGTCCATAATGTAAAGATAATCATCTATGCAAGGGTTGAAGATATTGATCACTTCCTGAAACTTATCAATTGAAACATGTTTATTATTTTGCATACTGCCCTCCCCTTACACAATCAAAAACCAATTCCATCCTCCCGACGGCTCATCAACATCAGCCGTTCTGCGTTGGAAAAAATGCAATTTACTACATGGATGATTATAGCACAGAAAAAGGGCACATTCAACAAAAACGTATCTAATTTACTATGTTTTTTAGTACATTTCAACAATCTCATGTTTATGGCTGCAATGCCACAACCGCCGCTCGGCTACAGATACTTGACTTTCTTCTATTCTGTTTTTTTCTGATAACCAAGCTACTGCATTAATCAGAATTAAAATTCATATTTTTTTTATTTCATTTTTATGGTACAATGTACTATAAATTAATGGTCAATCAGGCATCTATACAGGAGAGTCATTATGCACACCAACGAATCCTCTGAAAATTATCTGGAAGCTATATTAATCCTCGGTAAATCGCATCCTGTCGTTCGTTCCGTGGATATTGCTGAAGAACTGGGCTTCAAAAAGTCCAGTGTCAGTGTTGCCATGAAGAATCTCCGTGAAAAAGAACTGATCACCGTCACTAAAGAGGGGTTCATTTATCTTACCCCCTCCGGCAAAGAAATCGCTGAAATGATTTATGAACGCCATGAATTTCTCACCAATTGGCTGATTACACTAGGCGTAGATGCAAAAATTGCAGCACAGGATGCCTGCAGAATAGAGCATGATTTAAGCCGGGAAAGCTTTGATGCAATTAAAGCCCATGTCAAACTCAAATAATGCAAGGATTTTCTTTTATATGAATGAATACAGCACTTCTACACCAGCTATAAAAATCATCCCTGACGAACAATTTAAAAATAACATGAATCAGAAGGTTCTGCCTTATCTACAGTCCATCTGCCAACATGGATACCTTCCTATAAATAACAGCTGCCTCCCTTCAGAGGACAGTTCTATGTTAAATACAGAAGGCTCTCTCTACTATGAAGCCTACCGCCCTGCTTTGTCTGTGGGCGCTGTGGTTATCAGCCATGGTTACTGCGAATCTGCCGAAAAATATAAAGAAGTCATTTATTATTTCACCCAGGCAGGATATGAAGTATATATTGCAGAACATCGCGGTCATGGTCGTTCCTTCCGGGAAACTCCACATCCCAACATGGTTCATGTTTCCGATTTCAACAATTATGTAACGGATCTCCACACCTTTATAAACACCATCGTAAAACCTCACACGAACGACATGCCTCTTTATCTGTTTGCTCATTCTATGGGCGGCGCGATTGGCGCTCTGTACCTTGAAACTTATCCGGAAACTTTTACCCGTGCAATTTTGAGCGCCCCCATGCTTGCCCTCTCCATGAAACCATTTCCTGTGCCATGGGCAATGGCTTTAGGGCGCATCATGATCTGCCTGCACCGCGATGGAAATTACGCCCCTGGTCAGCACGCCTTTTCCCCTGGAAGGTCTTTTGAGAAAAGCGGTTCCTCCTGCCCTGAACGCTTCTATTATTATCAAGAAAAAAGAGAGTCCTCCCCCTGCTTTCAGAACTCCGGTTCCAGCTATGGGTGGGCTTATCGCTCCCTAAATGCCTGTCGCTTTATAACGCAAAAAAGAAACTGTGATAAGATCACAGTCCCCATTCTTGTATTCCGTTCCCTTTACGACGGTGTAGTAGAGCCATCCGGCATTCTTCGCTTTGTAAAAAACACGCCTTCCTCAAGGCTGATTGCTTTTGACGGAAGTAGACATGAAATCTATAACAGTCCTGCCGCCATCTTGGAAAATTATTATCAGGAAATTTTTAAATTTCTAACAGAAACTTAATAAAAGGAACCAAGCTTCTGTGTTATAATAAAACATAAATATTTTTCTAAAAGGAGCTGATTTATGAAGCGCAAACCCAAACAAATCGCAGCTATCATCTGCATTATACTGCTGGTTCTTTTATACGTAGCCACTCTGGTAGTCTCTCTTCTAGATTTCCCAGGTTCAGAGGAGCTGTTCGCCGCCTGTCTGATGGCAACCATCGGTCTTCCAATCCTCTTATGGATCTTCATCTGGTGCTACGGCAAATTAACAGGCAAGTAGTTTTTCAAGTTCTTCTTTCACTTGGTCAAGCGTATGGAAGGTGATTCCTTTCATGCCTTCTTTGATTGCCGCCTCTACATTTTTTACCGTATCATCAATAAAGACACATTCCTCCGCCTGCAGTCCATACCGACTGCATAAAAGCTGATATATTTCAGGAGATGGCTTAATCAGCTTTACCTGATAAGACAAGATACCGCCATCCGTTTCTTCCAGAAAGTCAAGCGCTTCTATGCATTCCTCATATGCCTTGCGCGCAAAATTGGAAATAACATATATGCCGTATCCCCTGCTCTTTAATTCCCTGATCCATGGAATTGCATAGTCATACCGCCGTATAATGCCTTTAATATTCTTAAATACTTCCCGGATTTCTTTTTCTATGGACGGATCATTTTGGATAAAGCCTTCAAGAAGCTGATCGTCGCTTAATTTTCCCCTGTCCATCTCATTCCATAGATCACTTCTGACGGTGGCATCCGCCAACTTCTCAAAAATATCCTCCGAAAAACCGAAGCTGCGGTAATAATCCTGCCATGCAAACCCCGCCAACACATTTCCAATATCAAACACAATATTCTGAATCATTTTTTCCTCCATTCCATAAAGCGTTTTATACATTTTATTCCACCTTCCCACCACTGCGAAGCATTTTGAGAAGTTCCTCTGCTGCTCTTGACAGCAGTCCTCCTGCATCCGTCACGACACAAATCTCCCTTCTGGGAATCATCTTATTAAAGCGAAATTCAAACAATCTCCCATCCTCTAAATATTCAGCAGCAAAATCCCGCACCACGCTCCCCACACCCAAACTGCGCAGCGCAAACTGCACAATCATATCGCTGGTTGCCAGTTCAAATTCCGGATGAAGCTCCACACCGTTATGTTTCAGGAAGGTATCCATATAAGCTTTCGTGCTGGTATTCCCCTCAAGAGATATGATTGGAAGTTTTTCCAGATCCCTAAAATCAAGCATACGATTTTTGTACTGGATGAATTTTCGTCCTGCCACAAATACATCCTCAATTTCCCGCACCGGCATCAAATGAAATTCCGGTTCCTTGCAGGAAGGGGTACTTACCACTCCGAAATCAATCTTTCCCTGCCGTAATAATTTTAAAGTTTCCGGGGTAGGTGCATTCATGACCGTCACCTTGATTCCTGGGAACTGCTCGTGATATTTTTGTAAAAAAGGAAGAAGGTAGTATTTTAGAGTCATATCGCTGGCTCCGATTTTCAGCTCGCCATAATCAAGCTGCAGCATGGAGGCAAGCTTCCTTTCCCCCGCCTGAATCCGCTCATAACCTTCCTTCACATATTCATATAAAACCTGTCCCTCCTGAGTCAGCCTGATGCCGCGCGATGCACGTACAAATAACTTTGCCGACAAAGCACTTTCCAACTGCTTAAGCGCCTGGCTTACTGCCGGCTGGGAAATAGACAGCTCAGACGCTGCTGCCGTCAAACTTCCATACTTTGCAGTATAATAAAATATCTTATAATATTCAAGATTTTCCGCCATAAAATCACCTTCTATTTCACTGTAAGCATGCCTTTATAGTTCATCTCCTCTTCTCCATTTTCGTTCTGCATCATTCCTGCACAGAAAAAGACTCTTTTTGCCGAGAAAGGGATACATATTTCTTTTTACTTCCTCTCTGTCCCGAATCTGCAATTCATTCCCCGCAAGAACAATAATCAATTTGGATCTTGCATGGAGAAGCTTTAATTTGGCTGTCAATACATCCAGACTTTTATCCTGCCCAGATGGCAAATATTCTTCAAAACAACTGCCCATCTGCAAAAAAGAAATAGGAATCACATGATTTTCAAATTTCACATCACTCACCCAAAATAACAGATTTAATCTCACATTTCGGAAAATATCACTGTGAGCGCGCAGTGTTCCCGCCACATCTGATGCCATGGTTTTCACATAATCCTTATCCAGCGCACAGTCAATGACCAGCGTCATTTCCAAGATGCCGCCTGTATAATTTCCCGGCACATGCAATACCCGCTCTACCGCGTTTTTCAAATTCATCTTTAGCAGCATTTCCATACCATCCGCTCCCTAAATCCATACTTAAAATTACCCGAAAAGAGCCGCCGCTCCAGTAAACAATTGTCTACTTTTGCAGCAGCCCTATTTAATGACAGGATTCCATCTTTACTCGATTTTAAATATCTTTACAGAACTATCCAGATCTTCTGCGCCATCCTGCAGTCTGATTACAGCATCGTTTAATTCCTGCGCCGCATTCATCAGCCTCTGGCTGCTGTTGCCCAATTCAGAAGACGCCGCTTCTGTCTCATTAGACGTAGCAGAAATACTCTCAATTGCCGCCATCGTGTCTTCTTTTGCCTCCTCAATTCCGTTTACGCTGTAGACAATATGGGTGATATTCTCGCCCAGCTCCTGTATCTGCTCATTGATATTATGAAATACATTGATTGTACTTCCTAATGCTGCCGACTGTGTCACTACGATATCGCCTGCTTTTTGCGCCGTCTTAATAGTCGTTGCCATCCTCTCCTGAATATGGCTGATGATTTCAGCAATCTGCATACCTGCGTTCCCTGACTGATCAGCCAGCTTTCTAATTTCTGAAGAAACCACCGCAAATCCTCTTCCTGCCTCACCAACTCTTGCAGCTTCAATGGAAGCATTCAATGAAAGTAAGTTTGTCTCCTCCGCAATTTCGTTTATGGTCTCAATAATGCTGCCGATTGCCGATGATTCCTTGCTCAGTTCATCAATTTCTGCAATGATCTCTCTTGTGATCTCTGTCGAATTGTCTACCTTTTCCTCTAGATCCTTAACGATGACCATTCCTTCATTTACCGCATTCCTTGCCTCAGTTGTAAGTTCATTTACCTGTGTCGCTCTCTTATGCACCTCTTCAATCTTATTAGAAAGGTCTTCCATCTGGCTTGCGCATTGCTCCGTATCTATCGTCTGCTGCACGATTCCGCCATTGATATCCATAACAGCGCCATTCATCTGGTTTGCAACTTCCAACAATACCTGCGAATTTCCACGGACCGCTTCCGCTGAACTTGACACATAGCTGCTGACATTGGTCATCTTTTTAATCAGCCCCTTCATGCTCTTAATCATTTCAGCAATGTTGGCAGTCAATGCACGGAATTCATCTTTGCGCTTTGTTGCAACCTGACCTGTCAGATCCCCATCTGCCGTCTTCTTAAGCGCCCTGTTGGCACTGTTGAGTGCTTTGGAAATGCTGCCTGATATAATGATTCCCAATAAGATCGCTGCCAGCGCACAAAGTAACACTGAAACAATGGCATACTGTAAGATTCGCTGTGCACCCGCCATAATTTCCTCTTTAGGCATCACCGCACATACCATCATGTTATTTTCCAGTTTACGATAAGTAAACAAAATCTCCTTACCAGCATAAGCAGCATATTCCCTTCCCTGCTCTTCTTCAAGAGATGCTGCCCTTTGATAAAACTCTGTCTCGGTAAAAGCTATCTGTTCATTTCCACTTACAATCTGAGCGCCATTGCCCATCACCAGCCCCTGTACGCTCTGATCGCTGATTTTTGCGTTATCCAGAATATTCTGTAAGAAATCCCGTTTTACATCTATGATGATATATCCCACCGGTTTATTATTCGTGCTTCTTAAAATCCTGACGTAGGACAAACCATACACATCCGTCCCTTTTCCCGTAAATTCATCAATAGACGGATGGGATTCTATCCACATATCCTCCCCGATGTTTTCCTGGACGTATTTTCCTTCCTCTGACTCGCAGAACGCTGTATACACATCATCATTGATCGGTCCTTTGTCCGTACACGCCTTTCCGGTCTGGGCAATTACCACGATCTGACTTATGTACTCGTCGGCAACTAACTCACCGTTAATCACAAGCTTGGTATTCATAAGCATAGATTCCGTCTGCTTGCCTCCACCAGAATAATAATCCGTAAGGGTCTCATTCACAGACAACCTGGTGGACATCAGCTTCACATTTTCAAATACCAGATCATAATACTTTCCAAGAGTCACCACACTGCTGTTTGCAGCATCCTCATAAGCTTCTTCAAGCGTAGTGCTGCTTACAGAATAAATCAGCGCAATTGTCAGAATAAACAAAAAAATCGGTGCAAAAAAAGCAATAATCAGCTTTGTTCTAAGATGCTGGGATTGCCCGGGTACTTTTTCTATTTTTATCTTCTCGGGCTTAATCTTTTCTTGTTTTTGTTTCTCCGTTTTTTTCTTTTCAGGCTTAACCTTTACGGGCTTTTTCTTTTCCGGTTTCACCTTTTCCCTTTTTTTCATTTCTGGTTTTATCTTTTCTGGTTTTCGTATTCCAATTATTTTCTTTTCATTTAACTGTTTATCGGGCACCTTTTTCTTTGCCATATCCTACCTCGCTTTTCATCTCTTTATAGATGTCCTGGAACTGCAAAAGTCATCATCTGTAAATGACTGTCAACAAAAATGAAACAATTGTATAAAAATATGTTTCACTGCTGTCTAGCATTTATTACCATAATTTTTAAATTATTTATACATATTTTATCAATGTTTAACAATATTTACAATACAAAATTAAGATTTTCCGGTAAACGAGTCGCAACCGAATAAGAAAAAAGTGTGCATGACAGCACACCTATATATTTTCTAATATGAAAAACGATGCATTCTATTTTCCTGCTGCTTTTCGGACGGAATATACTTCCATATTCCGCCCTCCGCAGCGGGAGTACAAGTATTGTTAATCGAATTAATCCATCTGTTTAACCCTTTACTGCACCTGCTACAACACCTTCAATGATGTATTTCTGACATGCCAGATAGAAAATAACAATCGGAATAATTGCCAGAACCAGCATTGCCATCATCTGTCCCATCTCAACTGCACCATAACCACCCTTTAAGTACTGAACCGCAATGGGAATCGTCTTCCATTTTCTTTGGTCAAGCACCAGATACGGAAGCAGATAGTCGTTCCAGATCCACATTGCCTGGAGGATGGCAACGGTAATCATCGTAGGCTTCATAATCGGAAGAACCACTCCGAAAAAGGTCTGCAGAGGGTTACAGCCATCGATCATTGCCGCCTCTTCTATCTCAAGGGGTATAGATTTAACGAAACCAACAAACATAAAGATTGCCAGTCCAGCTCCAAATCCAAGATAGACAAATATAATACCAAAAGGATTAGAACAATGCAGCATATTTGCGATCTTGGATAACGTGAACATTACCATCTGGAAGGGTACGATCATTGAGAACGCACACAGCATATAGAAGGTTCTTGAAAAAGCACTGTTTACACGTGCAATATACCATGCACACATAGAAGTGCAAAGGCAGATTAAAAGCACGGATATAACGGTAATGAAAAGCGATACCACAAAAGCGCCAAAGAAATTGGTTTTTTCAATACCCTTTGTATAGTTCAAAAACTCTACAAATGACTTTTCATTGGGAAGTGCAAAGGGTGTTTTATTGATCCAGACTTTGCTTTTAAAAGAGTTATATACAACAATGACAATGGGGAGGATATACACTACGGATAAAATCGTAAAAAATAATGTAAGCGCCCAGCCATGTTTTGCTTTTCTTGCATTTTCCATTATTGCTGCACCTCCTTAGACCTTGTTGCACGAAGCTGTATAATTGCAATCACCGCAACTAAAATAAAGAATACGACCGCCTTTGCCTGTCCTACACCTTCCCACCCATTTCTGCCGTAGAAGGTATTATAAATATTAAGGGCAAGCAACTCTGACCTGTCTGACGGTGCACCTGCGGTCAGCGCCAAGTTCTGGTCATAGAGCTTAAATGCATTTGTCAATGTTAAAAAGGTACAAATCGTTATAGAAGGCATTACCATTGGAATTGTTACACTCTTAAGTGTCTGGAGTTTTGTAGCCCCGTCAATTTTTGCTGCTTCAATCAAATCCCCTGGGACATTCTGGATACCTGCAATGTATATGATCATCATATAACCGATCTGCTGCCAGTTGAGCAAAATAACTAAGCCCCAGAAACCATATTTCTCACTGAACGTTAAGGTCAGATCATATCTTGCCAGAATACCATTAAGAATCAGCTGCCATATATAACCAAGTACGATACCGCCGATTAGGTTCGGCATAAAAAATACTGTTCTAAATACATTCGTCCCCTTTATACCTTTTGTAAGCAGAAGGGCAACTGCAAATGCCAGAACATTGATCGATATAACTGCAACCACCGAAAATAAAGCTGTATACCATAATGCATGAACAAAAGTAGGATCGCCCCAAATTTTAGTATAATTGCTAAATCCTATCAATTTCGCATCTTTTACTGTTGTAAAACTGCAGAATGATAAATATACACCCATAATAAAGGGGATTATAAAAAATACCGTAAATGCTGCCGCTGTGGGCAATGCAAATATAGGGAAATATTTTTTTATAGTTTTCTCCATGATATCCTCTCTCCTAATCCAAGAGGGTGAACGAAAAATCGTTCACCCTCTTATATGTCCTTAGGGCTTTTAACTATATCATTATCAATTAGTTATTAGCTGCCTGATATTCTGTAGCCCAACCATCAACGAATGCTGTTACAACTGCATCCCAATCGCCTGTTCCTGCTGCGTATTCTGTAAGTGCAGAACCAACGCCATCCTTCCATGTCTCTGAAGGGATTGTAGGGAAGCACCAAGCTACGGATGTCTTTCCACCTGCGATGTATTCATCTGCTGCTTTGATCAGAGCGTTCTCTGCAACATAACCATCATCGAATGTTGAGAAAGGTGTTAAGAATCCCATTGTGTTAGCCATTGCATCTCTACCTTCGTCAGATGTGATAACCCATGCTAAGAAATCAAGTGTTGCCTGGATATCAGCTTCTGATGCCTGGCTGTTTACACACCAGTAGTTTTCAGAACCTGTACAAAGTCCCTGGTTCTCTTCGCCTTCAGCTCCGATGAAGATAGGAAGCATTCCAAGATCATCATCAGTCATGCCAGCGCTGATCAGGTTACCATACTCCCATGTACCATTCTGGAAGAATACAGCCTCACCTAAAGCAAATTCAGCTTCTGCTTCATCACCAGTCTTGCTGGAAAGAAGGGTAGGTGCGCATGTAGAATTGTTGATGTAAAGATCCCAGATTGCTTTGTAGTTATCAAGGTATGTACCTTCGATAGCTGCTACTGAGCTGTAGCCATTTCCTTCAAATTCATAGTAGATAGGAAGGTTTGCAAGGTGTGTCTTGAATCTCCAGTCAGAGGAAGAATCCATACCAGCTGAAGTAAATGCACCTTCAACACCTAAGTCTTCTTTGTTAGCCTGAATGCTTTCAGCAACTGCCTTTAACTGATCAAAGCTGTTGATTTCAGATACATCAGAAATTACAGCGTAATCTTTTGTAAGGTAGTCAGCCATGATTGTCTTGTTGTAGATGATACCGTAAGTTTCGATAACGTAAGCAATACCTGTTACTGCATCGCCCTCTTTTAATACGAAGTCATCGCTCTTTACATTCTTGTAAAGCTCGCTGCCTGATAAATCATAGCAGTAATCTTTCCATGTAGCCATACCTACAGGTCCGTTTACCTGGAACAGTGTAGGAGCTTCTGTCTTAGCGATTTCTGACTTTAAGGTTGATTCGTATGTTCCAGATGCTGCTGTAACAACGTCAACCTGTACGCCTGTCTGCTCTGTGTACTTAGCTGCCAATGCAACCCAGTCATCAGCCTGTTCAGGTTTGAAGTTCAGATAGTATACAGATCCGCCTTCTGCGCTTGCTGCTGCATCATCTGCAGGCGCTTCTGCTGCATCATCTGCAGGTGCTTCTGCTTCGGTTTCGGTTCCTGCATCGTCTGCGGGTTCCGTTGTTGTTGTGTTGCCAGATCCGCAGCCGATCAGCATGCTAGATACCATTGCAACACAAAGTAATGCACTAATTACTTTCTTTTTCATAATAATACCTTTCCTCTCCTTTATTGGATTATTGTGTTTTGTGGAAGTGTTTCGGAAACGTTTCCACGCATATACATAAGATAACATTTATGGCACAATTTTGCAAGGCTTGTTTATTAATTTTGAAGATTTTTCAAATAATTTCGTCGCTTTCGCAAATTTATCCAGCATATTTTTGTATAATTTGTACATGTTTCATTTCCCTTTTTCAGCATTTCGCCAAGTTAAAGGCAGGGAGTCTTCCTGTCCCTGCCTTTAACCAGCTTCTCTATTAACCGCTGTGAAGTTCCTAAAAAACTGTTATAATTTTACATAATTTATATAGATGCTATGTCAATCAACGTAAACTGGTCATTGGCATTTTCAAGACTGGTCACCAGCGCCCTTGCCGTATCCATTGCAGTGATGCAGTTCACACCGGTTTCAATGGAAGTCCTTCTGATCAGGAATCCGTCTCTGGATTTATCGCGCCCCTGGGTAGGGGTATCGATTACCAGATCGATTCTGTGCCCTAATATAAGATCCATGACGGTAGGCGATTCCTGTGAAATCTTATTTACCTTACGTGCCCTCACGCCGGCTTCCTTTAAGGCTGCTGCTGTACTCCTGGTTGCATAAATGGTATAACCAAGCTTTTCAAATCTTCGGCCAATCTCCACTGCCTCACCTTTATCCGCATCCTTGACCGTAATGATCATCTGCTTATGCCTCGGCAAATCAACCCCGGCTCCTAAAAATGCTTTGTAAAGCGCTTCGTTGAAAGTCCTTGCAATACCAAGGCATTCTCCTGTTGACTTCATTTCCGGTCCAAGACTGATTTCCGCACCTCTGATCTTCTCAAAAGAAAATACAGGCATTTTAATTGCAAAATAATCTGCCTCCGGCTGCAGTCCCGGCTCGTATCCAAGCTCCCTGATAGTCTTTCCGATGATCACCCATGTGGCAAGATCCACAATTGGGATTCCTGTCACCTTGCTGATATAGGGAACCGTGCGGGAAGACCGAGGATTGACTTCTATTACATATACCTCCTCGCCGATGGTAATGAACTGTATGTTGATCAGCCCCTTGACATGAAGCGCTTTCGCCAGTCTTCTGGTATATTCTGTAATCTTCTCTTTTACAGTTGCAGAAATCGTGGGCGCTGGATAGACAGAAATACTGTCACCTGAATGAACGCCGGTTCTTTCAATATGTTCCATAATACCTGGTATCAGGATATCCGTTCCATCACAGACTGCATCCACCTCAATCTCCTTGCCTTGCAGATACTTGTCAACGAGAATAGGGTGATCCTGGGCAATTCTGTTGATAATGTCCATGAACTCTTCTATTTCTTCATCGGAAATCGCAATCTGCATTCCCTGACCGCCAAGCACATAGGAAGGTCGCACCAACACTGGGTACCCCAGCCTGTTTGCCACTTCTTTCGCTTCCTGTGCCGTATAAACCGTCCCGCCTGCCGCTCTTGGAATCTGCGTCTGTTCCAGAATCTTGTCAAATAGTTCCCGATCTTCTGCAGCATCCACATCTTCTGCCTTTGTTCCAAGAATCGGCACACCCATTTTCATAAGGCTTTCCGTCAGCTTGATTGCTGTCTGCCCGCCGAACTGGACCACCGCTCCATCAGGTCTTTCTATATTGACGATGCTCTCCACATCCTCCGGGGTAAGTGGTTCAAAATACAGCTTATCTGCAATGTCAAAGTCGGTGCTCACCGTTTCAGGATTGTTGTTGATAATGATCGTCTCATACCCGGCTTTTGCAAATGCCCATGTAGCATGCACGGAGCAATAGTCGAACTCGATTCCCTGACCGATCCTGATTGGACCGGAGCCAAGTACCAGCACCTTCTTCGGCGGATTTGTCTGTACCGCCTCGTTCTCTCCGCCGTATACGGAATAATAGTAGGGGGTGCTCGCCTCAAATTCAGCAGCACAGGTATCTACCATTTTATAGACGGCTGTAATCCCGTTTTCATAACGCATTTTCCTTATTTCCTCTTCCGCTATGCCGGTCAGCCTGCCAATTACATTATCTGGAAATTCCAGCCGCTTTGCCTCCCTTAAAAGGTCCACACTGAGCTTTTCCTTTTTCAGCGTTTGC
This sequence comes from Lachnospiraceae bacterium, assembly GCA_029054245.1. GTDB lineage: Bacteria > Bacillota > Clostridia > Lachnospirales > Lachnospiraceae > Suilimivivens. Next base: position 20,210 of record JAIDFQ010000019.1, on the reverse strand, counting down.
TCCATTTCCACCAAAATTGCAATCTTATCAATGAACCAATGGTCGATCATTGTGATTTCATGAATCGTATCATAGTCAATCCCTTTTCGCAGCGCCTCTGCAATCACATAAATCCGCTGGTCGTCCACGACATGCAGTCTTTCTATCAGCTCCTCTTTGGAAAGGGCGCTGAAATCATAGCTGAGCAGGCAGTCCACATGCTGCTCTAAGGAGCGGATTGCCTTCATCAGCGCGCCTTCAAAGCTGTTGCAGATACTCATGACCTCTCCTGTCGCCTTCATCTGCGTGGTGAGCGTACGTTTTGCCGTTATAAATTTGTCAAAAGGAAGCCTTGGCAATTTTACCACACAATAATCCAGTGTGGGCTCAAAGCTTGCATAGGTCTTTCCGGTAATGGCATTTTTAATCTCATCCAGCGTATAGCCCAGCGCAATTTTGGCTGCCACCTTGGCGATAGGGTAGCCTGTCGCCTTACTTGCCAATGCCGAAGAACGGCTTACACGGGGATTTACCTCTATCACACAGTATTCAAAACTGGTAGGATGCAGGGCAAACTGCACATTGCATCCGCCTGTAATCGCAAGCTCATTAATGATATTAAGCGCCGAAGTGCGGAGCATCTGGTATTCCTTATCTCCCAACGTCTGGGATGGCGCAACCACAATGCTGTCCCCAGTATGGACACCCACAGGATCAATATTTTCCATATTACATACGGTGATACAGTTGCCTGCGCCGTCACGCATCACCTCGTACTCGATTTCCTTCCATCCCGCAATGCAACGCTCCACAAGAACCTGCCCAACTCTGGAAAGGCGAAGACCATTTTCCAGAATATTCTCAAGCTCCTCCTGATTATGGGCAATGCCGCCGCCGGAACCTCCCAATGTATAGGCAGGACGCAATACCACCGGATAACCGATGGACTTGGTAAATGAAACGCCGTCCTCCACCGACTCCACAACTTTTGAGGCAGCACAGGGCTCACCGATCTTTTCCATGGTGTCTTTAAATTCCTGCCGATCTTCTGCCTTCTTGATGGTGGCTGCTGTAGTCCCTAACAGCTTTACATGATGAGAAGCAAGAAATCCCGATTCCTCTAACTCCATGCCAAGATTAAGTCCCGCCTGTCCCCCTAAAGTAGGCAGGATGCTGTCAGGCTTTTCTTTTTCGATGATCTGTTCTAAAACCTTTGCGTTCAAAGGTTCTATGTACACCTTATCTGCTATATCTTTATCTGTCATAATGGTGGCAGGATTAGAATTGACCAAAATTACCTCCACGCCCTCCTCTTTAAGGGAACGGCATGCCTGGGTTCCTGCATAGTCAAACTCTGCTGCCTGTCCAATCACAATAGGACCGGAGCCAATTACCATTACTCTTTTTACATCTGGATTTTTAGGCATTTTTCCCCACCTCCATCATCTTAATAAATCTATCGAACAGATAGCCGGAATCCTGCGGTCCGGGGCATGCCTCCGGGTGGAACTGAACCGTAAAGATATTTTTTCCTACATAAGAAAGCCCCTCATTGGTTCCGTCATTCACATTCACGAACGCCGGAACTGCCGTCTTCGGATCCAGTTTGTCCATATCCACTACGTAACCATGATTCTGCGAGGAGATATAGACCCGTCCGGTAGTCAGGTCTTTTACCGGATGATTGCCCCCGCGGTGACCGTATTTCATTTTGAAGGTATCTGCTCCCGTGGCAAGCGCCATCAGCTGGTGCCCCAGACAAATCGCAAAAATGGGAATTTCCGCTTCATAAAGCTTTCTGATCTCTTCTATGATGTCAGTACATTCTTTCGGATCTCCCGGTCCATTGCTCAGCATAATACCGTCAGGACGATCCGCCAGAATTTCTTCCGCTTTCGTAAATGCAGGATAAACTGTCACGCAGCAGCCTCGCTGTGCTAAAGACAAGGCAATATTGCCCTTTGCGCCTAGATCCAGCAGCGCTACCTTTTTACCAAGCCCATTTAACGCCTTTGTGAGGCTGGGGCGCATTTCACGTTTTCCAGCGGCAAAATCTTCTGGCACAAACTTAGCGCTCCCTGAAAGAGGACCGTTATCAGCAAGCGTTTTCGCGCCTTTTATTTCATATTTCTGGGAACAGGTTACTTTTTCCACCACTTTACCGGTGGTATATGCTTTTAATTTAGGGAGAATTGTTTTAAGATCGTAGGCTTCATTGGTGGTAATCATACCATTCATGGTACCTTTTTCACGAAGAATTTTAGTGAGGGCACGTGTATCGATGCCTGCTATGCCTGGAATATCCTGCTGAATGAGAAATTCCTGAATCGTCATGTCTTTTCGGAAATTGCTGGGTAAGCGCGACAACTCTCTTACTATGAAGCCATCCGGCCACGCCCTTTTCGATTCCATATCTTCTTTACATATTCCATAATTGCCAATCAGTGGATATGTCATACAGACAGCCTGCCCCGCATAGGATGGGTCTGTCAGCACTTCCAGATAACCCGCCATGGAAGTGTTAAATACGATTTCACTGATGATTTCCTTGTCGGCACCGATATGGGTTCCTGTAAAAGTGGTGCCGTCTTCCAGAATTAAAAATGCTTTCATGTAGTCCCTGCTCCCTTTCTCTCATATTCTTTTGCAAATCGTTTCATTATAGCACAAGAATTACTCCGCTTCAACTAAGATCTGCAAAAAATTTATGGGACTGTATTCCTTTATGATTCTATTACTATTTTTTCCATTTATGATTTTTCCAGAACAAATACAAACCATACAGAAACCGCCAGGGACCTAAGAGAAGCCTTGCCGCAAGCAGGCACCTCCGGGATGGATTGACATGCCATTCCGCCGTTGCCCAGAAGGAATAGCACCCACCCCTGTATCCGCCGTTCCAAGGTTTATGGGGACCTATATAGTGCATAATCTTATAGACCGATTTCTTTTGTGCCCGTGTCAGGAAATATTCCTTTAAGTAGAGAATATTCACATTCAGGTTATAGGCGTCTTCTACGTATTTGATCTTCCCTTCCCACATCACATTTAGTAAATCCTGATCCGGAAACAAAAGCTCATCTCCCCGTATACGTAAAAGCTGCCAAATCTCCTCCGCCTCTTTTTCTTCCCGCATCTTTTTAAGATCCATAAGCAGAACGCCGGAGTTGATATAAACAGTATCCGGCTTTAACTTAAGCCTTTTTATATGATCCATTCCAGTTGGACGGTCTCTTCCTGCTGCCATCACGACACCCGACAGGTGCATGTGATAGAAATCACTTAAGGAATCATTGATGATCATGTCAGGGTCTAAGTACAGCACTCTTTCTTCCTCCGGCAAAATCCACGGGCAGAGCAGACGGTAATACATTTCCTTTGAAAAGTGCTGCATAACAGGCGCCTTGTCAAAAAGTTCATTTGAAACCGGAATCTCTGTAAGTAAAGCGCCATAAGAGCGGCAGAAGGCTTTCAACCTTTCAACCTTTTCTGCCATAATACTGGTGTGTATCAGGAAAACTGTAACCGGCTCCTTCTGGGTGGAAAAAAGACTGTGAAGCATCACCTTAAGGGGATAGATATAATTTTCATTTATGGTTACCGCCACTTTCATTCCGCTCATACTTTTTTCTCCTACTCTTTCTTATGACTATACAAAGTACAGCCATCGTTAAAAGTGTCACTATAATCGTGATGACGATCCTGTCAACCCTGACTACCGTCCTCACCGCTGCCAATGCCGATACGCCCTCCACGCACAGCGTCTCCCCTTCGGCTATCACTTCAAGGCACTCTGTTCCTGCCCTGTGGTCATCTACGTAAATCTCCCAGATACCTGATGCCGGAAGAAATTCCACCGCTTCCTGTGTCGGATTGAATAAAAGGCAGATCTGATTATCCATAAAAAGGTTGATCGGCTCTCTTGCATAATAACCCATAACATTTTCAGGAAGGTCTTCCATAAAAACGAGATTTTTGTTCAGCTGCCTCTGTGTCACGTAACGAAGCCCTCTGTGTTCCTTTCGGAAAGAAATCAAACCTCTGTAATATTCCAGCACATCCTTATTTTCTGTCCTGCTCTTCCAGTCCAGGGCATTCACTTCATCTCCTGCATCATAAGAATTTCCATATTTTACATCAGGATTATTGGGAGAGACCTTGGTCCGCAAAAATTCTTCTCCGCTGTGAAGAAAAGGCGTTCCCTGGCACAGGAGCACACAGGCAGCCCCAAAGCGGTCTCTTCTCTTTAAAAACTCCTGCTCCTCTTCCGGGCAGTTTAACGTAATCAGATCCCATAACGTATACCCATCGTGACAAGAAGCATAGTTAATACACTGCAATGGCTTTGCCGTCCATGTTCCCATCCGCGCTACCGTATCTGGATGATTGCCAGCGCCAGCAACTCCAAACTTCATTCCCAGAAGTGTACTTTCCTCCTCCACAAAACCGCAAATATAGTTCTGCACCGCCCTGCGGAATACATTGTTGAAAGTTCCGATTCCAGGCGTCAGATACGCATTGGCAGATTCCATCCTCTCCCCCTGGTAAATGGTCTCGCCTGCATCCCAGCCTTCTCCATACACAACAGCGTGAGGATTTAATCGGAACACTTCCTTTTCAAGCTCTTTCATGGTCTCCACATCGATCAGCCCCATCAAATCGAATCGGAATCCGTCTACATGATATTCCTCCATCCAGTATTTTACAGAATCAATCACATATTTTCTCACCATCGCCCGTTCCGTGGCCAATTCATTGCCGCATTTGGAGCCGTCAGAAAAGCTTCCGTCTTCTTTGATGCGGTGATAATATCCGGGAACAATGCGATTGAAATTGGAATCTGCGCTGTAATAGGTGTGATTATATACTACATCCATGACCACTCCGATTCCCTGCCCATGAAGGCTTTGTATCATTTCCCTTAGTTCCTGCACCCTCACTTCACCGTGGTACGGATCCGTAGCATACGACCCTTCCGGCACAAAATAATTCACTGGATTATACCCCCAGTTATATGCTTCCTCTGGATGTTCCTCATCCACTCCGCCAAAATCCTGAATGGGCAGGAGATGCACGTGGGTAATCCCTAACTCTGCAAGATACGAAAGCCCTGTGCTGTCCCCTGCAGAATTAACCGTATTTTCTTCGGTAAGTCCTAAAAACTTCCCTTTATGAAGAATCCCGGAATCAATATCAGAAGTATAATCCCTTACACTCATCTCATACAAGATCACATCTTCCCTCTGCGTATCCTGAATATACGTATCTTCTTTAAATCCCTCCGGCATCCCCTCGTCTTTTGCCAAAATCATTCCCCGTTCTCCGTTAACACCGGTGCTTTTCGCGTAAGGGTCTACCACCTCCCATTCACTCCCCTGTACATTCACCAGATACGTATAATATTGATTTGCATAATTTCCTGAAAGGGTTACGCTAAAAACACCCTGCTTCGTATAGGACAGCGGTTCCGACTTGATCAGGTTATCACCGCTTCCTTCCTGATAAAGCAGCAAAGTGACGCTCTCCGCCATAGGCGCCCATAATTTAAAAACACTTTTATCCTCCTCGCAGATGACGCCCAAATCATTCCCATCATACACAAAATTGTCTGTGAACAGCCTGGTGTCATAGATGCCGCCGAACCGGATGACCTTTTTTGCTTCCCCCATCACCAGGTAAAAGGTGTTAGGCAAAACCACAGGCTCCTTTAACGTAAGCTTTCCAGACAGCAGATTATCATTCTGCACTACTTCCTGTGACGCCACCTCATATTCTTTTCCATGGTAATCCACTACCAGAAAAGAAGCGTCAGAAGGTCCAAGCCCCTGAAAGATAATCTCTGTTTCAGATTCCAGAGATGCATCCAAAATTCGGACAGCCTCTCCCTCTTCTCCATAAGTAATGACCTCATCCCCCTGCCACAACCATACCGTGAGATGATCGTCTTTTATTTGACTTAAATCAAGAAACCGGTCTTCCTCAATATCCTTCTCTTCCCAATCCCCTTTTCTGATCAAAATACCAATCTGTGTATTTTCGTCTATATGACTTAACGTAATCTCGCTGCAGGCTCCCCCCTCCTGTATTTGAAAAGGATACGCCTGCCCTTCCGCTCCCTCCTGCCACAGCCAGAGGTTCCATCCCTCATAGTCCTCCTCCTGACGGATGTAATGAACCTCCAGCGTCAGAGTTCCTTCTTCCTGCCCGCACACCCATGCATAAGACCCTATCCAGCATACAAAAAACATCCACAAAAAGAATTTAACTTTCTTTCCCATCTTCTACAAACCCTGTGCCCTTATTCTGCTTCCTTCTTTAAACGTTCCAGCTCCTTGCGCTGTCTGCACATAATATCCACTGACATCTCAGGCTCCTGCATCGCCTTTTGTATTCCCTCCACGATAGACTCTGGATCCAGCTTCGTCAGCACACCCGTTCCGTAATAGGATAGCTGCTCTATGTTTCCTCCACAATCGGAAGCCACCACTTTTTTACCCAAAATCACCGCTTCCGTAATGGCAGTGCAAAAGCCTTCAAACCGCGTCTCCTGCAAATAAATATCACAAGCTGCCATATAAGGATAAGGATTCTCCTTTGCCCCCAGCAGAAAGAAGCAGTCATCGACTCCTGCTTCTTTGATTTCCTTTTCCAGCTGATGATGAAGCGCACCTTCGCCTATCACATACCACGCCGCCTTCATCCCTTTCTGCTTCATGAGCGCCATGGTCTGTATTGCCACGTCAAATGCTTTTACATGCTCAAGTCTTGCCGCTGTCAGGAGGCACAATCCTCCTGCCTCCCGCTTAAGTTCAGGCGCAGTTCCCTCCTGTGCCCTTTCTTTAATCCAATCTGCATCTGTAAAATTATAAAAGGTTTCTATCTTACCCTCGCAGGTGGGAAATATTTCTTTCATCCCCTCTGATATATGATTTGATACACAGTATATCCTGTCTGCCTTCTCATAATAAGACCGGTCTACCAAATGACAATAGCCGCTCAGCTCGTATTCATTATGCAGAAAGACTACCTTCCTTTTTGCCTTCACGTGATCCAGCGTATAATAAGTAGCAGCTCCCTGTATATAACCTACTGCCAGATCGAATTCTTCCTCCAAAATGGGCGCTGCATCTGAAACCAATTTCCAGCAAAGCCGTTTTCTGTTTATTTTTTTTTCTTTTACCTGCCATAGGAAGAGACGTAAGGTTGAAAAGAAGTTTTTAAAAAAATTCCCCCTTCGCAGCATTCCCTTCATAATCTCCCTGGCAAAACTCTTCCTTGCCTCTTGATCGAACACAGACACTGCCTGCGGCGATTCATTTAAAATCCGCACAAAGGGAGGCACCTCCAGAAACAATTCTCCCCTGCCCAGCACGGAAAACAGGGAGATGTCATATTCCTCATCCTCCCACGCTTTGAGCAAATGTAAAAGGCATCTCTCCGCCCCAGCCCTGCCCATTGTATTGATTACAAACAACACCTTTTTTTTCATAGTTTTCGTAAAACTCCCGCCTCTTTATTCTTCCTGCCCGTGCTTTTCAGCCAGCATCCTGTCATACGCTTCTTCTGAAATCACATTATATCCATAATCTACCGCCAGATTGTTCAATGCATATTCATTCTGCTCAAGACGATACACGATACAGTCCTCTGATTCCCTGTACACCGACATCTGGTCCGGAAACATTTCCGAATAAACCTTTAACCAAGCCGCCAGTTTTGCCTCTAATGCCCTTCGATTTTCTTCCGAATTGTAATACTTCATAGCACCGGTGTCGGAAATTCCCAGCATTTCGCGGGTCATCACCAGGTCTGCATCTGCTAGGTCAACTGGTCTGTCTTCATATTGCTGCCCCATGATTCTGTACGCGTTGTATAGTACTGGTTTTTTTTCAAGAACAAAAAATACATATTTCGTAGGCAGCTCCAGATATCTGTCCGGCGTATAGCATTCCATGTTCTCAATAAATTCCCACAATTCGTAATGATACCCCCGCCCCCTTATAAAAGACACTTCCTCTACCGGAGACACCACTGTCCATGTGTTCTTCTTATATTCCTGGGAAATATCTACACATGCTTTGGCTGCCATAGATGTTTCCAGATAAAAGTACGTCTGTATGGGAACGTTCCCCAAACCGTAAGTAACATAGAAACAGGCGGCTGCTGCGGCAATCCCTAACAATTCAGAAATCCTTTTTCCCCATTTTCCCAGATAAACTGCCGGTGTTTCCAGGGGAAGCGCCAAAAGAACCGGTCCAAGATATCCAATGAACATCCTGACTCTTTCTTCCTTCATAAGCTGAGGTATTCCAAGAATCCAGTATCCCATCACCATCACACAAAAGACCAGTGTCAGCCAGACTGCAAAAAGCTGCTTATTTTGCCAGTCCCTCCACCTTTTTCCTATGATGAGAAAGAAAAAGACCGCATAGAGCATTCCGCCCCAAAATACATAGCCCCAGACTACATACATTTTCTCCATCATCATATGAAAGAACAGGTAAAGGATATTGTGATTTTTTTCCGGAACTGCAATTTCCTCTTCCTGATTTTCAGAGACCTCGTTTTCCTCCTCCGAATCAGTTGATGCGGCTGATTCCTCTGTCTGCATCACGTTTAACGCCCACGTCATCGAGCCCTGCCAATACTTTCCTTCCAGCTTTCCAATCAAAAAAGGTGTCAAAGAAATACAGCAGATGATAAGCAGGCAGCGGAGCAAGGGTAAGATCATCTTTTCTTTCCAGATTTTCCTCAGATAAACCAGTACAAGACTTCCGCAGAGCGCCACAGCAAAAATCACTGTGAAGAAATGCGTGGATAAAATAATCGATGAGGCAAGTGAAAAATAAATCCCATCCTCCCTCTTCTTATCCTCCAGAAACTTCCCTAAAAACAATAGTCCAATAAATAAAAAGGGCATTGCGAATTCCTGTGGCAGCGTAAACGCCATACGATACGCAAACATATTCCCTACAAAATCTGTCACCCCATATACTACCAGATAAATCAGGACAGCTGCCCTGCTGCGCCCCACCCGGCGTAGAAAATAGACGGCTGCCGCTACCGTTAAAACACTGTTCAGTGCACCATAATAGCGAATCACCTGATTAATATGAAGTCCGCTGAAAAAATGCAGGGCGGATAGGATATTATGCATAGCGAAAGGATAAATACCATCATAAAAAATATCCCCTGCCTCCATATAATTAATCCATTCATTGTGCACATACATATCAGAAGTCCTGTATGCATAGGTTCCAAAAAAGGCAGGCAGTCGGCGCTGCATCAAAATCACAAAAGCAACAAGACAAACCGCAAAATATAAGACCCGTCCAAATGTAAGATTTCTGAAAAATCCCTTGACCCCTTCCTTTAGGGATTTACACCCCTTTCGTATCCTGTCTTTGATAAAAATCTCTGCGCGATACTGTCCTCCCCCAAGAAGCGCCATCACCTTGAACATATCCATAATGTTCTTCTTGTAATTCACTTTTTTTATTAAGCCGTATACGATCAAGGTCAACACCAGCGCCAGGATCAAGGTCCATCTATTATAAATATGAAAAAGAGCAAGTGCATATACCCAGCTAATACAGACCGTATAGCTGACCACCAGCGCCTTAACCACGCTGTCTGCCGTCTGCTTTTTCCCAAAGGGAAGCCTTAGTACCTTTGCCGGCAAAAGCACCATCAGTACGAAATACAAGATTATGAAATAAACAATACTGCCTGCCTCCTGCATAGACATCCCTCCTTTATCTTTTCATCCAGTAACGCATGATATCCAGTCCTTTGCGCGAAAGCGCCAGACCAGAACCTGCCAATTCTTTCAGACACCTGTAAAAATCCTCTTCCTTTCCAAGATGATACTTTATATATAATACGTTTAAATAGGACTGCTCGGCATCCGGCCATTTCTCCAAGGATAATTCCGCCCATTTTTCTGCTTCCTGACTTTTGCCCTCTTTATAAAGCGCAGTCACCATCATTGCACACTGCTCACCTGTAATAGCCGCTGGATAGTACTTTGCCAGGTTCTCCATCAATCCTGTATACATATAGAGATACATCATTTCCTCTACGCCAAGCAGAGCGCCGCTGCCTAAAATTCGGAGTACTGCATCAATAAATTCTTCATTGACCTCCTGGTTGGTTCTGTCCTCATCATAAACTGCCTGCAGCCGATTCACTTCTGCCGTAAACTTACTCATAATGTCCGTCATCGCAGAGGCGGCATAGTGGACCGTCTCAGGATCCTCATTATCGATTGCCTTCCGAATCAATCCCATGCTGTCACTGATGTCTGTCTTAAGCAGATTGATCATCGCCTCTCTTCTATCCTTTGCTGTAGAAACAGTAAGCACCTCCTCTATGGGAAGCCGTTTCATTTCTGCCTCTTTATCAATCTCCTGCTCAAATTCTTTTTTCGTTTTGTCCAGACTCAAATTGGCATAATCCACGTCCTCCTCCTTAAAGATCATGCTCAGAATATAGCTGAACAGATAGCAGCATAAAGCCGTAACGGGACAAAGCAGCATAATCGCCCCCCGTACAAATACATAACGCATTTTGGTTCTTAAATACATCACTGTCATGTAAACTACAGCTATTATGAAATTTACAATCAGCACCAGCCATACGATCATAGTTTCACTAATGTTCATCTTTCGTTACCACCTTACACCGAAAGCCTTCTCTTGTAAGCTTCCGCACCACAAATTCTGCACCATCAAAATTTGTATGCGCCAGTATATAGATATAATCACTTCCTTCTTTCAAATAACCAATCCTGTCGCTGTCCCTTAACAGACCGCTCAGTTCCATGTTAAGCTGCGTCCGGTCTCTTCCCTCTGCCGCTACGCAGACCAGGGTATACTCCGCCTCTTCCTGGGGTACGCCCTTAAGCTGTTCTTCTATCCTATTCCGAAATGCATCCGGCAGCATAATATTGGTGTCTTCATAGTATTCCTGATTCCGTCCCACCTTTTCATACTGATATCCCTTTTCCAGACTGGACGTGATGATCTTCACCAACACAAGGAACAGATTCTTTTTGTAAAGATTGATCTCTTCAAATTCCATATGCCAGAGCATGATGATATAAATCAACTTATTTCCCGAATAAATCGGCGCCGCCATACGCGGAAGTTCCCCGCCGATTTCATGATTAATAAATACATCTCCCTCCAGCAAGGCTTCTTCCAATTCCTTATATTCGCTAAGAAGAATGGTCCTAAGTCCACCCGTTTCCTTCGTAGTAGCGCCCACGAAATGAAAATACTGATCCGTACCGGCATAATAAATCGACACATCTTTCACCGACATAATTTTACTGACTACACGTAACGACGCCATGATCACCTTATCCACTTCAAGTACATCCAATTCTGAAACCACATTGTAGATCTTGCCGATACTATCTCCATAATTGATCAGTCGGTCTTCAAATGCTTTCTTGATTTCCACATTTGTCCGATTGATGTCAATAATCCTTGTATATTCCTCCTCCAGTTCCCTAAGCTGGTCCATCCGCTCTTTCAACCTGGTTCGATGAAGCAGGAAAGAATAGGAAATGCCAATCGCTATGACAAAATAGAATAAGACCTGCAGGACAAATTGGTACTGAGACATGATGCTGCTTACCGTGCCTCCTTCTAAAAGCGCCATCCATAAATTTGCCGAAGCAGCAAGCAGAACCGCCAAAATACTTTCACCGACACCCCTCTTTAAAGCCATCAGCACAATGTACAAAAGCAGGAAATCCACATGTAAAAACGCGCTGTTCTCGCCATTTAAGAAATATTGAGCGGCAAAAGCAACAGCAAACACAAGAAGATTTTCAAAAATGTGTATAACGATTGTCATGCCCTGTTTGATTTGGGCTTTTACCGACTGGCTTTTTTCCTGCAGCTCTTCCTGCCTTTTGTTCCTGCGTATCTGCGCAATCTTCTTATGATTTTTACTTAAGAAATTTTCAATTCTCTCCAGCCCCGTTGTCACATCTATTCTGGGCGTATACCCAAAATCCTCGTTAAAGGCACTACTTTCCGAAGTATGTATATCCGTAAGCTGTATTTCCCCTGATGCCTTTGCTGCACTTTTTTCATAGAGCTTTTCAATGTAGGACGTAAACGCACTCCCATCTATACGTTCTTTTCCACCTACTTCATAGCAGGAAAAAGGGTTCTGGTCCAACGATTCTTTCCCTACCCGGAAAACAGCATCTGCCAGATCCGTTACGTAGATAAGCTCTGATGTTATCGATGGAAGCCGGTAATCCTCTCCGCCTCTTGCCAGAAAACATTGTTCTGACAGCAGATCAAGCGTATCCTCTGCACATAAGGAAGCGCCATACACGTAGGGAACCCTTAAAGCGGTGATCTCAAATCCTGGTTCCGCATAAGTTTCACATATCCGCTCCCCATCCCTTACGATCTTTCCTCTCGCCTCCTGCTCTGTTGCTGCATCCATGCAGGAAAGGTAGCAGACTTTCGGTATTTTGTATTCCTTTGCCCAGCTTAAGATATTCACCAGTGCACTGCTGAATGCCGATGCGCATTCTTCTTTCTCCCATTCGTAATTCTCATCCCATGCGCCTGCAAATATCAGATAATCAGGCATAATTCCCTGAATGACATACTTTAAATCCGCCGAATCCTCCTGAAAGAAAAACGCAATATGCCTGGGCATGCCTTTTCTCTTATCCACTTTTCTTTTTCCGGTCAGGACATATACATCGCATTTTTCCCTATGCATCCTGGCAATCAGATTTCCCACAACCAATCCATAACTTCCTATAATCAACACTTTCATAGCGGTACCCCTTTTTATTGCTTATGAAAAGAATAAACTACAACTTTTTCTGGCTTTATGCTTTTCTTCCCTTTTAATTGCTTTTTCATTTGTATACCTGCAATATTACCTCTGCAATAAATATGCTCATCCAGATGGAGCAGTTTGTGTCTGATGCGGAAAAAGGCTGTTGAGAACCCTAGGAACGCACCAAACAGAACCCCGGCGCCGGCAAAGACTGCCGTAAACCTCACAGACAAAAGACTCCCTGCTGCCGTTCCAAGCAGGAACAGTACACTTGCAAGCAACGCCCCCGGCGCGTCGTCCAGATAAAACTGGAAGATCATCAGACTCTGAAGCAGATATATAATCATGTATGCCACCGACATTACCGGGTACATTGTAAGGATTCTTCCTGCAATTCCCAAGTTTGACGCAAATGCGACCACCAGCACAAAGACACAGATATTAATAATCATCTGCGTTTGTATAATATATAAAAGTTCCCTGCGAAGCACTTCAATCATTCTATTTTTTGCTTTTAAGATATCCTTTCCCGCCGCGCCGATGACGGATTCACAATACGCCTTATAAGCGGTATGGAATTTCGTCTCCACATTGACAACAAAAACGACCAGAATAGACAAATTGCTCAGCATTGCCAGATAAGTCACTACATCATAGACCGGCGCCGACCAAAAAACCTTCGCCACGATCACTTGATAGGGCGATAGGAGCCAGAAGATAAAATTGTGAGTATAGATTCCCAAAGTATAAAACAAATTTGCAAGAAAAAGTTTCCAATGCTTTTTAAAATACGTGAGTACTTCCCGGTTGTTTGCATTATGTTTCTTGAAAGACCGTCTTAGCCTTGCCATCAAAAGTACTGCAATCAGGTTAAAGCTGATTGCAAGTCCATAAAGAATCGCATTCACCACAGAAAAATTCCACCAAAATACGGCTGCCCAGGAAAACAAAATTCCCAATATCAAGCTAAATAGAAAGCTGTATGTAATCTTCCTATATTCTTTCAAAAGCGTGATAAAGGTCATACTGTAAAAGGTGAACACCAATCCCGCATAAAACAAATAGGAAACCAGAATGTACCCCAGGGAAAATCCTCCCCTAAAATACATGACAATACCAAATGGCACTCCTGTAACTGCCGTAAGAATCGCCAGAATCAAATTTCCCATATCCAACGCCGGCAGAATGCTTTCAAAGTCCTCCATATAAATCTTATCCGCACTAAATCGAGAAAGAATGATATTAACCGGGGAAGCAACAATAAGTGAAAAAATGAATACATAAAGGATGGTGGAGGATAACATCTCTCTCTGCTTCCATGCAATATTTACATAAGGCAGAAGAAAATACATCACATTAATCGTCAGGATTACCATAATGGTCGGTCCGATCGTGACCACCGTTGCATATAATCCTGCAAAAACAGAATGAATAATTCCATCTTTATTAAACAATCTTTTCAGTTCAAATCCAATACCTGCCATCCTTAATCATCACCTCATGCCAAAAGATCATACAAATTTCTATATTTTCGTACTACTTCTTCATTCCGATAAAACTCGGAGACTCTTGCCTTCCCACTCTTTCCCATCTTCTGCCGCATGGTCTTATTTTGCGCCAGAAGAATCATTGCCTCCGCCGCCTTGTCTACATTCATCGTGGGAATAATAATCCCGCTGCGTCCAAAATAATCCTGCTCTCCGCCATAAAGGAGTTCCTTGCATCCTCCTACGTCCGTTGCAATACATGGTTTTCCCGCCGCCATCGCTTCCAGCAGACATAACGGCTGCCCCTCTGAAATACTGGTCAGCATAATGATGTCCATTTTCCCCAGATAATCCTTTACATTTATCCTACCGGTAAAAATCACATCCGAAATCTGGAAACCTTTTACCAGATCCAGGCATTCCTTATAATATTTTTCGTTTTCATCCGTAGGTCCCATCAGATAAAGACAAAGAGAGGGGATCTCCTCCTTCGCCATCCGATAGGCATTAATCATTGTTTTAACATCCTTGATGGGAACAATTCTTAAAATTGCCCCTATATTGATTTTGCCATCCTCTTCCCTTGCAGGGAGCTTCTCCATCTCCTTTGCGAACACGCCATTGGATATCACCCTTGTTTTTTCCTTCGGACATCCGATTTCTGTCTGTATCTGCCTTGCCGTCTGAAATAGGGAAATCACAAAATCGGCTTCATTATAAATACATTGAGAGAGCATATAAAAATAGTTTATCCAAAGATTCTTATAAATTCCCTGCGTCCAGTCTGCCTTAATGATTTCCTCTTCCCGCTCCCTTGTATAAATTCCATGCTCCGTAAGAATCAGCGGTTTGTTGTAAAGATATTTTGCTTTGCATGCCATAATTCCAGCATACCCTGTGGAAATGGCGTGAAAGCAGTCTGCATCCTCTATCGGTATCATAAGGACCCGAAACAAAGGCAGATAGAGAGAACGGATGCTCCATAAAAAATCTGTGAACACACAATTCGGATACTTTTCAATATAAAGCTGCCTGGTCAGCTCCATAAAATCCTTACTCATAAGAAGATCATTGACGGAATACTCTGTTTCATCAAAAAAGCGGAACACCCCTCTCCAGTCTATGTTTTCACCAAGCAAGAGCGACCACAGGCTTTCCTTCTCCTTATCCTTGAGCCTTACTTTTTTCTTCTTTTCCACATATTCCGTTCCATTCAGATACGATTCCCTGATTTCGCATACATTGGAAGGAAGCTGATACTTGAATTTTCCTCCATCTTCCCTTGTGGGTACCAGCGTATATATGACAAAATCTTTTTCTTTCAATTCCTCCGTAAGCATTTGTATCCAGCCGGACACGCCTCCTGCCACATACGGATAACTTCCCTCTGCAAACATTGCTATTTTCATAAGCACACAACTCCTGCCTTACTGCATCGTTATGACGATTTCCTGCTGCCTGATTTCCAACAGATAGGCATGCTCACCGATTTTCTGTACCTCATATCCCGAACCGCTCTCTAACGACTTTTTGGTTCTTACCATGCAATACCAGACATCCACAAATCCATCTGCCCAAATCTGTATACTGTCATCTGAAATATCGATTACCGGTTGGATTCTTTCATACCGCTTCAACCGCTCCTGTGCTTCTAACCAGTCGACTGCCTCCAGGAAACGGTTCCTCCCATAAAGATCGCGCATATTCTTCGTCAATTCAAGAGAATACGCCGCCCACTCAAATGCCTCCTGCTCTCCCTTACTCCCCATAATTTCCTGCATATCCAGATAGCAGCTGGCGATTCCCCAGCCGGAAGATGCGCTTTCCATACAAAAACGCTTTTCATCCCCCTGCATATGTCCTTTGCTTATAACCGGAAGAAGACCACCCTCTTCCGCTTCCAGCACAATACCTTTATTTCTCTGCATCTGTCGTTGTATATCGTAAAAGTCATCGTCTTTATTCTGCATATGGCTTCTTCCCGAAATAACCAGTCCCTCTTCATGACTGATTTTCTCTATTGCGGGCCAGATGACATCTCTGATATATGCGGCTGGTTCCCTGCTGTAAAGTCTATATATAACTTCCCTGTCCGCATGTTCGGTATCAGGGTAAAAATCCAAGAGCACTGCGCTGCTGTTCACAACAGGATATAAAAACGTTTCCTCCATATCGGAAAAAATACCGGTAAGAATTCCTATTCCCGATTCTTCCCCAAAAAAAGGCGCATTGCAGGCATAGATTTTCCCTTTCCCATACTGTTTTTTCCACAGCAGCGGAATCAGCTTTCTCTGCTCCTTGAACTCTTTGCTCTGCTCCTGAATCAATTTCGTACAGGAAGCCTCAAGAGAAAGGTCTCTTACCTTCATCGGCAGGTCCCCATAGTACACCATCCCCTGAACCATTATGCCCTCAAAAATCATCATGCCGTCTATTTGGGTTTCTTCCCGGCTTTCTAAGATGCCAAGTTCTTTCTCGTATTCTTCGCTTTCACCTGACAAATTTGTATAGAGCACGCATTTACCGCCCTCTTTCGCCAATTCCAAAAGCTCGTGCTGTGCATCGACCCCCTCTAAACCAGCTGTGGTAACAATAAACACATCTGCCTCTTTTTTTTGTTCCTCATTCAGCTGGGCAACCGTTCCCTCTGCAACATAACTTTTCTTCATTTTATCCAGCATCTGCATGATCTGAGAGGATAACCTGCTCTCCTTCTCATTTCCATATAGAACCACATACCGGGCTGTCTCTGGCTGCGGTCTGACTTTTTCTGTTTCCTGCTCAATCACCGGCAGCCTGCTCTCAGTCCCATAATTTATCTGCAGATTTCCCGAAAAGATAAGATAAAAAACTAAAAGCCCCAAAAAACCAGCCATAATCGCCAGATAATCTGATATTTTCAGCATTTCTCTTCCCCCTGTCATTTGGGATATATGTAGCGTTTTTCGTATACCTGCTTACAAACTTTACTGATTTGATCCGACAAAACGCCAAAGCAGATCAGTTGGAATCCAAAAATAATCAAAATGGATGCCAGGATTGGAATACCATTTGACCACTGGAAAGCACGCAGTATTCCATAGATTCCTCCTGCCACGCACATGATGATGCCGGCTTTCCCAAGAATGCGCATGGGCTGGAACAACAGGATGATCTGAAGGATCAATGCAATCGTACGGAACCCGTCCCTGACTTGTTTCACAGAACTTTTTCCTTTTCGCTTCTGTGCTGTAATGCTCACTTCTCCGCCGTAATATTCCTGCTCCAGCATCAAAAGTGTTGTTACCGTGGAAGCGCCAAAGGTATTCGGCAGCAATGGAAGGTACGGAAGTATGACCTCCTTTTTAAATGCTCTCATTCCCGAGTTGAAATCCTTAAGCTCCTCTTTTGTGATAAGATGCAGGATGCATTTTAGAACCTTTTTCCCAAAGCGCCTGCTCTTTTCTTCGTAAGAATCCTTATCTCTTATTCCAATACAATAATCCAGATTCTCCTCTTCCATTTTGTTGATGACTTTTAACAGATCTTCCGGTCTATGCTGTCCATCTGCATCATACCAGGCAATGATATCTCCGCGGGCTTCCCGGATGCCTGTTTTTAATGCTGCACCATATCCTTTATTCTTTCGGTGATTGATCAGCCGAACGCCTTCTATACCATCTACAATCTTAGCTGTATCATCGCTGCTCCCATCATTTACCACTACAATTTCTACCATCTCGTTTTTCCATTGGGCAGTTTCTAAAAGGAGCTCTTTTAACACCATCTCTATTGCTGCCGCTTCATTATAAGCAGGAATAATGATGGATACACTATTATTTTTCATGATTTGATCCTCCCATTTTGCAAAGTATCACTTTCAATAAGTGTCTTCCAATCGCGAAATAACGTTTTATCCATTCCCCTTTTACATCCATGCCTAAATCCGGATTTTTCTTTAAATAACGTCGGTATTCCCTGCCGAACTTGCCATAATACGCTAGGTGCCATGGCTTCGTGGGACCCATAAAATGTACGATTACTGGATATTTTCTCTCTTTTAAAAATCCTCCAGCCATATACTTTAACATCCCGGCGGCGTTCCCATAACCAGTGTTATAATTGTATTTCCTTTCCACCACCTTAATTTTTTCTCTAAAAAGGAGATTGATGATATCCTGATCCGGATATCGCAAAAGCTCACCTTTTTCCTCTACTACTTTTTTGATGTCTTCCGGACCGAAACATTTCCGTAATTCATCCAAGTCAAGCAGCAATACACCTGAATTAATATACTGCTCTTCCTGCCCAAAGCCCAATTCTGTCTTGTGTCCGGACAAAAGGGTATTTACAGCAACATCTGCGATTCCCGCCATCACTTTTCCTTCAAGCGGCATCTCATATAAGGGCAGAAGTGAACCTCTTATCAAAATATCTGGATCTAAATAGAGCATCTTTTTTTCTTTTGCAAATATCATTCCCGACAAAAGCCTGTAATACATTTCCTTCGTAAAATACTGAATTACCGGCACATCCGACAGAATGCTTTCCTCCACCCTGACAGAAAAAAAGCGGCTTCCATTTCTTTCAATCAGCTGCTGCAATTCTTTCAGCTCTGTTTCCTTTACGTTACTGTATAACAGATATATCTTATTTTCATTGTCATGAAACCTGAAAAAAGAGGTCAACATTACCTTCAAGGGTCGTACGTAATTACTGTCTACCGTCACCAGAATGTTCATTTTTGCTCCTTCTATCCTGTCTGTTCCACCATCTCATGCAATAACAGTTCCCACGCGTCTAAGATTTGTTCCCTTTGGAACCTCTTCGTGGATTCCCTTGCCTTTTCCCCCATTTTTCTGCGCCTATGCGCATCCTGCATTAAAATCTCCATTTTGCGGGCAAACATCTCCACATCCCCCGGTATAACCAAAAAACCATTTTCGCCCTCTTCGATAATTTCTTTTGGTCCTGCCTTGCAGGCATAACCCACTGCCGGAAGAGAAAAAGCCATTGCTTCCAGCAAAACCATGCCAAACCCTTCATCCCTCGAGGGAAGCGCAAATATTTCTGCCCTTCTATAATACTGTTCTATCTGATCGGTATTTCCAACCAGATCAAACCGCTTGATCCCTGCCGATTCTATTTCCTTTTCCAGCTTTTTTCTGTCTGTCCCCTCACCCGCAACCATAACTTTCCACTTTGGATATCTGTCCTCAAGCAGCTTCCAGCTCTTAATCAAAAGATCAAATCCCTTTGCCTTCGTCAGCCTTCCAGCCGCAAAAATCATTGGCTCCCCCATCTCCTTAGGTGCCTTATCCTCATAAGGATTCGGATTGTAGATACGGGTGATTTTACACTTTAAATTCAACTTTTCTTTATAATATCCTTTGTCTTCTTCCGACAAGACAACCAGGCATTCCGAATAACGGGCAACCAACCTCCTTGCCATGCTGCGAAGAAAATGATTTTTTCTGAAATGATAGTAAAAGTTGAAATGTTCCCAGGAAATCCAGTGCATTTGCGGCCTAAGCCTTTTTAGAAACAATGAATAGAAACAAAGAATAATATCTACATCTATTAGAAAATCTATATGCTCAAAATTTAGAAAGACCGCAAGTGATTGAATTTTCTTAATGATGCCTGCTTTAGGAACTTCTTTTTCCAGCCAATAAATCTTTACTGCATCCGATACCGGAAAGAAAACCCTGCCCGTTCCCCTTAAGCTCATAATAGAAACATGATGCCCTCGCTCTGATAATCCATTTGCAATGACAGACAAAACTCTTTCCGTCCCCCCAGAACTTCCCATATTTCCAATAAAAAAAGCAATTCGCAGTTTTTCTCTGTCCATACCTTATCTTTCTCCCTCGTACCTAAACTATGAAGACGCAAGTCATTTGGAAAGGATATATGCGGAATTTACAGATTGAAAAACTGTACTTT
>JAIDFQ010000018.1 GCA_029054245.1 Lachnospiraceae bacterium | reverse complement strand
TTCATAAAGTGCTAATCCGCTGAAATACAGTGGTTAGCACAATTAACATTCTTAATTTGTCATCGTTGCAGTCTGACTAGCTGCAAGTTAAATGTTAAATGAGAGACTAAACTGTCAAACTCCCGGATTTTGTCGGGTGCCTTTGCTATTGTAAGGAAATTTGATTAAATTTGCATCAAAACTAAATTTGTTGAAATGAAAGACCTAAATCGACTCAAAATAGTTCTATGCGAGAAGAAGAAGACAAGCAAGTGGCTCTCCGAGGAGCTTGGGAAGAACGTTGCAACGGTATCTAAATGGTGTACCAACACTATCCAGCCCGACCTTCCAACGCTTAACCGGATAGCCGAATTATTGGACGTTGATATAAAAGATCTGATTCAAAGCACTAAGCAATCATGAATAAGCAGCAACTCGCTTCTAAAATATGGGCATCCGCCAATAAGATGCGCTCGAAGATTGAGGCTAACGAATATAAGGACTATATTCTTGGCTTTATCTTCTATAAATTCATATCCGATAAACTTGTAGAACTTCTCCGGGCTGAAGGTTGGTCAGAGGCTGACATGAAGCAGTATCTCGTGGAGGAGAACGAGGAAATGGTCAAATACTGTAAGGACAAACGTGGCTATTTCATTGCCTACAACGATTTGTTTTCGACGTGGATTAACCCACTTCGTGAATCACCCTTTACCGTCGGTGATGTACGCGACGCCCTCAACCGCTTTGCCCGTCTCATCAAGCCCACTTATTCGAGAGTCTATGCAGGTATCTTCGATACTCTGCAAAACGGTCTTTCAAAACTTGGTGAAAACACCGGTTCGCAGACGAAATCAATTGTAAATCTGCTTGACCTTATAAAAGACATCCCCACTGACGGCTCACAGGACTACGATGTCTTGGGGTTCATTTACGAGTATCTTATCTCCAACTTCGCCGCCAATGCCGGAAAGAAAGCCGGAGAATTCTATACGCCTCATGAAGTGGCGTTGATGATGTCGGAGATTGTGGCACATCATCTTCGCAATGCCGATGAAATCAAAATCTACGACCCCACATCTGGCTCAGGTTCTCTGCTTCTGAATATCGGTCGTAGCGTAGGCAAATTTATCGAGGACAAAAACAAGATTGTCTATTATGCGCAAGAGTTGAAGGAAGCCACCTACAACCTTACCCGCATGAATCTGGTGATGCGTGGCATTCTGCCCGACAACATCATAGTGCGCAACGGCGACACTCTTGAAGAAGACTGGCCGTGGTTCGATGACAGCGACCCAACATCAACCTACGACCCATTGTACTGCGATGCCGTGGTCAGCAATCCGCCTTATTCACAGGAGTGGTCTCCGAAAGAAGAATCAAAAACCGACCCTCGTTATAAGAACTATGGCGTTGCTCCACAAGGTACAGCCGACTTCGCTTTCCTGCTCCATGACCTGTATCATGTTAAGCCCGGCGGCATTATGACTATCGTATTGCCCCACGGTGTTCTTTTCAGAGGTGGCAGCGAGGAAGAAATCCGAAAGAACCTTATCGAGCGCAACAATATAGACGCAATCATAGGTCTGCCAGCCAATATCTTCTTTGGAACCGGCATACCCACCATTGTCATGGTGCTGAAACAGAAACGAGACCGTGACGATATTCTGATTGTGGATGCCTCAAAGGGCTTCCAGAAGGTTGGCAAAAACAATCAGCTCCGGGCCCGCGACATCCGTAAGATTGTGGATGCAGTCACGGAGCGTAGAGAGATACCCAAGTTCTCTCGGCTTATCACCCGTGATGAAGTACGCGAAAACGGTTACAACCTCAATATCCCCCGATATGTAAATTCCGCTGACGCAGATGAGCAATGGGATATTTATGCCACCATGTTCGGCGGTGTTCCCAATTCAGAGATTGACGCATTGGCTGATGTGTGGACTGCATTCCCCTCACTCCGCTCACAGATATTCGAGCAGATGGATGAGAAGTATTCGCGCCTCCGTCAGATTGATATTGACAACACCGTTAACAGCAACGGTGAGTTTGCCGAGTTCCTGAGCCGCTATAACGCCATGCTCAAGGAGATGCCGGTTCTTCAGTACAACAACATCTTCGCAGAGTACAGCACCGTCAATGCCACCCGCAAACTCCGTGAGGTTGCAAACGACCTGTTTGAGCGTATAAAACCGTTTGAGCCGCTTATTGACAGCTATGCGGCATATCAGTTGCTCGAAGACCACTGGCGTGACATTTCCGGCGACCTTGAAATCCTCCAGTCCGAGGGACTTCATGCAGCCCGCATCTACGAGCCGAAGTATGAGATAAAGAAAAAGGACGGCAAGGACGTTGAAGTTCAGGTAGGTTATATCGGCCGTGTCCTTCCGCTTGAAATCGTTCAGGAATATATGTTGCCTGACAAAATCGGTCAACTTGATACAATGAGAAATGACCTTGTCAGGATTCAGTCCGACATTCAGGAAATTCTCGGTATTGTTCAGGAAGACGAGGGCGTTGCCGCCAATAACCCCGATTGGCTTAAAGATGATATGTCGGCATTTGTCCCCAAAGACCTTAAAACCGAGTGCAAGGCTATAAAGTCGAAACACGGCAAAGAGAAGATTGACCTCGAATCGCTAGACGGGCGACTTATCGAGGCTGATAGGCTTCTCGACCTCGAAAAGAAACAGAAGAAGGCTATCTCTCAGTATGAGGACGAGATACTCCACGATACGTTCAAGGTCATGGAATCTCTTTCAGATGACGATGTTTTCGCGCTTCTTCATGCCAAGCACATTGTCCGTCTTGAAAAGTCTCTCGCCGACCTGCCTATGCAATGGGAACGTGGTTTTGTCTCTTCGGTCAAGAGTCTGGCTAACAAGTACGGTGAGACTCTCGTTGACATCGACCGCAAGATTTCCGACTCGGAGCAGTCACTCGCTTCTCTCATTGATAATCTCACAGGCTCCGACCATGATATGGCCGGACTCCGTGAGTTCCAAAAACTTCTTCGCCATGAGTAAGATTATTCGACATAATACCCCAGCACTCGCTCCGGAGGTTATTGAACCTCTATACAATCGAGCTTCCTCCATCATTGAAGGGGCCCGTGACCGTGCATATCGTCAGGTCAACGAAAGCCTTGTGCGTCGCAACTGGGACCTGGGACAGATTATAGCCGAAGAAGAACTTAACGGCGAAGACCGCGCACAATATGGAGCATCGGTAATCAAGGAGCTTTCCAAACGCCTCACCGCCACATACGGCAAGGGTTTTACCAAAACGAATCTTTATGGCTATGTCAATTTCTACAAGATGTTTCCGCAGATTTTCCACGCACTGAGTGGAAAATCATCAAACCTACTTTCTTGGACTCATTACCGCACTCTCATTCAAGAGCTTAACAAAGAAGCCAGACAATGGTATGAAGCTGAAGCAGCATCACAGAATTGGAGTGTACGCACTCTTCAGCGTAATATAAGTTCTCAATACTACCACCGTCTGCTTGCGTCACAACGCAAAGACCTTGTAGAGAAAGAGATGTTACAGCTCACGGCTTCGTTACAGTCGCCCGACCCGGCGGAGTTCATAAAGAATCCTGTAATCGGGGAATTCCTCGGTTTCACAGCCGATTCATCATTCCGGGAGTCGGAACTGGAACAGTCGATAATCGACAACCTTGAAAGGTTCCTTCTGGAGATGGGCAAAGGCTTTGCTTTTGTAGCCCGACAGCAGCATATCCATACCGCAAAACGGGATTATTACATAGACCTCGTGTTTTATAACTATATCCTTAAATGTTTCGTTTTGATAGACTTAAAGACATCGAAGGTGGAACATCAGGATGTAGGACAGATGGATATGTATATCCGGATGTATGACGAATTAAAACGAGCCAAAGATGATAATCCCACCATCGGAATACTCCTGTGCGACGACACTGACGAGGACATCGCACGGTATTCGGTTCTGCACGACAACAACCACATGTTTGCGTCGAAGTATATGACCTATATGCCGTCGCCCGAACAGCTCCGCGCCGAAATAGAGCGTCAAAAAGAGATTTTTTACCTCAAAGAACAGTCAGAAGATGAAGAATAAATCTCTTACCCCAAAGATACGCTTCAAAGGCTACGATGACGAGTGGCAGCAAGCCAAAGTAAGAGATGTTTTTACTTTGGGCAACGGCTATACTCCATCTAAGGCAAACCCCGCATTTTGGACTAATGGCACAATTCCTTGGTTCAGAATGGAGGATATTCGTGAAAATGGTCGTGTATTGGAGGATTCCATTCAACACGTCACCCCCGAGGCGGTGAAATCCTCTGGACTATTCCCCGCCGGGAGCATTATTGTCTCGACAACCGCCACGATCGGAGAGCACGCTCTCCTAATTGCTGATTCGCTTGCGAATCAGCGATTTACGGTTTTTCAAACCGTAAATCGCTGGTCTTGGCTGAAAGCCAAGTATTTACTATACCGTTTTTACGGTCTCGGAGACTGGTGCAGAAAGAATGTCAATGCCGGAGGTCTCGCCGCCGTAAGCATCACAGACCTTCAGAAATATGACATAGACTTCCCATCAACAGCGGAGGAACGAGATTCTATTGCCGACTATTTCGACAACATAGATAAATTGTTGGTCGATACCGAGCGAGAGATAACCCGATTGGAGAAGATGAAACAGGCTTCTCTTCAAAAGATGTTCCCTCGTCCCGGAGAAACAACTCCCGAAATACGTTTCAGAAACTTTACAGAAGATTGGATTTGTGAAGAACTTATTTCCTTTGTTGAAATATATGGTGGTTTAACATATACACCTTCAGATGTTCAAGAAAGTGGGACACTTGTATTAAGGTCTTCTAACGTAAAACGAGGAAACATCGTTAACGCGGACAACATATATGTTAATCCAAAATGTGTAAATGTAGATAATGTAAGAGAAGGAGATATAATAATGGTGGTTAGAAATGGATCAGTTTCCTTAATAGGGAAACATGGTCAAATCACCTCATCAATGCCTCATACCGTTATCGGAGCATTTATGACGGGATTCAGAGCTAAGTACCCATCGTTTGTCAACGCATTGTTTGATACCATATTATTTTCCCATGAGGTAGATAAGAATGCCGGGGCTACAATAAATCAAATTACGAATGGGATGCTTAAACAAATGAAATTTTATATACCACGCGATGATAAAGAGCAACGTGCTATTGGAGAATACTTCCGCAATCTCGACGCTCTGATTTCCACCAAGCGTAAGAAACTCGAAAAACTCCTGAACCTCAAACAATCTTGTCTTGACAAGATGTTTGTAAATACAACTGCCCAATGAGCCAATCACATTTCGATAAAGAAGATAAGTTTGAAGCCGCGCTGATTGAGAAACTGCAAACACGCGGCTGGGAGAAGGATGTACTCCGTTATCCAACGGAGCGCGAACTCATACAAAATTGGGCTGATATTCTCTTTGAGAACAACCGCCACCGTGACCATCTTGGTGACTATCCGTTAACCGATACCGAAATGCAGCAGATTATTGACCACATCAATAACCTGCGTACCCCGCTTGCCATAAACAAGTTTATCAACGGTGTTGAAACAGCTATCAAGCGTGACAATCCCGATGATACGGAGCATTACGGCAAGGAGGTCACTGTAAAGATTTACGACCCTCAGGAGATTGCCGCCGGGCAGAGCCGATACCAAATAGTGCAACAGCCACAATTCCCCACCGCTTCGCCGATACTCAACAATCGCCGTGGCGACTTGATGTTGCTTATCAACGGTATGCCGGTGGTGCATATCGAGTTGAAAAAGTCGGGCATCCCTGTCAGTCAGGCAACCAACCAGATAGAGAAGTATGCGCATGAGGGCATCTTCTCGCAGGGG
Organism: Lachnospiraceae bacterium; assembly: GCA_029054245.1. GTDB lineage: Bacteria > Bacillota > Clostridia > Lachnospirales > Lachnospiraceae > Suilimivivens. Next base: position 9,633 of record JAIDFQ010000018.1, on the reverse strand, counting down.
CTTTTCTCGATGGTGCAAATCTTCGTGGCAATGACACCCGAAGAAACACTTTACTTTGCCAATCCGGGACCGGACGGTAAGTTTAACAAGGATTTCTATTTTCACTGGGCAAATTTCTACAATGTGCCGATGAACGAGTGGAACAAGATTGTTGACAATCTTCTTTCTATTCCTATGGCACATCAGATGATTGGCTTTTACACAGTGCCTGACACCCGCGACGGTGTGCTGAAAGTGATGCGCAGTTATCAGTATTACGCTGCATCCCGCATATCCGACGCAGTAGCCATGAAACACTGGGACGATACGCAGAACCTCGGCGGCTACATCTGGCACACAACAGGATCAGGCAAGACCATGACCTCATTCAAGTCTGCCCAACTCATAGCGCAGAGCCGCAATGCCGATAAGGTCGTTTTCCTCATGGACCGAATAGAACTCGGCACACAGAGCGTTGACGAGTATCGAGGATTTGCCAACGATAATGAATCGGTGCAGGATACGGGTAACACCGAAATTCTTGTCAATAAGCTCGAAGCCACTTCCGACGCTATGACTCTCATAGTTACCTCCATTCAGAAAATGGCTATGGTCTATGACCATAAGCGAGGCGAAGAAGGTGGCTATGACCCGAAACGACTTGATAAGATACGCTCCAAGCGAATTGTATTCATCATCGACGAGTGCCACCGCTCTACATTCGGTGATATGCTCCTGACTATCAAGCGAACATTCCCCAAAGCGTTGTTCTTCGGCTTTACCGGAACTCCTATCAAGAGTCCCAACGCTATCAAGATGACCGAGACAAGCGACATCTTCGGAAATGTACTTCACACATATACCATCGCTGACGGTATCAGGGACAAGAATGTACTCGGATTTGACCCCTATAAGATCAGCACATTCAAGGATAAAGACCTGCGCAAGATTATAGCTCTTGAAAAATGCCACGTCTCCAGCGAGGCAGAGGTATGGGGTAATGAACAGCGGGAGGCGGTGTATAACCGTTACATGAACGATGTGCCTATGGCATCATACATAGATGAAGCCGGAGGCTATGTAATGGGCATCGAAGATATGATTGGCAATAGCATCTATCAGACCGAGGCACACCGTAAGGCGGTGGTCAGCGACATCAAGGAGAACTTTGATACCCTAAGCCACGGCAGAAAGTTTCATGCCATCTTCGCCACATCATCAATCCCGGAGGCTATTGAATACTACAGACTCATAAAGGCAGAAATGCCTGACCTGAAAATCACGGCAATTTTCGACCCGTCAATCGACAATAACGGCGGTGCAACGGTCAAAGAGGAAGGTCTTGTTGAAATCATGGAAGACTACAACCGTATGTTCGGAGTGAACTATACAATTCCGACATGGCAGGCTTTCAAGAAAGATGTGTCAAAGCGCATGAGCCACAAGAAGCCTCACAACCGCATTACACGGGAGCAGCAGCTCGACATTATGATAGTGGTTGACCAGATGCTTACCGGCTTTGATAGCAAGTGGGTCAACACTCTCTATATGGATAAGATTCTGACCTACGAAAATCTTATCCAAGGTTTTTCGCGTACCAACCGTATATTCGGCCCGGATAAGCCTTTCGGCATTATCCGTTACTACCGCAAGACCAATACAATGAAGAAGAACATTGATGATGCGGTTGAGCTCTATGCAGAAGGCAATCCGCTGGAACTCTTTGTGCAGAAACTCGAACATAACTTGAACGGCATGAACGCTCATTTCCTCGAAATCGAGTACATGTTCAATCAGGCGGGTATCTCTAACTTTGCGTCTTTGCCCGATGACCGTGCCGTGCGTCAGCGTTTCGCCCAGAAATGGAGAGGTCTCAACGCCCATCTTGAAGCCGCAAGACTTCAAGGCTTTGTATGGAGTCGCAAACGCTACTTCTTTGAACCAGACGAGAATAATCCTCGCCGTCGTAGCGTGACACTCAAATTCGATGAACACACCTATGACACACTCGCCCAGCGATACAGAGAACTATTCTCTGAACGTGGCGGAGGTGACGGAGGTGATGATGATGTTCCCTACGAGATTGATACCTATCTTGTAGAGCAAGCCACAGGCAAAATCGACGCTGACTATATGAACTCCCGCTTTGAGAAGTACATTACCGCACTATACAATCAGGAGGAAGAGGCGATACTCGCCCCGTTACGCGATGAACTTCACCGCTCATTTGCCACTCTGTCGGTTGAAGACCAGAAGTATGCCGGGCTATTCCTGCATGATGTTCAGAGCGGCAACATACAGCCTGAGCAGGACAAAACACTGATGGACTATATCGTTGAATATCGTGAGGAAGCCCGAAACGACCAGCTCCACCGCTTTGCCGGGAGCATGGGCATTGACGAGAATATGCTCCGCAATCTGGTAGCCCAACATCCCACCGATGAAGATATTAACCGAGGTGGACGACTTGACGCTCTGATGCAGACTCTCGACCGTCAGCAGGCCAAAGCGTTTATCGAGCATATAGAAGACAAACCTGTGCCGCCGCCAATGGTGGGCATCAGGGCAACGAAATATGTCCGCGCCTTTATCCTCGACGGAGGCTTCGACATTGACCAAATACCGGAGTTTAACGACTGACAAAAGAACACGATTGTACTCGCAATCTATATCTCAACAAAATTATACAGCAATGGCAAAAGATAATCATATTGGAATAGTCTACGTCCTTTCAAACCGAGCAATGCCCGGTCTGGTAAAGATTGGAATGACAACGCGACCCGAGCTTGACGCTCGACTCAAAGAACTATACACAACCGGCGTACCAGTGCCATTTGATGTAGAGTATGCCTGTGAGGTAAAATCATGCAACTGCGCCAAACTGGAAAAAGCTCTTCACACGGCATTTGAGCCAAACCGCTTGAATGTTAATCGTGAGTTTTTCCAGATAAAGAAAGAACAGGCTATCGCAATCCTTGAAATTTTCAACGAGAAGGACGTAACGACAGAGGTCAGTGATGAGATGAATAATGACCTCAATGCTGACGATATAGCCTCCAAAAACAAGGCCACCAAGCACCGTCCTCCGCTTAATTTCAGCCAGATGGGTATTCCTGTTGGAAGCCTTCTTACTTATAATGCCGACACATCTGTATCAGTTACCGTAATTGGCGACAAAAAAGTTGATTATCTTGGAGAAGAAACCTCTCTTACGGCAGTGACTACCAAGTTACTCAACTCCAAGTATGGTGTGCAGCCGACACCCCGCTGGAGCTACAACGGAGTCAACCTACAAGAAATATACGACGCAACCTATCCCATCGAAGACTGAATTATGTACACTGGGCAATTTGATGAACTTGGATTTAACGGAAATTATACAAAATTGATTTCTGAACGCTTTCAAAAAATTCTTGATTTTCCATTATACCACGAGAATCCAATGCAAATTACATTGGACTCTCTTCTTCGTGGTTGTGTCGAACGACAAGCAGGCATAAGATATTCAGGCGTCGCAGATTACTTCTATAATGCAATTTTCAAATTTTGTACACTGGTCACAGTCGGGGCAAGTGGTTTTGATAATACTCTTGAAGATAACTACACGCTAATTATTGATAGTGACGAAGGATACAGTTCAATCACGTTATATGACTCAAACCTCATGTCGCACAAGGATGATCTAATTATGCCGTGGATGAGTACATTGAATGAGAGACCCATCATACTTTTAGAGGATACTTGGAGCGCTGAGGGGCAAATATGGTTCCTAAGTTATTGGGATAGAATTAAAAGATCTTCATGTGACTATGTAAACCATTTCTATTTTACTGATGTAGTTAACATAGAGCATATAAAAAAAGAAATATTAAAAACTCAAATATTTGTTTTTAATAAAATATTAGAAGACCCAACACTAATAGAGGATGATGACTTTAATAGTTGGACTTGTTGTTCGCCTCCTAAAGAAAATGAGCGACTTCTAAAACAGTGTGTCGATATTTTCAATCAACACTTTAGGCATAAATATTTAGAACTGCTAAAGTGTAGACAAGAACTACTCCCCAAATAAAATTATTCTATCTCAATGAAGCTCACTATACAACATAATATTCCCGACTCATTAGCAAAGGACATTACCGTATCCTTTGCTAAACTATTTACCAGCGCAGACTATGCAGGATTGCGTAACCTGTTATCAGATGGCGTATATATCGTAATCTATAACAGAGAGTGCAAACACGGCATTAACTCTGTCCTTGATTATTTTGAGGAGTGGCAGAACCGAACTGGAGATATGTTTGAGTGTGAAGTGCGGTGGTCTGCCCAGTTCACTCAGCCTGAAATTTATTTTACATCAGAAAAATACAAACAGGCTTACATATTAAAAATTGAAAATTCCAAGATAGCAAGGATTTTGCTGACTCCCCGGAGCTTTTCTAAAGTCGGATTCTCCATAGACGAAGTTCCGTATAATATTGGATTCATTGATGCTAATGCACCAAAAGAAAGAACCCCATTAGCCAATCACTATTTCTGCCCGATCTGTGGAAAGGATAGTGAATATCTCGAATGGAGGACAGGAATTATCTTTAAGGATGGCCTGGAATGGGGAAAGAAAACCGGACTTATGGTTAACGCCTCAATATGTCAGAACTGCCATGTGGTTTGCGAAGTCACACCTAACCGGGATGAACGGCTTTGCCTTGCAATGACTCGCGAACAGCAGATGAAGGCAGATGCTGGTATGACAGAGCAAGAACGCGCAAAATATGTGGATAATACAATGGGAAACAAAAGACCGCTCACCAAAAGCGTGCTTAAATCCCGAACAAATGAGCTATCCAAGTTCGGTCAATCGTTTCACGAACTGCTGGATAAAGTTGTCAATGGCGCGACTACTGAAAGTGTGTTGGCCTATTTGGATAAACTATCCATCAAAGATGGAATAATGAAACTGCATGTGGCATCTGCAAAGACTCACGACATAGGGGATGAATCGTATTTCTACATCGGAGATAATGAAAACCGTGATTACAAGATATACAAGCATCTGAAAGCCGAACCGTCAATTGAAGCAGCTTGGCAGATATATCTTCTTCGCCATGCGAGTACGGTTATGCCGGTATTCTGGCATGGAGGTTACATTGTTCGCATCTATGTATTCGATGAGGCTTCTCTTAATGACTATATGCCATTGGAGTGTTACGATATAAGCGGTTTGTCAAGATCAAACCTGTTATTGCCGGAGGTAACTTTATCACCCGATGGAAGAACCGCCAATGTCTATTGTACCTATTGGAATGACTGGAAAGGTCTTGTGCGAGATCATCTTCAAATCACTTTCCTAAAAAACGGCAAAGTCAAACTGACTGAAATTGAGCCTTTATGCTTATTTGAATACAACTGTGGCATATGTTTCTGATTTACCTTTGGTCAGATTCGGTATATACATATAAAGTTAGCAGACAAGCTATATGGCAAACGCAGAAAAATTTGAAGCTAAACTTAGGAGTTTAAGGGAAAAACTTCAAAGTATTGGTCATGTCCCATCTATCGCAGAAGATAGGACAATAAATGCCAATGTAAAATACTACTATAAGACCTATACCAATCATCCTCTGGTAAAACAACTAATGACTGACTTCCCTTTGGAAATCGGCAAAAGAGGTTCATACACCAAACATTCCACTGTTGAATCAAGAGCTTCGTTAATTGAAGAACAGTTGAAAACTTTTGGAAGAGTCCCGACCTCAGACGAAGATAAATCTTTACTTGCAGAAATAAATTATTGCTATCGAACATATCCAAATAACAAGGAAATAAGGCGTCTACGCAAATTATATCCAACCAACACCATATATTCAAAATGGGGACCCAAAGGTAATCGAGATTCATTTTCTAAATCATTTTGTATGGGAGGACCTGGGAGTCATGGAAATCTCCTGATTGGTCCAATAACTTATTTTGAAGACCCATTTACAAGAGCAAAACGATATATTCTCGAATGTATTGAAGAATACAATGAGCTGCCGGGAATCAATACTTGGCCGATGCATTTTGTCTTGGAAAAATTTGACGGGAATTATCGCAATGGCATATCTTCCGAAATTATTGAATTCGTTGATATGCTCATAAAAAAAGGAATTGCTGTCAGAGACATTCAGAATCGTTATTATTCCTCCTTGTTGGATAAATCACCCCTGTTTGAAAGGATATACTCAATCTTACGAAAACGTAGAATATGCTCAATTGGCTACTTGTCAAAAAACATTATGCCGGGGGTTGAGATTTCATGTGATAGTCTTTATCAGTTTTTCTACTACATTGACCAAAACAATGGCTATCCAAGTAACGGTATTGACAAATCTCACAGACATTTATTCAGAATAATTGATTTTCAAACGGAGAATGCCGGAAAAGTTGTATCCTTGCCATTGGATGCGTTCCTACATTTAGATTATAATTCTATTGCAACTAAGCAAACCATAAGAACTCTTCCACCTTACTCAATTGATTTCACTGAGGAAGAAGAAATACAATATGCCAATGCGTTCTTATTTCATATTGATACTGAGTATGATTATTTGGCTGAGACGGTAGTTAGAACTATCGACTATTCAAAGTCAATAATTGATGACTTGAAAGAGGGAGTATGCCCATTTAGATTCTTAGACCGATACCCATTCTACGATGATCCTGACTCTACGATAGAATGGTGCAATCAGTTGGTGGATTTAGGTTCTGATTTATTGGGGAAATATGTGAAAGATGGAAACTTTTTTCATTCATTTGAATCTCTTATAAAGAAAATGTCTTCATCCAGCAGCTACGAATATATTGGCAAGCTGGTAACATATCTCAAACAAACATACGATTTTGACATTTCTTGCTAATATGATTTACCGACGCATATTTCTCACAATCATCACCTCGCTAAGTTATTGCTTATCATACGCTTCTTATGACGGCAGACCTGCTGATGACCCATATCACAAGTCTCCGACATGGTTGTATCTTATTATATTTATTGCCGTTATATGCGGTATAGTAAAAGCTTTTTCAAAGAAAGAAGGAAACAACACTAATGTTCATAAGAGCAAAGCAAAAAAGTGCCAAAAAACCACTGCTAAAGTCTATCAGGAAACAGGATTACATCGGGACGAATGTCCCTCTTGCAAAGGAAGAGGTTGGATAGACGGAAAGGAAATATCATATCTCGTTGCTCCTCCGGAAACTGTATGCTGTGACCAATGTAAGGGCTACGGACATCAACTGACTCCTGAAGCAGAACTTTTACATGTTGAATATTGTACGCAATATAACGAAGAACAAACTATAGCAAGGAGTTTAAGAATACAAAAAGAGAAAGAACGCGCAGAAGGACAGAAAAGACTTTCCGAAGAGAGATGGAAGAAGAAACAACAAGCAATTGCCAATATTAAGTCTACCGGCCGGAGAGTTCTTAAAGAGGATGAATATTTGAAGGAATTAGAGGAACTACGTGCAAAACGAAAGGAATTAGGAAAGAAAATTATATCGATGTTGGAGTGTGAACCCCTATGCACATCTTGTCAAGATGGGAACATTAAAAAGGATTGTCCCGTTTGTCGAGGCACAGGTCATATACCTACTTCAGAAACCAATGACCTAATAGATGAAGTTTTAGCTCTATCCTCCACCATAAAACAGCTATGGAGTGATTATCGTGCCTTATATCATCAAGAAGCGGATACAGGATTTCATATTTCATCCATCAAAACCTTTGTTGATTTAACCTCAATCTCTCAGAATAGTAATCCTCCAAAGTCTACATTAATGAGAAATAGGATTGTAGAACTTTTGAAGACTGAACCATATTGCCTTCATTGCATGGCAGCGGGACACCTAAGAGTAATAACGGATTATGCCACAAATAAGGCATACGAACAAGTCGCGTGTCCTCGCTGCAAGGGACGAGGGAAACTTTACTATAATGATTAAACCCGATTTACAATGGTCGAAAGCAAATTGAAAAGTCTTGGAGCCTATGAACTTATGAAGATTCTTCATGAGCTGCATAAGTTGGGTTATCAGAAACTCCGTTGGATGTCTTACATGGCTCCAACCGGACTTAGTTTACGTTGCCATATAACCACGCAAGATCACATCGTTGTCAATCAGGAAATTATTTTTGATGGGAATCAGGGTCAAGTGTGGTGTACTTCAGTCGGGGCTATGACCACGGGGGAAAACATTAAACCCTTGGTTAAAACCTTTATGGAAGAAAATCCCAGACTGCTTGAAATCGGCAAAGGGGAAGATCCGGAGTATGTAGAGTGGTTCAACAAGCTTTTATCTTTGGCGGAAAGTGGTCAACCCCCGGTTTTCTATGGCGAGTATTGGACTCTGCCCATAGGTCGTATAAAAGTGGGTAATACAACAATGCAAACTCCACCAACAACCATGCGGCTTATAAGCTGGAATATTGACGGGATTAAGGCTCATTTCGATGCCCTTGAAAAATTGGTTGATGAATATTCTCCTGAAATTATCTGTCTTCAAAAGGTCAAAGATATTAAGGACTCACCAGAGTTTGAGATTAAAGGATATAAACGAGAATGCTTCTCCACTCCCCACGCCGGTGTCACTACCTATGTTAAGGAATGTTTGCCTTGTAAATTTAGCAAATCCCACGTTCCAGAATTGTCGGGGCATTTATTGAAGACTGAATTTTTCTTCCCTTCGTTCACCCTTTACAATATCTACACTCCTTACTCAAACCCCAAAGTAGAGGGAGCAATAGAGCATCGCAAGAAGTTCGATGATATTCTTATCAAGATGATAGAAACCACCCCAGACCGTCTGATAATATGTGGCGACATGAATATTGTCGTTTCGGAACAAGACTGTTGGGATGGTAAATATAAACGTAATCAAGCCAACTTTCATGATTGGGAAAGACTGAATTTCACAAAGCTAACTGAAGCTGGTAATCTTATTGATACTTTCCGTGTCTTAAATCCGTTTTCAAAACAGTTCTCGTACTTCTTTCGGAATGACCCACAGGTGAGAGCAAACAACCAAGGACATAGAATTGACTATTTCCTTGCCAGCCGTAGCTTCGAGCCGCAGATTGTCAAAGCTGAGATAATCCAGAATTACACAGTCTGCACCAACAACCCCATTCTCCTTGAAATAAAATACTGATAACCCAATGTTTCACGATGGACAATCAATTATTCCAGAATCTTAAAAAGTTTGCGAGTCTCTCTTCGCTTAAAGAACATGCTTCCCATGTCTATGAATTTGATAATGTAGTTGTCATTGAAAAGAAAGACGGCAAATGGGGAGTAATGAGCAATAAAGGTGACGAGATTGTTCCCTTTGGCAAGTATGACCTTATAGAGCCTTTCTTTATGGGACTTGCAAGAGTCAAAATCGGAGATGTCGAAGTTGGAAAGAGCGAAAACTTTGGTAAATATCACTGGGGAATTATAAATCTATCCGGTGAGGAGGTTATTCCTGTCGAATATACTGAACTTTGGCAATTCCATCTAAAAGAGAAAACAAAGATAAGAATGGCTAAAGATGCGGAATATCAGTGGCTTGACCTATACGACATTGCGCCCTATCCATACAATATCAAGACTGATACTGATGGCCGTATAATGG
>JAIDFQ010000017.1 GCA_029054245.1 Lachnospiraceae bacterium | reverse complement strand
AAATTTAAGATATCCATAAATATTCAGTCCATGTGCTTTTGCCATCTCTACCATTGTGTAGACCACCGCACTGGCATCCGCTCCGTCCACGGAATTGCTGAACAGCCAATTGGTACTATGGTGCTAGAATATAAATAGTACAAGTTAGACATGGAAAATTCCTAATATAAAAGTATAATAAAGAACAGATGGAGGAAGGAACATGGCTACGCAGTACACAGAGGATTTTAAGAAGGATGCAGTAAGATACTGGAAGGAACATCAGGAACTGGGGATCGCTAAATGCGCAAAGAACCTGGGCATTGGCAAAAGTACTCTTTCCAGCTGGGGAAAGGCATATGCCGAAAATGATGGAACAATACCTGCCAGAGGAAGGGGAAATTTTGAAAGTGATGAGGCAAAAGAAATCGCACGCCAGCGAAAAGAATTGCGGGATACCAGGGACGCATTAGATATATTAAAAAAAGCCATCGGCATACTGGGAAAATGACAGAGGCTCTTTTTCTTGAAACTGCCCATCAGGAAGAACAGTTTAAGGAGGAAGGGAAACGCCGGCTGAATGTCTCCGGTGTGCTGAGGATATTAGGCGTTTCAAGGAGCGGTTATTACGCATGGAAGAAGCGGCTTCCTCCGGACAGGGAGCTGAGGAAACAGAAGTTAAAGGAAAAGATCGTGGAAATCTATCATGGCTCCCACCAGAACTATGGAGCCCCAAAGATCACAGAGTGCCTGAAACAGGAAGGAGAAAGGATATCGGAAAAGACAGTGGGCAATTATATGAGGGAGCTTGGGATAAAGGCGCAATATATAGAGCCCTATGCTGTAACGACAACAGATCCTGATTTCAGCAGCAGACTAAAGAATATACTGGATGAAAAATTTGACCCGGAAGAGCCGGATGCTGTCTGGTGCTCGGACATTACTTATATCCGGACCTTTGAAGGCTTTGTGTATCTGACAAGCATTATGGATCTGTTTTCAAGGAAGATCATAGCATGGGTACTTAGTGACACACTGGAAGCAAAATGGGTAGTGGATGCAGTAGAAAAAGCAAAAGCGGCAGGAAATGTGGAAAAACCAAAGATCCTGCATACAGACAGGGGAATCCAGTATGTCTGCCAGGAATATATAGAAGCTACAGAAGGGATTCAGAGAAGCTACTCAAAGAAAGCATATCCATGGGACAATGCGTGTATTGAGTCGTTTCATTCCCTGATAAAAAGGGAGTGGTTAAACCGGTTTAAAATATTCAATTATAATCATGCATACAGGCTGGTATTTGAATATATAGAAACTTTTTATAATACAGTGAGGATTCACAGTCATTGTGGATATCAGTCACCAGATGAATATGAAAAGAGTATATGAAAAAAATGAGAGATTTGGAGAAGCAAGCAGGATAAAATAACATTTGTTATACTTGAAAGTTCACGTTTAAATTGTGCGTTTTCTTGACATAGTACCAAAAAGGATTTCTTCCGGATTTTTCTACACATAGAGCGAGGGTATCACTCAATCATCTAATTTGATGATTTTGCGACACCTTCTTACACAAACTTTGGGATAGTCCCTTTTTAAGTGAAATGTGGATATTTCGATGCAATTGTGCACCTTTTTCGGAAATTCAATGCACCTTTTCCACCACCGGAATGGTGGTTTCTTTAAAAACGGATTTGCGGTTTCCTATTCCCGGACGGCAGGGACACGGACGCTGGATTATTCAGCAGGAACAGCTTTGACCTGCTAAAGGTCAAAGTATTGTTCCATGAACTCTTTCACGGTTAATTTAACTAAGGGCGGAAAGAACCTATCTGCCGTTTACACTATCCCGACTAAAAAATGCCATTACTTGTATCTTTACAAGCAATGGCATTACCGACAACCAATATTTTCTAATTCCTGTTCCATAATTGTCTTAATCTTTTCTATATCAGTATATATCAGGTGAATCCCACGGTTATGTAACGCAAGCACTTCTCTTAAATTTTCCGCAAGAATCCTGTTCAGTTCATTATGTACTGTTACTGGTTTATTTTCAACTGTATGTATATGATCAAAAAACTTTGCAATAATGGGAAAAGTATTCTGAATTAAAAATGCGTTTTCTTTTCTTGCAAACTTACCAATGATTATCGTATTGCATCTTCCGTACTTTCTTTTCTTTTTTTCTATAATGCCCTTATACTTTTCCACCTGTGAACTTATCGGGATCATCCAATAAAAGGCTTGGTTTTTCTTGTCCTGTATTGCATAAAAATGTGGGCGATAATTCCCATTTTCTTTATTGCTCATCAAACATTTATCCTGCACCCTATCAAAAAATTCATCTCTGATATGATAAGAATATCCCTGTTGTATCTCCATGTACTGTAACATTCTCCTTTGGGTAAATCTCTCTTATGTAAATTCCCCACCGACATCAGCCGATGGGGAGTATTTACGCACTATACCATTTATATCCCACCTGTATAGCAAGTGGCATCATTTACGAACTGAATCACTTATACCCCGCACCATCAGCAAGCGGCAGTCATTTACTTCTACTTACAGTATATACAGATTGTGAGAAATAATCAACCTGTTTTTCAATTTTTTGCGGACTTCGTATCTATTATTTGATTCTCTGTAAATTCATATGACAATCAGCATTTTTCCCTGTAAATATCAGCATTTCAAGGCTTGTGTTCGCTTCCTTAAACCTACGCCTAAGGGAATCGAAGTAATCTGCAGCGGCGGAAGCGCTAAGATAGAACTTCTTAAAAGCGGCAGAATCAATATTTCTGCCAAAGACAGCATTCAGATAGCGGCAAAAAAAGATATCAAACTGAAAACAAAGTATGCCTTAAAGGTACAATGCAAGGAAGCTGCATATCTGGCGTCACAGATGGGCGGATGCGTGTACATGAATAAGGAAGGAAAATTAATCATTCAGGGAACGGAAGTTCACATGAACTAGAGGGCAGATGGAGGGAAGGTTGAATAAATTGCTTGATAGCAATTTATTCAACCAAGAATTTGTGCCGAGGCGTCACAAATTCCATGATGGCAGAGCGAAATCTGACATTTCACTTGCCTCCTTCGCGTAAAACGCTTCGGAATGGAGGAAAGATGACAAGAAGGGAAGCATGGGATAATTTTCAGATTTCCTGCGCAAAAGAAAAGGAGCAGCTGCGGCAGGCATTTTGGGTCAGGCTGGATGTGACCAACATGGAGTGGTATCTGGATGAGGAACCATTATCTGTCTGCTTTGATATCACGTTCCTTTTTCAGGAGTACTTTGACTGGCAGGATAAGCTTTTACTCAATATGAGGGAATATATGGGCAAGGTAAACAAATATGATGTGGGCAGTCTGGTGCAGGATGAGATTATGGTGTGCAATCAGTTGATTACCCATATTTTGCGGTTCGCTTTTCGGGACTTGGAACAGCAGGAGGTATTTAAGGAAATCGGGAAACTGCCGTTTTGGATAATCAGGTGGGGAGAATATAAGGATTATAGCGAGATCGTCATGCAGGTGAAACGGGAGGCGAAGGGACAGGAGGTATGGCTGGAGAGGTTAGAACAGTATAAAGAAAATCCTGAGGCGCTGACTGCAGATTATTGGTACCGGGAAACGCTTACTTTAGGCGACTGCCGTAAGAAGAATATGTATTTCATTGTCTTTGAGGAATGCACTTTAAAGGGAATCGACTTTAGCAGGGCAGATCTGACAGGAGCCAGATTTTTAAGATGCCGGATAGAAAAATGCAGATTTTCCAGCGCGAACTTAAGCCAGGCGGATTTTGAGGAGTGCAGTTTTGAGGAAGATGATTTTGGCGGAGCAAATCTGGCGCAGACTACTTTTTCAGAAGAAGGATTTCAACCGGAGCTGTTTGATGAAAAACAAATGGATGAACTGCAGATTGTGCAAAAGATGGAGGCGGAGAAGGAATGAAACGGTATTTTTTTATGGAGCAGGATCATACCCTGATGGATGTAATTGGGTTACGGGATTTTGACATTTATGGAAAGCGTCATATCTTTACGTGGGAGGATAGAGACAGGGTCAACGACATTACCTCCCTGTATCTGGACGAGAGCAAGGGAGAGTGTGCGCCGGATTTTATCAAGAGTCCCGTTTACATGATATCTGAAATGGCAAAAAAGGTCATCGATATGTACGAGGATGATCTGGTATTCAAGAAAATCGTGCTGATACATAAGAGCGAGGAGAGGCAGCTTGTCTACTTTCATCTTCTTTTAAAAGAAATCGAGGCGTTAGATGAGGGGACGGAATATTACCCCAACGGTATGGAAAAAAGGATGATTCTGAGTAAGGAAAAGATTGGAGACCATAGGGCATTCCTTCTGACGGACAGTAAGATAAGGCTTCCGGTGGTGAGCCTTGAAGTGGTGGAAAGCCTTTTAAGACGTCGTGCAATGGGCATCCAATTTAAGGAAATCGAGGTGGTTTAAATGGCAGGGATAGATGATACCTATATTGTACATTGTGCACAGACGACCTGTGATATGGGGATGAGGGCGAGCAGAATCGTGCTCACCAAAAGCCATGGCGTGTTCCTTAAGGGAATGGCGCAGATGCACGTGAAGGACTGCAAGGGGACGGAAAACGTGATCTGCTTTGGAGGCTGTATGAGCCCGGAAAATCCCAAAACCGTGGAGGCAGCAAAGGAAGTCGCAAGAGAAGTGGCGGCAGAGACACAGATGGATTTTGAGGAATATGTGACAGATATGTTCACCCAGGAAACGGAAGAGGGCAAAAAGGTGATGGCATGCTTTGGGGAATGCACGCCAGAAATCGTATCCATAGAATGGGACAAAGAGAAGGAAGATGTTTATGTGGAACCGGGGAAGAAGGCGCTTTTAGGAGCAGCCACACTTACCTGTAAATATGGCGGCATTATAGAAATTGTGACCACAGGGCAGCCGGAAGAATAGATTCATGGGAAGTAAGCAGGGAGGAAGAGTCAGATCATGAAGTTGACATACCGCAATCTGAATATCGAGATACAGACGGAAGGAATCATAAGCATAGATTCTCTTCACATCAGGCAGAGGCTGAATGAACATGGAAAGACCATGCTAAAGGCAGTTGTAGAGGAAGAAAAAGCGATGGAAATCGTGGAGAGGGCGGCAAGTGCCCTGCCTGTCCATATCAGCCGGGCAGATGGAAAGAAGCAAACCATCTTTTGCGGAAAGGCAGAACAAATCCGGGTAGAGAAGGAACAGGGGCTGTTCTATTTGTATATGGATTTTTGCGGATATACCAGAGAGTGGGATCTGACGGAGAAAAGCCAGAGCTTCTGTAAGGGAAAGGATACTTACGAACAGGTTCTCACAAAGGCTCTCTCAGAGTATGGAAAGGCGCAGATTCGAGATGAAATTACAAAAGGCGTTCTTATTCCCGGTATTCTGATGCAGTATGAGGAGACGGATTGGACCTTCCTGAAACGGCTTGCAAGTCATTTTTCAACCTTTCTTCTGACAGATAATACGGCGGAGTATGGAAAGGCATATTTTGGAATCCCTCATATGTACTACGGAACCGTGCTGGAGGAAGAGGAGTATACCCTGCTTAAGGGAAAGGAGAAATACGAAAGGTTAGAGGACATCGGAGATCTTCTGCCCCAGGAAATGATGCGCTGGAAGCTTAGGAGCCGTAAACATATGCAGTTTGGGGAGCAGGTCATGCTGGGGCATATCGAGACGGTGGTAACTGCGGTGGACATTATGACTGTGCAGGGAGAACTGGTCTATGAATATGAGCTTTCCAGAAGGAAGGGCATCCTTACGGCAAGAAAGAAAAATCCCCGAATCTTCGGCATGAGCATACCTGCAACTGTAAAGGAGCGGAAGGGAAATCAGGTGAGGGTACAGCTGGACATCGATCCTGCCTATGAACCATCTGAAGACCTGAAATGGTTCACCTATGCCATTGAGACCAGTAACTTTTACTGCATGCCGGAGGAAGGCAGCAGGGTACATATTTATTTTCCCGATCATGAGGAGCAGAGCGCCATGGCAGTTCATGCTCTGCGTATGGGTAGCGGTGCGTCACAGGGCAGTGTACCACAAGGTGATAGTGCATCACAAGGCAGCGAATCTGGGCATGGCGGCAGCACATCAGGAAGCAGCCACGGCGGCGGAAGCGCTTCTGGAAGCGCTGGAGATGGCGGCGGCATAACTGTGGGAGCTGGCGCTTTGATGGGTGCGCAACTTCCTGCCGCTCCGGAAGCAGAGGAGGCACCGGAAGAAGAAAAAGACCCTGATTACAAGGTGTTCTCAGATCCCAGCGGTTCCTATCTGGAACTGGCGCCTTACGGTATCACCTTCTCACCGGGCAGCGGGTCCGTGGCAATGACGCTGCAAAAGAGCGGAATGCTGTCCTTAAACGGTCTGTCCATGAACTTCAATGCGGACCGCAGCATCCTTGTGGGGACGGGAAAAGGGATCATGAAAGAGATTCAGGTAGAAGCAGAAAAGACTCTTCAAATGTCCCTGACAGGCGGAAGCAGCCAGATCACCGTGGAGGAAGAGACGAACATCCTGTCCACTTTCGTCAAGAAGGATGCAAAGCTGAAGCTGCCGGCGAAGCCCCTTGCCAGTCAGGTACGGGCGGATCTGACTGCAAATGATGTGGCAGACCGGGCGGCACAGAACGCAGGAGCAAAGGACAGCCTGATGGAGTTTGCGGTCGCGGAGAAGCAAAGACTTCTGGAAGAGAAGGAGAAGCAGGCAAAATCCAAAATCCTGGGAGGTATTCTCAGCGTGCTGACGGTGGTGGCATCTGTAGCGCTGGTAGTAGCCACAGGAGGCGCTGCCCTGCCGCTTGCTATTGCAATAGGCGCCACGGGGCATTCAAGACCGTATCAGCAGTGGCGGATATTGCGGAAGGGGTCAGCGACCTGAACAAGGTCAAGAATGGCGATCTTTCCCAGTCCTATAACTTCATGCGGGACGGCGTTTTCGGAGGGAATGAGGGGTTGTATGAAGGCGCTAAGGCAGTCAATGATATTGTCTTCGGGCTGGTAACAGGAAAAGCGGTATCGGCAAATCTTGCGAATGTGCAGAATGCAAATAAGGTGGTCAAGACCATCAATTCTGTCAAGAGCTTTATGGATGACCATAAGAAGCTGAATTATGCCATCAGCATTACGGGGGATGTGGTGACAGGCTGTATTGATGATTATGTCCAGAACGGTTCCATCGATCCCATGCACGTAGCAGTGAATGTGGCAAGCGGAACGGTCAAAGGCTTCGCCATGAACAACCTGCGGTTCAACTGCGGCAGCGATCTGTTCAATAACAATTTCACCAGAAAAGCGGTCAATGTAACGATGCAGACAGCTGCGATGACAGGGGTGGACTATGTGGCGAGCAAGGTGACGGGCGAGCCCTTCGATCCGGTATCCAGCATCACCCAGAACATGATCATGTCAGGTCTGGGCGAAAGCTTCGCAGAGCCGGTGGATGCCGTGACAGGGGCTTACTTGATCACGGCGGCAGATATGCTGCTGCCGGATATCAGGGGCTCCATCCGTCTGGAGCGGAGCTACCGCTCCACGGACCGGCGCACAGGCTGGCTGGGCATGGGCTGGCGCCATGTCTATGAGGGCAGGCTCCTTAAGGACGGGGAGCTGCTCCATGTGGCGCTGCCGGAAGGACATACAGCCGCCTTCCTCTGCACGGGAGAGGGGTTCGTGGATATCATTGGAAACGGAAGGTTTACACTCCATCATGACAGTATGACCGATACATGGCATGCGGTGGATTTACACGAGCATAAGGACTATCTTTATGATGCCTGGGGACATCTTGCGGCAGTGACGGACAGGAACGGCCAGAGCCTGCGCTTCTCCTATCAGGGGGGATATCCTGAAAAGATGGAGACCCCTCTGGGGCATACGGTCAGCTTCACATTCGATGATGGGAAGCTGACGCAGATGAAAGATGAAACGGGGCGCAGCATCGGCTACCGCTATGAAGGGGACCTGCTCACGGAAGTGATTCATATGGACGGAGGAGTGACCCGTTATGAATATTCACAGGAAGGATACCTTGTCCGCCCCACCGACCAGACAGGGCTCACCTACCTGGTCAACGAATATGATGAGATGGGAAGGGTCATCCTGCAGA
>JAIDFQ010000016.1 GCA_029054245.1 Lachnospiraceae bacterium | reverse complement strand
CCCCCCATCTACCCTTCTCGCTGCGTCGGCCGCGTCAGTTGCGTATACCACCCCGGAGTTGGGGGCGGGGGATGGGTATAAATCTATAGCGGAGCCTTATGGAAAGCGATTAGAAGGACTTAACAGCCCCGACTTCCAGCAATCGTCGGACAGGAAGTCCGACGAAGGCGTAATTTGACCCATGGATGGGTCAATACGCCGTTTGCGTCCGGGTATCCATATCCTAATACGGGCTGTTTAGCCCTTCTTATCGCTGCACATAGGATCCGCTATAGATTTATACCCATCCCCCGTCCCCAACTCCCTCCACTGACGGTGCCCCCCTTCCCCTTCTAATTCCTATAGCCGCCCCAACCAATCTATGATATATTAAAAGAGTAAAACCTAATCAGAACGATTGAAAGACAAGAGGAAATATGAAGTGAAGAAAATCATTAAACGAACCCTCCTAATCCTGCTGCTCCTAGTCATCGTGTTCGGCGCCTATGCCGCGTACGTGTTCGGCACCTACTACCGCCTACCCGACAAGCTGACCCTTGAGGTCACAAGAAACGGTGAAAATTCATACTTTGACGAGGATTTTTCTCTTACACCTGGCAAAGCGTATTTCATCATGACTTATAACATTGGTTTTGGTGCATACCGCAAGGATTATAGTTTCTTTATGGATGGCGGAAAGTCTTCCTGGGGAAAGGATAAGGAAACCGTTATGGCTGGGGTCTGCGGAATGGGAGAAATCATTAATGATGTAAGCCCCGATTTTGTTCTCCTGCAGGAAGTAGACTTGGACGGCACACGTTCCTATCATGTGAATCAGTTAGAGCTGCTCAATCAATTTATGAAAGGATATTACTATGATTTTGCGCAGGACTACGATTCCCCCTTTTTGTTTTTCCCTCCATGGGAGCCTCATGGCGCAAATAAGAGTGCGCTGGTGACGTATTCCCGGGCGGAGATCACAGATACCATGCGCAGGAGCCTGCCCATTTCTGAATCGGTGAGCAAGCTGGTGGATTTGGACAGATGTTATTCCATCTCTCGTATTCCCACTGAAAATGGGCGGTATTTGTGTCTTTACAATGTACATACTTCGGCCTATGGAGGGAGTGATGAAATCAGGCAGGCGCAGCTTTCTACACTGTACGAGGACATGGTGGCGGATTATAAAAAAGGAAACTATGTGATTTGCGGCGGCGATTTTAATCATAATCTACGCATGGGAGAACAGGAAAATGCACCTGAATGGGCGTATCCCTTTCCGCGGGAGAGTCTGCCGGAAGGATTTCATATGGGACTTGACAGTGCTAAGGATGAGGAGGATGTTGCCCACAACACCTGCCGGAGTGCAGAGACTCCTTATGACGAGGAGACGACTTACACGGTCACGCTGGATGGATTTATCGTCTCTGACAATGTAGATGTCAATTATTATCAGCATATGGACTGGGGATATGAGCTTTCAGACCATGACCCGGTTCTGATGCAGTTTATATTGGAATAAAGGATTACTTTTCACACTTGTAACAATAAAGGAATATTTATGCATGCAAATGGTCATACTAGCCTGTAAGCTAATAACGCCGCCGTAAGCAGCGGGGGTGGTCCTGGCGGCACTTGTCAAAGGGGTGCTTTTCATCCTTTTTGGTCGTTGCTTTCGGGGATAAGCTGGGTAAGGAGGTCTGGGATGGCAAATGCAGTTTTATATTTAAAAGCAGAACAAAATGCGGAGGTAATGGAACCACATGTATGTGTGAAGGATATTGCCTCCGTTTATTGTGCGGACAAAACAATCTGTGCAAAAGCAAAATCTTTAAAAATCCATCAGTTTCATGAAAATGAAAAGAAGCGTCAGGTCATAAGCGTTCTGAAAGTGATTGAATTGATTGAAAGCGAGTGCCCTGGTGTATCGGTGGAAAATCTGGGAGAAAACGCAACCTTAATTGAGCTTATAAACGTGAACAGGCACAAAGGGGCGCTCCAGTGGCTGAAAATGGTCTTTGTCGCTGCTATCAGCTTTTTTGGAACTGGTTTTACCATCATGGCGTTTCACAATGATATAAGCATAAATAAAATTTTTTCTAGGATATATGAGCTGATTATGGGGTATCCTGCTGATGGCTACAGTATTTTGGAGGTATCTTATTCTATTGGTCTTGCAGTGGGTATTATTCTGTTTTTTAATCATATAGGGGGCAGAAGAATCACAAAGGATCCGACTCCGATAGAGGTGGAGATGCGGGTTTATGAGACGGATGTAAATAAAGCGCTGATTGAAACAGCAGACAGGGAGGGGAAGACGATTGATGTTTCTTAAGCAGGTTTTTATGGGCATTTGTGGGCTCAGTTTTGGTCTGCTGGCTTCTGCCGGTGTCTTTACCGTGTTGGTGTCGGTAGGTCTTATTCCTAGATTTGCGGGGAAGATGCATGTAGCAAAGAAGGTCTTCGTTCTGGAGGAGGCTGTGGTGCTGGGAACAATTGTGGGAGGACTTTTCAGCGTGTTTTCCGAATATGCGCAGATTGGTACTTTTATTTTATCCAGGCAGATCTTTGGGGCGGATACAGTGCTTGTCTGGAAGTGTATCAGCAATCTTTTTTTTGGTATCTGGGGTATATTTGCCGGAATGTTCGTCGGCTGCCTTGCCCTTGCGATTGCGGAGATGCTTAACTCCATTCCTATTTTTTCAAGGCGGATTGGATTCAGGCATGGACTGGGCGTGGCGATTACGGCTGCCGCATTAGGGAAAATGACGGGAAGCCTTATTTACTTTGCAGGGGGAATTTTTCTGTCAGGCAGATAGGGGGATTGAAAAAATTTCCAAAGCCTATTACAATAGATACGGATGGAGGAATGCACATGCGGAAGATGGAATTCAAGATGGAACGTCCTGGACTTTTGAAGGAAGGGGATGAAATCACAGTGACGGAAGGTGTGCTTCCCAGCAACTATTATTATACGATCGATCCATCATTAGCCATGTCAGGAAATTTCCCCTTTAGGGAACGGATGCTCGCCAGAAAAGGAAAGGTGATAAGCATCGTGGAAAATGAGCGGGGATTTTATGTGACAGCGGAGTTTGAGGAAGAGTAGAGGAGGAAGTTATGTTGACTAAAGTATCAACAACGAAAGCGCCTGCGGCGATAGGTCCTTATTCCCAGGGAATCATTGCAAACGGATTTTTATTTGCATCAGGGCAGATTCCCATTATACCGGAGAGTGGGGATATTGCGAAGGGAGATATCAGCGTACAGGCAAAACAAGTGATGGAAAATGTAGGAGAAATCTTAAAGGAAGCCGGCACAGACTTTGAGAACGTGGTAAAAACGACATGTTTTCTTGCTTATATGGAGGATTTTGCGGCTTTCAATAGCATCTATGAGCAGTATTTCACAGGAAAGCCAGCTAGAAGCTGCGTAGCAGTGAAGGAACTTCCAAAGAATGTGCTCTGCGAAGTGGAAGTGATTGCGGTAGTAAAATAAATGAAAGAGAACATGAACAACATCATATTGATCGGAATGCCAGGTTCAGGGAAGAGCACGGTAGGCGTTGTCCTTGCAAAAAAGCTGGGGTGGCAGTTTGTTGACTGCGATCTGGTCATTCAGGAAAAGTGTCAGAAACTGCTGCACCAGTTAATTGAGGAAAAGGGTGAGGCAGGTTTTGTCATGCTCGAAAATGAAATAAATGCATCCATTGTGAGCGATGGCGCCGTGATTGCAACAGGTGGGAGCGCTGTTTACGGAGAAAAAGCAATGGCTCACTTTAGGGAAATGGGACAGATTGTGTATCTGAAGCTTACTTTTGAGGAACTAAAAGAGCGTCTCGGTGATCTTCATGAGAGAGGCGTCGTTATAAAGAAAGGGGCGACCTTGCAGGAACTATATAAGGAGAGAATCCCCTTATATGAGAGATATGCGGATATGGTGGTGACATGTACGGGCAGAAAGATCCGTGATGTGATGGAAGAAATTGCAGAAAGAGTAAAGGTATGAGTGCACAAATGAAAAAGAAATCTATAACGAGCAGTCTATTGCTGCTTCTGGCAGCCACAATCTGGGGAGTAGCCTTTGTGGCCCAAAGCGTGGGAATGGACTATATGGGACCTTTGTCTTTTAATGGAGCAAGGTTCCTTTTAGGTGGTATGGTTCTTTTACCGCTGGTTCTTTTTCGTAGGAAGAAGGATAAAGACAGAAGCGTTTGGCGTGCTGGCGTTTCGATCACGCTTAAGGGCGGCATCTGCTGCGGGATGGTGCTTGGGGCGGCATCACTAAGCCAGCAGATTGGGATTATGTATACGACGGTGGGAAAAGCTGGGTTTATTACCACACTCTATATCATTATAGTTCCAGTGATGGGGATCTTTTTAAAGAAAAGGGTATCAGGGAAAGTATGGATTGGCGCAGCGCTTGCGGCAATTGGAATGTACCTTTTATGCATGAACGAGAAGCTGGCGCTTAGCAGGGGAGATGCCTATGTATTTGTATGTGCGGTCTTGTTTGCTGTTCATATATTGGTGATAGACTATTTTTCACCGAAGGCAGACGGCGTGGAGCTTTCCTGCATCCAGTTTTTTACAGCGGGAATAGTAAGCGGGATTCTGGCGTTTGTTTTTGAAAAGCCGGAGATCAGCGGTCTGATAAATGGAATCGTTCCGCTTGCTTATGCGGGAATCATGTCCTGCGGTGTGGCATATACATTACAGATCATTGGTCAGAAAGATTTAGATCCCACGGTGGCTTCCTTGATTCTATCTATGGAATCGGTGGTTTCCATGCTGGCTGGATGGGTTATTCTGGGGCAGTCATTGAGCAGAAAGGAATTGCTTGGATGTGCGCTGGTATTTGGGGCAGTCATTTTAGTACAGCTGCCTGACAGAAAAAGAATAGAGGGCAAAGTACAGGCAGAGTAGATTGCAGGATGCGATTGATATAGCCGGGGTTGCAGAATGGAGGAGAAGATGTATCAAAAATTAAAGGAATATCGTGTTGAGGGGCAGAAAGTTTATTTTCAATATGAAGGAAGCGCAGAGGGAAAGGAACCCTGCGTGGAAGTGATTGCAGATCACATTATGAATGTGTTTATTGACTATACTGGTACGGGGCATCGCACAAGAGCTATTGAAGGAGAACTGGGAAAGCGTCTGAATCATGGAGAGAATTCAGAAAGTGGAAAACTGGAAAGTGTGTCATGGGAGGAATCTGGTGTTGTCATAAGGACAAAGTACTTGACTGCGATAGTCGGTGATAACTTTGATGTGGATTTTTATGATGATAAGGGAAAGCCCTTAAGTCTTGCCTATAGAGGAGGAAGAAAAAGGAATGATGCGCCCAGTCAGGCAGCGTTACAGCTCTTGGCGAAGGAAGGGCACGATGCCTCAGGAAAGGCAGGCGGTGATTACCGGGTACAGGAAATTAGAAGTTTTGACCCTAAGGACTGTGTTTATGGTCTGGGTGATAAAGCAGGTGTCCTGAATAAAAGGCACTATGAATATGAGATGTGGAATTCAGACATACCAGATCCTCATGAGGACAATTTCAAATCTTTGTATAAGAGCATTCCTTTCATGCTGGTGTCAAAGGAAAAGGGTGCGTATGGTATTTTCTTTGACAATCATAATAAAACATATTTTGACCTTGGAAAAGAATCTGATGCCTATTATGTGTTCGGCGCAGATTCGGGAAATCTGGACTATTATTTTATTGGGGGAGAATGCCTTAAGGAAGTGATATCCGGTTATACATGGCTGACCGGAAGACCGCCTATGCAGCAGCTCTGGACCTTAGGTTTTCATCAGTCCAGGTGGGGGTATGAGTCGGAAGAAGAGATTCGCAGCATAGCAGAGGGAATGAAGAAATATAAGCTGCCCTGTGATTGTATTCATTTTGACATTGACTATATGGATCACTATAAGGTGTTCACTTGGAATAAAGAGACTTATAAGGACGGCGCTAAGGTAATCGCTGATTTCAAAGATATGGGAATCAAAGCAGTTACCATTATTGATCCCGGCGTAAAGGTTGAGAAGGATTATTATGTCTATGAAGAGGGGGTCAAGAACGGATATTTTGCAAAGACGCCGGAAGGAGAAATCTATGTCAATGAGGTGTGGCCGGGAGATGCCGTATATCCCGACTTTGGCAATCCCGAAGTGCGCAGATGGTGGGGCGAGAAGCAGAAATTCTTGATTGATATGGGTGTATCAGGGGTTTGGAATGATATGAATGAGCCTGCAAGCTTCAGAGGACCTCTTCCGGATGATGTGGTTTTTACGGATGAGGATATGCAGACAACGCATGCGCAGGTACACAACATCTACGGTCACAACATGGCAAAGGCAACCTATGAAGGATGGAAGGAATTGACTGGCAAGCGTCCGTTTGTGATTACCAGAGCATGCTACAGCGGTTCACAGAAATATACCACTGGATGGACCGGTGACAATCATAGTATCTGGTCCCATATCCGCATGGCGATTCCCCAGATGTGCAATTTAGGAATGTCCGGCATGAATTTTATAGGAACAGACGTAGGTGGTTTTGGCAGTGACTGTACTCCGGAGTTGTTTGCAAGATGGATTCAGCTGGGATGCTTTTCACCGCTTTTTAGGGATCATTGCGCACAGGGATGCAGAGTACAGGAGCCATGGCAGTTTGGGGAGGAGGTTCTTTCCATAAGCAGAAAATATCTGAACCTGCGTTATGAACTGCTTCCTTATCTTTATGATTTGATGCGTGAATGTGAAGTTACAGGAATTCCCATGATGCGTCCGCTGGTTTTGGAATATGAAGGGGACGAAAATGTAAAGAACAGGAATGACGAGTTTATGCTGGGAGATAGAATGCTCATTGCGCCGGTAGTGGAACAGGGAGCAAGGGAAAAGCTGGTTTATCTGCCGGAGGGAACTTGGTATGATTATTGGACCGGAGAAAAGAAGGAAGGGAAAACCTTTTTTGTCAGGTCAGCGCCGCTTGATTTGTGCCCTATTTATATAAAGGCAGGCGCAGTTATTCCCAAATATCCGGTGAGAACGCATGTGGGAGAGGATAAGGATTCCTATCTGATTTTAGAAGTATATCCCGGAGAGGGCACCTACTGGCATTATCAGGATAACGGAGAGGATTTTGCATATCGGCAGGGCGCCTTTAATGAATATGAGATTAGAAGCAAAGATGGGCGTGTAGAGGTTGAAAAAATACATGAAGGCTATCGTCCATACTCACGGATGGAGATTAATACATGGAAAATGATATGGCCAAGGTAACCTATCTGCACCACAGCGGCTTTGCGGTGGAATTGGATCAATATGTGCTTGTCTTTGACGATTGCCTGCCAGATATCTATACACCTCCCCTGGAGAAAAGGCTGGTCGTATTTGTCAGTCATAAGCACCAGGATCACTTTCAGCTAAAAACCTTGCAGTGGGCAGAAAGAATCTCAAAAAACACACGTTATTTTGTGGGAAACGACATTAAGCTGAACGAAAAGTATCTGGCGAAAAAGGGAATTGATTCCGACATCTTGCAAAGAATGGTGCGGATGAAAGGCAATATGGTGTATGAACACGCGGAAGAAAACTTTAAGGTTGAAACCCTCCGGTCTACGGACCAGGGGGTTGCCTTTTTAGTGAGTATTGAAGGTTTTTCGATCTATCATGCGGGAGATTTGAATCACTGGTATTGGGAAGAAGAGCCTGAGGATTGGAATAAGCAGATGGAGAGGGCATACCGGAAGGAAATTGACGGGATTGCCGGTAAAGAATTTGATATTGCCTTCGTGGTGCTTGATCCACGGCTTGGAGCAGGCAGTTTTTTGGGAATGGACTATTTTTTGCAAAAAGTGTCGGCAAAAAACGTGTTTCCCATGCATATGTGGGACGATTATGAAGTAATTGGAAGATATAGGAAGACTTGTATAGGGCAGAAGTATTCAGATAAAATCAGGGAGGTTTCAGAAATAAACAGAGAATTTCTCCTACTCACATGATGCGGCATCAGCAGGGAAAATCAGTATAGCCGACGGGAAAATGCACATAATAATCCATGAAAACAAGTCTGGCAGCAAAGCTGCCATAAAGATGGAGGACGATAATGGATTATTTTAATGCATTCTGGGTAGGAGGGCTGATTTGCGCTCTTGTTCAGATTTTAATGGAAAAGACGAAAATGATGCCTGGCAGAATCATGGTGCTGTTAGTCTGCTTAGGGGCAGTTATCGGAGCTTTTGGCTGGTATCAGCCGTTTGTGGAGTTTGCGGGTGCAGGCGCATCCGTTCCGCTTCTTGGATTTGGAAATGTGTTGATGAAGGGAGTCAAGGAGGCGGTTGATCAGGAAGGATTTATGGGGCTGTTTTCCGGCGGCTTCAAGGCAGGAGCCGTGGGGACGTCAGCGGCATTAATCTTTGGGTATCTGGCGAGCCTTATTTTCAATCCCAAGATGAAGAAGTAGACAATTGAAATATACAATACACTGCCGCCGCACCGACATTCTCATTGTCTCTTTTCCTCGCATGCGCTATACTATAAAAAGGAAAAGGAGAGTATATACAATGATAGAGGAAAGACTACAAAAACTAAGAAAGAGCATGCGTGCTGCTTCAATAAACTGCTACCTGATTCCGACATCGGATTATCACGATAGTGAATACGTCAGCAGTTTTTTTATGGTGAGGAAATACTTTAGCGGTTTTACCGGTTCAGCGGGAACTTTGGTAGTCTCAAAGGAGGAAGCCGCCCTTTTTACTGACGGAAGGTATTTTATTCAGGCGGCAAAGGAACTTGCAGGTACAGAAATAAAGCTTATGAAGATGGGAGAAGCAGGTGTGCCCACCATCATGCAGTATCTGGAAAAGGTACTGAAAGAGGGAGAAAACCTGGGGTTTGACGGAAGAGTAGTGAAAGCAGATGATGCAGATACGTACGAAGAAATTTTACGTAAAAAACATGGAAGGATCATCTGGGATAAGGATCTGGCGGAAGAAATATGGGAGGGGCGTCCGGCGCTTGTACACCATCCGGTATACATTCTGGAACAATGTTACAGCGGCGAGGGCGCCTTGCGTAAGATAGAGCGTGTGCGGGATAAGATGAAAGCGGAAGGAGCTGATGTGCATATCCTGACTTCTTTGGATGATATTGCATGGCTGTTGAATATCAGAGGGAATGATGTGGAAAGCTGTCCGGTAGTGCTTTCTTACGCAGTGATAGCCAAGGATAAAGTATTGCTTTTTGCAAAGGAAAATCATGGAAAAGAAAATGAGAGCGGTGAAGAAATATGGACAGAGGAGCTTTGCCAGTATCTTAAGGAGAATGGAGTTGAATTATGCTTTTATAGTGATTTTTACGATTATATTTCCAAGATGCACGAGAAAAAAGTATTGCTTTGCAAGGGACGCGCAAGCTGCAGACTGATGAAAGAACTTCCAGGAGATGTTACGGTTATCGACAGACCTAATCCCACAACGCTGATGAAGGCGGTCAAAAACCAGGCAGAGATGGAGAATTTAAGAAAATCACATTTGTGGGATGGGGTAGCAGTTACTCATTTTATGTACTGGCTGAAAAAGAATGTGGGAAAGATATCTATGACGGAGGTGAGCGCTGCTGTTTACCTGGAAGAGCTTCGCAGGAAGTATGACCACTTTGTGGAGCCAAGTTTTGGGACTATCTGCGCTTATGGTGCAAATGGTGCGCTTGCACATTACAGTGCAAAGGAGGATGCCTGTGCGCAGATACTTCCAGAGGGAATGCTGTTGGTAGACAGCGGGGGACATTATCTGGAAGGAACCACAGATATTACAAGAACTTTTGTGTTGGGGACGGTCACGAAAGAGATGAAGGAGCATTTTACACTGGTGCTTCGAGCGCTGCTTAGTCTGAAAAACAGCAGATTTCTCCATGGGTGCAGAGGCGTCAATCTGGATGTTATGGCAAGACAGGTATTATGGGAAAAGGGACTTGACTATAAGCATGGAACAGGACATGGGGTAGGGTACTTGCTCAGCGTGCATGAAGGACCAAACAGCTTTCGGTGGAAGCTTCTTCCTGATTATCAGGACAATGCAGTCTTGGAGGAGGGAATGGTCACTACGGATGAACCGGGCATTTATATAGAAGGAAGTCACGGAATCAGGCTGGAAAATGAACTGCTTTGTAGAAAAGACGAGGTAAATGAATATGGGCAGTTTATGTATTTTGAGGATTTAACCTGTGTGCCCTTTGATCTTGATGGTGTAGAGCCCTCCCTTCTTACGGATATGGATAGAAAAAGGCTTAATGCTTATCACAGTGAAGTATTTGAAAAATTGGAGCCCTATTTCGAGGGAGAGGAGCTTGAATGGCTCCGTGAGGTTACAAGAAAGATATAGAAGGCAGGGAAGAATATGATACCAGGAATTGATGAAGATAAGCAGTCAATTTTAAAAAATATCAACTGTTTTGCATTGGATATGGACGGAACAATCTATCTGGGAGATAAATGGATAGAGGGTGCAAAGGAGTTTTTAAGGGCGGTGGAGCGGGAAGGAAAAAGATATGTGTTCCTAACCAATAATTCTTCTAAAAATCCACGGGCATATGTTGAGAAGCTAGGAAGAATGGGGCTTGATGTGGATGAGAAGCAGATCGTGACTTCGGGGCAGGCGACGATTGCTTATCTGAAAAGAGAATTTCCGGGCAAAAAAGTTTATCTGTTGGGAAATGAGCTTTTGAAAGAGCAGTTTTTACAAGAAGGAATATGGCTGGAGGAAGAGTCGCCAGAGGTAGTGGTGGTGGGGTTTGACACCACCCTTACCTATGCGAAGATGTGCAGGGTATGTGACCTTGTAAGGGAAGGGCTTCCTTACATTTCTACGCATCCAGACTATAATTGCCCTACAGAGACGGGATTCATTCCTGACGCAGGGGCGATACATGCATTTATCCACGCATCAGCATTTCGTTTTCCAGACCGTATCATTGGGAAACCAAATGGGGATATTATGGATTACCTTGCAGTGCGGGAAGGGGTATCAAAGGAAGAAACTGCCATGGTAGGGGACCGACTCTATACAGACGTATCTGCCGGTGTCAACAATGGTTACACGGGTATTCTGGTACTAAGCGGAGAAGCAAAGATGGAAGATGTTGAGACGTCAGAAGTCATACCGCATTTGATTTTTTCATCTGTTGGAGAGATGATTCCCTTTCTGTAATCAAGTGATTTGATGTTTAAAATTAAATATAAATTTAATAAAAGGTTCAGGATAAGGACAGGAAGGTTTTATATGGGATTACAGTTTTATTTTGGGGGCTCGGGCGCCGGCAAAAGCAGGCGCATGCATGAGGAAATTATAGCTTGGGCGGGACGGGAGCCATCCCGCGATTTTTTATTTCTGGTGCCAGATCAGTTTACCATGCAGACCCAAGTGGATCTTGTACAGGCAAGCAGCTGCGGCGGGATCATGAATATTGATGTGCTTAGCTTTGGGCGTCTGGCACATCGTATTTTTGAAGAAACAGGATATGGAAGCAAGCCTGTTTTGGATGACACCGGAAAAAGCCTTGTGTTGCGCAAGGCGGCAGCATCCTTAAAAGAGGAAATGCCTGTCATCGGGAAGAACCTAAACAAAATAGGGTATATACATGAAGTGAAATCGGCAATTTCAGAATTTATGCAATATGGTATAAGCAGCGCACAGGTGGGAGAATTGGCAGAATTTTCAAAGGGAAGAGGCGCGCTTTATTGTAAATTGAAGGATCTTGAGGTCATATACCGTGGATTCGTGGATTACATACAGAACCGGTTTATCACGACGGAAGAAACGCTTGAGCTTTTAACAAGAGCAGTGGGAAAGTCAAAACTGATTTCAGGCAGTGTTATCATATTTGACGGTTTTACAGGCTTTACGCCCATTCAATACCGGCTAATTCAGGAACTTTTGACATTGACCAAAAGGGTTATTATTTCCATAACGATTGATATATGTGAAAATCCATTTAAAATAGGCGGTGAACAGGAACTTTTTTACTTGAGTAAGAAAACGGTTTGTGATTTGTGCCGCCTGGCAGAGAAGGAGCAAGTTAAAAGAGAGGATGATATTTATATTGAAAATGGACCTTTGTCAAGGTTTAAGGATAATAAGGAGCTGGCGCATTTAGAGCAAAGGCTTTTCCGGTATCCGCTTAAGCCATATGAGGGAGAGGCATGCCACAATATTCATCTGATGGAAGCCGTAAATCCTGCAGACGAAGTGAGAAAGGTCAGTATATGTATTAAAAAGCTGGTACTTGAGGATGGATACAGCTATAGGGATATTGCAGTGGTTACAGGAGATCTGGGAACTTATGCAGATTACTTTGAGCGGGATGCGTTTATCTTTGATATTCCGGTTTTTCTGGATCGCACAAGGGGGATTTTGCTTAATCCGTTCATCGAGTATATTAGGAGCGCGCTTAAAATCGTTCTTTTTGACTTTTCGTATGAGACTATTTTTCATTTTCTTCGGTGTGGTCTGACAGATTTTACACCGGAGGAGATTGACCGATTGGAAAATTATGTGCTTGCCCTCGGGATTAAAGGAAAGAAAAAATGGAGTCAGGCATTT
Organism: Lachnospiraceae bacterium; assembly: GCA_029054245.1. GTDB lineage: Bacteria > Bacillota > Clostridia > Lachnospirales > Lachnospiraceae > Suilimivivens. The sequence continues at coordinate 62,809 of JAIDFQ010000016.1, read as the reverse complement.
GTAAGGAAAATAGATAAAAAGATTCAGATGAATGAAAAAGACCAGCTTCTTTTATTGGAGGATCTAAACCTGACCAGAGAGCGGTTCATGAATCAGATTTCTCCGCTTCTTCAAAAGAAGGAGAACGTAGGGGACATGGTAAGAATGCTTTATGATTTTATTGTGGCAGGGCGGATACAGGAAAAGCTGGCAGGTTATGAACAATATTTTAAGGACAACGAGGAGCCGGAACGCGCCCGTGAATATGCGCAGATTTATCGGCTGGTGATGGAACTTTTAGAGCAGATTATTGGACTTCTTGAACAAGAGCCTATGAGTCTTAAGGAGTTTGCAGATATTTTGGATGCAGGGTTTGCTGAGATTGAGGTAGGAATCATTCCAGGAAGTGTTGACAGAGTGGTAGTAGGCGATATGGAGCGAAGCCGTCTCAAGCAGGTAAAGGTGTTGTTTTTCTTAGGAGTTAATGATGGAAATATTCCAAAGAGCGGCACAAAGGGGGGCATCATTTCGGATATAGATAGAGAGTTTCTTCAAAAGTCAGGGTATGAGCTTGCACCTACGCCAAGGCAGCAGATGTATATTCAACGGTTATATCTCTACACGAATATGACAAAGCCGTCCGAAAGACTGTACCTGTCCTTTGGGCGGATGAATAGCCAAGGCAAGAGCATCCGTCCCTCTTACTTGGTGGATATGATCAGGAAATTATACCCACAGCTGGAGACAGAAAAAGCAACTGTTATTTATCCTCCTTTTGAACAGATAATAGGAAAAAAAGATGGTCTTATGTATCTTTCAGAGGGACTGCGTGACTATGCGGAGGGCAGGGATGGACGTCTTAAGGAAGAGGAATTAGGTATTTTATATAGCCTCTATGCGGAGGACGAAAGCTACCGTGATTACGTGCAGAAACTGGAAGATGCAGCTTTTGCCGAGTATGTGCATCAACCTCTTGCAAAGGCAGTGGCGAAGGCTTTATATGGCAGTATGTTGGAAAACAGTGTGAGCCGTCTGGAAAAGTATGCTGCCTGTGCCTATTCACATTTCCTGCAATATGGTCTTATGCTGAAAGAACGGGAAGAATTCAGCTTTGAGCAGGCGGATTTAGGAAATATATTCCACGGTGTCCTTGAAGTGTTTGCAGGAAAACTTGCAGAAAATAATCTGACATGGTTTGACTTCCCAGAGGAAGAGGGAGACAGACTCCTCAAGGAGGCACTGGAAGCCTGTACCATGGCATATGGGGAGACTGTTTTATACAGTAGTGCGCGCTATGAATATATGATTGAGCGGATGTACCGGATTTTAAAAAGGACGATACGAACGCTGAAAGCGCAGTTGAGGGAAGGCGACTTTGTGCCGGATTCATTTGAAATGTCTTTTTCCAAGGTGGAGTCGCTTGATGCGGTGAATATCTCTTTGTCAGACGGTGAAAAGATGAAGCTGCGAGGGCGGATTGACAGAATCGATACTTGCGAAGATGAAGAGCATGTTTATGTCAAGGTGATCGACTATAAATCAGGGAGCAGAAAGTTTGATTTGGCGGCGATTTATTATGGTCTGCAGTTGCAGCTGGTAGTCTATATGAATGTCGCTTCGGAGATAACCAAGAAGAAACATCCCGACAAGGAAATTGTGCCAGCCGCCCTTTTATATTATCACGTAAGCGATCCGCTGGTAAAAGCGGAAGGAGAACTTGGATCGGAGGATATAAACAAGGAAATTCTAAAGCAGCTTCGTACCACTGGAATTGTCAGTGAGGATGAAAAAGTAGTAAGCCTCCTGGACAAAAATTTTACTGAAAAGTCAACGGTTGTACCGGTGGAGCGAAAGAAGGACGGGAGCTTTTCCCTGCGCTCTAGTACCATAGCCAAAGAAGATTATGAGACGGTTTCAAGATTCGTGAATCACAAAATCCGGCAGTTTGGCAGGCAGATTCTTGATGGGAATATAGCGGTAAATCCATGCGAACAGAGCGGAAGACAATCCTGTGCTTTTTGTGCCTATAAAGGCGTATGTGATTTTGAGGAAAAAGTACCCGGTTATCAAACCCGTATTCTTTCTGTTTCTCCAGACGAAGAACTATTAAAAAAAATGCAGGAAGAATTGCAGGAAGAAAATGGATTCCTGCAATCTGAGTGAGCGAAGAAATAGATTGAAGGAAAAATAGTGAAAGAACAACAGATATATTGGCGTTTGGTGATGTGTGTGCCAAAGCGTGTAGAATAGGAGTAGAATATGGCAGTGAAGTTTACGCCTGAACAACAGAAGGTCATTGACTTAAGGAAAAGAAATATATTGGTATCTGCAGCAGCTGGGTCAGGCAAGACAGCGGTGCTGGTGGAGCGCATAATCGGGATGATTACCGATAAAGAACATCCCGTGGATGTGGACCGGCTTTTGGTGGTGACCTTTACCAATGCGGCGGCGGCAGAGATGCGGGAGAGGATTTCGCAGGCAATTGACAAAAGGCTTTTGCAGGAGCCTGAGAATGTCCACCTGCAAAAGCAGGCGTCACTTTTACACAATGCGCAGATTACAACAATAGACAGTTTCTGTCTTTTTCTGATAAGGAATAATTTCAACGATATAGGGCTTGATCCGGGATTCCGGGTTGCTGATGAAGGGGAATTGCGGCTTATCAGGCAGGATGTGATGACGGAACTCTTAGAGGAAAAGTATCAGGAAAAAGAAGAGGCATTTACAGGCTGTGTGGAATATTTTACAGGTGGAAGCAACGACAGACTCTTAGAGGAGTACATTGGAAAACTTTATGAGTTTTCCATGAGCTACCCTTGGCCGGAGGATTGGATTTACGGATGCATGAATGATTATAAAATATCATGTGTTACAGAACTGGAAGATGCACAATGGTGCAAGTACTTGGTTACTTATGTCCAGACGGTTATGCGTGAATGTAAAAGCCATATAGACGCGGCAATCCGTATTGTGGAAAGACCGGACGGTCCCTATATGTACGGAGAGATGCTCGAAAAGGAGCGGGAGATGATCGGCGGTCTTTTGGGACTTACAAGCTTTCAGGCATATTATGAAGCTTTTGATAAGATCTCCTTTGGCAGGCTTTCGAGTAAAAAGGATGATTCCGTAAATCCAATTGCCAGGGAAAGAGTAAAGGAGCTTAGGGGAAAGGTTAAAAAGCTGCTGGAGGCTGTAAAAGCTTCACTCCTTTTACTTTCCCCAGAGCAGGTGGTAGAAAGGATGCAAAAAGCGGCGCCCCACCTTAAAGAACTTCTTTTGCTGGCGCTTTCCTATAAAGAAAAGCTGGATGCTAGGAAACGGCGTGACAATATCATCGATTTTCATGATATGGAGCATTTTGCACTGAATATCCTCTTGAAAAAGACCGACGATGGCAGTTACATCCCATCGCCGGCGGCATTGGAATATCGGCAGTTCTTTGAAGAAATATTAATTGACGAGTATCAAGACAGTAACTTGGTGCAGGAACTGCTTTTAAAGAGTATTTCGGGGGAGGAAGACGGGAAGTTCAATCGTTTTATGGTTGGAGATGTGAAACAAAGCATATATCGTTTCCGTCTGGCACGTCCTGAACTTTTCATGGAAAAATATGCTTGTTATTCTAAAGAGGATGCACAGTGTCAGAGAATCAATCTGCATAAAAATTTCCGGAGTCGCTCTCAGGTGCTTAAAAGTGTGAATGATTTGTTTGAACGAATTATGATTCGTGAGCTGGGAGGAGTGGAATATGATGAGGAGGCGGCGCTTTATCCAGGCGCGTCTTTTGTAGATTTAGAACAGAAGGATGGGCAATCCTTTGACACAGAGTATTTGATTATTGGAAAAGATCCGGATTCGGCTTTCTCGTCAAGAGCGCAGGAGGCATCTGTGATTGCCGCAAAAATTAAAAAAATGCACTCCACATTTCAAGTGACTGATAAGGAAACAGGCATGCTCCGTCCTATCAGGTACAGTGATATGGTCATTTTGCTCAGAACGACCGCAGGCTGGGCGGAGGAATTCAGAAGCGTACTAGAGCGGGCGGGGATTCCTGCTTATGTAGCTTTACGGACGGGGTATTTTCAAGCAGTAGAGATAAAAATATTGATGCAATATCTGAATGTAATTGACAATCCATTGCAGGATATTCCTCTTTATGGTACGTTAAAGTCTTTTTTTGGAGGCTTTACAGAAGAAGAACTGGCGTTGATTAGGGCGGAAAATAAGAATATTCCGCTGTATGACCTTTTGCTCTCCTATGAAGGTGATTTGTGTGAAAAAATACATTCTTTTTTGGAGCGTCTTGTTTATTATAGAAGGAAGACAACGTATACCCCTATTCACAAACTGATACAGGAGATTGTGGTGGATACGGGATATCTGGATTATGTGACGGCACGTCCTGGAGGGGAACAGCGAAGAGCCAATGTGGAAATGCTTCTGATTAGGGCAGCAACATTTGAAAACACCAGTTATTATGGACTTTTTCATTTTCTCCGCTATGTGGAACAGCTTGAAAAGTATGAGGTGGACTACGGGGAAGCAGATATTCTGGATGAAAATGCGGATGTGGTCCGCATTATGAGTATTCATAAGAGCAAGGGATTGGAATTTCCAGTATGCTTTTTGGGGGGTCTTACGAAGAAGTTCAACATGCAGGATATCAGCGGTAGATTGATTGCAGATGCGGATATGGGAATTGGGGTGGACTATATTGACAGCGATCTGCGTTTTCAAAGCCATACCCTTAAGAAAAATGTGGTGGCGCTTAAAATGAAGATAGACGCGTTAGGGGAAGAGATGCGCGTGCTTTATGTAGCAATGACAAGAGCAAAGGAAAAACTGATTTTGACAGCAATGGTGCCTGACATTGATAAGTTCCGCGAGGAGATAGAAAAGGAAAAAGAATTTCGCTTAGGCGGTGAGGCGACAGGCGAAGTGCCCTTTTCAGAACTTTCCAGTGCTGGGTGCTATCTGGACTTTATCTTTCCCTGTCTTACAGATGCGGTGCTGATCAGCCCGGAGGATCTGTTCATAAAAGATGTGCGTGAAATAACACGACAAAGTGACCGTAGGAGACAACTTTTACTGAAGACGCAGTCCATTAAAAGAGACCATTCGGATAAAATGATTCCATTGTCGGAGAGGCTGTCAAGGAGCTATCCGTATCAGTATTTGTCGAATCTTTTTGTAAAGACGACTGTGTCGGAATTAAAGAAGAAAGCAATCCTAAATTTACCAGATCAGTCAATAGAGGGCTTGGGAAAAGGAACCGGTCAGCATATGGAACAGGGCTTTGTAAAGCAGCTGTTTGAAGAGCAGGAGATTGTTCCCTATATACCATCTTTTATAAGCAGTAAAGAAGAGGTATCTGGGACAGACAGAGGAAGCGCCTATCATAAGGCGATGGAGCTGCTTGATTTTGTTACAATCATGGCAGCTTCGGCAAAAGAGGAAATGGAAGCGGAAATCAATTGTCAGCTGGACCGATTTGAGAGGGAAGAAGTACTTGACGGAAGATGGCGGAAGAGTCTGTCGTCTTCAAAGCTGATGAGATTTTTTGAAAGCAGCCTTGCTGCACGCATGGCAAAGGCTGACGCAACGGGAAAGCTGAAAAGAGAGCAACCCTTTGTGTTGGGATTTTCAGCAGATCGATTAGGCGAGCAGTTTCCAGACAGCGAACAAGTACTCATTCAGGGAATCATCGATGTGTTTTTTGAGGAAGATGGAAATATAATAGTAGCTGATTACAAAACGGATGTTATTAAAACGCCCCAGGAGCTGGTCTCAAGATATCAGACCCAGTTGGACTACTATGCGGAAGCGCTTTCACGTCTTACCGGAAAAAAAGTGACACAGAAAATCCTCTATTCCTTTGCCTTAGGGGAAGAAATCCTGCTGGAATAGAATTTCTCTTTCAGACAATATTGTAAAGGATTGTCTTAGCCAGCATGCAATGTCAGTTCCATAAGGGACGGTATCATAGCTTTGCCGTGACCCATATCCTCCTGCATCACGCTGAACAAATATCTATATCAGTTCCATGTACAGCGATAAGAAGTACGAAACAGCCCTAATTTAAATATCGATATCGGACGCAAACGGCGTATTGCCCCATCCATGGGGCAAATTACGCCTTCGTCGGACTTCCTGTCCGCCGATTGCTGGAAAATCTGAGGGCTGTTAAGTCCTTCTAATCGCTTCCCATAGGGCTCTGATATAGATATTTGTTCAGCGTGATGCAGGAGGATACGAGTCCCGGCGAAGCTATGATACCGTCCCTTATGGAACTGACATTGCATGCCAACACGAATGAATGATTTCCAATAAAGCCGGATATTCTATATGAATAATACTTTACACATTTTAAACCATATGCTATTATAAGTAGTAATGAAAACTACATACTACAGTTACAGATAAATGCATGAAATGGTTTTGGAGGTTATTATGAGTTATAAAATAGTGGCAGATAGTTGTTGTGAATTTCCCAGTGAATACGAAAATGATTCCCGATACGAACGTATTCCTTTAGGGCTGGAAGTGGAAAATGAATTGATCATGGATGATGATAGCTTTGATCAGGAACAATTCCTTAAAAAGGTGGCTGCTTCCCCTAAATGTCCAAAATCCTTCTGCCCATCTCCAGAAAAATTTAAAGAGGCTTATGAGACAGAGGCTGAAAATGTGTTTGTATTTACTTTGTCTTCCAAATTGAGCGGAAGTTATAACAGTGCAGAAGTAGGCAAGAAGCTTTACCATGAGGAACATGGTGCAAAGAACATCTTTGTGTGTGATTCGGAATCTGCAAGCTGTGGAGAGACTCAGCTTGCGAGAAAAGCTGCTGAGTGGTCAGAAAAAGGTCTTCCCTTTGAAGAAATTTGTAAGAAACTGAGCGAGTATAGAGATAAAATGAAAACGTATTTTGTGCTTGATAATCTGGAAACACTTAGAAAGAATGGGCGCCTTTCCGGGGTGAAGGCACTGGTGGCGTCCACATTAAGCATCAAACCTGTTATGGGATCTCATAAAGGTGAGATTATTCAGCTTGGTCAGGCGATAGGGATTAAAAAGGCACTTGCAAAGATGGCAGACACAGTTGCTGCCGACGCAGTCCATCCAGAGGAAAGAACCTTGATGATTACCCATTGTAATTGTCCTGAACGCGCCAGGAAAGTGAAAGAGATGATCCTTTCCAGAATCAAGGTAAAGGACACTCTGATTATGGATACCAAAGGTGTCAGCAGCATGTATGCTAACGATGGCGGAGTAATTGTTACACTGTGATGGGAAGGATGAAAAGTGAAGCGACAGACCAAGGCATGAGTCTTGGTCTGTCTTCTTTTTAAGCAGGATGAGCTACAGGCATGGTGTTCATTATAGACTTTCGTGTGCAATAACTCAATGACAGTCCTGCTTGCATTTCTTATAATATTGTTGTGCATCTTGCTCTGATAAAGAAAAACGCCTGATCAATTTAGCAATGATGGTTTCTGCGCTTTTCCCATCTTCAAGGTTATCAAGAATAAATGCTTTGATGCCTTCGGCACGTGCTTCTTCCACTAGATATGCCTTTTCTTCCCATAGCTGCATATACTTTACCCCCATTCTTTCTGATAATTTTATTTTTTTCACTTTATCATGGATTAATTTAATTTTTAGACTGGTCGTTGCGTTGGCATTCTGGTCGGTAGTTGCATTGATATATTTCATAAAATCAAGAAATTCATTGGAAAAGTCCTGTCGGTTTTTGCCAGCGGTGTTGATGAAGACACGGACGGCACCATCTTCCAGTTTTAAATTAGGGCATTCTCGGCAGGTGCCCTCAAAAGTATAACGGTATAGATCACGGTTAAACAGATCAAAAGGAGCAATTAATATAAAGCAGCTGTCGTTTAGAAGATTGAAGTCTTTACTGCCGGGTTCAAGTAAAGAAACGTCAAGCTGTGCTTGATAATAGCGGCTTCTTTTGCGTAAGTTTCCTGTATTACGTTGTTGCATTTCTGTATAATAAAGACAGTGTTTATCATCCATGCTGATGACGTCAAGTCTAATTTGCCTTAAATCTGGAGATATCCTTAATTCCTTTTCTGTTTTTGGCTTTTCTAAAAGTGTGATTTCTTTTTCCAAAAGAATGCTGACTGCAGCTTGATAAGCGTCACGGTCTTCCATCGTTTCAGAAAACAAAAACCGATCGATTAGATTTAAATTTTCTAGTTTGGTAATTTCATTGTTTTGCATGCATTTTCCTCCTTTGTACAGGAAAATGCAAATAGGAACCAGGTTTGCATCCCGTGCGTTTCCATCCGTTTTCCTGCAATTTTTATTTTGGGATTTCAAGCAGGATTTCGGGAGTATTTGAGCAGAATGCTCTGTGAGATGCAGCCTAGGCTACAATAGAAATCGTTTGCTTAAAAGAATAGTATCATACAATTAACGATATATCAACAGCTAAAGAATTAAAATTGTATAAAAACAGGAGGCGCTATAACACAGATATATCAATAGGTGCATTTAGGAAGGCAATAATAAGGGCTATTTGCACAAGAAGAATAAAAGGCATTCCGTATACAAAGGAGCGGTGTCTTGTCTTGTGACGAAAAGCATACATTCCAATAATGGAACCTATGCTTCCGCCGATGATCGCAATGATAAAAAGGGTTGCTTCCGGAATCCGGAAGGCCCTTTTTTTTGCTTTGTATTTGTCGATGCCCATTAAGGCAAAACCAATGAAATTAATTCCTATGAAATAGGAAGATAAAAGAGTGATTACATCCATAAAACCAATCCTTTACTTAAGTTCCCCGCGTTCCTGCATTTTAAGGGCACGCACTTTGGTGGAAAGACCAAACAGGTTGATAAAGCCTTCTGCGTCATGATGATCGTAAAGATCGCCCGTTGTAAAGGAAGCAATGCTTTCATTATAGAGAGAGTAAGGGGAAGTTGTTCCGGCTTTGATGATATTGCCCTTGTAAAGCTTGAACTTTACTTCACCTGTTACATACTGCTGGGTTGATTCAATGAAAGCTTGAACGGCTTCGCGCAGCGGTGAGAACCATTTGCCTTCATATACAATCTGTGCCAGTTTGTTGCCCATTTCCATCTTAGCAGCGTAAGTATCACGGTCCAGAATCAGTTCCTCTAACTGCTGATGTGCTTCATAGAGAATGGTTCCGCCGGGGGTCTCATATACACCTCTGGATTTCATGCCTACAACACGGTTTTCTACAATATCAACGATGCCGATACCATGTTTGCCGCCAAGTGCATTTAATTCACGGATAATATCGGAAACTTTCATTTTCTTACCGTTGACAGAGGTGGGAACACCTTTTTCAAAAGTCATGGTGACATATTCTCCCTCGTCGGGCGCCTTTTCAGGAGTGGTGCCGAGTACAAGGAGATGCTCAAAATTAGGTTCGTTTGCTGGGTCTTCCAATTCAAGTCCTTCATGGCTGATGTGCCACAGATTGCGGTCGCGGCTATAGCTGGAATCGGCAGAAAAAGGAAGATCGATGCCGTGTGCCTTGCAGTATTCAATCTCAGATTCGCGGGAATCCAGCGTCCATTTGTCATTCCGCCAAGCAGCAATAATCTTGATGTCAGGGGCGAGAGCTTTGATACCGAGCTCAAAACGAATCTGGTCATTTCCCTTGCCGGTAGCGCCATGACAGATGGCGGTGGCGCCTTCTTTGCGTGCAATTTCAACCAATTTTTTTGCGATCAGCGGTCTTGCCATGGAAGTTCCTAAAAGATACTTGTTTTCATATACAGCATGTGCCTGTACACAGGGAACAACATATTCATCACAGAATTCATCTGTTACATCCAATATGTATAATTTTTCAGCGCCGCAGAATTTAGCTCTTTCTTCAAGACCGTCCAGTTCTTCACCCTGTCCGCAGTCGATGCAGACACAGACTACCTCGTAATTAAAATTTTCTTTCAGCCAGGGGATGATTGCAGTGGTGTCAAGTCCGCCTGAGTACGCTAAAATGACTTTTTCCTTCATAATTTAATGCCTCCATATGTTTTACATTCAGTGCCTATAAGGCGACTCGCGGGGCGTGTCGCGTTTAGGCTGTGTTACTTTCTTTTGACAATATACAACAGATTGATTGGAAATGCAATACCTGTTTATGCATAAAATTAAAAACATCATTTGAATTTATGCGTAAATAAGAAAAATATATTGAATAATATGCATGAATAATGTATAATCATGCAATAGCGTAAACAATTTTTATCAAAGAAAAACTTAATGCGCAAAAAAAGTTGAGATTTCAGGTTAGAAAGAGTATAGTAATTTTGTATGTTCATAGATGAAAAGCAAAGAATCAGGCGGTTAAAGAGGCGGTTGAATGACAATATAGAAAAGAAGGGATAAATCAAATCATGCGTACAAAAACAAAAATTTTTATTGATGGAAGTGAAGGAACCACAGGTCTTAGGATATATGAGCGATTTGAAAGGCGGGATGATATTGAATTGTTGCACATTGATTCTGAGCGAAAAAAAGATGTGGAAGAGAGGAGAAGGTTAATCAATGAGTCAGATATCACGTTCCTGTGTCTTCCTGATGATGCGGCAAGGGAGTCGGTAAGTCTTGTGGAGAACGAAAATGTGAAGATCATAGATACATCAACTGCGCACAGGACGCAGGAAGGATGGGCATATGGGTTCCCTGAATTATCCAAGACACATAGACAAAAAATTAAAGAAGGAAAGCGGATTGCCGTGCCGGGGTGTTATGCCACCGGATTTATCACGATTATCTATCCGCTGATTGCGGGAGGAATTTTACCGGCAGATTATCCTGTTTCGGCGTTTGCACTGTCTGGATACAGTGGAGCCGGAAAGAAGACGATTGCCATCTACGAGGCGAAGGAGCGGGATGTAGAGCTTGACGCACCAAGGGAGTATGCCCTTACCCAGAATCATAAGCATTTAAAGGAAATGCAAAAAGTCACTGGTCTTGTGAAAGCACCGCTGTTTTCTCCTATTATATGTGATTATTACAGCGGAATGTTGCTCACCGCTCCTCTTTATACAGATCTGCTTTTAAAGGCGGGGACACCCGAAGAAATCCATGCATTCTTGCGTACATATTATTCCGATGGGAAATTTGTGAAGGTGATGCCCTATGGGAAGGAAGCAGATTACAATGGTTTTCTGGCAGGCAATGCCTGTGCAGGCTGGGACGGCATAGAAATCTATGTGACCGGTAATGAAGACAGAGCGCTGGTGAGCACCAGGTTCGATAATCTGGGTAAAGGCGCATCCGGTGCGGCGATCCAGTGCCTGAATATTATGCTTGGATGTGAGGAGGATAAAGGGCTGAATCTTTAGTATAGGTAAGAAAATGACAGGAGCCGGGGACAGAAGAACTGGCAGATAATGTGCGGTATGTGTATTCAACTGCCTATGGGCTGGGTGGGATATTATGATTTGGGCAAATGGGGACTGACAGAGAGGACTTTGAAATGAATGAATTGATACATGATGCGACTTTGTATGAAGATATTCCAAACAGTGAGGGAAGACAGGAAAGGGAGATGAAGGTGTATGCGCTGCTTAAAGCGCTGGACATCTCTTTTCTTAGAATGGATCACGACCCCATGGCTACCATAGAGGCATGCAGGGGTGTGGATGAGATTCTGGGAATACATATGTGCAAAAATCTGTTTTTATGCAACAGTCAGAAAACAGTTTTTTACCTGCTTCTGATGCCGGGAGAAAAGAAATTCAAGACCAAAGAGTTGTCAAAGCAGATTGGAAGCGCCCGGCTTTCTTTTGCACCGGAGGCGTTCATGGAGGAGTACCTTCATATAGCGCCAGGGGCAGTGAGCGTTATGGGGCTGATGAATGACAAGGAAAATCATGTCAATCTTCTCATTGATGAAGACATTCTGAAGGAAGAATTTTTAGGCTGTCATCCTTGCGTAAATACGGCAAGTTTAAGGATTAGGACGGAAGATGTGCTGTCAAGGTTTCTTCCCTTTGTGGGACATGACTACCGGACCGTGCATTTAGAGGGGGAAGAGTGCTAAAATATCGGTGTTTAAAAATGCCTGACAGATGGAGCATATAGGGAAAGAGGAATTTATATGGAAATCAGGACAATGACATTAGCGGATTATGAAGGGGTGCATACACTTTGGATGAGTATAAAAGGCTTTGCCATAAGAAGTATTGATGATGCAAAGGAAGGGGTAGAGCGGTTCTTAAAACGCAATCCCACTTCCAGCGTGGTCGCCGTGGAGGACGGGAAAATCGTAGGAAGCATTCTCTGCGGTCATGACGGCAGGCGAGGCTGTCTGTATCATGTGTGTGTTCATGAGGATTACCGTATGCGGGGGATTGGAAAACAAATGGTAGTTCACTGTATGAAGGCACTTGAGAAGGAGCAGATTAGCAAAGTTTCCCTGATTGCTTTTACGGCAAATGATATTGGAAATGCATTCTGGAATGAAATAGGATGGACAAAGAGAGAAGATTTGAATTATTATGATTTTATCTTAAATAAAGAAAACATTGTGAAATATAATAGGTGAGCCGAAAAATTAAAGTGCTAAAGGCACGGAAAGAGGAACATATGAAGATAAGGACAGGCGGTGTGACCGCCGCAAAAGGATTTGAGGCAGCAGGCGTGGAAGCAGCCATAAAATATAAGGATAGGAAGGACATGGCGATTATTTACAGCAGAAAGCCCTGCGTGCTGGCGGGAACTTTTACCAGTAATGTGGTGAAGGCAGCTCCTGTTTTATGGGACAAGAAGGTAGTGGAGGAATCCCCCTACGGACAGGCAGTGATTATCAATGCGGGAATTGCCAATGCCTGTACAGGGCAGGAAGGCTATGGATACTGTAAGAGAACGGCAGCCCGGGCAGCAGGCGCGCTTGGCGTACCAGAGGAATCCGTGCTTGTGGCATCCACTGGTGTCATAGGCATGCAGCTTCCCATTGAGAAAATCGAGGCGGGAATTGAAAAGCTTGCCAAAGCAAAAGCGGACACGCTGGATGCCGGAACACAGGCGGCAGAGGCAATCATGACTACCGACACACGCTCTAAGCAGGCAGCGGTGGAAATTGATGTAAAGGGTGTAAAAGTTACCTTAGGCGGTATGTGTAAGGGATCGGGCATGATTCATCCCAACATGTGCACCATGCTTGCATTTGTGACTACAGATGCGGTAATCTCAAAGGAGCTTCTTACGAAAGCGGTGAAGGAGGATGTGAAAGATACTTTTAACATGATTTCTGTAGACGGAGATACCTCCACCAATGACACGCTCCTTGTGATGGCAAATGCAATGGCGGGAAATCCTGAAATTCAGGATGGAACCCAGGAATATGAAGCTTTTAAAGAGGCGCTTCATTACGTCAACGAGACCCTTGCCAAGATGATGGCTGGTGATGGCGAAGGGGCTACAGCGCTCTTTGAGACAAAGGTAATTGGGGCGGCGACAAAGGAGGATGCACGGATTTTAAGTAAGTCTGTAATCTGCTCAAGTCTGACGAAGGCGGCTATTTACGGGCATGACGCCAATTGGGGCAGGATTCTGTGTGCGCTGGGCTATTCAGGGGTTTTATTTGACCCGGAAAAGATTGAACTTTTCTTTGAAGGAGAAGCCGGAAGGATTCAAATTTATAAAGACGGCGTGGCGGCTGCTTATAGTGAGGAGGAGGCAGGAAAAATCTTGTCGGAGCCTTTAGTAAGGGTAATCGTGGATATGAAGATGGGGACGGAAGAGGCATCCGCATGGGGATGCGATCTGACCTACGATTATGTAAAAATAAACGCGGATTACAGGAGCTAGAAGATGATGTGGGAAAATATTTTAGAATGGAGCTGGAAGAGAAAATGAGCAAGGATATTCAGGAAGTATTGAAAAAGGCAGAGGTTTTGATTGAGGCCCTTCCTTATATACAGAAATTCAACAGGAAGATCATCGTGGTCAAGTATGGCGGCTCTGCCATGAGCAATGAGGAACTGCAAAAGAATGTCATCAAGGATGTGACGTTGCTTAAGCTGGTTGGTTTTAAGCCCATTATCGTTCACGGAGGCGGTAAGGAAATCAGCCGCTGGGTGGGCAAGGTAGGAAAGGAAGCAAAATTTGTGAACGGGCTTCGGGTGACGGATGAAGAGACCATGGAAATTGCGGAGATGGTGCTTGGCAGAGTGAATAAAAGGCTTGTCACCATGGTACAGGAGCTTGGCGTGAAGGCGGTGGGAATCAGTGGCAAAGACGGCGGTCTGATCGGGGTGGACAAGAAGTACTCGGAGGGTGAGGATATCGGTTTTGTGGGAGATATCAAAAATGTCAATCCTAAGATTTTATATGACCTTCTGGAAAAAGATTTTCTTCCCATTGTAGCGCCCATTGGGCTGGATGAACACTTTGAAACTTATAATATCAATGCGGATGATGCTGCATGTGCCATCGCAAAGGCGGTAGGGGCGGATAAGCTGGTATTCCTGACAGATATTGAAGGACTGTACAGGGATATCAATGATAAGACTTCTTTTATTCCCCGGATTACCGTATCTGACGCAGATGCTCTTATCTTGGACGGGCTGATTGGCGGAGGGATGCTGCCAAAGCTTGGAAACTGTACCTCTGCGGTGAAAAACGGAGTAAACAGGGTGCATATCTTGGACGGACGTATTTTGCATTGCCTGCTTCTTGAAATCTTTACCAATGAAGGTGTGGGAACCATGATTCTCCGCGATGAGGACAAGAAGCTTTGCGGACAGGATGATTGAAAGAGAGGGGCAAAATAAAATGGGAACAATGGAACAGTATATAGAGGATGCCGAAAAGGCATTGCTGCATACATATAATCGTTATCAGGTCGTTTTGGATAAGGGAGACGGCGTTTACCTTTATGATATCGAGGGGAAGAAATATCTTGATTTCTGTGCAGGCATTGCGGTGTTCGCGCTGGGGTATAATAACAAAAGATATAACGATGCTTTAAAAGATCAAATTGACAAAGTAATCCATACCTCCAATTATTATTACAATATGCCTGCCATAGAGGCGGCAAAGAAAATAAAAAAGGTTTCTGGGATGGACAGGGTCTTTTTTACCAACAGTGGGGCTGAGGCTGTGGAAGGCGCCATAAAGGCAGCCCGCAAGTATGCCTATTTAAAGGACGGAAGGACGGATCATGAAATCATTGCTATGGAGCATTCTTTTCACGGGCGTACCTTTGGGGCATTGGCGGTAACGGGCAATCCTAAGTATCGGGAAGCCTTTGAACCTATGATTGGAAATATCCGGTTTGCAAAAATGAATGATTTTGAGAGCGTGCTTGAGCAGGTGAATGAAAAGACTTGCGCGATTTTATTTGAGACGGTGCAGGGAGAGGGCGGCATCTATCCGGCAGAGGAAGAATTTATGAAGAGCATCAAGAAGCTCTGCGAGGAAAAGGATATCCTGCTTGTGCTTGATGAGATTCAGTGTGGCATGGGGCGGACGGGCTACATGTATGCATGGCAGAAATATGGAATCAGACCAGATATCATGACTACTGCGAAAGCGCTTGGCTGCGGTATTCCGGTGGGGGCATTCCTGCTGACGGAACAAGTGGGTGCAAATTCCCTTACAAGCGGCGATCACGGCACGACTTACGGTGGAAATCCGCTGGCAGGGGCAGCAATAAATATTGTACTTGATTTATTTGAGGAGAACCATATAATAGATAATGTAAAAGAAACGGGCGCCTATCTGGAAAAGAAACTGGATGCGCTTGTTAGTGAATATGATTGTATCGAAACCAGACGTGGTGTCGGGCTGATGCAGGGGCTTGTGTTTAACAGACCGGTAGGGGACATTATCACAAAAGCACTTGACAGGGGGCTGATTCTGATTAATGCAGGGACAGATATCATCCGGTTTGTGCCGCCCCTTATCATCACAAAAGAACATGTAGATGAGATGACAGCAATTTTAAAGACCTGTCTGGATGCAGAATAGAAATGGAGTAAAGAATGAGTCTGAAAAAACGACTTACGGCAGTCGGGATGATTGCTATAGCCGCAGCGATTACTTTCATCGTAGCCGGATCAGGCAGGGAGGTAAGCGAAAAAAAGGAGGATACCATATTTACAGGAGAAAAGGAGACCATTTATCTTTGGTATACGGATGAAGCCCTTACGTCTTACTTGAGCGGTGCGGCGGTTACTTATAATGAAACCCATGATGTGCGGATTGTACCGATATTGGAATCGGGGTTGGAATACTTGGAAAAAATCAACCAGGCTTCACTTGAAAACAGCGCGCCGGATTTATATATCATCAGCCATGATTCGCTGGAAAAGGCGTGCCTTGCCGGGCTTGCAAGTGAAGTAAAGCCTAGGGGGGATGCCATGGAGGATGTCTATATCGGAACGGGACTTAAGGCAGCATCTTATAAAGATAAGATTGTGGGATATCCTTTCTATTTTGAGACCAGTTCCCTTTTGTATAACAAGACGTATCTTAGGGATATGGCGAGAAGCCAACTGGAAGCAGAAATAGATCAGGCGGAGGGCGAGGCGGCCCAGGAGCGGATCGAGCAGAACAAAGAAGAGGAATCTGGGTCGGAGCCAGAACAGGAACCTTTATTTACAGAAGAGCAGGTTGATGCAAAGGTGCAGGAGCTCCTTCCAACGACGATTCTGGATATAGAAACTTTTGCTGATAATTATGATGCACCCCAGCAGGTGGAAGGTGTCTTTAAATGGGATGTCACGGACATTTTCTATAATTACTTTTTTGTGGGAAATTCTATTAAAATGGGAGGGGAAGCCGGTTGGGACACCTCTCAGATCGATATCTATAATCTGGATGCCATTGCAAGTCTGCGTGTTTATCAGGATTTGAACCAATTCTTTTCCATTGACACGAGCAAAAGCGATTATGAAGCGATATTGGATGAGTTTATGGAAGGAAAAATGGTTTTTACGATGGCCACCACGGATGCAGTGTTCAAGCTGGAACAAGCGAAGGCGGATGGTCTGTTTGAGTATGATTATGACATTGCGCTGACGCCGGATATAGATGAAAGCAGGAAGACACGTTCTCTTTCTATGACAAGTTGTGTGGTCATAAATGGATATTCGGAAAACAGGGAAGATGCTAATGATTTTGCTTATTTCCTGACCGCAGAGTATAATGATATTCTCTATGCAAGGACGGGGAAAGTTTCGGCAGCAAAGGGTGTGGATTATGGCTATGAAGCGCTGGATAAATTTGCACAAGAGTATGAGCAGTCCGTCTCCATGCCGAAAATGATCGAGACAAGCAACTTCTGGGTAAAGCTGGAGGTGGCATTTTCACAGATCTGGAATGGCGCGGATGCCAATGATAAGCTAAAAGAATTGTCTGAGCAGATTATGTCACAGGTGACCGGAACAGCCTACGAGGAAACGTATCTGGAGGAACCTAAAGAGTCAGAAGAGGAAGCATATCAGGAGGAAGTGGGCGACACACAGGAAGAAGCAGAAGAGTAAATTTAATCGATTTGGTGTTATGAATAATTTTCCAATCATATGGGCATCATGAATTAACGAAACGTGTTAAGGAGGCTCATATGATTGGATTTTTTATTGCACTTATATCGGGTGCCCTGATGAGCATTCAGGGTGTATTCAATACGCAGGTGACCAAGACTTCAGGTATCTGGGTTGCTAATGCCTTTGTTCAGTTTACGGCGCTTTTGGTGTGTCTTTGTGCATGGCTTATCACGGACCGTTCTTCCTTTGGAACGCTGTTTAAGGTGGAGCCCAAGTATATGCTGCTTGGAGGCGCTATAGGTGCATTTATTACTTATACGGTAATCAAAAGTATGGAAATGTTGGGACCGGCAAGAGCGGTCATGTTGATCGTAATCGCCCAGCTCATCATCGCTTATGTCATTGAGCTGCTGGGATTATTCGGCGTGGAAAAGCAACCTCTTGAATGGAGAAAAATTGTCGGAATGCTGGTGGCGATAGCTGGAATTGTAATTTTCAAATGGAAATAGTGAACATTTGGCTTGTCAATCCATCTGATTTACTTTACAATAAAATGGTATCGTTATAAGGGGCTTTCTGTATAGCAGAAAGGAGATAACGATGAAGAAAAATTACGGACTGGCAGCAGGAATTTTAGTTGTATTTTTCTGTATACTTTTAGGTTGTGAAAAGAAGGAAAAGGAGCAGGAGGAATTACTGCTCCTTCCTGCCACTGATGCGGAATCGGATGCAGAGGAACCTAAAGATGCGGCAGAAGCAATGAAGGAAAATGCCTTCATACAGTTGTCAGAAACAGATGATGGCACCAAAGAGATTCCTAAGGTACAATACTGCGTAGTACATATCTGCGGTGCGGTGAAAGAGCCGGGCGTATATACACTGGAAGATAGAAGCCGGATCTATCAGGCAGTTGAGAAGGCAGGCGGATTTAGGGAGGATGCGGATCAGGATTATTTAAATCAGGCAGATCAGGTTTCGGACGGAATGAAGATTTATATACCGACCAAAACTGAGGTGGAAGAAACCGGAAGGATGAATTATTGGGAAAATTCCGGTACAGGGGATGCTGGCGAAAAGGATTTTCCTGTAAATATTAATACGGCGGGAGAGGAACTTTTGTGTACCCTTCCGGGCGTAGGGAGCAGCAAGGCGAAGAGTATCATTGCCTATCGGGAAAAGAATGGACTGTTTGAAAAAAAGGAAGATATAATGAACGTTGAGGGGATAAAGAATGGGCTGTTTGAAAAGATAAAGGACAGCATTACTGTGTAGTTATTTAAATAAGGTGG
This sequence comes from Lachnospiraceae bacterium, assembly GCA_029054245.1. GTDB lineage: Bacteria > Bacillota > Clostridia > Lachnospirales > Lachnospiraceae > Suilimivivens. The sequence continues at coordinate 44,039 of JAIDFQ010000016.1, read as the reverse complement.
GAATGATAATATGGCGAAAAAAGTGCTTGTTGTAGATGATGAAAAGCTGATTGTAAAGGGGATACGCTTTAGCTTAGAACAGGATGGAATGGAAGTGGACTGCGCCTATGACGGTGAGGAAGCGCTTAAAATGATTAAGGAGAAGGAATACGATATCATACTGCTGGATGTGATGCTCCCTAAGCTTACAGGATTTGAAGTCTGTCAGCAGACAAGAGAATTTTCCAGTGTTCCGATTGTTATGTTAACTGCCAAAGGAGAAGATATGGATAAGATTCTGGGGCTTGAATACGGCGCAGATGACTACATTACAAAACCATTTAACATTCTGGAGGTCAAGGCAAGAATCAAAGCAATTATAAGGCGTACTTCCCCCAAGCCGAAGGAAACGGCAAAAATTATCGAAAGTGGGGATATGAGGCTTGACTGCGACGGCAGGAGGGTATACGTGGCAGGTAAAGAAATTAATTTGACGGCAAAAGAATTTGAACTGTTAGAGTTGCTTGTTGTGAATGTCAATAAGGTGTACAGCAGAGAAAATCTCTTGAAGTTAGTGTGGGGAAATGATTATCCGGGAGATGTCCGGACTGTGGATGTACATATCAGAAGACTTCGGGAGAAGATTGAGCAGAACCCTTCGGAGCCTAAGTATGTACACACAAAATGGGGCGTGGGCTATTATTTTGCGTAACATAAGTAAACGCGGACTTGAAAGGCAGTGCCGGTTATGGCTGATATAAAAGCAATTCTTAAAAATTTGAAGATATGGCGGAGTCTTAAGGTCCGCCTGTTCGTCATTATATTTCTTGTGGGAAGCATTCCCAGTATTTTTGTGCGTGTGGGGATTCTGGAAAATTACGAAAGCCGTGCAGTGGATGTGCGGACCTCGGATGTGCAGACACAGCTTAGAATCATTGCAAATCACCTGATTACATATAATTACCTGCAGGATACCTCATCGGAGATGATAGGGGCTGAGCTTGAGCAGCTTTCCAATCTGTACAATGGGCGGGTGCTAATCATCAATGGAAATCTAAAGGTGGTGAAAGATACATACGCCATCAGCGAGGGGAAGACGATCATCTCCGAAGAGGTCATCCGCTGCATGAAGGGCGTCAATACAGTGAATTATGATGCCGTCAATGGGTTTATTGAGATTACGGTCCCGATTGTAGAGACAGTTTCAGCGCAGATGGCGACAGCGGAAGTGCCAGAAGGGACAGAAGTGGTGAGAGGCGTGATGCTTACCAGCGTCTCTACGGACAGTATTGTAAATACCATGGAGCTTCTTAACAGGAAAGCGCTTATTGTCGAAATCATTATGGTTTTCTGCATTTTTGCCATTGCCCTTATTCTGGCACAGATTCTGATTAGACCCTTTGACCGGGTCTCGAAGGCAATCAGCGAAGTGAAGGAAGGATATACCAACGAGCCGGTGTCCGTACCGGATTATCTGGAAACGGAGCATATTGTGGATGCCTTCAATAGCCTCTTGGAAAGGATGAAGGCGTTGGATGATTCCAGAAAGGAATTTGTGGCAAACGTGTCCCATGAACTTAAGACGCCGATTACCTCGGTCAAGGTACTGGCGGATTCGCTGCTGGCACAGCAGGATGTTCCTGCGGAACTTTATCAGGAGTTCATGGTGGATATTGCAGAAGAAATAGAGAGGGAAGACAAAATCATTAATGATCTTCTGGCATTGGTAAAATTGGATAAATCGGCGGCGCAGCTGAATATCGGCGTAATCAACATCAATGATTTGGCGGAAATTATTTTAAAACGGCTTCGCCCGATTGCAAGAAAGAAGAATATTGAAGTGACTTTAATCAGCAAGCGGGAAATCATTGCAGAAGTGGACGAAGTGAAGATGTCTTTGATTTTGACAAATTTAGTCGAAAATGCAATCAAATACAATAAGGAACAAGGAAAGGTAGATGTGACGCTGGACGCAGACCATCAATTCTTCACTGTAGAGGTGGCGGATACTGGAATCGGCATTCCGGGAGAGTCCTTAAGTCAGATTTACGAACGCTTTTACAGAGTGGATAAGTCGCATTCAAGGGAGATTGGGGGGACTGGCTTAGGTCTTGCCATCACAAAAAGTGCAGTGCTGCTCCATAGAGGCTCTATCAAGGCAGAAAGCGTTGAAGGTGAAGGAACGGTATTTACGGTAAAAATACCCCTTACTAGGGTTTTAGTATAAGGAGAGTGCAATAACATTGAAAAATAAAGGAAGGATTGTTTTCCTGTTTCTGGTTTTATTTACAATAATCTGTGCCTGTGGGCAGCAGAATGATACCACCCAGAAATATACGTACAGAATTTATTATGAAAACAATGATGAAACAGGGATTTATCCACAGGATTATGTGACAGAGACGGAAGATAAGGAACAATTGGTCTCTGAGTTCATTGAACAGCTTGGGACTGTCTCAGGAAAGCTGGAGTACAAAGCGCCTTTATCTGGCGGTTTCAATTTACTGGATTACAGCATAGCGGAGGATCAGGTGACACTGGTCTTTGATGAGAACTATAAACTGCAGCCAGTCACAACGGAGGTATTGGTGCGGGCGGCAATCGTCAGGACCCTTACGCAGATTGAGGGAATACAGTATGTTAGCTTCCAGATCAAGTCGGAGCCGCTAACGGATGCATCTGGCATCGTCATTGGAACTATGAATGCAGACATGTTCATCGATAATGCAGGAAATGAAATCAATACCTATGAAAAGGTGAAACTGACGTTATATTTTGCGAATGAAAACGGAGATGGACTAAAGGCAGTCAGCAGACCGGTAATCTATAACAGTAATATTGCAATGGAAAGACTTGTAATGGAGCAGTTGATTGCAGGACCGCTTGCAGAGGAAAAAGCATTCCCCGCCATTAATCCTGATACAAAGATTGTGAGCGTCAATGTAAAGGATGGTATCTGCTATGTAAATCTGGACAGTACGTTCCTGACACAGATCTATAATGTGACATCGGAGGCGACGATTTACTCCATTATAAATTCGCTGGTGGAGCTTTCCAATGTTAATAAAGTTCAGATATCCATAAACGGTGATACAAACGTAAATTATAAAGAAAATATTAGTTTTTCCACTGTTTTTGAGAGAAACCTGGAGTTGGTGGGCGAATAAGTTTTCTGCTCATCCCGAATGCATATCATTGTAAACATTTTTTAATTGAATGAAATCGCATATCGCAGAGGAAATCTGCGTTATGCAGGAGGTATACACATGGCAAAACGCCCGCTTTGCTTTGCCTGTCTGATGCTTTCTGCCGTCTTGTATCTTATTGTAAGCATAAAGCCTGCGCCATATCAGGATTTTGGTATATTTGTGGGGGAAATGATTACAGTGGAGGGCAGAGTATACAAAAAGGAAATCGTCAGACAGACAAAGGAACCGGTGACGGTGCTGTATTTAAAGCTTTTTTCTTCGGAAAGCGGGGAACAGAGGGAAAAGATGCCTGTTTCTCGCAACGGAAAGGTAATCTGCTATTTAAAATCCGGTCAAATAGAGCCGGAGATGGGCAGCATCGTGCGGCTTAAAGGAAAGCTTGCAAGTTTTGAACGCGCATCCAACCCGGGACAATTTGATGCATATTCTTATTATCAGATCTTAGGAATATCTTATCGCCTGAATCAGGCAGTTATTTCAGCAAAATCACAAAACTATAACAGCCTTACGCAAAAGGCGTATCAGATCAGAAGATTCTTTTCGAGGAAGCTTTCGGAAAATCTTCCAGAGCAGGAAGCAGCAATGATGCAGACCATGCTGTTAGGAGAAAAGGAAGGCATGGATAAGGAACTTAAGGCGCTTTATCAGAGAAATGGAATCGCACATATTCTGGCTATTTCAGGACTGCACATTTCCATGCTTGGTATGGGGCTGTACAAGCTGCTGCGAAAATGCGGAGTACCCATGAAGGCAGCCGCAGCCGCATCAGCCCTGGCAATGGTACTTTATTGCACAATGACTGGATTTTCTGTATCTGCTATCCGCGCTGTCATCATGTTTTCCCTGCAAATGGGTGCCGTCATCACAGAACGGACTTATGACATGCTTTCGGCAGTGGCGGTGGCAGCCGTCCTGATTCTCATAAATCAACCTCTTTATCTTAAGCACAGCGGCTTCCTGTTTTCCTTCGGGTGCGTATTGGGAATCGGTCTGATTATTCCAGCATTGACGGAGGGAAAACAAACAATATATCCGGCAGTGAAAAAGCTCCTTGGAAGCATTGCCATGATGACTGTCACACTTCCCATCTATTTATGGTTTTACTATCAGTTTCCCGTTTACTCTGTGTTGCTAAATTTACTGGTGATTCCATTAATGAGCTTTTTAATGGCAGCTGGCTTACTTCTCTTAGCATGCAGTATATTATGTCCGCCCGCCGTACTGCCTTTTGTACTGCTGATCAAGGGAATCCTAAGAATATACGAAGAGACCTGCACAATCTGCGACATGCTTCCAGGAAGTATCCTGACGTCTGGCAGACCCCAAATATGGCAGATGGTCCTATACCTTTCGTTTCTATTTCTTATCGCCCTTATAAAGAAAAAAGGTTCCCTTATTCTGCGCTGGGGGATAGCGCTTTCTGCCGTCTTTTTGATGATACTTCCAACAAGATCAGGTCTAAGAATTACTTTTCTGGATGTAGGACAAGGAGACTGCATTTGCATCAAAAATGAATATGGAAACAGCTATCTGGTAGACGGAGGTAGTTCCTCTGTCAGTAACGTAGGCGAATACAGAATCATGCCCTTCCTGAAATCACAGGGAATTTCCTGCTTGGAAGCAGTGTTTATAACCCACCCCGATGAAGATCATTGCAATGGAATCAAAGAACTGATTGAAACAGGTAAGCTGCAAGGAATCATGATAAAGAATCTGGTGCTGCCCGACATATCTCAAAATGCAAAAGAAGAAGCCTATCTGGAACTGGAACATCTGGCAGCTTTGTCAGGCATCCCTGTTTCATACATCAGCACAGGTCAGAAGATTACCGACAATCAATTGACAATCACCTGCCTACATCCTACAAAAGGATACACGTCAAAAAATCCCAACGAATATTCAACCGTACTTTCTCTTGCCAGCAACAATTTCAGCGCAATGCTCACCGGAGATATAGAAGGGGAAGGAGAACAGATGCTGATCCGGTTTTTGCAAAAAGAGAAAACCACGCCAATAACCATTCTCAAAGTAGCGCACCACGGTTCCAAATATTCCACAGAAAACGTGTTCCTGAAAACAACATCCCCACGCATCGCCCTGATTTCTGCCGGCAAAAACAACCCATACGGACATCCCCACAGCGAATTAGTTGACCGTCTTATCCAGGCAGACTGCCAAATCTACCAAACCAATCAAACGGGGGCCCTCACAGTCCTCATCAAAAACGATAAAATGACAGTAAAAACGTTCTTTGAGTCAATGAATTGAAAGGGACAAAAAGGTTTTCCTCTTTTTCAATCAATAGTCCTGCTTTAACGTTGTATAGAAGCTGCCATTCTATGATAAGTATGCCGTACTCCTCGTATCGCAACAGAATACGCCTGTATATTTTCTGGTAATGACATTCCCGCATACCCGGCATCTCCCAAATGATGAACATCCGTCCCTGTCATTTTACACATCAAAGCAATTTGTCGTATCGTATCCACATCAGCGCCCTCTTGGGAAGTGCCGATTGCAGTGATTGTCAGTGCCCCCAGCGAATGCGCATAGCTTACGAGCTCCCTGACGTAGTCTACTGTAATACCCGGAACTGTAGCAGGCGCAGGAAACAACAGAACATCAGCCCCAGCCTTTCGGAATCGCTTTACATCTTCCTTCGTTATAATATGTTCCGTCGCTTCCGTAAGAATACCGGCCGCGTGCATCTTTCCAGCAGCCAATATCATCTTGCCGCCTAGCTTTTCCCGATATAAGGACAAAGTCCTTTCGATCCCTTCATTGCTGACACCCATCCCTGGATTACCCGTTAAAAGAACCATATCCACGCCCATCTCATAAGCGCGCTGTGCATTTTCCAAAGTAGCCCGCCGCCCCTCGGACATTTTCCATAAATCAGAAGTTTCACCTTCTTTTCCGACATCTACCGGCTCCAAATTAATTCCCACCGGACGCCCCGTCAGCTGCTTAAGTAGCCGCACGGTATCCTCCGGTTTACCCTCCGGCAGCCCTTGGATATAAGGATTTTTTACGTCAAACATATTAAGAAGCAGAATATCAGCCCCCATTGCTGATACAAACTCCGCATTGGTCACATCCACCAACATCGGCTGCACTGTACCAATCGTTTCACAGGCAATCACCCGCCCTTCACTTTTCACGATTGATTCCAACAAATCCGCCTTAGAAAACCCCTCAAAATCCGAAGCATAACAATCCAACATCCGCTTAGCCATCTCATACCTTCTTTCTTTTATTATTTAGAACAACTTAATGAAAATGATTTCCTGGGACAATAATCATGGCATCATAAATTTTCAATGTATCTCCACCCCATTTGTGGTATACTTATAATAATTATTGTACAGAAACAGGAAAGAATATGCAACGTTTGACTCAGGATATAAAATCAGGACAATTTAATCACATTTATCTTCTCTATGGTACGGAAGCGTATTTAAGAAAGCAGTATCGGGACAGGCTCAAAATCGCCATCATTGGTGATGACACCATGAACTACCATTACTACGAGGGTAAGGATATTTCTGTAGGAGAAGTCATAGATCAGGCAGAAACCCTTCCATTTTTTGCCGACAGGCGTCTAATCGTGTTGGAGAACAGCGGTCTATTCAAAAGCGGCGGTGAACAGCTGGCAGAGTATCTGTCTGCATTGCCGGATACGACGTTTTTTTTATTTGTTGAGACAGAGGTAGACAAAAGAAGCCGCCTTTATAAAACAGCGTCCTCAAAGGGCTGTGCGGTAGAATTTGCCGTTCAGGATGAAAACACATTGAAAAAGTGGATTTTGGGGATGGTGAAAAAGGAAAATAAAAAAATATCGGAAAGCGCTTTGCAGTTCCTTCTAGAAAAAACAGGAACGGATATGGAAAACATCCGAAAAGAAACGGAGAAACTATTTTGTTATTGTATGGACAAAGAAGCCATTGCGGAAGCCGATATTGAAGAAATCTGCACGAAAAGAATTGGCAATCATATTTTTGATATGGTAAGCGCTATAGCGGATAAAAAGCAAAAACAGGCACTGGAACTTTACTATGAGCTTTTGGCGCAGAAGGAGCCGCCTATGCGAATTTTGTTTCTGATTGCCAGGCAATTTAATCTCCTGCTGCAGGTAAAGGAATTGAAAGGGAAAGGCTATCCCAACAAAGCAATTGGAGAAAAGGTAGGCTTGCCGGGCTTTGTTGCAGGAAAATATGTGGTTCAGGCTTCGCGCTTTAAGACGCAGGAAATCCGGGATGCAGTGGAGGCATGCGTGGGAGCGGAAGAAGCAATTAAGACAGGAAGGCTCAATGATAATATGAGTGTGGAAATGCTGATTATCCAGTATAGCAGTACGGGAGAGTGAAGTGTAAGACATGTACACTGATATCTATATACCCAGCTTTTTACAATAAGAAATCACATAAATACATACAAAGAAAGGATGGAATGAAAATGAGTATGATTGATGATGTGCGTTCACAGATGATGGAGGCAATGAAAAGCAAAAATAAGGACAGAAAGGATGCCCTTTCCATGTTGCTTTCGGCGCTTAAGAACAAGGCGATCGATAAGCGGGCAGATTTGACCCAGGCAGAGGAATATGAGGTGGTCAAAAAGGAAATCAAACAGACCAGGGAAACCATGGAACTGGCGCCGGAGGATCGGACAGATATCAAAGAAGCCTGCAAGATCAGGCTTGCCGTTTATCAGGAGTTTGCGCCAGAGGAAATGAGTGAGGAAGAAATCCGCTTACAGATTAAGGAGGTCTTAGATGCACTAGACATTACAGAGCCCTCAGGAAAGGATAAAGGAAAAGTGATGAAGGAACTTATGCCGAGAGTCAAGGGCAGGGCAGACGGCAGCCTGGTCAATAAGATTGTGGGAGAGATACTGGGCTGATCGTTGTATAACACGAGTGCGGCAAAGGGATTGCACGGTTGAAGTGCGTTGATATATGATGAAGGCGATGTAGATGCTGCCAACTAGATAGGGTTGGCAGCATTTTTCTAATAAGAAGCTGCTGGATGAAATTTAGAAGAATAAAGCGTAAGTGCAAAATTTGATAGGTATATGATAGAGATAAAAAATGGTCAGGATACTTGACAAATACCCCCACGGGGTATATTATAAAAACACGAAAATACCCACCGGGGGTATTTTGACGCTGCATAGTATCGCAGGCATTGCCTGCGGGAGACAGGAGGTATAGATATGTTAGAGCCAGATGGATATCGGGAGGATCATACAGATAATTGTTGCCATATGAAACATACACCCAGAAGCGAAGCACAGCACAAAAATCTTCAAAACAGGCTGAACCGTATGATAGGGCAGCTAAATGGAATTGGCAGGATGCTGGAGGAAAACCGTTATTGCGGGGATATTCTTACGCAGGTCGCGGCGGTAGAAAGTGCCCTGCAAGGATTCGGTTACATTGTTTTGAAGGAACATTTAGAAACCTGTGTAGTGGAAGAGGTCTTAAATGGGAATGATAAGATTATGGATGAGACAATGGAACTGGTTAAGAAATTAAAATAAACGGGGTAAATTTCGATAACATCGAGAACGGTTATAAAGTCCGTAAGGAATGTTTAAGTAGTATGAAGAAGAAAGAAAAGGGAGAGTAGATTATGAAAAAAGAAAAATATGCGGTGACAGGCATGACCTGTTCGGCTTGTTCCTCCCATGTGGAAAAAAGTGTAAGGAAGCTGCCGGGTATGGATGAGGTTACAGTCAATCTGCTCACAAACAGTATGCAGGTGGCTTATGATGAAGCGTTTTGCACAGAGAGCCAGATTATAGAAGCGGTAGAGAAAGCAGGATATGGCGCCAGCCTGAATCATACAGACAGCCAGAGCGGGAAGAAAGAGAGCCGTGAAGAGAGGACAGAAACAGCAAATATAAAAGATCAGTCAGCACGTGAGTCGCTGAAAGGGAAAAAGGAAAATAAGGAGATGAAGGGCAGACTTACCATTTCAATTATTTTTATGATCCTTCTGATGATTGTATCTATGCATCATATGTTTTTTATGTGGCTGCATTTGCCCGTACCAGAGCTGTTTACGCAGCTTTTCCATGGTAATGAGAACGCACTTACTTTTGCTTTTACCCAGTTTCTGCTGACACTGCCGATTATTTATGTAAACAGGAAATATTATCAGACAGGGTTTAAGACGCTTTTTCATTTAAGTCCGAATATGGACAGTCTGATTGCAATCGGATCAGGAGCCGCACTGGTATATGGTATTTTTGCCATTTACCGAATTGGTTTTGGGTTGGGGCATGGAGATGGCGCGCTGGTTTCACGGTATGCTTCCGATTTGTACTTTGAATCGGCAGGAATGATATTGGCGCTTATTACGGTAGGAAAATACTTGGAGACCAGATCGAAAGGTAAGACTAGTGAGGCGATTGAGAAGTTGATGGATCTGTCGCCTAAAACCGCAATTCTCCTTATGGAAAATGGCGAGGAAAAAGAAATTCCAACCAAACAGCTTTTGCGGGATGATTTATTTGTGGTGAAGCCGGGAAGCCTTATTCCGGTGGACGGCATTGTGGTGGAAGGAACATCCAGTATCAATGAAGCGGCGATTACAGGAGAGAGTATTCCGGTGGAGAAACAGCCAGGTGATACGGTGGTTTCTGCCACCATGAACAAAGCAGGGCGGCTGGTCTGCAAGGCGGTAAAGGTGGGAGAGGATACAACATTGTCCCAGATTATCCGTCTGGTGGAGGAGGCATCCGCCTCCAAAGCGCCTATTGCCAGAATGGCGGATAAAATAGCTGGTATTTTTGTACCGGCGGTGATGGGAATAGCAGTTATTACCTTCTTTGTCTGGATGATTGCAGGAGGCGGTTTTGAAGCAGCTATATCCAGCGCCATTGCAGTACTGGTGATTTCCTGTCCTTGTGCCCTTGGGCTTGCCACGCCGGTGGCAATTATGGTGGGAACCGGTGTAGGAGCAAAAAATGGTATCTTAATCAAATCTGGCGATGCACTACAGTCGGCACGGGATATCGATACAGTGGTATTGGATAAAACCGGCACTATTACGGAAGGAAAACCTAAAGTTACGGATGTGCTCAGCTTTGAAAAGGATTTAACTGAAGATCAGATGCTTGCCCTTGCGGCAGCAATAGAAAAGCCCAGTGAACATCCGCTTGCAGAAGCGATTGTAAGCGAAGCCAAGGCAAAAGATATTGCTATCCCGAAAGTGGAAGATTTTCAAGCTGTTTTTGGAAAGGGCGTCGTGGGTAACTGCGTCGGAAAGAAGTGTCTTGCTGGAAACATGGCATTTATGGAGGAAAATGGCATTGCACTGTCGGCAGATCAAAAAAGCGCCATGGAAACTTTGTCAGAGGATGGTAAAACGCCATTGCTATTTGCCGTAAATCAAAAGCTGTCGGCAATTATTGCAGTTGCAGACACGATAAAGGCTTCTTCAATCAAAGCAATAGACGAGTTGCATGATATGAAAATAGAAGTAGTTATGTTGACCGGAGACAACCGCCGCACAGCGCAGGCTGTACAAAAGAAGCTGAATATCAACCAGGTGGTTGCCCAGGTGCTTCCGGAGGATAAAGAAAAGGAAATCAGAAAGCTGCAGGATCAGGGAAAGAAAGTGGCAATGATTGGTGATGGCATCAATGATGCGCCTGCACTGGCTGCGGCTGATGTAGGGATTGCCATTGGCGCTGGTACAGATGTTGCTATTGACAGCGCAGATATCATACTGATGAAGAGCAGACTCACGGATGCGATCACGGCGATTCGCTTAAGCCGTGCAGTCATTACAAACATTAAGGAAAATCTGTTTTGGGCATTCTTTTATAATGTCATTGGTATTCCGCTTGCCGCAGGAGTGTGGTATCCTATTTTTGGAATCAGATTAAATCCTATGTTCGGGGCGGCGGCTATGAGCCTGAGCAGTCTGTTTGTGGTTGGAAATGCGCTGCGCCTTAGACGTTTCAAATCTCATGATTATGAAGAGGGAAAGAAACTGACGGAAGGAAACTCCATACAGGTTAAGGAGACAGAAAAAGAAGAAGTTCCTGTTTTTGGGGAACAATATAAAGCAAAAAATGAAAAGAATCAGGAGGAAAAAAAGATGAACAAAGTAATGATGATTGAAGGAATGATGTGTGGTCACTGCACCGGAAGGGTACAAAAGGCGCTGGAAGAAATACCTGGAGTGGAAAGCGTCACAATGAGTCTTGAAAATAAAAGTGCCGAGGTGGTTCTAGACGGGCAGGTGACGGATGAAATGCTAAAGACGGCTGTTACAGAAGCGGGGTATGAAGTGACAGAAATCAAATAAAAAATGTTTTTCTCTAATCTTAGTCATATAGTATGTCTGACCAAGATTAGAGAAGGACCGTTCATAAGGCTTTTTTTACTGAAATTGCTTTCATAGGGCACATTTCCTGGCAGCAGAAGCAGGAAATGCAGCCCTTTTTTTTGAATTTTGCTTTTTTATTTTCAATTTTTATAATATGGGCGGGGCAGCTTTCAGCACATTTTCCACATCCGACACACAGTTCTTTGTTCAGCTGAGGATAAGATTTAAAAAGCTTTGTGGCAATAAAAACAAATGGCTTATGCAAAATAACGGGAAGTCCGCCGGAAAAGTCCAGCTTTTTGGTATCGGGCACTTGAAAAGGAGTCAGGTCATCTGGTATCGGATCGCCGGTAAGTTCGATTTCATCAGGTTTAGCCAGACCAGCTTCCACAGCTTGTTTTATCATTTCAATTTCCATCGGGTCAAGTTTCATGAGATTGGCGGCAAAATAATCCTGTGTGTAGAAATCTCTTGCGGCAAGAAGGAGATGAAGCGGATGGGAGGTGCCTCCAGTGGGACCATTTCCCTCCATAGCATCGATGGCATCTATAATCGTAAGCTGAGGATCTACTGTCTGGGCAAGTTCAAGAAGCATGCGGGAAAAATCGCGGATATCCGGCCAACGATAGTGCATTTGGGGTTTCTCCAGGCCGGGAATGGTGCCGAAGAGATTTTTGATTCCCCCAGAATAGCCGGTCATGGCATGGGTTTTCAATTTACAGATATTGATGATATAATCGGCATTTAAAATGGGGGTGATAAGATGGAAGGAATGATTGGCAAATCCCTCCTGGCAGTTTACCGTCTGTGCAGAAAAATCCATATTAAGAGTGACATCAGGTTCTAGCTGCTTCATACCGCAGACCTGATAGATATTTTTCATGTATTCTGCATTATATAATCCGCCTGAGCTTTCAGCCAGCGTGATATGGCTTACCCCCTGCTCCTTCAGCCAGCGGACGACTGCCTTTATCACAAGGGGATGCGTGGTGGCAGGAAATTCGGGGCTTTTTGCCATAACGAGATTCGGTTTTATTACAACTTTTAAGTCAGGGTGCATATCGTGACCGACAGCAAGCGCATCCATAGCTTTACAGACAGCGCTGTAAATAAATTCTTCTTTGTATTCGGTTACATGATATAGTGTCTGGATCATATAGTGTTCCTTTCTGCCTTTTCATAAATGTCAACATTGTGTACATTTTAGCACGGCAATGGATATTTGGAAAGGAATTTAAACGATAGTTATTTGAAAATATATATAATTAGTGATACACTGGATTAAAAATTGAAAGGCGAAATTAAATGCTATCAGTCATCTTAAATAGAAGAAGTATCAGAAAGTACAAAAATATTTGCGTTGATAAACAGATTATTGAGGAAATCCTGCAAGCCGGAAGTCTTGCGCCATCTTCTAAAAATAGGCAGCCGTGGCGATTTTTGGTGGTGGCAGGAGATGCCAAAAAAGATATGCTAAGGGTCATGCGAGAGGGGCTTTTAAGGGAAAAAGAAAAACCGCTTCTACCAGAAAGCGCACGCTTTTACGGGGGAGCCGAATACACGTTACAGATTATGGAGCAGGCGCCAGTGATTATTTTTGTGGTTAATCCTTTAGGGAGCGATATTCATCGTGTGCTCAATCCAGAAGAACGTATTTATGAGATTTGCAATGCACAATCTATCGGCGCAGCTATGGAGAATATGGCGCTTACTGCAACAGAACACGGATTAGGGAGCCTATGGATATGTGATACCTATTTTGCCTATGCAGAACTGAACCATTGGCTTAATGTTTGCGGAGAGCTTGCTGCGGCGATGGCGATAGGCTATGCTGATGAAGCGCCTGCGGCGAGACCACGAAAAAAGCTTAAGGATCTTGTTGAATGGAGAGAGTAAGGAGCGCAAATACAGTGGTTCTTAAAATCGGTGTCGATATGGATAAAATGTTTTAAAAAGATAGGAAGAGGCATGTTTGAATATGAAGATTAACAGGCAGAAGGTTTTAAAAGTCTTTGGAGAATATGTGGATAACTATGACAGCGGGGATGAGAAGGTCCGGCTGAAAATCGAGCATACATACCGGGTCAGTGAACTTTGTGAGAACATTGCCCGTTCGCTTAAGCTAAAAGAGGAAGAGTGTTCTCTTGCGTGGCTGCTCGGAATGCTGCATGATATTGGAAGATTTGAACAGCTAAAGCAATATGGAACCTTTGCAGATGCTAAGTCCATTGATCACGCTATGTACGGTGCAGAAATTTTGTTTGCGCAGGGAAAAATCAGAGATTATATAGATGATGACAGGGAAGATGGACTGCTTGAGACGGCAGTGGCAAATCACAGCGCGTATCGTCTGCCAGAAGGACTGGATGAGAAAACGAGAATGTTTAGTCAGATTTTGCGGGACGGAGATAAAATCGATATCTTGAAGGTGAACGTGGACTTTCCTCTTGAGGAAATTTATAATGTTTCAACAAAGGAACTTCGTTCAGCAGAGGTGAGCGAAGAAGTCATGGAGGCATTTAAGGAAGGACATGCGGTGCTCCGCAGTCTTAAAAGGACGCCTGCAGATCATGTTGTGGGGCACATTTCACTGGTGTATGAGCTGGTTTATCCTAGAAGTTATGCACTGGTCAGAGAGCAGGGATATGTTCAGCAACTGATGGATTTTCAGTCGGAAAATCAAAAGACACAGGAACAGTTTAGACAGATTCGTGAGATTATGAATGCATATCTTCAAAGAAAAGACGAAAGGACGGGCGTAGATATGAAGGAGTATAAGAATTACATTTTTGATTTGTATGGGACTTTAGTCGATATACATACGAATGAGACTAAGGCGTCATTGTGGAAAAATATGGCAGTTATTTATTCCATGCTGGGCGCTGCTTATGAACCAGGGGAACTGAAAAAACGGTATAAAAAGCTGGTTCATGAGGAAATTTCGAGGATGAAAAAGGAGATAAGCCATAAATATTCTAATGAACTTTTGGCTGACGAAGAGATAGAAATCCTTTTGGAAAAGGTATTCAGAGAGTTGTTTATGCAAAAAGGAATAGAAGCAGATGACGCACAGATAAGACAGATTGGTGTTGTGTTCAGAAGCCTGTCCATGGAATACCTCAAATTGTTTGAGGGCGTGCCGGAACTTCTCATGCGTCTTAAAAACAATGGGAAAAAAATATATCTCCTGTCCAATGCTCAGCGTATGTTTACAGAGCCGGAAATGAAAATGCTTGGTATTTATGATAGCTTTGACGGCATTTTTTATTCTTCGGATGCAGGGGTAAAAAAACCCTCTTTTCATTTTTATGATGCCTTGTTTAAAAAGTATCATTTAAAGAAGGAGGAATCTGTTATGATCGGAAATGAATACCATGCTGATATTTATGGGGCTGATCGTTACGGGATCGACAGCATGTATGTGTTCACGGCACAATCCGGGGAGGAGCCTTCAAGTTTGCCGGATAATTGCAGAAGACTAAAGCAGATAAGCGAAGTATATTGTGAAAGGGGAATTTTTTGACACACCTACTATTTAAGTAAAATAAGGCACAGCAGGGATGACAGGAACCCGCAGGCAGGAAAACGTTACAGCTGACAGCGCATACATCGTTTTCCTGCCTGCGGGTTCCTGTCATCCCTGCTGTGCCTCGTGAAGTGAACTGGTATGGAATTTTTGCGGCAATCAAAATCAAAATAATTTTTTGAGGGAGGTTTATTGGACATATCATTCTTTATAATGGAGGTATCAAAGGTAATCAAAACGATTCAGGAGGAATGATATGAAGAACTTAAAGAAAATAACGGTAACGACAATTGTTACGGCAGTGCTGATATTCATCATAGCTTTTGGTATCTGCGGTACAGTATTTGGGAAGAGCACAGGAAGGCGCAGAATAGAGGAACAGTATTACAGCACTCTGGAACAGGAATATGTGAGTGAAATCTGCAATCTGCTTGAAGAAAGAGGCTATCGTAATAGTGGTGTTACGATGAACAGGGTGCTTCAGGAGGACGGCAGCAGGCAGTATACGGTGACGATCCATCACAGAAGAATCATGAAGCTTGACCTGAATCAGCAAAAGGAATTGTTGGATGCATGTGGTATGATTGATTTTCCTGTAGAAAATTGTAAATTCTGCTATGAATTTCTTATTATGTAACAGTTGCCTGCAACAGTTTCCTATAACAGATTTATAAAAGAAGAATGACAAGGACCGGATGAAGGATTATAATTGATATAGCCGTGTAATTGGAAGAGAACATCTGCATGTTTATACGGCAGAAGGAGGACGCTATGTCAAATATCCCATCGCCTGGACAGATTTACAGGCATTTTAAAGGAAACCTTTACAGAATCGTAACGCTTGCAAAGCATACGGAGACAAATGAAGAACTGGTAATCTATCAGGCACTTTACGGGGCGTATGAGGTCTATGCAAGACCCTTGTCTATGTTTGTGGAAAAGATTGATAAAAGTAAGCATCCGGATGTCGTTTCGGAATACCGTTTTGAACTACAGAAGGAGCTGATTGCTGAACCGGTCACAGAGGCAGGAGTTGATAAAAATGAGCCATTAGCTGAGGAATCTATGGCAGATGCAGTCGAAAGCTTTTCGGCAGAGGTTGATGGGCAGCCGGAAGAATTGAATATCGATCCGTTGGTACTGGAATTTCTGGATGTTGGGACATACGAAGAAC
Organism: Lachnospiraceae bacterium; assembly: GCA_029054245.1. Lineage (GTDB taxonomy): Bacteria > Bacillota > Clostridia > Lachnospirales > Lachnospiraceae > Suilimivivens. Next base: position 27,809 of record JAIDFQ010000016.1, on the reverse strand, counting down.
GCCTTAATATACTTTCAGCGTTGCAGCATCGGATTACCGACGATATGATCAACACCATGGCGTTGGCTGTTGACGTAGAAATCGGGGAGGGCGATACACAGGACAGACTGGAAGAACTGCGCACATGTCTTTTGACCCTACAAAAGTATGAGTGCAGCCGGATAAGGTAGATAGGTGAGCGCTCTATGACCATTGTCTTATGAACAGGGTTTGGTGAATATAGCTCTGCAAGTACAGATTTATGCGTATGGATAATGTCCAGAAGAATTCCACAGCCGCGGTGCGGAGAGGAAAGGATGGAGGTTATTATGGCATATGATTTGGAAAATAGACTGGTCATAGGAGTGTCATCAAGGGCATTGTTTGATCTGACTGTAGAAAATGAGATTTTCCGTTCACAGGGGGTAGAAGCTTATTGCAGATATCAGATGGAACACGAGAATGAGCTTCTTGCTCCAGGCAATGGATTTAGTCTGATAGAGGCGTTGCTCAACATTAATAAGATTCCGGGACAGGAGGGACGGGTGGAGGTTATCATCATGTCCCATAATAGTCCAGATGCGTCCCTGCGCGTTTTTAATGCAATTGCTCACTACGGACTTGATATCTCAAGAGCAGTGCTTGCCAGCGGTGCATCTCTTACACCTTATTTGGAGGCATTTCATACAGATTTGTATTTATCTGCGGATGAGGAGGATGTGCAATCTGCCATTGACTGCGGGATCGCGGCAGGAATCATCTGCTGTGATGAGATTAAAACTTATGGGAACCAGAAAGAAATCTCTCAGATAAGGATTGCCTTTGATGGAGATGCAGTATTGTTTTCCGATGAGTCAGAGCAGATTTACCGTGAAAAGGGGCTGGAGGCCTTTGAAGAGAATGAGCGGCTTAAGGCAGAGCATCCACTCAATCAGGGGCCCTTTGCCAAGTTTTTAAAGACGCTTTCAGACATCCAAAGTGAATTTCCGCCGGAACAGGCGCCGATACGCACGGCACTGGTTACGGCAAGAAGCGCTCCCGCCCATGAGCGTGTCATCAGGACTTTGCGGGCTTGGAACGTGAGAATCGATGAGGCATTCTTTTTAGGCGGCATTACAAAACGTGATGTGCTCAAAGCATTCGGCGCACATATTTTTTTTGATGACCAGGCAGTACATACAACGCCGGCATCAGAGGTGGTGCCGTCGGCGAGAGTACCTTACAAGCAACAAGATAGATTAGAGCATAAGAGAGATCCATGAGAGATGAACTACAACGATATATGGGAAGGACGGTTTGAAAGCCGTCCGAACAGATTTATTGCATATGTGAATATAGCTGGAAGAACGGAAAAGGTCCATGTCAAAAACACTGGCAGGTGCCGTGAACTTCTGACTGACAATGCACAGGTATTTCTAAATAAGAGTGACAATCCTAAAAGGAGCACGGTCTATGATTTGGTGGCAGTGAAAAAGAATGAGAGAATTATCAATATGGATTCTCAGGCACCAAACAAGGCAGTGGAAGAATGGCTCCTTGGAGGCGGTTTGTTTGAAGATATTACCGTCTTAAGACCAGAGACGACCTATGGGCGTTCCCGCTTTGATTTCTATGTGGAAACACCAAAAGAGAAGATTTTTATAGAAGTGAAAGGCGTTACTCTGGAACAGGAGGATGTGGTGCTGTTTCCGGATGCACCTTCCGAGCGGGCAGTCAAGCATATAAATGAACTTATTCAGGCGGTAAAGGAAGGGTATAAGGCGTACATTCTTTTTGTGATTCAGATGGAGGATGTAATGTTTTTTACACCCAACCGGAACACGCATCCAGAGTTTGCCGAGGCACTTTTGCGTGCAAGGCAGGCGGGAGTAGAGGTGTTTGCTTATGACTGTAAAATCACGCCTGATTCCATGCGCGTGAACAGCCCTGTGCCGGTCAAACTCTCAGAGATAGAATTGGCAGCGGATTCCTTACTGAAGTGGTACGACAGCGGCAGGAGAATCCTTCCGTGGCGCGAGGATGCCACGCCATATCATGTATGGGTGTCGGAAATTATGCTGCAGCAGACCAGGGTGGAGGCAGTAAAGCCTTATTATGACCGCTTTATGAAAGCATTGCCGGATATCTCTGCACTTGCGGGGGCGGAGGAAGAGGCGTTATTAAAGCTCTGGGAAGGGCTCGGCTATTATAACCGGGTCAAAAATTTAAAAAAAGCAGCGCAGGTGGTAATGGAAGAATATGGAGGCAGGATGCCGCAGGCTTATGAAGATCTGATTAAGCTGCCAGGGATCGGCAGCTACACTGCGGGAGCTATCAGTTCGATTGCCTATGGCAGGCGGGTTCCGGCGGTGGATGGAAATGTGCTGCGTGTGCTGTCTAGATTAAGAGGTGATGACAGAGATATTTCAAAAGCAGGAGTGCGCACAGAAATCGAAGAAGAATTGCTTACTGCCATACCAGAAGAACGCCCCGGAGATTTTAATCAGGCATTGATGGAATTAGGAGCGATGGTATGCGTGCCTGTCGGAGTGCCGAGGTGTATAGAATGCCCGTGGGAAAAATGTTGCAACGCTCATTTAATGGGAAGGGAGTTGGAGTTTCCCTATAAAACTCCTAAGAAACCAAGAACCATTGAAGAGAAGACGATTCTTGTCATCAGGGATGAGACAAGAGCAGCTCTTATGCAAAGACCAAAGAAGGGACTTTTAGCAGGAATGTATGAATTTCCATGTCTGGAGGGACATCTTACAAAGAAGCAGGTGATTACCTATCTGAAAAAGGAAGGTCTTTCGGTGCTTAAGGTTGAAGCGTTAGAGGGAAGCAGGCATATTTTTACGCATAAGGAATGGCATATGATCGGCTATGCAGTTAGAGTGGATGAACTGGCAAAAAAGGACAGCCAGGGCAGTATGATTTTTGCAGAACCAGATGAAATAAAGGATAAGTATCCAATTCCCTCGGCTTACCGCGTTTATGTTCAGAATTTCTTAAGTTGATTCTTTTGGATAAAATGGGTATGATAGGAAGGTAGATAAATATACAGATAAAACTTAAGGTTAAAATGAAGCATAAACAGGAGTAAGTAGAGATGAAATTATTATCGTTTGCAGTGCCTTGCTACAATTCGGCGGCATATATGGAGAAATGTGTGGAATCGCTGTTAAAGGGTGGAGAGGATGTAGAAATCATCATAGTGGATGACGGTTCTACAGATAAAACAGCGGCAATTGCTGACAGATATGCTGCAGAATACCCTTCTATCATAAGAGTTATACACAAGGAAAACGGAGGGCATGGATCGGCAGTCAATGCGGGAATCGAGAGTGCATCAGGTTTGTACTTCAAAGTGGTAGACAGTGATGACTGGGTAAAGAATGAGGCTTATATGCAAATCCTGGATACTTTGCGCAGCTTAGTGGGCGGAGAAAAGGTACTGGACATGCTGGTCAGCAATTTTGTCTATGAGAAGGTTGGGCAGAATCGCCATAAGGTAATGCGCTATAAGCATGCAATGCCGGAAAATCAGATGTTTACATGGGAAGAGATCAAACATTTCCACAAGGGACAGTATATTTTAATGCATTCTGTCATATTTAGAACCAAGCTGCTTAGAGAATGTGGTCTGAGGCTTCCAGAGCATACCTTTTATGTAGATAACCTTTATGTGTTTGAGCCGCTTCCTTATGTTAAAAATATGTATTATCTGGATGTGAATTTTTATCGTTATTATATTGGAAGGGCGGATCAGTCGGTAAATGAAGAGGTTATGATTGGAAGGATCGATCAGCAGATTAAGGTAAATAAGCTGATGATTGACTATATGGTAGAGAACAAGAGCAAAATAACAGCAAACAAAAAGATGCATCAGTATATGCTGAGTTATCTTGATATTATCACCACGGTGTCGTCCGTTCTGCTGATCCGTTCAGACACGAAGGAAAATTTACAGAAAAAGAAAGAATTGTGGGATTATTTAAAAAAGAAGGATTGGATTTTGTATCGGAAATTACGATATGGACTCTTGGGACATTGCATGAACCTGCCAGGCAGAGGTGGCAGAAAGATTTCCGTAGAAGGGTATAAGATTTGTCAGAGATTTTTTAATTTCAATTAATAGAAAAAGCACTATAAAAAGGCAGCGTTAGCTGCCTTTTTGGTGATATTTTGCAGATTTAAGGAACTCGCACAGTGACGCATCCGCTGAATGATATGGTAATGATTATAAACATTAAACCTGACGGATTCTGTGGCGTTTCCAGTTGGAACGGTAAACCTGGCAGGAAGTGACGATATCTGCTTGATATACTACGGCATACATAACCGCGGCCATCACGAAGGCAGTAATCACATCAAACATGGAATGTTGTTTGATAAATACAGTTGAAAGAATGATGGCGATGCACAGAGTCAGGGAGCCTGTGCGGATCATTTTATTCTTTGCAAGCTGGTAATTGTGCACAACTGCAAGGTGGGCGCCGATAGAATTATACACATGTATGCTGGGCCACAAATTGGTAGGAGTGTCCACCTTGTACAAATGTGCGATCATAGCAGTGAATATATTTTCCCTTGGCATAACGGAAGGGCGAAGGTGATGACCGTTTGGCCAAAGGGTGGAAATAAGCAGAAAAACGGTCATTCCGGTAAAAAGAAATACGCAGGTCTTATAGTATTCTTGTTTATTCTTAAAAAAGCAGTACATCACAACGGCGGAGACATAAGCAAACCAAAGAAAATAAGGAATTACGAAAACCTCGCAAAAGGGAATAGAATCATCGATTCCCACATGGATAATGGTTGCAGGGTGTATCACGGTTTTTTCTAAATAAGCAAACCAAGTACAGTAAATCACCGCATAAATCATAAGCGGGATGGCATGTTTGTATTTTTCAAAAAACTTTTTCATAACTTTCTCCTCATAAATAAATCTTATTGCCAATACAGCATTGACATTCATAGCAGAAACTGTATTTTTTGTTGTTCACAGCTAAGGGTGACAGAGCAGCATTTCATTGTAACCTCTCCATCGGTATGAACCCACAACGGCATGGAAGTTTCCACCGCTACCTTGCGCGCCGTATAATGATCGATACCGTTAAATCGATAGTGCTTTCCAGCAAATGCCGTAGGGAGCGCTAAAAGAATCAGCCATTTCGGTATATTTCCTACAGCGCAGATATCAATCAGTCCGTCGCAGGAATCAGCGCCGGGACAAAATTTAAATCCGCCGCCTTCATATTGATGGATCATGCAGGCGACAAATAGAAATTTGGGAAGATGAATCTGCTTATCATCATCTAAGGTAATTGTGCAGGTTACTTTTTTGGCTTTGATAAGCTGTTTGAGTGCGATTCCAAGATAGGTAAGTTTTCCGAGCCCTATCTTATTTAAAACATTCTTAAATTTAGAGGCAAGCGCCTCTTCACAGACAGCAGCATCAAATCCAATACCGCTGCTGACAGAAAAAAAACGTGTTGTAATAGGGTCGCTGACGCAGGATCTGGAGAGCTGCTCCGGAGGCTGTTCGTATGTAAGACGTCCCAAATCCATTAATACAGGTTCCTTGCAGCATAAAATGTTTTTGAGCACTTTGCCGGGGGCTTTGGGTAGCCCTAAATCTCTTGCCATATCGTTGCTTGAACCGGTAGGGATGTATCCGATTTGTACGCGTTCGAAATCGGAGATTCCCTGAAGGACTTCGTTCAGGGTGCCGTCGCCGCCGAGCACAATCAGCTTTAATATGAAATCAGCGTCCGCATTTAATAAGGAAGCGGATAAATCAGCAGTTAATCTGATGACATGTCCGGCTTCCCGGGAAAAGAAAACTTTGTATGCGATTTTTTGCTGCTCTAAAATTGGTTGTATTTCTGCCCATATTTTAGCGCCACGTCCCGATTTAGAGGCGGGATTTACGATGATATAATACATGATTTTCTTTTGTCTCCCTGAAATCTTTTCCTATTTTAACAGTATTTTTTGCGGGAGTAAAGTTTTTTTATAACATTCCGTAAATCTTAAGGTTTGCTTAAGAAAATAATTATTTATGAAATTGCTCATATGTGGGAATACCCTGTTTTACAGTATTCTTCATTTTGCGTGTACTCAAATTATATGGTGTTTTGTACCCTACTAGTGACAAGCTAGTGACAAAAATATAACCCTCTACGAACGGCAACGTAGGGGGTTATATCATTTCAACAGCCTGCCTTAATTCCTCTAAAGTCTTGTGTGTGTAAGTGCGTGTCGTGATGGAAGCGGATGCATGACCTATCAGCCGGTCAATGCATACCTGATTGACGCCAGCACTGTCCAAGAGGGAAGTAAAGGTATGCCGGCAGTCATGGGTTGTATGGTATGTGCTGATGCCGATATCTTTAAGGACCTGCTTGAACAGCTTCGTGTATGTGCTTGTGGATATGGGGCGCCCATTCAGAGCAAACAGTATTCCGTGATTGATCATAAGCCGGTGCTCCACGAATCCGCGTATTTTTGAATGGATAGGTACAATACGGTTCTTACTGGCAGCAGTCTTGAGACCGCCCTTAAAGGTTCCTGCTTCCAGATCTATATTCTCTGATGGCATACGGATAAGTTCCGACATCCTCCATCCGGAATAGATGTATATCAATATGCTGTCCACCCATGGAACATCCTTATTGCTCCATAAGGCTTCCAGTTCATCTGCTGTGAAGGGAACGCCGGGTGCGTCGTCTTCCGCTACGGTGATAGCGGCAAAGGAAGCATACCCCTTTTCTATGATGTCATTCTGTAAGGCATATTTATCCATCTGCGTGAAAAGGTTCTTGATATGCTCCTGCAGAGCATGTGACAAAGGCTTCCCGTTTTTGTTCATCTGGGAAAGGATACAGCGGAAATCATCAGCCCTCAATCTGCTGTAGGTCTGATCGTACAGCGCGCTGCAATATCCATATGCTGACTTTGTACAGTCCATGGAACTACGGGAATAGGTCTTGCCGCTGTATTCGTATTTATTCCTGTAGAACTTCTCATAAAGTTGTGAAAAGGTCATTTCACGGTCTGCAATGCTGTAAGGGTTCTTATTGTACTCTGCAAGGGCAATCATACCATCCTCACGGGTAGGGAAGCGCCCCAGGACATCATAGACAGGGTAATAGCGTTCATCCATCCTTGTATTGACCCGTACTTCAAAAGGCTTCCTGCGGTTCCCGGACAGCTTCACGACAGATCCGTAGCCGTTCGGGTTCTTCATTGCTCTTCCTCGTGGCATAGTGTATCATCTCCTAAAAATGAGCATAAAAATACCGTGATTGACTAAACCACGGCTGAATGATACAATATTCTTGCTTAGGGAGATATTGTGACCATTCGTGGTTAATAGTATCCGTGCCGCTCTGGTGCTGGTAACACCGGGGCGGTTTTTCTGTTTGACAGAATTTTGTATATTGGTTATAATATGCTTAACAGAACAGCCGACACGATAGATGAAGCCTATCCGTTTCCGGCGAAAATAAGGGTAAAAATAGCGCCTTACTTTGTCAGAGCAGGGGCGCTATTTTTTATGTATTTTTATGGCTAAAGCTATAATGCCAGTGAGCATGATAACAAATGAAATTAGGTCACTCCATGTCACATACACAAGCACCACCTCCTTCCCAGAACCGGAAAAAGATGGCATAACCGCCCTGTCGGCTGCCCTGATAAGCATATTATATTGTCATAGTTCTGTGATGCCCCTGTGGGCTATTCTTCTTTCTTGGTGTAGCGTGGTATTTCGGTTAGTTCTTCTGCATATTCCGCAACTTTGTTTCGTGCAGTATTGTTTAGAGCAAGGTAATCAGCTATTAATGCAGCAATAGCAATTACATTATCTTCGGCATATGGTTCAATTAAATGATTTAAAAATTCATGACTATATTTGGCTATAAGTTTGTCGTAATATTCTGTGCGTTCTTGAATATCCTCTATTTTATTACCAATAGAAATGCAATTACTAATTTCTTGTTTGATTTTTTGCTGTTCAGCCTTTGAATAGTTAAAATGCTTATCTGTGTAAAAAATGTCTAACATTTCTAATTCAGAAGCATACACTGCATCTCGTATTTCTGGAACATCTTCCCAAGGCAATAAGTCATTTGTTTGAACATTTAATGCAGAAGCCACTTTTTGTAATTGCTCCATGCGCGGTTGCCTTTTTCCTAATTCATATTGCCTTATAGTAATTTCGGCTACTTCGCATTTATCAGCTAATTGCTTTTGGGTAAGTCCTAATTTCTTTCGAAATGTTTTTATTTGTTCTCCAATAGTCATTTTATCACCTCAAAATGACTATATCATATCTTTTGCTTCGTGAATAGATTCAAAATGAATAACTTTTTTGGTTGACTATGCAAAATGAATCTAATGAAATGATAGCAGGTTCAAAGTGAATCGTCAACAATAAAATTGAAAGAAGGTGATTACATGAAAATGGATAGGCAAAAGTTTGAGATTGCCAGAGCAAGGGCTTGTATGAGTCAAGCGGACTTTGAAGCTGCTGGAATTCCTAAAGGCACATTATGTAGGGCAATGAGCGGCAGAGGATTAAAGCCGGAAACTCTTGGTAAAATTGCGAAGGTTCTCAATGTAGATGTTACACAAATTATGAAATAATTGCAATGTCGCAACGGAAAGGAAAAAGTATGTGGTTAAAAACAGATAAAATTTTAGAGCTTATGAAAAGAAAAGGGATTACAGAAGAAATGCTTCCTGCAATTTGTGGTGTACATTGCATCAGGAATAATTGTTTTATAAGCCCATATCGTGCAAGAAAGCTTTCAAAAATTCTTGATGTGGAAGTGGCAGAAATTACAGAAGCTATTGAAAAGTGATGAAAGGAGAGAAAATGAGTTTATCCATTGAGGAACAAGAAACACACATTAATTTTAATCGTGATGATGAAAGGGCAACAGTTTATACCTCTGACACCACTATGATGACAAAATTAAACAAGCTTGTTGAATTACTGGACACAGAATGGAAATTAGAATCAGTTGCCAAGCTTGAAAGCGGTGAACTAATTGGAAAGACTTATTCCTGTCCAGTGAATTTCATTTCCTTTAGGAAAAAGAAAGTTGAGAGGGTATATTCAGAAGCCGAGAAAAAAGAAATATCTGAAAGGCTTCATAAAAATTCGGAAAGGAGTTGAAAGAATGGCAGCAGCAAAGAATACGGTTATGCTTAAGCCGGACAGCCGGAAGGTTTTGATCGCCATGGCTGAAGCAGAGCTAGAACCTAAGGAGCTTGCAGAGGCAGCAGGCGTATCAGTAAATATTGTTTATATAGCCCGGCGTGGCTTCTATGTGAAGCCCTGTTATATGGGGAAGATATCTAAGGCTTTGGGAGTAAGCGTTGCTGATTTGATTGAAGATAGGGGGGATGTATCCAGTGGCGAATAGAAGAATGTTCAGTCTTGATATTGTTGATACAGATAATTTCTTAGATATGCCGGTTACAACGCAGGCACTATATTTTCATTTAGGAATGAGGGCAGATGATGACGGTTTTGTATCGTCACCAAAAAAATAATAAAACTGGTAAACTGTTCAGAAGATGATTTAAAAGTACTCATATCAAAAGGCTATATTATACCATTTAAAAGCGGGATTGTGGTAATAAGACACTGGAATCAAAATAATTACATACGTCCAGACAGATATAAAGAAACTGTGCTTATGCAAGAAAAACATCAGCTTAAATTAGACAATAATGTTTATGAGTTGGCACAAGTTGGTATACCGAATGACATACCAAAGGTAACCGATTGGGATACACAGGATAGTATAGGTAAGGATATAGTTAGATATAGTATAGATAAGGATAATGATATTGTATGTCCAGAGCCGGACAAGCCGACTCCGAACCCAAGTGGCATATTGCTTCCGCTAAATGACAAATCATTCTATGATGTACCTTTAGAAAAAATAGTTTTGTGGAAAGAAACTTATCCAGCCGTAGACATAGAGCAGGAACTCAAGCGTATGATCGCATGGCTGGATAGCAATCCCACCAGACGCAAGACAAAAAGAGGCATCGCAAGTTTTATCAATAGATGGCTTTCAAAGGAGCAGGACAGCGGAAAGACCTATCAGCAGGCAGGACGGAGCCAGGACACCGGGCAGCCAGTGCCCAAGGGCGGAAAGCACCCATACCTTGGTACTATTGAGGATTTTAACTACAATCTAGCCCATGAACTAGCGCATTATTTTCTCCATTATGACAAAGGCGATATTGTCGAGTCAGATAAAAACAAGGAGTATGAAGAACAGGCAGACAGGGCGGCAGATAAGGAAAGGAGATATTCACATGTCAGTAAGGATAAAAGTATCATATGAGACCGAAGAGGAATTAAAACGCGTCCTGCACCTTCTTGACCCGGTAATAAAGGACTGGACGAAGGCGGCAAAGAAGACCGGCAGGTTCTTCCGGGCATATATCACATTGAACAACACTAGGAAGTGATTCAAACGGGCTGTTACATACGCATTTATGCTATGCCAGCCCCCGTTTCTATGCATGAAAATGATATCTGGGAACCGCCCGGAGGCGCATGTACACTGTAAAAACTGCTTGCATACCCCCTGCCCTTCTGATATAATTGTTTTAGAGCAAATAGAATAAATGACCTCATTAACTTCTCTTACCTTCCTATCTGTGGGTTAATGAAAGCCTATAAACGGCGCGGAGATGATTACAGGTGAAAAGCCTGTGGTTGTTTCCGTGCCTTTTCTATTTGCAGTAAAGCCTACCGGGCGTAAAACGGGGAAAGGGAAAGATGATGAATAATGAACCTGAAAACAATGAACAGGGAACGACTGGGGCGGAGAATCAGGAAAAGACATTCACCCAGGAAGATGTAAACCGTATTGTCGGGGAAAGGCTGGCAAGGGTGAAGAGTGAAAGCATACCCGGCTTACAGGAGAGGGAACAGGAGATTGGCAAAAGGGAGCTTATGCTTGATGCAAGGGAAAAGCTGATGGAAGCAGGCTTACCCAAAGACCTGATAAACGCCTTGAACTGCAATTCAAAAGAAGAGATGGAAAAGAGTATAGAAATGATCCAAGAGCTGCTGGAGGATGTCAAAAAGCCTAAACGCGGTCCCTACAGGGCTGTGTTTGACCAGACTGAACGCTATTCTGGATCAACAAGCGGACATTGCGACAGTACTGGGAGCCTTCACGCTGAAACGAAGGACCCGGCATCAATCCGCGCAGCAATGGGTCTGAAAGGATAGGTAAAAATATATGGCAATTGAATTAACTGAAAAATATCTGCCTTATGTAGATGAGCAGTTTACTACAGAGAGCAAAAAGGAGATTCTTACTAATAATGATTTTTCATTTACGGGCTCACATACCGTAAAGATTTATAAAGTCTCTACGGGCGCAATGAATGACTACGGACGCAAGGGGGCAAATGGCTCCAACTGGTCCCGCTATGGAGCGGTGGAAAGCCTTGACGCCACCACACAGGCAATGACGCTCACAAAGGACCGTTCCTTTACGTTTGCGATTGATGCACTTGATGTGGACGAAACAGGGGATGCATTGGAAGCAGCTAGTGCGCTGGCACGTCAGATCAGGGAAGTGGTCATTCCGGAAGTAGATACATATACGCTTGGAGCAATGTGTAAACTTGCGGGAAACAAGCCCGCTGCTAAAGCACTGACCAAAGAAAATATCTATGTGGAGATTATCACGGCAAACAAGATACTGGATGATGCGGAAGTCCTAGAGACGAACAGAAAACTTGTGGTCACACCTGACGTGTATTTGCTGATGAAACAGTGTAAGGATATTGTAATGGAAACCAATATAGGTGAGGGTATGCGAATCCGCGGTGTTATAGCGAATCTGGACGGCATGGCGGTTATGAAGGTGCCGGCATCAAGGCTTCCTGCTGATTTTGGCTTTATGATTGCACATCCATGTGCGACAGTAGCACCTACCAAATTAGAAAGCTATAAGATACATGAAAATCCACCCGGCATTAACGGTGCGCTGATCGAAGGGCGAATCGTATATGATGCGTTTGTATTGGATAATAAGAAAAAAGCAATCTATTATCAGCAGATGGAAAGCTAAGCGAACAGGGGGCAGTCAAGCGCCCCCTGTTCACATATGGAGGTACGCATGGACCGCATAGACAGACTATTCAGAAAAGCAATGAAGCTTAGAAGCTGTAATGATGTAATCATCATCAGCAACCAAACAGGCAGATGGATGATAGGCGACCGGGAATTTCCAAATCTGGAAGCAGCAGAATAGGCTATTGATGAAATGACGGGGGAAAAATCCGATATTTGTGTTATCATCAATGATCTGGGACCGGGGAAGGTTAAAAAGGATGTGGCAAGGCATGGCAGACATAAGGCTAAAGACGGGGACGCCGACAGAGGTAAAGAGAACGCTCTCAAGAGTGATAAACATGACCGCAAACGGGAAAATGGACGTAAAGACAGCGAATACCATCATACTTGGGTGTAACGCGGTTCTGTCTTCCATCCGTGCGGATGAACAGCAGAAAAAGATTGCAGAACTTGAAAAGATGATAGAAAAACTTGAAATGGATGTGTGAGCATGACGAATGAGCAGCTTGTGACACTGATAAAGAATAAAATGGACGTGGCTGACAATATGCTTAAGCTGTGGCAGCAGAACATAAAGTTCATAGGGAAGATTGCAGGCAGTTACCGGGGATATGAAGATATCGAGGACTTAAAGCAACAGGGGTATATAGGCTTGTGTGATGCGGTGGAAGGCTACCGGGCAGAAGAGGGAATACCCTTCATCAATTATGCTTCCTTCTGGATCAGGCAGAGCATGACGCGGTATATAGAAAACTGTGGTGGCGTTGTAAGAATACCGGTACATGAGAGGCAGCGCCAGAGGAAATATAAGAAGCTGCTCCATGACTTTGAAGCCCGGACAGGAAGAAAGCCTACTGACTGGGAGATATGCCGCAGCATGCAGATCAGCAGCAAGGTACTGGAAGAGATGCGGAACAATGCCGGGATGGAGCAGATAGGGAGCCTTGACAACGTCATAGGCGAAGACAGCGACACCACTATAGGCGATCTGGTGCCGGGGGATGCAGACGTTGAAGGCACCGTTCTTGACCATATAGAGCAGGAAGAACTTAGCAATGTGCTGTGGTCTGTGGTGGACACGCTCCCGGGGAACCAGCCGCAGGTACTCCGCTGCATGTATCAGGAAGGGAAGACGCTGAAAGCCACTGGTGAGGCAGTGGGCGGCATTACGTGTAAGGGTGATAAAGCAGAGAGCGTTCAAGGAACTGCGCAAGCCTTCCCGGAGCAGTAAGCTGATCGCATTCCTTCCCGAAGCGATGGGGAGCACGGCATACCAGCATAATGGCATCGGTGAATTTGGGCGCACATGGACAAGTTCGACAGAACGCGCGGCGCTTAGGCTGAAAGCATATGAAGACACGGCAATACACGTACTGTACTAGTAACAGGCTAGTGACAGTCATGCTTTAAAACGCTGGAAATATAACCGTCTATGATAAGGTGGTGTTAAGGTTTGCTTAGGAGTTTTTTCAGAATGTGGTTTTTTTTCAAAAAGGTTTATGTTATATTAAGTTATAAATAAGAAGGAGGAAGAATTATGTATTCATTTGACGAGGTAAAAAATGTTGATCCAGAAATTGCCCAGGCGATCGTGGATGAACAGGAGAGACAAAATAGTCACATTGAACTGATTGCATCAGAAAACTGGGTGAGTAAGGCAGTAATGGCTGCCATGGGAAGCCCACTTACAAATAAATATGCAGAAGGTTATCCGGGAAAGCGTTATTATGGAGGGTGCCAGTGCGTTGATGTGGTGGAAAACCTTGCAATAGAAAGAGCAAAAGAGCTTTTCGGGTGTGATTATGCAAATGTGCAGCCTCATTCAGGCGCGCAGGCAAATCTGGCAGTACAGTTTGCAATCTGCAATCCCGGCGATACGATCATGGGGATGAATCTGGATCATGGCGGTCATCTGACACATGGAAGCCCGGTCAATATTTCTGGGAAATATTTTAAGATTGTACCTTATGGGGTAAATGACGAGGGATTCATTGATTATGATAAGCTTAAGAGCATCGCGCTGGAATGCAGACCCAAAATGATTATTGCAGGCGCTTCCGCTTATGCAAGGACCATCGACTTTAAAAAGTTCAGAGAAGTGGCAGATGAGGTCGGTGCAGTACTTATGGTAGATATGGCTCATATCGCAGGACTTGTGGCAGCAGGTCTTCATCCCAGCCCGATTCCGTATGCAGATGTAGTTACTACGACTACCCATAAGACTTTGAGAGGACCCAGAGGCGGTCTGATTCTTGCAAATAAAGAAGCAGCAGAGAAATATAACTTTAACAAGGCGATTTTCCCTGGCATACAGGGGGGACCCTTGATGCATGTAATTGCAGCAAAGGCTGTCTGCTTCAAAGAAGCGCTTTCCGATGAGTTTAAGGCGTATCAGAAGAATATCATCGACAATGCCCAGGCACTATGCAAGGGACTTATGAACAGAGATATCAAAATCGTATCAGGCGGTACGGACAACCATCTGATGCTGCTGGACCTTACCTCTTATGATCTTACAGGAAAGGCTGTTGAGAAGATGCTGGATGAGGCTCATATTACAGCAAACAAGAATACGATTCCCAATGATCCCAAATCACCTTTTGTAACCAGCGGCGTTCGTCTTGGCACACCGGCGGTTACTTCCAGAGGTATGAATACTGAGGATATGGATCAGATTGCGGAAGCAATTGCAATGATCGTAAAGGGCGGGGAAGAAAAAATTCCTGAAGCGAGAGCAATTGTACAGAAACTGACAGATAAATATCCACTGAGCTGATGTCCGTAAATGGGGCGTTGTATGCTTCTTTGCTTCGGTTTAGACAAAAATATAAGAAAACAGGTATTGTCCCATAAATTTATAAAAAGGACAATACCTGTTTTTGTCAATACCCAAGTTCTTCAGCTACGAAAAAGACTTTGATCCTTCCAGGGATGCCGCACCGTCTTGTAATGACCACATGACTGCACATGCATTCTTCAGAAAGGCAGTCGCCACATTTCCCGGTATGGAAACATGGGGTATTCCGTCCTAAACGTTTGGCATTGGCAGGAGATGCCAGATTGCGGACCCTCTTGTAACCTGATTCTACGTCAGAAACCAGTTTATTCATACCGACTACCAGAATGACGCATTTTGGACCATGGATAAGGCAGGCAACGCGATTTCCATTTCCGTCAATATTGATCAGCTCACCGTCATATGTAATGGCATTGCTGCTCATCAAATAGTAGTCGGATAGAACTGTTTTTGCATATAATTCCCTGCCTTCTTCGGGAGTTTTAGCCAATAGCCGGTCGATCAGGACATAATTGCCGGATTTGACGGCATCCATAAGACCGCATTCCTTTATGGATTCGCTGCCGCCCCAGCTAATGGTGGAGCCGTCTGCCATCAGGTCGATGATTGCGCTCACGCAGGAAGCGCTGTCTTCAAAGAAGTAGCCCTCCATGTTTCGCGAAGCAAGTTTGGGAATGATTCCATTTACTGCTGTTTGAAAAGCAAGTTGCTTGGGTGTCATATGATTCCTCCTGTATGGATTAAGATTTTTTTAGATTAATGTTATTATAAATCAAACAGGAATGGAGGGAAAGAGGCTTTTAAAGGTGTAAAACTAATTAGCTTCACGGTTGCTTTAGGAGTTATAAACTGTAAAAGACTTCTTAATCAAAAGAAACACAAAAGAGCCACATCATAGCATTTATGCGGTACTGGCGGAAAGGAGGGAATTGATTACACGCAAGCATTTTAAGGACAAAAAGAGCCATTATGTAGATAAAGACCAGTGGTTAATCTTTGAGGACACCCACGAGCCGATTATCGACCAAGAAACTTTTGACAATGTACAGCGTATCAGAGGACAGGTAAGCGGTATCCTGACGGTTGGGGCGAAGCGCACCCACTCACAGGACTAATGTATTGTGCTGATTGTGGCGGTAAAATGTATGTCCACAGGGTAAATAACGGAAAGCGTGTTCCCATGTATGCGGAAATTATGCGAAACAGCCAGTCGGAACATTGTGCAGGTCAGCACACCGCATCAAAGCGGATCACGTCATGGAGATAGTGGCAAAGACCAAAAAAAGTTATCCAGTATGCCAGCCTTGATAAAGGGCGTTTTGCGGAGGAAATTCAGTCACATATTGAGGAAAGGCAGACCGTAGACTTTACGGAACAGAAGAAACGTATGGCGGTATGTGAAAAACGTATCGGGGAACTGGAAATGCTGATTGCAAAGATTTATGAGGATAACGCATTGGGAAAACTGTCAGACAAGCGTTATACCATGCTCTACAACCAATACGAGAGCGAGCAGGAACAGTTGCAGGGCGAGGTAAACAGCTACAAAGCGGAGCAGACACAGTATGCGAAAGACCGCAAATCTGCCGCACGTTTTCTGAAACTGGTTGAGAGGTACAGTAACGCAGAGGAAATGACAACGCTCATGCTGAATGAGTTTGTGGAGAAAATCATTGTCCATGAGCGTGATCGTAAAGGAAGTGCAGATACCACACAATAGAGAGTTATTTCAATTTTATTGGGGAATATATACCACCTACTATGGCAGAAAGAGAACCGACACCCGAAGAACTGGAAGAAATGCGGAAAAAAGAAGCAAGGAAGGATAAATTACACCAAAATTATCTGAAACGGAAAGCCAATGGGAAACAGAAAGAATATGAGGAACGCACCAAAGTGTTGTCCGGCAGATTAAAACACAGGCAGTCTTCTGGAGGATTTAACCAAGTTCACAGTCACTGACTGCCTGCATTACCGCATCGGAATTGATGCAGTTGAGGTTCCTGCTTGCGGCAACCAGCATGCTGGCATTGCAAAGTTTGTTGACCATGCGCGGTGTGCCGTCGGCGGCATTGAGTACAGCTTCCACCGCATTCCCTTCAAAAATGTCAGGGGTACCGCCTGCCCCTTTGAGTTTTTCTGAAATATAGGTATGCCCTTCCTCTTTGGAAAGCCCTTCCAGGTTATAGTTCATGATGATCCGCTGGCGGAGCGGCTCATGCACGCCAATCCGCAGGGTGGAATTGAGCTGGGGCAGCCCGACTAAAAGGATGACGGCCCGGTCTTTGGAATCCATCTCAAAGTTGAAGAGGATCTTCAAGTCATTCAGGATGGCATTGCTGACGTAGTTGGCTTCATCAATGATGATGACAGGGGTCCTGCGCTTTTCAAGGGCAAGGCGCGATATTTCCTCCTGTATGGCCCTGAAATTGTCGGGTTTGCGGAAGGAAGGCTGCAGGCCGAGTTCACCGGCAAGGCTTCTGTAAAAATCATTTATGGTAAGAGTGGAAAGGCTGGAATAAACGACTTGAAGAATTCATTCTTTTTGCTTTTTCATACACGGAATCTTGTAGATGTTCTATAAATGTGCTAAATTGAACGCAATAGCAAACCGGAGTTTAAAGGAGAAAATTATGAATATAGAACAATTTTGGAAAGCCGTTCTTGCTCAAGATGAAAGAGAAATTAGAAAATACTTTCATGCAGAAGCCTATATAAATTGGCATTGTACCAACGAGCATTTTACGGTGGATGAATATATTATTGCGAATTGTGAGTACCCTGGAGAATGGGATGGAATCGTTGAGAGAGTAGAAATTGTGAATAATTTAATTATTACAGTTGTTCGTATCTATCCCAAAGATAGAAGTGTTTCTTTTCATGTTACTTCGTTTATTCAAACAAAAAACAATAAAATTACAGCAATGGACGAATACTATGCCGATGACGGGATTGCACCACAATGGAGATTGGATAAACACATTGGAACATCTATCAAATAAATTCAAATTTGCGAGGAAAAATGTATGATTAGAATAAAGCCATATAGAGCTTCGGATGTAGATACAATATTATCGTGGTGTCAAGACGAAAAATCATTTTATCAATGGACAGCAGGCATACTCGGTAATTATCCGATAACACAAAAGGAATTACGTTTTGGATTTGTTATTGTAAATCCTCACAGGAGAGGAAAAGGCTATGGAAAAGCTATGCTCCAGTTAGGGTTAAAATTTGTATTTGAGATATATGGAGCAAAAAAAGTATCACTGGGCGTTTTTGAGAATAATCTTCCAGCTTATTACTGTTATAAAGCAGTCGGTTTTAACGATGTAGTTCTTGATACAACAGAAACATACTGTGTTCTAGGTGAAGAATGGAAGTGCAAAGAAATGATTATGGAAAATAGATAAAATTCCAGCTTGTCAGCAACCCCAAAAAAGGCAGCCGCCCCGTCAAAGCATCTGCCTTTTCCTGTCCCAGTCCTTCTACTCGTCCCTGAAAACCTCTGCCATCATCTTTGCCCCCAGCTTAAAACCGTCAATGAACATTTCCGAGAACTTAAACGGGATTACGTCAAGCTGTTCGTCCATGATTTTAATAAACCGCTTGTCAAGGGGCGGCTCTAGCTTCGCCAGTAACTCAACAAAGTCCTCGTAGTGGTTGTAATTCCCCTGATGGATTTTCCGGTATTCCTCACTTTTAGGGGCATACTGTTCCGCCGGGAAGATTTCACCATTATAGAGTTGTTCCAGCACATTTTTCACTTCCATGACCTCCTTTTTATTTTGTAATTTGGCATTTGCGAATGAAGAGTTAAAAGAGTGCTTATTTGTTTCTCCCGTAGTAGATATGGTAGATTTAATTTCTAACATGATGATGTGGGCAAATGTATCTGAATTGCAACTTGAGCAAGAGAAACGCATATCTACTGATTTTGGACAAACTCTTTCTTGGGAATACTGGCAATACGCCAAGGGACACCCTATCAAAGAATGGCATATTCCCACCAAAATTCTTTTTGGCAAAAAAGATAACCTCATTGATGGCTCTGTTATAGAAATGTTTTCCCAAAATTTTGGATGTGAAGATAGATAAAACACAAAACGATCATCAGTAATCCGCCCAACGGCATATAAAAAAACGTTTCATGGTACATGACGGTGCGGGGATCACGATCAATAATGGAGGCCAGTTGTTCCTGTGTCATGCCCTCACGCTCACGAGCTTTCTTTATTGCAAGTCCTATATCGTGAAAGTCAAACTTGCGCTCGTCCCGTTCATAATTCATGCTATCACCACCCAATGTAATTTTATATTTCAGGTGATAGTATTTGAACGGCGTATAGTTTCATACTACCGACTGTTTAATTTCATATAGAGCACTATTGACAAAATGTCCATTTCATGACAAACTGTACTTACCGTACAAGAACAGTAAAACGCTAATAGACAAAAGAAATAGAAAATGTGTATATTGCTTTGTCTGATTATCAGGGGAGAAGAAAGGCAAATAATGAACATTGTTATATCAAACCAATTAGGAGTACCAATTTATGAGCAAATCAAAGAACAAATCAAAGCAGCTATTTTGACAGGCGAATTATCCGAAAACGCTCCCCTACCGTCACTTCGCCAACTTGCTCGTGATTTGCAAGTAAGTTTGGTGACGACCACACGGGCTTACAGTGAATTAGAGTTAGAGGGATTTGTCCAGACGATGCCCGGAAAGGGTGTTTATGTAAAAAAGATCAACGATACTTTTGTTCGGGAAAAGTATTTGAAAGATACCAAAGAAGCCTTAGCAACTGCTATCCAGCATGGAAAGTTAGCAGGCTTGTCAATGGATGACATTCATAAACTAATGGACACGATTGAGAGGACAAACAAATGAACAATGTAATTGAAATATCTAACCTTAGTAAACAATATAAGAATTTTTTGCTGAATGATATAAGCTTTTCAGTTCCCAGTGGATTTGTTTGTGGCTTTATTGGTGAAAACGGCGCAGGAAAAACTACTACTTTGAAACTTATTTTAGGTATGGTCATGAAGAACAGCGGCAACATTAAGCTGTTTGGTAAGTCTGCGGATGATGTTTCTTTGAAAGAAGATATAGGCGTTCTATTTGAACAACCATATTATCAAGAGGACTGGACACCTATTGATATAGAAAAGGTCATGCGTCCTTTCTACAAAAAATGGGATAGTTCAGCTTTTCATCAATACTTGGAACGATTTTCTCTTGATCCGAAACAGAAGTATAAAACAATGTCACGAGGCATGAAAATGAAATTGGGCATGGCCGTCACATTGGCACATGATGCAAAGCTGTTATTGCTGGATGAACCGACTTCGGGTCTTGATCCTGTTGGCCGAAATGAAATGCTAGAAATATTCCGCGATTACATGGTGAAAGAAAATAGGACAATATTCTTTTCCACTCATATAACCAGCGACCTTGAAAAAATTGCTGACTATATCACCTATATCAAAAATGGGAGAATATTGTATAGTGGATTAAAGGATGATTTAATTGAAAAATATTGTTTGATCCGGGGCGGTATAGGTGATTTACCACAATCAAAGCGTGAGCAAGTGCTTGGCCTGCGGGAACATCCGAGTGGTTTTGATGGTATGATTAAAACAAAAGACATTGTAGGGTTTCCTGCAAGTGTAATTACAGAAACCGTTTCTCTTGATGATATTATGGTGCGAATGAGCAAGGAGGTACAGGAATGATGATACAAATGGCAAAATTTGATTGGGATGCGATGAAATATTTTCATCTGCGAATTTTCCTACTCCCTGTGATTTCCTTGTCCGCCGGTTTTATTACGGCACTGTTAGTCGTTCCAACCAATGTTTTTATGTTCCTGTTTTTTTCAGTCAATACTTTTGCGGTAGAGGAAAAAGGCGATTTGAACAAGTTATATTTGACACTACCTATTAAGCGTTCTTCCGTTGTAGCTGGTAGATATACTTTATCCATTGGCATGGGGCTGCTTGGATTGGTTACTGGCATCCCTTTGGCTATTCTTGCAGACTGCTTTTCGTTGTCGCATTATTATGGCCCGATTGGATGGTTTTTACCTGTCATAACTATAAGCTACTTGTTATTTTCCGTTTTCAATCTTTGTATGTTCCCTATACTATTCAAGCTAGGATATAGCAAAGGAAAGTTTTGGGGAATGCTTGTTCCGATTGCGCTTTTTGCGGCATTGTATAGTATGTTGGTAATCATTTCTTCTTTGCCGGGAAACGAGTATTTACTTTTTAATATTTTAGAGTATGCTAGCCAAAATATGCTCTTAGTCAATGGTGCTATAGTTATGGTAGCTACACTAATTCTACTATTTTCGTTTTTACTTTCAAAAGGGCTTTATGCAAAGCGTGAATTTTAATCTGGAGGAAATATGCTTGCTATGGTTATGTTTCCTCATTGTTTTCATTTTACGAATTGATTTGCGTGTGCTAACTCCCTAAAATTAGATTATCTTTATGTGGGATAAAATTGCTGTGAGATTTCTGTGACATTTTCATGTTATCCTATAAGGGAAAGGAAGTGAAGCCATGAGGCTTTTAGTCGTTGAGGATGATTGCCTTTTGAACAATACTCTTTGCTACAATCTTTCAGCGGTGGGTTACACTGTGGATGCTGCCATGACAAAATCAGCGGCGGTTAATTTCTGTGAAGTGCAGGACTACGATTTGATTGTGCTGGATGTCAATTTGCCTGATGGAAACGGATTTGACTTCTGTATGGAAATCAAAGAGCGCCGTCCAGATACCGCCGTGATTTTTCTGACCGCAAACGATATGGAAAGCGATATGCTAAAAGGTTTTGAGTTGGGAGCGGACGATTATGTGACGAAGCCGTTTCCAATCAGTGTATTCCGAAAAAAGGTTTCCGCTTTGCTGAGCCGCATCGAGAAGCAGACAGGCGGCGATTGCTACACAGACGGCACACTATCCGTCAATTTCTCGGAATTGACCGCCACCCTCGCAGGGGAGTCGGTTATCTTCACACCGATGGAATACCGCTTGCTAAAGGTGCTGGTAAGAAATCCGCAAATCGTTCTGACCCGACAGATGCTTCTTGAAAAGCTGTGGGACGCAGACGAAAATTTTGTGGATGAACACGCGCTGACGGTAGCAATTAGCCGTATTCGGGGAAAAATCGAAATAGACGGTCTGCAATATATCAAGACCGTCTACGGCATGGGCTATATGTGGATTGGGGGGATGAAAAAGTGACTGGCTGTAAACTTTCCATCAACCGGGTCTGTGCGGTGGGGGCTGCTTTTTTAGGTTTGCTCTCTGCTGCGACCGTTACTGCGGCTTTTCTCTTTACCAGAAACCCGGCAATCGTATGGCTGGGTCTGCTGTTTATCCTGCTGGTGTTCATCTGTGCAGCTCTTTTCGTGGCCTTTCTGCGTCGGAAGTTGGTGTTATTTTCGGACAGACTATGCGAAACAATAGACAATATGCTGGATGGGGCATCAGTCCCGCCGCAGGTCTATGAGGAAGAAAACCTGTTTTATAAAATCAACCACCGTCTTGTTCGCCTATATGAAGTTATGCGGAAAAATCGGGAAAGTGTAGCAAAGGAGCGGGCTGATTTGCAGGAATTGATTTCTGACATCTCCCATCAGGTAAAAACGCCGATTGCAAATCTCCAGATGGTAAACGCCACTTTGCTTGAACAGCCTGTGACAGAAGAAAAGCGTCAGGAATTTTTGCAGGCATCCAGCGGCCAGCTTGAAAAACTGGACTTTCTTATGCAGGCCATGATAAAGACCTCCCGGCTGGAAACCGGCGTTATTTCACTGGATAGAAAGACGCAGCCGCTTTACGATACTCTGGCGGCAGCATTGGGCGGTATTCTGCTGAACGCCGAAAGGAAGAATATTCATGTCAGTGTAGATTGTCCAGAAGATATAGTGCTGGCCCACGACAGGAAATGGACGAGTGAAGCCCTGTTCAACATTCTGGACAATGCGGTGAAGTACACCCCAGCAGACGGCAATATTCAAGTTTCCGTTCAAAGCTGGGATTTCTATGTGAAAATCGACATAACCGATAACGGCAAAGGGATAGCGGAGAGCAGACAAGGCATGATCTTCAAACGCTTTTATAGGGAAAAAGAAGTACACGATGTTGAGGGCATCGGTATCGGACTGTACCTTGCCCGTGAGATCGTCACCATGCAGGGTGGCTACATCAAGGTCACTTCGACGGTAGGGCATGGCTCTACATTTTCCGTATTCCTGCCCCGTGGATGAAAATTTCTTGAAATGTCACAGAATTGTGACATTTCAAGAGCGAAAAACCTGTGGCCTGTGACATTTCTGTGAGAATTGGCTGTTATGATAGCGGCATCACAGAAAGGATGGTGCTTACCATGAGCATTTTACAAACAACTGACCTCAAAAAATACTATGGCACAGAGCCGTACATCACAAAGGCACTGGACGGCGTGACCCTTTCCATCGAGCAGGGGGAATTTGTTGCCATTGTCGGGACATCCGGCAGCGGCAAGTCCACTCTGCTGAACATGATGGGCGGTCTGGATGTGCCGACCTCCGGCAGCGTTCAGATCAAGGGCAAGGAGCTGGCCGAGCTGAACGACGAACAACTCACCATCTTCCGGCGGTGCAACATCGGCTTTATCTTCCAGAACTACAACCTTGTCCCTGTTCTGAACGTCTACGAAAACATTGTCCTGCCCGTAGAGCTGGACGGCGATACCGTAGACCAGAAATTCATGGATGAAGTCGTGCGCCTGCTGGTCCTGGGGGACAAGCTGAACAATATGCCCAACAACCTGTCCGGCGGACAGCAGCAGCGTGTCGCCATCGCCCGCGCCCTGGTTTCCAAGCCCGCCATCGTCCTGGCCGACGAACCCACCGGCAATCTGGACAGCCGGACGAGCAGCGATGTGCTGGGGCTTTTGAAAGCGACCAGCAGTAAATTTCATCAAACGCTGGTGATGATCACCCATAACAACGAGATCGCCCAGCTTGCCGACCGCATTATCCGCATTGAGGACGGCAGGATTTTTGAGTAAGGGGGCGCTGACGATGAATGACATTATATTCGGCAACAACAACGGAGCGGTTATCAAAAAGCTGTCAGGCCGCTACTTCAAGGCCAACAAAAGCAGGAATATCATTGCGATTATCGCAATCGTTCTGACAACCATACTCTTTACCACAATTTTCACCCTTGGGTCTGGCCTGATGGACACCGTTCACGATCAGAACATCCGCAAGGCGGGCGGCGAGGGGCAGGCAGTATTGAATTTTATCAGCGACGAGGTTTACAGCGATGTGGCAGGAAGTCCCCGGATTGACCGTATCGCCTATGCAAAAGCGATTACCTATCGGCTGAAAAATCCAGGTCTGGAGCGTTGGCGGTCTGACCTGTGGTATATGGATGATACCGCTCTGGAATTTGCCCGCTACACGCCCACAACAGGGCACCGGCCCGAAGGGTCAAACGAGATCATCGCGGATACAAAGACGCTGGATGCCCTGGGTGTACCGGCACAGATCGGGGAAACCGTTTCTCTGACCTATGAAGTAAAAGGGAAGTTATATACCACCGATTTCACCCTCTGCGGCTTTTGGGAAACGGACAGCTTGAGCAACATCGGGCGGCTGATTGTGTCGAAAGCCTTTGTGGACGCCCATTCGGACATTCTGGCGTATACCTATCCTGTGGACAATGATTATTCCGGTGTTGTTTCCGCCTATGTGATGTTCAAAGGGAAAGGCGATATAGAGGCCCAGCTCCATCAACTGCTTTCCGAAACCGGCTATACCTGCGACACGATGGGCGGCAGCAAGCAGAGCGGCAATTATGTGATCGCCCGTGTCAGTCCGGCCTATCAGAGCGGCGCATTAACGGACAATCCCGCCATGCTGATTTCCGGCATCATAGGCGTTGCGCTGATTATCGTAACCGGGTACCTGATTATCTACAACATTTTCCAGATTTCTGTCATTCAGGATATTCAGTCCTATGGACAGCTGAAAACGCTGGGGACAACAAAGCGGCAGATCAAGCGGTTGATCAACCGGCAGGCGCTCTGGCTGTCCCTGATTGGTATTCCCATCGGCCTGCTGGCGGGCTTCTTCATTGGCCGGGCCTTGGTGCCTTTCCTGATGAACGGAACGAGTTATACCGCAGACGCCGGTATTAAAGTAACGGTAAATCCTCTTATTTTCATCGGTTCCGCCGCTTTCGCACTTTTCACTGTCTTTGTCAGCGTCCGCAAGCCCGCGAAGATTGCCGGTACGGTTTCGGCAATCGAAGCCATCCGCTATACGGAGAATGATACAGCGGCGTTTGGAACGCGCAGGGCCAAGGACAAAAAATCGACCCACGGCGCGAAGCTCCACTTTATGGCGCTGGCCAACCTGGGTCGCAACCGCAAGCGTACTGTGCTGGTGATCGTGTCCATGACATTGAGTTTGGTGCTGTTTAACACGGTATTCACCCTGTCCAGCGGCTTTGATATTGACAAGTATATTGCAAAATTTATGGATACGGACTTTGTGATTTCCAACGCAGAGTTTTTCCAGTACCAGGTTGAAAAAGGCGAACATGATCTGTCCGATACCTTCATTGAGGCCGTCAGACAAAACAGCAGTTTTGAGGACGGCGGCAGGCTCTATTCCTCCTGGATGCTGGAAGAACCGTTTTCAACGGAACACAATGCTTTTTTCAGCTATAACAAAGACCTGAACGGAAATCCTTTTGTAAGACTGTATGGCGCGGACGATTTTCTGTTGAATGGCATGGAAATCATAGAGGGAACAATCGACCTGGAAAAGCTGAAAACGGGAGAGTATATTCTTCTAAGCGTGGATTGTAACGATGATGGAACGGTCATAGAGAACCCCAATATCAGCGTGGGGGATACAGTACGGATCAACCATCTGAAAGCGGAGGAACTTTCCACCACCATTACAGATAGCTATGACTTTATCATCATGGCAAAAGTCCGGGCCAACGAGAATACGGCCACCACCCGCAACACAGGCGAGTCTCGGTTCTATCTCCCGACAGAAATCTTCCTGCCGCTGTGTGATAACCCCCATCTGGTCAATTTCCCCTTTGATGTGAAAGAGGGAACGGAAGCAGAAATGGCAGAGTTTTTGAACAGCTATATCGACAGTGTGGAGCCAAGTATGGATTTTGAATCCAAGGCGACCTATACCAGTTCCTTTGACGACCTCACTTCCCTTATCATCACCATCGGCGGGGCATTGAGTATCATCATCGGAATTATCGGCATCGCAAACTTTGTCAACTCTGTCCTGACAAGCGTTATCACCCGCAAAAAGGAATTTGCCATGTTGCAAAGCATTGGCATGACAGGAAAGCAGTTAAAGCGTATGCTTTCTTTTGAGGGGCTGTATTACGCCGTGGGAACAATCCTCACATCGGCTGTTCTTGGCGTTTTGTTTTCTGTAATAGTCGTGCGGGGAATTTCCAGCGGGATTTGGTTCTTCACCTATCGCTTTGTTATGTGGCCCATGCTGGTAATCTATCCATTCCTTATCCTCCTAACCGTAGCGATACCAGCACTCTTGTACCGGCAAATTGCTAAAGTCAGCATCATAGAGCGGTTGCGTCAATGAGAAAGAAAAGCGTGATAATAATCAATCGTGTGTCCTATGTTCAATTTTCCGGCTTTAGAGCCGCTTTTTCCAGACAGGAGCCAGCCGCATTATACAAGGGATAAGGCAGTTATGCGGAAACTTGACACGCTTGTTGCCGATTATCCAAAGACATATAAGCTGATAGGACAGGACGAGGTATCTAAGACTTATTTTTTTCCGAAATCATATTTCAACTACCGTAAACCGAGGGCGGTTAGTGAAGAACAGAGGGAACGAGCAAGGCAGATGATGATTGAACGGAATAAGGAAAAAAGTTTAATGAAATCTTAATAGAATTAAGTGTTCATTTGTGGTAAAATAAAAAATTAGGTGATTCCGCAGAAGGTATAGTTATGTCAAAAAAAACAAG
Source organism: Lachnospiraceae bacterium (assembly GCA_029054245.1). Taxonomy (GTDB): domain Bacteria; phylum Bacillota; class Clostridia; order Lachnospirales; family Lachnospiraceae; genus Suilimivivens. The sequence goes on along the minus strand of JAIDFQ010000016.1, from coordinate 885 downwards.
GATAGGAATTGCATTTATATCAATATCTATTTTATTATCACTAAGCGGGTGCGGTAGGTCTGCAAAACAGGAGGATTCCAACAGTGTTGACAATGCTGAAAATATAAATACCGTTGAAATTGATATGTTAGAAGCCGCTAATGTAATCATTCCGTTAAAAAGTGATAACATTGCTGATGATTTTGATAGTAACTATGATGGATATGAATATTATCTTACAAAGGAAGAACTTATTGCGGATATTGAACAGGGTTATATCTTTCATTTAGATACGGCATTTAAAAAAGATTATGCGCCATTTGTTACACAGGGAAATTGGTCTTTTTATGTGCATGAAGAAAATACTGTTAACTTAGAAGTAAGTTTTTCTGATTTGCTTATGAAACCAAAAGAAAATATCTTCCCAATGGGTGAACAGGTTATAGTTGAAGTAATTTCGCCAGACGAAGAAACCGTATACTGTTTTGAAAAAGTGGGAGATGAAATTACTGAGGATACTTCCATACAAGAACAAATTTCTGTTACAGAAGGCGAGTGGACGTTAAGAATCAGTTTCGGATATTGTTGCGGAAATACACCAGCCTGTTTGAAGATTGCAGCAGTCTATGAAAATCCAACGGAAGATGATATTAACTGGTTAAAAGAGGAACGATTGGCTAACAAAAGATGATATATAAAATAGACTTTTGCTCATTATGAGATATATTAGGCACTTAGAAAATCAATCTAAGTGCTTTTTCTACGCTCTGTTTTCAGTATCAAGGCAAATGTGGGTATAAAAAAAATAAATTCATTTTACTTTTTTATGGTAAGCGTCAAATATTCCTGCGGATTTCCTGATCCTCAAGTTTCCCCTATAATTGTAGTGGATAGATATTTAGACTA
>JAIDFQ010000015.1 GCA_029054245.1 Lachnospiraceae bacterium | reverse complement strand
ACTGGTAGCTGGTGGTCTTCTCTCCCTCCTTCTCACTTATCAGGCTCCCATTCCCATCGTACACATATTCCGTGATGTCCGACGGACTCTTCTTCTCTGTCAGCTGATTCTTCTCATTATAGCGATAAACCATGTTTTGCGCTACTTCCAAAACCTCATTTTAGTATATTACTCAAGTTCTCAATGTCTATCGTACTCATAATTCCTGTATATATTCTTCTCGTAAAGCAAATCTAGAGCTCTCTGCCAGCATTGCCAGCTAGTTACCTGTGTATGCCCACTGGCATCATAATAAATTATAGGATTGTTCTCACAATATGCATATTGATTTCCACAGTTTATAGTTACCTACACGAGCTACACCGTGCGGGAAGTAAATCCGATGAAATCAGCATGCAGTTTTCATCTCTCTCAATGTATCATCTGACAACCAGATATCCTAATGCATAACTACAAATAAATTGATACTCAAATTCTAGAATCATAATCATACGCTGTTCCTAAATCATGACCCTTAAACTTAGTTGATATACTATTGTGATCCAAAATAATACCTAGATTATCCCCACAATCTGATTTATCAATATGTGGTAATATATACTCATCCCCTTCTTTATAGTTATTAGCCCATACTAAAAGCATCGTGGCAAATTCTTTTATGCCTTTACGATTGATTTCAAAAAACACCGTACTATAATTTTTAGTTATGTTATCCCCCTTGGCATTGTATATATTAATATTCATTATGTTCTTCTTAGACAATTCATAAGATTCCAAAGTAATTATCTCACTTTCTTCTTCAGAAGGAGCCTTAACATTATAATACTGATTTGTATTTTTTTTCCTTATATTTATTTCCTTCCAATTTTTATATTCGTATCCTTCTTCTTTTCTTTCTATCAATGAATTTACCTTTAATATCAACATAGGACTATTAGGAGTAAGATAGAATCCTACAGCTTGACTTGGTGAAGGATCTATTTGTAGCTGATTTGTACTTACAACTAACCTTCTATTGTCATCTATGTCCTCATACATCCATAATAACTCGGTTGCAAATCCAATCATTGCTTCCTGGCTAAGTATAAATTCAATCCATTTTGCTGTATCCGCCGCATGTCCATCTGCAGTTATCTTACACCATTCTTTTAACGGAACGCTCTTAGTTAAATTTATTATCATTCCATTCTCCTCCTACATTTCATAATTCAATAGGCGTTTGCGAAACGCCACAACCCGCATAAATGCGGGATTTTTTGTTTCTAAAATACAAATAACTCCTCACCGGATATGGTATAATAGAGTTGCCAGAAACCATCACCCAAGAAAGGAGTTATTCTGATATCTATGATACCATATAAACAGCTTTCTTTGGCAAATATTTTTCAAGACTGCCAAGATAAATCTGAAAATGACAAACCAGCTTTCCTCTCTCTATTAGAAAACCATATCGACCTTGATGAAATTATTCCGATTTCATTTAGAAATCATTTCTATGCATCAACGGGCAGAACCCGTAAATACCCTTTGCAAGCTTTCTTGTGGGCTTTGATCATCCAACGTATTTTCTCTATCCCTACAGATCAGCTTCTCTTGACTTTTCTCGCTTACTCGAAACCACTCCGTATGTTCTGTGGTTTTACTAAAGTCCCGGATGCTTCCAAAATCACCCGTTTCAAACAGGACTTTTTAGATGATTTACAGCTCCTATTTCATAACCTTGTTGATGTTACCGAACCCATCTGCCAGGCTATTGACTCTGCAAAAGCGGATATGACCATCTTTGATTCCTCAGGTATTGAAGCATTCGTTACCGAAAATAATCCGAAGTACGCTAACCGAATCATTAAGCAGCTCAAGGCATATGCTAAATCTCAGGGCTTGGATAAATCTTATGATCTTTATAAAGCTGCCTATGGCTCCATACCTTCCCATTCTTCTGCCAATCCTGCGATCAAGCAGCTGTATATCAATGGACATTTTTGCTATGTCTTCAAGTTTGGCATTGTCACCAACGGTCTTGGTATCATCCGTCATATCTCTTTTTATAACAAAGACTTTATGACGTCTCATCCTGATATTGTTGTCGAAAAGAAATCCGATTCCCCTGACGAAGATAAATGTGTTCACGATTCAAAGCTTTTGATTCCAACACTGAAAGACTTCTTTTCCAAGCATCCACTGATCAATCCTAAAACATTCCTTGGTGATGCGGCTTTCGATACCATAGATCTCTATAAGAGCCTTCTTACCGGTGACACTTTTGGTAATAACAAACATTTCCGGGAAGCTTATATTCCGCTAAATGCACGATCCGGACCTAAAAATCAGGATTATACCATCAATGAAGATGGTATTCCATGCTGTCCTCATGATCCTTCGCTTCCCATGAAACCAGAAGGCTGCAAATCAAACTTACGAAGCGGCATACCTACTTTCAAGTTCGTCTGTCCAAAAATGAAATGGAGCTACGACAAAACAACTAAAAAGCCCACCGCCATTGTTTTTGTGAAAACCCTTGCACTTCATCTAAATGTGGGCGCATGGTCTACATCTATCCGGAAAAGAATCTATCCCGGAACAATCCGCGGAACCGAAGAATGGGATAACACCTATAAAATCAGGACTGTTGTCGAAAGAGACATCAATCACATCAAGGATAATCTATGTCTTGCAGGACGCCGGACCCCAAACGAGAAGACTTTACATGCTGATCTAATTCTTTCCGGTATCACACAACTCATTACTGTTGTTCTTGCAGATAAGATCAATCATCATGAATACATACGAAGCTTAAAGCCACTCATAGCATAGTACTTACCAACTCCATAAGGCCTAAGGCTTATTAAAGTGCGCCTGAAATGTCCGGTTAACCACATTTCATTCCAAAATTCGTGCTCTGTGCGAATTCATCCCTGTTTTGATTCAAGATTGCGAACGAGCTTGGCGAGTTTCGCAATCACCTATTCATAATTCAATAATTCATAGTTGCCTAATGAAAAGGACTCTTCTTAGGAATATATATGTTATCTTCTGTAAAAGGTAATAAATTACCATCAACTCCTAAATATAGATGAAGATCATATTTAATATTTCCTCCTTGCACTGTTTGAACTTCCAAATTCCAGTGATCTAAATCACCATGATTGAAATCTCCTATATCCCTTCTTAAAATAATCTTATAGTCATCCGTTACCTGAACTTGTTTCATATATGGCTCCATAATTCCGGTTTTAGGATTTACTCTATACTCCACCGGCGCATCTTTTAATGCATCAAATATTTTTTGTTTATTATAATTTGCAAAATTATTTTCCCCCTCACCAGCCATTCTAGGAGCCTCCGGTTCCGTAATCGGCTGTGTCACTTTCGTATACCCGCTGGGATCATAATACATCACTGGATTATTCCCGCAG
>JAIDFQ010000014.1 GCA_029054245.1 Lachnospiraceae bacterium | reverse complement strand
ATATTAAGGCTGTCATCAGGTGATTTATATTCCATAATATTATATTTCTTAAAAATCCTGCCTATTTCATTTGTTATTTCAACTGGTTTATCTTTCTTTATTACCAGAAGGTCTATCTGTAATGGCTTTTTACTAAGGTTATGTTCACTATTAAAATATAGCCTGCCTTTATATTCTATAAGTTCCAGTTCCATAGCGGCAACAAAACCTGGATGCCATTGTATATCTGTATCGTTCATCTTCTGCCCCTTTCTTTGTTAATATATATTGTATCATACACTTTATGTTTGTGGAAATATTTTTTATATACATTCAGGCAGCACCAGCAGATTTTGTCCTTGAAAGTGCAGACATTGCCTTTTTATAAATATCACCTGGCATATCTTCAATGTTTCCCACATTATATCTTGCTTTTACTTCATCTGCTGTCACCCCTGTCCTTGCAAGTTCCTTTTTTAGTGAAGCTATCTGTGTACTGGAAAGGCTGTTTATGCTGTTATCTGCCCCCATTACATACACTACCTTGTATTTGCTGTTGGTTATTGAAAGGCTGCTTATAGCCCTTTCATCATTGTATGCTATGGTTGCAACAGAAAAACGGTCATTACAGCAGAACTTGCCGCCACGTTCCTGTATCTCTGTCCTTTCTGCTGGAATCCATATAAAAGGTGCTGTATAGAGTTCCCTTCCAATCCCCCAGTTAAAGCAGGCACGTTTAAATGAATCAGAAGCAAGGGATTTCTCCCTTTCTTTTTCTGACCTGCCTGCTGCACCTGCATCCTGTTTTGAAACCCACATACCAGTTTCTTTGTCAAATATTTCCACTGTACAGTACAAATCGCCGTTGATACTCTGGTGGCTTCTCTTCCAGCCAAAAATACCAAATGTTTCATCAAGTATGCGCTGGTCTGCCCTTGCATCTTTGTACAGTAGCAGGCTTAACCCCTTATTGCTTATAACACCTGCCCTGCACTCTATTTCACTGGCTTTAAGAAGCCTTGTCTTATATTTTTCCATGTTACACCATCCCTTTCTAATATTATGCAGCCAACATTAACCTGTATGCCTTGTCCACAAGAGGGTTTCCTTCCATTGTTTTAAGGAAAAGGTTCTCCTGGTACTGCTTAGTTTCCCTTAAAGGCTTTGCATGTGTTGCAAAATCTGATACCGCATTAATGAAACGGTACTGGTTTTTCCCTGTGTCCTGTAAATCTGGCGCAAAATAATAACGTATTCTTAAATCCTCACGCATCTTCTTTACATTTTGTTCCATTGTTTCTGTGGCGTCTGTTGCTATTGGAAGCAGCATTTTTATGTATTCTTCTGCTTCTGCATCACTTATTTTCTTACGGCTTAACCTGGTGCTTTCCTTTACAAGCCCATCCATATAGTTTTCTGCCATGAAAAGGGTCATCCTTGCATCTTCAAGCTTGTTTTCTATGTCACCTGTATGGTTTGCAGACCATATACGGTCTGCGTCCTGCAATGCAAGGTTAAGCGTATTGTTACATACTACCCTTACAGGTGTCATTGCAACCTTGATAGCTGCTGAACCATCATGGCTGTTACTGAATACAAGGTATGGGATTACCTTATCTTCTGCAAGACGGTACTGTTTTGGAAGCCTTGCAAGAATCCATGTTTTCCTGCCTCCTTTCAAAGAGCCTGCTGTTTCATACCTTACACCCTTTTCTAAAAGGGCATCTGTAAAAGCAAATGCTTCATAATTCTGTACAATCTTGTAACGTTTTGTTACAACACCAAGTGTATGGTGGTCTGAACTGCGTACATTTGCAAAATATCCATGTACCGCATAACCATCCTCTGTATAAATCTTCCTCTGTTCCACATCCCAGCCAAGACCTGCTGCTATAAGTGCATCCCTTGATGAAAGTGAATTTTCTACCCTTACCCCTAATCCATGCCAGGGTTTTTCCCTTGTATAAAACATTGTTTCAATTTCTGCTGCCATAACTTACAGCCTCCTTCTGTGTATTATTTTCTGCATAATAAAAAGACACATCTGTAGAATGTGCCATTAATAACTATCCTGCTGCATGTCTTATAAAAGACCATTTTCTTTAAAGCTATAATACCCATCACCTGTTATTATATGGTCTGTAAATGTTATCCCCATCAGACTGGCACACTCCTGTAGCCTTTTAGTAAGCCCTACGTCCTCATCTGATGGGTTACAGTTCCCGGATGGGTGGTTATGGCAGATTACAAAACATGAAGCCCCTGACAAAAGCAAACGGATAAAGATTTCACGTGGGCTTGCTAATGTTGTACTGACAGTTCCGTGTGATACCTCAAATACGCCAAGTATCTTATATGCTGTTGAAAACGCTGTAAGGTACACATACTCCTCTGCCATGCTGTTTAAAGAAAATACATCATTAAACATCTGGACAATGACAGGAGGGCTGTCCAGCCTGTCACACGCATAATTTACAGCAGACTCTTTTATAAGGACATTATGCCTTCCAGAATCAAGTCCTGTCCTGTATTTCGTAATTCTCATAGATTTATCACCCCTTTCCTTGTATTTTCCAGAAATAAATGGGATGTACATATGTACATCCCATTATTCACTGATATAATATATAATTATATTTTTTTATTTTTCCAATAT
>JAIDFQ010000013.1 GCA_029054245.1 Lachnospiraceae bacterium | reverse complement strand
GAAAGGTTAAGTAAAGACTTCCGTTATGTAAAGAAATGCCCGCCAAAGCCTGAATAGCAAGGGCTCTGGCATGGATTTCTTTACATAATAATCAATACTTATTGAATGATTTCAGCCAAGATTTTAAGTCATCATCACTATCCCACCTGGCCTTTTCCGGAGGCACGATTTCTCGGCTTGCTGCTTCAATAGCTTCACGTTTGAGTTTTGCATCCGTTTTGGCATAAATTTCTGTTGTTTTTACACTTACATGACCAAGCAGATCCCTTATATAGATCAGATCGACTCCGGAATCCACAAGCTCCATTGCAGCGGTGTGACGCATCCCGTGAGGACTTAAGCTGTCTGGTATCAGATCAGGCGAACTGCCCCTGGCCATCTCTCCATATTTTTTGACAATGTAATTCACCCCCTGGCGGGTAAACTGTCTGCCCATATGGTTTAGGAACAGCCATTCATTCAGCTTTTCCGGCTTTTGACCACCCATCACTTTCAGATATTCCTGTATGATCGGGACAGAATCCTTTACCAGTGGGACATATCGGCTTTTTTGTCCCTTCCCGTGCACTAAAAGAGTATGCGGTTCATGAAGCGACAGATCTTTCACCCGGATATTGATCAGTTCGCTGACACGTATGCCAGTAGTATATAGGAGCATCATCATTACGTAATCGCGCAGCCCATTTGCCCTGTCCACATCTACTTGCTCCATCAATGCGGAAACCCCGTCCGTTTTTAAATAGGAGAGTTCCTTGTGTGGTGCCTTTTTGACCGGGATTTTCAGGATTTTTTGGTATTCGTTTAAGAACTCTGGTTTTTCGTACATCAGGAAACGTATGAAGCTGCTGATTGCCGCCTGCCTCTGGTTGCGTGTCGCTGTGCTGTTCTTTTTCTCGGCTTGCAGCCAGTCAAGGAAACCGAGCAGACGTTCATAGGTCAGGTCTTTTAATTCCATTTGTTCCGCCGGGATATGCAGAGATTCATGATAGTAATCCAGCAGGAAAATAAACGCATACCGGTAAGAATCAATGGTTTTAGGTGAACATCCTCTTTTGTTTACGAGGAAATCAGTAAGGAAACGGTTAAGGCAGATGGCAAAATCAGTCTGTTTCATAAAGCTCCGCCACCTTTCCGAACACGCTCTGGAACTTCGCGCTGCATTTCTCTTCAATATAAGGGTAAAGTTCCATCGTCAGCCTCACATAACGTTCCGTGGCATAAATGGTTTTATGCCCCAGATAGGTTGACAGCACGGGGAGCGCCACATACATGTCCATCCCCTGGTCAATCATCTGCTTAAATGACCTTACAGCAAAGGTGTGCCTCCAGTCATGGACCCTTGGACCGCAGCCTCCTCCAATATAAGGAATCCCGGCTTTTCTCAGGATCATGCGGTGGATTTCGTAAAGCCTGCTTTCATCCCTCCGTTTCCCTGCAACAGATGGGAAAATATAGTCATCATCAGCAAAAAGGTAAAAACATTTATCTGCGAACTGGTTTACCAGCCTTTTCATTTCAGGGCTTAGCACGATATACCGTTCACAGTCATTCTTAGCCTCCATGAGCTTGATGATCCCGTCATCCAGGTCGACATCCTTCTTTTTTATGCCGAGGGTTTCGTTAATCCTGGTGCCACAGCAGTACAGGAGCCGGAAAAGGACTGGAAACTGGATTTCATCCATCCGGCTCCGTCCGGAGGTATACGTATCAACAGAATAGAAATACCTGCTGACCTCATCATCTGTGTAAATGTGCGGCTGAAAGTCCGTTACTTTGAAAAATACGTCATGCATGAGGTATACGTCATACCCTTTCAGGTTCAGGTATTTCAGAAAACATTTGACTTTGTTTACCCTTGCATAATGGGAAGTAGTTGCCTCTGTTTCCTTTTTTTCAGACCATGCATCCGCATCTTCCTGTGAAAAAGCCACGCATTTGATGCCCCGCCCGGCGCAGAAGCGGTCAAACTGTCTGAGGATGCAGGTAAAGCTTGATTCTTTGTATCCGCTTGCAGTTTTATGATCGATATAACAGTTGATTTCATCTGCAAAGCCAGATATAAATTCAGGACGGTTCATTCCGGCATCACCTCCCTATAATGGGAAGCAGCAAGCGCTGGCATGGGAAGCGGGCACAGGGCGAGTTTTTCCGTATCCACTTTAAGATAAATCTTTGTGGTCTCTGTTCTCTGGTGGCCCAGCACGGTACTGATCACAGGCATGGAGACGTTGTTTTTTAGCATGTTTGAAGCAAGGCTGTGCCGCAGCGAATGAGGACCGTGTTTCTTTTCTTTCCAGTGTGCAATGTTTGCTTTCCTCATGTATCTGCCCACAATGGAATGGATAGTCGGCGGCGAGAGCGGTGTACCGTGTTTTCCGACTTCAGCTGAAACGATCACCTCCGGGGCATCCGATTTTGGCCTGCCATACTTCAGGTAGTCAATAATGGCGTTTCCAACGGATGAAAGCAGTGGGTATTCAACCGGGATATCCGTTTTGCTCTGGCTGAATGATATCCTGTTGTTGTCCCAGTCTATCTGGGAAAACCGGAAGCTGACAATGTCGCCGCTGCGCCAGCCGTATTCTGCGGCCAGAAGGACGATCAGGTAATCCCGCTTCCCGATAGCGGAAGAACGCTCTATGGCAGCCAATACCCTGGCGATTTCTTCTTCTGTATAAGTTGTCGGGATTTTACATTGATTTCTGTACTGGTCTTTTAAAACGAACAGAGCATGGTCGGTGGACGTATATCCATGTTCATAAAGATAGTGGAACAGCTGCCTTAGCTGGTTGGCGCAGTTATGGTGTGCGGACAGCGTATAACCCATTGCTTTGAAAAAAGCCTCGACGGCACCGATATCCATGTCCCCGAACCCCAGGCTGTGACTGATCAGATACTGGTTAATTGTACACATCTGCCGCTGCCGACGCGGCTAGAAGTGTGGGTGTCGGTGGG
>JAIDFQ010000012.1 GCA_029054245.1 Lachnospiraceae bacterium | reverse complement strand
ACATAGCACGCAATCAGTTAGCCGACAAAATGAATTTTGACAGGCTTTGTTGCATGGAGAAGTGTTTTGTTATAAAATACTGCATAATAAATTAAGAATTATGAGGGGGAAGTTTTATGTGGTTAAGGAATGAATTGAAGGAGCATGCAAAGAGTGTTTTAAAGGTAAACTATTGGTGGGTGATTGCTGCTTTGGTGATTTTTATGTTTTCAAGCAGAGGGGTGAGCTCGGTTTCTTTTTTTAGCGTATCCGTGTCCGATCCAGATATGATGGACCGGTATCTGGAAGATGGACCAGCGGTACTGGGAGCTTTCTTTGTGACTGCCTCTTTGGTGGCAACCCTGTTGAACACTGGGATTTCCACAGTGCTGTGGTGTCTTGTTATGAATCCGCTGGCGGTAGGAACACAGCGTTTCTTGATTCGAGCCTGCAAGGAAAGAGCAGTACTAGGAGAAATTACGTATGGTTTTTCAAGATCTTACAAAAATATAGTGAAAACCATGTTTTTTAGGAATCTGTTCACTTTCCTGTGGTCAATGCTGTTTGTGATTCCCGGCATAATCAAAGCCTATGAATACAGGATGATACCCTTTATCCTTGCAGAAAATCCCAATATCAAGATGGAAGATGCATTTGCTTTAAGCCAAAAAATGATGGACAACGAAAAATGGAACACCTTCATTTTAGACCTTTCCTTCATAGGCTGGATGATTCTTGGAGCACTTTCCTGCGGCATTTTTTATATATTCTATGTAAAACCCTACCATCAACTGACAAACGCCGAACTTTATCTGGTCTTAAAACAGAAAATAAGCCGTTAAATAAACGAATCACTTTGTTTTGAGCAATTCAGCCATAGATCCAGGCGCAGCACAGGGAACAGCGTGACAGGACGGCAGCAGACAGGTGGGCATCATGATAGCTTCAAGGCTCTGGCGAAAAATCGGCAATTTCACTTACAGAATTGGTGGGTATCAGGGAAATCCGGCATGGATGCCGGATTAGGGGTCATGCGGCACGGATGCCGCTGGACCCCCGTTCCCGTCCGATTTGAAACACCTATATCCAATTCTGTTAGTGAAATCCGATTTGCAGACGAACCTTGAAGCAATCATGATGCCCACCTGTCTGCTGCCGCCCTGTCACGCTGTTCCCTGTGCTGCGCCTGGATCTATGGCTGAATTACCACTTTTTGAAAAAAATTTAAAATACCAGTTGACATTTTTTTACAGCTGCTATATACTTTGACCGTCAAATAGTTTGATAATCAAAATGTTTGACGGTCAAAATGTTTGAACATCAAAGAAACAAAAAGGGAAAAGAAGGAGAAGAGATATGTTTGAAAAAGTAGTGGCAATCATCAAAGAACAGTTGAATATGGAAAATGCAGAAATCAAAATGGAAACCTCATTCAAGGAAGACCTTGATGTAGATTCATTAGATTTGTTTGAACTTGTAATGGCGTTAGAGGAAGAATATGATATTGAGATTCCTTCTGAGGATCTTGAACAGCTTACTACAGTAGGTGCGGTGGTTGATTATTTGAAAAATAAAGGGGCAGAATAATGAAAACCAGAATAACAGAGCTTTTGGGCATTGATTATCCAATCATACAAGGCGGCATGGCGTGGGTGGCAGAGCATCACCTTGCAGCGGCTGTTTCAGAAGCAGGCGGGCTTGGCATTATAGGAGCTGCCAGTGCACCGGCTGAGATTGTAAGAGAAGAAATCAGGAAAGCAAAGGAACTTACGGATAAGCCGATTGGCGTCAACATCATGCTGATGAATCCAAATGCACCGGAAGTAGCCAGGGTGGTTTTGGAAGAAGGCATCAAGGTGGTGACTACAGGTGCGGGAAATCCAGCAAGGTTCATGAAGGACTTTAAGGAAGCAGGCGTAAAGGTCATACCAGTGGTTGCAAGTGTGGCTATGGCAAAGATGATGGAAAGATGTGGTGCAGATGCGGTGGTAGCGGAAGGAACAGAGTCAGGAGGACATATAGGATCTGCAACTACCATGTGTCTGGTCCCGCAGGTTGTGGATGGGGTTCAGATTCCGGTCATTGCAGCAGGCGGCATCGGGGACGGCAGAGGATTTGCGGCGGCATTCATGCTGGGCGCTGAAGCAGTGCAGATGGGAACCAGATTTGTGGTTGCCAAAGAATCCATTGTACATAAGAACTATAAAGAAAAGATTATAAAGGCAAAGGACATTGATTCAGAGGTTACAGGAATGAGCACCGGGCATCCTGTCCGTCAGATTCGGAATCAAATGAGCAGAGAGTACCTCCGTCTCGAAAAAGAAGGGGCAGGGCTTGAAGAATTAGAGCACTTGACGCTTGGTTCCTTACGCAAGGCTGTCATGGACGGAGATGTGGTAAATGGAACCCTGATGGCAGGTCAGATCGCAGGATTGGTGAAAAAGGAACAGACCTGTAAGGAAATGATGGATGAGATTATGCAGGAGGCAGCCCTTCTTTTGGGATGAAAGGAATAGGGGAAGACGTGCAAAAGCACGCAGATGGGAGTAAAGATGAACAAAACAGCGTTTATGTTTCCGGGACAGGGAGCACAGTACATAGGAATGGGAAAGGACTTTTACGAAAAGGAAGAAACCGCTAAGGAGATCTTTGATAAGGCAGGCAGCATCACGGGGCTGGATATGCCTTCTATCTGCTTTGTGGAAAATGATAAACTTTCTATTACAGAATATACCCAGATTGCCATGCTGACAGTGGAAACGGCTATCTTAAAGGTGTTAGAGGAAAGAGGAATCCATCCTGATGTGACGGCTGGATTAAGTCTGGGAGAATACGGGGCAATCGTGGCGTGTGGCGCCATGCGGGCAGAGGAAGCCTTTGCGGTGGTAAGAAGAAGAGGCGTTTACATGCAGGAGGCAGTGCCGGAGGGAGGCGCCATGGCGGCGGTTATGGGGCTTTCTGGTGATGTGATAGAGGAAACCTGTCAGAGCACTCCTGGGATTGTTTCTATTGCCAATTATAATTGCCCGGGGCAGATTGTCATTACCGGAGAAGCGGAAGCGGTAAATGCAGCAGGAGAGACCTTGAAAGAAAAAGGAGCAAAACGCGTAGTTGCCTTAAACGTCAGTGGACCCTTCCACTCACAGATGCTCATAGGAGCAGGTGAAAGGCTGAGAAAAGATTTGGAAAAGGTGCAGATCAGCGAGTTTTCCATTCCTTATGTTGCAAACTTGACCGCAGATTATGTATCTTCGCCTGAAAACATCAGGGAATTATTAGAAAAGCAGATTTCATCCCCTGTAAGGTGGCAACAGTCGGTGGAGAGAATGCTGGCGGACGGCGTTGATACTTTTGTAGAGATTGGTCCGGGTAAAACGCTGAGCAGTTTTGTGAAAAAAATAAACAGAGAAGTCACGGTTCTTAATGTAGATAAATATGAGGACCTTGCAAAGTGTCTGGAGGTACTTACAAATGCTTAATGGAAAAGTGGCGCTGGTGACCGGTGCAGGAAGAGGAATCGGAAGGGAAATAGCAATAACGCTTGCCAAAAGAGGCGCATTCGTGATTGTAAATTACAATGGTTCTAAAGAAAGAGCACAGGAAACCGTGGAAGAAATCAAGAAAGCAGGCGGGGAGGCTGTTCCTTACGGTTGTAATGTGGCTGATTTTACGGCTTGCGGAGAAATGATAACAGCACTGGTAAAAGAATATGGTCATATCGATATTCTGGTGAACAATGCAGGCATCACAAAAGATAACCTGTTGATGAAGATGAGTGAGGAGGATTTTGATAGCGTAATCGATGTCAACCTCAAGGGATGTTTTAACACTATGCGGCATTTGTCAAGGCAGCTGTTAAAACAAAAGGGCGGAAAGATCATCAATATTTCTTCCGTCACAGGTGTGATGGGAAATCCCGGGCAGGCAAATTACTGTGCTTCCAAGGCAGGGATAATCGGACTTACCAAAAGTGCGGCAAGAGAATTGGGAAGCAGGCAAATCACAGTGAATGCAGTGGCGCCCGGCTTTATTGAGACGGAAATGACGAAGGATCTTTCGGACGCCATCAGGGAGAATATGAAGGAACAGATTCTGTTAAAGAGGACAGGAACTGCAAAGGAAGTGGCGGATGTAGTTGCATTTCTGGCATCGGAGGCAGCAAATTACATTACCGGTCAGGTGATTTCAGTGGACGGCGGAATGGCAGTATAGCCGGAATGGAGGAAAAATGAGCAGACGTGTAGTAGTAACCGGAATGGGAGCCATCACTCCCATAGGACTTAATGTAAATGATTTTTTTCAATCAATAAAAGAAGGAAGGCATGGATTCGGACCAATTACCAAATTTGACAGCACTGGATATAAATGTCATGTTGCAGCCGAGGTAAAAGGATTTGATGCAAAAGACTATATGGATTTTAAAGCGGCAAAGCGTATGGAGCTTTTCAGCCAGTACGCAGTAGCAGCCGCCAAAGAGGCGCTTGACGATGCAGGTATTGATATGGAAAAGGAAGATCCCTATCGTGTGGGATGTGCTGTTGGATCTGGAATTGGAAGTCTTCAGGCAATGGAGAGGGAGTATGATAGGCTGGTAAACAAAGGCCCGTCCAAAATCAGCCCTCTTATGGTGCCGCTTATGATTTCCAATATGGCAGCAGGAAATGTTTCCATTCAATTTGGACTTAAAGGAAAAAGTATCAATGTGGTTACAGCATGTGCAACGGGAACCAATTCTATCGGGGAAGCCTTCCGCAGTGTTTCCTATGGAGAGGCAGATGTCATGGTAGCAGGGGGAACGGAGAGCTCCATCACCCCTATCGGAGTGGCAGGATTTTGCGCATTGACGGCACTGACTTCTGTGGATGATCCTGACAAATGTTCTCTTCCTTTTGATAAGAATCGAAGCGGATTCGTTATGGGAGAAGGTGCAGGCATCGTAATCTTAGAAGAATTGGAGCATGCAAAGAAAAGAGGCGCCCACATTTATGCGGAGGTGCTAGGATATGGATGTACCAGCGATGCCTATCATATCACTTCTCCAGCAGAGGATGGCATGGGTGCGGCAAAGGCAATGCTTGCTGCCTTAGAGGATGGCAAAATTGCGCCGGAAGATGTCACTTATATCAATGCCCATGGAACGGCTACCCATCATAACGATCTTTTTGAGACAAGGGCGATCAAGGCAGCTTTTGGGGCTCACGCAGAAAAGATTCATATTAATTCTACCAAATCCATGATCGGGCATCTTTTGGGCGCTGCAGGAGCGGTGGAATTTGTAACCTGCGTAAAAGAAATGGAAGCCGGATTTATTCATAAGACGGTGGGCTATGAGACGCCAGACGAGGAAATTGATTTAGACTACTGCAAGGAGTCTTACGAGGAAGAAATACCATATGCTCTGAGCAATTCCCTTGGATTCGGCGGACATAATGCAAGCATACTAATTGGAAAATACCATGATTAAAGATGGGTGGTTGAACCGTTTTTGCATAAGGCGCATCGTGCATTATGCTTTATGGTGCCAGATGGTTAAAAGGATGGCGTGAAAGCGTTATGGCAGGGAGGAGAAAATGGCGATATTATCAGCAAAAGAAATTATGGAGATCATACCCCACAGGCAGCCTTTTATGCTGCTTGACACAGTCCAGGAGATGATACCGGGCGTTAAGGCAGTGGCAAAAAAATGCGTGTCTTATAATGAACCCTTTTTTCAGGGGCATTTCCCAGGTGAACCGGTCATGCCTGGCGTACTGATTATAGAAGCGCTGGCACAGACCGGTGCAGTGGCGATCTTAAGCCTGGAAGAAAATAAAGGAAAAACAGCGTATTTTGCTGCTATAAATACAGCAAAATTCAAGAAAAAGGTGGTGCCCGGCGATGTTTTGATTCTGGAGACAGAGATCATCAAGCAGAAAGGCGCTATCGGTATAGGCAGAGCAACAGCAACTGTAGACGGAAAAGTGGCAGTACAGGCAGAGCTGACTTTTGCAATTTCATAAACAAGATGTACCATTCCTATAAAAATATGCCATTTAAAATGTATCATTTATAATGAGGCATTTATAAGGGGGCAATTATAATGGTTCATTTTGATGAAAGTTTTTTGGGAGGCAGAATATGTCAGGATTATTTCGCAGAGACAAATACATACACGTAAAAGGTGCCAGTGAAGAAGAAAAAGCATCAGATAAGTTTAAGATTATAAGCAGACTGGCGGAGAAAAGAGGAAATAAACGTGAGGAAAAGACAGAGGATAAGCAGGTCTTTGTCTGTCCAGATTGTGGCAGGGAATTAAGTAAAAAAGAGGTCGTTGTTAATCACTATATTTGTACGGTATGTGGAAGCTATTTCCGTATTAGGACGAAAAACAGAATCCGCATGGTATGTGATAAAGATACATTTACTCCCTGGTTTGAGGAGATGGAAAGCACCAATCCTCTGAATTTTCCGGGATATGAGGAGAAGCTTTCAGACGTAAAGGAAAAAACGGGTCTTCATGAAGGTGTCAGCGTAGGTGCAGGAGAAATCTGCGGAGAAAAAGTATGCCTTGGCGTGTGCGATTCCAGATTCCTTATGGGAAGCATGGGGCACGTGGTTGGAGAAAAGATTGCCCTTGCGGTTGAGCGGGCGACAAAGGAACATCTTCCAGTTATCCTCTTTTGCTGTTCCGGCGGAGCAAGGATGCAGGAAGGAATCATATCCTTAATGCAGATGGCAAAAACCTCAGCAGCGCTTAAGAAGCATTCGGATGCAGGTCTTTTGTACGTGACGGTATTGACCGATCCGACAACTGGAGGCGTTACGGCAAGTTTTGCCATGCTGGGGGATATTATATTGGCGGAACCCGGTGCGCTGATTGGTTTCGCCGGACCAAGGGTAATCGAACAGACCATTGGACAAAAGCTTCCCAAAGGCTTCCAGCGTGCGGAATTTCAAGTGGAACATGGTTTTGCCGACCGTGTGGTGGAAAGAGATGAACAAAAGAACGTTTTATTCCAGATTTTGAAGTCCCATAGAGTTTCCATGGAAAACAAGAGCTACAGCCAGTTTACGGAAGAAATAGGGAAATTTGATCCCAACGAGATGGATAAAGAAAAACAGGCGAAGACACCATTAAAGTCAGCATGGGAAAAAGTGAAGGAAGCGAGAAGCATCAACAGACCTTCTGCGCTTACTTATATTAATCTTATTTTTGATGATTTTATGGAGTTTCACGGAGACCGGGGAAGCGGTGATGACAAGGCCGTTGTAGGTGGGATTGCATGGCTGTATGGGCAGCCTGTCACGGTAATCGGCATCCAAAAGGGAAATGATGCAGATGAGTGTGCCATGAGAAATTACGGAATGGCATCGCCGGAAGGTTATCGAAAGGCGCTTCGTCTGATGAAACAGGCGGAAAAATTCCATCGTCCTATTATCTGCTTTATCAATACCTCCGGCGCATATCCAGGGATGGAGGCAGAAGAAAAGGGACAGGGCGAGGCAATCGCAAGAAATCTGTTTGAAATGTCTGCACTTACGGTGCCGATTCTTTCTATCGTGATCGGTGAAGGGGGAAGCGGCGGCGCGCTAGGGCTTGCAGTGGGTAATGAGGTGTGGATGCTGGAAAATTCCACCTATTCCATTCTCTCACCGGAAGGGTTTGCGTCTATTCTCTGGAAGGATGGAAAGCGGGCGAAGGAAGCGGCGGAAGTGATGGGAATTACGGCGGAAGATTTAAAACGCCTTGCAGTGATTGAAACGATTGTTCCCGAATATGGAAGTGCAGATGCATCCACAGTGGATGATATCGCCGGTTTTATGAAGGAGCATATGGTTGCCTTTTTAAGAAAATACGATGGCATGGATGGTGCGGCAATTGCACAGGACAGATATGAGCGGTTTAGAAAGTACTAGACCATACAGGAAGGACGAAGGCAAGTCTGGCAATAGAAAGAGCAAAAGCAGGGTAACTGCGAAGCTGGAAGGCTTGATTGCTAGGAAGCAGGCAGATTGTGAAAGGGCATGGTTACTGGAATGAATTATAAAAAAGGATTGAAGATTGGGGAGCTGACTGCTGCAATACCGCTGGTTCAGGGAGGAATGGGGGTAGGGATCAGTTTATCCTCATTGGCAGGAAATGTTGCACTAAATGGAGGAGTAGGTGTAATTTCATCAGCCCAGATCGGCTTTGGTGATGCTATGTGGGAGGAACATCCCATAGAAACCAATCTGAGGGTGCTGAAAGAAGAGATTGCAAAGGCAAAGGAAATTGCAAAGGGCGGCATCATTGGAGTCAATATTATGGTGGCGACCAAATTTTACGAGAAATATGTGCGGGCAGCAGTAGAGGCAGGAGCGGATCTGATTATTTCAGGAGCAGGACTGCCGGTAAATCTTCCTTTGTTCGTAAAAAATGCTAAGACGAAAATCGCGCCTATTGTTTCTTCCCTGAAATCATTTGAAGTGATTTTAAAATATTGGAAGAAAAAATATGACAGACAACCGGATATGGTGGTAGTCGAGGGGCCTCTTGCTGGAGGGCATCTGGGCTTTCGGAAGGAAGAGCTTGAAAATATAGATAAGCTTCATTATCATGAGGAAGTAAAGAGGATTATTGATCGCGCGCATGAGATGGAGCCTTCGATACCGGTGGTGGCAGCAGGGGGAATCTTTGAGGCGGCAGATGCGGTACCTTATATGGAAATGGGTGCAGACGGCGTACAGGTGGCTACCCGGTTCGTGACTACCTATGAGTGCGATGCAGATGTCTGTTACAAGGAAGCCTACCTACAGGCGGGAAAAGAAGATATCGTGATTGTAGAAAGTCCGGTTGGGATGCCAGGAAGAGCGGTTCAAAATTCGTTTCTTTTGCAGGTAAAGAAGGGCAGCATTACAAAAGGAAAGTGTCACCAATGTCTGGAAAAATGTGATCCGGTCCAGATTCCATACTGTATCACAGATGCGCTTATTTCAGCGGCAAAAGGCGATACGGAGCACGGGTTGATTTTTTGTGGCGCAAACGCTTATAAGGCAGAAAAGCTGGAGCATGTATCAGATATTATGAAAGAATTTGAGGAGGAACTGTCATGCCGGCAAGAATAATTGGAACGGGAAGTGCGCTTCCTGAAAAGGTGGTTACCAATCAGGATTTAGAAAAGATGATGGATACCACAGATGAATGGATAAGAAGCCGTACCGGCATAGAAAAGAGGCATATTGCAGTCACCGAAACGACAACGTCCATGGCAGTGGAGGCAGCAAGACGTGCCATGGATGATGCAGGAATTTCAGAGGCTGAAATTGATTTGATCATTGTGGGAACGGTGTCGGGAGATATGTGCTTTCCCTCCGCAGCCTGTCAGATACAAAGTGCTATAAAGGCTTCAAACGCCACAGCCTTTGATATCAATGCCGCCTGTGCAGGATTTTTGTTTGGGCTGTCTATTGCAGATGCCTACATGGAATCCGGTATGGCTAAGACAGCGCTGGTGGTGGGGGCAGAGACGCTTTCCAAAATGATGGACTGGAATGACAGGAGTACTTGTGTCCTGTTCGGCGACGGTGCGGGCGCCGCAGTGGTCAGAAGCGATGAGACAGGTATCATGAGTATGGTGCAGGGGTCGGACGGAGCAAGGGGCAATGCACTTGTCTGTCATAATAGAGAAGTGAATAATCCTTATGTAAAAAATGGCTATGAGCTGGACTATACCAGCATGGATGGGCAGGCAGTCTATAAATTTGCCGTCAAAACAGTTCCGGCAGCAATTATGCAGGCACTGGATCAGGCAGGGATATCCGCTGATGAGGTGAAATATTTTCTGCTACACCAGGCGAATATCCGCATCATCGAAGCTGTTGCCAAAAAAATGAGTCAGCCTATCGAAAAATTTCCCACAAACCTGCAGGAATGTGGTAATATTTCAGCAGGAAGTGTCCCTATTTTGTTGGATTTTGTAAGTAAAGAGGGAAAACTTGATAAGGGAGACAAAATCGTACTTGCAGGATTCGGGGCAGGGCTTACCTGGGGGGCGGCTGTTCTCACATGGTAGGAAAAGCTTTTCTGCAAAGGTTAAATGGAGCCATTAAGGAAACACCGCAGACGCGGTTGACAGTAGGCAGGAGAAGCGACATGGAACTTGATAAAGCATTAAATACATTGCTGATTAAATTGTTCAGGGACATTATGAATATTGAGGAAGAGGTGCTGATTTCAGGAGAATTTACAGATATCACAATCAATGATATGCATGTAATCGAGGCAATCGGAACAGGCGGTCCCAAGCCCAGCTCCGTTGTCGCCAAAAAGCTTTCGGTCACCATGGGAACCTTGACAAAATCAATTGACAGGTTGACCAGAAATCAATATGTATTAAGAGAGCGGAGCGACGAGGATAAGCGGCTGGTACTGCTTTCCTTGACAGAAAAAGGAATGAGGGCTGACGCTCACCACCAGAAATTCCATAAAGAAATGATCGAAGCGGCAATGGCGCAGTTTGATGAGCAGGAAACCAAGATATTACTGGAATCGCTGGGCGGTCTGGCAGATTATTTTTCAGAACACAAGAAAAGTGTAATCGCGGATGGGAGAAGCAGCCAGCCAAGTGTATAGTGCAACGGTCAAATGTATAGGCAGGCATTGAAAGCGCGGGGGTTGAAATGATAGATCAGGAGAAGTTTCATGTTCTCAATTATGTAAAAAAGGAAGAATACAGCGCAAGCATGGACGGTATGCGCTATATGCTCAAAAAGAAAGAGGTAGAGGAAGGCTCCAGGCTGGAAGTGATTATCTGGCCGGAGCCTTACTGCTATGCAAAGACACCAGAGGAAAAAAAACAGCGCATGGAGTTTGCATTTTCGCCGGAAGGCGTTGCCGAGGCAGCGCAATGGCTGAATGCACAGTATGAAGAGCAAAAGCCCCTCTGGGAATTGTCCAAGAAGATATTTTAATAAATAATAGCCACAGTTTCCAAGGGCATACACGCAGCCGGAGCGGTTCGGTCCATAGGGGCGGCACGGCACAGGCAGCAGGACACCAC
>JAIDFQ010000011.1 GCA_029054245.1 Lachnospiraceae bacterium | reverse complement strand
GGGACGGCTCACAGGGGAGACCGACGGTGAGGGGCATGAGACTGCCTACCGTTATGAGGAAGGAAGCGCCTACCCGGGAACCACCGTCTACAGCGACGGTACAGAACTGAAATGCGAATACAGCCGCGCGGAAGGAAGCTCTCAGAGGATGACGGTGCGGTCAGGTGGGAGTATGCCTACAACCAGGGCGGCTGGCGCACCATGGAGCGGGACGGGGAAGGGAACGAGACCCATTATCTGTATGACGGCATGGGGCGGAAGCTCGCCATGTACAGCCCAAGACAGTGGGCAGAGAAGAGCGGGAAGCGGACGGACTACCGCTACGATTTCCTTGAGCGGATCATCGACACGGCATATCCTGACGGGAGCCATGAGAAGCTGTTCCGTGACGGAGAGGGGAATATCCTTAAGAAAGTCCACCCCAATGCCTATGATGAAAAGACAAAGGATGGTGAGGGAACTTACTACGATTATGACGGGGAGAACAGGCTGCTCCGCATCCATTATCCGGATGGCGGGGTGGAAAGGTTCTTCCATGATGCTGCCGGAAACAGGATCAAGCATGTGCTGCCGGAGCAGTATGATGAAACAGCAGATGACGGGGAAGGATGGTCTTATGCTTATGATGAAGGGGACCGGCTGGTCTCCGTCACCGGACCAGAGGGCATGGTGGAGAATACTTATGCCTATGATCTGTGGGGGAACTGCGTCCGGAAGACGGATGAGAAGGGATGCAGCACATATTATACTTATGACCTGATGGGAAGGCTCATCAGGGAACTGGTACCGGTGGGAGAAGATACTGAAAATGTCAGCTACCGGAAGACTTCCTATGAATATGATGACAATGGGAACCGCATAAAAGAGACCAGGCATGGCGGAAGCTGTGGGGCAGAAGGGGAACTCCTTACAGAAGGGAAGGATCTGACACTGACCTTTGCTTATGATGCAAGGAACCGTCTGGTGCGCGTGGAGGACGGGCAGGGAGCCCGGATATCCTACCGCTATGATGCAAGGGGCAACAGGACGGGAGAGGAGCAGGTCATCCGCGCAGGAAACGATGCCGCGGGAGAGCGTGCGGTCCTTAAGAAGATACGGTACAGCTATGACCGGGCAGGAAGGATGATAAGGAAGACGGAGATCCTGGACGACGGACTTGCGGAGAATCCGGCAGGAACGCCCGTCACGGCAGTCACCAGCTATACCTATGATGCCAACGGGAACAGGACGGGCATCATAACGCCGGAAGGCTACCGCATCAGCAGGAGCCATGATGACAGGGACAGGATGGTGGAAGAGTGCGTGGAGGATAAGGCAGATGATATCAGGCGAACCACCCGGATATCATACGATAAAGCCGGGAATATCCTGTGCGTGAGACAGGAGGGAAGGGACGGACAGGCACGTGAGATCTCCTATGATTATGACCTGAAGGACAGGCTCACCCATGCAGGGGAGCTGGACGGACCTGTGTTCGAGCTGACCTATGACAGGAATGACAGGAGGAAGGAGCAGAAGCAGCTCCTGCCCATGGATGGGGAAAGCTATGGAAGGACAGAGTTCCATTATGATATGCGTGGCAACCTTATTGGAAGATACAGGGACGATGTCATGGAAGAGCAGAACAGCTGTGACATCCGTGGCAACCGGTTAACCATCACAGACGGGGACGGCGTGGAGGTGAGCCGCCGCTATGGCATCCAGAATGAGCAGCTGGAGATATCCACCATAAACAGCAGGGAACAGGGGAAGGCAGTGCAGAAGCTGTCCTATGACGCAAGGGGACGCATCACAGGCGTGGAGGACGGCTGCGGGGGAAAGACCCGATATGCCCTTGACGGCTGGGGGCGCATCACGGCAGTAGATACCCCGGAAGGCGGCAGGGAGGAGTATGCCTATGACCAGGCGGGGAATATCACCCAGACCACGGATGCAAGGGGAGGAAAGATCCGCTATGCCTACAACAGCCAGGGGAAAGTCTGCGCCGTCACGGACCAGAGCGGGAACAGGGAGACCTTCCGGTATGACAGGGAAGGCAGGCAGATACAGCATACGGACCGTAAGGGAACGAAAACAGAAACAAAGTATAATGTATATGGACAGCCTGTGCTGAAGGTCTGCACTGATAATCAAGGGAAGCGCCACGTGATGGGGACATGGGAGTATGATGACTTCGGGCAGATGAAGAAAGCTGTGGCAGGGGGATTCGTCTATACCTATGCCTACAGACCGGACGGGAAGCTGCTCAGGAAGTGGAGCAGTGGGAAACTGGTGATCTCATGCAGCTATTATAAAGATGGCACATTGAAGAGCCTTACGGATGTGACCGGGAAGACCCTGCATTATGGTTATGATGAAGCAGGAAGACTGTCCAGCCTTAAGGATGATGGTGAAAGACTCCTTACGGAGTATGCGTATACAGCAGCAGGAAGGTTAAAGGAGATCAGGATACCGGAGGGATTCCGTGCGTCATATGAGTATGACGGAGACGGGAATCTGTCCCATCTGTGGATAGGAAATGAGGAAAATGGAGTTCTGTTGTATGATGCTTTCATGGTCTATGATCTGAACGGGAACCGCACAGGAAAGACGGGGGAACGGCTTGGAGCAGACGGAAAATGTCAGGAGATGAGTACCGCTTACAGCTATGACCTGATGAACCGGCTGACGGAAGAGAGACGTAAGGATGATGGAGACAGATACAGCTATGATTCAGCCGGCAACAGGATAAGAAAACAACATTATAACTTTAATCTAACAGCGGGAGAAAATTCGGTCAGATGTCTAAATGAAAGCATTACAGGTAATGTCGTTGATGCCGCCAGATGTGATATCATTGACGGGGAAGAAAGCTACTGCTACAATGAAAGAAACCAGCTGACAGAGAGAAAAACTCTGTCAGGCATCACAGAATATCTGTATGATGAGAATGGCAGTCTGGTAAGTGAGAAGGAGGGAGAAAAGACAGGCAGTTACCATTACGACCTGCTAAATCGTCAGATTTATGTAAGAACATTAAACGGAAAAGAGCAGGAGAACCTTTATGATGGGGAAGGACTGCGTGCAGGATTAAAGGAAAATGGAAAAGCATCCACGTTCCTGTTCTACAATGGGGAAATACTTGCAGAGAGTAATGAGGATAATATGCCTGAAAGAAGGCATATACAAGGTGTAGGATTATCCCGCGTGCAGACCATGGATAACGGGGCATACCATGCATATCATCAGGATGAGCAGGGAAGCACTGCTTATGTGACAGGAAGTAGTGGGGAAGTAGAGAACTGTTATATTTATGATGCCTTTGGAAATGTGCTGGAAAAAAAGGAAGATATCCAGAGCCGCATCCTGTATGCAGGACAGCAGTATGACCAGGAGGCAGGGCAGTATTATCTGAGGGCAAGATACTATAATCCACTAATTGGAAGATTTGCACAAGAGGATACTTATAGGGGAGATGGACTGAATTTGTATGCTTATTGTGGAAATAATCCGGTGATGTATTATGATCCTAGTGGATATAATGGGATTGGAGATTGTCCACCTTCTAATCAAGCGAACCATGATGAGCAAAAAAATGCAGGCGAGGGAGAAATAGAAACTAGCAGAACTAGATGGGGAGCAGAGCATGGAACAGGTAATGCAAAGCATAATAATGCAATAGAAAATGAACTAGATGATGCTTTTGCCAATGGCGCTACAGATATACGAAAAAACAGGGTACAAAGAGATGCTAACGGTATTCGTGTCTATGATTCTAATGGAAATTATGTTCGTCCTGATGCGTCGTATATCCTAGATGGTCAGAGATACAATACAAATTATGTATCAAACTATACATTGGATAAGATCGATGAACTTAATAGGGAATTAGATGCTTTTATGAGAATGGTTGAAGCAGATCCAAATGCTATAAATCGATTAATTTTTAAATATTGATACAGTGGAAAGACCCATCAGAAGAATCTCAAGTATCAAATAGAAATATATAGTGATATTACAATATTTAAAGAGTAGATTGGTGGCTATAGAAAAACGGAAAGGCGGGTTTGTATAGATGAATAAATATGCACCAGAGCATGTCGAGAAATTTTGTGTTCAAGATATGATTGATAGTATATACAATTATTTGAACGAAGTATATCAAGACAATTATAAATTTACATATAAGTTAAAATGTGATTGTGGAAATGAATGCTTTGAAGTATATAAAGATAGGCATCCGAGTATATTTGCGAAATGCGTAAATTGTAACAGGATAATTAGTGTATATGATTTACAATATTATCCAGCAGCTTCAAAATTGAATATGAATTTTAATAAGCAACAGGTCATTATTAATGGGCATAAATTTTTTTTTGTATACGTGGTTTATGAATATGATGATGAGTTCGAATTTGAAGATGATGTAGATTTTAACCCCAATGATATTACATGGGCAAAAGTTTTTGTTTACGATCAAAATGTTCTTCAAAAAATACTTGACGATGAGACTGCTTAAATTGTCATAAGTTACATTGGGGGAGGGGTAAACTACATTTTGATATTGGCGGAAGTCTGTCTCTTATCGCATAGTTCTGTAGGTGATAGCAGCAGGGGTGCAAAGTGCCACAGTTTTTACCTAATGAAAACTTCGTCAATATAGCATCTGATTATTAGTAGCAATTAGGATAATCTCTGCATCGATTGCTTTGATAAGGAAAGAGAATTATATTTCTGTAAAAAGGATATGCAGAGAGTAGGATTATCCTATGTGCAGACGATGGATGACGGGGCATACCATCATGATGAACAGGGAAGCACGGTATATTTAACAGGGAACAGCGGGGGAGTGGAGAACTATTATTCCTATGATGCATTTGGAAATGTGCTGGAGAAGAAGGAAGATATTCAAAACCGCATCCTGTATACGGGTCAGCAGTATGATCAGGAGACGAATCAGTATTATCTAAGGGCAAGATACTATAATCCATTAATTGGAAGATTCACACAAGAGGATACTTACAGGGGAGATGGATTGAATCTGTATGCTTATTGTGGGAACAATCCTGTGATATACTATGACTTGAGAGGGCATGCTAAATTACCGTGTAATACTTTAGAAAATGCAAATACAGAGGTTACAGAAACCGTAAGAGTGGATGAGAGTATTTCTGGTGAGGTATCACAAAAGAATAATTTAGATCCTGTTCAACCATATGAGGTGACTACATATGAAGATTTCAAAAACAGATCAGTAGTAGGAGATAATATTGAAGGTCATGAAATGTGGCAGCATGCAAATCTAAATGAAAATGGTTATGCGACGACAAGATTATCAACAGATGCATCTAAGAATAATCCTGTTATGGCGTTACCGCATGAAGTTCATGTTGATGTTAATAGAGCGCAAAGTGAATTGAATGCGAGAACCCAGGCACCGATGCAAAATGTAATGGACAATGCGCAAATTTTATACAATCATCCTGCTATACCAAACGATAAAGTGGATGAGTTTCTAAAGAAAACACAGGAACATGTAAATGATGTTTTGAAACAATAGGAGAGAATAAAATGTTACAAATGTTTGATGAATTGAGGAATGCGGTTTTAGATGAAGACTTTTATAAAACCGATGTAGTGTTAAAAAAAATAAGAAAGGAAGCAAATGCTTTTGAATATGTAAATGGTTTGTTTGAGCTGATTGAAAAAAATCCGAATATCGATTTTGGACTTCCAGGACCTGTTGTTCATTTTATGGAGCAGTACTATAAGAATGGATATGAAGAATTATTATTGAAATCTTTAAAAAGATGTCCGACAAGTCAAACAATTTGGATGCTTAATAGGGTTATTAATGATCCTCATTTGAAAGAAAAAGAAGTTTATTTAACTACATTAGAAAACTTATTGCAGAAGAAAGATATAACAGAAAATTTACGGGAAGAAATAAGAGGTTTTTTAAAATATCAAAAAGGAAAATTAGGTTAGGCTATACCTATTAGTAATGATATATTGTGAGAGATAGAAATTATATATTGATATTAGGCGATTTATCCTTTCAATTGTGCAGTCCTGTGAGCAGGTGACGACACATTATGGGAAGTGTGACTTGCAGGGACTTCACCACCTACACCTACAAGTGCTATGACCAGACCCGGACGGGGACCGTATCTGCAAGGCTGAAAAACGGCCTGAGTATCGAGGGCGTCTGCCGCTCGCCGCTGGTGCAGGACTGGAAGATACACACGATGGCGCAGAAAGTCCTCCACGCCATTTTCGATGACCCGGAGGGGACGCTGAAAAATGCGGCGGCGGTCCTCGGCCTCGGCGCGGCAGGGGTGGGGCAGACGGAAGTGCTGCGGGATAAATCCATCATAGAGGAAAAGCTGAAAAAGGAGCAGGGGCGCTACGAGACGCTGCTCGATATGCGGATGAACAACGAGATACCGAGGGAGGTATTCAGCCGCAAGCAGCAGGAGGTGGAGAAAAAGATAGCGGAGCTGGAACAGCAGATGATGCAGTACGGCGATGTGAAGCCTGCCACGGAGGCGGATGTGAGCGGCAAGCTGGAAAACCTGCGCAGGCTCATGGAGCAGCCGCCCGTGCCGGAGGATGGGGAGTTTTCGGAGGAAGATATCGATAAATATGTTTTCGGGGTAAGGGTTTACGAAGACCGCTTTGAGTGGCTCTTAAACTTAAGCCCCGAAGCCCGCGGGGAACTGGATGATGCCGGTTCCCCTGTTTATTTTACGAAGCTGACGGTCACGCCGGATGACGAGCGGGCATGGTTCAGGATGCACCCGCAGTGGTCAAAGTCCAACAAATATGCGGAGCTGGAGGCATGGATTTATTTTTAGACGAAAGAGACAGGGCGGAAGGGCTGTGGCGCAGCCTTTCCGTCCTGTCCGGCACTTTGCGGTTACAGTTCTGTATTCATTTCTTTTACTTCTGTTGGCAGGCATTTCCCCAGGAACATGGCCTTGCAGTCGGAAAATCCAAGCAGATATGCGAGCATCCCATATCTTGAGCCGAGCGCGTTCTGCTCGCTGACGTACCGGTCAATCAGCAGCCGGATTTCTTTTGATAAATCCATCCTGTCCAGTTCGCCGGAGTATATATCCGACTTTCGGAGAATTGCCTGATATTCCCCGTCACCGCTTACAATTCCATTCATGACGCCGTTCATGCGGGTGTCCATGAGCTGGTACAATGCAGAATCTTTTTCCAATCCAATCCCTCCTTCCGTGGTGTCGTATCTTAACTCTGGTTTGGGAGGATTGCAAGTGGGAAAATAAAAAAGCCGGAAACCGCTTGTAGCGTCCGACATTTTCTGATAATATATTCACATGGGGTACTGCCATAACGGGATAGGCGGTCAGTTTTCCGATGCAAACGCAGAGGGGACTGCCCCTCTGACTACGGGTAAAACCGGGAAAGGGGGGATGCTTGATGAGTGACTATGAACTGCTGACGGTTGTCCTAATGATTCTTGGGATCATTGTATCAATCTTGATTGCGTACATAAACCACACAAAAAAGTGACCGCCCCAGCCAAAGGTAAGGTCACTTCTTTGTAAGTAATTTTATCGGGGCTGACCGTCTATCGGCAGTATTCCCTTTTGTGCTTTTATTGTAGCAGATTCCGCCGCATCTGTCAAACGCTGCGGAGCGTTCCGCTGAAATCATTCTATACCGGATTCCGCAAAAAAACAAGGGGATTTTAGCGGCATAATCGCAATTTGTCGAACCGAAAATTGTGAGGGGTAAATTCCTCACAGGTGGGGTAAAAGGGGTAAATATTTTTACCCCGGGGTAAAAGTCATCAAAATCTAACAGCGGCACAGGCGGCTATTCAGAATTGATGCCATAGGAATTTTGTACGATTTGGCGAAAGTATAAGAAAATGGCTTGAAATCAAGGGATTTTGGGCTTGGAGGGGTTCATCGGAATGGTCGGCGGGTCTCTCTTTTTTGCTTTTGAATGCCGCTGATAGAGGGGGTGGGGATTGAGGGATACAATTTGGCAAAACCTCCGGCTTTTGCCAAAAAGTTTAGTTTTGCCAAATTGTATGAATTTTGCCAGATGGTTTAAGGTTTCGCCGAATTGTCTGCAAATGCTGTTGAATTATGGGTGATATGCTAAAAGAAAAAAGCCGGAAACTATCTTGTAGCGTCCGACATTTTCTGATAATATATTTATACGGGTGCTGCCATAACGGTAGGCGGCTAGTTCTTCTACGGAGGGACTGTGACCCTCCGATTACATAGAAACCTGCCTGCAGGAATCTGGGAAAGGAGGGCTGAGTGGATGTTGACGATTGAAGAATTGACTTCAGTGCTTGGCTTATGCCTGACCTGCTTCGGTCTCGGATACGCCATCGGAAGCAAGGATAATAATAACCCACAAAAATAGCCGCCCAACAGTCTGACAAACTTTAGCGGCTATTTTTGCTAATGTGAAAACGGACTAGCCGTCTATCGGCAGTACCTTTATGTAAATATATCTTAGCAGATTTATACGGAATTGTCAAATCTAGCGGAGAGTTCCGCTGAAATCATTCTATAGCGGATTCTGCATAAAAGCAAGGGGGTTTAGCGGATAAATCGCATTTTGTAGAACCGCAGATTGGGTGGGGTAAATTCCTCACAGGTGGGGAAAGGGGGTAAATATTTTTACCCCGGAGTAAAAAGTCATCAAAATCTAATAGCGGCACAGCGGAGTAGAAAACGATTTGGCGAAAGTATAGAGAAGTGTGCTGAAGGCATTATAAAGAAAGTATATGAACTTTGAAAACCTCATATTTGCATCCAGCTAAAAGCCCTGTCCGATCGCTTATGAACATAGGCAGAATGACGAATGACAGGTCTTCTGAAATTCGCTTGTTTTCTGGTTTTGTTGGCTTCAAGTGCATTCTGGTAACCGACGGTCTGGCACAGTACCATCTGCTCGAAGACCATCTTGAGGGATTGACGAACGCCAACTGCTGGGCCCATGCAATAAGAGATTTCTCTGATGCGGTCAAAGCCATAAAGGATCCGGAGCTGGCAAAAAGGTCCACCCCATATCAGGCACTGGTAAGGATTGGAGCAATCTATAAGCCGGATGAAAGCCTGAAAGGACTGACGCCACAGCAGCGCCTCAAAGAACGGCAGAAAAATGTAAAGCCGCTTGTTGAGGAATACTTTGTGTGGGTAAGAGCTGTTTCAGGCAGCCAGCTTCCAGAAGGAGCCACTGCTTCCGGCCTTAATTACAGTATCAATCAGGAAAAATATCTCCGTGTATTTCTGGATGACGGGGAGAAGCTCATGTATGAATTTAAGAAAAAAATAGCACCGCTTCATAGCACCAGTACATTTGGTCGAAGTCTGTATCAGGCGGAGGAGGAAGTGAATGATTTTGAATATGAAATGGTCATGGCATTGACAGGGTTAGATAATATGAAATGGTGGCATAGAAATATTTCGCGACAGGAGTTCTGTATCAATGGATTTGCCAACCATTATCCTGATTTTATTGTGATGACCAAAAGAGGGAAAATACTCATGATTGAAACAAAGGGTGATCATCTGGAGAATAGGGAAACAAAAGATAAACTTGTGGAAGGTCGGGCATGGCAGAATTTAGCCGGAGCATTGTACCGTTATTTTCTTGTATTCAAAAGTAAGGATTTGGATATTGAGGGTGCAAGACAATCTTAGGGACGGATTACCATATCCCTACACAGAGCAGGATGGCGTAGATTACATTTCGGCTATGCTTTCCGCAGATGAA
Source organism: Lachnospiraceae bacterium (assembly GCA_029054245.1). Taxonomy (GTDB): domain Bacteria; phylum Bacillota; class Clostridia; order Lachnospirales; family Lachnospiraceae; genus Suilimivivens. The sequence continues at coordinate 1,776 of JAIDFQ010000011.1, read as the reverse complement.
AATGAAACATTTGCGTTTGCTATTATGGCAGATAATAAAGTGGCTGGCAGTATTGGAGTTTTTCGACAAGGAAACATACATAGGCGAACTGCTGAATTAGGGTATTATGTTGCAGAAGAATGCTGGGGGAAGGGAATCATGACCGAAGCTGTAAAACAAATTTGTGAGTATGTTTTTGATAAAAGCGATATTATTCGCATTTATGCAGAGCCGTTTGCGTACAATATTGCTTCTTGCAGAGTGCTTGAAAAAGCAGGATTCCAGTATGAGGGGACATTGAGAAGCAATGCTGTCAAAAACGGTAAAACAATCGACATGAAGATGTACTCTTTGCTGAAAACAAAATTGTAACCTTATGTTTATTGTGTAATGGTGGTAATGAAAAATAGTTTTTCCATATTGATTAGACTGTAGACAAAGCGGTTCTGGGATATACATCCCAGAACCATTTTCACAAGTATGCCAACAATTATGATCACTTTTCTTATAGTCCGGAATTATCGGAATTTGTAAATGTGTCCTATAAGACGATTGATGCAGTTGAGAAATATTGTGGAGGAGATTTTTCTTATTACATAGAAAACATATTCAAGTAAGTAGATACAATTATTAGAAAAACTTTCTGGAAACAGCGATTAAGCCTGATTCCAGAAGGGAAATTGTGAAAGGTAAAAAATTTGGACAGAGGAAACGAAATGGATAAAAATGAAGAATATCATGTAAAGAAAGAAATTAACAAGTTAATATATAATAATATTGAGGAAGCATTTGACAGAGTTATAAATACTAGCAAAGGTACTTATCGCACATTGATTGCGTATCCTTTGTCAGTTTTGGAAAATCAATATAAAGTTTACAGTGAAGTTTCTGTGCTTACGGGATTTTCTTCAATGGAATTGCTTTTGCTTATCAATCCTTTGCGGCAGGCTGTTTTTTGGTTTATAAAAGAAATTTTAAAAAGAAATATGGAATTTCGAGTGGAAGATGCATTTTATGATTTTAGGAATAAAGAGTTTGGGCATCCATTTTGTGACTTTATTTTGAACCTGCATGAATCCTATTTGGATATGCAGAAATTAGATATTAATAGAGGGGTTGCAAGAGTTGAGTTTAATGAAATTGCGGAAAATAAATACGAAATTATGTTTCCGACAATAAAAGAAGCTTATGATAAGGAAATGCTTTATTATTATGGGTTGGATGATGCTTTGAGCAGTGAAAGAGAACGAGAAAAAGTAATTAAAGTTGATAAATATTTGTTTTCTATTTTTGATGCTGAGAAGTTGACTAAATATCCCGACAGATTACCAGGGTATATAGAAAAGTGCGACAATATGCTTAATAGAACAGATGCGAAATTGTACCGTTTGTGTAAAACACGTGTTTCAGTTGATGTAAATAAAATTGCAGAGAAAATAGAGAGTAATGTTATCGAAGGAAAAAGTGAATTGATAAGTGTAATTGCGCTGTTTTATTATATAAGCAGACTCTATATGCAGAAATATATGCTTAATGTGATTAATCCATTACTTGACGGGAAGAACATGAATTATTGCGATTTCCATATAGACCAAATTGCAAAATTAAGCGAAAGAGTTGGGATTTGTAAAAAGACTTTAAAAAGATATATAGAATATTTTTCGATTGACCCCAATATTGAAAAAGGAGGGTTCACAGAATTTCCGTTTATTGTTCAAGGGGTAGTGTAAAATAGTTTGTGTCTTTGGAAAAAAATACCTCTTTCTTGGTAAGAATCAAGATATGACAATTCTTATC
>JAIDFQ010000010.1 GCA_029054245.1 Lachnospiraceae bacterium | reverse complement strand
GTATTTTATGCAGCTACGTCGCATTTAGCAGCATTGTATTGTTGGATATGTTCCTCTGGAGTGATGATTTCAAACGGTTTGTTATCTCTAAGTATTGCAAATATCATGTTGCATACTTTGTGTGAAACAGCCCCCACCGCAACAAGTTTTGGTTTTGATTTGCATTTCTCCAGATAATAATCCCGGAGAACCGGGTTTTTGGCTTCTCCTGTACGGGATGTACTAATGCTTTGTAAAGCCAGAGTATGGATCACACGTCTGGCTATGGAAGAACCACGTTTGGACATTTTTACCTTTGTGCCTTCAAACTTGCCTGATTGCTTTACTGCCGGGTCAAGGCCAAAATAAGCAAAAAGTTGCTTAGGTTTTGAAAATGCGGAGAAATCGCCAATCTCGCCCATGAGTGATACAGCAGATAAAAAGCCAGCACCTTTAAAAGATTCAACTAAATGAATCTGCCTGACAAAACCAGTATCTTCATTGGCATCAACAAGTTCATGCATGGAGTCAGGGATGCTGTCGATTTCTTCATCATACTTGCGGATGAAGCTGATGTATAAGCGGATGCGTTTGATGTTACTGTCTATGATGTAACCAAACTCCTGTGCATCATTTGCAGCTTGAATAATGGCATTATACTTATTCTGGGCATATGTGAGTCCAAACCGGGCCGTTGATCTGATGGTATCAATAATCTCCTGCTTATCAGCTTCAATAAAAGCAGTTGGGGATGTATAGGTTTCCAGCAAAGTAAGGGATGTATTGACTGTAACCTTGGAAAAAATACCAAGATACTGTGGAAAAGCCATACGTAGTTCACCCTGAAGTTTATTCACATAGGCACAGCGGTTATCCATTAAATCGTAGTACTCACGGCACAGGTTACGGCAGTTCAGGGCTAGGCCAGACGGCATAAGTGAAACCTTTAAACCAGGTTTCAGCCCGGCCAATGCAGCCTTTTTAGAATCAAACCGGTCATTATGCACTTTTCTTATGTTTATATTTGTGCTATTCTTAGTGATGATAGGATTAATAACTGAGCAGTTAAAACCCTTATCACGAAGATAGCAGAAGAGTGGGTAATGATAGATACCCGTAGATTCGAGGAAAATGCGGCTTTCCAAAGAATACAGCTCTTCTGCTTCTTTTATTTTAGAAACAGCAGTTGTAAGGGAATCCATGTTGTTATGCAGGATTTTATAAGGTTTTCCTACAAGTTGTTGGTTTGGAAGTGCTATAGACATCCAGGAGAAGTCAGCACCAACATCAATACCGGCAGAGATGAATAAATCATCAGGATTAAAAATTATTTGTTTTGACATGAGCATAGCTCCTTTCTGATAGGAATCCATTTCCAATCTGACAGGTACACAACCTAGCGCGTTATACGGGTATAGCCTTCCGGCTCCCAACCAGCTAAAACATAAAACCCTGTTGAATGGACTAATTGACTTCAATATAGGTATTAGCTGCGAAGACAGCATCCCAAGGAGGAAAACATTCTTTGTCCTATCCTAAGAGATAATACCTTATGTTTCATCTGGTGTCTATCAGGAACCGTCAGACATGATAATTATTTATGGATAACATCTGATGAAGGAAGAATACCTTCTTCTGTTATCTGGTATATAGAAACTTATTGACCGAGTAGTCTTGATTGACTACATCATTATTATACTAGGAGGAAACGTGATGAAACAGTCACTTGATACAAGGACAAAATTATTGACGAAAAGTCCGTTTTCCCTCATGCTGGAGCTTAGTATACCTGCGGTTCTTGGCATGGTGGTTGTAGGGCTTTATAACATGATGGATTCCATTTTTGTAGGGCAGATGGTAGGCGCAGCGCAAATGGGGGCGGTATCCGTATCTTATCCGTTTACGCTCATCAATGCGGGTTCAGCGGCGATGTTGGGAGTAGGTTCTGCTTCGGTGCTATCTCGTGCGATTGGCAAGAAAGATCAGGATACCATAAAAAAGATTATGGGAAATCTGATTGCAATGGTGCTTCTGCTGTCTGTTATTTACACTGTGATAGGTATGGTATTTACCCGCCAGCTTTTATCTCTGGCAGGTGCCAGCGATAATATCCTGAACTATGCGGAAAAATATCTGCGTATTGTGTTTGCGGGAAGCCTGTTTGTAAACTTCTTCCAGAGCGCTAATATGGTTATTCGTGGGGAAGGGCAGCTTAAAAAGGCAATGGCTATTATAGCAAGCGGAGCAATCCTGAACATTATCCTCGATCCGATTTTTATTACGGTTTTAAAGCCTTACGGATTGGGAGTGGAAGCGGCTGCTTATGCAACGATTTTTTCACAGTTCATTCAGGCGGTGATTACGTTATGGTACTTTAAGAAGAAAAGCGTAAATGTAAAAATCGGACGGATACATATTGACGGGGAATTACTGCCGCAGGTTCTGGCGGTTGGGGTTTCCGCTTTGCTGATGCAGGTTTTGACACTGGTACAGCAGACAGTGATTTATCGTGTGGCATCTGTGTATGGTGGGGAAAATTCGCAGATATTGTTAGGAGCTGCGCTGCGTTTCTGGAACTTCTCGTTTGTTCCTCTTTGGGGTATCAGTCAGGGATTTCAGCCAGCCGCAGGGACAAACTACGGTGCGAAAGATTATGACCGGGTAAAGAAATTGACAGGCGTATTCATTACGGCGGCAACAGTGTTGTCCTTACTGTTCTACATTCCGGTTGAACTGTTCCCAGATAAGGTGCTTTCCATGTTTATTACAACACCGGGCGTGGCAGCTTCGGGGGCAACCAATTTTCGGATTATGTTCAGTACCTATATTTTACAGGGAAGTTTCCTGATTGCGGTAACGCTGTTCCAGTCATTGGGAAAGGCGAATAAGGCTACTTGGTTAGTATTGTTCCGGCAGATTATTTTATTTATCCCGCTTTGTGTGGTTTTGCCGATGGTTGGCGGTATGGGGATTCGTGGTGTCTGGCTGGCGATTGCCCTGACCGATGCGGTTCTGGTTGTGATTACTGTGTTGATGATGCTTTCAGAATTTCGCAAGATGCCGGAAACAAAATAGAGTGAGGAAATGTATATTGAGCCGATACTTTGTTTGATAAGGTATTGGCTCTTTTCTTAGTTTGCACAATTGGTGGAGATAGAATATAATTCTATTTGGAGTGTAAATCCTACCGATTGGAGCAGTATATTATGAAGAAAAGATATATAATAGAAGATGCCAGAAAACATCTGGCGGAACAAATTAACGG
>JAIDFQ010000001.1 GCA_029054245.1 Lachnospiraceae bacterium | reverse complement strand
AGAAATCAAACATCAGATAAACTTCAAAAATGCAGACGAAGACCTGCACCAGCCTATATATTTCACCCAACTTCTCTCACCTCTTGTATTTCGTTGCCAAGAATCCGGCAAACGCTCTCTGAAACTCCCTGGAACGTGACCTAGCAATCGTCAGCGTCGTTCCGTCTGACAGCTTCACACTCTGTGTATCAGTTTCCACGATATATGCCATGTTGATAATATAACTATTGTGCGCCCTTATAAATCCGCAGCTCTCGTTAAATATCTCATAAACGGCATTCAGGCTCATGCCTGTTCTCAGTATCTCATTGGGAAACTGTTCTTTTAACTTTCCGCAGGCAAATACTTCACTGTTCCCATACCTGATTGCAATATACAAAATAGATTCGGGATACACCCTGATCTGGTCTTTCCCCGTGGTATATTTGCACATAACATAGGGATAGCTTTTTTGCTCCTTCATCTTATCTACAATGTCCTTCATCTCCAGCAGCATCTCATCATCTGTATATCTTTTCAAAAGATAGCGGTACGGTGTCACCCTAAAGTGTTCTGCCGCAGGTTCTACTTTTCCTGTACAGAATACGAGGAGCATGTTTCTGTCGATTTCTCTTAGTTTTCTTGCTGTCTCATAACCATCCAGACTGCCCATCTGGATATCCAGTATGACCAGATCAAAGTCCATTGATGTGCTAAAAAGGAGCTCCTCGCCGGAAAGAAAATCATAAAATAATACGGTACTTTCATCCATGCCTTCAATCTTCAAAAGCATCTTCTTTAAAAAGACGATATAATTTATATCATCTTCACATATCGCTATTTTGTACATATTTCATCCCCGCGTACATTTATCTTCTGTTTCCAATTGTATTTTAAGGCTGATTCCTGCCCCTATGTTCCAGCATAACATCAAGTATATCAAAAATCCTGTTCTGTTCCTCCTTAGGCAGTCTGCCGATCTTATCCATATATTCTGACATCCTGACCTCATATCCCCTGTTTATGACGCCCTCTAGGATTTCATCTGAGGTGACGCCCAGCGCATTGATGATCCGTATAAGGGTTTCTAGCTTAGGGACTTTTTCTCCCCGCTCTATCATACCGATATAGGTGACGGTCACTTCCACTTTGTTTGCCAGGACCTCCTGTTTCCAAGACTTTGCCAGACGCTTCTTTCTGATGTTTTTACCAATGCTTGACATATCCATAGAATCACCCCTACCAGTTGCTGTAACATACAATTAGTTTATCCTACGAGTCCTTAGTCATACAGAAACCATAAGGAAGTTACATTAACTGTTGGTATGCTTATTGCATATTTTTATAAATTGTCAAACCGAATCAAATTGTATTTTTCTATGTAATCATTAATTAGAGATTCGGCATAATTAAGTGCAGTCGCATAGCCGCATTCTTGCAGATACTGACAGGCAAGTACATAATTCTCACACCCAATCACCGGTTCGTAACGCAGTCTTCTACCTCCCTCCATCCGCCTTGTGGCTATATAATCATTATGATCTAAAATAGACTGCTCCCAGCTTTCATATGCCCGCCACTGTGTCTGGTCAACGGTATAATAGCTGCCATCCGCACGCTGCTCCACTGCTTCTTTTATATAAGTCCTGCCTGTCCATCCATTTTTCTTTATGCCGAACAAAGCATTGGCTTTTTGTGCCAGTTCTGAAGTTCCTCTTGCGGATTCCTTTATTGCCTGCGCCACCACCACAGAAGGAAGCATGATTTTTCGTTTTGCCCAATCCTTTTGGGCAATCTGTCCCACATACTCTTCAAAAGGCAGATTATTCGCAGACCCACATTCGCAAATGCCATTTGCTATCGCCTGCGCCACCGCACCTTCTCCTCCTGTTCTTCCATATAAATCCACATCCTCCTGATTGTCACAGAAACAAACTTCCACCAGCATCGCCTTTGCCTTCGTCCCGCGAATCACATATAAGTGATTTCCCTTTTTTATTCCCCTGTTCGTAAATCCAAGGTCGGCAATATTGCTGCAGATGCAAAGCGCTTCCCTATATTTGCATCCGTCGTAAGTAAATATTTCCACCCCATGCCCTGTGTGCATAATAGAAGCGTTGAAGTGAATACTGATGAACCAGTCTAAATCCTGGCTATTTGCAGCCTCTGCCACTTCCATAAGATACTGCTTTTGCGATTGCGCCTTATCTACTGTACAGTCTATTGTTTCAATACCCTTTTCCTTTAACAGCTTCATCAAGAAATATCCAACACGCCTTGTGTGCTCAGACTCTGCTATCAGTCCATTGGTTCCGCTTCCAGGTCCGCTAACGGTGTGTCCGCAGTTTATCCCAACTCTCATAACGCCCTCGCTTTCACATTATTTTTAGTTCCGGCAGCCCTGCAACAGATGTAAGCAGGGAAAGCACACCTGCCAGCAACGCTGCCGATAATGCCATCATCCAGTTTACATCCCCCATTACGGCTGCTGTGCCGATCGTTGCTGCCGCCGTCTGTGCCATCGTCTTTACCGCTCTGACACCTGCTGCCTTAAACCAATTTGTTATTTTTTTGTTTTCCATAGTCTATCAATCCTCTCTCCAATTCTAAAATAGGGTCAATACTGCCGTCATAACAGCGCCTACGATACTGCCTGTCAACGCCGTAATGATTGCTGTCTTTAAAAGCTTTCCCGTCTCCGCCGGTACCCGCTCTAACGCCTCCAGTCTCTCCCCCTGCCGGTTCAACTCCTGCAGCATATTTTCCATGCTGACTGCCATCCTGTTTACCGATATGGCAAGCTCCTGTATGGCTTTGCTCTGCGCTTCTAAATCGTTGACCCGATACTTAAGCGATTCTATTTCATGCTCGTGGACCTCTACCCTCACCGCAATTTCCGTTTCTCCCATGTCTTACACCCCTTTCATCACCATTAAGACTCTGCGGTTTTCTTTTGTCTTTTGGTTTTAATAGTAATGAGTAGGGCTTTAGAAAATAGTAAATAGGTTCAGGGATTTTTTTATCTTTTTTAGCGCCCGATTCTTTAACTGGTTTACTGCCTGTCTGGATTTGTTCGATAGCCTGGCAATTTCTGAAGTCGTATATCCTTCTACATAAATAAGATAAATAATTTGACATTCATTGTCATTGAGTACCTTTCTAAGCCCAAGTTCCATGAAAAGGTCGGTCTCGTCCTCTATTGCAGTCTTTACATTCACATAATACATCTGCTCGTTAGTAAGGTCTGATAGCGCAATTTCTTTTTTACTCTTAATTATTTTTGTTATTGTCTTTTTATAAAAATTTTGAATGGAGACATTTATGTATGACACGATAATTTCGTCTTTCGTGCAAATTAACTTTTTTAAATTGAGCGACTTAATCAATCCGATATAGTAAAGCGTCAAGTCCTCATAAGCATCCTCATAGTTTAATTTTGCTGCATACTTTCTAAGCAGCGGCTGGAACCTTTCAATCAATTCCGTCATTGCATTTTTGTCGTTACTTTGTACACTGTTTATTAATTCGTACAGCATATCCACCCCTCCTTATTTTTTTAAAGAGGAGCTTTATTTTAAATGTAAACATAAAAACTGCTTATTCGACAAAAAAATTGGATTTTGGATTAAAAGTACTGGAAATTTGTATTACCTATAGTTCATTTGGGTGAGACGGGGTGGTTTTTAACCAGATTTGAATATTAAAAAACCGCCACCTTTAAAAGTGACGATTTTCAAATAATAACCTTTTTAATAAAATTAACTATTCGTTCTGCATATACCTTCATATAGCAGCCTTTCCTGTAAAAGAAGAAAATTTTCGCTACTTTTTGCTACCTTAGCAATTTTTGTGCTTCCTGAATACAAAATAACATAACCTTCTTTTTCTTGAACTTTTGTAATATCCCGGATTAAATACGTTTCGTTCCTTCCAAATGAATCTCTGATTAGATTAAAGATAATAAAAGGTATAGATAATAAAAAAAATTCTCCTGGCTGACGTGCAACAAAGCCATCTTCGCACCAATGTAAATACCGATATTTCTTGTCATATTTCACCGCAATGATAACTGGAAGAAAAACTATTATCCCAACCATGCAACAGATTAAAATTTTTATTTTCCACTCCATATCTTATATGTTCCCCTAATAAATAAATATTTTTACATTCTCTAACTTCATCAATTGCCTTATAAATTATCTTTTTTTACCACGTTTGCCGCAACCATAACTATACTGTACATCATCTTCGCTTCTTTTCCATCTACCACATATTACATCAATTTATTAATCCACTCATCAATAATTACTTTATTCTTTTCAAGATAATCCGGGCAACTTACTAATTCATGAAAATTAATTATTTCTAAGTTTTTCCACCATTCAGGCAACTTAAAGCGCGCGTGCGCACTATGCTTACATGCACTACACCACGTCCACATTCCACCTGCGTTTTCATTGCTATTATATTTATGAAAATATAAATGTCCTTCTCTTTTTCCACATATAGGGCAAATTACAGGAAACTGCTTTTTTTCTTTGATCTCCACGCTGTCTAATATATTCATTATCCTATCATCATCTTTCCACATTTATCTACCTCCAATCACGTTACTTGGTGTCTCGCCTGTAGAATCATTGTAATTCACCGGATCACTGTAACAGTAGCTGTAACCATTCAATCCGCTGTCCGCAAGCTGTTTCAAGTCTCCCATATGTTCCGCTCCGCATATCTTAAGACCTGTCCCTGCCCGTTCGATGCGAACAGTGGACTTCCGTAGAAATCCGGCTGGAAATACATCTTTTCCACTGCTGCCACAGTTACCGCCTCTACTCCGGGCAACTCTGCCCCGTATTCTTAATGCGCATGTACAGGGCGTTGTAAGCGTACTCTGTCTGTGTTCCGTTTTCAAGGTTCTTCCCCAGCGTTATATGATTGGTCGCATCATAGGTATACTGACGGGTCTGTACTTCCCCGCGGTGCTCCTTAATCAGGTTGCCACATCTGTCGTAGCCATGACTATACTGTACACCATCTTTTGTCTTGTTTACAAGCTGGTTCAGTGTATTAGAAACTATTTCCCGTAAATTATAAGGAAAAAGTATTCATTGCTAAATGCAATTATTTTATAAGAACAAACAGAAAATCAGCGGTATTTCAAGACTATTCCTAGTCTTAAAAATACCGCTAATATTGTGTTTTCAATTAAGCATAAGCGAATTTCTTTCCTTATCCCCTCCGGCAGTGCCAGTTGTAACATGGCATTTAGGGATTGTCAACGAAAGTGTTAAAAATCATTGCAAGAAATGACTATAAATCAACTTTCCCTTTTTTTAAATAACAAAACATCCTTAGGATTAGACCATCTTAGACTGTCGGATAATCTAATACTAATTTCTTCTTTTGTTGAAATTCTATAACGTTCTTTTACATTTTCATCCTCTCGAACCATTAGAATATAAAACTCACTTAAATTAATTAGCTCTTCCAAAAAACTAAGTAATTTGTTTTCTTTTAATGTTGATTCATCATTATTAATTGCATATTCCAAATCAAAAAGTATATCTCTCTTTAAATGTAATACAATAGTGTCATTTTTAAGTTCTCCTATTATCTTATTAAAATACTGTACATTTTCAATCTGTTCAAAAATAATGTCGGTATCTGTAACATATTGTGGAGGTTCACACGAATAAGTATTACCCCCCCATTCAATCAGTTTCTCATTAAGTTTCACAGTTTCTACTTCCTTCTTTGGAATAATAATATCTAACACATAATCCATCTTCTTTCCTCTTTTCTCATGACTCAAATATTGTAGGACCTTTCCTAATCCATCCACCTTTATCAGGATTGTACTCAAAAATGTGCTGATGTGGATTAGTATGATGATATGGTGTTCCATGATCAGTCCAATGCACTTCACTCCAAGGGACATCGTGTCCATTTACTGTTGGCCATGTTCCACTAGGAAAAGTAGCTGACTGTCTATATATCTCTCCTGTTTCTGAACTTACTTTTCCACCTAAAACAGTATGTGGTCGACCCTCTGCCGCTGGATCTGGTAGCGGAATATCTTGTCCATTTACTCTTTGCTTATTTAATGGTATTGGATTTCCTTCGTTATCATTTGGTATATATAAAGTTTCTCTAGTACCACTCTTATTACTCAGTATACTCCCCTTCAGTGCCTGAACCGCCTTACCAGCGCCATAAAAAGCCGTACTCGCAAGTCCTCCCGTAACTGCTCCAGCGAAGACTTCCTTCACAA